>NZ_LYMK01000004.1 GCF_002157355.1 Variovorax sp. JS1663 | reverse complement strand
GAAGCTGTCGCAGCCGGTTGGGGGGCGGGTGCCGAGGCGGCAGGTGCCAGTGCCGGAGGGAGGGTGGGTGCCGCAGAACGCGTCGCTGCGGCCGCCGGAGCGGGCGCTCCCGCCGCGGCAGGGGAGGCCGCCGCCGTCGAGGCGGGGACCGCTGGCGCTGCAGCAGCCGGCGCCGGAGCGGCTGCAGGCGAGGCGCCGCTGGCGCTCTGGAGCTTGTTCAGTTCCTCGATGTTCTTGGATAGCTCTGCAACGCGCGTGCTGTTGTCCTGCGCCTGGCGGCTGCGGGCCATTTGCTCTTCGCTCGGCCGGCCCGTGCCACCCTGGGTGACGCGCAGCTTGTCTGCGGCGGCATTGGCGGCATTGCGGTCCTCGACGTTGGCCTGCAGCGTGCCTTTCGCCTGCCGGTCGGCATCGGCCACCCGGGAGGCGGGTGCGTTCTCCGCGAGGCGCCGGCGATAGTCGCCGAAGTCGCGGCTCTGCGCTACGACCGTACGCCGGGCTTCGTCGGCCGGAACGGCGGCAGCTTGCGAGGCGCTCGGCACGTCGAGCACGGCGCCGGCCTTGATGCGATTGATGTTGCCGCCGATGAAGGCGTTGGGATTGGCCCGCAACAGGGCCACCAGCATCTGGTCGAGCGAGACGTCAGCGGGCTTGTTGGCACTTGCGATCCGGCCCGCGGTGTCGCCGGACTGGACAGTCACCTGCTGGTCGCTCGGGCCGGCACGAACGCTGCGTTCGCCCGTTGCGGGGGGCGCGGCCGGGGTGCTCGGCGCGGCCGCGCCAGCAGCGGGCTGCTGGCGACGCGGCAGCGCCTGGGGGATTTCCGGCGCAGCGCGCGGCGCAGGCGCTGTACTGATCTGCGGTGCGGTCGGTGTCATGGGCGCGGCGGCCTGGGCCGGTCGGCTCTTCGGCGGGTCGAGCAGCACCGTGTAGTCGCGCACGACGCGGCCAGCGTTCCAGCTGGCCTCGATCAACAGGTCGATGAAGGGTTCGCTGAGCAGGCGGTTGCTGCTGAGCCGCACCACGTAGCGGCCATCCGCACGACGCTGCAGGCTGGTCCTTACGTCGCTCAGAACGGCGTTGAAAGGCACGCCGGCTGCGTTGAAGGCTGCCGCGGGGGCGATGTTGATCTTCAACCCGTCCGCTTCGCCCGGGGCGATCTCTGACACCTCGATCTCGGCCCGCAGCGGCTCGCCGAGGGCGGACTGCACGTTGAGCCGCCCGAGCGTCAGTGCCGCGGCGTCAAGACTCACCAGCCCCAAGGCGAGGGCGACCGCCGTGCTGAGAATGGAAAGCTGGCCCCGGACAGAGGGGCGCAGGGACGGACAGGTGGCCGGGAGTCGGGCCTCAGGCAACGGATGTCGTGTCATGCTGATAGGGGCAATTTCGGGCCCGAAAGTGTAAGAGGACGTTAACATCAACACCCTGCACTGACAAGGCGACAGGCCTTATCTACCCAGTGCGCACCAACTTCGGAGCCCTTTCTGCGTTGCGGTACTGCAACGCAGGGCGCCTACGAAGGCGCCCAGGCGTTGCTTCAAGCCTCGAGCAGGATGCGGAGCATACGCCGCAGCGGTTCCGCCGCGCCCCACAGCAGTTGGTCGCCGATGGTGAATGCGCCCAGATATTCCGGGCCCATGGCCAGCTTGCGCAGGCGTCCGACCGGAATGTTCATGGTGCCGGTTACCGTAACCGGCGTCAGATCGCGCATCGTGGCTTCGCGGTTGTTCGGCACTACCTTGACCCAGGCGTTGTCCGCGGCGATCAGTGCCTCGATGTCGGCCAGTGGCACATCCTTCTTGAGCTTGAAGGTCAACGCCTGGCTGTGGCAGCGCATGGCGCCGACGCGCACGCAGAAGCCGTCGACCGGGGTCGCGGCGGTACCGAACGCCGCGCCCTGGCCCAGGATCTTGTTCGTCTCGGCACCGGCCTTCCACTCTTCCTTGCTGACGCCTTCTCCCAGGTCCTTATCGATCCAGGGGATCAGGCTGCCGCCCAGCGGAACGCCGAAGTTGGCCGTTTCGGCGGCGCTCAGCGCCTGCTGGCGCGCCAGGACCTTGCGGTCGATTTCGAGAATGGCGGACTTCGGGTCGTCCAGCAGAGCGCGGACCTCGCCGTGCAGGCTGCCGAACTGGGTAAGAAGCTCGCGCATATGCTGCGCGCCGCCGCCCGAGGCGGCCTGGTAGGTCATGCTGGTCATCCATTCGACCAGGCCGGCCTTGTACAGGGCACCCACGCCCATCAGCATGCAGCTCACCGTACAGTTGCCGCCGATCCAGTTCTTGCCGCCCTTGCTCAGCGCGTTCTGGATCACCGGCAGGTTGACCGGGTCAAGCACGATGATCGCGTCATCGTTCATGCGCAGGGTGGAGGCGGCATCGATCCAGTGGCCGTTCCAGCCCGCGGCGCGCAGCTTGGGGAAGACCGCGCTGGTGTAGTCGCCGCCCTGGGCGGTGATGACGATGTCGCACTTGCGCAGCGCCTCGATGTCGTTTGCGTCCTTCAGGGTGGCCTCGTTCTTCGCCATGGCCGGGGCCTTGCCGCCGGCGTTGGAGGTGGAGAAGAACAGCGGCTCGATCAGTTGGAAGTCGCCTTCGGCCTGCATGCGGTCCATCAGGACCGAGCCGACCATGCCGCGCCAGCCTACGAGACCGACCAGAGGTTGAGATGCGTTCGCCATTTCAGTTTGCCCTTGTGAAGAAAGAAGAAAGTCGTTTTCTCTTTGCGCCCGGCTCGTCAGAGCCGGGAAGGGCATGACGAAGCGGGCTGCGGTTAGCCGGTAATCGTCTTTTTGGTGATGGCTGCCACCACGGCGTCGCCCATCTCGCGCGTGCCGACCTTGGTCGTTCCATCCGACCAGATGTCCGCCGTCCGCAGACCCTGCGCCAGCACGTGCTTGACAGCCGACTCGATCCGGTCGGCAGCCTCGGCTTGGTTCAGGGAGAAGCGGAGCATCATGGCAGCGGACAGGATTGTAGCCAAAGGATTGGCAACCCCCTTGCCCGCAATGTCAGGCGCACTGCCGTGACTGGGTTCATAAAGGCCCTGGTTGCCGGCATTGAGGGAGGCCGAGGGCAGCATGCCGATCGAGCCGGTGAGCATGGCTGCCTCGTCGGAGAGGATGTCGCCGAACATGTTTCCGGTGACCACCACGTCGAATTTCTTGGGGGCCTTGACCAGTTGCATCGCGGCGTTGTCCACGTACATATGGTCGAGTTCGACATCGGGGTATTGCTGGCCGACCTCGGTCACCACGTCCTTCCAAAGCTGGAAGGTTTCCAGCACATTGGCCTTGTCCACGCTGGTCACCCGCTTGCTGCGCTTGCGCGCGGCCTGGAAGGCGACATGGGCGATGCGCTCGATCTCGGGGCGCGTGTAGCGCATGGTGTCGAAGGCCTCCTCGGCACCCGGGAAATGCCCGTCCGGAGCGCTGCGGCGCCCGCGCGGCTGGCCGAAATAGATGTCGCCGGTGAGCTCGCGGATGATCAGGATGTCCAGGCCCGAGACCAGTTCCGGCTTGAGGCTGGAGGCGCCGACCAATTGCTCGTAGCAGATCGCCGGGCGGAAGTTGGCGAACAGCCCGAGGTTCTTGCGCAGGCCCAGGATGGCCTGCTCGGGGCGCAGCGAGCGCTCCAGCCGGTCGTACTTCCAGTCGCCCACGGCGCCGAACAGCACGGCATCGGCCTCCTTGGCCAGCTTCAGCGTGGATTCGGGAAGCGGATGGCCGTGGGACTCGTAGGCGGCGCCGCCGACCGGGGCCGATTCCATCTCGTAGGACAGATCCAGCACGTCGAGCACGCGAATGGCCTCGGCCACGATTTCGGTGCCGATGCCGTCGCCGGGAAGAACTGCGATTTTCATGAGGTCGTTTCGAGAAAAAGTGGAGAAAAAGGTCAGGCGATCATCTGGTGTGAGAGCCACGGTTTCGTGGCCAGGCGTTCGGCCTCGAAGGCCTGGATCTTGTCCTTGTGGCGCAGCGTCAGGCCGATGTCGTCCAGCCCGTTGATCAGGCAGTACTTGCGGAATGCCTGGACGTCGAAGGCGAGTTCGCTGCCATCGGGCTTGACGACGACCTGCCGCTCCAGGTCGATGGTGAGGCTGTAGCCCGGAAAGGCGAAGGTCTCGTCGAAGAGCTGCGCCACCTGCGACTCGGGCAGCACGATCGGCAGCAGGCCGTTCTTGAAGCTGTTGTTGAAGAAGATGTCCGCGTAGCTCGGCGCGATGATGGCGCGGAAGCCATATTGGTCCAGCGCCCACGGCGCATGCTCGCGCGAGGAGCCGCAGCCGAAGTTCTGCCGCGCCAGCAGGATCGAGGCGCCCGCATAGCGCGGCAGATTGAGCACGAAGTCGGGATTGGGCTTGCGCGAGGCCGGATCCTGCCCGGGCTCGCCCGGATCGAGGTAGCGCCAGGCGTCGAAGAGGTTCGGGCCGAAGCCGGTCTTCCTGATCGACTTCAGGAACTGCTTGGGAATGATGGCGTCGGTGTCGACGTTCTCGCGGTCCAGCGGTGCCACGAGGCCCTTGTGCACGGTGAATTTCTGCATGGTGAGGCTCCTTGGCGTTCAGGCGAATTGGCGGACGTCGACGAAATGGCCGTGCACCGCGGCCGCCGCGGCCATGGCCGGGCTCACGAGGTGGGTGCGGCCGCCGGCGCCCTGCCGGCCCTCGAAGTTGCGGTTGCTGGTGGAGGCGCAGCGCTCGCCGGGCTCCAGCCGGTCGGCGTTCATCGCCAGGCACATTGAGCAGCCGGGCTCGCGCCACTCGAAGCCGGCGGCCTTGAAGATCTGGTCCAGCCCCTCGCGCTCGGCCTGTTCCTTCACCAGGCCCGATCCCGGCACCACCATCGCCAGCTTGACGTTGTTGGCCACCTTCTGGCCCAGCTTCTTGACCATGGCCGCGGCCTCGCGCATGTCCTCGATGCGGCTGTTGGTGCAAGAGCCGATGAAGACCTTGTCGACGAAGATGTCATTCATCGCCTTGTTCGGCTCCAGGCCCATGTAGCTCAGGGCCCGCTCGATGGCGCCGCGCTTGCTGGCGTCCTTTTCCTTGTCCGGATCGGGCACCCGGCCGTCGATCGGCACCACCATCTCGGGTGAGGTGCCCCAGGTGACCTGCGGCCTGATCTGGGCTGCGTCGAGCTCGACCACCGTGTCGAAGTGCGCGCCGGGGTCCGAGTGCAGGGTCTTCCAGTGCTCGACCGCCTGGTCCCACTCGACGCCGGTGGGCGCCATCGGCCGGCCCTTGATGTAGGCGAGGGTCTTCTCGTCCACTGCCACCAGCCCGGCGCGGGCGCCGGCCTCGATGGCCATGTTGCACACCGTCATGCGGCCTTCCATGCTCAGGTCGCGGATCGCCGAGCCGGCGAACTCGATGGTGTAGCCGGTGCCGCCGGCCGTGCCGATCCGGCCGATGATGGCCAGCACGACGTCCTTCGCGGTGCAGCCGGGCGCGAGCTTGCCGTCGACCTTGACGAGCATGTTTTTCGCCTTCTTGGCCAGGAGCGTCTGCGTGGCCATCACGTGCTCGACCTCGCTGGTGCCGATGCCGTGCGCCAGCGCGCCGAAGGCACCGTGCGTGGAGGTGTGCGAGTCGCCGCACACCACGGTCATGCCGGGCAGCGTGGCGCCGGACTCGGGGCCGATCACGTGCACGATGCCCTGGCGCTTGCTCAGGAAGGGGAAGAACGCGGCCGCGCCGAACTCCTTGATGTTGCTGTCCAGCGTGGTGATCTGTTCCTTGCTGATCGGGTCTTCGATGCCGTCGTAGCCGCGCTCCCAGTGGGTCGTCGGCGTGTTGTGGTCGGCGGTGGCGACGACCGAGCTGATGCGCCACAGCTTGCGGCCGGCCTCGCGCAGCCCCTCGAAGGCCTGGGGGCTGGTCACCTCATGGACCAGGTGGCGGTCGATGTACAGGATCGAGGTGCCGTCTTCCTCGGTGTGGACGACATGTTCGTCCCAGAGCTTGTCGTAGAGCGTGCGTGCCATGGTGATGGTCTCTTTCGTGGGGATGGGAATTGTCTGCCGATCCGCCGCTCAGGCGGCCAGCGGATCGGCGGCCGCGTCCGGCGCCTGCAGGTGCTTGACCAGCATGCGCGCCGCGACGGGCAGCGTGGAGAAGTCGCGTGCCACCAGCCGGATCTCGCGGGCGGCCCAGGCGTCCTGGAGCGCCACGCTGCGCAGGCCGCGGCCGATGCCACCCTGCATCAGCTCGAAGGCGCGCTGCGGCATCACGCCGATGCCCAGGCCGTTCTCGATCATGCGGCACATGGCATCCAGCCCGGTAACGTGGATGCGCAGCTTAATGCTGCGTCCCGCCGCGAGCGCTGCCTGGTGCATCGCGACGTAGATCGAACTGTTGGTATGGAGGCCGACATGGTCGAAGGCCAGCGATTCGGCGAATCCGAGGGTACGATGGCCCGCCAGAGGGTGGCCCTGCGGGACGATCAGGACCAGCGCGTCATGCCGGTAGAGCAGGCTCTGCAGTTCGTTGGCGCCCTCGGGCATGTGACAGATGCCGAGGTCGGCAGCGCCCTCGTGCACCGCGCGCACAACCTCGCTGCTGAGGTGCTCCTCGAGGTCGATCTTGATGGCGTCGTGCTCGCGCGTGAAGGCGCCCAGGTCCTCCGGCAGGAACTGCACGATCGCCGAAATGTTGGCGTGCACGCGCACATGACCGCGCACGCCCTCGGCGTATTCGCTGAGTTCGCCCTGCATCTTCTCCAGGCTGTAGAGCACGGAGCGGGCATGGTGCAACAGGCTCTCGCCGGCCGGCGTCAGGTCGACGCCGCGCGCATGGCGGTAGAGGAGTGGGGTACCGAGGTTGGCTTCCAGGTCGGAAAGCCGCTTGCTGATGGCCGAGGCCGCAATGAATTCGCGCTCCGCCGCGCGCCCGATGCTGCCGAGTTCGCAGACGGCAACGAACAGCTGCAGCGACGTGAGGTCGATGCGACGGGCAAAGCTGCGTTCGGACGGGTTCATGGCGAGGCGCTGCCATCTCGTATGGAGATGGAGGCCTCTATTTTCCCTGTATTTTCAAGGGATGGTCATCGCGATACACGATGACCAGCGTGCCAGCCTGCGATGCCGGCACCCGGCTCGGGGCCTATTGGCGCTTCTTGCCGGCGTCTTCCATCTTTTCCCCGGCCTTCTGCACATCCTGGCCGGCCCCCCTCCAGGTATTGCAGCCGTGCAGCGGAACGGCCAGCGTGAACGCGACGGCGATCAAGGCGGCAAGCTTCTTCATGGCATAACTCCTTCGTTAGAAAGTGCTACGCAGCGTGCGCTCGTCCCAGCGCGCCATGTGTCAGCCAAAACGCAGAAAAGCTGCCCGAAGGCAGCTTCCCAGGGTGAGCGCCAGTGGCGATCAGCGCTTGGCGATGGGTTGCACGTCGCGCTTGGGCGAGCCTTCGAACAGCTGGCGCGGGCGGCCGATCTTGTACTCGGGGTCGCCGATCATCTCGTTGAGCTGGGCGATCCAGCCCACCGTCCGCGCCAGCGCGAAGATCGCGGTGAACAGCGGGACCGGAATGCCGATCGCGCGCTGCACGATGCCGGAGTAGAAGTCGACGTTGGGGTAGAGCTTGCGCGAGACGAAGTACTCGTCTTCCAGCGCGATCTTCTCCAGCGCCATGGCCAGCTTGAACAGCGGATCGTTTTCCAGGCCCAGTTCGCCAAGCACCTCGCGGCAGGTTTCCTGCATCAGCTTGGCGCGCGGGTCGTAGTTCTTGTAGACCCGGTGCCCGAAGCCCATCAGCTTGACGTTGGAGCTCTTGTCCTTGACCTGCTTGATGAACTCGCCGATCTTGTCGACGCCACCGGCCTTCTGGATGTCGTAGAGCATGTTCAGCGCCGCCTCGTTGGCGCCGCCGTGGGCCGGGCCCCAGAGGCAGGCCACGCCGGCCGCGATCGCCGCGAAGGGGTTGGTGCCGGACGACCCGCACAGGCGCACGGTCGAGGTGGAGGCGTTCTGCTCGTGGTCGGCGTGCAGGATGAAGATGCGGTCGAGCGCGCGTTCGAGCACCGGGCTGACCTTGTACGACTCGCACGGCGTCGCGAACATCATGTGCAGGAAGTTGCCCGCGTAGCTGAGCTCGTTCTTCGGGTACATGTACGGCTGGCCGATGGTGTACTTGTAGGCCATGGCCACCAGCGTCGGCATCTTCGCGATCAGGCGGATCGCGGCGATCTCGCGATGCTTCGGATTGTTGATGTCCGTGCTGTCGTGATAGAAGGCCGACAGCGCGCCGACCAGCCCGGTCATGATGGCCATCGGATGCGCGTCGCGGCGGAAGCCACGCAGGAAGAACTGCATCTGCTCGTTGACCATGGTGTGGTTGGTCACGAGCTTGGTGAAAGAGGCCTTCTGCTCCTCGTTCGGCAGCTCGCCATACAGCAGCAGGTGGCAGGTCTCGAGGAAGTCGCAGTTGGTGGCGAGCTGCTCGATCGGGTAGCCGCGGTAGAGCAACTCACCCTTGTCGCCGTCGATGTACGTGATGGCCGACTCGCACGAGGCCGTCGACATGAAGCCCGGGTCGTAGGTGAACATGCCGGTCTGGGCGTAGAGCTTGCGGATGTCGATCACGTCGGGGCCCATCGTCCCCTTGTAGATCGGCAACTCGACGTTCTGTCCGCCGTTGCTGAACGACAGGGTGGCTTTGGTGTCGGATGCTTTCATTGCGAGTGTCTTTCAAAAAATAGATCAGGAATGGAGGGGGTGCGCGCCCTCGGTACGCATCAGCCGCAGTACCTCGATCACTTCGGCGCCGGCCCATCCGGGCTCGGGCTCCTTCCTACGAAGCAAGAGGTCGAGCAGATCGTTGTCCGACAGGTCCATCAATGTCTCCAGTGCCTGCGCCTGCCCGCAGGTCAGACCTTGCTCATGCCGCTCGAAGAAGCGGGCGATGAACAGGTCGTTTTCGAGCAAGCCGCGCCGGCAACGCCACTTGAGCTTGCTCAGCGCGCGTTCGCTGATCGGCTGGTCGAGGTCGGCGGCGGATTGCATTTTTGGGAAACCGAGAAACTGCTAGATGGCGCGGCGCACCATCAGTTCCTTGATCTTGCCGATGGCCTTGGTCGGGTTCAGGCTCTTCGGGCACACGTCCACGCAGTTCATGATCGTGTGGCAGCGGAACAGGCGGTACGGGTCTTCCAGGTTGTCCAGGCGCTCGGCGGTGGCTTCGTCGCGGCTGTCGGCGATGAAGCGATAGGCCTGCAGCAGGCCGGCGGGGCCGACGAACTTGTCGGGGTTCCACCAGAAGCTGGGGCAACTGGTCGAGCAGCTGGCGCACAGGATGCACTCGTACAGGCCGTTGAGTTCGTCGCGTTCCTCGGGCGACTGCAGGCGCTCCTTCTCGGGCGGCACCGTGTCGTTCTGGAGATAGGGCTTGATCGAGTTGTACTGCTTGAAGAACTGCGTCATGTCCACGATCAGGTCGCGGATCACCGGCAGGCCCGGCAGCGGCTTGAGCACGATCGTGCCCTTGAGCGTGCGCATGTTGGTCAGGCATGCCAGGCCGTTCTTGCCGTTGATGTTCATCGCGTCCGAGCCGCAGACGCCTTCGCGGCAGGAGCGGCGGAAGGACAGCGAGGGATCCTGTGCCTTGAGCTTGATCAGGGCGTCCAGCAGCATGCGCTCGTGGCCGTCGAGTTCGACCTCCACCGTCTGCATGTAGGGCTTGGCGTCCTTGTCCGGGTCGTAGCGGTAGATCTGGAATGTGCGCTTCATCGTGAAAACCTTGTGGAGGGACTCTCAAGCAAATGTGGCTTTGCCACTTTGCTTGACCCCTGGGGGTGGGAATGACGAAGTCATTTCCTGGGGGGCTTAAAACGTGCGGACCTTGGGCGGCACGGTATCGACCGTCAGCGGCTTGGTGCGGACGGGTTTATAGGAGAGGCGATTGCCCTCGCTGTACCAGAGGGTGTGCTTCATCCAGTTGACGTCGTCGCGTCCCAGCGGCGCGACCGGATCGTCGGCCGGGCGTTCGTAGTCTTCGACCGTGTGCGCGCCGCGGCATTCCTTTCGCGCCGCGGCCGAGACCATGGTGGCCTGCGCCACCTCGATCAGGTTGTCGACTTCCAGCGCCTCGATGCGCGCCGTGTTGAAGACGCGCGACTTGTCCTTGAGCGTGACGGCCTTGGCGCGCTCGCGCACGGCGGCGATCTTCTTGACGCCTTCGTCCATCGAGGCCTGGGTGCGGAACACCGCCGCGTGCTCCTGCATGGTCGCGCGAATCTGGTTGGCCACGTCCTGCGCGTACTCGCCCGAGCTGGAGGACTCGAGGAAGTTCAGGCGCTCCAGCGTGCGGTCGGCGGCATCGGCCGGCAGGGGCTTGTGCTCGCGGTTCTTCTCGTTGAACTCGACGATGTGGTTGCCTGCCGCGCGGCCGAACACCAGCAGGTCCAGCAGCGAGTTCGTGCCCAGGCGGTTGGCGCCATGCACGCTCACGCAGGAGCATTCGCCCACTGCGTAGAGACCGTTGACGATGGCGTTGTGCTCCTCGCCCTTCGGCACCACGACCTGGCCATGGATATTGGTGGGAATGCCGCCCATCTGGTAATGGATGGTGGGCACCACCGGGATCGGCTCCTTGGTGATGTCGACGTTGGCGAAGTTGACGCCGATCTCGTACACCGAAGGCAGGCGCTTGTGGATGGTCTCGGCGCCCAGGTGGTCCATCTTGAGCAGCACGTAGTCCTTGTTCGGACCGCAGCCGCGGCCTTCCTTGATCTCCTGGTCCATCGAGCGGGAGACGAAGTCGCGCGGTGCCAGGTCCTTCAGCGTCGGCGCGTAGCGCTCCATGAAGCGCTCGCCGTTGCTGTTGATCAGGATCGCGCCCTCGCCGCGACAGCCCTCGGTCAGCAGCACGCCGGCGCCGGCCACGCCGGTCGGGTGGAACTGCCAGAACTCCATGTCCTGCAGCGGGATGCTGGCGCGCGCGGCCATCCCGAGGCCGTCGCCGGTGTTGATGAACGCGTTGGTGGAGGCGCCGAAGATCCGGCCTGCGCCGCCGGTGGCCAGCAGCACGGTCTTGGCCTGCAGGATATGCAGGTCGCCGGTTTCCATCTCGAGCGCGGTCACGCCCACCACGTCGCCTTCGGCGTCGCGGATCAGGTCGAGCGCCATCCACTCGACGAAGAACTGGGTGCGCGCCTCGACGTTCTTCTGGTAGAGCGTATGCAGCATCGCGTGGCCGGTGCGGTCGGCCGCGGCGCAGGCGCGCTGCACCGGCTTCTCGCCGTAGTTGGCCGTGTGGCCGCCGAAGGGGCGCTGGTAGATGGTGCCGTCCGGGTTGCGGTCGAAGGGCATGCCGAAGTGCTCGAGCTCGTAGACCACCTTCGGCGCCTCGCGGCACATGAATTCGATCGCGTCCTGGTCACCCAGCCAGTCGGAGCCCTTGACGGTGTCGTAGAAGTGGTAGTGCCAGTTGTCCTCGCTCATGTTGCCGAGCGAGGCGCCGACGCCGCCCTGGGCCGCGACGGTGTGCGAGCGGGTCGGGAAGACCTTGGACAGCACGGCCACGTTGAGGCCGGCGCGTGCGAGCTGCAGCGAGGCGCGCATGCCGGAGCCGCCGGCGCCGACGATGACGACGTCGAACTTGCGCTTGGTGATCTGTTCTTTGGTGTAGGTCATGGGGTCAGGACTCCCGCCGGGCCGCCCCAAGGGAGGCCGAGCCCCCTTGGGGGGCAGCGAATACATGAATTGATGAACGAGGGGGCATTAGATTTTCCAGAGCACTTGAATGGCCCAACCCGCGCACGCTACAAGCCAGACGATCGTGAAAACTTGGCAGACGAGGCGAATGCCGACCGGCTGGACGTAGTCCATCCAGACGTCACGCATGCCGACCCAGACGTGCCAGAGCAGCGATGCGATCGTCGTGAAGGTCAGCACCTTCATCCACTGCGACGCGAAGATGCCGGCCCAGGCGTCGTAGCCGATCGGCCCGCGCGTGAAGAGCACCTGCGCGAGCAGGACGATGGTGAAGAGCGCCATCAGGGCGCCGGTGATGCGCTGGCTGAGCCAGTCGCGCAGACCATAGTGCGCGCCGACGACGACGCGCTTGGAGCCGTAGTTCACAGACATCTCGTGCTCCTTCTCAGTAGAGGCCGAAGAGCTTGGCGCCCAGCGCGAAGGTCAGCAGGATGCTGATGGCCAGCGTGGCAATGGCCGAGCTGTGGCCGAACTCCTTGCTCACCGCGGCATGGCTCACGTCCATCCAGAGATGACGCAGGCCGGCGATGAAGTGGTGCAGGTAGGCCCAGATCAGCGCCAGCGCCACCAGCTTGAGAAACCAGCCCGGAACAAAACCAAGGCCGCTGTTGAAGGCGGCCTTGAAGCGTGCATAGGAGTACTCGGAGGACACGGAGGTGTCGAACATCCAGATCACGAAGGGCAGCAGCAGGAACATCAGCGCGCCGCTCACGCGGTGGAGGATGGACACCAGGCCCGCCGGCGGCAGCCGGTAGGTGGTCAGGTCGGTGAAGGCGTTGATGTTGCGGAACTCGCGCCGCTGAGATCGGGGAGGGGTGGCCAGCTCTGTCATGGGGACTTTCAGAATTATTCGGAGGGCGGCTTGTTCTTTGGCAGAAATGCAAACAACGCAAAATTCTATTGCAACGCACCATCCCGGCGCTGGGGCATGCATGTCATCGCACTGCCATGGTCGGATGCTCGCCGTTCGGCTGCGCAGCAGGATCTTGCCTTCATCAGCCCAGCTCGTTGCGGTAGTGGTGCGTGTCGGTGCGGTAGAGCCCGCGGCGCAGTTCCATCGGCGTGTCATGGTAAGTGTGGGCGACGCGCTCGACACTCAGCAAGGGGGTGGCGGTCGTCACCGCCAAAAGTACTGCCTGCGCTTCGTCCGGAAGCACGGCGCGGATCTTCTCCTCGGCGCGCACCATGCGCACACCGAACTCGGTTTCGAACATCGCGTACATCGGCCCGTGCCATTCGCGCAGGCGTTCGGCCGTGAGGCCCTTGAAGGGCGCGCCGGGCAGCCAGAGGTCTTCCAGGATGGTGGGCGTGCCGCGATAGGCCAGCACGCGGCGCACCTGGAGCACGGCGTCGCCAGTGCGCAGCGCCAGCAGGCGCGCGATGTCGGCGCTGGCGCGCAGGCGCCTGCAGTCGACGATCTCCCGCTCGGCCGGCCCCTCGCTGTCGACATCGCCGCTGTCGGGCACCAGCTTCAGGAAGCGGTACTGCACATGCTGCTCGGCATGGGTGGCCACGAAGGTGCCCTTGCCCTGCCGGCGCACCACCAGGTTCTCGGCCGCGAGCTCGTCGATCGCCTTGCGCACCGTGCCCTGGCTCACGCGGAAGCGCGTGGCCAGCTCCATCTCGCTCGGGATCGGCTCGCCGGGCTTCCATTCGCCGGCGTGCAGGCTCTGCAGGATCAGGGACTTGATCTGCTGGTAGAGCGGGCTGAACGAGGGCGTCGCCGGCTCGGCTAGAGCGGTGGGGGAGGAGGTGGTCATGGCAGGGGCGGACGCGCCGCTTCGGCGCATTCCGGGCGACATCTTATATAAGACACAAGACTGGCGCCATCCGAAGCGCAAATCGGCATAAAATCCGAGACGGCCTTTGCGACCGGGCGAGATCGACACACGGATACCGTCCGGCCCCCGACCTCCGCGGCCGAATCCGCGACCGCGCACCGTATTCACCTTTCCTGGAGTTTTCCCATGAGCAAAAAGCCCGTTCGCGTTGCCGTCACCGGCGCCGCCGGTCAAATCGGTTACGCCCTGCTGTTCCGTATCGCCTCCGGCGAGATGCTCGGCAAGGACCAGCCGGTCATCCTGCAACTGCTCGAAATTCCGGACGAGAAGGCGCAGAAGGCCCTCAAGGGCGTGATCATGGAGCTCGAGGACTGCGCCTTCCCGCTGCTGGCCGGCGTGATCCCCACCGGCGATCCGCTGGTGGCCTTCAAGGACGCCGACTACGCGCTGCTGGTCGGCGCCCGCCCGCGCGGCCCCGGCATGGAGCGTGCCGACCTGCTGGCCGCCAATGCCCAGATCTTCACCGCCCAGGGCAAGGCCCTCGACCAGGTCGCCAGCCGCAACGTCAAGGTGCTGGTGGTCGGCAACCCGGCCAACACCAACGCCTACATCGCGATGAAGAGCGCGCCCAGCCTGCCGCGCAAGAACTTCACCGCCATGTTGCGCCTGGACCACAACCGCGCCGCCAGCCAGATCGCCGCCAAGACCGGCACCGCCGTGGGCGACATCGAGAAGCTGACCGTCTGGGGCAACCACTCGCCCACGATGTACGCCGACTACCGCTTCGCCACCGTCGGCGGCAAGAGCGTCAAGGACCTGATCAACGACCAGGTCTGGAACGCCGACACCTTCCTGCCCACCGTGGGCAAGCGCGGCGCCGCCATCATCGAGGCGCGTGGCCTCTCTTCCGCCGCCTCGGCCGCCAACGCCGCCATCGACCACATGCGCGACTGGGCCCTGGGCTCCAACGGCAAGTGGGTCACGATGGGCATCCCGTCCGACGGCCAGTACGGCATCCCGAAGGACGTGATCTTCGGCTTCCCCGTCATCACGGAAAACGGCGAGTACAAGTTGGTCGAAGGCCTGGAGATCGACCAATTCAGCCAGGAACGCATCGACAAGACGCTGAAGGAGCTGCAGGACGAGCAGGCCGGCGTCGCGCATCTTCTTTGATGGCCCCCCGGCTTTTCACTCGCTGCGCTCATGTAACTCCACCCCCCGAGGGTGAGGCGCGGCTCGCCTTGGGGCGGCCCGGCGGCGGCCGCCTCAGCGCTGTTTGAGGTGAACGGTATGCTGGACTGGAACCCCGCGCTCTACCGCCGCTACGAGGACGAGCGCACGCGCCCCGCACAGGAGTTGCTGGCGCGGGTTCCGCTGGCCGGGGCGACCCGCGTGGTCGATCTCGGCTGCGGACCCGGCAATTCCACGGAGCTGCTGGTGCACCGTTTTCCCGGTGCCGAGGCGGTCGGCACCGACAACTCCGAAGCGATGCTGGTCAGCGCACGCGAGCGCCTGCCGCAGGCCCGCTTCGAGCTCAGCGACATCGCGGCCTGGCAGCCGGCGCAGCCGCCGGACCTGATCTACGCCAACGCCTCGCTGCAATGGGTGCCCGATCACGAGACGCTGATCCCGCGCCTGTTCGCCGCCCTGGCGCCCGGTGGCGTTCTCGCCATCCAGATGCCGGACAACCGCGAGGAGCCCACGCATCGCCTGATGCGCGAGGTCGCGGCCGAGGCGCCGTGGGCCGCGGCCATCGGCGACGCGGACAAGCTGCGCACCCAACTGCTGCCGCTGTCCGGCTACTACGACCTGCTGGCCGCGGTGGCCGCACAGGTCGATGTCTGGCGCACGGCCTACCAGCATCCCATGGCTTCGGCCGCTGCCATCGTCGAATGGGTGCGCGGCACGGGGCTCAAGCCCTTCGTCGACCGTCTGCCGGCCGACCTGCAGGCGAGCTTCCTGGCCGAGTACGAGCGGCGCGTCGACCGCGCCTATCCCGCGCGCAGCGACGGCAAGCGGCTGCTGGCCTTCCCGCGCATGTTCATCGTCGCGCAGCGCAAGCCATGAGCGGATCCGCCCATCCGAAGGACGTGCTGCTCGGCGCCCAGGGCGGCGCCGTGGTGCTGCCCGTGTGCGACCACTACAGCGGCGTCGAGGCCCGCATGCGCAAGAGTCTCGCCCTGCAGGCCGAGATGGCCCAGGAGTTCGGCGCCTGCGTGTTCGATGTCACGCTCGACTGCGAGGATGGCGCCCCGGTCGGTGGCGAGGCCGAGCATGCGGCGCTGGTGACCGAGCTGGCCCTGGCCGCCGCGCCCGACATGCGGGTGGGCGTGCGCGTGCACCCGGTCGACCATGCGGCCTTCGCCGGCGACGTGATGACGATCGCCGGCCGTGCCGGCCACCGCCTGAGCCACCTGATGGTGCCGAAGGTGGAGTCGGCCCAGGACGTGCGCGAAGCCGTCGAGGCGCTCAATGCGGTGGGCGCCGAGGCGCTGCCGCTGCACGTGCTGATCGAGTCGCCCTTCGCCGTGCACAACGCCTTCGAGATCGCCTCCCATCCGCGCGTGCAGTCCCTGAGCTTCGGCTTGATGGACTTCGTTTCCGCCCATGGTGGCGCGATTCCTGCGGACGGCATGGGCGCCGCGGGCCAGTTCACGCACCCGCTGGTGGTGCGCGCCAAGCTCGAGATCGCCTCGGCTGCGCATGCGCACGGCAAGGTGCCCTCGCATTGCGTGGTGACCGAGTTCAACGACGTTGAGGCCATGCGCGCCGCCGCCGGCAGGGCGGCCCGCGAGTTCGGTTACACGCGCATGTGGAGCATCCATCCGAACCAGATTCGCCCCATTCTCGAAGCCTTCGCGCCCGACGAGCGGCAGATTCAAATGGCTACAAAAATCATAGCAGCCGCGGTCGCGGCCGATTGGGCCCCGGTCAGTTTTGATGGCACATTGCACGACCGCGCGAGCTACCGTCATTTCTGGCAGGTACTTTCGCGGGCGCACGCCACCGGGCGTGCGCTGCCATCCGAAGCGCAGGCCTGGTTTGCGCCGGAGTCGTCCTGAAAACCGAAATCCTCCAAAGGAAAGACCCATGAGAAAGATCGCCATCGCTGTCGCCCTTGCACTGCCCCTGTCGGCCCTGGCCCAGGGCGCTGCCGACGCCGCCAAGCCGCCGCTCAAGGAGCGGGCCGCGAACACGGCCAAGAAGGTGACGCAGAAGGTGGTGCCCAAGCGCGTCATCAAGAAGATGGAAGAAGCCAAGCCCATCAGCGAAGAGTCCGACGTGGTGCTCACGCCCGAGGACTTGGCCGTCTCGAAGCGCGTGCTGACCGGCACCATCAAGTGCGAGCTCGGCGCGAGCGTCGCGATCGAGGCCAGCCAGAAGAAGGAAGGCTTCTTCGTCCTGACGCACGGCAGCACCAAGTACTTCATGCACCCGGTCAACAGCCGCACCGGCGCCATCCGGCTGGAAGACCCCAAGGCCGAGGCCATGTGGCTGCAGCTGGGCAACAAGTCCATGCTGATGAGCCAGAAACAGGGCCTGCGCCTGGCTGACGAATGCCAGGCTACCGAGCAGGCCATGATGGCCGAGGACATGAAGAAGAACCCGCCCAAGAGCCTGTTCGAGGGCGCGGATTCCGACACCAAGAAATAAGCCAAGGCGCAGGCGGCCCGCCTTTTGCTAGGCCGCCACGGTTCCCGATCCGGAGAGAAAAATGTTGCAAGCCTACGTTGACCATGTCGCCGAGCGCGCCGCGCTCGGTATCCCGCCGCTGCCACTGTCGGCCAAGCAGACCAGCGAAGTCATCGAACTGATGAAGACCGCGACCGCCGACAACGGCGAGTTCCTGCTGAACCTGCTGACGCACCGCGTGCCGGCCGGCGTGGACGACGCGGCCAAGGTCAAGGCGAGCTACCTGGCGGCGGTGGCCCATGGCACCGAGAAAAGCCTGCTCGTCTCGCGTGCCCATGCCACCGAACTGCTGGGCACCATGCTGGGCGGCTACAACATCAGCCCGCTGATCGACCTGCTGGACGACGCCGAGGTCGGCACCGTCGCCGCCGAGGGCCTGAAGAAGACGCTGCTGATGTTCGACCAGTTCCACGACGTCAAGGAAAAGGCCGACAAGGGCAATGCCAACGCCAAGGCCGTGCTCCAGAGCTGGGCCGACGCCGAGTGGTTCACCAGCCGTCCCGAGGTGCCGCAGAGCCTGACCGTCACGGTCTTCAAGGTGCCCGGCGAGACCAACACCGACGACCTCTCGCCCGCGCCGGACGCCACCACCCGTCCCGACATCCCGATGCACGCGCTGGCGATGCTGAAGAACAAGCGCGAGGGCGCGCCCTTCACGCCGGAGGAAGACGGCAAGCGCGGCCCGGTCAAGTTCATCGAGTCGCTGAAGGAAAAGGGCCACCAGGTCGCCTACGTGGGCGACGTGGTCGGCACCGGCTCCTCGCGCAAGAGCGCCACCAACTCGGTGCTCTGGTTCACGGGCCAGGACATCCCCTTCATCCCGAACAAGCGCTTCGGCGGCGTGTGCCTGGGCAGCAAGATCGCTCCGATCTTCTACAACACCATGGAAGACGCCGGCGCGCTGCCCATCGAGCTGGACGTGAACCAGATGGAGATGGGCGATGTGATCGAGCTGCGTCCCTACGAGGGCAAGGCCCTCAAGGACGGCAAGGTCATCGCCGAGTTCAAGGTCAAGAGCGACGTGCTGTTCGACGAGGTGCGCGCCGGCGGGCGCATTCCGCTGATCATCGGCCGCGGCCTGACGGCCAAGGCGCGGGAAGCGCTGGGCCTCGCGCCGTCGACGCTGTTCCGCCTGCCGGTCAGCCCCGTGGACACCAAGAAGGGCTTCTCCCTGGCCCAGAAGATGGTGGGCCGCGCCTGCGGCCTGCCGGAAGGGCAGGGCGTGCGTCCCGGCACCTACTGCGAGCCCAAGATGACCTCCGTCGGCAGCCAGGACACCACCGGCCCGATGACGCGCGACGAGCTCAAGGACCTGGCCTGCCTGGGCTTCAGCGCCGACCTGGTGATGCAGTCCTTCTGCCACACGGCGGCCTACCCCAAGAAGGTCGACGTCAAGATGCACCACGAGTTGCCGGACTTCATGGCCACCCGCGGCGGCGTCTCGCTGCGCCCCGGGGACGGCGTGATCCACAGCTGGCTCAACCGCCTGCTGACGCCCGATACCGTGGGCACGGGCGGCGACAGCCACACCCGTTTCCCGATCGGCATCAGCTTCCCGGCCGGCTCGGGGCTGGTGGCCTTCGCGGCCGCCACCGGCGTGATGCCGCTGGACATGCCCGAATCGGTGCTGGTGCGCTTCAAGGGCAAGATGCAGCCCGGCGTGACGCTGCGTGACCTGGTCAACGCGATCCCGCTCTACGCCATCAAGCAGGGCCTGCTGACGGTCGAGAAGAAGGGCAAGAAGAACATCTTCTCCGGCCGCATCCTCGAGATCGAGGGCCTGCCGGACCTGAAGGTGGAACAGGCTTTCGAACTCAGCGACGCTTCGGCCGAGCGCTCGGCCGCCGGCTGCACGGTGCACCTGAACAAGGAGCCCATCGCCGAGTACATCAACAGCAACATCACGCTGATGAAGTGGATGATCGCCGAGGGCTATGCCGACCCGCGCACCCTGCAGCGCCGCATCGCCGCGCAGGAAGCCTGGCTCAAGAACCCGCAGTTGCTCGAGGGCGACGCCGACGCCGAGTACGCCGCCGTGATCGAAATCGACCTGGCCGAGATCCACGAGCCCATCGTGGCCTGCCCCAACGATCCGGACGACGTCAAGACGCTGTCCGACGTGGCCGGTGCGCAGATCGACGAGGTCTTCATCGGCTCGTGCATGACCAACATCGGCCACTTCCGCGCTGCCTCCAAGCTGCTGGAAGGCAAGCGCGACATCCCGGTCAAGCTGTGGATCGCGCCGCCCACCAAGATGGACGCGCATCAGCTCACCGAGGAAGGCCACTACGGCGTGTTCGGCAACGCCGGCGCGCGCACCGAGATGCCGGGCTGCTCGCTGTGCATGGGCAACCAGGCGCAGGTGCGCGAGGGTGCGACCGTGATGTCCACCAGCACGCGCAACTTCCCCAACCGCCTCGGCAAGGGCGCCAACGTGTACCTGGGCAGCGCCGAGCTGGCCGCGATCTGCTCGCGTCTGGGCCGCATCCCGACCAAGGAAGAGTACATGGCCAGCGTCGGCGTGCTCGATGCGGCGAGCGACCAGATCTACCAGTACCTCAACTTCGACAAGATCGAGGACTACACCGAGGTCGCTGCGACGGTCACGGCCTGAGGGCACGGCGCGCGTCGCGCCCCGAAGCCCGCCGCCCGGCGGGCTTTTTCATTGCCTCAGCCGACGCGCAGCTTCTCGTGATCCGCCAACTGCTTCGGCGGGTTGCCGGTGACGGCGGAGGCGGCCATCTTGAGCAGCTGCACCATCTTGCTGTCCGTGACGTCCCAGTACTCGGCTTCGACGATCTGGACCGCGAGCAGCCCCAGGTTGGGATCCGACGTGCCCTTCGGAAACCAGGCCTTCGCCATCGTGTTGAAGAGCGCTTCCTTCATCGCCATGTCGTCCACCATCGAGGCACGGCCGGCCACGGAGACGTAGCTGTCGGCGTCGGTGTTGGCATAGGACACGTTCACGACCGGGTCGGCGCCGACGTGCCGGGCGATCTCGCCGTCCTTGGGAATGAAGAAGAACAGCGTGGCGGCCTCGTCGAGGTTCTTGCTCTGTGTAGTGAGCGGATGGCTGTGCAGCTGCCCATCGCCGTGGCGGTGGGTCAGCATGCCGTAGCGGGTGTCCTTGATCAGGTCCCAGAGCTTGGCGTGCGGTTCGTTGGTGGGCATTGCATCTCCATTGAATTGAGGGATGCCGACCACGCTAGGACCCAGCGCGCTCGCGCGCCGACGCGATTGATCGCGTCCGCATGTCGTCCGCCGCCGACCCGGCGTCAGCCCGAAGCCTGCGTCGCCATCGCCGCGAGCACTGCCGCGGTATGGGCATCCGCGGGAAAAAAGGATTCGACCGCCAGCTCCTGCAGCGTGACGTCGACCGGCGTGCCGAAGATGGTGGTGGTGCTGATGAAGCTCAGCACGCCTTGCGGCGTCACGTACTGGAAGGGCACGGCGACGCCGGCCAGCGCGCTGTGGTTGGCCGGCGTGTCGTGGCTGACCTGCGGCGCGGGGTAGGCGGCCAGCTCGTCGTGCAGCGCCGTCAGGGTCGCGTCGCCGGTGGCGGCGATCTGCTGCTGCAGCCGCTCCAGCAGGTGGGCGCGCCACTGGGCCAGGTTCGCGATGCGTGGCGCCACGCCCTCGGGATGCAGGCTGAGGCGCAGCACGTTGACGGGCGGTGTCAGCAGCGCGGGCGACGCGCCGTCCATCAGCAGCGGCACCAGCGCGTTGTGCGCCACCAGGTTCCAGTGGCGATCCACCGCGAGCGCCGGGAAGGGCTCGTGCCCCTTGAGCACCAGCTCTACCGCCTGGCGGGCGGGCGCGAGCGCCGGGTCGTCCAGCGAGCGCTGCCTGTACATGGGCGCGTAGCCGGCCGCCACCAGCAGCGTGTTGCGTTCGCGCAGGGGCACGTCCAGCCGCTCGGCCAGGCGCAGCACCATCTCGCGGCTGGGCTCGGCGCGGCCGGTCTCCACGTAGCTCAGGTGGCGGGTGGAGACCTGGGCCTCGTGCGCCAGGTCGAGCTGGCTCAGGCGGCGGTGCCGGCGCCAGTGGCGCAGGTGGGCGCCGAAGGAGTCGGCGGCGGTGGGCGGCGTCGGTTGCGAAGTCATGGCCGCCATCCTAGTGAAGCGGCGCGCGGCGGCTATGACGTGCCAGGTCATCGACCGTCTGCGCCGGCGCCGAAATGATGAAGTCACGACGCGGCAGGAAGGGCCTGCAGCGTGCAACCAAGGAGCCTTGCCATGTCCGTCTTCGCCTCTCCTCGTTTTCTTCCCCGCGTGATGGCGGCCGATGCCGTCTCCTGCGCCGCGTCCGGGGCCCTCCAGCTGCTCTGCACCGGCGCGCTGGCCCGGATGACCGGGCTGCCGGCGCCGCTGCTGCTGGGCACCGGCGTCTTCCTGCTGGCCTATGCGGCGGCCGCGGCCTGGATGGCCATGCGCGCCGAGCCGCCGCGCCGGCTGATCGGCCTGGTCGTGGCCGGCAACTTCGCCTGGGCCCTGGGATGCATCGCCCTGCTGGCCCTGGCCGGTGCGGGCCTCGGTGTGCTGGGCTGGGCCTGGGTGCTGGCCCAGGCCGCGACGGTGGTGGTGCTGGCCGAGCTGCAGTGGATGGGCCTGCGCCACACGCGCACCGGCCGCCGTGGCGTCGTCGCGGCCTGAAGGGCGGGAACGCAGAACCCGGAGGGCGGGCTCAGGGATGCGCCTTTCGATGCTCACCTTGTCATCGAACCCTGCTATCTTTGAGGCGCTTCCACGATCCCCCCAGAAGGAGTTCCTCATGGCCCAAGAACCGGCGCACGCCTTTGCCTCCACGCTCAAGACCTTCAAGACCGCATCGGGCAAAGCCGGGAAATACTGGTCCCTCAAGGAACTCGCGAAGCAATACCCCAACGTCGACAAGCTGCCGGTCTCGATCCGCATCGTGCTCGAGTCGGTGTTGCGCAACTGCGATGGCCAGAAGGTCACGCCCGAGCATGTCGAGCAGCTTGCCAACTGGCAGCCGAACGCCGATCGCACCGACGAGATTCCCTTCGTGGTGACGCGCGTGGTGCTGCAGGACTTCACCGGCGTGCCACTCCTGGCCGACCTGGCCGCCATGCGCAGCGTGGCCCAATCGCTGGGCAAGTCGCCCAAGACCATCGAGCCGCTGGTGCCGGTGGACCTGGTGGTCGACCACTCGGTGATGGTGGACCACTTCGGCACGCCGAAGGCGCTGGACCTCAACATGAAGCTGGAGTTCCAGCGCAACAACGAGCGCTACCAGTTCATGAAGTGGGGCATGCAGGCCTTCGACACCTTCGGCGTGGTGCCGCCGGGCTTCGGCATCGTGCACCAGGTCAACCTCGAGTACTTCGCGCGCGGCGTCTACAAGAGCCCGAACGACAAGGGCGACCCGCCGGTCTACTACCCCGACTCGCTGGTCGGCACCGACAGCCACACGACGATGATCAACGGCATCGGCGTGGTGGGCTGGGGCGTGGGCGGCATCGAGGCCGAGGCCGCGATGCTGGGCCAGCCGGTCTATTTCCTGACGCCGGACGTGGTGGGCTTCGAGCTCGGCGGCAAGCTGCGCGAGGGTGTCACCGCCACCGACCTGGTGCTGTACGTCACCAACATCCTGCGCAGCGAGAAGGTGGTGGGCAAGTTCGTCGAGTTCTTCGGTCCCGGCGCGGCCTCGATCCCCGTGCCCGACCGCGCCACCATCGGCAACATGGCGCCCGAGTACGGCGCGACCATGGGCTTCTTCCCGGTCGACGAGGCCACGGTCGAATACTTCAAGGGCACGGGCCGCACCGACAAGGAGATCGAGCGCTTCGAGGCCTACTACAAGGCGCAGGGACTGTTCGGCATGCCGGCCCCAGGCGAACTGAACTACACCAAGGTGGTGAAGCTCGACCTCGGCACCGTCACGCCCAGCCTGGCCGGCCCCAAGCGGCCGCAGGACCGCATCGACCTGGGCCACCTGGCGACGCGCTTCTCCGAGCTCTACAGCAAGCCGATCGAGGCCAATGGCTTCAACCAGCCGGCCGAGCAGCTCAAGACACGCTATCCGATCGAAATGGCGGCCTCGCCGGAGGGCACGCGCGCCAACGAGGGCGAGGTCGGCATCGGCAACGGCGACGTGCTGATCGCGGCCATCACCTCCTGCACCAACACCTCCAACCCCAGCGTGCTGCTGGCCGCGGGCCTGCTGGCCAAGAAGGCGGTGGAGGCGGGGCTCACGGTCAAGCCGCACGTGAAGACCTCGCTGGCGCCCGGCTCGCGCATCGTGACCGAGTACCTCGAGAAGGCGGGGCTGCTGCCTTACCTGGAGAAGCTGGGCTTCTACCTGGCCGGCTACGGCTGCACCACCTGCATCGGCAATGCGGGCGACCTGGCGCCGGAGATCAACGAGGTCATCACCAAGAACAACCTGGTGGGCGCCGCGGTCCTGTCGGGCAACCGCAATTTCGAGGCGCGCATCCATCCGAACATCAAGGCCAACTTCCTGGCCTCGCCGCCGCTGGTGGTGGCCTACGCGATCGCGGGCAACGTGATGGTCGACCTCATGACCCAGCCGGTGGGCAAGGGCAAGAAGGGCAAGGACGTCTACCTGGGCGACATCTGGCCGAGCGCGAAGGAGATCGACGAGAACCTGCGCTACGCGATGAACGCCAAGGCCTTCCGCAAGAACTACGAGCAGATCCAGGACAACCCCGGCAAGCTGTGGAGCAGCATCAAGGGCACCACGGGCCAGGTGTACGACTGGCCGACGTCCACCTACATCGCCGAGCCGCCTTTCTTCGCCGGCTTCAAGATGGAACCGCACGCGTCGGACGCCGGCTTCAAGGGCGCGCGCATCATGGCGCTGTTCGGCGACTCGATCACCACCGACCACATCTCGCCGGCCGGCTCGATCAAGGAGAGCTCGCCGGCGGGCATCTGGCTGAAGGCGCACGGCGTCTCGAAGGCGGACTTCAACAGTTACGGCTCGCGCCGCGGCAACCATGACGTGATGATGCGCGGCACCTTCGCCAACGTGCGCATCAAGAACCTCATGATCCCGCCCGGCCCCGACGGCTCGCGCGAGGAGGGCGGCCTGACGCTGTTCCAGCCCGGCGGCGAGAAGATGGCCATCTACGACGCGGCGATGAAGTACATCGAACAGGGTGTGCCGACCATCGTCTTCGGCGGCGAGGAGTACGGCACCGGTTCCTCGCGCGACTGGGCGGCCAAGGGCACGCAGCTGCTGGGCATCAAGGCGGTGGTTGCGCGCAGCTTCGAACGCATCCACCGCGCCAACCTGGTCGGCATGGGTGTGCTGCCCCTGCAGTTCCGCGGCGCCGATTCATGGGAAAGCCTGGGCTTGACCGGTGAGGAGAAGATCGACGTGGTGATCGGCGGCGAGCTCAAGCCGCAGATGGACGTGAAGCTGGTGGTGCACCGCGGGGACGGCACGCACCAGGAGGTGACGGTGCGCCTGCGCATCGACACGCCGATCGAGGTCGACTATTACAAGCACGGCGGCATTCTTCCGTTCGTGCTGCGGCAGTTGCTGGCTGCCTGAGCAGGCCTTCCGCCCAAGGCCGGCGCGTACGACGTGCCGGCCTTTGTTTTTCAGCCCTCGTCCAGTCGCTGCGAGAGCTTGTCCAGCACCGGCCGGATGCCGTCGCCGACACGGATCTGCGGGTTCGAGAAGCCGTCTTCCTTGCCGGCCTCGATCTCGCGCTGCTGGATCACCGGCACCGCTTCCGCGAAGGCGGCTTCGAATGAATGGGTCTTGCGCAAGGCCTCGTCGAACACGGCGCGCCCGAAGAAGGTGAGCTCCGAACGGTGGCCGCAGCCGTAGGAGGTGTGCTCGGCGTCGGCGGCGGTCATGATCAGGCTGTGCTCCGTGGCCAGCGGCTCGATCCAGCCGCCCGAATAGCAGGCCGAGATCGCGATCACCCGGTGCCGGATGCCCGCCGCGTCCAGCGCCTCGCGCAGTTCCTGCGGCGTCAGCCAGGGGACCGAGAGCGGCCAGTGCGCGGAGGCCAGCTTGAAATCGCTGGCGCCGTGGGAAGTCATGTAGATCACCAGCAGGTCCTGCTCGCGGTCCATGCGCTCGGCCATCGACTCGATGGCGCGGCGCAGGTTCAGCGGCGTCGCCCAGGGCAGCTCCTGTGCGGTGGTGGCATGGTTGAGCAGGCGCAGCACGCGGCCCCGCGCATCGAAGCGCTCTTCGAGCAGGGTGGCCACCATGCCGCTCTCGCGCAGGAAGACGTCCTCGGAGGCATAGGGCGCGAACACCAGGCCATAGACATTGGTCTCGCCGGCGCGCCGGGGCGCGATGCCGGCGATGGCGCGCTGCCACACGGCCTGCTGCGCCTCGAAGGTCTCCTGCGACAGCTGCAGCCGGGGCCGCTCGGGTGCCGCAGAGGCGCTCGCGTCCGCCTGCCAGGGCCGTTCCCTGTCCTGCAGCGCCTGCCAGAACCCGAGGGCGGTGATCGCGAGCATGCCCGGCATGAAGAGCAGGACCCAGGTGCGCCGGGGTACGTAGCGCGCCATCAGCCGCACGCTCGCCACCAACCAGATCCCCAGCAGGCAGCCATAGACGGTCCAGAAGCCGATGGGCGTGGTCAGCGCGCTCGGCAGCCAGCCGCGGGAATACGCCAGCGACATGCCGCCCATCAGCAGAGTCCACGGTACGCCGGCCCAGGTGGTGAGCGCGAACCATCCGCCCAGGCTGGCGCCGCCCGCGGGATCGCCGCCACCGGCCGGGCGCTGCGACAGCGCCAGCCAGCCGATCCACAAGGTGATCGCGACGACCCAGTAGGTATGGAGCTCGACGGTGGGATGGAAGGTGGCCGGCCCCTCGATCTGCAGGCGCTCGAGGCCCAGGTACAGCAGGCTCGGGATGAGCACGATGAGGATCAGCTGCCAGGGCGAAGGCGAGCCAGTGATGCGCGGAGCCAGCAGAACCGAAGCGCGCAGTCCTTCGGCCATCCAGCGCTGCAGCGGCAGCGTCGTTGCCGGTGCGAGCGTGTCGTCGTTTGGCCGCTCGGCCTCCCTGTCACTATCAGCTTGTGCATCGTTCATGCGTCGATCATGCCTCCCTGGCGGGGGTACTTCCGCCGCCATCTGCCCATGGCCCGTGTTTTCGAGAATAATTCTCATTTTGTCGATTGGGATTTGCGGGTGACCACAATGAATGGCGCGGCCGCGGCCGCCATCAGCCTCGATCAGCTGCCCAGCCATCAATGGGCCACGGTGCTGGATGTCTCCAGGCCCGACGAAGCGGAAGAACGCGAGCTGGTGCTGCGGCTGACCGAGATCGGCTTCGTGCCCGGCGAGGTGGTGCGCATCGTCGCCAGCGGCGTGCCGGGCCGCGAGCCGCTGGCCGTTCGCCTGGGCCACACGACTTTCGCCCTGCGCCGCCACGAGGCCGCGCTGGTGCGCGTACTGCCGGGAGCCGCGGGCCATGGCTGAGGCGACCCTGAACTTCCAGCCCGGCGCCGCCGTGTCCTCCGCGCCGCCCGGGCGCATCGCGCTGCTGGGCAATCCCAACTGCGGCAAGACCGCGCTCTTCAACCTGCTGACCGGCAGCCGCCAGAAGGTGGCGAACTACGCCGGCGTGACGGTCGAGCGCAAGGAGGGCCTGCTGCGCACGCCCTCCGGCCGGCGCGTGTTCGTGCTCGACCTGCCGGGCGCCTACAGCCTCAACGCCCTGTCGGCGGACGAGGCGGTCACGCGCGACGTGGTCACGGGCAAGAGCCAGGAGTCGCTGCCCGACCTGCTCGTGTGCGTGACCGATGCCACCAACCTCCGGCTGAACCTGCGGCTGGTGCTCGAGGCCAAGCGCCTGGGCCTGCCGATGGTGGTGGCGCTGAACATGACCGACATGGCGAAGAAGCAGGGCATCGCGATCGACGTGCCCCTGCTGTCGCGCGAGCTCGGCGTGCCGGTGATCCAGACCGTCGGCGTGCACGTCGGCGGCGCACAGGACCTGCTCGCGGCCCTCGACACGCCGGTGGCGGTGCCGCAGACCGTCCACTGGCAGGCGCCGGACCTGGACGACGTGCTCGCCACCCAGCGCGAGGTGCGCCGTATCCTCGCGGCGGTGGTGCGCGAGCCGGCCGGCAGCCTGGACCTGAGCGACCGCATCGACCGCGTCGTCATGCATCCGCTGTGGGGGCTGCTGGTGCTGGCCGTCACCCTGTTCCTGATGTTCCAGGCCGTCTTCAGCTGGGCCGAGCTGCCGATGGATGCCATCAAGAACGGCACGGCCGCCCTCGGCGAGCTGGTGAAGCAGGCGGTGCCCGAAGGCATGCTGCAGAGCCTGCTGGTGGACGGAATCATCGCCGGCGTCGGCGGCGTGATCGTGTTCCTGCCGCAGATCCTGATCCTGTTCCTGTTCATCCTCGCGCTGGAAGACTCGGGCTACCTGCCGCGGGCGGCCTTCCTCCTGGACCGCGTGATGAGCACGGTGGGGCTGTCGGGCCGCTCCTTCATCCCGCTGCTGTCGAGCTTCGCCTGCGCCATCCCCGGCGTGATGGCCACGCGCACCATCAGCAACTGGCGAGACCGGCTGACCACCATCATGATCGCGCCGCTGATGACCTGCTCGGCGCGGCTGCCGGTGTATGCCCTGCTGATCGCCGCCTTCATCCCGGCGCGCACCGTGGGCGGCGTGTTCAACCTCCAGGGCGTGGTGCTGTTCGCGCTGTACGTCTTCGGCATCGTCTCGGCCATGGCGGTGGCCTGGGTCATGAAGCGCTTCCGCGATTCGAAGCAGCGCTCGCCGCTGATGATGGAGCTGCCGGCCTACCGCTGGCCCAGCCTGCGCAACCTGGCGCTGGGCCTGTACGAGCGGGCGTGGATCTTCATCCAGCGCGTGGGCACCATCATCCTGACGCTCACCATCCTGCTGTGGTTCCTGTCCACCTTCCCTGCGCCGCCCGAGGGCGCCACCGGGCCGGCGATCCAGTACAGCCTGGCCGGCATCATCGGCCGCGGCCTCGAGCATGTCTTCGCGCCCATCGGCTTCAACTGGCAGATCTCGATCGCGCTGGTGCCGGGCATGGCGGCGCGCGAGGTGGCGGTGGGCGCGCTCGGCACGGTGTATGCGCTCTCGGCCACCGGCGACGACGTCGCGGGCGCGCTGGAGCCGCTGATCGCCGGCAGCTGGTCGCTGGCGACAGCGCTGTCGCTGCTGGTCTGGTACGTGTTCGCGCCGCAGTGCATCTCGACCCTGGCGACGGTGAAGCGCGAGACCGGCTCCTGGCGCTACGTGTGGATCATGGCTGGTTATTTGTTTGCGCTCGCCTACATTGCGTGCTGGGTGACTTATCGTGTCGCCCTGGCACTCACAGGAGGATGAGATGACACAACAGATCATCGTCGGGCTGATCGTCGCCCTGGCCGCGGTGTACGCGGTCTGGCGCTGGATGCCCGCGGGCTGGCGCCGCTCGGCGGCGGCCCGTCTTGCTTCGGGCTCGCAGCGTGCGGGCCTGGTCGATGCACAACGCGCCCGGAAGCTGGCCGACTCGCTGGCCAAGACCTCCGGCTGCGGTTCCTGCGACAGCTGCGGCAGCTGCGCGACACCCACGGCGCCGTCTGCGGACAAGCGCCAAGCGACGCCCGCCACGCACAAGCCCTGAGCGGCATGCGTGCCGCCCACATCCTGGTTGCCGGTGGCGGCATCGCGGGCCTGGCGAGCGCGCTCGCCCTGGCGCGCCGCCGCCATCGAATCGACCTGTTCGAACAGGCTGTCGCCTTCGCCGAGGTCGGCGCGGGCATCCAGCTGGGCCCGAACGTGGTCCGCCGGCTGCAGACGCTGGGCGTCTGGGAGCCGCTGATGCGTATCGCGGCCAAGCCCGAGGCCCTGGTCGTGCGCAGCGCGGTCCACGGCGGCGAGATCGCCCGGCTGCCGCTGGGCAACGCCATGCTGCGCAGCTATGGCGCGCCCTACCTCTGCGTCCATCGGGCCGATCTGCATGGGCTGCTGCTGGCCGCCGTGCGCGGCAGCGGCGCCGTCACCCTCAATACGGGTGCGCGCGTCACCGAGGCGGTGGCGCGTGGCGGCGCGGTGTGCGTCGCCAGCACCGGCATGCGGGCCTGGGAGGGCGATGCGCTGGTCGGGGCCGATGGTCTGTGGAGCGCGGTGCGCGCGCGCGTGGTCGGCGACGCATCGCTGCCGCGCGCGACCGGCCACACGGCCTGGCGGGCCCTGGTCGCGCAGTCGGCGCTGCCGGCGTCGCTGCGCAGCACGCAGATCAACGTCTGGCTCGGACCGCGCCTGCATGCGGTGGCCTACCCGGTGCGCCGCGGCGAGGCCCTGAACGTCGTGGTGCTGGCAGAGGCGGCGCCGTCGGGCGATGCGCGCGACTGGGACCAGGCCAGCAGCCTGGCCACCCTGCAGGCCGCCACCGGCCGCACCGACGCGAGCCTGCAGGCGCTGCTGGAGGCGATGCCCGCCTGGCGCGCCTGGACCTTGTGCGATCGTCCGCCGCTCAGCGGCCCGGAACAGATGGCCGGCGAACGCGTCGCCCTGGCCGGCGATGCGGCGCATCCCATGCTGCCCTACCTGGCGCAGGGCGCCGGCATGGCGATCGAAGACGGCGTGGCGCTGGCCGAGGCGCTGGACGGCTGCGGCGCGGAGGAGGTGCCGCTGCGGCTGGAACGCTATGCCCGCGAGCGCTGGCAGCGCAACGCGCAGGTGCAGGCCCGGGCACGCCGCAACGGCGAGATCTTCCATGCCACCGGGCTGATGCGGATGGGGCGCGATGCTGCGCTGCGGCTGCTGGGGTCGAGGCTGCTCGACGTGCCTTGGCTTTACGGGGCCTAGTAGCGTATGCCAGTCATAACTGGCAATGGATCACATCTTTCCACTGTTTGTCGTCTATAACTGACAACGCCGCGGGCGCCTTGGCGGTCAAAGACGGAAGCTCTGGAGATGGTCGACCCGCTCGGCCAGGCCCTCGGCCCCGAGGTAGTGGCTGACCTGGCCGGTGCGCACCTCGGCGAGCGAGCGCTCGAGCTCGGCCAGCATGTCCAGGCGCGTCTTCTCGAAGACGGCCGGCAGGTCGTCGTGGCTGCCTTGGTAGGCGTCGGCGATCACGCGCGCGGCGGCGGGCGCGCCGCAGGCCACGCATTCGGCAATCGCGGTGACGCTGGGCTGCGCGCCGCGTTCCAGCAGCAGGGTCACCAGCTCGGGCGAGACCGCGCTGTCGATGCCGTCCAGCGCATCGGGCGAGACCGGCGCGCCGGCGCGCGCCAGCGCGGCGGCGGCGTGGTGGGCGCCGTGCGACAGCGCCAGGTCGGTGGCCGTGGCGCTCCCCTGCAGCGGCCCATCGAATGCCACGCCGGTGGCGGCCAGCCGCTCGACCAGGGCCGCATCGTCGGTTGCGACCGCGTGGCGCAGCGCGATGCGCGAGAGCGCGCCGTCGCGGTCCAGCGTGCCCGCGGCCAGCGGCGTGCGCCAGTCGACCGTCGCGCGCCGGTAGAAGGCCACCACCTTGTCCATCAGCTCGAGCGCGAGGCCGTGGTCCTGGTGCCGCTCGTCCAGGTACTCGAGCAGCGCCTGTCCGGTGAAGTAGTCGCCGGCCGGCTCGAGCGGGTCCTCGTCCAGACGCAGCATGGCGAAGGCCGCGGGCAGGTCGTGGGCGATGGTGGTCAGCCCGTCCTCGTGCATCGCGTGAGCCCAGGTCTCGGGCAGGCCCTGCTTCCAGGCCAGGATGTGGCCGTAGTCGGCACCGCGCTCGACCACCGCGTAGATGCGGTCGGTGTATTCGAAGCCGCCGAAGGGCAGGGCGGTGAGCAGGCCGTCCCACTGCTGGCCGCGCGCCGCGGCGGCCTCCCGTGCGCGCTCCTGCTCGTGGGCGATCCAGCCCTGCAGGTCGTGGTACGCATCGCTGCCGTTCCAGAACAGCTCACTCCAGCCGACCGCCTCCTCGCTGCCGTTCATTCGCAGGTGCAGGTCGTAGTCGATGCGGCCGCCCGCCGTGCGCTGCCAGAGCTCGACCAGCTCGGCGGGGAGGGGGCCCGCGCACACGGCCTGGACGGCGGCGATCTGCTCGATCGTCATCGGGGGCCGGGCATCGAAGATCACGCGCCCGGCGAAAAGCACGATGCCGTGCTCGCGCAGAAGGGCCAGTTCGTCATCGGCAAAGTGGTCGCTCATGTCGTCTCCTTGTCGTTGGCGTGCCCGGTGGCAGGGCGCCGGGCCATGAAGGAGAGTATCAAGTTCTTCGGCAAGGAGGCGCACCACCCCGCGCGTTGGATGCCCATCCGGGCTTGGGTTCATGCCGCGCGGGCGGCAAAGGGCGGCGGCTCGAAGCCGGTGACCGGTAGAGGCGACCCGCACTTCTCGACCTGCACGAGCACCGTCTGCACCATCGGGATCCGCTTCGCCAGCTTCTGCCCGAACTCGTCCCACATGCGGTCGGCCTTGGTCTTCATCACGCTCAGGCCGAAGCTGCCCAGGCGTCCCAGTACGTCGACCTTGACCGCCGGGCCGTGCCGGCTAGAGATCGGTGCGCAGCTTCCAGATCTCGGGGAACAGCACCACGTCGAGCATCTTGCGCAGGTAGCTCACGCCGCCGGTGCCCCCGGTGCCGCGCTTGAAGCCGATCACGCGCTCCACGGTGGTCACGTGGCGGAAGCGCCAGAGGCGGAAGGCGTCTTCCAGGTCGGTCAGCTCCTCGCCCAGCTGGTACAGGTCCCAGTGGTTCTTCGGATCGCGGTAGACCACGAGCCAGGCCTGCTCGACGCCTTCGCTGAGCTCATAGGCCTTCGTCCAGTCGCGCTCCACATGGTCGGCCGGGATGGCGAAACCCCGGCGCGCCAGCAGGCGCAGCGCCTCGTCGTAGAGCGAGGGCGAGCGCCAGGCCGCCTCCACCTCGGCCAGCAGCTCGGGCCGGTGCGCGTGGGGTTTGAGCATGGCCGCGTTCTTGTTGCCCAGCGCGAACTCGATGCAGCGGTATTGCCAGCTCTGGAAACCGCTGGAGCTGCCCAGGTAGGGCCGCATCGCGCTGTACTCGGGCGGCGTCATGGTGGCCAGCACGTCCCACGCATGGACCAGTTGCTCCATGATGCGCGAGACCCGGGCCAGCATCTTGAAGGCACTGGCCAGTTCGTCCTCGGCGATGCAGCGGATGGCGGCGCGCAGCTCGTGGAGCATCAGCTTCATCCACAGCTCGCTGGTCTGGTGCTGGACGATGAAGAGCATCTCGTCGTGCGCCGGCGAGCGCGGGTGCTGGGCATTGAGGATGGCGTCCAGGCCCAGGTAGTCGCTGTAGCTCATCGAGGCGCTGAAGTCGAGCTTGGCCCCTTCGTCATGGACGATGCGTTCGGTGCTCATGATCATTCCTTCAGGTCACCGCCAGCTTCTGGTTGAACTCGGGGCGCTTCCATTCCTCGCGCTCCAACACCTGCGCCAGATGCTCCACCGCGTTCCACACATCCTCATAGCCGAGGTACAGCGGCGTGAAGCCGAAGCGCAGGATGTCCGGCATCCGGCTGTCGCCTGCGCGGAAGTCGCCGATCACACCCCGCGCGATCAGTGCCTGCACGATCGCGTAGGCGCCGGGCCCGTTGTCGGCGAGCGCCAGGCAGACCTGCGAGCCGCGCTGCGCGTGTGCGCGGGGTGTCACCAGCGTGAAGCGGCCGGGGCAGCGCTGTTCGACCAGGGCGATGAAGGCATCGGTCAGAGCCAGCGACTTGGCGCGAAGCGCCGCCATGCTGCCGCGGCCGCCGTCGTGGGCCTCGGCGGCGAGCACGCTGTCGAGCCCGCATTCGAGGGCCGACAGCGAAATGATCGGCTGCGTGCCGCAGAGGTAGCGCGCCACGCCCTGCGCCGGCCGGTAGTGCGGCGAGAACTCGAAAGGCGCCGCATGGCCGAACCAGCCCGACAGCGGCTGCTCGAAGCGGCTCGCATGGCGCGCATGCACCCAGACGAAGGCCGGCGCGCCGGGGCCGCCGTTGAGGTACTTGTAGCCGCAGCCGATCGCGAAGTCGGCATCGCAGTCGTTGAGCGCGACCGGCACCGCGCCGGCGCTGTGCGCGAGGTCCCACACCGCGAGCGCGCCGGCCGCATGGGCGGCGGCGGTGAGCGCCTGCATGTCGTGCATCGCGCCGGTGCGGTAGTTGACGTGCGTGAGCATGAGCACGGCGACCTCGCCGTCCAAGGCTGCTGGCAGCTCGCCCGGGTCGTCGATCAGCTTCAGGACGAAGCCCCGCTCGCGGCACAGCGACTCGGCGATGTAGAGGTCGGTCGGGAAGTTGCTGCGCTCGCTGACGACCACCCTGCGGCCGCTGTCCTTCATCTGCGAGAGCGCGGCGAACAGCACCTTGTAGAGGTTGACCGAGGTGCCGTCGGTGCACACCACCTCGCCCGGCGCGGCGCCGATCAGGCGCGCGAGCTTGTCGCCCAGGCGCTGGGGCAGGTCGATCCAGCGGGCGCTGTTCCAGGAGCGGATCAGGCCTTCGCCCCATTCCTGGGTCACGACTTCGGCGATGCGCGCCGGGGCGGCCTTCGGCAACACGCCGAGCGAGTTGCCGTCGAGGTAGATCACGCCGTCGGGCAGGATGAAATGGCCGCGCAGGGCGGCGAGCGGGTCTTCGGCGTCGAGGCGCCGGCAATCGTCGAGGTTCATGGTCATGGGGTTTGGAGTTCGCGCAGCACGGCGCGCACGGGGGAGGCATCGGCCGTCACCAGCTTGAGCGGCAGCGCGATGAGTTCGTAGTCGCCTTCGGGCACCTCGTCGAGCACGAGGTTCTCGAGCACGCGCAGGCCGAGGCGGCGGATCGCCTGGTGGCTGTCGAGGGTCTTGCTGTCGGCCGGGTCGATGCTGGCGGTGTCGATGCCGATCAGCGTCACGCCCAGCGCCGCCAGGCGCTCGACCGTCGAAGGCGCATAGGCGGCGAGGGCGCCATCCCAGCGGTCGACCGGCGCCCGGCGATAGGTGCGCACCAGCACCCGTGGCGGCAGGTCCTGCACCGCGTGGGCGATGTGCGCCCACTCGACCAGCGGCCCGCATTCGATGGCATGGATGACGCGGCAGGGGCCGAGGTAGGGTGCGAGGTCCACCGCGCCGATGGCCTGGCCCTCGGGGTCGTAGTGCAGGGGCGCGTCGGCATGGGCGCCGACATGGGGCGAGAGCGTGATCTCGCTGACGTTGACCGGGCAGCCCGGCGCGATGGTCGCCGCCCAGCGCTGGCGGTAGGGCGTGTCGCCGGGAAACACCGGCGCGCCTTCAAGCACCGGCGGCGAGATATCCCAGATGCGTTGGTTCATGGCGCGAAGGTAGCGCCGCGAACGGGGTCGTGGTGTCGGTTATTTCCAACAGGTTGGAAACAACGCCTGCCACGCTCAGGCTTTCAGTTCGGCTGGCGGCCGAGCAGCAAAAATTCCATCAGCGCCTTCTGCACGTGCATGCGGTTCTCGGCCTCGTCCCACACCACCGACTGCGGGCCGTCGATCACCTCGGCCTGGACCTCCTCGCCGCGGTGCGCGGGCAGGCAGTGCATGAAGAGGGCGTCGGGCTGGGCGGCGCGCATCATGTCCTCGTCCACGCACCACTCGGCGAAGGCGGTGCGGCGGGCCTCGTTCTCGGCCTCGTAGCCCATGCTGGTCCAGACGTCGGTGGTCACCAGGTCGGCGCCGCGGCAGGCTTCCATCGGGTCCTTGAAGACGCGGTAGCTGTCGGCCGAGCGGATGCCGGCGACCGACTGGTCGACCTCGTAGCCGCTGGGCGTGCTCACGTGCACCTTGAAGCCCAGGATCTCGCCGGCCTGCAGCCAGGTGTTGGCCATGTTGTTGCCGTCGCCCACCCAGGCCACCGTGCGGCCCTTGATCGAGCCGCGGTGCTCGATGAAGGTGAAGATGTCGGCCAGGATCTGGCAGGGGTGGAACTCGTTGGTCAGGCCGTTGATCACCGGCACGCGGGAGTGCGCCGCGAAGGATTCGATCTTGGTCTGCTCGTAGGTGCGGATCATCACCAGGTCGACCATGCGGCTGATGACCTTGGCGCTGTCCTCGATGGGCTCGGCGCGGCCGAGCTGGCTGTCGCCGGTGGTCAGGTGCACCACGCTGCCGCCGAGCTGGTACATGCCGGCCTCGAAGCTCACGCGGGTGCGCGTGGACGCCTTCTCGAAGATCATGGCCAGGGTGCGGTCGGTGAGCGGCTGGTGCCTCTCGTAGGCCTTGAACTTTTTCTTGATCAGCGCGGCGCGCTCGAAGAGATAGGCGTAGTCGTCGGCCGTGAAGTCCGAGAACTGGAGGTAGTGGCGCAGGGCGGGAGCATTGCTCATGGCGTCGGCTCCGCGAGGAAGGCCTTCACGATCGGCACGAGGATCGCGACGATCTCGTCGGCCTCGGCCACGCTGAGGATTAGCGGGGGCACCAGGCGGATCACGCTGTCGGCCGTCACGCTCAGCAGCAGGCCGGCCTCGCAGGCGCGGTTGAGGATCACGCCGCAGGGCCGGTCGAGCTCGATGCCCAGCATCAGGCCCTGGCCGCGGATCTCCTTCACGCCCGGCAGGCCGCCCAGTTCGCGCTCCAGCGCGCCCTTGAGGTGCGCGCCCACGTTGGCCGCGTTGTCGAGCAGCTTGTGCTCTTCCATGATGCGGATGGTCTCGATGCCGGCACGCATGGCGAGCGGGTTGCCGCCGAAGGTGGTGCCGTGGTTGCCCGGGCCGAAGAGGTTGGCGGCGCGCGGGCCGGCCACCACCGCGCCGATCGGCACGCCCGAGCCCAGGCCCTTGGCGAGGGGCATCACGTCGGGCTTGATGCCCGCCCACTGGTGTGCGAACCATTTGCCGGTGCGGCCCATGCCGCACTGCACCTCGTCGATCATCATCAGCCAGTCGCGGTCGTCGCACAGCTGGCGCACCTGGCGCAGGTATTCCCAGCGCATCGGGTGGATGCCGCCTTCGCCCTGGATGGTCTCGAAGAACACGGCCACGACGTTCGGGTTGCCCTCGGTGGCTTTCTTCAAGGCCTCGATGTCGTTGAGCGGCACGCGGATGAAGCCCTCGACCAGGGGGCCGAAGCCCTTCTGCACCTTCGGGTTGCCGGTGGCGGACAGGGTGGCGATGCTGCGACCGTGGAAGGCGGCCTCGTAGACCACGATCTCGGGGCGTTCGATGCCCTTGTCGTGCCCGAATTTGCGCGCCAGCTTCAGCGCGGCCTCGTTGGCCTCCAGGCCGGTGCAGCAGAAGAAGGCGTTGGTCAGGCCGGACAGCTCGGTCAGCTTGGCCGCGAGCTGTTCCTGGCCGGGCACGTGGTAGTAGTTGGAGCTGTGGATCAGCTTGCTGACTTGGTCCTGCAGGGCCGGCACCAGCTCGGGGTGGTTGTGGCCCAGCGTGTTGACCGCGATGCCGCCCAGCCCGTCCAGGTAGGCTCGGCCCTCGGTGTCCCAGACTCGGCAGCCCTGGCCGTGCGACAGCGCGATCGGCAGGCGGCCGTAGGTGTTCATGACATGGGGCGAGGAGGGGGCGGCAGTGGCGCTCATGGGATCTCCGATACAGGGAAGAAGGATTCTAGGTGTGCGTTTTGACAGCGGCGTTGAGGATTGCGCATCACAGCAATGTCCTGCTGCCGTGTCGCGCGGGGACGCCGGATAGAATCCGTTGTGCAGTGCAGCACCGCCTGCGTCTCCTCGCGATCCATGGTCTCCCCCACCGCCAAAGAAGTCTTCATCCAGGGCATCACCAAAGATGGCCGGACCTTTCGCCCGAGCGATTGGGCGGAGCGGCTGGCGGGCGTGATGTGCTCCTTCCGGCCCGGCGGGCCGCAGCCGGGCAGCCACCTGAGCTACTCGCCCTGGTGCGTGCCGACGGTGGTCAACGGCATCAAGTGCGTGGTGGTCAGCCGCGAACTGCGCGAGGCCGAGGTGATGGCCTGGGACTTCGTCATGAACTTCGCCCGGGACAACGAGCTGCAGGTCGCCGAGGCCTGTCTGGTGCCCGACGCACCGCCGCCGCCGGCCGCCGGACGGAAGTAGATACAAGTAAACAATTGTTGCGCCCATGAAAAAACCGCCCGAAGGCGGTTTTTCACTTTGCTGCAGCGCACCCGGTCAAACGGCGGACTGGCGCGGGGCCGGTCCGGGCTTGCCTGAAAACGTCAGGCGGCGGCCTTCTCGGCGAGGGCCAGGGTCTTGACCTTGGCTGCCAGGCGGCTCTTGTCGCGAGCGGCCTTGTTCTTGTGGAAGATGCCCTTGTCGGCGACGCTGTCGACGATGCTCTGGGCCTTCGCGAAGAGTTCCGTCGCCTTCGTCTTGTCGCCGGCCACGACGGCCTTCTCGACATTCTTCACGGCGGTGCGATACCTGGAGCGCAGCGAGGTGTTCGCGGCGTTGAGCTTGGTGTCCTGACGGACTCGCTTGCGGCCCGACGCGAGGCGCGGGTTCTTTTTCTTGGGCTTGGACGATGCCATGACTGGTGTTCCTTACAGTGTCTGGGGATGATGCAGCAAAGCCTTCCATTATAGGCGAAGCGCCGCCGCCGGCCCCTTCGGCTGGGGAGAGCACGCGCCGGCACATACACTTCCGGCCGTGTCGCTCTTCAAATCCGCCTCCACCGTCTCTCTCCTGACGCTCGCCTCCCGCATCACGGGGCTCATCCGCGACGTGCTCATGACCTCGGTGTTCGGCGTCAGCGCGATGACCGACGCTTTCTACGTCGCCTTCCGCATTCCCAATCTGTTCCGGCGGGTCTTCGGCGAGGGCGCCTTCAGCCAGGCCTTCGTGCCGGTGCTGGCGGCCTGCAAGACCGAGCGGGGCGATGCCGGCGCCAAGGCGCTTGTCGATCACGTGGGAACCCTGCTGACCTGGATGCTGGTGCTGTTCTGCGTCGCGGGGGTGGTGGGCGCCCCGCTGATGGTCTGGGCCATGGCCAGCGGTCTGCAGAAGAACCCCGAGAGCTTCGAGGCCGCCGTGCTCATGACCCGCTGGATGTTTCCCTACATCGGCTTCATGTCGCTGGTGGCGCTGGCCGGCGGCATCCTCAACACATGGCGCAGGTTCGCCGTGCCGGCGGCGGCGCCGGTGCTGCTGAACGTGGCGCTGATCCTCTCGATCGTGCTGGGCGCGCCCTGGTTCCGGCGGCTGGGCATCGAGCCGATCTATGCCCAGTGCGCCGGGGTGATGGTCGGCGGGCTGCTGCAGTTGGCCTTGCAGATTCCCGCCTTGCGCGCCCTGGGCATGATGCCCCGCATCGGGCTGGGCCTGGGCGCCCTCCGCACCGCCTGGGCCGATGCGGACACGCGGCGCATCGCGCGGCTGATGCTGCCGGCGCTGATCGGCGTCAGCGTGGCGCAGATATCGCTTTTGATCAACACGCAGATCGCCTCGCACCTCGCCATCGGCAGCGTGAGCTGGATCACCAATGCCGACCGCCTGATGGAATTCCCGACGGCGCTGCTGGGCGTCGCCCTCGGCGTGGTGCTCATGCCCCAGCTTGCGGGTGCGCGGGCAGCCAAGGACGATGCGCGTTACTCGGCCATGCTGGACTGGGGCCTGCGCCTGGTGGTGCTGCTGTCGGTGCCCTGCGCGCTGGCGCTGCTGGTCTTCTCGCGTCCGCTGGTCGCGGTGTTGTTCCACAACGGCGCCTTCAATGAATTCCACGTTCAGCGCACCAGCCTGGCCCTGATGGGCTATGGCGTCGGGCTCGTGGGCTTGGTGGCGGTGAAGGTGCTGGCCCCGGGCTATTACGCCAAGCACGACACCCGCACGCCGATGCTGATCGCGGTGGCCGTGCTCGTGCTCACCCAATTGCTCAACGTCGCGCTGGTGCCCGTCCTCCAGCATGCGGCACTCACGCTGACCATCGCGATCGGGGCGATGGTCAATGCGTTGTGGCTACTGGTCGGGCTGATCCGGCGCGGCAGCTACAAGCCCGAGCCGGGTTGGGGCCGCTTCCTGCTGCAGGTATTGGCGGCCACCGCCGTCCTGGGCGCGCTGCTCATCTGGGGCGACCGCCATTTCGACTGGATCGGCCTGCAGGCGCAGCGCCTGCTGCGCATCGGCCTGCTGGCCGCGCTGGTGACGGGCGCGGCGGCGCTCTACTTCGCGGTGCTGGCGCTCACGGGCGTCCGGCTGCGCAGCTTCGTCCGCCATTGAATCCAGCGGTGCTTGCCCTGCCTTGACGCTCGGCACGGCCTCCTCTACAAAGCCACATGACGTTCAGCTTCCAGGCGCCCACGGCGCTCGAGTATTTCGAATCGCTGGTCCGAAGCGACGACCATTTCCCCCTGCTCGAAGCCGCCGCCAGCCTGGCGCAGGACGAATACCCCGAGCTCGACGTCCAGCAGGTGCTGGGCGATGTCGACCAGCTGCTCGCGCGCCTCAAGCGCCGCCTGCCCGCCGATGCCGCCCCGCTGCAGCGCCTGCGCGCGCTCAACCAGTTCTTCTTCCACGACCTGAGCTTCGGCGGCAACGTCAACGACTACTACGACCCCGACAACAGCTACCTCAACGCGGTGCTGCGCACGCGACGTGGCATCCCGATCTCGCTGGCCGTGCTGTGGATGGAGCTCGCGCAGGGCCTGGGCCTGCAGGCCCGCGGCGTGGGCTTTCCGGGCCACTTCATGCTCAAGGTCACGCTGCCCAAGGGGCAGGTGGTGATCGACCCCTTCACCGGCAAGTCGCTCTCGCGCGAAGAATTGAGCGAACGCCTGGAGCCCTACAAGCGCAGCAGCGGCCTGGTGGGCGACTTCGACGTGCCGCTGGGCCTGTACCTGCAGCCGGCTTCGCCACGCGAAATCATCGGCCGGATGCTGCGCAACCTGAAGGAGATCCATCGCTCGCAGGAAGACTGGCAGCGTGCCATAGCGGTGCAAGACCGGCTGGTCGCGCTGCTTCCGGAGGCCTGGGGCGAGCACCGCGACCGCGGCCTGGCGCACGCGGAGCAGGGCAACACTGCGCGGGCGGTGCGTGATCTCGAGACCTACCTGGCGCATGCGGAGGACGCGCTCGACATCGACGCCATCACCGAGCGCGTCGCCACGTTGCGGCGGGCGGAGAGCTGATGGCCCAGGACGGCAGCAAGACCGCGCCTGCTGACCTGGGGACGCGGCACGAGTTCCATGGCGTGCAGCCGGTGCTGCCAGTGGCCGACGCGGCGCGTGCGGCGCGCTATTTCTGCGAGGTGCTGGGCTTCGAGCTCGACTTCATCGCGGGCGAGCCGCCGAGCTATGCGCGCGTCAAGAAGGGCGACCGCAGCTACGGCGACCCGATCTACATCCGGCTGTGGCAATGCGGCCGGCGCGAACCCGAGCCCTGGCGCGGCGAAATCGTGATTCATGTCGGCCTGGATGTCGACGGTCTGCACGAGGCCTACGTGAAGCGAGGCGTCCGCGTGATCGAGCCCCCGACGTCGCAGCCCTGGGGCCTGCGCGAATTCGCGATCCGCGAGCCCGACGGCCACGTGCTGCGCTTCTGCGGCTATCTCTGAGAAGGCGAGCCCGCGAGGCCGAACTGCCGCCAGGCGCGGCGCAGCTGCGTGTCGGAGCCGAAGCCCGACATCTCGGCCGCCTGCGTGACGCTGGCGCCCGACTGCAGCTCGAGCCGGCCGGGCTCGAAGCGCAGGCCTCGCAGCCAGTGCAGCAGGGCCTGGGCCTCCGCGCTGTCGGTCGCGATGCGGTGGCCCGGCAGACCCACGAGCACGATCCAGGCAGGACCATTCCAGCGAGTCGGCAGGGGCGCCAGTCCACTGAGCATGATGCCGACCAAACCGGCCGAGGCCGGGCTCGGCGAGGCGAACTCGATCGCGAAGCGCTCGGCCTGGCCGCCGGCGCGTAACTGCTGATTGGCGATGCGCAGCGCCTCGGCCGGGCCGGCCCAGTCCAGGACCAGGCTGTGGGGCAGGAGCGCAAAGACGACCTGGATCGGCGACGGGCTGCTCATCGTGGCGTGCAGTCCGTCAGGCGGCTTGCGTCGCCCCAGCCCGCTCCAGCGCCTGGGCGACCGTGCAGACCTTGGCGAAGCGGCCTTCGAGCACGGTCGCGGTGCGGGTCCGGATGTCGGCCGCGGGCAGCGGCCGTCCATCGGGCTGCGTCATGTCGAAGGTGAGGGTGGCTTCCGTCACGAAGTCGACCGTCCAGCCCAGGTCCGAGGCATGGCGGGTGGTCGTCTCGCAGCACTGCTCGGTGCGGATGCCGCTGATGATCAGCCGGCCGATGCCCTGCTGGGTGAGCCAGACATCGAGCCCAGTGCCGACCAGGGCGCTATGGCGATGCTTGGTGTACGTGGCGGCCGATTCGAAGGGCGTCAGCTCGGTCAGGGCGCGCACGTGGCCGGATTCGAGCGCGAAGGGATTGCCCGGCTCGGCTGGGCCGTCGACGTGGAAGATGCGAACGATCGGGATGCCGGCAGCCGCGCAGCCCTCGATCAGGGCGTTCTGCGCCGCGACATAGGCGCCCAGGTCGCGCGGCGTGAAGTAGGGGCGGTGACGGAACGACTCCTGGGCGTCGATCACAATCAGACAAGATTTCATGACGGGCGATCTCCTGGGTGGATGGATGTGAGCCCTGTTTTTCCTGGCATCCAGCCACGTGCCCGTGGCTGGCGGGACAGGAATCGATCAGATCAGGACATGAATGGGCTCAGACCAGCCGTGCCGCCTGCAGCTCTTTCTTGAGGTAGGCATAGAACAGCGGCGCCGCCACCAATCCTGCCGGGCCGAACACCGCCTCGGCCACGAACATCACTGCCAGCAGTTCCCAGACGCCCATCTGCGTGCGTGCGCCGACCACCTTGGCATTGATGAAGTACTCGGCCTTGTGGATCAGGATCAGGAAGGCCAGGCAGGCCAGGGCGGTGATCGGCGACACCGACAGGCCCACCAGCGTGATCACCGTGTTGCACAGCAGGTTGCCGACGATCGGCACCAGGCCCGCGACGAAGGTCAGCGTGATCAGCGCCGGGGTGTACGGCAGCTCCATCTTCCACAGCGGCAGCACGAAGAGCAGAAAGATCGCGGTCAGCAGCGTGTTGAACGCGGCGATCCAGAACTGCGCCGCCACGATCTGGCCGAAGGCCTGGCCGAAGAAGGTGATGCGCTGCTTCAGCAATTCGGCCAGTGGCCGGCCGCTGGAAGGATGCCGCGCCACGGCGGCCAGGGCGCCGACGATCAGCCCCACATAGGCGAACAGCAGCCCGCCGAGCCAGGCGCGGCCGGTCAGCGCCAGCGCACCGGCCTGGGCCCGCAGGTAGCCGGCGATGACGCGCTGCACCTCGGCCGTCCCCTCCGGCAGGTAGACGCCGATGTCGGGCGGCAGCTTGAGCCGCAGCTCCAGCACGGTGCGGGCGATGTAGTCGAGCAGCTCCTGGTACTGCTCGGGCGCGTTGAGCACGAACTCGCGTGCCTCCGAGAAGGCCAGCATCAGCAGGCCGATTGGCGCCAGCGACACCAGGGTCGAGGCAAGGATGCGTGCGCCGGAAGAAGGTGGGTCAGCGGGCGCCGGGCGCGCCGGCTTCAGGCGGTGCAAGCCCGAGTCCATCGCCCGGGCGAGCCAGCGCGTGCCGAGGAAGCCCACGCAGACGCACAGCAGCCCGGGCAGCAGGCCCTGCCACATGATCAGCAGCAGGGCGCCCGCGATCAGCAGGTAGCTCGCCGTCAGCAGCCTGCGCGACGGGAGTGGAGGCGCGATATCGCTCACGCGGCGGGTGTCTTCTTCAGGCGACGACCACGGTCGCGCCGGTACCGCGCTCGGCGATGAGGCCGATCTCGTGCACCATTTCGCCCTCGGCGCGCAGCGTGGCGGCGCAGGCTGCGGCCTCGGCCGCATCGATCACCACCACCATGCCGATGCCGTTGTTGAAGGTGCGGTTCATTTCCTGGTCGTCGATGCCGGCCACTTTCTGCAGCCAGGCGAAGAGCTCGGTCTGTGGCCAACTGCCCTTCTTCAGATGGGCCGCCGTGCCCTCGGGCAGCACGCGCGGGATGTTCTCCAGCAGCCCGCCGCCGGTGATGTGGGCCAGGGCCTTGATCGGATGTTTCGCGAGGGCGGCGAGCACCGGCTTCACGTACAGGCGGGTCGGCGCCATCACCGCCTCGCGGAAGGGCTGGCCGTCCAGCGTGGCGGGCACCTGTGCGCCGGCGCGCTCGATCACCTTGCGCACCAGGCTGAAGCCGTTGGAATGGACCCCGGCAGAGGCCAGGCCCAGCACCACGTCGCCCGGCTTCACGTCCCGGCCGGTCAGGATCTTCGATTTCTCGACCGCGCCGACTGCGAAGCCGGCCAGGTCGTACTCGCCGGCCGGGTACATGCCCGGCATCTCGGCCGTCTCGCCGCCGATCAGCGCGCAACCGCTCAGCTCGCAGCCGCGGGCGATGCCGCCGACCACCGCGGCGGCGGTATCCACATCCAGCTTGCCGCAGGCGAAATAGTCCAGGAAGAACAGCGGCTCGGCCCCCTGCACCAGCACGTCGTTGACGCTCATGGCCACCAGGTCGATGCCCACCGTGTCGTGCATGTTCCACTCGAAGGCCAGCTTGAGCTTGGTGCCCACGCCGTCCGTGCCGCTGACCAGCACCGGCTCCTTGTAGCGCTTGGGCACCTCGAACAGCGCGCCGAAGCCGCCGATGCCGGCCAGCACGCCCTCGCGCATCGTCTTCTTGGCCAGCGGCTTGATGCGGTCGACCAGCGCGTCGCCGGCATCGATGTCGACGCCGGCGTCCTTGTAGCTGAGCGGGGTGGGCGTGGTGGAGTTCATGGGGCGGGCCGGACGAAAAGAAGGGAAGGTCGAAGGGAGGAGGACGATGACGCCGGCAACCGAAGCGGACGGGCCGATAGAATTCCCCACGATTTTAAGGGCCCCGTGTCCCCTGCCGCCGGTTCGCCATGCGGCCCTTCCACCCATTCCATGAACCTTTCTCCCGCGTCCTCCGCGCCCTCCCGGCCGCTCGCCGCGGTCCTGGCATGAAGCAACTCGCGCTCGACATCGGCATTGCCTCCGGTCCGACGCTCGCCGGCTTCTTTGCCGGGCCCAACGAGCCGGCGCTGCGGCACCTGCGGCTGTGGGTGGGCGATGGACGCGGGGGTAGCGCGCTGCATTCGCCGGTGCCGACCTACCTCTGGGGCGAGAGCGGCAGTGGCAAGACGCACCTGCTGGAGGCAGTGCGCGCGGCCTTGCGCGATCAGGGCGCGAGCGTGGGCTGGCTGCATCCGGGGCTGGCGGATCCGCCCGAGTTCGACGAACGCTGGGGCGCGGTGCTGCTCGACGACGTGCACCTGTACACCGCCGTTCAGCAGCACGCTTCCTTCAACTGGTTCGTCAATGCGCAGAGCCTGCAGCGCGGCGTGGTGGCGGCCGGCGCATTGCCGCCGGCGGACCTGCCGCTGCGCGAGGACCTGCGCACGCGGCTCGGCTGGGGGCATGTGTTCCACTTGCAGGTGCTGGGCGAGTCGGAGCGACGCGCGGTGTTGCGCCAGGCGGCGGACAGCCGCGGCGTGATGCTGTCGGACGAGGTGCTCGACTACATGCTGCACCGCTTCAGCCGTGACCTGGGCAGCCTGATGGAACTGCTCGTCCAACTCGACGGCTATGCCTTGCAGACCCAGCGCGCGATCACGATCCCGCTGATCCGGTCGATGCTCGAAAATGAATGAGGGCGCCCCGCGCGCCGAAGCCTTTCCAATGATCAAGAAATTCATCGACAAACTCCTGGGCAAAACGGGCAGCGCCGCGGGCGGCAAGGCCCGCTTCGGCAAGCGCCAGGAGGTGCCGGCCTCGGTGCATGGCATCGACCCGGCCCTGGTGGACGAACGCGCCAGGAACGTGGTCACCACGCTGCAGGACGCCGGCTATGAGGCCTATGTGGTCGGCGGCGCGGTGCGCGACCTGCTGCTGGGCCTGCGGCCCAAGGACTTCGACGTCGCCACCAATGCCACGCCCGAGCAGGTCAAGAGCCTGTTCCGCCGCGCCTTCATCATCGGCAGGCGCTTTCGCATCGTGCACGTGGTGTACGGCCGCGGGCGCGAGCACGAGGTGATCGAGGTCTCGACCTTCCGTGCCTACATGGACAGCACCGGCGCCGAACAGGTGGCCGGCAACGAGCGCACCAGCAAGGGCGAACTGGCCGGCATGAAGCACGCGGTGGATGCCAGCGGCCGCGTGCTGCGCGACAACGTCTGGGGGCCGCAGGAGGAGGATGCCGCGCGTCGCGACTTCACCGTCAACGCGATGTACTACGACCCGGCGAGCCAAACCGTGGTCGACTACCACAACGGCATCAAGGACGCAAAGAAGCTCACGCTGCGCATGATCGGCGACCCCGTCACCCGCTACCGCGAGGACCCGGTGCGCATCATTCGTGCGATCCGCTTCTCGGCCAAGCTGGCGGCGCTGGGCTTCTCGCTGGAAGCGAAGACCGCGGCACCGCTGGTCGAATGCAGCAAGCTGCTGGCCGACGTGCCACAGAGCCGCCTCTTCGACGAGATGCTCAAGCTGCTGCAGACGGGGCATGCGGTCGCCACCGTCGCGCAACTGCGCAAGCTGGGCCTGGCCACCGGCATCTACCCGCTGCTGGACGTGGTCGTCGAGCGCGCCGACCAGCCTTTTGTGACCGCCGCGCTGCAGGACACCGACCGCCGCGTCGGCGAGGGCAAGCCCGTGGCCCCCAGTTTCCTGCTGGCCTGCGTGCTGTGGGCCGACGTGCGCGACGGCTGGGCGCAGCGCATCGAAGGGCGCCACGGTCAGCGTCCGCAGGCCCCTTTCCCGGCGCTAGAGGATGCGATCGACGACGTGTTCAACGCGCGCATCGGCGATGTCTCCGGACGCGGCAAGCTGGCCGCCGACATGCGCGAGATCTGGATGATGCAGCCGCGCTTCGACAAGCGCAGCGGTGCCACGCCCTACAGCCTGGTCGAGCAGGCACGCTTCCGCGCCGGCTTCGACTTCATGCGCCTGCGTGCCGACATCGGCGAAGTCAGCGAGGCGATCGCCGAATGGTGGCAGGAGTTCAGCACCTCCGACGACCTGCGGCGCCAGGACCTGCTGGACCAGGTGCGCGACGAGCAGCACAAGAGGACGCGCCAACGGGCGCCGACGCGCGTGCCCGCAGCCGCGGCCGGGCCGGCAGAACGAGATGCCGAGCAGGCGCTGCCCCCGGATGGGGAAGTCGCCGCCGCCGCGCCGCGCAAGCGCCGCCGCCGCCGCAAGCCGCGCGGCGGCGAAGCAGGCGGCGGCGTCGCGGCGGAGTGAGCGCCATGGCGCCGGCCTATGTCGCGATCGGCGCCAATCTCGGCGACGCGCAGGCGACGGTGAGGCGGGCGATCGACGATCTGGCGGGCCTGCCGCACACGCGGCTCGCGGCCCGGTCGTCGCTCTATCGCAGCGCACCCTTGGAGGCGCAAGGCCCCGATTTCATCAATGCGGTGGTCGAGCTGCACACCCGGCTCGATCCCCTGGCCCTCCTGGCTGAGCTGCAACGGCTCGAGCGCGAGGCGGGCCGTGAGCGGCCCTACCGCAACGCGCCGCGCACGCTCGACCTGGATCTCCTCCTGCACGGCGACGCTGTTCTGCAGGACGCCGTGCTGACCCTTCCGCATCCGCGCATGAACGAGCGTGCCTTCGTGCTGCTGCCGCTGGCCGAGATCGCGCCGGCCCGTGTCGAACCGGCCCGGCTGGCGCGGGTGGCCGACCAGCGCATCGAGCGACTCTGAACACTCCCCGGGCTTGCCCTTTACACTCGGCGGGTTTTTCATGACGGCGTCACGAGCGCGTGATAGCCGAAAACCCAGGAGTGCGCGCCATGTTCGGCAAGCTGTTGCCCCGCGAGGGCAATTTTTTCGAGATGTTCAATCAGCATGCCGACCGCATCGTCGAGGCCGCCCGCGCCTTCGAGCAACTGGTGGCCAACTACAACGACCTGCACCTGCGTGAGCAGTACAACCGTGACGTGGACAACGCCGAGCGCGCCGCCGACCGCGTGACGCACGATGTCAACCGGCTGATCCACAAGACCTTCATCACGCCCATCGACCGCGAGCAGATCCACACGCTCATCAACACGATGGACGACGTCGCCGACCTGATCCAGGACTCGGCCGAGACCATGGCGCTGTACGACGTGCGTCACATGACCGAAGAGATCTCGCGCCTCACCACACTGAGCGTGAAGTGCTGCGAGCGGGTGAAGGACGCCGTCAAGTTCCTCGGCCAGATCGCCGATCCGGCCACCGCCGAGGCCACGCTCAAGACCTGCGAGGAGATCGACCGGATCGAGTCCGACGCCGACCGCGTGATGCGCAGCGCCATGAGCAAGCTGTTCCGCGAGGAGCCGGACGTGCGGGAGGTGATCAAGCTCAAGGCCATCTACGAGTTGCTGGAGACCATCACCGACAAGTGCGAGGACGTCGCCAACGTGATCGAGGGCATCGTCCTCGAGAATTCCTGAACCGGGATCCTCATGGAAACCGTACAGGTCGCCCTGTGGGTGGTGGTGCTGCTGGTCGCTCTGGCCATCGCCTTCGACTTCATGAACGGCTTTCACGACGCGGCGAACTCCATCGCCACCGTCGTGTCCACCGGCGTTCTGCGGCCCGGCCAGGCGGTGGTGTTCGCTGCCTTCTTCAACCTGATCGCGATCTTCGTGTTCCACCTGAGCGTGGCCACGACGGTCGGCAAGGGCATCGTGCAGCCTGGTGTGGTCGACGTGCACGTGGTCTTCGGGGCTCTGGTGGGTGCCATCAGCTGGAACCTCGTGACCTGGTACTACGGCATTCCGAGCAGTTCATCGCACGCCCTGATCGGCGGCATCGTGGGCGCAGTGATTGCCAAGGCCGGCGTGAGTTCCTTGGTCGCTGGCGGCATCTGGAAGACGGTGGCCTTCATCTTCGTGTCGCCGCTGCTGGGCTTCCTGCTGGGTTCGACCATGATGGTGCTGGTGGCCTGGATCTTCAGGCGCTCGACGCCGTCGCGGGTCGACCGCTGGTTCCGTTCGCTGCAGCTGGTCTCGGCTGGCGCCTACAGCCTGGGCCATGGCGGCAACGACGCCCAAAAGACCATCGGCATCATCTGGATGCTGCTGATCGCCACCGGCCATTGGTCCGCCAACGCCGAGACACCGCCGACCTGGACCATCGTGAGCTGCTACGCGGCCATCGCCCTGGGCACGATGTTCGGCGGCTGGCGCATCGTCAAGACCATGGGCCAGAAGATCACCAAGCTCAAGCCGGTGGGCGGCTTCTGCGCCGAGACGGGCGGGGCGCTGACGCTGTTCCTCGCCACGGCGCTGGGCATTCCGGTCTCGACCACCCACACCATCACCGGCGCGATCGTCGGTGTGGGCTCGGCCCAGCGCGCGAGCGCGGTGCGCTGGGGCGTGGCCGGCAACATCGTCTGGGCGTGGATCTTCACCATCCCGGCCTCGGCCTTCGTTGCGGCCATTGCTTACTGGGTCGGACTTCAGGTGTTCTAAGTCTTGCGCCCGGCGCCAGCTCATGCATCGGCAGCCGCGAGCTGCCGCAGCGCAACCGGCAACGAGGGATAGGCAAATCGGAAGCCGGCCCGCAGCGCGACGATCGGCGCCACGCGTTGACCTTGCGTGAGCAACTCCGCCATCTCGCCCAGCAGGCGCTCCAGTAGCCATGCAGGCACGCGCAGTCTGGCCCTGCGCCCGTGCACCGCGGCTATCTCGCGTGCGAACTGCGCCTGCGCAACCATCCCGGGCGCCACGCCGTTCACGGGGCCATGGAGCCCCTCGTGCGCCATCGCGAAGCGCATCAGCGCGATGGCGTCGTCCACGTGCACCCAGGGCACCGGCTGCCGGCCGCTGCCGATGCGCGCGCCGAGGCCGAGGCGCGCCGCGGCGTCCAGCCCGGGAAAGGCGCCGCCGCCATGGCCCAGCACGATGCCCAGGCGCAGGCATACCACGCGCACGTCCAGGGCTTCGGCGCGCCGGGCTTCGTGCTCGGCGGCAACGCACAGCGCCGACTGGAATCGATCCGGGTCCGGTGGCGCTGCTTCGTTCAGCTGAAGCTGCGCACCGGGCAAACCGTAGTAGCCCACGGCCGATGCGCTGACGAGCACGCGCGGCGGGTCGTCGAGACGGCGCATGAGCTGCAGCAGGCTTTGCATGGTCCGCGTGCGGCTCTCGATGAGCAGCCGGCGGCGCGGGGCCGTCCACGGCAGGCCGAGCACCGGCGCCCCCGCCAGGTGAACGACCGCCTGGATGCGCGTCTCGGGCGGGATGTCGTCGAGCCGATCGACGGCCCACACGCGGTCGTCGAACTGACGGCGCGCCTGGCGCACGTCGCGGGTCAACACGATGACGCGCTGGGCATCGTCGAGCAGGCCTCGCACGAGCGCAGCACCCAGAAAGCCGGTGCCGCCGGTGACCAGAACCGCTGGCGCATTCGCACCGACCGAAGTCCGGCGAACACGCGCCGGCGTCACGTCCTGCCTGCCTGCCGCGGCATGCCAGTGCATCGCGGCCCGCAGATTGCGCACGCTCCAGAGCATCACTGCGAGGCCGCCGAACGTGAAGCACCAGCTCCACGTCCCCTGGTGAACGACGATCAGCGCGCTCGGACTGCGCAACCATTGCAGGAACACCGGCGCCAGCAATCCGAGCAGGGCGCCAAAGCCGACGGCAAGCACCGTGTGCAGCACGCGCTCCAGAGGCGGCAGGGTGCGCGTGCGATCTTCTTCGAGGAAATCGACGCCGGTGATGACCAATTCGATCAGCAGCAGGCCCGTAGGCATCAGGACCCAGAGGCCGCGCCATTCGAGCCAGGCGAGGCCGACGAAGAGCAGCGCGTAGATGGCTTCCCGAGCCGCATGGAGCGCGAGCTCGTGCCGCGCGGAAGCCCGCTGCGGCAGGCGCGCGCCGAGTTCGTGATGCCAGAGATTGTCGAAAGCGCCCAGCAGCGCCTGCGCCAATAGAAGGGAATAGACGGAATTCATGAGCGGATCTCCTCGGGGTCATGGAACACGCCGGATTGGCGGAAGGTGGTGCCCCACCACGGATGGGCCATGGAAAGCACGAAGCGGAAGCGGCCGGCCCCCAGGTCGTGGTGCTCGACGCGGCAGGTGCCGGGCGTGAGCAGATGCGGGATCGGCAGGCGGCTGCCGCCCAGCGCGAAGAAGTAGCAGCGGCTCTCGAAGACCAGTGCGCCGCCGTCCTCGAAGACGTCGAGCGCCATCGAGAGGCCGCCATCGGTGCGCTCGACCAGGCGTCCGCGGGCGTCCGCGAGCTTGGTGGACCGCACGACCTTGTCGTGCCCTGCGAGCGCGAGATGGCGCTCCCACACCACGCCGCCCCGGCCGTCACCGTGGACGCGGACTCGCGCGGGCGCGTCGCCTCGCGCGGCGGTCAGCGGGCCGCCGAGCAGCGCGCTCGCCCACGCGAAGACGCGGCCGATCGGCGAGCAGTGCAACGTCAGTTCGCCGGCATAGACGACGTCGCGATGCGCATGCGCGAAGCGGCGCTGCACGGCGACCGGCAGGCGGCGCCACCCTTCTGCGCCGACCAGAGTTTGCAGGTCCAGCTGGGTCCGTGTCTCGGCGTCGAAGGTGTCGGAAAGGTGATTCATGCCTTTCCTTTTGCAGCCACCGTGCCACGCGCCAAGTGGTTGATGCAAAACAACTTTTCCGCAGGCCTGTTGCCGAGATTGACAGTTTGCGAGGGTGCGTTGTCTACCTGGTTTACAGTCCGTCCCCAGCAATGGCGTTGCACATCGTCCTGGCCCTGTCACTCGTGGAGACGCTGGTTCTGGCCGGCGTGCTGCTGCATTGGGCCAAGGCCGTGCCGGGTGCGCGGTTGCTGACGGTGTTCCTGCTCGGCGTGGCGGCTTGGATCGTCAGCAACGAGTTGCCGAACTGGGTGGGCCCGGCCGCCATTCCCTGGGCCCTGCGGCTGGGGGCCACCATTCCGCTGACCTCGGCTGCCTTCCTGCATTTCTGCGTGCGCTTCTGCGGCTACGAGCAACGCTTCGGGCGCGCGGTGCAACTGGCCTACGGCGCAGCGATCGCCGTGATGCTGCTGACCTGGATCGTGCTGCCGGGCGAGTTCATCCACTTCCCGCCCTTCGCCGGCGTGGAGTGGGTGGTGGTGCCGAACTGGGCAGGCTGGACGGCCTCGATGGTCTGGGCGTTGCTGGCCGCGGCGGGCGTCGCCATCCTTCTGCATCGGCTCTGGCGCACCGGCGACGCCCGGGAGCGCCGGCAGCTCGCGGCGGTCGCGGTGTCCTGCGGCTGGGGCCTGGTCTGCGCATCCGGCTACGGCTTCGCTGCGCTGGGCATTCCGTGGTACCCCTGGCAGGTGCTCGCGATGCCGGCCTATCCGGTCATCCTGGTCTACGGCATCCTGCGCTACCAGGTCTTCGTCGCCAATGCCTGGGCGCGGCGCGCGCTGGCCTGGACGCTGCTCGTCGGGCTGGGTCTGCTGAGCGTGCCGCTGACGCTGTTGTTGCCGCTCGATTCGCGCTGGCTCAGCGGCACCGCCGTGGCCCTGGTGTGCCTGGCCCTCAACGGGCCGGTGCGGCGCTTCGCGGAGCGCATCGTCTACCCCGGTGGCAGCGCCAGTGCCGCGGACCTTCAAGGCTGGCGCGATGCGCTTGCGCGAGCCGGCACGTGGCGCGCGCTCGAGGCCGAAGCCGCCGAACTGCTGTCGACGCGCGTCGGGCTTCGCATCGACGTGCGGGTGGGGGCAACGGACGATCCGGTCTCCGCCGTTCCGCTGCTGGCCTGCCGCGAATCGCCATCGGGCTGGACCACCGAGCTGCACGGCTGGGATTCGGCGCCGCCCGGATCGCGTCGCCTCGCCGAGCTTTTCGCCGAGGTGCTGAGCGAGGCGGCCGGCCGGCTCCAGCAGGCGGCGCTGGCCGAGCAACGCGAGCGCGACCGGCAGCTGCAGGCGCGGCTGGCCGAACTGGGTGCGCTGGCCGCGAGCGTCGCGCACGATCTGCGCAATCCGCTGAACATCATCGCGATGGCCGTGGCGACCACGTCGGCCGAGGTACGGCGCGAGGTCGGCGACCAGGTCGGGCGCATCTCGCATCTGGCCGAGGATCTGCTGGACTATGCCAAGCCGTGGCAGGTGCGGCCGATGGCGGTCGATGCTGCGCTGCAGGTCCGCGAGGCGGTCCGCCACGCGCCCGAGGTCGAGATCGGCCGCGGGCTCGAAGACGCCTTGCCATTGCAGGCGGATCCAATGCGCTTCGCGCAGGCCATCGGCAATCTGCTCTCCAATGCGCGCGCCGCGCCCGGCGTGCGGCGCGTGCTGGTGGATGCCGAGCGTGAAGGCGCGCAGGTACACCTGCACGTGTGCGACGACGGCGCCGGTGTGCCCGCGGATCTGCGCGAACGGCTCTTCGAGCCCTTCGCGTCGCGCAGTCCGGCCGGTACCGGCCTGGGGCTGGCCATCGTGGCCCGCATCATGGCCGCACATGGCGGCTCGGTGCGGCTCAACGACAGGCCCCCATGGAACACATGCTTCACCCTCACATTTCCGGCGGCGGCTTCATGAATCTCTCCCTGACCCGCGGTCACGTGCTGCTGGTGGACGACGAACCGGCCTATCAGCGGCTGGGCAGCTCGTTCTTGATGAACCTCGGTCATCGTGTGAGCGTGGCCGGCGATGCGGACGAGGCGCTCGCTGCCTTCGATGCCGACCGGCCGCACGTCGTTTTGCTCGACCTTGCGATGCCACCCAGCATGGACCCTCAGGCGGGGCTGGCGCTGATTCCTCGCCTCGCACCTGCGGTGGTCGTCGTGCTCTCCGGCCATGGCGACCGCGAGCTGAACCTGAAGGCGGTCGAGCTCGGCGCCTGGGATTTCCTCACCAAGCCCATCGACCCCGACATGCTCGGCTTCGTGGTTGCACGCGCGCTGCACAAGGCGCGGCTCGATGCCGAGCTCAAGGCGCTGCGTGCGCGCGACGCCGACCAGGACCTGGGACTGGTCGGGCAGGCGCCGACGATGCAGAACCTGCGCGCCATGATCCGTCGCGTGGCGCCCACGCACGTGAGCGTGATCGTGCTGGGACCGACGGGCACCGGCAAGGAGCTCGCCGCGCGCGCGCTCCACCAGTGCAGCACCCGCGTCGACGGCCCCTTCGCCACCATCAACTGCGGCGCTTTGTCGACCGAGCTGCTGGAAAGCGAGCTTTTCGGCCATCTGAAGGGCAGCTTCACAGGCGCCTATCGCGACCAACCCGGCCTGGTCGAGACGGCACACGGTGGCACGCTCTTCCTCGACGAAGTGGGCGAGATGCCCGCACCCATGCAAGTGAAGCTGCTGCGTTTTCTGCAGGAGGGCAGCTTCATTCCGGTGGGCGGCCGCACGCCGAAGCATGCGGATGTGCGCGTGGTGGCGGCCACGCACCGTGACCTCGAGCAGATGGTGCGAGAAGGCAGCTTCCGCGAAGACCTGTATTACCGCCTCAAGGGCGTGGTGCTGCGCACGCCCGCGCTCACCGAGCGCCCCGGCGATGTGCCGCTGCTCGCCACCCGCTTCCTGCAGCGCGTCGCGCCCAGGGCGGCGCTGGGCCCCGACGCACTCGCCTGGTTGCGTACCCAGGCCTGGCCCGGCAACGTTCGCCAGCTGCGTGCGGTGGTCGAGGCGGCCGGCGCGCTCATCCTGCCCGGCAGCACGCAGGTGAGTGCGGACCTGCTGCGCCTCGCGAGCGGCGACCCGCAGGGCTTTGCAGAGGGTGACGGCAAACCTGCCGGCGGCATCGAGGGGCTGGGGTTTCTCGACGCGGCCATCGCCGAGTTGGAGATCCGCCTGCTCTCGGAGGCCCTTGCCGCGAGCCGCGGCAACCAGTCCGAAGCGGCTCGCCAACTCGGCATCTCGCGTGTCGGCCTGATCAAGAAGCTGGGGCGGCTCGGCCTGAAAGGCGATGGCCGCGGGCCGTAGCGGCCAACCCGCCTGGGGCATGAAGACCAAGCGCCGCCCTGCGCGGGCGCTTTGCCAGGTTTACTGCGAGATCTTCCGGCCTTCCGCGATCTGGTGCTCGAAGAAGCGCTGGAAACTGAAGGCGATGCTGGCCATCAGGATGGTGCTGCCGAAGAACAATGCCAGCACCACGGCGCCGATGGTGAGCCAACTGCTCCGGCCGGCCGCTGCGCCGGGCGCGGCGCCGGCGTTGTAGCGCGCATTCCATTTTTCAGGCGTCATCAGGCCGTAGACGATGGCGGTGAGGGCGCAACCCGCGATGGTGAAGCCGAGCAGCGGCAGCAAGAGCCAGCTCAGGGCGTCGTCGACACCGTAGGCGCGCGTGCGCTCGATGCCGTAGAGGCCCAGGGCGGTCGGGATGGGAAGCAGCCAGCCGAGCATGCTCCCGAAACCACGCAGATAGAAGCAGTGCAGGCCGAGCGGCCCGCCCAGAAAGGCGAGCCAGGCGGCCGTGGTCTTGTTCTTCATTCGGGGTTCGTTGTGCTGCCTTGGCCCAGCACCTTGTCCATCAGCACCACGTCGCGCCACTGGCCAAACTTCCAGCCGCAATCCTTGAGCACGCCGACGTGCTCGAAGCCCTGCGCGCGGTGCACGCCGATCGACCCTGCGTTGGCCGAGTCGCCGATCACCGCGATGAGCTTGCGCACGCCGGCAGCTTCTGCGGCTTCGGTCAGCGCCGCGAGCAACTGGGTGCCGATGCCTTGGCCGCGGGCGGCCTCGGCGAGGTAGATGGAATCTTCGGCCGAATAACGGTAGGCCGGGCGGGGCTTGAACCAATTGCAATACGCGAAGCCCAGCAACTCGCCGCTGCGCTCGGCCACCAGGTAGGGCAGATTCTTGGCCAGTACGTCGGCGCGCCGTGCCGCCATCTCGGCGGAAGTCGGGGCCTCGGTCTCGAAGGTGCCGGTGCCGTGCAGCACATGGTGGGCGTAGATGGATGTGATCGCGGCGAGGTCCTCGTCGCGGCTGGGACGGATGGTGGTCATCGAAGGGCCCGGCAGAGGCCGGGTAGGGTGGGATACTTCGCTCGGGCTATAATCGCGGGCTTTTCAGCGTGCGCTGGCCGGGTGGCCATGTCGCGTGTCTCGACGCTGAAAGAACTCCGTGGGCGAACTTTTCAATGTGTTCGCCACCACCCGAAGGATAAATCATGGTCGTCATTCGACTTTCCCGCGGCGGCTCGAAGGGCCGTCCGTTCTTCAACATCGTCGTGTCGGACAAGCGCGTCCGCCGCGATGGCCGCTTCATCGAGCGCCTGGGCTTCTACAACCCCACCGCCAAGGAGAATGAAGAGAGCATCCGCATCGCGCAGGATCGGCTGGCCTACTGGAAGGGCGTCGGCGCCCAGGCCTCGCCCACGGTCACGCGCCTGATCAAACAGGCCGCCGCGGCCGCTCCCAAGGCGGCCGCCTAAGCCGCCTGCATCCGGCGATGCTGCCCACGCTCGAAGCGGCCGAACTGCCGGCGGATGCGATCGAGGTGGGGCGCATCGCTGATGCCTGGGGCATCAAGGGCTGGTTCAAGGTCCTGCCCCACAGCGTCCAGCCCGAGGCGCTTTTCTCCTCCAAGCGCTGGTTCCTGCAGCCGCCCGGCGGCCAGGCCCGCGGCGCGTTTCGGCTTCCTATCCGCGAAGCCAGGGAACATTCCGACTGCATCGTCGCCTCCTCGGAGGAAGTGCCCGACCGCAATGCGGCCGAGGCCTTGCGCGGCGCGCGCGTGTTCGTGCCGCGCTCCAGTTTTCCCACTACCGGCGACGACGAGTACTACTGGGTCGACCTGATCGGACTGGTCGTGACGAACCGCGAGGGTATCGCGCTCGGCACGGTGCGCGATCTGCTGGCCAACGGGCCGCAGACCACGCTGGTGCTGGAGGCCCTCGAGGACGGCAAGCCGGTCGAGCGCATGATTCCTTTCGTCTCGGCCTTCGTCGACGCGGTGGATCTGCCCGGGCGGCTGATCAAGGTCGACTGGCAGCCGGACTACTGACCCGTTCCGGCCCCGGCGCCCATGCGCTTCGACGTCATCACCCTGTTTCCCGAACTCTTCACGCCTTTCCTGGCGAGCGGCGTGACGCGGCGCGCCTTCGAGACGGGGCAGGTCGAGGTGGTGCTGTGGAGCCCGCGCGATTTCGCCGAGGGCAACTACCGGCGGGTGGACGACAGGCCCTTCGGCGGTGGGCCCGGCATGGTCATGATGGCCGAGCCCCTGTCGGCCTGCCTGGATGCGGCGTTGGCTGACCGGGGGGGCGGCGCGGCGCCGGTGGTCCTGTTTTCGCCGGCCGGGGAAAGCTTGCGTCATGCAGCCGTCGAGCGGTGGGCGGAGGGCGAGGGCGCGGTTCTGGTCTGCGGCCGCTACGAAGGCATCGACCAGCGCTTCATCGACGCGCGAGTCACGCACCAGTTGAGCCTGGGCGATTTCGTTCTTTCGGGCGGCGAAATTCCCGCCATGGCCCTGCTCGACGCGGTGGCCCGGCTCCAGCCGGGCGTGTTGGGCGACGAGGCGAGCCACATCGAGGACAGCTTCAATCCTGCGCTGGACGGCCTGCTGGATTGTCCTCACTACACCCGGCCCGAGCAATGGCAGGGGCAGGGCGTGCCCGGGGTGCTGCTCTCGGGCCACCATGCTCAGATCGAGCGCTGGCGACGTGATCAGCGCCTGACCGCCACCTTGGAGAGGCGGCCCGAGCTGATCGAGGCGGCGCGCGCAGCAGGCCGGCTCAGCGCGGCGGATGAAAAGGCGCTCCAAAAAAAGCTATAATCCCGGGTTGCCCGATCCTCTGCCGGCCGCGTCGGCCCCAACCAGACGTTCTGAAGTTGGCAAGACGCCCCTTGTGTAGCGCGCGCACGATCGAATCCAGGAAAGCCATGAACCTCATCCAGACCCTCGAGCAGGAAGAAATCGCCCGGCTCGGCAAGAAGATTCCCGATTTCATGCCCGGTGACACGGTTATCGTCAGCGTGAACGTCGTCGAAGGCAACCGCAAGCGCGTGCAGGCCTACGAAGGCGTGGTGATCGCCAAGCGTAACCGCGGCCTCAACAGCGGCTTCACGGTGCGCAAGATCTCCAGTGGCGAAGGCGTGGAACGTACCTTCCAGACCTACAGCCCGCTGATCGCCGGCATCGAGGTCAAGCGCCGCGGCGACGTGCGCCGTGCCAAGCTGTACTACTTGCGCGACCGTAGCGGCCGCTCGGCGCGTATCAAGGAAAAGCTGCCGGGCAAGTCCGCAGCGGCCGCTCAGTAGGAGCGCCTCCTGCCTTGCAAAAAGCCGCCACTCCTGGCGGCTCTTTGCGTTGGTGCCTCGAGGAATCGGGGCGTTCGTGATTTTTGTTGTGGCGTTGCCTGTCCTGTGCGGCGCCGTTTTGCGCTTTACTCGGTAGATCCTTCTTGACGACCCCTCCATCACCCGCCATGCGCGCCGCCCCCGTCGAAGAGACCGTCAATGCCGTACTGCCTGCGGTGCCGCCCTCCTTCGACCCGCGCCAGGTACCGGTGGTTGGCGTCGACAGTGCGCTTCCTGCCGTTCCTGTCGCCCATCTCGATGCGCAGGCCCTGCGCGCCCGCTTTGCCACGCCGCCGACCTGGACCCCAGAACTGCGGCGCGAGCCGCGCATGTTCGATCGTGCGCCGGCCCGGGCGGCCGTGTTGGTGCCGATCGTGATGCGCGAAGAGCCCACGGTGCTGCTGACCGAGCGCACCGCCAACCTGTCGACGCACTCGGGCCAGGTCGCCTTCCCTGGCGGCCGCGTCGATCCCGAGGATGCCAACATCCCTGCGGCCGCCCTGCGCGAGGCCTGGGAGGAGGTCGGCCTCTCGGCCGAATACATCGAGGTGCTGGGCAGCCTGCCGACCTATACCACCGTCACCTCTTTCATCGTGACGCCGGTGGTCAGCTTGGTGCAGCCGGGCTTCGAGCTCAACATCAACCCCTACGAGGTCGCGGAGGCCTTCGAGGTGCCGCTGGCCTATCTGATGGACCCGGCGAACCACCGTCGCCATGCGGTGGTCGATGGCGAGAAAAGATCGCGCGAGTGGTTCTCCATGCCCTATCAGGACGGGCCCCACGAGCGCTACGTGTGGGGCGCCACCGCTGGCATGCTGCGCAACCTCTATCGCTTCCTCTCCGCCTGAGGGTCGGGTCCTCGGATGCGGGCGGGGCCCTGCGGACCACTCGCTATCATCGACGGATGAGCTTCTTCGCGATCCTGTGCGCCTTGCTGATCGAGCAGGTGCGACCGCTCGCCTATCACAACCCGGTGTACGGCGGCGTGTTGGCCTGGACGCGCTGGACCAGCCGCAACTTCGATGCCGGCAAGCCACACCATGGATGGGTGGCATGGGCACTGGCAGTGCTGGTGCCCACGGTGCTGGCGCTGGGTGTGCACTGGCTGCTGGTGCTCACGCTGGGCCTGCCTTTCGCCGTGCTATGGAGCGTGGCGGTGCTCTACGTCACGCTGGGGTTCAGGCAGTTCAGCCATCATTTCACCGGCATCCGCGACGCCCTCGACATCGGTGACGAAGCACTGGCGCGCTCGCTGCTCGCCCACTGGCAGCGCGTCGATGCGGCGGACCTGCCGCGCAGCGAGATCGTGCGCCACGTGATCGAGCACTCGGTGATCGCGGCGCACCGGCATGTGTTCGGCGTGCTGGCCTGGTTCTCGATCCTGGCCGCCTTCGGACTCGGGCCGGCCGGGGCGGTGTTCTACCGCATGAGCGAGTTCGTCTCGCGTTACTGGGCGCACAAGCACAACGCCTCGGTCCAGCCTTCCAGCGTCTGGGTTCAGCAGGCGGCCGACCAGGCCTGGGCGCTGATCGACTGGATCCCGGCCCGCATCACCGCCATCGGCTTCGCTGTGGTCGGGAGCTTCGAGGAAGCGATCGACTGCTGGCGCAACGACGCCCGGCGCTTCCCCAACGAGAACGACGGCGTGATCCTGGCCGCGACCTCCGGCGCGGTCAACGTGCGGCTGGGCGGCGGTGCGCTGAGCCCGGTGCCGCTGACCGATCCGCTGTCGCGCGCACAGGCCGGCGATCCGCTGGCCGCGACGCGCGGGCCCGACAGCGGCAGCACGCCGGGGCGCGAGCCCGAGCCGGCGCACCTGCGCAGCGTGGTCGGCCTCGTCTGGCGCTCGGTCGTGATGTGGATGGTGCTGCTCGCGCTGCTTACCCTGGCGCGCCTGCTGGGGTGACCCTTGGCGACCGTTCCGAGCTTCTGGAGTCCACGCGTCGCGGCCCTCGAGCCGTACGTGCCAGGCGAGCAGCCTCGCATCCCGAACCTGGTCAAGCTGAACACCAACGAGAACCCCTTTGCGCCTTCGCCGCGGGCCATCGCGGCCATCGAGCGCGCAGCTTCGCAGGGCCTCGAGCGTTATCCCGATCCCGAGTCTGTCGAATTGAGCGAAACGATCGCCGCTCGCCATGGGCTTCGCAGCGAGCAGGTGTTCGCCGGCAATGGCTCTGACGAGGTGCTGGCGCATGCCTTTTTTGCCTTCTTCCAGCAGGCCGAGCCGCTGCTGATCCCGGACATCACCTACAGCTTCTACCGCGTCTATGCGCAGCTTTACGACATCCCCTGCGAGCTGATGCCGGTGGATGCCGGACTGCGAATCGACGGCGAGGCGATGGCGGCGCGTGCCGCGCGTGGCTGCGCCGGGATCGTGATCGCGAATCCCAATGCGCCCACCGGCATCGGCCTGCCGCTCGCCGCCGTCGAACGCCTGCTGGCCGCCTGTCCCGGCCGCGTGGTGCTGGTGGACGAAGCCTACGTCGACTTCGGCGGCAAGAGCGCGTTGCCGCTCATCGACAGGCATCCGAACCTGCTGGTCGTGCACACCTTGTCCAAGTCGCGCTCGCTCGCGGGCCTGCGGGTCGGCTTCGCTTGCGGGCAGGCACCGCTCATCGAGGCCTTGCGGCGCGTCAAGAACAGCTTCAACTCCTACCCGCTGGATCGCCTGGCGAGTGCCGGCGCCATCGCGGCCATCGAGGACCAGGCCTGGTTCGACAAGACGCGTCTCGACGTCGTCGACATCCGCGAAGGCCTCACGCTGCAGCTGGAAGACCTGGGCTTCGAGGTGCTGCCCTCGCAGGCCAACTTCCTGTTCGTGCGCCATCCCGCACACGACGCGGCCATGCTCGCCGCAGCGCTGCGCGAGCGCGCCGTGCTGGTGCGGCATTTCAAGCAACCGCGCATTGCGCAGTACCTGCGCATCAGCATCGGCACGCGTGACCAATGCACGGCGCTGATCGATGCGCTGGCGCAGATCCTGGGCTGAGTCTCAGGCCTTGCGCGCGATGCCGCCGAGCATCTCGATGTACTGGGTGACGAAGCGTCCGGGCATGAAGCCGGCGGCGCGTTCGCGCGCCTTTGACGCCTGTTCCGCGCGCAGGGCAGGGTCCTCGAGCACGCGCAGCATCTGAGCGGCAAGCGCTTCGTCGTCACCGTTCGGAAACGTAAGTCCAGCGTTGCCCACGCATTCGGCCAGTCCGCCCTGGGCCGACACAATGAGGCTCTTACCGGCGGCCAACAGTTCCACCGCGACGCCGCCCATGGGCTCGTACCACACTGAGGGCAGCACGCCGATCATGCCCTTGGCCACCCAGTCGACCAGGCCTTCGCCTGACTGGGCGCCGGCGAAGAAGACCGACGAACCGATGCCGAGTTCCGCGACCAGGCGCTCGAGCTCGGGGCGGGCGCTGCCGTCGCCGATCAGCAGCAGGCGCGGCCGGCCGGCCTGGCGCGCCAGCACCCTGGCGAAGGCGCGGATCAGCGTGTCCACGCCCTTTTCTTGCACCAGGCGGCCCATGTAGAAGAACTCGTACTCGGCCCCCTCGCGATCGGCCGCGCGGAAACGCTCGATCGGAAAGGGGTTGTAGATCTGCACCTGGCGCGGCAGCGGCAGGGCCCGGTTCATCCACTCGGTGATCGCGACGTTGCGGGTGACGCCGAATTTCGCGATGCCCCGGCGCAGCAGCAGCTTCATGCCGTCCTTCATGGCGCGCAGCCAGCCACCACGACGCGCGTGGAAGAGGACGGAGGCGACGGGCGTCAGCGGCGCGGGCTTGCCGTCCACCCAGCCGGCGCCGTCGATGCAACTGGCCTGGTAGCCCACGTGCACCCAGACGAAGGGCTTGCGGTAGAGCAGCACCCAGGGCTGCAATGCCAGGCTGGCGCCGTTGAAGAGCACCACGTCGGCCCAGCGCAGCAGCTCGCGCACGCGCACCGCCGAGGGCCGGCGTACCACGTCGAAGGGAAAGGATTCGTCTGTGCCTCCTTCCGCAGGCGTCTGCGTGACCACCTTGCAGTCGACCCCCTGGGCCACGAAGCCCTCGACCAGGGCGCGAGAGACCGTTTCGACGCCGCCCACAGAAGGGTGGAACACGTGGGAGTACAGCAGGACTTTCATTTGTGGCGGGGCTGGCTCAGCTCGGCGAACAGCTCGCCATAGATGCGATAGCGCGACGGGCTGATGCCGCCGGGGTGGTGCGGCGAGGTCACCTGCGCGATCACGCCGCAGCCCGGCTCGTGCAGGTGCGTGCAGTTGTAGAACTTGCATTCGCCCGCGTGCTCGGCGATGTCGGGCATCAGATGCGCGAGCTGCATCGGCTCGATGTGGTGCAGCCCGAATTCCTGGAAGCCGGGCGAGTCGATCAGTGCCGTGGTGCGCGCCTCGTCCACCCAGTACCAGGTGGTGCTGGTGGTCGTGTGCTTGCCCGAGTTGAGCGCCTGCGAAATCTCGGCCGTGGAGGCGCGCGCATGCGGCACCAGCAGGTTGGTCAGCGTGCTCTTGCCCGCGCCCGAGGGCCCGAGCACCAGCGTGGTCTTGCTCGCCAGCAGCTTCATGAGCGTGGCGCGGTCCACCTCCGGCGAGGCCTTGAGCGACAGCGGCAACACGCCGTGGTGCATGCGCCGGTACGGTGCCAGCCGCTCCCAGGCCCGCTCGAAGGGCTCCACCACGTCGCTCTTGTTGAGGGCGATCAGCGTCCCGATGCGTTCCGCAGCCGCGGCGATCAGGGAGCGCGCCAACTGTGCCTCGGAGAACTCGGGCTCGGCCGCGACCAGGATCAGGACTTGGTCGAGGTTGGCGGCGAAGGACTTGGTGCGGATCTCGTCCTGACGATAGAGCAGGTTCCTGCGCGGCAACACCTGCTCGATGGTGCCCTCGTCCTCGCTGGCCTGCCAGCGCACCCTATCGCCCACCACGGCCTGGCTCTTCTTGCCGCGCGGGTGACAGATCACGCGCTCGCCGTCCGGGGTCTCCACCACGCAGTGACGGCCATGGCTGGCGACGACCAGGCCGTCGCGCCAGGCGGGGCTCCCCTCGGCTGGGGCGCGTGGCCGGGGCCTAGCCAAGGGCGCGTTCCATGGCGTCAGGCGGCGAGCAGGGCGTCCGCCTGCGTCGCGCAGTCGAAGTCGGTGGGCGAGATGCCGCCGACGTCGTGCGTGTTGAAACGCACCACGCAGCGGTTGTAGTGCACCGAGAGATCGGGGTGGTGGTCCTGCCGGTGCGCGATCAGGGCCAGCGCGTTGACGAAGGCGATGGTCTCGAAGTAATTCGCGAAGGTGTAGGTTTTCTCGATGGCGACGTCGGCGCCGTCGCCGGTCAGCTTCCAGCCCTCGAGGCGGGCCAGCTGAGACACGATCTCGGTGGCGCTCAGGGCCCGGCGTGTCCGGGTCTTCCAGTCGATGGACTTCAGCATGCTGCTCATGATCGTTCTCCGGAGTCAGGCCGCCGCCATGCGCGCAAGGCGCTCGGAGGCCGGCGGGTGCGAGTAGTAGAACTTGACGAAAACCGGGTCGGGCGTCAGCGTCGAGGCGTTGTCCTGGTAGAGCTTGAGCAGCGCCCGCGACAGGTCGGCGCCACTGGTCTGGGCGATCGCGTAGGCATCGGCCTCGAACTCGTGGCGGCGCGAGATCAGCACCGGCAGCGGCGCGACGAAGAAGCCGAACACCGGCACCGCCAGCATGAACAGCAGGATCGCCAGCGCGTCGTTGGGCGCCGTCATGCTGGGCTGCACGCCGAGGCCGGTGTAGAACCAGGCATGGCCCGACAGCCAGCCCAGCAGCGCGAAGCCGGCCAGGCTCAGTGCGAACATGGCGGCCATGCGCTTCCACACGTGCCGGTGCTTGAAATGACCGAGCTCGTGCGCGAGCACGGCCTCCACCTCGCCCGCATTGAGTTGGCGCAGCAGCGTGTCGTAGAAGACGACGCGCTTGCTGGCGCCGAAGCCGGTGAAGTAGGCGTTGGCGTGCGCGCTGCGCGTGCTGCCGTCCATCACGAACAGGCCCTTGGCCGCGAAGCCGCAGCGCTGCATGAGCGCGTTCACACGGGCCTTGAGCGAGTCGTCGTCCAGCGGCTGGAACTTGTTGAAGATCGGCGCGATGAAGGTGGGGTAGATCAGCATCAACAGCAGGTTGAAGCCCATCCATGCGCCCCAGGCCCACAGCCACCACAACTGGCCGGCCGCGCCCATCAGCCAGAGGATCAGCGCCGCGATCGGCAGGCCGATCACCGCGCCCAGCAACAACGCCTTGAGGCTGTCAGCAAGCCAGAGCCGCCAAGTCATCTTGTTGAAGCCGAAGCGCTCCTCGAGCCGGAAGGTCTGCCACAGCGTGAAGGGCAGTTCGAGCAGGCCGCCGACCAGCGCGAAGGCCGCAAGCAGCGCCAACTGCTGCCACATGCCACCGCCCAGCCAGCCGAGCAACAACTTGTTCAGCAGATCCAGTCCGCCCAGCAGGGTCCAGCCCATCAGTACCATCGCGCCCCAGACCATTTCGAGCAGGCCGAAGCGGGTCTTTGCCACCGTGTAGTCGGCCGCCTTCTGGTGCGCCGCGAGCGAAATGGCCTCGGAGAAGGCCGCGGGCACAGCATCGCGGTGACGCACCACGTGACGCACCTGGCGCGTCGCCAGCCAGAACTTCACGACCAGCCCGGCGACCAGCGCGAGGGCGAACGCGAGCGTGAACAGCAGCGAAGCGGGGAAGGGAGCGGCCATGGCGCAGCGAGTTTAGCCCGCCCCCAGGCCCCCTCGGCCGCAGGGTCATCGACGACAATCGGCCGATGCCCGATTCCATTGCCACGACCGCGGCCGCGACCGCGACCACCCTGAAGAAGAGCGACCAGAATCTCGTCTGGCTGGACTGCGAGATGAGCGGCCTGGACCCCGAGAAAGAGCGCCTGCTCGAGATCGCTGTGGTGGTGACCGGCCCCGAGCTCACGCCGCGCATCGAGGGGCCGGTGCTGGTGATTCACCAGAGCGACGAGGTGCTGGATGCCATGGACTCCTGGAACAAGGGCACGCATGGCCGCAGCGGGTTGATCGACAAGGTCCGCGCCTCCACGGTGAACGAGGCGGCCGCCGAGCAGCTGCTGCTGGATTTCATCGCCCGCTACGTCCCCAAGAACGGCTCGCCCATGTGCGGCAACACCATCGGCCAGGACCGGCGCTTCCTGGTCAAGTACATGCCGAAGCTGGAGGCCTATTTCCACTACCGCAATCTGGACGTCAGCACGCTCAAGGAACTGGCCAAGCGCTGGAAGCCTGCCGCCTACAACGCCTTCAAGAAACAGCAGGCCCATACCGCGCTGGCCGACGTGCACGAGTCGATCGAGGAGCTGGCGCATTACCGGGATACCTTTCTGCGCCTGCAGGATTAGGTGAAAACCCCGAAGCCATGCAATAATTGAAGGCTTCGCTGTTCCGGAAGTCTTCCGCAGCGTTTCTCGCATCTCCCTATCTTGCACATCGCGCCCCGTTGAATGGGCCGCGGCAGCGACGAGAGTCACTGCTGAACGTCGTTGGATGGTTGATGTTTTTCACCACCCGACGGGGTGCCGCCTGCGGCGGCACCCGCGCATGAGATTTCTGAATGACCGACGCTTTTGAAGCGCAGGGCGAGTTCGCGCCTGTGCAATCCGATGATTTCGCCGCCCGCGGCGAGTCGATTCCCACCACCGAGGACAGTCAGGCCTTCGAGGCGCTCGACGCCGTCGAGGCGGCCGAGCCCAAGCAGCCCAACGGCTTCATCCAACTGGGCCTGGCGAGTGAACTGATCGCTGCCGTCGAGGACCTCGGCTTCACCCAACCCACCGCCGTGCAGGCGCAGGCGATCCCGCGTGCCATGGGCGCCAGCGGCGCCGCCGATGGCGCCACGCGTTTCGTCGACCTGATGGTGTCCAGCCAGACCGGCAGCGGCAAGACCGCCGCCTTCCTGCTGCCCGTGCTGCACACCCTGCTGCAGCGCCAGGCCGAAGCCGCGGCGGCCGCCCAAGCCGAGCATCAGCGCCTGGTCGCCGAAGCCGCCGCGCGCGGAGAAACGCTGCCCAAGAAGGCCAAGCGCAAGGACCCGACCAATCCGCGCCACTTCAAGCCCGCCACCCCCGGCGCGCTCGTGCTGTGCCCCACGCGCGAACTGGCCCAGCAGGTCGCGCACGACGCCATCGACCTCGTGCGCCATTGCCGCGGCCTGCGCATCGCCAATGTGGTGGGCGGCATGCCCTACCAACTGCAGATCGCACGCCTGCAGAACGCCGACCTCGTAGTCGCCACGCCCGGCCGCCTGCTCGACCTGCAGCGCTCGATGCAGATCAAGCTCGACCAGGTCAAGTTCCTGGTGGTCGACGAGGCCGATCGCATGCTCGACCTCGGCTTCGCTGACGACCTGGCCGAGATCAACCAGCTCACCATCGAGCGCCAGCAGACCATGATGTTCAGCGCCACTTTCGCGCCGCGCATCCAGCAACTGGCGCAGCGCGTGATGCGCGAGCCGCAGCGCGTGACCATCGACACCCCGCAGGAAAAGCACGCCAACATCAAGCAGGTGCTGTTCTGGGCCGACAACGCCCAGCACAAGCGCAAGCTGCTCGACCATTGGCTGCGCGATACCACCATCAACCAGGCCATCGTCTTCGCCAGCACGCAGATCGAGTGTGACGGCTTGGCCGCCGACCTGCAGCAGGACGGCTTCAGCGCCGTCGCGCTGCACGGCGCGCTGAGCCAGGGCCTGCGCAACCGCCGGCTGATGGCGCTGCGTCAGGGCCAGGTGCAGATCCTGGTGGCCACCGACGTGGCCGCGCGCGGCATCGACGTACCCACCATCACCCACGTCTTCAACTTCGGCCTGCCGATGAAGGCAGAGGACTACACGCACCGCATCGGCCGCACCGGCCGGGCGGGCCGCGACGGCCTGGCCGTGACCTTTGCCGAGTTCCGCGACCGCCGCAAAATCTTCGACATCGAGGCCTACAGCCGCCAGCCCTTCACGGCGGAGGTGATCCCCGGCCTGGAGCCGCAGCAGCGCTTCCCGCAGGGCCGTCCCCAGGGCGATTTCGGCGGCCGTGGCCGCGAGAGCCGCGACAACCATTCGCGCGACCGCAAGTTCGGCGGACCGCGTGGTGGCTATGCCGGTGCCAGCGGCTTCAACGAGCGCGGGGCGCCGCGCGGTGGCCATGGAGCTGGCGCATCCCGCGGCTTCCAGGCCCAAGGCCAGAGTCAGGGCAAGGGCGGCTTCGGTGGCGCCCGTGACGAGGCCGGCGGTTACGGTCGCAAGCCCGGCTGGGGCGAGAACGCGTCGCGCAGCGGCGCCGGCGCGGGTCGCGGCCATGGTGGTGCGCACGGCGGCACCAAGGCCTTCGCGCCGCGTGATGCGCGCCCGCCGCGTGCGTTCAAGCCGAGCCGCTGACCGGCCCCTGTTCCTTGCCAAGCCCGCCTCCATGAGGCGGGCTTTTTTCTGCGCGAGGCATCCGAGTTCCATGGTGTGGAGCGCCGGGGGAAGGGCTTTGCACCCCTGGCCCGAGCGAGGCGCCAGGCCGGGCGACAATGACACCCGGAGCGGCCTCGCGCCCGCCCCGTTCGAATCCCAATATCCCCCTGAAAGAATCCCAAGGACCGACATGAGCACAACGAGCTACGTGGACACCCGGCTGCTGATCAACGGCGAATGGACCGACGCTGCCAGCGGCAAGACCCTGGACGTGATCAACCCGGCCACCGGCCAGCCCATCGGCAAGGTCGCCCACGCCGGCATCGCCGACCTGGACCGCGCCCTGGAGGCCGCCCAGCGCGGCTTCGAGGCCTGGCGCAAAGTCCCCGCCAACGAGCGCGCCGCCACCATGCGCCGCGCCGCCGCTCTTCTTCGCGAGCGCGCCCCCGAGATCGCACGCCTCTTGACCCTGGAGCAGGGCAAGCCCTTCGCCGAGGCCCGCGTCGAGGTGCTGGCCGGCGCCGACATCATCGAGTGGTTCGCCGACGAAGGCCGCCGCGTCTATGGGCGCATCGTCCCCTCGCGCAACCTCGCGGCCCAGCAGCTGGTGATCAAGGAGCCCGTCGGCCCCGTGGCCGCCTTCACGCCCTGGAACTTCCCCATCAACCAGATCGTGCGCAAGCTCGGCGCCGCGCTGGCCTGCGGCTGCTCCTTCCTGGTGAAGGCGCCGGAGGAAACGCCGGCCTCGCCCGCGGCCCTGCTGCAGACCTTCGTCGAGGCCGGTGTGCCCCCCGGCACCGTGGGCCTGGTGTTCGGCAACCCGGCCGAGATCTCCAGCTACCTGATCTCGCACCCCATCATCCGCAAGGTCACCTTCACCGGCTCCACCCCCGTGGGCAAGCAGCTGGCGGCCCTGGCCGGCCAGCACATGAAGCGCGCCACCATGGAGCTGGGCGGCCACGCGCCGGTGATCGTCGCGGAGGACGCCGACATCGCCCTGGCCGTGAAGGCCGCCGGCGGCGCCAAGTGGCGCAATGCCGGGCAGGTGTGCATCTCGCCCACGCGCTTTCTGGTGCACAACAGCATCAAGGCCGAGTTCGCCCAGGCGATGGTCAAGAACGCCGAGAGCCTCAAGCTGGGCGACGGCCTGGCCGAAGGCACCACGCTCGGCCCGCTGGCCAATGCGCGCCGGCTCACGGCCATGGCGCAGGTGCTGGACGATGCCCGCAAGAAGGGCGCCACGATCGCCACGGGCGGCGAGCGCGTGGGCTCCAGCGGCAACTTCTTCGCGCCCACGGTGCTGACGGACGTGCCGCTGGAGGCGGACGTGTTCAACAACGAGCCCTTCGGCCCGGTGGCGGCGATCCGCGGCTTCGACGCGCTGGAGGACGCGATCGCCGAGGCCAACCGGCTGCCCTTCGGGCTGGCCGGCTATGCCTTCACGCGCTCGATCAAGAACGCGCACCTGCTGTCGCAGCGCGTGGAGGTGGGCATGCTGTGGATCAACCAGCCGGCCGCGCCCTCGCCGGAGATGCCCTTCGGCGGGATCAAGGACTCGGGCTACGGCTCCGAGGGCGGGCCGGAGGCGATGGAGGCCTATCTCAACACCAAGGCGGTGTCGATCATGGCTGTTTGAAGCCGGTCTGCCGACACAGGAGCGCGGGCGGCATGCCCGCGTTTTTTTTGCACGTCGCCTGCGTGAACGCGCCGGGCCGAATCACATGCCAGCCAGTCGCAGGACGGCCCAGCCGAACGTGGCCATCAAGGACACCATCAGCGCCGCCTTGGTCCATACGCGTTCATTCCGCCGGGCACGAAAAGGTCCGGCGAGTGGCTGGAAGGACGAGGGCCGGATCTCCCGTTCCGGCTTGTCTGCCCACCATCCGGTGTTCGTGTAGAAGTCGTTCGGGTCTTTCATGCCGCCAATTTTCGGGGTGTATTTAGAACTTTTGAACTCAGCATTGATGTGAGTAGAGGGAAAATGTGAAAAGTTCCCATCTATGGTGCTTTCGACTTATAGTGGAAGGAGCCAGTCAGGCAAAGAGGAGCGAAACCATGCGAGAGGCATCCCCGCAGCAGCCATCATCCCCAACAGCCGCACAGCTCGACTTTCCCCGTCCTCCGCTTCGTGAGTTGTTGGCTGAGGCCGTTTTTGTCGGCGGCGTTTGCCTTGCGCTTGTTCTTCTGGTCGTGACCTCGGTTCGCCCATAGCCAGCGTACCGAGAAAGTTCTTCCGCATGACAGCCTCAACACCGAGCAAGGAGGCGCCTCGGCTCTCCGCTGAGCGGGCGAGAAGGATCGAGCACCTGCAACGACTGTGCGCGGATGAAAAGCGAGTGAACCCCTCGCCTCGACAAGATCTTCCGAAGCCTGAAAGCCAACCGGATCTTCGACGAACCGAAGAATGATCGCTCGCATGGGGCAGGGCGACGTGCCGATGCCATGCGAAGCGGCTTTGGGCGCGCCCAGGACAACAACGCACAAAGAAAAAGCCTGCTATCGATCGATAGCAGGCTTTTCGAGTGATTGTTGGTGGGCCCTGAGTGACTCGAACACTCGACCTACGGATTAAGAGTCCGCTGCTCTACCAACTGAGCTAAGAGCCCCTGATGCACATTGCTGTCATTCAGGCAATCCAAAGATTATAGCCTGAAAGAAAGCGCTCTCGGCTCAGGCGCGCTCGAAAATGCAGGCGATTCCCTGACCGCCGCCGATGCACATGGTCACGAGGGCATAGCGGCCCTGGATGCGCTCCAGTTCATAGAGTGCCTTGACCGTGATCAATGCACCGGTGGCGCCGATCGGGTGGCCGAGCGAGATGCCGGAGCCGTTGGGATTGACCTTGACCGGGTCCAGGCCGAGGTCCTGCGTCACCGCACAGGCCTGGGCCGCGAAGGCCTCGTTGGCTTCCACCACGTCCATGTCGGAAGCCTTCAGGCCGGCCTTCTCCAGCGCCCTGCGCGACGCCGGAACCGGCCCGATGCCCATGTAGTTCGGATCCACACCGGCGAAGGCGTAGGCGACGATGCGCGCCATCGGCTTCAAGCCGCGCCGCACGGCCTCTTCCTTCTCCATCAACACCACGGCCGCAGCCGCGTCGTTGATGCCCGAGGCGTTGCCGGCCGTCACCGTGCCGTTCTCCTTGAGGAAAGCAGGCTTGAGCTTGGCCATGTCCTCCATCTTCGCGTCGAAGCGCACGTGCTCGTCGGTGTCGAACTGCGTGAGACCCTTGCGGCTCTGCAGCGGCACAGGAACGATCTGGCTCTTGAAGTAGCCGCTCTCGATCGCCTTCTGCGCGCGCTGGTGGCTGGTGAGTGCGGTCTGATCCTGCGTTTCGCGGCTGATGTTCCATTTCTTCGCAATGTTCTCGGCCGTGACGCCCATGTGGATGTTCTCGAATGGGTCGTGCAGCGCGCCGATCATCATGTCCACCAGCTTGGCGTCGCCCATGCGCACGCCCCAGCGCGCGGTCAGCGAGGACAGCGGTGCGCGGCTCATACTCTCGGCGCCGCCGCCCACCGTCAGCTTCGCGTCGCCGAGTTGGATGCTCTGGGCTGCGCTCACGATCGCCTGCAGGCCGGAGCCGCACAGGCGGTTGACGGTGAGGGCAGGGGTCTCCTGCGCGCAGCCGCCCTCGATGGCCGCCACGCGGGCCATGTACATGTCGCGCGGCTCGGTGTTGACCACATGGCCGAAGACCACGTGGCCGACGTCCTTGCCGTCGACCTTGGCGCGTGCCAGGGCCTCCTGCGTCACCAGCGCAGCCAGCCGCGTCGGTGGTACGTCCTTGAGGCCTCCGCCGAAGGTACCGATCGCGGTGCGAACGCCGCTCACAACAACCACTTCTTTCATGACGATTCTCCGGTGCAAGGGAAGTGCCAATGATGCACGTTTCCTGCGGGATCCCGGCGTTACGATGCCTGCCGAAACAAGGAGCCGCGAAATGATGGACAACCAAACCCCCCGCCACGTCGTGGTGACAGGCGCTGCCGGCGCACTGGGCCGCGCCGTCGTGCAACATTTCCTGGACCAGGGCGCCCGCGTGGCCCTGCTCGACCACCGTATGGAACACCTGGTCGGCAGCTTCCCCGGGCTCGACAACTCGCAACATCTGTTGCTCGAGACAGACGTGACCTTGACGGAGTCCATGGCCGATGCCGCAGGGCGCATCCTCGCGGCCTTCAAGCATGTGGACGCACTGGTCCACATCGCCGGCGGCTTCGAGATGGGCGAGGAGGTGCACGCGCTGAGCCGCGCGGCCTGGGACCGGATGATGAACCTGAACGCCTGGTCCTTCGTGGCGGTCTCGCAGGCGCTGGTGCCGTCGATGATCGAGCGCAAGGCCGGCAGCGTGATCGCCGTCACGGCCAAGAGCGCTGCCCGCGGCGCGGGCCAGATGGCGGCCTATATCGCATCCAAGAGCGCGCTGCAGCGGCTGGTGGAGGCTTCGGCCGCCGAACTTGCGCCGCTCGGAATCAACGTCAACAGCATCGCGCCAAGCGTGCTGGACACGCCGGCTAACCGGCAGGCCATGCCCGACGCGAAGCCCGAAACGTGGGTATCGACGGCGGTCGCGGCCAAGACCATCGGCTTCCTGGCCTCACCGGCCGCCGCGGCGCTGCATGGGCAGCACCTGACGCTGGATGCCTGAAACAAAAAAGACCTCGGCGGGTGCCGAGGCCTTCGAGAATGAGTTGGTGGAGAGGAGGAGGATCGAACTCCCGACCTCCGCATTGCGAACGCGGCGCTCTCCCAGCTGAGCTACCCCCCCAACGCAGGGCGAATTCTAACCAGATTCGAGAGGCCCCGACGCGATCTCCGCCTTACATCAGCAGGTGCTCGCCGGCGTTGTCGCCGCCCAGGGTCACGTAGTTGACCTTGCGGATGTCCATGAGCTTGCGCCCGCCCGCGTAGCTGATCGAGCTCTGGATATCCTGCTCCATCTCGATCAGCGTGTCGGCCAGCTTGCCCTTGATCGGCTCGAGGATGCGCTTGCCCTCGACGTGCTTGTACTCGCCCTTGTTGAAGTCGCTGGCCGAGCCGTAGTACTCCTTGAAGAGCGTGCCGTCGACTTCGACCGTCTTGCCGGGCGACTCCTCATGGCCGGCGAACAGCGAGCCGATCATCACCATGGAGGCGCCGAAGCGGATGCTCTTGGCGATGTCGCCATGGTCGCGGATGCCGCCGTCGGCAATGATCGGCTTGGTCGCTACCCGGCCGCACCACTTGAGCGCCGACAGCTGCCAGCCGCCGGTGCCGAAGCCGGTCTTGAGCTTGGTGATGCACACCTTGCCCGGTCCGATGCCCACCTTGGTCGCGTCCGCACCCCAGTTCTCCAGGTCGATCACCGCCTCCGGCGTGCCCACGTTGCCCGCGATCACGAAGGCCTTGGGCAGGTGCTTCTTCAGGTAGGCGATCATGTTCTTCACCGTGTCGGCATGGCCGTGGGCGATGTCGATGGTGATGTATTCGGGCGCCAGCCCTTCGGCGACCAGGCGGTCCACCGTCTCGTAGTCCGCCTTCTTGACGCCCAGGGAGATGGAAGCGAACACGCCCTTGGCGTGCATGTCCCGCACGAACTGCACGTTGTCCAGGTCGAAGCGGTGCATCACGTAGAAATAGCCGTTCCTTGCCAGCCAGGTGCAGATGGTCTCGTCGACCACCGTCTTCATGTTGGCCGGCACCGTCGGGATGCGGAACTTGCGCCCGCCGAGGGTGACGCTGGCGTCGCACTCGGAACGGCTTTCCACCACGCACTTGCGCGGCAGCAAAAGAATGTTGTCGTAGTCGAAGATCTGCATGAAACCAAGCTCCGGAAAAGGTCGTTGAAGAACGAAAGAGCGCTTGGTCTGGCCGGTTTTCGGGTACTTCCGCAAGGGAAGCGCGAACAAAAAACCGGGCGCAAGAAACTTGGGCCCGGTGATTGATTTTACGCGCCCAGTCTGCCCGCGCGCGTCCCCGGATTTATATAACCCGCATACGCAGGGCTTTCTACAATCGACGGATGCTCACCCCCCCCGCGGCCTCCGCCGAATCGCCGCTGCTTCACAACCTCAACCCCGAGCAGCGCGCTGCCGTCACGCTGCCCGCGGGCAATTCCCTGATCCTCGCCGGCGCCGGTTCCGGCAAGACCCGGGTGCTGACCACTCGCATTGCATGGCTGCTGCAGACCGGCCAGGTCTCGGCGGGCGGCGTGCTGGCCGTGACCTTCACCAACAAGGCCGCCAAGGAAATGATGGCGCGCCTGGGGGCGATGCTGCCGGTCAACGTGCGCGGCATGTGGATCGGCACCTTCCACGGCCTGTGCAACCGCTTCCTGCGCGCGCACTGGAAACTGGCGGGGCTGCCCTCCACTTTCCAGATCCTCGACACGCAGGACCAGCTCTCGGCCATCAAGCGGCTGATGAAGCAGTTCAACGTCGACGAGGAGCGCTTCCCGGCCAAGCAGACGCAGTGGTTCATCTCCGGCGCCAAGGAGGACGGCCTGCGCCCGCGCGACATCGAGGTGCGCAGCGAGGACGACCGCAAGAAGGTCGAGCTCTACCAGCTCTACGAGGAGCAGTGCCAGCGCGAGGGCGTGGTCGACTTCGGCGAGCTGATGCTGCGCAGCTACGAACTGCTGCGCGACAACGACCCGGTGCGCGAGCACTACCAGCGGCGCTTCCGCCACATCCTGATCGACGAGTTCCAGGACACCAACCGCCTGCAGTACGCCTGGCTCAAGATGCTCGCGGGCGAGACCGTCGACGGCCGCTTCGTCCCCGGCGACAACAGCGTGCTGGCGGTGGGCGACGATGACCAGAGCATCTACGCCTTCCGCGGCGCGCGGGTGGGCAACATGGCCGACTTCGTGCGCGAGTTCGAGGTGGCGCACCAGATCAAGCTGGAGCAGAACTACCGCAGCTACAGCAACATCCTCGATTCGGCCAACACGCTGATCAGCCACAACAAGAAGCGCCTGGGCAAGAACCTGCGCACTGACCAGGGCCCCGGCGAGCCGGTGCGCGTCTACGAGTCGGTCAGCGACTTCGCCGAAGCGCAGTGGATGGTGGAGGAGATGCGCCAGCTCGTGCGCGACGGCATCGAGCGCAAGGAGATGGCGGTGCTCTACCGCAGCAACGCGCAAAGCCGGGTGATCGAGACCGCGCTCTTCAATGCCGCGGTGCCCTATCGCGTGTACGGCGGCCTGCGCTTCTTCGAGCGCGCCGAGATCAAGCACGCGCTGGCCTACCTGCGCTTGCTGGAGAACAAGGACGACGACACCAGCTTCCTGCGCATCGTCAACTTCCCGCCTCGCGGCATCGGTGCGCGCAGCATCGAGCAACTGCAGGATGCGGCCGGTGCTGCCCGCGGCTCGCTGCACGATGCCGTGAGCGCCGTGGGCGGCAAGGCCGGCGCCAACCTCTCGGCCTTCGTGGCCAAGATCGACGTGCTGCGCGAACAGACGCAAGGTCTGTCGCTGCGCGAGATCATCGAACTGGTGCTGCAACACAGCGGGCTGATCGAGCACTACCGCAACGAGCGCGACGGCGCCGACCGCATCGAGAACCTGGAGGAGTTGGTCAACGCCGCCGAGAGCTTTGTCACGCAGGAGGGCTTCGGGCGCGACGCGGTGGCGATGCCGGTGGACGAGCTGCGGCAGTCGCCGGCCAGCCAGGGCCTGGATCCGAACCTTCCAATCGTCGACGAGCCGCTCGCGCCCGACGCCGAGACCGGTGAGACCATGAGTCCGCTGGCCGCCTTCCTCACCCATGCCGCGCTGGAGTCGGGCGACAACCAGGCCCAGGCCGGCCAGGATGCGGTGCAGCTCATGACCGTGCACGCCGCCAAGGGCCTGGAGTTCGACTGCGTCTTCATCACCGGGATGGAGGAGGGGCTGTTTCCCCACGAGAACTCCATGTCCGACTACGAAAGCCTGGAGGAAGAGCGCCGGCTCATGTACGTGGCCATCACGCGCGCGCGCCAGCGCCTGTACCTGAGCCACTCGCAGACCCGCATGCTGCACGGGCAGACGCGCTACAACGTCAAGAGCCGCTTCTTCGAGGAGCTGCCCGAGTCGGCGCTCAAGTGGCTCACCCCGAAGAACCAGGGTTTCACGCCTTCGGCCTTCGGCTATGGCGGCGGCTATGCGAGCACGCGCGGCAGCTATGGCAGCAAGGAGGTCTTCGCCAGTCCGCCCGTGCCGCCGCAGAAGGCCGCGCCCTCGCATGGCCTGCGCTCGGGCATGCAGGTGTTCCACAACAAGTTCGGTGAAGGCACGGTGATGGCGCTGGAGGGCAGCGGGGACGATGCGCGCGCGCAGATCAACTTCCCGCGCCATGGCGTCAAGTGGCTGGCCTTGTCGGTGGCCAAGCTGACCCCTGTTTAGGATTCAGGCCGGCGCCGGGCCGCTGCGAGGCCGCCTGCGGCCGCCTCGGGGGGGCAGCGAGCACACGAGTGACGGAGCGTCGGGGGCTGATCAGTCGGCCTGGAAGCTGTCGCGGAAGGTGAACCAGGTCGAGCTCAGCGACATCGCCGCCAGCACCAGGGCGGCGCCGAGCATCAGTGCGCCCCCGATGGCCGAGGCACCACCGCCCATGCCCATCGCGCCGACGCCGACCAGCACGGTGGCCAGGAGCCCGATGCCGATACCCGCGGCAAGGAAGACGCCGAACCAGGACAGGCAGAACATCGCGTAGGCGCCGAAGTTGCGAAACAGCGCCACCAGGCTGAAGAACAACGCCTTCACCGGCTCGACCTGGTGCCAGTGCACCAGCGCCGGCGCATGCCACATGGCCAGCGAAAGCGGCAGATTGAGCGCCATGACGAAGAGGCGCGCCATCTGGAAGTCGCTGCTCTTCATCACCTCTTCCGAGAGGGTTTCATCGAGCAGGTAGGCGCGCGCCAGCTGGCCGCCATCCATCAGCGCGGAGACGCCGACCGCGATCACGAAGTAGGCGGCCGAGATCAGGCCCAGCACGATCATCGGCCGCCACCGGCTCTTCACCGCCTCGGCGGCAGCGATGAACATGGCGGGCGCGGCGGGCTTCTGGGGATCGTTCGCATAGGCGACCGAGGTGGCGACCATCAGGCCCAGGGTCATGAAGGGCAGCAGGATCGGCGCCAGCACGCTGCCGACCAGGGGCAGCTGAGAGGCGATCGAGATCGAGGCCATGAACAGGAAGAACAGCGAGATGAAGGCCAGCGGCTGACGCCAGAAGGTCTTGAGCCCGATGCGGACCCATTCGGCGCCGGTGCGTGCCGGCACGAGATTGAGTTTCATGGATGGACGGGCCCCGGCTCAGGCGGCCTGCGGCTGGCCGAGGGCCGCGGATGCCGAGAACGGCGCGGCAGACGGGTGCGAGCGTTCGCGCAGCACGCGTTCGAAATGGGTGGGGTCATGCGCCTTGAGCATGCTGGCCTCGCGTGGCAGATGGAAATCCCACAGCCGGGAGATCCAGAAGCGCAGGGCCGCGGCGCGCAGCATCGCCGGCAGCAGGGCGCGCTCGGTACCGGTGAGCGGCCGGACGGTCACATAGGCGGCCAGCAGGGCGTCGGCGCGCAGCGCATCGTGGCGGCCGGTGGGCAGGTCGATCGCCCAATCGTTCAGGCAGACGGCGAGATCGAACAGCCAGGTGTCGGTGCCGGCGAAATAGAAATCGAACACACCGGTCAGCCGAGGCGCATCACTTTCGGTGGAGAACATGGCGTTGTCGCGGAACAGGTCGGCATGGACCGGGCCGCGCGGCAGCGCCGCATAGGCGGAGGAGGCGGCCACGTGGTTCTGGTAGGCCAACTCGCCGCGCAGCAGCGCAGCCTGCGGTGCGTCGAGGTGCGGCAGCACCACCGGCGCGGTGTCGTTCCACCAGGCCAGCCCGCGCAGGTTGGGCTGGAGGCGGGGAAAGTCACGCGCCGCCTGGTGCATGTGCGCCAGCAGGCGGCCGAGCTCCGCGCAGTGGGCGGCCGTGGGAGCCAGCGCGCTCTTGCCTTCGAGCCGCTGGACGAGGGCTGCCGGTTTGCCCGCCACGCGATGAAGGAACTCGCAGGGCGCGTCGGCCGGGATCGACAGCGCATGACCGGCGGGGGGCGCGATCGCCGGATCAGCCACCGGCTCAGGCACTGGCAGGCCGCGCGCCGCCAGGTGCTTCATGAGGCAGAGGTAGTAGGGCAGTTGCTGGGGCCCCAGGCGCTCGAACAGCGTCAGCACGTAGTGGCCCGACGCAGTGGTGGCAAAGTAGTTGGTGTTCTCGATGCCGCCCTCGATGCCTCGCAGCTCGGTGAGCGAGCCCAGGCCGAGGCGCTGGACCAGCGCATCGGCTTCGTCGAACCCGACTTCAGTGAAGACCGCCACGACCCGCGCTCAGAATTTGAGCACGTTCCAGACCCGTGGCCCGTTGCCGTTGCCGCCGGTCTCGCCCTGGCCCTGCCGGTCGCGCCCGCCGTAGTTCGGCAGGACCTCGTATGAGGGCACGTTGGCCTTGGGCTGCACGGTGATGCTCTGGGTCTGGCCGCCGTAGCGCACTTCGTCGACCCGTGCGCCAGCGTCCTCCACGTGGATGTGCTCGATCTTCTGGTTGCGGCGCGGCGACTCGGGCGTGGCCTGGGCCGCATCGGGCGGTGGCGCGCTCTGGGCGTGAACGGCAGCCAGCGGTGCGGCCAGCGCGGCCACCAGGATGCCGCGGACGAGCAGAAGAGTGGGGGAGGACATTGTTCGATTGTAGGCGGCGGCCCCGTCCTGCGCTGTCAGCGGGCAGCGATGGTCGCCGTCATGCGGCCGCCCGTGCGCGGCGCGGCAAAATGCACCGATGACCGACAAGAAAACGCTGCTGCTCGTCGATGGATCGAGCTACCTCTACCGCGCCTTTCACGCCCTGCCCGATCTGCGCGCGGTGCCGGGGGATCCCAGCAGCCCGCCCACCGGGGCCATCCGGGGCATGATCAACATGCTCCAGCTGCTGCGCCGCGAGGTCCGCGCCGATTACGCGGCCTGCGTCTTCGATGCCCCCGGAAAGACCTTTCGCGACGACTGGTATCCCCAGTACAAGGCCAATCGTTCGCCCATGCCGGACGACCTGCGCAGCCAGGTCGGGCCGATCCACGAGGTGGTGAGGCTCCTGGGCTGGCCCGTGCTGAGCGTGCCCGAGATCGAGGCCGACGACGTGATCGGCACTCTGGCGCGCACGGCGGCGAACCAGGGCGTCGAGGTGATCGTCTCCAGCGGCGACAAGGACCTGAGCCAGCTCGTGGACGAACACGTCACCATCATCGACACCATGAACGGCAAGAAGCGCGACGTGGCCGGCGTGACGGCCGAGTTCGGCGTGCCGCCCGGGCTCATGATCGACTACCAGACGCTGGTGGGCGACAGCGTCGACAACGTGCCTGGCGTCGACAAGGTCGGCCCCAAGACGGCCGCCAAGTGGCTGCTCCAGTACGGCTCGCTGGACGGGCTGATCGAGCGGGCCGGCGAGATCAAGGGCCAGGCCGGCGAGAACCTGCGCAAGGCGCTGGACTGGCTGCCCCAGGGCCGGCGGCTGGTCACCATCCGCACCGACTGCGACCTCGACGGCCACGTGACGGGCCTGCCCGCACTGGACGGCATCGCCATCGGCGCGCAGCAGGTGGAGCCGCTCAAGGCCTTCTACGAGAGGTACGGCTTCAAGACGCTGGCCAAGGCGCTGGAGGCGCACGAGGTTCCGCCCGAGCTGATCGAGGAGAACAAGGAACGGCACGGCCCCCAGGGCGGGACCGGCCTGCTCGAGGAGCCGGCCGCCAGCGATGCGGCCAAGGCCAGCAACCTTGCCTACGACACGGTCCTGAGCTGGGAGATGTTCGACGCGTGGCTCGCGAAGATCGAAGCGGCCGAGCTGGTCGCGCTGGACACCGAGACCAATTCGCTCGACGAGATCCTGGCCGAAATCGTGGGCATCAGCTTCAGCGTCAAGCCCGGCGAGGCGGCCTATGTGCCACTCGGCCACAACTACCCCGATGCCCCCGTGCAGTTGCCGCGCGATGAGGTACTGGCCAAACTCAAACCCTGGCTCGAGGACGGCACGAAGAAGAAGCTGGGCCAGCACGTCAAGTACGACCGCCACGTGTTCGCCAACCACGGCATCGAGGTGCGGGGCTACGCGCACGACACCATGCTCGAGAGTTACGTCCTGGAAGTGCACAAGCCGCACGGCCTGGCCAGCCTGGCCGAGCGCCACCTGGGCCGCAGCGGCATCGACTACGAGGACCTGTGCGGCAAGGGCGCGCACCAGATCCCGTTCAGCCAGGTCAGCATCGACAAGGCCGCCGAGTATTCCTGCGAAGACTCCGACCAGACGCTGGACGTGCACCTCGCGCTCTGGCCGAAGCTGCAGGCCGACGAGAAGCTGCGCTTCATCTACGAACTGGAGATGGCCTCCAGCGAGACGCTCTATCGCATCGAGCGCAACGGCGTGCTGATCGATGCGCCCACGCTGGCCGCGCAGAGCAACGAGCTGGGCAAGCGCATCCTGGCATTGGAGCAGGAGGCCTACGAACTTGCCGGCCAGCCCTTCAACCTCGGCTCGCCCAAGCAGATCGGCGAGGTTTTCTTCACCAAGCTGGGCCTGCCGGTGGTCAAGAAGACGCCCAGCGGCGCACCCAGCACCGACGAAGAAGTGCTCGAGAAGCTGGCCGAAGACTTCCCGCTGCCGGCCAAGATCCTCGAGCACCGCAGCCTCTCCAAGCTCAAGGGCACCTACACCGACAAGCTCGGCCAGCAGGTCAACCCGCGCTCGGGGCGCGTGCACACGCACTATGCGCAGGCGGTCGCCGTCACCGGTCGGCTGTCGAGCAACGACCCCAACCTGCAGAACATCCCGATCCGCACCCCCGAGGGCCGGCGCGTGCGCGAGGCCTTCGTGGCGCCGCCGGGCAGCGTGATCGCGAGCTCCGACTACTCGCAGATCGAGCTGCGCATCATGGCCCACATCAGCGGCGACGAATCGCTGCTGCGCGCCTTCACCGAGGGCATCGACGTCCACCGCGCCACCGCGGCCGAGGTCTTCGGCGCGGCGGTGGACCAGGTCTCCAGCGAGCAGCGCCGCTATGCCAAGGTGATCAACTTCGGGTTGATCTACGGCATGAGCAGCTTCGGCCTGGCGCGCAACCTCGGCATCGAGACCAAGGCCGCGGCCTCCTACATCGACCGCTACTTCGCGCGCTACCCCGGCGTGAAGCGCTACATGGACGAAACCAAGGCGCTGGCCAAGCAGCGGGGCTTCGTCGAGACCGTGTTCGGCCGCCGCCTCTACCTGCCCGAGATCAATTCGCCCAACGGCCCGCGGCGCGGCGGTGCGGAGCGCGCCGCCATCAACGCGCCCATGCAGGGCACCGCCGCCGACCTGATCAAGCTCAGCATGGTGAAGGTGCAGGACGTCCTCGACGCCGAGAAGCGGCGCACGAAGATGATCATGCAGGTGCACGACGAACTGGTGTTCGAGGTGCCCGAGGAAGAGGTCGAATGGGTCCGCAGCGAGATCCCGCGGCTCATGGCCAGCGTGGCGCAGCTCAAGGTGCCGCTGCTGGCGGAGATCGGCATCGGCCCCAACTGGGACAAGGCCCATTGACGACAACGAAAGACCCAAGGAAGACACAAGGAATGAAACTCTCGCACTCCCTCCGCACCTTCGCACTCGGCGCCGTCTGCGCCGCCTGGCTGGGCCTGGCCGCGGCCGCGCCCGACGAGCGCATCTCCGCGCTGGCCGCCAAGGAAAAGCCGGCGCTGCTCGAAACCCTCAAGCAACTGGTTTCCATCGAATCGGGCAGCCGCGACCTGGAGGGCCTGGACAAGATCGCCAACCTGATCGCCGAGCGCCTCAAGGCCATGGGCGGCCAGGTCGAGCTGGTCGACACCACCGCCGAGGCCTACCGCATGGAGGACACGCCCGAGAAGATCGGCAAGGCGGTGCGCGCCACCTTCAAGGGCACCGGCAGCAAGAAGATCATGCTGATCGCCCACATGGACACGGTCTACCAGATCGGCATGCTGAGCAAGCAGCAGTTCCGCATCGAGGGCGACAAGGCCTACGGCCTGGGCATCGCCGACGACAAGCAGGGCGTGGCGGTGATCCTGCACACGGTGGCCCTGCTCAAGGCGCTGGACTTCAAGGACTACGGCACGCTCACCGTGCTGATCAACGGCGACGAGGAGATCAGCTCGCCCGGCGCGCGCAACCTCATCACGCGGCTGGGCGGCGAGCACGATGCGGTGATGTCCTTCGAGGGCGCCTCGGTCAAGGACGACAAGCTCTCGCTGGCCACCGCCGGCATCGCCTCGGTCTCGCTCAACGTCACCGGCAAGGCCTCGCATGCCGGCTCCGCGCCCGAACTGGGCGTGAACGCGCTCTACGAGCTGTCGCACCAGATCCTGCAGATGCGCGACCTGTCCGATCCGGCCACGGGCCTCAAGATGAACTGGACGGTTTCCAAGTCCGGCAGCAACCGCAACGTGATCCCTGCGCAGGCCAGCGCCTCCGCCGACGTGCGCGTGCTCAAGGTCAGCGACTACGACCGCATCGAGAAGCAGGTGCAGGAACGGGTGAAGAAGCAGCTCATTCCCGAGGCCAAGGTCGAGATGAAGTTCGAGCGCCGCCGTCCGCCGCTGGAGGCCAACGATGCGGCGCGCGCCATGGCGGCCCATGCGCAGGCCGTCTACAAGGAGCTGGGCCGGGAGCTGGGCGCCGACGACAAGGTGGCCGGCGGCGGCACCGATGCCGCCTTCGCCGCGCTCAAGACCAAGGCGCCGGTGGTGGAGCGCTTCGGCCTGCAGGGCTTCGGTACGCACTCGGCCGACGCCGAGTACGTGCTGGTCGACTCGATCGAGCCGCGGCTGTACCTGGCGGCGCGCATGGTGATGGACATCTCGCGCGGCAAGGCCGGGTTCTAGCCTCGCGATGCGGCTGCGCCACATCGAGGTGTTCAACGCCATCATGCTCACCGGCAGCGTGAGCGCGGCGGCACGGCTCATCAACATCACCCAGCCGGCGGTCAGCCGCACGCTGCAGCATGCGGAGATCCAGCTCGGCTTTCCGCTGTTCCAGCGCGCCAAGGGGCGGCTCACGCCGACCACCGAGGCGCAGGCGCTCTATCCGCACATCGAGCGCCTGTTCGCCCAGCTCGACGAGGTGCAGCGGCTGGCGGCCAACCTGCGCACGGGCGCCGACGCCGGCGAGCTGCGCATCCTGAGCGTGCTGGCGCTGAGCTACGAGGTGCTGCCGCGGGCGCTCAAGGCCTTTCGCCAGAAGCACCCGGGCATCGCGGTCACGGTGGAGTCGCTGCATTCGCCGCAGATCATGTCGGCCCTGCTGCGGCAGGAGGCCGACGTGGGCTTCGCCTTCAGCCCGGCGGTGCATCCCTCGCTCACGCAGGAGACGCTGGCCGACAGCCGCATGGTCTGCATCGCACCCAAGGGCCTGCTGCCGCGCGCGCTGGTGCGCAACGGCTCGGCGGCGCTGCACGACCTGGTCAAGCTGCCGGTGGTGGGGCTGGACAGCCGCGACCCGGTGGGCACCAGCCTCAGCCAGGCCTGCCGCCAGGCCGGCGTGGGCTTCCAGCAGGCGGTGGTCACGGTGCAGACGTACCACGCTGCGCTGGCGATGGCGCACCATGGCCTGGGCGTGGCCCTGGTCGATGGCTGCACGGCGGCCTCCGCAGATCGTGCCAAGGTCGATGTGCTCGCGCTGGAGCCCCGCATCCCGGTGCCGATCCGCGCGCTGCGCTTCACCGAGCGGCCGGACTCGGTCGCGGTGCGCGCCATCACGCGCTGCATGCGCGAGGCGATCGAAGGGATGGCCTAAGCCGCAAGGGCCTGGGCCACGCGCTCGGCCGACCCGAAGGCCAGGGTGAAACCCAGGGCCCCGTGGCCGGTGTTGAACAGCATGTTCGCGGGCGCCCCGTCGACGCGGCCGATGATGGGCACGCCGGTCGGCGTGGCGGGACGCATGCCGGTCCACGGATGCAGTTCGTCGAGCCGGCCCGCCTGCGGGAAGACGGCGCGCGTCGCTGCCGCCAGCGTCTCGATGCGCGTAGCCGGAATGCTGGCATCGTGCCCCACCAGTTCGGCCATGCCGGCCACCCTGAGCCGCGATCCGATGCGCGCGAACACGACCTTGCGCGCGCTGTCGGTCACGCTGACCCGGGGCGCCGCCGCCGGGGCCGGGTCGACGTCGACCGTGATGCTGTAGCCCTTGAGCGGATAGACCGGCAGGTAGGCGCCGAGCTGGCGACCCAGGCGGTGCGATGCGGTGCCCAGGGCCATGACGAAGGCGTCGGCCTCCACGTCACCGACACGGGTCTGCACAGCAGCAATGCGGCCATTGCGCCGATCGAAGCCATGCACCTCGCAGTCGAGCAGGAAGCGCACGCCGCGCGCACGCAGCGCGCCTTCGAGCGCAACGCAAAGCTTGAGGCAGTCGGCGGCGCATTCGCTGGGTGTGTGAATGGCGCCGGCCATCTGCGTCCGGTAGGACGCCAGCGCGGGCTCGATCGCGATGCACTCCTCGGGCGTGAGCAGGCGCTGCTGGCTGCCCATCTCGCGCTGCAGCTCGAGCTGGCGGCGTGCACCCTCCAGGGAGGCGGCGCTGGCATAGAGGACCAGCTTGCCGGTGGCGCTGAAGTCGCAGTCGGGTTCGAGCTCGGCCAGCATCGCCTCGAAGGCGCCGCGGCTCTCGGCGGCCAGCGACAGCAGGCGCGCGGTGGTCTCGTGCGAGGTCCTGGCGTTGCAGGCCGCGAGGAAGGCCAGTCCCCAGCGCCATTGCAGTGGGTCGAGCTGCGGGCGCAGCTTGAGCGGCGAGGTGGGCGAGAACAGCAGCTTGGGCAACTGCTTCCAGATCGAAGGGTCGGCCAGCGGCTGAACATAGGAATAGCTCAGCTGCGCGCCGTTGCCGCCGCTGGCCCCGGCGCCCGGCGCCGCGCGGTCGATCACGCTCACCTCGAAGCCCTGCAGCTTCAGCTGCCACGCCGTGGCCAGGCCCACGATGCCGGCCCCCAGCACACCCACATGCATCGCGCTTCCTTCCTGCTGCTCGATTGGAATGCGCCGACTCTAGGGGGCCGGCACGCGCGCGTGAAATGCCAAAAGCGCGGCGGCCCATAGCCAAAGCGCATGCCCGCCTCGCAGCGCCCATAACTTCCGGTCATGGGCTGGGACACAAAAGGAATTGTGGTTGCCGCATGAATCGTTCCTACACTCCGCAACACATTTCAAATCCACCGAAAGGGCTCGCATGAAGATTTCCAAATGGATGGCTGCCGTGGCGCTGTGTGCCGCCGCGACGGGCGCGCAGGCCGCCGACACTCTGGCCAAGATCGCCGAGTCCGGCAAGATCACGCTCGCCTACCGCGAGTCCTCGGTGCCCTTCAGCTACCTGGATGGCGGCAAGCCGATCGGCTTCTCGGTCGAGCTGTCGAACGCGGTGGTCGAGGCCGTCAAGAAGAAGCTCAACAAGCCCAACCTGCAAGTGGCACTGATGCCGGTGACCTCGCAGAACCGCATCCCGCTGTTGCAGAACGGCACCGTCGACCTGGAGTGCGGCTCCACCACCAACAACTCGGCGCGCGGCAAGGACGTGAGCTTCGCCATCAATCACTTCTACACGGGCACCCGGCTGCTGGTGAAGAAATCCTCGAACGTCAAGGACTACGGTGATCTGGCGAAGAAGACGATCACCAGCACCACCGGCACCACCAACGCGCTGGTCATGCGCAAGTACAACGCCGAGAAGAACCTCGACATGGACATCGTGCTGGCCAAGGACCATGCCGACGCCTTCCTGCTGGTGGAAAGCGGCCGCGCGCTGGCCTTCGCGATGGACGACATCCTGCTTTACGGCCTGAAGGCCAATGCCAAGACGCCGGACGACTTCGACGTGGTGGGTGAATCGCTGCAGGTCGAGCCTTACGCCTGCATGCTGCCCAAGGACGATGCGGCCTTCAAGAAGCTGGTGGACGACACCTTCGCGGGCATGATGAAGAGCGGCGAGTTCGAGAAGCTCTACAACAAGTGGTTCATGCAGCCGATCCCGCCGAAGAACGTGCCGCTGAACCTGCCGATGAGCCAGCAGCTGCGTGACAACATCAAGTCGCCGAGCGACAAACCGGCGACCTGATCTCTTCCGGAGCTCGAACGTGACGAACGTCGTTGGCATCCTGGGCGGCATGGGCCCGGCCGCGGGCGCCGACTTCGTGCGGCTCTTCGTCGAGGCCTGTGCGCGCCTGATGCGCGCGCGCGGCGAGCCGGTCAGCGACCAGGGCTTTCCCGAGCACTGGCTCGCGCAGGTGCCGGTACCGGATCGCAGCGGCGCACTCGAATCGGCCGCGCTGGGTGCCCAACAGCCCCTGGAGCCCATGCTGCAGGCTCTCGGCCGCCTGGCCGCCCTCGGCAGCCGTGCCGTGGCCATCGCCTGCAACACGGCCCATGCCTGGCACGCGATGCTGCAGGAGCGCTTTCCCCAGATCGAGGTGCTGCACGTGGCGCGCGAGGTGTCCGCCCACCTGGCGGCCCAGGGCGTGCGCGAGGCTGCGCTTATGGCGACCGAAGGCACCTATCGGGTGGGTCTTTACGAAAAGGCCATGGCCGAGGCAGGCCTTGCCTGCCACCTTCCGCTGGCACCCGAACGCGAGCTGCTGATGCGGGGCATCTACGAGGGCGTGAAAGCCGGGAACATGCGGTTGGCGGAGGACTGCTTCAGCCGTGTCGCGCTGCAGCTGGCCGAACGCCATGGACAAGTGGCCATTGTCATGGGATGCACCGAAATCCCGCTTGGCCTGCAGGGCGTGCAGGCCGTGTCCGGACTTCGGCTCGTCGATCCGGCCCGGGTGCTGGCCGAGGCCCTGGCCAGCCGGGCCTATGACGGGGCGACGGGCATCCCCTTGACACGGTTGATAAGATGAAAGCTGCTTTGGCTGCCGGGTCGTCGGCAGCCAAAGCCTCCCAGTTTGTCGTCTACCCCGAAGCGGGCCATGCCTCGACTGAGGCCGCAAAGAGAGCGCTTTCCACCGAAAGCCGTCCGATGGGCGGCTTTTGTTTTGTCGTCATGAAGCTGCCATGGATCTGTTGATCATCATCGCCGCGACCCTGGTCGCCGGCATCGGAAGTGTGTGGATTGCCGCCTTGCTGCTGCGGGTGGGTGTGCGCAGCGGCGGCGGTGTCGATCCGCAGCACCTGCTGAGCCTGGCGGCCGGCGCGCTGCTTTCCACCGCCTTCATGCACCTGCTGCCGGAGGCCTTCGAGAGCCGCATCGAGCCCGGCCTGCTGTTCGGCGTGCTGCTCTTCGGGCTGGTGGTCTTCTTCCTGCTCGACAAGGCCGAGCTGTGGCACCACGGGCACGAGCATCACCACGGCGCGGGCGACGAGGCGCACCATGGCCACCATCACGACCATGGCCATGCCCATGCCCATGCCCACGGCCATGTGCACACCCGCAAGGGCGGCAGCTGGGCCGTGCTCACGGGCGACAGCGTGCATTGTTTCGGCGACGGCATCCTGATCGCCTCTGCCTTCATCGCCGACCTGCGCCTGGGCTTGGTGGCGGCGCTCGCGGTGCTGGCGCACGAAGTGCCGCATCACATCGGCGATCTCGTCGTGCTGCGCCAGAGCTCGCCCGATGCGCGCGCCGCGCTGGTCAAGGTGTCACTGGCCGGCACCATGACGGCACTGGGTGGCCTGGCCGGCTGGTGGCTGGTCGACCAACTGCACGGCTGGCTGCCCTATTTCCTGGTGCTGGCTTCCAGCAGCTTCGTCTACGTGGCGCTGGCCGACCTAATCCCGCAGTTGCAGAAGCGGCTGAGCGCCCGCCAGACCGCCTGGCAGATCGCCTGGCTCGCGGCGGGCATCCTGTTGGTCATGGGTATGAGCCGGCTGGCCCATGGCGATCACGGCCATGATCGCGAGCATGGTGGAGCGCACGAGGAGCTCGGCCACCGGCACTGAAAGCCGAAGAACGGGGCGCTCTCCGACAGGAGGGCCCTGCGGACGGTTGCAAACTCGCACTACCCAAGTCGGGCGAGGAGGCTCACACTTGGGGTCGCGCAACGCGAGAAATAAGCCCTAGGAGCCGATCATGAACCGCGCCGATCCACCGCTGCGTTCCGTCGATCCGATCGACGACCCATCGGACGAAGAGCTCGATGACGAGCTGTCCGCAGAAGAAGCCCTGGACGAGGAGGAGGCAGAGATGGCCGACGACCTCTCCGAGACCGGGATCGACCTGAGCGACGCCAGCGAGCTCGACGCCGACAACGTGCCGGCCGACGAGGAGTTCGACCGCGTCATGCAGGCGCCGGACTGAGGGGCGCGTCGGCCGCTGCATTCCGCCCCTCGGGCGGGCACCTCAGCCTTCGAGGGTGAAGCCCACTTTCAGCGTCACCTGCCAGTGCGCGATCTTGCCGTCCTTCACATGGCCGCGGGTCTCGATGACCTCGAACCACTGGATGTTGCGCACCGATTCGCTGGCCTTGGCGATCGCCCGCTGCATGGCGTCGTCGCTGCTCGTGGGCGAAGAGCCGGTGAGCTCGATGAGTTTGTAGACATGGTTGGACATGGCGTGCTCCTTGTGCGGGGAAACAGGGGCCGATGTCCGGGTGGGCACCGGTCCCGGCCATCATAGGCATTCGCGCGCGCGTTTCATCCTTGTTGTCCCGGATGTGCTCGACGATGTCCGCAGCTCGGCTAAGCTGCGCCTCCCTTCACAACAACGCCAGAACAAAGCCATGACGACACGCGCAGCTCTTCCCGGTCTTGTTTCCACCATCGCGCTGGCCTGCGGCCTGTTCCTTGCGGCTGCTGCGGCCCAGGCCGCGCCCGACGCCAAGCTCCTGGCCGCGGCCGAGAAGGCTCAGCCGGCCCTCATCGAGAACCTGAAGGAGATGGTGCTGATCGAGTCGGGCAGCCTCAACGTCGAAGGCCTGCAGCGCATGGCCACGGTGATCGAAGGCCGCCTGCAGAAGAGCGGCTTCAGCACCGAGCGGCGCAAGGCCACCGCCGGGGCGGGCGCCGATATCGTCATCGGCACGCGCAAGGGCACCGGCAAGCGCAGGATCATGCTGCAGGCCCACATGGACACGGTCTATGCGCCCGGCATCCTCGGCTCGCAGCCCTACAAGGTGGACGGCAACCGCATCTATGGCCCCGGCATTGCCGACGACAAGGGTGGGATCGCGGTGATCCTCGCCTCGCTCCAGATCCTGGCCGACGCCGGCTGGCGCGACTACGACACGCTCACCGTGCTGTTCAATCCCGACGAGGAAGTCGGCTCGGTGGGCTCGGGCGAACTGATCGCCACCGTGGCCGACCAGCACGACACGGTGCTGTCCTTCGAGCCGACCGCTGCCAAGTCGGTCGCGAAGAACGAGGCGCTGCTGCTCGGCGCCGCCGGCATCGCGCAGGCCACGCTGGAAGTGAAGGGCCGCGCCTCGCATGCGGGCGCGGCGCCGGAGCTGGGTCGCAACGCGCTCTACGAGCTCTCGCATCAACTGCTGCAGACCCGGGACGTGGCCAAGGACATTCCGGGCGCCACGCTGAACTGGACGGTGGCGCGCGCCACCGGCCCGATCAACCAGATCACGGAGCGCGCCCAGGCCCTGGGCGACATCCGCATCACCCAGCCCGGCGCCGAGGCCAAGCTCGCTTCGGCGCTGCAGGCGAAGCTCGCGAGTTCCAAGCTGATTCCCGACACCGAGACGACCGTCAAGGTGGAACTCGGCCGTCCGGCCTTCATCGCCGGCGACCGTGGCCGCGCGCTGGCCGAGAAGGCGCAGGCCATCTACAAGGAGCTCGACCGCGAGCTGACCCTGGTGCCCATGACCGGTGGCGGCACCGATGCTGCCTATGCCGCGCGCTCAGGCAAGGCGACCGTGGTCGAGAGCTTCGGCCTGGCGGGCTTCGGCTACCACGCCAAGGACGAGTACATCGAGGTCGACTCGATCGTGCCGCGGCTCTATCTGGCGACGCGGCTTCTCATGGAAATCGGAAAGCAATAGCAGGCGCTATTTCGCTCCGCCGGTGTACTTGGTGACGCTGTCCGCCGTCACGTGGTAGCCGCTGACCCCCATCATCGAGTCGTTGCGCAGCGTCTGCAGCTTGCCGGTGATCCACACCGTGTCCATGGCGCGGAACTTCGCGCCCTGGCGCGGGCGCACGTGCACGATCTGGTTGGCCGGCGGCGGCGGCGTGTGGATGCAGGCGCCGAAGTAGGGCACCAGCAGGAACTCGGTGACCTCGCCCTTGTTCTCCTCCAGCGGCACGATGAAGCCCGGCAGCTTGATGTCGACGCCGTTCATCGCCGTGTTCGTGGGCGCGTTGTTCGAGACCTCCTGCATCTTCATCAGCAAGTCGTTGGCGCGCGGGTCGCCGTCCTCGAGCTTGCTGAGGTCCATGCCCTTGAACTCCTTCATCGGGTCCCAGTCCTTGGGCACCAGTTCCTCCCAGGAGATCAGGCGGGGCTGGCCCGGTGCAGGCTTGGCGGCCGCGGCCTTGCCGCCCAGCGGGTTGGTGGCCGTGGTGTCCTGTGGCGCGGGGTCGGCAGCGTAGGCCACGGCAGTCGCGACACTCAGCGCCAGGAGAAGGGGGCGCAACATCTTCTGCATGTTCATATCCTTGGTGAGAGACCGTCGGCCAGCGAGAGACGGTAAGCGCGCACGCCCGGCAGCAGGCTGGCCAGCCAGCCGGCCACCAGCAGGCCGGCCAGCAAGGTCCATTCGTTCAGTGTAGGTCCGGACAGCGAGAGCGTCAGTCCGAACTGCGCCTGCAGCCATGGCGAGAGCAGGGCGATGCCCAGCGCCGCGGCGACGACGCCGAGCGCCACGCCCAGCAGCGTAACCATCGCGCCTTCGAGCGCCAGCAGCGCCAGCACGTGGCGCAGGCTGGCGCCGACCGCGCGCAGCACCGCGAGCTCGCGGCGGCGCTCGTTCAGGCCGGCCATCACCACCGACACCAGCCCCGCCAGGCTGACCAGCGCGACCAGGCCCGACATCAGCAGCAGCGCGTTTTCGCCGACGCCGATGACGCTCCACAGCTCGTCCAGCGCCACGCCGGGCAGGATGGCCATCAGCGCCTCGGGCTGGTAGGCCCCGACCCAGCGCTGAACCGCGAACACCGCGGCACGGTTCTTGAGGCCGACCAGCGCGGCGGTCACCGTCTTGGGCGTGAGGTCGAACTTGCGCACCTGCTCGGCGGGAATCTTCACGCCCGGCAGCGGCGCGCCGCCGCGCCATTCGAGGTGGATCGCCTCCATCGCCGCCAGCCCGATGTGCACCGTGCGGTCCACCGGCGTGCCGGTGCGCGCCAGCACGCCCACCACGGTGAAGGGCTTGTCCGCATGCTCGGCCACGTTGAGCTCGCCGCTGCCGTGGGCCAGTGTGATCTTCTGACCCACGCGGTAGCCGAGGCGGTCTGCGACCTCGGCGCCCACCACCGCGTCGAAGAGTTCCGCGAAGGGCTTCCCCTCGCGCAGCTGCAGCGCCTGCCGGTTGCCGTAGCGGAAGTGCTGGAAATACGCCGGTGTGGTCGCGAGCACCGCGAAGCCGCGGTGCGAATCGCCCAGCGACAGCGGCACCACCCAGTCCACGCCGGGATGCTGCGAGAGCGCCTGCACGCTCTGCCACTGCATGTTGTTGGTGGCCGCGCCGATGCGGAACACCGAGTAGAGCAGCAGCTGCGAGGAGCCGGTGCGCGCACCCACGATCAGGTCGGTGCCCGAGACGGAGGAGGAGAAGTTCTCGCGCAGCTCGGTGCGGATGCGCTCCACGCCCAGCAGCAGGAAGGTCGACAGCGCAATCGACAGCACCGTGAGCGCCAGCGTGAAGCGCCGGTTCCACGCACTCTTCCATGCGATGGCGAAGAGGGCCTTCATGCAGGCTCTCCCGCGGCCGCGCGGTTGATTTCCGGCAGCAGCACATGGCGCCCGAAGCGCGCCGCGATGCGTTGATCATGGCTCACGAACACCAGGGCGCTGCGGTTGGTGCTGCAGGCTTCGACGAGCACGTCGAGGAAGGCTTCACGCCGGTCTTCGTCCAGGGCCGAGGTGGGCTCGTCGGCGATCACCACCTCGGGGTGGCCGATCAACGCGCGTGCCGCGGCCACGCGCTGCTGCTGGCCGACCGACAACTGCAGCGCCTGACGCTTCCACAGCGCGGCCGGCAGGCCCATGCGCTCCAGCAGCGCTTGCGCCTGGTCGCGCGCGGTGGTGCCGTCGCGCTGCGCCTGCGCGAGCCGCCGTGCGGAAAAGCGGCAGGGCAGCAATACGTTGTCGAGCACGCTGAGATAAGGCAGCAGGTTGAACTGCTGGAAGATGTAGCCCACGTGCGCCACGCGTCGGCGGTCGCGCGCCGCACCCGACAGCGTGGACCAGTCCTCGCCCAGCAGCGTGACGCGGCCCGCATCGGCCACCAGCACCCCGGCCAGCAGCGACAGCAGGGTGCTCTTGCCGCAGCCGCTGGGCCCGTGCAGGAACACGGCCTCGCCGGCTTCGACCGCGAGCGATCCGATGTCGATGCACGGCGCCGCGGCGCCGGGCCAGGCGAAGCGCAGGTTCTCGGCGCGAAGAACCGCGCTCAAGGGATGGCCTCCCCGAGGCTCGTCACTTCGTGTACTTCGCGCACCCCCTCCTGAAGGAGGGGGCGAGCGCCTTCGGGCGGCCGGGCGGCGCTCACATCACTTGCCGCCGCCCCAGCTCAGGCGCGCGTTCGGACGCTTGAGGCTGCGCTTGGACTGGCCGTCCGGCGTGACGATCTGCGCGTCGATCTGCCGCAGCCCCTTGAAGGCGCTGAAGAGGCCCAGCTCGATGAACTTGGCCTCCGTCGCCTTGGTGCAGTTGAAGGCGAAGCTGCCGTCCAGGTCGGCGTGCCCTTCCGTGCCTGCTTCAGCCTTGCCCAGCCCGAGCGCCGCGGAGCGAAGGTTGACCGGCCCGAGCTTGCAGTTGGCGGCCGGGTCGATCTTGAAGAGCTGGTCGGCTGCGCGCAACTGCGCGACGGCGTCGTCGGCCGCCTTCTTCTCGGCATCGGTCTTCGGCGCGTGCTCGAAGCCGACGAAGTTGTCCAGGGGCGATTCCATCTCGATCACCACGGTCGGTCCGTCGACCGCGATGTCGAGCTTGATCTGTCCATGCACATGCGCGCGCGCCTGTGCCGAGGCAGCTGGCGGCAGCGTCGCCGCCAAGCCGATGAATGCGAGCGCGCCCAGGGCACGCGAAAGAAATGTCATGCGTCAGCACCTTGCCGGGTCGGCAGCCCCGGCGTGTTGCTCCATTCGCTCCAGCTGCCGGCATAGAGCGCGGTCGGCCCGAGCCCGGCGATCTGCATCGCCAGCACGTTCGGCACGGCGCTGACGCCGCTGCCGCAGTGGTGGACGACCGTGGTGGGGTCGCGGCCCCCCAGCAGCGATTCGAATTCGGCGCGCAGTTGCGCGGCCGGCTTGAATTTCCCGTCGGGGCCGAGGTTCTCGGTGAAGGGCCGGTTCAGGGCCCCCGGGATGTGACCGGCGATCGGGTCCAGAGGTTCCACCTCGCCGCGGTAGCGTACGGCGGCGCGTGCGTCGATCAGGGTCTGGTCAGTTTTCTCGAGGTGCGCGGCGACGGTGCGCGTGTCGACCAGGCTCGCCAGCGGCCGGCCGGCCATGAAGTTCGACTGGAAGCGCGCGGGCTCCTCGCGGCCGGTCACGTCACCGCCGGCGGCCTGCCAGGCCTGCAGTCCGCCGTCGAGCACGGCCACCGCCTCGTGGCCCATCCACTTGAGCATCCACCAGAGTCGGCCGCAATAGTTGGCGCCGTTGCGGTCGTAGACCACCGCCTGCATGTCGTTGGCGAAGCCGATGTTGGAAAGCCAGGCGGCGAACTTCTCGCGGCTGGGCAGGGGATGGCGGCCGCCCGAGGCCGGCGGTCCTTCGTCCGCCTGCGCCACGACGACCTCGCCGCGGGCGTTGGGCACGCCGTGCTTCGCGCTCAGGTCGGTGTCCAGGTTGGCGTAGTGCGCGCCGGGGATGTGGGCCGTGTGGTACAGCTGCGCGCCCGCCTCGGGCTTCATCAGGTCGAAGCTGCAGTCGAAGACCATCAGCGGCGCACCGCTTGCCTGCAGGGCCATCAGTTCGTCGGCGGAGATCAGGGTCGTGTACATGGCGAAGGCTCCTTCAATGTTCTTCCGCGGGCGCCTTGGGCAGCGAGCGCTGGCGCAGCACCGTGGCGGCGATGCCGCTGCCGACGATCAGCACCATGCCGGCCCAGCCGGCGGCGTCGATACGGTCACCGAACAGCACCACACTGTAGACCGCCGCGAAGACGATGCCCGAGTACTGCAGGTTGGCGACCACCAGCGTGCCTGCCTGCGATTTGGCGGTGGCATAAGCGCGCGTCATGCACAGTTGGCCCAGCGCTGCGAGCACGCCCACCGGCAGCAGCCACAGGCCATGCTGCCAGGTCCACTCGGCCCAGGGCGTGGCGTTGCCGAACAGCGTGACGAGCCCGCCGGCCACCGCGGAGCCCACCGCGAAATAGAACACCGTGCGCGATTCGGGCTCGCCCACGCGCGAGAGCGCGACCACCTGCATGTAGGCGAAGGCGGCGGTCAGGCCCGACATCAGGCCCACGAGTCCGGCGAAGCCCTGGCTGCCGTCGACGGAGGGCCTGAGCATCAACACCACGCCGCCGAAGCCGGCCAGCACGGTGAGCACCAGCGGGCCCTGCAGCGGCGGGCGCGCCACGCGGCCGTCGCGGCCGGGTACCGGCACCCAGGCCAGCAGGGCGCCGCCGACGAGGAAGGCGGCGATCCACACGCTGCTCATGTAGTTGAGCGTCATCGCGGTGGCCAGCGGCAGGTGGGCGATGGCGTAGAACCAGGCGCCCATCGAGAACACGCCGATCAGGCTGCGCCAGGCATGCATGCCGGGGTAGGACGTGGCAAGCGACAGGCCGCGTTGCCGCGCCAGCGCCCACATGAAGAGCATGCCGATCAGCCCCCGATAGAAGACCAGCTCGGCGCTCGTGAACCAGTCCGACGCGATCTTCACGCACACCCCCATGGTGGCGAAGATCAGCGCCGCGAGGACCATCCAGAGGGCTTGCATCCTCCGGCTAGAACTTCATCTCGCGGCGGTACCACTCGTGGAACTGCTGCATGCCGTCTTCCATCGGGCTCTGGTAGGGGCCGCTCTCATCGTCGCCGCGCTGCATCAGCGCGCGGCGGCCGGCGTCCATGCGCTCGGCGATCTCGTCGTCCTCCACGCAGGTCTCCATGTAGGCGGCCTGCTGCGCCTCGACGAACTCGCGCTCGAAGGCGACGATCTCCTCGGGGTAGAAGAACTCCACCATGTTGAGCGTCTTCTGCGGGCCGATCGGGTGCAGGGTCGAGACGGTGAGCACGTGCGGGTACCACTCGATCATCACGTGCGGGTAGTAGGTCAGCCAGATCGCACCGTACTTGGGCGGCTTGCCCTCGCGGTACTTCAGCAGGGCCTCCTGCCACTTCTGGTAGACCGGGCTGCCCGCGCGGCCCAGGCGGTTGGCCACGCCCACCGTCTGCACCGAGTGATGGTGGCCGAACTCCCAGCGCAGGTCGTCGCAGGTGACGAAGCTCCCGAGGCCGGGATGGAAGGGGCCGACGTGGTAGTCCTCCAGGTAGACCTCGATGAAAGTCTTCCAGTTGTAGTTGCACTCGTGCAGCTCGACGCGGTCCAGCGCATAGCCCTCGAAGTCGAGGTCCGTGCGCGGGCCGAGGCGGCCCAGGTCCGCCGCGACGTTGCGGCGGCTCTCCGGGCTCTGCTCGAACAGCAGGCCGTTCCATTCGGTCAGGGGGTAGTTCTGCAGGTCCAGGCACGGGTCCTGCGCGAAGTGGGGTGCGCCAATCAGCTTGCCCGTGGTGCGCGCATCGGCCGCCGCATAGGTCCAGCGGTGCAGCGGGCACACGATGTTGCCGCCGGTGCGCACGTCGAGCTCGCCGCGGCCCTGCAGGATCAGCGCCTGCCGGTGGCGGCACACGTTGGAGATCAGCTCCACGCCCTTGGGCGTGTGGACCAGCGCACGGCCCTGCTGCTCCTGCGGCAGGGTGTGGAAGTTGCCCGGTTCCGGCACCGCGAGGCGGTGCCCGACGTAGCGCGGTCCGCCGGCGAAAAGGGTTTGCAGCTCGCGGGCGTAGAGCGCCTCGTCGAAGTACGCGGAAACCGGGAGTTGGCTCGAGGCCTGCTGCAGTTGAAGACTTAAATCAGACATGGGTGACCTGACCAAGCTCCCCACAGGGAGAAAGAACGGAAAGTGGCGCCGCCGAAGAGGGGTGGGCGGCCCGGAGGAGAAGATCGCCGGCGGGCGCCGGCGCGAGAGCGGGCGATTGTACCCCGGGAAAAATAGGAATGCCCGTGGCTTTACCCGGGCGTCCGGGGAGGGCTTCACTTGCGCCAGACGCGTGGCCGGCCCTCTGGTGGTGCGCGGTCCTAAAATGCCCGGTTTGCATCTTCGTCCCCGCATGCCCAAGCCTTCCCCCCAAACACCGGCCTCGCTGGACGCCCCCCAGGCGGCGCCCCAGCCCGCGAGTTACGAAGCCGGGCTCCAGGAACTCGAACAGCTGGTGGCCGAACTCGAATCGGGACAACTGCCGCTCGACCAACTACTGGGCAGCTACCAGCGGGGCGCGGCCCTCCTGGCCTTCTGCCGCGACAGGCTGCAGGCGGTCGAGGATCAGATCAAGGTGCTCGACGCGAACGGCCTCAAGGCCTGGACGGCGGAATGAGCGCGGCTGCCGTCGTGGATCGCCTGCGCTGGGACGCGCAGCGCCTGGCCGCGTGGAGCGATCCGCGCCTGTCGCAGGTCGAGGCCGCGCTCTCGCAATGGGTCGGCGTCGATGCGCCGGTGCTGCTGGGCGATGCCATGCGCTACGCCGTGCTCGACGGCGGCAAGCGCCTGCGGCCCCTGCTGGTCTTCGCGGCCAGCGAGGCGGTGGGGGGGCAGGGCGCGGCCGCGCTGCGCGCCGCCTGCGCCGTCGAGCTGATCCATGCCTATTCCCTGGTGCACGACGACCTGCCGTGCATGGACAACGACGTGCTGCGCCGTGGCAAGCCCACGGTGCACGTGAAGTTCGGCGAGGCCGATGCACTGCTCGCGGGCGATGCGCTGCAGGCGCTCGCCTTCGAGCTGCTCACGCCTGACGACGGCGCCATCGCGCCTGCGGTGCAGGCGCGCCTGTGCCGCCTGCTTGCGCGCGCGGCCGGCAGCCAGGGCATGGCCGGCGGCCAGGCGATCGACCTGGCCAGCGTCGGGCTCGCGCTGGACGAAGCCCAGCTGCGCGAGATGCACCGCATGAAAACCGGCGCGCTGCTGCAAGGCAGCGTCGAGATGGGCGCGGCCTGCGCCGGGGTCGTCGAGCCGGCCGCGCTGCAGGCGCTGCGCGACTACGGCGCCGCCATCGGCCTGGCCTTCCAGGTGGTGGACGACATCCTCGACGTCACCGCCGATTCGCAGACCCTGGGCAAGACCGCCGGCAAGGATGCGGCGAGCGACAAGCCCACTTACGTTTCCCTGCTCGGGCTCGACGGCGCGCGCGCCGAGGCCCGCACGCTGCTGGCCCAGGCGCTCGCCGCGCTCGACCGCAGCGCCCTGGCCGACACCGGCGCGCTGCGCGCGCTGGCCCACATGGTCGTGGACCGCGACCGATGACAACCATGGCCCCTCTGCTTCCCACGATCCACGATCCCTCCGCCCTGCGCCAGTTCGACCGCGCCCAGCTCAAGCAGCTGGCCGACGAGGTGCGCAGCTGCGTGCTCGACAACGTCTCGCGCACCGGCGGCCACCTGAGCTCCAACCTGGGCACGGTGGAACTCACCGTCGCGCTGCACCACGTGTTCAACACGCCGCACGACCGGCTGGTGTGGGACGTGGGCCACCAGACCTACCCGCACAAGATCCTCACCGGCCGGCGCGAGCGCATGCCCTCGCTGCGGCAGATCGGCGGCATCTCCGGCTTTCCGCAGCGCACCGAGAGCGAGTACGACACCTTCGGCACCGCGCATTCCTCCACCAGCATCTCGGCCGCGCTCGGCATGGCCCTGGCGGCGAAGCAGAAGGGCGAAGACCGGCATGCGGTGGCCATCATCGGCGACGGCGCGATGACCGCCGGCATGGCCTTCGAGGCGCTCAACAACGCGGGCGTGCAGGACTGCAAGCTGCTGGTCATCCTCAACGACAACGACATGTCGATCAGCCCGCCGGTGGGCGCGCTCAACCGCTACCTCGCGCAGCTGATGAGCGGCAACTTCTACGCCGCGGCCAAGAACGTGGGCAAGACCGTGCTGCGCAAGGCGCCGCCGCTGTTCGAGCTGGCCAAGCGCCTGGAGCAGCATGCCAAGGGCATGGTGGTGCCGGCCACGCTGTTCGAGCAGTTCGGCTTCAACTACGTCGGCCCGATCGACGGGCACGATCTCGACTCCCTGGTGCCCACGCTGGAGAACCTCAAGCACCTGCATGGTCCGCAGTTCCTGCACGTGGTCACGAAGAAGGGGCAGGGCTACAAGCTGGCCGAGGCCGACCCGGTGGCCTACCACGGGCCCTCCAAGTTCGATCCGGCCATCGGCCTGGTCAAGCCCGCCACCGCGCCCAAGCAGACCTTCACCCAGGTCTTCGGCCACTGGCTGTGCGACATGGCGGCGCAGGACAGCCGCCTGGTCGGCATCACGCCGGCGATGCGCGAGGGCTCTGGGCTGGTGGAGTTCGAGCAGCGCTTCCCCGACCGCTACCACGACGTCGGCATCGCCGAGCAGCATGCCGTGACCTTCGCCGCGGGCCTGGCCTGCGAGGGGCTCAAGCCGGTGGTCGCGATCTACTCGACCTTCCTGCAGCGCGCCTACGACCAGATGATCCACGACGTGGCGATCCAGAAGCTGCCGGTGGTCTTCGCGCTCGACCGCGCCGGCCTGGTCGGCGCCGACGGGGCGACGCATGCGGGTGCGTATGACATCGCCTTCATCCGCTGCATCCCGAACATGAGCCTGGCCTGCCCGGCCGACGAGGCGGAATGCCGCGAACTGCTGTCCAGCGCCTTCGCGCAGGACCACCCGGTCGCGGTGCGCTATCCGCGCGGCGCGGGCGCCGGTGTGCCGACGAAGCCCGGCCTCGAGGCGCTGCCCTTCGGCAAGGGCGAGCTGCGGCGCCGGGGACAGCGCATCGCCATCCTCGCCTTCGGCACCTTGCTCCATCCGGCGCTGGCCGCGGCCGAGGCGCTCGATGCCACGGTGCTCAACATGCGCTGGGTCAAGCCGCTGGACGTTCAACTGCTGCTGCAGACCGCGGCCACGCACGATTGCATCGTCACGCTGGAAGAAGGCTCGGTGATGGGCGGCGCCGGCAGCGCGGTGCTCGAGGCCCTGCAGGCCGCCGACGTGCAGCGCCCCGTGCTGCAGCTGGGCCTGCCCGATCGCTTCATCGAACATGGCGATCCGGCCAGGCTGCTGGCCAGCATCGGGCTCGACGCGGCCGGCATCGAGCGCTCGATCCGCGAGCGCTTCGGCGTGGCCGAAGCCGCGAACATGTCCGCAGGGAAAACCCGCCCTGGCGCCATGTAAGCACTTTTTACAATCCCCGCTGCCTCGACAAGAGTCGGCAACGCGGCCACGAGCCGCGTTCTTGTTTTTCCCATGCACTCGGAGTCAACCTCAATGGATCGTCGTTCCCTCATCAAAAACGCAGGCATCGCCGGCGTCCTCGCTGCCGGCATCGCGCCCGCAGTCCATGCGCAGGCAGCAGTGCGCTGGCGCCTCGCCTCCAGCTTCCCCAAGTCGCTGGACACGATCTACGGGACGGCCGAGGTCTTCGCCAAGCAGGTGAGCGACGCGACGGGTGGCAAGTTCCAGATCTCGGTGCACGCGGGCGGCGAGCTGATGCCCGCTTTCGGCGTGGTGGATGGCGTGCAGAACGCCTCGGTCGAGATGGCCCACACGGCCCCCTACTACTTCTACGGCAAGGACCCGACCTTCTGCCTCGGCTGCGCGGTGCCCTTCGGCATGAACACCCGCCAGATGAACGCCTGGATGTACGAGGGCAACGGCCTGAAGCTGATGCGCGCCTTCTACGCCAAGTACAACATCATCAACCTGCCCGGCGGCAACACCGGCGCGCAGATGGGCGGCTGGTTCCGCAAGGAGATCAAGTCGGTCGCCGACCTCAAGGGCCTGAAGTTCCGCACCAACCCCTTCGCGGGCAAGGTGCTCGAGCCCTTCGGCGTGATCCCGCAGTCCATCCCCGGCGCCGATCTGTACCCCGCGCTGGAGAAGGGCACCCTGGACGCGCTCGAATGGGTCGGCCCCTATGACGACCAGAAGCTGGGCTTCAACAAGGTCGCCAAGTTCTACTACTACCCCGGCTGGTGGGAAGGCGGCCCGCAGCTCGACTTCTACATCAACACCAAGGCCTGGGAAGGCCTGCCGGCCGAGTACAAGGCCATCGTCGAGGCCGCGGCCGCGCATGCCAACATCACGATGACCGCCAAGTACGACGCGCGCAACCCCATCGCGCTGAAGCAGCTGGTCGGCTCGGGCACGCAGCTCAAGCCCTTCACGCAGGACGTGATGAACGCGGCCTTCAAGTCGGCCCAGCAGATCTATGCGGATCTGAACAACACCAACCCCGAGTGGAAGAAGATCTACGGCGACTGGGCCAAGTTCCTGGCCGACCAGAACGCCTGGTTCCGTTTCACCGAGGGCACCTTTGATCGCTTCATGCAGCAGCAGAAGCTCTGATCGGGGCCAGCCCCGGAAGACAAGCCCCGCAGTTCACTGCGGGGCTTTTTTCATGGGCATGCGTTCGGCCACGCGCTCGGCAAAGCCGGTCAGCAGGCGCGCATCCGCCGAGTGGAACCACGTGACCGAGGGGCCTTGGCGCACCAGCAGCCGCGGCGCGATGATGCGCTCCAGCGGGCGCCAGTGCACCAGCTTGAGCTGCGTGACTTTGGCCGCGTCGGCGCGCCGATTCCAGATCCACGTTTGCGTGAGCACATCGCCTTCGAGGCGGGTGCGGCTGTAGACGATCCAGTAGCCGACCCAGACGATGCTGATCGCCGCCGCGCCGAACAGCAGCAGGCTGGGCCAGGACCAGGACGCGAGGCGCAGCGCCGGCACGCTCCAGAGGCCGAAGACGACAAGGTCGACCACCAGCACCACGGCGAGGATGCGGACGAAGCGCGGGTAGGCCGGGCTGTCCAGCGGCCCGGCCGGTTCTTCGCTGCCGCTGTTCACTGCTTGGTGTCGGCGGCCGGCGGCGACGGCTCCGGCATCGGCAGCGCATCCGGCTCGGCGGACTTCTTGTTGCCGAAAGGATCGTCCATGTTGATGCCGCTGCTGTCGGGCCCGCCCTGCAGGTCGGCCGGCATCTCCAGCTTGACCTTGTCGACGTCCACCTCGACCTTCTTGTCCAGGAACACGGTGACCGTCTGCGGGAAGAAGATCACGATGGCCACCAGCAGCAGCTGCAGCCCGACCCAGGGAACCGCGCCCAGGTAGATGTCGCGCGACTCGATCTTGCGCGGCAGCGCGCCGTTCTTGAACAGCGTGTCGGAGATGCCGCGCAGGTAGAACAGCGCGAAGCCGAAGGGCGGGTGCATGAACGAGGTCTGCATGTTCACGCACAGCAGCACGCCGAACCACACCATGTCGATGCCCAGCTTGGCCGCCACCGGGCCGAGCATGGGCAGGATGATGAAGGCGATCTCGAAGAAGTCGAGGAAGAAGGCCAGGAAGAAGACGAACACGTTGACGGCGATCAGGAAGCCGATCTGTCCGCCTGGCAGGCCCGAGAGCAGGTGCTCGATCCACTTGGCGCCGTCCACGCCCTGGAACACCAGCGAGAACACGCGCGAGCCGATCAGGATGAACACCACCATCGCGGTCAGCCGCATGGTGCCGTTCATCGCGTCCTTGAGCATCGGCCAGTTCAGCCGGCGGTGGATGGCCGCGAGGACGAGCGAGCCCACCGCGCCCATGGCGCCGGCCTCGGTCGGCGTGGCGATCGCATGGTCCATGAAGGGCAGGCCGCCCATCGAACCCAGTACCGCGAAGATCAGGATGGCCGAGGGGATGATGCCGCGCAGGCACTTGGCCCACAGCGCCCAGCCCTTGAGCGTGCGCGCCGAGGCCGGAACGCCCGGCACGTAGTCGGGCCAGATGCGCGAGATCAGGAATGTGTAGATCGCGAAGATCAGCACCTGCAGGATCGAGGGACCCCAGGCGCCCTTGTACATCTGGCCGACGTCGGTGCCGAGCTGGTCGGCCATGACGATCAGCACCAGCGAGGGCGGCACCAGCTGCGTGATGGTGCCCGAGGCCGCCAGCACGCCGGTGGAATAGCGCATGTTGTAGCCGTAGCGCATCATCACCGGCAGCGAGATCATCGCCATCGCGATCACCTGGCCGGCCACGGTGCCGGTGATGGCACCGAGGATGAAGCCCACGATGATCACCGAGTAGCCCAGGCCGCCGCGCACCGGGCCGAAGAGCTGGCCCATGGAATCGAGCATGTCCTCGGCCAGGCCGCACTTCTCGAGCACCGCGCCCATCAGCGTGAAGAAGGGGATGGCCAGCAGCGTCTCGTTGGAGAGGATGCCGAACACGTTGAGCGGCAGGTTCGCCATGAAGCCGGCCGGGAACCAGCCCATCTCGATCGCGAAGAAGCCGCAGAACAGGCCCAGCGCCGACAGCGAGAACGCCACCGGAAAGCCGATCAGCATGATCACGACCAGCCCCGCGAACATGATCGGGGCGAAATTTTCCATCTGCATTTCTTATCCTGGGAAGCGGTGCTTGTGGTGGGCGGCGTGGGCGGCGCTCACTGCACCGGCTTCTCGTAGTGCGTGTCCATCTCGATCAGGCCGCGCAGGTAGGCGATGCGCTTGATCACCTCGGCCACGCCCTGCAGGAACATGGCACCGAAGCCCAGGGGCATCATCAGCGCGGCCGGCCAGCGGATCAGGCCGCCGATGTTCCCGGACATCTCGCCGGTGCGCAGCATGTTGAGGAAGAAGGGGAAGGTCAGCCAGAACAGCAGGCCCATCACGGGCAGCAGGAAGAAGAGCAGGCCGAACAGGTCGACGTAGACGGGGCCGTGGCGCTTGAGCTTGCCGTAGATGATGTCCACCCGCACGTGCTCGTTGAGCTTGAGCACCAGCGGCGCGCCCAGCATCACGGTGGCGGCGAAGAGATACCACTGGATCTCCAGCCAGGCGTTGGAGCTGAAGTCGAGCCCGTAGCGGACGAAGGCGTTGCCGGCGGAGATCACGGAGGCGGCGAGCACGGCCCACGCCGCGATCTTGCCGATCTGGGCGCTGATCCAGTCCATGGCCAGCGCGAACTTGAGGAGTGCAGACAAGGTATGTCTCTGTGGGCGGTTGATTTCGGCGCCAGTCGGGTAGGGTCGGCGCAAAGCCAGCAATGGTAACGCCCTGTTGCCGGGCCTCGCTTGGCCGCGGCGGCGGGTTTTCCCGGGGACGCGTCCGCGGGCGGAGGCCGTGGCCATAATGGCCCATGCCCTCGAGCCCGCCGTCCGGGACGCCCTCCGGCACCGCCGGCCTGCCCCATTCGATCGATTCGCCCGGGATGCGCCGCGCGGGCCGTGAGCTGCTCTCGCTGGCGCTGATCGACGCGCGCAACCATACGCTGCACCTTCTCTCGCTCTACGAGCAGGCGCTGGGCTCCGCCGCCCTGACCGTGCCGAGGCAGGAGAGCATCGATCCGCCGCTCTGGCTGGCCGGCCACATCGGCTGGTTCTCCGAATGGTGGATCGCGCGCAACACGCAGCGTGCCTTCGGCCCGGACTGCCCCGTGCGGCCGACGCGCCTGGCCGCCATCGAGCCGCAGGCGGACGCCTGGTGGAACCCGGCACAGGTCGACCCGGGTGCACGCTGGTCGCCCGACCTGCCCGATCTCGCCCTGACCAAGGCCTACCTGCTCGACACGCTGGAGAGCACTCTGGAGCTGCTGGAGCATGCGGTGGAGACCGATGCCGGCCTCTACTTCTACCGGCTCGCGCTGTTCCATGAGGACCTGCGCGGCGAGCAGTTGGTGGTGATGGCACAGACCCTGGGCCTGCCACTGGGCGTGGAAGTCCAGCCCGCGCCGGTGGAGCGCGAGCCCCTGCTGCTGCCGGCCGGCAGCTGGACGCTCGGCGTCGACGAGGCCGGCTTCGCCTTCGCGCAGGAGAGCGGCCGCCTGGTGCTCGAGGTGCCCGAATTCGAGATCGATGCCCAGCCCGTCACCTGGAACCAGTACGTGGAGTTCGTCGACGACGGCGGCTACGACCGCGAGGAACTGTGGTCGCCCGGCGGCCGTGCCTGGCTGGCCGCGCAGGTCGAGGGCCGGCGCAGCCCGCGCCACGTGGAGCAGATCGGCGCCGCGCGGCGCGGCAGCGGCGGCTCGGTGCTGCAGCAGCACTTCGGCCGCACCGTGCGCGCCGCCGGCAACCAGAGCGCGGTGCACGTGAGCTGGTGGGAGGCCGACGCCTGGGCGCGTTGGGCCGGCCGCCGCCTCGCCACCGAGGTCGAGTGGGAGGTCGCCGCCCACCAGGCCGCGCGCCGCGGCTTCCGCTGGGCGGATGTGCACGAGTGGACCGCCGGCACGCTGCAGCCCTGGCCGGACTTCCGCGCCGACCCCTGGAGCGCCGGCACCGCCTTCGATCCGCAGCCCGCCTTCGGCCACGCGCGCGTGCTGCGCGGCGCCTCGCTGGCCACCCGCGCGCGCATGCGCTCGCCCAAGCGCCGAAGCTTTGCGCTGCCCGAGCGTGACGACGGATTCTTCGGCTTCAGGACCTGCGCGCTGTAGCGCCTTCGTGCCGCCGGTGCCCGTGCCATCATGCGGGCAGGGCAAACAATATCGATGGATGGAAAGGACGCTGCCGGATGGCTCGCGTGCGTGACCCGGCTGGCTACGACGGCCAGCGAGAAATGATTCTTTCGAATGCGGCGCAGCTGTTCGCGCAGCGCGGCTATGCCGGCACCTCGATGAACGAGGTGGCCGCGGCCTGTGGCGTCTCCAAGGCCACGCTTTATCACTACGTGCGCGACAAGCACGACCTCGCGGTGCGCATCGCCGAGGAGCACGTGCGGCGCCTCGAAGCCGTGGTGGAAGAGGTGCTGCGCGAGCACGCGACGCCGCAGGCGCGGCTGGCGGCGCTGATCCGCAGCTTCGTGGCCGAGTACGCGTTGGCGCAGAACGCGCAGCGTGTGCTGACGGAGGACGTGCGCTTCCTGCGCGAGGAGGACCAGCAGCGCATCATCGGCGTCGAGCGGCGCGTGGTGGCCGCCTTCGCGCGCACCATCGCCGAGGTGCGCGGCGAGGAGGCCGACAGCAAGCTGGGCAAGCCGATGGCGATGCTGCTCTTCGGCATGATCAACTGGATGTTCACCTGGATGAAGCCCGGCCGCGAACTCGACCACGCGGCGATCGGCGAGATGGTGGCCGACCTGTTCTTCGGCGGCGTGCGTGCGGTGCAGGTGCCGGCGGCGCTGGCAGCGGCCGAGCCGCCCGCCCAGGCCGGCGCGCGCAAGGCGCGTTGAGCGCGGGAAGCTCAGCCGCGCCGCATGGCGATCAGCGAGCGTGCTTCAGGCGACTGCAGGCGCGGGCGGTGCTGCTCCGGCGACCGCAGCGGCTGCACCTCGGCCATGCCGGCCAGGCAGCGCCGCGTGAGGTTCTGGTAGATCTGCGTGCCTTCGCGCTTCCAGGCGATCTCGTCATCGTCGAGCTGCCGGCGCACCTTGGCCGGAATGCCGGCCACCAGACTGCGCGCCGGCACCTTCATGCCGGCCGGCACGAAGGCGCAGGCGGCGACGAAGGAGGAGGCGCCGACCTCGGCCTCGTCCATCACCACCGCGTTCATGCCCACCAGCGCGTCGCGCCGCACCACGCAGCTGTGCAACACGGCGCCATGGCCGATGTGGCCGTCCTCCTCGATCACCGTGTCCTGGTCTGGGAAGCCGTGGATCACGCAGGTGTCCTGCACGTTGGCGCCGCGTTCCAGCACGATGCGGCCGAAGTCGCCGCGCAGGCTGGCGCACGGGCCCACGTAGCAGTCAGGCCCGATGATCACGTCGCCGATCAGCACGGCCGTGGGGTGGACATAGGCGCTGGGGTCCACCACCGGGATCACACCCTCGAAGGCATAACAAGGCATTGCGGATCTCCTTCCGGTGCGTTCAGGCCGGGAAAGGCGACCAGTGGCCGCGGCTGGCCAAGGCGCGCAGCGCGTCGTCGAGCAGCGGACGGTGGTGATCGAACAGGGGGGTCGTCATCGGGTCTCCAGCAAGTTGAAAAGAGAGGGGAGGACGCTAGCCTTCAGGGTTACTACTCAATACGAAGGTCTTGCGGCGGCAGAACCTGAAATCTTATAATCAACCGAACGGTCGGTCAATTATTGAATCGAAGCCGCCGCGGCCGCAACCGATCCCAACCCCTTCATGCCTGCACCACGATGAACGAAGACCTGGTACTCATCGCCCAGTCCGGCGCCGTGCGGACGCTCCGGCTCAACCGGCCCGACGCCCTCAACAGCTTCACGTCCCAGCTGCACGCGGCGCTGATGGCAGCACTCGAGGCTGCCGCCGCCGATCCGGACGTGCGCTGCGTGGTGCTCGGCGGCTCCGGCCGCGCCTTCTGCGCCGGGCAGGACCTGTCGGATCCGATGGTGGCGCCCGACTTCACGCCGGGTGCCGCGCCCAAGGACCTGGGCCAGGTGATCGAATCGCTTTACGCACCGCTGGTCATGCGCCTGCGTTCCATGCCGGTGCCTGTCATCGCCGAGGTGCACGGCGTGGCAGCTGGCGCCGGCGCCAACCTGGCGCTGGCCTGCGACCTGGTGGTGGCGAGCCGCTCCGCGAGCTTCATCCAGGCCTTCGCCAAGATCGGCCTGGTGCCCGACACCGGCGGCACCTGGCTGCTGCCGCGTCTTGTGGGTCCGGCACGCGCGCTGGGCCTGGCGATGCTGGGCGACAAGCTGCCGGCGGCCGAGGCGGCGCAGATGGGCCTGATCTGGAAATGTGTCGAGGACGATGCGCTCAGCCTCACGGTGGAAGAGCTGGCCCAGCGCCTCGCCGCCATGCCCTCGCGCGCCCTGGTCGCCACACGCCAGGCGCTGGCCGATGCGCAGCAGATGGACCTGCCCGCCGCGCTCGCCCGCGAGGCCGCGCTGCAGCGCGAGCTGGGCGCCGCCGCCGACTACCGCGAGGGCGTGGACGCCTTCCGTGCCAAGCGCCTGCCCCGATTCACCGATCGATGAGAAATCCGCAGCCCCATGAGTGACACCCAAGCTCAGCGCACCGCCGAACGCGTGCGCGACACCATGTTCGCCAACGACCGCGCCGTGCGCGGCCTCGGCATGGAGATCGAGACCATCGCGCCCGGCCGCGCCGACATCGCCATGACCGTGCGCGAGGACATGCTCAACGGCCACGACATCTGCCACGGCGGCTTCATCTCGGCGCTGGCCGACTCCGCCTTCGCCTATGCCTGCAACTCCTACAACGAGGTGACCGTCGCCTCGGGCTTCGGTATCGACTTCATCGCGCCGGCGCGCCACGGCGACCGGCTGGTCGCGCGCTGCGTCGAGGTGTCGAAGGCCGGCCGCACGGGCGTGTACGACACGGAGGTGCTGAACCAGCGCGGCGAGCGCGTCGCGGTGTTCCGCGGGCGTTCCTACACACTCAAGGGCAAGCCGGTCGCACCGGCCTGATCAGCAGCCAACCCGATCAAGGAGACCCTTCATGCCCGTCCAACGCCCCGCGCCCGGCGACCTCGAAGCCATCGAATCCGCCAGCCGCGACGAGATCGCCGCCCTGCAGCTGCAACGCCTGAAGGCCACCCTGCAGCGCGCCTACGACAAGGTGCCGCATTACCGCCAGGCCTTCGAGGCGCGCGGCGTGCGCCCGGACGACCTGAAGCAGCTGGGCGACCTCGCGAAGTTCCCCTTCACCGTCAAGAAGGACCTGCGCGACAACTACCCCTTCGGCATGTTCGCCGTGCCGCGCGAGCAGGTGGCGCGCATCCATGCCTCTTCGGGCACCACCGGCAAGCCCACGGTGGTGGGCTACACGAAGCAGGACATCGCGCACTGGGCCGACCTGGTCGCGCGCTCGATCCGCGCCGCCGGCGGCCGGCCCGGCGACATCGTGCACGTGGCCTACGGCTACGGTCTCTTCACCGGTGGCCTGGGCGCGCACTACGGCGCCGAGCGCGCCGGCTGCACCGTGATCCCGATGTCGGGCGGCCAGACCGAGAAGCAGGTGCAGCTGATCCGGGACTTCCGTCCCGACATCATCATGGTCACGCCCAGCTACATGCAGGTGATCATCGAGGAGTTCCAGCGCCAGGGGCTGGACGCGCGCGAGAACTCGATCAAGGTCGGCATCTTCGGCGCCGAGCCCTGGACCGAGGCCATGCGCCGCGAGATCGAGCACAAGGGCGGCATGGACGCGGTCGACATCTACGGCCTGTCGGAAGTGATGGGCCCCGGCGTGGCCAGCGAGTGCATCGAGAGCAAGGACGGCCCGGTGGTCTGGGAAGACCATTTCTACCCCGAGATCATCGACCCAGAGACCGGCGAGGTGCTGCCCGACGGCGAGGAGGGCGAACTCGTCTTCACCTCGCTGACCAAGGAGGCGCTGCCGATCATCCGCTACCGCACGCGCGACCTCACGCGCCTCCTGCCGCCGACCTCGCGCAGCTTCCGCCGTATGGGCAAGATCGTCGGCCGCAGCGACGACATGCTGATCATCCGCGGCGTCAACGTCTTCCCGACGCAGATCGAGGAGATCGTGCTGGCCCACGAGAAGCTCTCCGGCCAGTACCTGATCAAGGTCGGCCGCGAAGGCCTTCTCGACAGCGTGGAAGTGCGCTGCGAGCTGCAGCAGGGCGCCGGCGGCATTCCAGACGCCGAGTGCGACCAGATCGCCCAGTGGGTGCAGCAGCGCGTCAAGACCCTGGTCGGCATCTCGACCACGGTGCTTGTGCAGCCACCCGAAACGCTCGAACGCACGCTCACCGGCAAGGCCCGGCGCGTGGTCGACGAGCGCCAGAAATGATGCTCTCCCCCAGGCTCCCCCACTTCGTGTGGTCCGCCAACCCCCTCACCGGGGGCAACACCAGCGGCCCGGCAAAGCCGGTTCCGCGGTGTTCCTCGACCGGCATGCACCGTTCCATGCGTCGCGATTCACGCGATAGCGCGGTCGGAAATTGAAAAGAAAGGAAAGCCATGTACACCCAAGCCATGGACACCATGGGCAAGGACGGCAAGGACGAGGGCCGCAAGGCCGTCCGTTCGGCCGAGGAGATGCGCCTCGAGGAGCGCTTCGACGGGCGCATCGATGCCGGCGGCTTCATCGAGGCCAAGGACTGGATGCCCGAGCACTACCGCAAGACCCTGGTGCGCCAGATCAGCCAGCACGCGCATTCCGAGATCGTCGGCATGCTGCCCGAGGGCAACTGGATCACCCGCGCGCCCACGCTCAAGCGCAAGTCCATCCTGCTGGCCAAGGTGCAGGACGAGGGCGGCCACGGCCTCTACCTCTATGCCGCGGCGGAGACCCTGGGCACCAGCCGCGACCAGATGCTGGAGGCGCTGCACACCGGCAAGGCCAAGTACAGCTCGATCTTCAACTACCCCACGCTGACCTGGGCCGACATGGGCACCATCGGCTGGCTGGTGGACGGCGCGGCCATCATGAACCAGGTGCCGATCTGCCGCTGCTCCTACGCGCCCTATGCGCGCGCCATGATCCGCATCTGCCGCGAGGAGAGCTTCCACCAGCGCCAGGGCTACGAGGCCCTGCTGACCATGATGCAGCACGGCACCGAGGCGCAGAAGGCCATGGTGCAGGACGCGGTCAACCGCTGGTGGTGGCCCTCGATCATGATGTTCGGCCCGCCCGACGACCAGTCGCCCAACAGTGCGCAGTCCATGCGCTGGGGCATCAAGCGCTTCTCCAACGACGAGCTGCGGCAGAAGTTCATCGACGCCGCGGTCGAGCAGGCCAAGGTCCTGGGCGTGACCCTGCCCGACCCCGACCTCAAGTGGAACGAGGAACGCCAGGCGCATGACCATGGCCCGATCGACTGGGCCGAGTTCTGGCGCGTGATCGCCGGCGACGGCCCCTGCAACCGCGAGCGCCTGGGCGCCCGCGTCAAGGCCTGGGAAGAGGGCGCCTGGGTGCGCGATGCCGCGCTGGCCCACGCCCGCAAGCAGCACGACATGAAGGAAGCAGCATGAGCGACACGAGCAACGAATGGCCGCTGTGGGAAGTCTTCGTCCGCAGCAAGGCCGGCCTGGACCACAAGCACTGCGGCAGCCTGCATGCGCCCGATCCGCAGATGGCCCTGCAGATGGCGCGCGACGTCTACACGCGGCGCCAGGAAGGCGTGAGCGTGTGGGTGGTGCGCTCCGACCAGATCGTCGCCAGCGACCCGGGCGACAAGGACATGTACTTCGACCCGGCCGAAGACAAGGTCTACCGCCACCCCACCTTCTACGAGCTTCCGAAGTCCGTCGACCACATGTAGACATGGCCCACCCCCGTTTCTTGCTCGCTTCGCGTAGCCGAATCCCCCCTCAAGGGGGCAATACCAGCGGCCCGGCAAAGCCGGTTCCGCGGTATTCCTGGAAAGAGACACCCGCATGCCCGTAGCCTCCATCGAAATTGATCGCCGCCCGGAGGTGCAGTACCTGCTGCGCCTGGGCGACACCTGCCTGATCCTCGCCCAGCGCCTGGGTGAATGGTGCGGCCACGCGCCCATCCTGGAGGAGGACATCGCCATGAGCAACATGGCGCTGGACCTGCTGGGCCAGGCGCGCGCGCTGCTGACCCGCGCCGGCGAGCTGGAGGGCCGTGCGCACGACGAGGACCAACTGGCCTTCCTGCGCGACGAGCGCGACTACTTCAACGCCACGCTGGTCGAGCTGCCGCGCGGCGACTTCGCCTTCAGCGTGCTGCGCAACGCGATGGCCGCGACCCTCCTCAAGCTGATGTGGGAAAGGCTGGAGGGATCGAGCGACGCCGAGGTGGCCGCGATCGCCGGCAAGGCCCTCAAGGAGGCGCGCTACCACCAGCAGCATTCGGCCGACTGGGTGGTGCGCCTGGGCGATGGCACCGAGGAATCGCGCTCGCGCATGGAGGCCGCGCTGGCCCAGCTGTGGCGCTACGTGCCCGAGCTCTTCGCGGCCGACGCGGTCGACCAGGCGGCGCGCGCCAGCGGCCTGGGCCCGGCCTGGTCCGATCTTCGCGAGGCCTGGTTCGCCGAGATGGGCGCCGTGCTCGATGAAGCGACCCTCGCCATGCCGGCCGAATCGGCCTTCATGAGCAGCGGCAAGCGCGGCGTGCACAGCGAGCACATGGGCTACATCCTGGCCGAGATGCAGCACCTGCAGCGGGCCTATCCCGGCGGGGTGTGGTGATGGTTGCCATGCCGCTGCCCATGGCCGACGAGGCGCGCATCGCGCGTGCCTGGGAAGTGCTCGACACCGTGCTCGACCCCGAGGTGCCGGCGCTGTCGGTCTGCGACCTGGGCATCGTGCGCGAGGTCGTGCCGCAGGCCGATGGCCTCGAGATCGTGCTCACGCCGACCTACTCGGGCTGTCCCGCCACCGAGGTCATCGAGCGCAGCGTGCTCGATGCCATCGAGGCCGCAGGCCTTGGCCCCGCGCGCGTGACCCTGCGCCGCGCCCCCGCATGGACCACCGACTGGCTCAGCGCCGACGGCAAGCGCAAGCTGCGCGAGCACGGCATTGCGCCGCCGGGCGCGGCTGCCCTGCCGGGCGGCGCCGTCCCGATCCGCCTGGTGCGCCGCCAGGCCGCCCAACCCGTGGCCTGCCCGCATTGCGGCAGCGCCCATACCGAGCGGCTGTCGGCCTTCGGTGCCACCGCCTGCAAGTCGCTCTACCGCTGCCTCGATTGCCGCGAGCCCTTCGAGCACTTCAAACCCATCTGAGCCACGAGCGTCACATGAGCGTCATCTTCCACCCGCTGCGCGTGCGCAGCATCGAGCCCGACACCGCCGAGGCGGTGATCGTCTCCTTCGACGTGCCGGAAGACCTGCGCGGCGTCTTCGGGTTCACCCAGGGCCAGTACCTCACGCTGCGCAAGGAGATCGACGGCCAGGACCTGCGCCGTTCCTACTCCATCTGCGCCGGCGTCGACGACGGCGAGCTGCGCGTGGGCGTGCGCAAGGTGCAGCAGGGCGTGTTCTCCAACTGGATCAACAGCAGCCTCCAGCCGGGCGACACCCTGCAGGTCATGGCGCCGCAGGGCCGCTTCTTCGTGCCCCTCGATCGCGAGGCGCGGCGCCACCACGTGGGCATCGCAGGCGGCAGCGGCATCACGCCCATCCTGTCGATCATGAAGACGGTGCTGGCGCGCGAGCCGCACTCGCGCTTCACCCTGATCTACGGCAACCGCCAGCTCAAGTCCACGATGTTCAAGGAGGAGATCGAGGACCTGAAGAACCGCTACATGTCGCGCCTGGTGCTGCAGCACGTGTTCTCGGACGAGCACACCGACGTGCCGATCAACGCCGGCCTGATGAACCGCGAGAAGATCGCCGAGTTCCTGCAGGGCCTGGTGCCGCCCGGGAGCATCGACCACGTCTACGTGTGCGGCCCCTTCCAGATGAACGACGAGGCCGAGGCCGCCCTGCTGGCGGCCGGGGTGCCGGAGGAGCGCATCCACATCGAGCGCTTCGGCCTGGCCCAGTCGCCCACCGGCACTGTCGGCGCCGTGGTGCACGAGCCGCAGCCCGGCGATGCCGAGACGGCGCGCATCACCATCGTGCGCGACGGCGTCAGCCGCGAGATCCCCTTCACCAAGGGCCAGCCCAGCATCCTGGACGCGGCCTCCTCCGCCGGCCTGGAGGTGCCGTACTCCTGCACCTCGGGCGTGTGCGGCACCTGCCGTGCAAAACTGCTGGAAGGGGAAGTTCGGATGGAGCGCAACTTCGCGCTGGAAAAGAATGAGGTCGCGAACGGCTTCATACTCACGTGCCAGGCGCACCCCCTGACCGAGCGCGTGCTGCTGTCCTTCGACGAGCGCTGAACGCACGGCTCACCCCATTGTTCAACTGAGGAGACTTCACATGAAAACTTTCACCCGCCTCGGCGTGGCACTGCTGTGCGCCATGGCCTTCGCCGCGCAGGCCGACATCAACGTCGGCGTCACCCTGTCGGCGACCGGGCCGGCCGCTTCCCTGGGCATCCCGGAGAAGAACACCATCGCGCTCATGCCCAAGACCATCGGCGGGCAGAAGGTCAACTACATCGTGCTGGACGACGCCTCCGACACCACCGCCGCGGTCTCGAACACGCGCAAGCTGATCAGCGAGAACAAGGTCGACGTCGTCATCGGTTCGACCGTCACGCCGAACTCCCTGGCCATGATCGACGTGGTCGCCGAGGAGAAGGTGCCGATGATCTCGATGGCCGCCTCGGCGCGCATCGTCGAGCCCATGGACGCCAAGCGCAAGTGGGTGTTCAAGACGCCGCAGAACGACATCATGATGTCGCTCGCGATCGCCGAGCACATGGCGGCCAACGGCGTGAAATCGATCGGCTTCATCGGCTTCTCCGATGCCTACGGCGAAGGCTGGTTCCAGGAATTCACCAAGGCCGCCGATCTCAAGAAGCTCAAGATCGTGGCCAACGAGCGCTACGGCCGCAGCGACACCTCGGTCACCGGCCAGACGCTGAAGCTGATCTCGGCCAAGCCCGACGCGATCCTGATCGCCGGTTCCGGCACGCCGGCCGCGCTGCCGCAGAAGACGCTCAAGGAGCGCGGCTACGCGGGCAAGATCTACCAGACCCATGGCGTGGCCAATGGCGACTTCCTGCGTGTCGGCGGCAAGGACGTCGAAGGCACGCTGCTGCCGTCGGGCCCGATGCTGGTCGCCTCGCAGCTGCCGGACTCGCACCCGGTCAAGAAGTCCGCGAAGGCCTACGTGGAGGCCTACGAGGCCGCCAACGGCAAGGGCAGCGTGTCCACCTTCGGCGGCCATGCCTGGGACGCCGGCCTGATCATGAGCGCCGCGATTCCGGTCGCGCTGAAGTCGGCCCAGCCCGGCACGCCGGCCTTCCGCGCCGCGCTGCGCGATGCGCTCGAAGGCGTGAAGAACGTCGCTGGCGCCCATGGCATCTTCACGATGTCGGCGACCGACCACCTGGGCCTCGACCAGCGCGCCCGCGTGATGGTCAAGATCGAGAACGGCGCCTGGAAATACCAACCTCAAGACTGATCCGGTCCGACCCGGTCATCTGAGCTGAGATCCCGCAACCAAAGCGTGCGCGCGACGGCGCACGCGGGCCTGGCGCCGACGACGCGCCGGGCTCGCGCGCGCCGCGCCGGAGGAGCTGCATGGACACGCAAATCGCCCTGATCCTGGGGCAGGACGGCATCGTCAACGGGGCGATCTACGGACTCATGGCACTGGCCCTGGTGCTGGTGTTCTCCGTGACCCGCGTCATCTTCATCCCGCAAGGGGAATTCGTCGCCTTCAGCGCGCTGTCGATGGTGGCGCTGCAGGCAGGCAAGGTGCCGGCCACGCTGTGGCTGCTGCTGGTGCTGGCGGTGGCCGCGCTGGTGGTGGAGCTGTGGCGCTGGAAGCGTGGCGCGGCGGTGGACTGGGCCTCGACGCTGGCCTGGTGCGTGGTGCTGCCGCTGGTGAGCTGCGCGCTGGTGCTGCTGCTGCGCCCCGAGTCGCTGCTCGCGCAGACGCTGACCGCGATTGCGGTGATCGTGCCGCTGGGTCCGCTGCTCTACCGCCTGGCCTACCGGCCGCTGGCCGACGCGACCGTGCTCACGCTGCTGATCGTCTCGGTGGCGCTGCACGGGGTGCTGGTCGGCCTGGGCCTGCTCTTCTTCGGCGCGGAGGGTTCGCGAACGCCGGCCTTCTCGGAGATGCGCCTGGACCTGGGCGGTGTCGCGATCACCGGCCAGGCGCTGGTGGTGGTGGCGGTCACCGCCGCGCTGGTGGTGCTGATGTTCCTGTTCTTCGAGCGCTCGATCGTCGGCAAGGCGCTGCGCGCCACCGCCATCAACCGCGTCGGTGCGCGGCTGATGGGCATCCCGACCGGTCTCTCGGGTGACCTGAGCTTCGCGCTCGCGGCGCTGATCGGTGCGGTGTCGGGCCTGCTGATCGCGCCCATCACCACCATCTACTACGACACCGGCTTCCTGATCGGCCTCAAAGGCTTCGTCGCCGCCATCGTCGGCGGGCTGGCCAGCTATCCGCTGGCGCTGGTGGGCGCGCTGATCGTCGGCCAGCTGGAGGCGTTTTCCTCGTTCTGGGCCAGCGCGTTCAAGGAAGTGTTCGTCTTCACGCTGATCATTCCCGTGCTGTGGTGGCGTTCGCTTTCCAGCCGTCACGTGGAGGATGAGGAATGACGCGCCGGCACCTGACGCTTGCCTTCATCGTCGCGCTCGCCGCGGTGTGGGGCTTCCTGCCGGACTTCTCGGTCACGGTGCTCAGCTACATCGGCCTCTATGCGCTGGTGGCGGCCGGCCTGGTCATGCTGACCGGCGTGGGCGGCATGACCTCCTTCGGCCAGGCCGCCTTCGTCGGTGCCGGCGCCTATGCCACCGCCTGGGTCTGCACCTCGCCGATGGTGGCGGCCGCGCTGGGCGGCATCAGTCCCGCGCTGCTGCCCTGGCTCGGCCTGCTGTTCGGCATCGTGGTCACCTTCTTCATCGCCTGGGGCCTGGGCGCGATCACGCTGCGCCTGTCGGGCCACTACCTGCCGCTGTGCACCATCGCCTGGGGCCTGAGCTTCTATTTCCTGTTCGGCAACCTCGAGTTCCTCGGCGGCCACACCGGCGTGGCCGGCGTGCCGGCCATCGTGGTCGGCGGCCTGTCCCTGGCCTCGCCGCGCTCCCTGGGCGTGGTGATCTGGGGTGTGCTGCTGCTGGCGCTGTGGGCGCTGCACAACCTGCTGGATTCGCGCGAAGGCCGCGCCATCCGCGCCCTCAAGAGCGGGCGGGTGATGGCCGAGTCCATGGGCGTGGACACCGGCCGCTACCGCATCAAGGTCTTCGTGCTGGCGGCGCTGATGGCGGCGCTCTCGGGCTGGCTCTATGCGCACATGCAGCGCTTCATCAACCCCACGCCCTTCAACCTCAACATCGGCATCGAGTACCTCTTCATGGCGGTGGTGGGCGGTGCCGGCCACCTGTGGGGCGCGGTGCTGGGCGCGGCGCTGATCACGCTGCTGAAGGAGCAACTGCAGAACATCCTGCCCAGCCTGCTGGGCTCCAGCGGCAACTTCGAGGTGATCGTGTTCGGGCTGCTGATGCTGGTGGTGCTGCAGCGCTTCGCCGACGGCCTGTGGCCTACGCTGGCGCGTCTCGGCGGCCGCTTCCTGAAGCCGGTCGCGGCGCGCCCGCCGCGCCGGGTGCTGGCGCTGCCGCAGGCCGCCTTGCCCACGCGCGGCCGCACGGTGCTCGATGCCAGGGCCGTGACCAAGCGCTTCGGCGGCCTGGTGGCCAACGACGCGGTCAACCTCGACGTCAAGGCCGGCGAGATCCATGCGCTGATCGGACCCAACGGCGCCGGCAAGAGCACCTTCTTCAACATGATCTCGGGCGTGGACGATCCCACCGAGGGCGAGGTGCGCCTGATGGACAAGGCCATGACCGGCAAGCCGTCGCGCGACTTCGCCGCGCTGGGCCTGGGCCGCACCTTCCAGCACGTGCGCCTGCTGGGCCAGCGCCGGGTGATCGAGAACGTGGCGCTGGGCGCGCACCGGCGCGGCCAGCGCGGCTGGATCGCCTCCATGCTGCGCCTGGACCGCGCGGAAGAAGCGGCCCTGCTGGCCGAAGCGGGCCGGCAGATCGAGCGCTGCGGCCTGGCCGAGTTCGCCGACGTGCCGGCGGGCGCCCTCGCGCTCGGCCAGCAGCGGGTGGTGGAGATCGCCCGCGCCCTGGCCGGCCATCCCGCGGTGCTGCTGCTCGACGAGCCGGCGGCCGGGCTGCGCCACCTGGAGAAGCGCGCCCTCGCGACGCTGCTCGACCAGCTGCGCGCCGAGGGCCTGGGCATTCTCGTGGTGGAACATGACATGGAGTTCGTGATGAACCTGGCCGATCGCATCACCGTGCTGGAGTTCGGCGCCGTCATTGCGCGCGGCACGCCGGCCGAGGTACAGGCCGATCCCAAGGTGCTGGACGCGTACCTGGGCGGCGTCGACGAGCCGGCGCCGCAGGCGCTGGCGGTTCAGCGGCCGAAGGAGCAGACAGCATGAAGGCGCCGGCTTTACTCCCTTTCCCTCTGGGAGAGGGCTGGGGTGAGGGCACCGGGCGCCTGATCAGGCAGGTGCCTCATCGACCGCCGCATGCCCTCACCCCCACCCTCTCCCAGAGGGAGAGGGAGCAAGACAGAGCCGCTCGATGAATACGTCTCCACTCCTCCAGCTCAAAGACTTCTGCGTCTCCTACGGTCCCGTCGAGGCCGTGCACCACATCGACCTGCGGGTCGATGCAGGCGAGATCGTGACCGTGATCGGACCCAACGGCGCCGGCAAGACCACGCTGCTGTGCGCAGCCATGGGCCTGCTGCCTTCGCGCGGCCGCCTGCTGCTGGGCGGCGAGCCCATGACGCGCATCAGCGTCGAGGCCATGGTGGCGCGCGGCGTCGGCCTGGTGCCCGAGAAGCGCGAGCTCTTCGGCGAGATGCCGGTGGAGGACAACCTGCTGCTGGGCGGCTTCTCGCGCTGGTGGCGCGGCGAGCGCGACCAGCGCCAGCGCATGGACGAGGTCTTTGCCATCTTCCCGCGCCTGGCCGAGCGCCGCGCGCAGCTGGCCTCCACGCTCTCGGGCGGCGAGCGCCAGATGCTGGCCATCGGCCGCGCGCTGATGGCGCGGCCGCGCCTGCTGATGCTGGACGAGCCCTCGCTCGGCCTGGCTCCGCTGATCGTGCGCGAGGTGCTGCAGGTGGTGTCCTCGCTGCGCCAGCATGGCGTGTCGGTGCTGCTGGTGGAGCAGAACGCGCGCGCCGCGCTGCAGGTGGCGGACCGGGCCTACGTGCTGGAGATGGGCGCGGTCGCGCTGCAAGGTGCAGCCTCCGAGCTGCTGCACGACCGCCGCATCATCGACACCTACCTGGGGCTGGGCACGCGCGCAGAAAAGGCAGCATAGCGGTCGCCGCGCGTGCGGCCTTGTCCTTCACGGCTGGGCCGGGCTGCGGCACAGAATCGCACGCCGAGGCCCGGCATCCCGCGCGGGTCCGCCACCACCCGAGGCCAGGACATCATGGCTGCAAGATCCGGCGAAGCGCGCATCGGCATCTCAGGCTGGCGCTATGCGCCCTGGCGCGGCAGGTTCTATCCGAAGGGGCTGCCCCAGCGCCTGGAGCTTGCCTTCGCCTCGCGCATGCTGTCCACGATCGAGCTCAACGGCTCCTTCTATTCGCTGCAGCGGCCGGAGTCCTACGAGGCCTGGCATGACGAGACGCCCGAGGGCTTCGTGTTTGCGGTCAAGGGCTCGCGCTACATTACGCACCAGCTGCGGCTGAAGGACGTGGAGACGGCGCTCGCCAACCTCCTCGCCTCGGGCGTGCTGGCGCTGCGCGCCAAGCTGGGACCGATCCTGTGGCAGTTCCCGCCGTCGATGGCCTACCAGCCGGAACGCTTCGAGGACTTCTTCTTGCTGCTGCCGCGCGACACCCACGCCGCGCTGGCCCTTGCGCGCCGGCACGACGAGCGGATGGAGGGGCGCAGCTGGCTTCGCCGTTCCACGAAGCGGCCACTCAGGCACGGTGCACGCGCCCTACGATGCCGCGCAGCTCGCACGGCGGCTGGAGCTGCCGACCGGGCTCGGCCCTGAAGGAGAATTCGTGCTGCCGCCCGAATTGGCGCCGGCCCCGACGAAGAAGACGTGAGATCGATGTACGCCCAGTTGAAGAACACTTGCCTCGGCGCCCTGGTGCTGTCGACGTGCCTCGCAGCCCATGCCGGCGCCTGGGGCGACGGCGCCCTGGACAACGACGCAGCCCAGGATTGGCTGGCCCAATGCGCCGAGACGGCGGATGCCGCCCTGGTCCCGGAGGCGATCGACATGGCCCTCGTCGCCAGCTACGTCGAGGCCGATGACGGCGCGGTGGCGGTGGCCGCCGCCGAGGTCATCGCCCATGCGCTCGAGCGCGGGGGAGCGGCGAAGCGCGCGCCGGTGGCGCCCTGCCTGGCGAGCACGGCGCCGGCGGAGATCCGCGCGCTCGCGTCGCGGGCCCGGCAGGCGCTGGTCCGCGTGGCCGATCCCCGGGTCTCCGAACTGGCGCAGCTGTGGAGCGAGGACGGCAGGAACCGCAGCGCGGACACCCTGCGCCGGCTGGCGCAGCGCCTGGCGCGTTGACGTGCCTGCGTCCATGAACACCTTCACCGACAGTGCCGCTGCCGCCTGGCACCTCCTCGTCTCCGCCGACCCGGCGCTGTTCGCGATCGTCGGCCGTTCGCTCGCGGTCAGCGGCATCGCCTGCCTGCTCGCCTGCGGGCTGGGCCTGTGGCTGGGCGCCTGGCTCGCCGTGGCGCGCTTTCCGGGCCGCGGCCTGCTCCTCGCCGTGCTCAATACGCTGCTGGCCCTGCCCTCGGTGGTGGTGGGTCTGGTGATCTATCTTCTGCTCTCGCGCTCGGGGCCGCTGGGCTTCCTGGGCTGGTTGTTCTCCTTCAAGGCGATGGTGCTGGCCCAGTCCATCCTGGTGCTGCCGGTGGTCACCGCGCTGACGCGGCAGACCATCGAGGACGCGGACCGCGCCCACGGCGAGCAGCTGCGTTCGCTCGGTGCCGGCGGCCTGATGCGGGCGTTGCTGCTGGTGTGGGACGAGCGCTATGCGCTGGTCACGGTGCTGATCGCCGCCTTCGGCCGCGCGGTGTCGGAGGTCGGCGCCGTGATGATCGTGGGCGGCAACATCGACGGCTTCACGCGCGTGATGACCACCGCCATCGCGCTGGAGACCAGCAAGGGCGACCTCCCGCTCGCGCTGGCCCTTGGGCTGGTGCTGCTGGGCGTGGTGCTCCTGCTCAACCTCGCCATCAGCGCGCTGCGCGGCTGGCGCGAGCGCGTGGACGGCGGCGCGGCCGATGCAGCCGGTCTGCGCCGCGTGGATGTCGCATCGTGAGCCGAGCTCTGTTCTCCTTGCAGGGGATCGACGTGCGCTATGGCCGCGTGCCGGCGCTGGTGGGCGCCACGCTGTCGATCCATGCCGGCGAGCGCGTCGCGCTGATCGGCGCCAACGGCAGCGGCAAGAGCACGCTGCTGCGCGTGCTGCACGGGCTGGTGCCGCACGCCGCCGGCGCCTTCAGCGGCCATGTGCCGCGGGAGGCGCAGGCCATGCTGTTCCAGCGCCCGCACATGCTGCGCATGAGCGTGCGCAACAACGTCGCGCTGGCGCTCTGGCTGCGCGGCATGCCCTGGCGCAGCGCGCAGCAGGAGGCGCTGGCGGCGCTGGCGCGGGTCGGGCTGGAGGGCCTCGCGGGGCGCAATGCGCGGACGCTGTCGGGCGGGCAGCAGCAGCGGATGGCGTTGGCGCGCGCCTGGGCGCTCAAGCCTGCGGTGCTGATGCTCGACGAGCCCACCGCCAGCCTGGACCCGACCGCCAAGCGCGAGGTGGAAGCGCTCATCGCCGAGGCTGCGCACGGCCGCACCCTGGTGTTCGCGAGCCACAACCTCGGGCAGGTCAAGCGGCTCTCGAGCCGCGTCATCTACCTCGAGCAGGGCCGCGTGCTGGCGGACCTGCCGGTGCATGATTTCTTTCACGGGCCGCTTCCTGAAGCGGCCCGTCTGTTCGTCAAAGGAGAACTCGCATGAAGTCTTTGAAGTTCCTGGCGGCCGCCCTGGCCGCGCTGGCCGTGGCGGCCGGCAGCCTGGCGGCGCAGGCGGAGACCATCACCATGGCGTCCACCACCTCGACCGAGCAGTCCGGCCTGTTCTCGCACCTGCTGCCGGCTTTCAGGCAGGCCAGCGGCATCGACGTCAAGGTGGTGGCCGTGGGCACCGGGCAGGCCATCGACATGGCCAGGCGCGGCGATGCCGACGTGCTGTTCGTGCACGACACGGCGGCGGAGGAGAAGTTCGTGGCCGAGGGCTTCGCGGCGAAGCGCCATGCGGTCATGTACAACGACTTCGTGCTGGTCGGCCCGAAGAACGATCCCGCGGCGGCAAAGGGCCGGGACATCGTCGCCGCGCTGAAGAAGGTCGCCTCGGCCAACGCGCCTTTCGTCTCGCGCGGCGACAAGAGCGGCACCGATGCCGCCGAGCGCCGGCTGTGGACGCAGACCGGCGTGGCGGAGGCGGGCCAGCCGGTGCCCAACGACAGGAAGGGCAGCGGCTACAAGGAATGCGGCTGCGGCATGGGGCCGGCGCTCAACATCGCGGCCTCCAGCGGCGCCTATGTGCTGGCCGACCGCGGCACCTGGCTGAGCTTCAGGAACCGCGCCGACCTGGCGGTGCTGGTGGAGGGCGACAAGCGGCTCTTCAACCAGTACGGCGTGATGGTGGTGAGTCCCGCGAAATTCCCGCAGCTCAACAGCGCCGGAGCGCAGAAGTTCGTCGACTGGGTGATCTCGCCGGCGGGGCAGTCGACGATCGCGAGCTACAAGATCGGCGGTGAGCCGCTGTTCTTCCCCAATGCGGGGGCGCAGTAGGGCCGCGGCGCGGCGCGCCTCGTCACCGCGGCAGGGCCCGCTGCATCACCGACGGCACGGCGTCTCCTGCAGTCGCACTACCCGGACATCTCGGCCACCATCTGGTCCTGCCGGATCGGTGCGGCCGGAACCGCCATCTTCCGTGAGCCTTCGATCACCGACACCAGATGGCGCGCATCGTCCGCCACGCCCAGGAAGCGGCCCGAGCCCCACGTGTTGAGCCACGGCAGCCCGACGAAATACAAGCCCGGCACCGGCGACACGCCGCGCCGGAAGCGGGGATGCCCGCGCCCGTCGAAGGCCGGCAGGTCGATCCACGCATAGTTCGCGCGAAAGCCGATCGCCCAGACGATGCTCGTGATGCCGGCGGCGGCGAGGTCGAGCGCCGTCGGGTCCGAGGCCGGTGCCCAGCTCGGCACGAAGGGCGCCTCCACCGGCGCGTCGATGCCCGCCTTGGCGATGTAGTTGTCGATGTCGCGCCGGATGTTGCAGTAGACCTCGTCCGCGTCGTCGAGGTTCTTGCGCAGGTCCGGCCTGAAGCTGACCCGCGTTCCCCGGATGTCGTCGAGCGAGCCATAGAGCTTCACGCCTTCCAGCGCGAAGCGGCGCAGGTCGATCTCGTGCCCGCCGTCGCGGCCGGTCATGTAGTGGTTGGTCTTGTGCCGGGCTTCGTCGCCCAGCGGATGGCGGTCGACGGTGAGCTGGTAGAAGCCCATGTCGTGCAGCCACTCGGTCGATTCGCGGCCGCGGTACATGCGCGGCGAGCGCGGCGCGGAGCCCACCGCCAGGTGCACCTTGCGCCCGGCGAGGTGGAGGTCTTCCATGATCTGCACGCCGGACTGGCCCGACCCCACCACCAGCACTTCGCCCTCGGGCAACTGCGCGGGATTGCGGTAGGCCACGGAATGCAGCTGCGTGATGTCCGGCGGCAGGCTGTGCGCGCAGGGCGGCACGATCGGTATGTCGTAGCCGCCGGTCGCGACCACGACGTGATCGGCGGTGCAGCTGCCGATGTCGGTCGCCACCTCCAGGGAACCGTCGGCATGCCGGCCGACGCGCGTCACGCCCACGCCCTCGATGACGGGCGGGCGCGTCTTCTGCGCGAAGGCTTCCAGGTAGGCCACGATCTCGTCGCGCAGCATGAAGCCCTTCGGATCGCTGCCGCGGTAGGGAAAGTCGGGCAGGCGGCACTGCCAGTTCGGCGTGACGAGGCAGAAGCTGTCCCAACGTTCGCTGCGCCAGGAATGGCCGATGCGGCGCTTCTCGAGCACGACGTGGTCGATGCCGGCACTCTTCAGGTAATAGCTGGTGGACAGCCCCGCCTGTCCGCCGCCGATCACGACGACGGAGTAGCGGGTTGCGAGGGGTGTGTTGGAGGTGGTCATGGGGTTTCCGGGATGGATCGAGGGATGTCAGGCGGGGCCGAAGGAGAGCACGTCCACCCGTGCCTCCGGCAAGTCGGAGAAGCGCCGGGCCTCGGCCTCGATCGCCTCGAGCTGGTCGCTCGCACGCGAGCAGGCGAATCCGAACTTGGCCTTCACCCGTTCGTTGGCGATGCCGGTGGCTTCGCGCAGCTTTTCCATGAATACCGGCAGCGCATAGGACGATCCAGGCGCGAAATAGTCCTGAATCACCAGCGAGGGGGAGTAGGCGATCGTCTGGCTGGCATCGGGCCAGCGCAGCATGTAGGTCATTGCAGGCATGTGGGGCTTTCGAGGACTTGTTCGTAGATCACGGCATGCGCCTGCGCGCTGCGCTGCCAGCTGTGCGCTTGGCACACCGCGGGCGAATGGCGCAGGCGCGGCTGCGACCAGGCCCGCGCCAGGCCCGCGGCGACGCTGCTCGGGTTTTCGGGATCGCACCAGCTCACGCCTTCGCAGCCGCGCAGGTGTTCGGTGAAGGGCGGCCGGCGCGAGACCAGCACCGGCGTTCCGCAGGCCAGCGCCTCGATCGCCACCAGGCCGAAGCCTTCGTTGAGCGAAGGCATGGCCACCAGGCGCGCGCGGCGCATCAGGGCCGGCACGGCCGCGTCGGGCACGGCGCCGGTGCGCCAGACCGCCTGCCCGGGGCCTTCGACCAACCCCTCCTCGTGCAGGGCCCGCTGCCAGCGCTGCTGTTCGGCGCCGTGCTGGAGCAGGCTGGCACCGCCCGCCACGAGCAGCCGGGCGCGCGCCGCTGCCGGCGCCTCGCGGCGAAGGCGCGCGAAACCGCGCAGCAGCATCGCGCTGTTCTTGCGCGCCTCGACGCCGCCGAGGGCCAGGACAAGCGGCGCGTCGTCCAGCCCTTCGGCGACGAGCGCCGCGAGCGCGGCTTCGTCTCCGGGCGAGGCCGCCGGCGTGAAGCGGTGCAGGTCCACGCCGTTGAAGACGCGCAGCACCGGCGGCGCCTCGGGCTCGATGCGCAGCCGTTGCAGCCAGCCGTCGCTCACGCAGCACACGACGCGCGCCGAGCGCCAGGCCTGGTCCTGCCAGCCGGCCAGCCGCGGATCGCCGAAGCTGTCGAGGTGATGGACCGTGCGCATCCAGGGCACGGCCGGCGAGATCCGGGCCAGCGCCGCGCCATTGAGGCTGTCCTGTGCGTGGACGATGCCGACGCCCGATGCCCGGATGGCCGGCGGCAGCGCACGCGCCAGCGCGTCGATGCGCTCACCCACCTGGTCGGCCATCGCCGTACTGCGGGGCGTGGCCATGCGAAGCGGCATGAAGCCGATCGGCAGCGCGGCCGGCAGTGCGCGGAAAAGCGTCTGGCCGGGCTCCAGGGGCGCCATCACCGTCACGCGAATGCCCTGCCTGGCGAGCGCCAGGCCGAGCTCCAGCGTGTGCACCACGCCGCCGCGCGGCAGCACGCTGTGCATCAGCAGGCCGACGTGCAGGGCCTCAGGCATGGCAGGGCGCCTCGTTGACCGGCGCGCCGGTCGGTCGCGACGGCAGGATGAAGCCCGCGCGGCCCAGGTCCCAGAGCGTCTCGGTCGCGCCGTCCAACTCGACGTCGACACGGGTTGCGGCCGTGACTTCCCCGATGTCGGCGCAGGCGATGCCGCGCTGGGCGAAGCGCTGCGTCACGGCCGCGCACTGCCCGGGCCGCAGCGAGAGCAAGAAGCCATAGCTCGGGAAGGCGCTCAGCCAGCGCAGGCGCGCGGCGTGGGCCTCGGGCGCCGGGTCGCGCCAGCCGCGCCAGCCCGCGGAGGGCGGCGGCACGGGCAGGGCGTCCAGGCTGACGCGGGCACCGCGGCCCGAGCATTCCAGCAGCATCAGCAGGGTGCCCAGCACCCCGGCCATGCTGATGTCCTTGCCGGCATCGCACAGGCCTTCGCCGGCCAGTTCCGCCAGCACGGCGAGGTCGGCCTGCAGCCGTGGGGCCGGCGCGCGGGTGCTCGCGTTCCAGAAAGGCGCATCGCCCTCCCAGGCGCCGCGCAGGTCGACCGCCATCACGATCCTGTCGCCCGGGCGGGCGGCGAAGCTGGAGATCAGCCGTTCGGCCCGGCCGAGCACCGCCACGGCCAGCTGGTCCGTGGCGCTGCGCAGGTTGGTGTGCCCGCCGACCAGCGGCACGCCGTATTGCCGGCAGGCGGCCTGCATGCCCTCGATCACGCGGGCGCCGTTGTCGGAGGCCGCACTGCTCCAGAGCGCATCGACCACGGCGACGGGTCGCCCGCCCATGGCCGCGACGTCGCTGAGGTTGACCATCACTGCGCTGTAGCCCGCGAACCAGGGCTGCTGCCGGACGAAGTCGGGCATGAGGCCCTCGATGGCCAGCAGCTGGTAGCCGCCACCCGGCAAGGGCAGCACCGCGCAGTCGTCGCCGTTGGGGACGGCCGTGCGCGCGGCATCGGCCGCATCGTGGCCCAGCCCCGCCATCACCTGCGCGATGTCGCGCTTGTGCGCGAAGCCGCGGCCGTGCCGCAGCGCGTCGAGCAGCGAGGCGAGGATGCCCTGCGCGCTGCTCATGGGAATACCTTCGCCTTCGGCTGCGGTATGCGCCCTCTTCGGAACGGCCGGGCGGGCGCTCATGACGATGGGCCCCCGGACAGCACGAAGCCGCCTTCGGGGTTGCGGCAAGGGGGGTAGTGCCGCAGGTCCGCCCGCATCTGCGCATGCGGCGCGCCCTGCAGCATGACGGTGGCCTCCTGGCGCCAATGCAGGCGCTCGAAGAGCGGCACGTTCTGCACCTGCACGTGGGCGAGGAACTCGCGGCAGCCGCGTGCATGGGCGCTGCTCACGGCCAGGCGGATCAGTCCGGTCCCCAGCGCGGCGTGGCGGCGCCAGGGTGCGGCGACCGCCAGGCGCGAGCCCCACCACAGGCCGGGTTCCGCCTCGTGGATGCGCACGGTGCCGACCACTTCGTCGGGCAGGCCGGCCAGGGTCGAACAGGCGACCAGCAGCCGCGTGCCCGCCTGCGCATCGATCGCATCGCGGTCGTCGCGGTCGAACAGGCGCTGTTCCTCGCAGAAGACCTGGCGGCGCAGGGCCAGGGCTTCGCGCTGCATCCACGGGATGCTGGCCCACTGGATGCGGAAGGCGCTGGTGCTGGGGCGCGTGGCGGCGGCGGGCGGGACCGACCAGGCCGCCGCGTCGAGCAGGACGTTCATCATGATGTGTCTCCCGGAACTCAGGCCGTGGCCGCTTCCTCGGCGTCCTCGAAAACGGAGAGGGTGGAACAGGCCGCGCAGCGGCCGCAGCCGGCCTTGATGTCGCCCGCCCGCAGGCCCGCTTCGCGCACCATGGCCCCCAGCGGCTGCAGCACCGACTGCATGAAGTCGGCGCCCGGCGGCGGATGGTCTTCGAGCGGCGTGCCGCTGATCGGCACGAAAGGCACGACGAAGGGATAGACGCCGATCGACAACAGGCGCCGGCTCGCGTCGAGCAGGGCCTGCGCGCTGTCGCCCAGCCCGGCCAGCAGGTAGGTACTGACCTGGCCGCGGCCGAACACGTCCACGGCCGCCTCGAAGGCCTCCCAGTAGCGGCTCATCGGCACCTCGGCCTTGCCCGGCAGGATCTGCCGGCGCAGGTCATCGCCGACGACTTCGATGTGCATGCCGAGGGTGTCGGCGCCCGCGTCCTTCATCCGCCGGAACCAGGCATCGGTGTCCGGCGGCTCGCACTGGACCTGGATCGGCAGGTCGACCGCGGCCTTCACCGCCTCGGCGCTCTCGCAGAGGATCAGCGCACCACGGTCGCGCGTCGGCGGCGTGCCGGTGGTCATCACCATGTGGCGCACGCCGTCGAGCTCGACCGCGGCCCGGGCGACCTCGGCCAGTTGCGCCGGCGTCTTGCGCTCGATGGTCCGCCCGGCCGCCAGCGACTGGCCGATGGCGCAGAAGCGGCAGGCCTTGCGCCGGCTCTCGTAGCGGATGCAGGTCTGCAGCACGGTGGTGGCCAGCACGTCGGTGCCGTGCAGCGTGGCGATCTGCTGGTAGGGAATGCCGTCCGCGGTCTGGCGGCCATAGAAGCGGGGCGTGCGCGGAAAGGCGATCTGCGCAATCGGGATGGTGCCGCGCCGCAGGATGGCGCTACCGTCGGCGCCGGGCGCGCCGGCGATGAAGGGCGAGTCGAAGGCGCCGTGCGTGTGCACGGGCACCATCAGCGTCACGCCGTCGACGGTGACGGCCTTGTGGTCCGAGGGGCCCGCGCCGCCGCGGCGGCTGGCGGCGCCTGCCTGGGGAAATTCCAGTCGCAGGCCGCGGGTCTGGAGCTCGGTCATCAAGTCGCGTGTGGCGGTGTTCACTGGACGACCTTCGCCTGCGGCTGCGGTATCCGCCTTGGGAGCGGCCCTCATGCGGCCTCCGGCACGACGGCGTCGTTCATGGCGGAAAGCGGGGGAGCAAGCTCGACCGCGGCGGCATCGAGCGCCCGGGTGGTGGCCGCGGCCTCGCGCCGGATGGCAAGGCTCAGCAACTCGGGCCGCGCATAGTGGCCCACCGAGTCCATCATCCGCTTGCGCTTGTCGATCAGCGCCAGGTCCAGGTCGGCGATGACCAGGCCTTCGCCCTCCGTGAGCGGCTCGGCCAGGTACTTGCCTTCCGGCGAGACGATCGCGGCGTGGCAGCCGCCGCGCAGCGCGCCCTGCAGGCTTTCGTCGGGCGCCAGGCGGCGGATCTGCTCCTCGTGCAGCCAGCCGGTCGCATTGACCACGAAGCAGCCCGATTCGAGCGCGTGATGGCGGATGGTCACGCCCATCTGCTCCGCGAAGATGGGCCCGACCAGCGAGCCGGGGAACTGGGCGCAGTGGATCTGCTCGTGGTCGGCCATCAGCGCGTAGCGGGCCAGCGGGTTGTAGTGCTCCCAGCAGGCGAGGGCGCCGACGCGTCCGACGCGGGTGTCCACCGCCTTCAGGCCGCTGCCGTCGCCCTGGCCCCAGACCATGCGCTCGTGGTAGGTCGGCGTGATCTTGCGGCGCCTCAGCAGCAGGCGGCCGTCGGCATCGAAGAGCAGCTGCGTGTTGTAGAGGCTGCCGTGGTCGCGCTCGTTGACGCCCAGCACCACCACCATGCCGGCCTGCCGGGCCGCCTGCGCCACCGCCTCGGTGACAGGCCCCGGCACGGTGGGCGCGCGCTGCATCAGCAGCAGGTGGTCGGCGCCCTGCCGCACCGGCGGCTGCACGAAGGAGAAGTAGGGGTAGTAGGGCACGAAGGTCTCCGGGAAGACGATCAGCTCCACCCCCTTGCGGGCCGCCTGCTCGATGGTCTCGAGCACGCGCGCGAGCGTGCCCTCGCTGCTGTCGATGTCGGGTGCGATCTGCGCGGCGGCCGCGCGCACGGTCTTCTTCGTGGTGGCCATGGGTGCTCCTGTGCCGGACAGCCTCAGAGCGTCCAGGTGTCGAGGATGAACGCGCCTTCCTTGCGGTGCAGCAGCACGATGTCGAGCACGTCCAGCGGGTTGATCGGCCGGATGCCCTCGATCAGCGCACCTTCGCCGTGGCCGTAGAGCGCCTGCAGCGCGAAGCGGCAGGCATAGACCTTGCCGCCCTCGGCGATGAACTTGGTGATCTGCTCGTTGAAATTCTGGTGGCCGGGAAAGGCGGCGTCGCCCAGCTTCGGAAAGCCGCGCTTGACGCCGAGCGTCACGCCGGGGCCGTAGAGCAGGATCGACGTGTCGAAGCCCTTGCGCTGAAGGCGCGTCGCCTGCAGCAGGTTGACGAAGCCGATCGAGCCTTCGAAGGCCACGGTGTGGAAGGTCACGAGCGCCTTGTCGCCCGGCGCGGCCTTCACGTCCTCGAAGACCTTCTCTTCGTAGTCGACCAGGAAGTCGCCCTTCTGGGCTGCGGGGTGGGTCACTTGGGGCATGGGATCCTCTCGGTTGCGGGTGGGTGATGGGGTCTTCCGCCGATGCGATCAATCCGGTCGAGGGGAGCGCGCCGGCGGTGCGCTTTCCCTTGCGAGGCTCGTACCCGCGCGGCGCCGATGCGGTCGATCAAGATCCGATCAAGCGCGGCAGGAGCGCATCGCCGGCCTTGCGGCACGCGGGCACGGGCGCGGTGCGGCGGCCTCGCAGGCGCCCGGCCGCACCAGAGCCGCCTGATCCCGATGCAATCAATGCATCCGATCAATGGCATGGCGCACCGAAAAAAGGCCTCGGCCGCGCGTGCCGCCGGGCACGGTTTGCGCTCTACTCGAAGCCGTCCTCCCACCCCACCGATCACTTCATGGCCTTTGCGCACTGGGTGCCCCGCCTCCGCCAGAGCGGCCTGCCCGCCTACCAGCTCATTCCGGACCTGCTGGCCGAGGATCTGCAGCGCGGCCGTCTGGCGCCGCGCGACCGGTTGCCGCCGCTGCGCCTGCTGGCGCAGCAGCTCGGGCTGAACTACACGACGGTGGTGCGGGGCTTCGCCGAGGCGCGCGAGCGGGGCTTGATCGCCTCGCGGCCTGGCCTGGGGTCCTACGTGCGCGGCTCCTTCATCGGCCTGCCGCTGCGCGCGGGCACGGGCGCCGAGATGACCATGAACATGCCGCCCGAACTGGCCGATCATCCGGCCGGCGCCCGCCTGCAGGAAGAAGCGGCCGCCTACGTGTCGGACACGCCGATCCCCGATCTCATGCGCTATCGCGACGCCGGCGGCTCGAAGCGCGAGCGCGGCGTGGCGGCGCAATGGCTGCGGCAGTGGGTCGGCCACGCCACCGCCGAACGCGTGCTGGTGGCGCCCGGCATCCACAGCGTGCTGCTCGCGCTGATGAGCATGCTGGTCAAGCCGGGGCAGAGCCTGGCGGTCGAGTCGCTGGCGTACCCGGGGCTGAAGGCGATCGCGGCGCAGCTGGGCACGCAGCTGCAGCCGCTTCAATGCGACGAGGAGGGCATTGTTCCGCAGTCCTTCGAGCTGCTGTGCAAGAGCGCATCCATCGGCGCGCTGTACCTGTGCCCGAACATCCACAACCCCACCACCTCGACCCTGTCATTGGGGCGGCGCGAGCAACTCACGGACATCGCGTCGCACCACAGCATCCCGATCATCGAGGACGATGCCTATGGCATGCTGGCCCCGGCGGTGCCGCCGCCGCTGGCGGATTTCGCGCCGGGGCTGACGTACTACGTCAGCGGCACGTCGAAGTGGCTCGGCGCGGGCTTGCGCAATGCCTTCGTGCTGGCACCGTCGGAGGCTGCCACGCTCCGTCTTGCGGGCGCGCTGCGCGCCACCACCGTGATGGCCTCGCCCTGGACGGCCGGGCTGGTGACGCGGTGGCTGGAATCGGGCGTCGGCGCGCAGGTGCTCGACGCGATGCGGGCCGAGTGCAGCTGGCGCAGTGCGCAGGCCCGGGAGCTGCTCGGCGACCTCGGGTTGCGCACGCATCCGCAGGGCTTTCACGTCTGGCTGCCGCTTCAGGAGCATGGCGCCGCGGCCCGTGCGGGCGCCGAGATCGCCTCGGTGCTGCAGCATCTCGGCGTCGCGGCCGTGGCGAGCCAGGCTTTCTCGACCGACCGCATGCCGCCCGAGGCCTTGCGCCTGTGCCTGGGCGGCGCGTTGACGCGGGAGGACTGCGGGCGGGCCCTGCGTGCGGTGCGCAAAGCGGTGCTGGAGGGCACCGGGCCGGCGATCGACTCGCGGGATCCGGCAATGGCTCACCGGTCCAGCGGGAGATAAAGGCTTTCCTTGACCTCCTCCATCACCACATAGCTGTTCGACTCTGCCGGCACCGGCAACTTCTTGAGCAGGTCGCCCAGCAGCCGCCGATAGTCGCTCATCGCGCGCAGCCGCGCCTTGACCAGGTAGTCGAAGCCGCCCGAGACCAGGTGGCATTCCATCACCTCGGGCACGTGCAGCAGCTCCTTGCGCACCTTGTCGAAGACATCGGCCGATTTGGACGAGAGCGTGATCTCCACGAACACCAGCAGCGTCTTGCCCAGCGCCTGCGGGTCGATGCGGGCGTGGTAGCCGGTGATCACGCCCTCGCGCTCCATGCGCCGCACGCGCTCGGTGCAGGGCGAGGTGGACAGGCCGATCTGCTGGGCCAGCTCGGTCATCGGCATGCGGCCCTCGCGCTGCAGGATGTCGAGGATCTTGCGGTCGGTTCGGTCGAGCTCGGTCATTTCACTCCTGGAGGCCATCCGTAGCCTCGTTGACAGGAAGGATCACTGCCATTCGGCTTCATTTCAGTGGAGTTTATGGCAGGAGTATGAATAACCTAGGCTTCTTTCTCGGCTTCGAAGGGGTCTTGCAATGAAAGTGATCGTTCTGGGCGGCGGCGTGATCGGCGTCACCACGGCCTACTACCTGGCGCGCTCGGGCGCCGAGGTCACGTTGCTCGATCGCCAGCAGGGCCCCGCGGAAGAGACCAGCTTCGCCAATGCCGGCCAGGTTTCGCCCGGCTACTCCACGCCCTGGGCCGCGCCCGGCATTCCGCTGAAGGCGCTCAAGTGGATGTTCCAGAAGCACGCGCCGCTCTCGATCCGCCCCGACGGCAGCCTGTTCCAGCTGCAATGGATGGCGGCCATGCTCAGGAACTGCTCGCCCGAGCGTTACGCGGTCAACAAGGAACGCATGATGCGCGTGGCCGAATACAGCCGCGACTGCCTGCGCGCGCTGCGTGCCGAGACCGGCGTGAACTACGAGCACCGCACCCAGGGCACCCTGCAGCTCTTCCGCACCGAGGCGCAGCTCGACGCCGTGGCGCGCGACGTGGCGGTGCTGGAGGAGTGCGGCGTGCCCTACCAACTGCTCGATCGCCGTGAGTTGAGCGCCTTCGAGCCGGCCCTGGCCCGCACCGGCGATCTGCTGGCCGGCGGCCTGCGCCTGCCCAACGACGAGACCGGCGACTGCCACCTGTTCACCCGTGGCCTCGCCGAGGTCGCACGCGGGCTCGGCGTGGATTTCCGATTCGGCCAGGCGGTGGACGGCCTGGTCACCGAGGGCGGCCGCGTCACCGGCGTGCGCACGGGCCGCGAGGTGCTCCAGGCCGACCGCTACGTGCTGGCCTTCGGCAGCTACTCCCGCGATTTCCTCGCGCCGCTGGGCCTGCGCATTCCGGTCTACCCGGTCAAGGGCTACTCGCTGACCGTGCCGTTGGTCGACCCCGCGCTGGCGCCGCAATCCACCGTGCTCGACGAGAGCTTCAAGGTCGCCGTCACCCGCTTCGACGACCGCATCCGCGTCGGCGGCATGGCCGAGCTCTCGGGCTTCGACCTGCGCCTGAACCCGCAGCGGCGCGCGACGCTGGAGCGCGTGGTGAGCGAGCTCTTCCCCGGCGGCGACCTCGCGCGCGCCAGCTTCTGGACCGGCCTGCGCCCGATGACGCCCGACAGCACGCCCATCGTCGGCCCCACCCCCTATGCCAACCTGTACCTCAACACCGGCCACGGCACGCTGGGCTGGACCATGGCCTGCGGCTCGGGCAAGCTGATTTCGGACCAGGTGATGGGTCGGCGCCCCGACATCCGCACCGACGGCCTGGGCGTCGACCGCTACCAGCGGCAGCCCGGCCGCCGTCCGGCGGGCGCGCAGCCTGCCGGCGTTCCTGCCTGATCCGGGCCATCCGCGCTGCCGCGGCGCGGGCCTTTTCTTGCCAGGTGTCACGGTCGGGGCGGACACTCGGCGCATGACAGCAGGAAAGCGAACAGAACTTCCCGGGCAGGTGGTGCTCGTGCTCCAGGGTGGAGGTGCACTCGGCGCCTATCAGGCCGGTGTGTACGAGGCCCTGAAGGACGCGGGCATCGAGCCCGACTGGGTCATCGGCACCTCCATCGGCGCCATCAACGGCGGCCTCATCGCCGGCAACGCGCCGGCCGTGCGCCTGGAGCGCCTGCGCGAGTTCTGGCAGAGCGTGCAGCAGGCGCCGTTCCCGGCCGGCAGCTGGAACACCATCTTCCAGGGACTGCCCGCCTTTTTCCGGCCACGCATCGCCGGCTGGGGCGCACTGGGTGCCGCGGTCGGGCTCGACGAGGCCTCGTTCTACACCACCGAGCCGCTGCGCGGGACACTGGGCAGGCTGATCGACATCGACCTGCTGCGCGAAGCCCAGACCCGGCTCACCGTCGGCGCCGTCGCGGTGCGCAGCGGGCAGATGACCTATTTCGACAGCCGCATCTGCGCGCTGGGCGTGGACCACCTGATGGCCTCCGGCGCGCTGCCGCCGGCCTTTCCCGCGGTGCGTATCGACGGCGAGGCCTATTGGGATGGCGGTGTCTACTCCAACACGCCGATCGAGGCCGTGTTCGACGACGTGCCGCGCAGGAGCGGGGTGATCTTCTCGGTCAACGTCTGGCAGCCCAGCGGCGACGAGCCGCGCTCGATCTGGGAGGCCCTGGGCCGGCAGAAGGACATCCAGTACGCGAGCCGGGCCGACAGCCACATCGCGCGGCAGCAGCAGTTGCACCACCTGCGCCACGTGATCCGCGAGCTGTCGCGCCAGTTGCCGGCCGGCAAGCGCGAGGCACCCGAGGTGCGCGAGCTGCTGGCCTACGGCTGCGGCACCACGATGCACGTGGTGCGCCTGCTCGCGCCCTCGCTGGACAGCGAGGATTTCTACAAGGACATCGACTTCAGCGCCGCCGGCATCCGCATGCGCTGGGAGGCCGGGCACCGGGACGCGAGCCGCATCCTGCGGCGCGCGCCGTGGAACGATCCGGTCGATCCGATGCAGGGCGTCATCGTGCACGAGCTTTCCGCGCGCTCGGGGGCGCAGGTGCGGCGGGCGCCCGACCCCGGGCGCTGAGCGCGGGCTTTCCCATCGAATCCTCGAGGAAGGCCAGCAGCGCCTGCACGCGCGCCGTGCGGCCGCGGCGCGTGGGCACCAGCGCCAGCACCGGCGCGCTGTCCAGGCGCCACTCGGCCAGCACCCGCACCAGGGCGCCGCGCGCGACCGCCTCGGCCGCATCCCATTCGGAGCGCAGCACCAGGCCCAGGCCCTGCTCGGCCCACTCGCGCGCGACCGTGCCGTCGTTGGTGGTGAAGGCCGGCACGATGCGCACCGACTCGCGCGCCTTGCGCGAGCGCGCCGCATCGCCGCCCGGGCGATGGAAGTGCCAGAGCGTCACGTCCTCCTCGTTCTCGCGGATGCTGATGCAGGCATGGGCCAGGAGCTCGCGCGGTTCGCGTGGCGTGCCGTGACGGCGCAGGTAGTCCGGGCTGGCGCACAGCCAGCGCTCGTTGAAGGCGAGGGTGCGCGCCACCCAGGACGAATCGCGCACGGTGCCGATGTGGATCACCACGTCGGAATCGTGCCGGTCGGGCCAGGGCGTCTCGCGCAGGTCCAGCTGCAGGCGCAGGCCCGGGTGCAGGCGGGAGAAGCGTGCCAGCATCGGCGCGATGCGCTGCCGCCCGTAGCCGAAGGGCGCCGCGATGCGCAGCGTGCCGGTGAGCTGGCGGTCGTCGCGTTGGAAGGACTGGGGCAGGGCCTCGAGCCGCCCGAGCAGCTCGGCGGCCTCGCGCGCGAAGCGCTCGCCCTCGGCCGTCAGGCTCAGGCGGCGCGCCGTGCGCACGGCCAGCGCGAGTCCGAGCGTGGCCTCGAGCTTGCGCAGGCGCATCGACAGCGCGGGCGGCGTGACGTTCAGGGCGCGGGCGGCGGCACTCAGGGAAGGCGCTTGCGCCAGTGCCGCGGCCAGTTGCAGGTCCTCGATGCGAAGCATTCAGCCGAGCTTAACGATTGATGCAGCAAGCGTAAACCACAAGAAGGCCCCGACTTCCTACAGTAGGCCCCATGCAAGCACCTGCCCCACCCACCACCTACCCGCGCGCCGTGCTGTTCGACCTGCTCACGGCGCTGCTGGATTCCTGGTCGCTCTGGAATGCGGCCGCCGGCTCCGAGGCGCAGGGCCGCGCCTGGCGCGCCGAATACCTGCGGCTCACCTACGGCTGCGGCGCCTATGTCGCCTACGAGGAACTGGTGCGTCGCGCGGCCGCGGCCGTGGGCCTGCCCGCTTCGGCGCCGGAAAGGCTCGAAGCGGACTGGGATCGCCTCCAGCCCTGGGACGGCGCGCGTGAACTGCTGCAGGCGCTGCGCCCGCATTGCCGGCTGGGCGTGGTAACCAACTGCTCCGAGCGCCTGGGCCGGCGCGCGGCGGCGCTGCTGGACGTCGATTGGGACGTGGTCCTGACCTCGGAAGAGGCCGGCTTTTACAAGCCTGATCCGCGCCCCTACCGGATGGCGCTGGAGCGCCTGGCGGTCGCGCCGCGCGAGGCGGCCTTCGTCGCCGGCTCCGGCTACGACCTGTTCGGCACCTCCGCCGTCGGGCTGCGCACCTACTGGCACAACCGCGTCGGTCTCGCCTTGCCGCAGGGCGCATCGGCGGCGGAACGTCAATCACCGACGCTGGCGCAGGCGCTGCCGTGGCTGCAGGGCTTCCACGCACCGGTTCGCTGACAAGGGAATCACCATGCCAATCGTTCCTGCGCGCCGGCTGCTGCTCGCCGCAAGCCTCGCCCTCTGCACGACCGCGCACGCGCAACCCGCCACCTTCCCGCAACGCCCCGTCACGCTCATCGTGCCCTTCCCGGCGGGTGGCCCGAGCGATGCGCTGGCGCGCGGCCTGGCCCAGCACATGGGCACCCGGCTCGGCCAGCCGGTGGTGGTCGACAATGTGGCCGGCGCCGGCGGCACCATCGGCCTGGTGAAGATGATGCGTGCCGCACCCGATGGCTACACGCTGGGCTTCGGCACCATCGGCACGCACGTGGCCAACGCCGCGTTCTACAAGAAGCTGCCCTACGACCCGGTGGCCGACTTCCAGCCCGTGGGCCTCGCGGGCGGCGCGCCGATGCTGCTGGTGGCGCGGGCCGACCTGCCCGCGAACAACCTGGCCGAGTTCAGCGCGTGGCTGCGCAGCCACCAGGGCAGGGCCTCCTACGCGAGCGCCGGTGTGGGCTCGGTGTCGCACTACGGCTGCGTCATGCTGCTGTCGGCGCTCAAGCTCAACGTGACCCACGTGCCGTACCGCGGCGTGGCGCCGGCGATGAACGACCTCATGGGCGGGCAGACCGACTTCATGTGCGACCAGACCACCACCTCCTTGCCGCAGGTCGCCGGCGGCAAGGTCAAGGCGCTGGCCGTGCTTTCGGCTCAGCGCCTGCCCAGCTTGCCCCAGGTGGGCACCGCAGCGGAAGCGGGCCTGCGCCTGGACGTGCGTTCGTGGAACGCCGTCTTCGCGCCGCGTGCCACGCCCACACCCGTCGTCGCCCGCCTGCAGGCTGCATTGGAAAGCGCGGTGGCCGATGCGGGCTTCCGCCAGCAGATGCAGACGGTCGGCGTCGAGCTGCCGGCACCCGGGGCCGCGGCACCGGCCGCCGTCACCGCCCTGATCTCGCGCGGCTTGCGCGACGATGTGCCCGCGCTCAAGGCCAAGGGCGAATTCCTCGATTGAGATCCACCATGACATCCAGCTTCCATCCCCTCGCGGTGCTCGACACGCCCTCGGCGATCGTCGACGTCGCGCGCATGCAGCGCAACATCGGGCGCATGCAGTCCCGCATGAACGCCCTCGGCAAGCGCCTGCGTCCCCATGTGAAGACCACCAAGTGCACGCCGGTCGTCCGGGCCCAGATCGCGGCCGGCGCGCAGGGCATCACCGTCTCCACGCTCAAGGAGGCGGAGCAGTTCTTCGCCGACGGCGTGACCGACATCGTCTACGCCGTCGGCATGGCCGGGCACCGCCTGCCGCAGGCGCTGTCGCTTCGGCGGCGCGGCTGCGACCTGAAGATCATCACCGACAGCGTGACCTCGGCCCGCCAGATCGCCGAGTTCGGGCGCGCGCACGACGAGGCCTTCGAGGTCTGGATCGAGATCGACACCGACGGCCATCGCTCCGGCATCCGCCCGGACGGGGCGGATCTGCTCGAGGTGGGCCGGCTGCTGCACGAGGGCGGCATGCGCCTGGGCGGCGTGCTCACGCATGCCGGCTCCAGCTACGAGCTCGACACGCCCGAGGCGCTCGCCGCCCTGGCCGAGCAGGAGCGCGCCGGCTGCGTGCAGGCGGCCGAGCGGCTGCGCGCGGCGGGCCTGCCGTGCCCGGTGGTCAGCGTCGGCTCGACGCCGACTGCGCTGTCGGCCCAGGTGCTCGACGGCGTGACGGAAGTGCGCGCCGGCGTCTACGTGTTCTTCGACCTGGTGATGCACAACATCGGCGTGTGCGGCATCGACGAGCTCGCGCTGAGCGTGCTCACCACCGTCATCGGCCACCAACCCGAGAGGGGCTGGGCCATCGTCGATGCCGGCTGGATGGCGATGAGCCGCGACCGTGGCACGCAGAAGCAGAAGCGCGACTGGGGCTACGGCCAGGTCTGCAGCGTCGACGGTACAGTGCTGCCGGGTTACGTGCTGCACAGCGCCAACCAGGAGCATGGCATCCTGGCGCGCGAGGAGGGTGCGGACGCCGACATCGCGGCGCGCTTTCCGATCGGCACGCGGCTGCGCATCCTGCCCAACCACGCCTGCGCGACCGGCGCCCAATTCCCCGAGTACCACGCGCTGGACCCCGATGGCAGCGTCCGTGCCTGGAGCCGCTTCCATGGCTGGTGAGGACGCGGTGCGCTGCATCCCGCCCGCAGGCCTCGGCGCCCCCGGGGGGCACTACAGCCGCGCGGCCGTTGCCAACGGCTTCGTCTTCGTATCGGGCCAGTTGCCCATCACGTCCGAAGGCGAGCGGCTGGTGGATGCGACCTTCGAGCAGCAGGCGCTGCAGGTGCTCGCCAATGTGAAGGCGGCGCTGGCCGCGGCCGGCAGCGGCATCGAGCGGCTGGTGCAGGTGCGCGTCTACGTGGCCGACGTCGCGCACTGGCCCGTGTTCAACACGCTCTACGCGGCCTGGGCCGGCGATGCAAGGCCAGCGCGGGCCGTGGTGCCGACCGGGCCGCTGCACCACGGGTTGCTGGTCGAGGTGGAGGCTGTCGCGCTCGTCTAGCCGTGCAGCGCCGGCGTCGAAAGCCGCTTCAGGCGGACTGCGCGTCGCGTCCCTCGATCAGCTTCACCAGCGTGTGCAGCACGCGATTGGCCGGCGTCGCGACGCCCAGCGCCGCGCCCCGCCGCAGCACGAAGCCGTTGAGGTGATCGATCTCGCTGCGCTTTCGGCGTGCCAGGTCCTGTGCGGTGGAGGAGTACTGCGTCGGCATCGTCTCCGCGATGCGCTGCACCGCCTGCCAGGTGTCGCCCGGCACCGTCACGCCGCCGGCCGCGGCGACGGCCAGGCATTCGTTCACCACGTCGCGCATCGTGGCCTGCACGCCTTCGCCCTCCGAGAGCCGGCCGTAGGGCATCTGCGTGATGGCCGACAGCGCGTTGTAGGCGCAGTTGAGGATCAGCTTGGCCCACAGTGCACCGATCACGTTGTCGGAGATCTGCGTCGGCACGCCGGCGCCGGCCAGCAGCGCCGTGATCTCCTCGCTTCGCGACGAGGGCGCGATCACCAGCTCGCCGCGGCCGTGGTGCTTCACGTGGCCGGGGCCGGCCATTTCGGTGGCGACGTAGACCACGGTCGCCGCGACCTCCTGCGACAGCACGGCCTGCAGGCGCGCGGCGTTGTCGACACCGTTCTGCAGCGTGAGGACCAGCGCATCGGCCGGCAGGTGAGGGCGCATCGCCTCGCCGGCGCTTTCGGTATCGGTCGACTTGACGCAGAAGAGCACCAGCCCGGCACCCTCGACCGCGGAGGTCTCGGTGCTGGCCTCGAGCCGCACGTGCTCGTCGAAGCTGAGCGTTTCCAGCCGCAGGCCGTCGCGCCGGATCGCCTCCACATGCGCCGGTCGGCCGATCAGCACCACCGAATGCCCTGCGCGCGCCAGCATGCCGCCGTAGTAGCAGCCCACCGCGCCTGCGCCCATCACTGCAATCTTCATCGTCCGCTCCTTGGGAATATGGACTGGATGGTAGTGCTGCATCGCTGCCTGAGGGCGGCTCCAGGGAAATCGATGAATTGTCCAAAGCTTATATTTCGAGTATTATCGAACAATGGAATCGAAGGAAGTCGTTCAAGCCCTCGCCGCCCTGGCCCACCCCTTGCGCCTCGAGATCTTCCGGGCGCTGGTCGTCACCGGCCAGAGCGGTCTCACGCCCGGCGTCATCCAGGAGGCCTTGGCGGTGCCTGCAGCCACCTTGTCCTTCCATCTCAAGGAACTCGTCAATTCCGGGCTGGTCACCCAGGAGCGTGCCAGCCGCAACCTCATCTACCGAGCCGCGTACGACAACATGAATGCGCTGCTGGGCTATCTCACCGACAACTGCTGCGAGGGCGCTGCCTGTGCCGTGGAGACGGCCGGCGATGCCGCCTGCAAATGCTGAACCCATCAAGGAGTCGATCATGAAGAGATTTCACGTCCACGCCCACGTGGAGAACCTCGAGGCGAGCATCGCCTTCTACTCGAAGCTGTTCGCGGCCGAGCCGTCGCGCGTCGAGGCCGACTATGCGAAATGGATGCTCGAAGACCCGCGCGTCAACTTCGCCATTTCCACCCGCGGCGCGCGGTCCGGGGTGGACCACCTGGGCATCCAGGCCGACGACCTCGAGGAACTGGCCGAACTGAAAGCCCGCGCCCAAGCCGCCGACCAGGAGCTTCTCGACCAGGGCGAAACGAGCTGTTGCTACGCGCGCAGCGCCAAGCACTGGGTCACCGACCCGCAAGGCATCGCCTGGGAGCACTTTCATTCGCTCGACAGCATTCCTGTGTTCGGCGAGAGCACCAGAAAGGACGAGGCACAAGCGCCCGCCTGTTGCGTTCCCCGCGGCAAGCCTGTGGATGCCGCGGGGAATCCTCGCTCTTCCTGCTGCTGAAGGGCCGGACGCGATGGCCATTCACCGCGAAGTCAAGAACATCGGGAAACGCTGAGCCCATGACCACAAACATCCTGATTCTCTGCACGCACAACTCGGCACGCAGCGTCCTGGGCGAGGCCATGCTCAATCATTGGGCCCAGGTGCTGGGAAGGCCGGTGCGTGCGTACAGCGCGGGGAGCGCACCGAGCGGCCGCATCCATCCGCTGGCCCTGGAAGCGCTGGGCCGCGCCGGTATCGACGCCCAGGGCCATCGAAGCAAGAGCTGGGACGAGTTCGTCGGTCCGGGTGCCCCCGAGATGCGCATCGTGATCACGGTATGCGACAGCGCGGCTGCAGAGGCCTGTCCGTATTGGCCCGGCAGCCCCGTCAAGGTTCATTGGGGATACCCCGACCCGTCCAATGCGCCGGGGAACGACGAAGACAAGGCCAGGGCGTTCGACATCACGCGGCAAGCGCTGGGCTATCGCATGATCCAGTTGCTGCAGCTCCCTCTCGATGCCATGAGCAACGCCGAGCTGCAGCGCGCCCTCGAAAGAATCTCGAACAGCTAGCTGCCGTGAACGGTACGTCGCGCAAGCTGTTGGCCGAGATGCTCGGCACGGCGCTTCTGCTCGCCATCGTCATCGGCTCCGGCATCATGGCCGAGCGGCTGGCAGGCGGCAACGTCGCCATCGCGCTGCTGGCCAACGCCCTGGCCACGGTCGGTGGCCTGTACGTCCTCATCGAGGTCTTCGGCCCCGTGAGCGGCGCGCATTTCAATCCGGCCGTATCGATCGCCATGGCCGTGCGGCATTCGATGCCTCGCTTATTGCTGGCGCCCTACGTGGTGGCGCAGCTGTCCGGCGCGCTGCTCGGCGCATGGCTGGCGCACGCGATGTTCGATGCCACCATCTTCCAGCTCTCGACCAGGCTTCGCGGCGGAACGGGGCAGTGGATCGCGGAGGCTGTCGCGACGGCGGGCTTGCTGCTCGTCATCCTGCGCGCGCCGGCCGGCCGCGTGGCGGCGATGGTGGCCTGCTACATCGGCGCGGCCTACTGGTTCACCGCTTCGACCTCCTTCGCCAATCCCGCGGCCGCCTTCGGACGCATGTTCAGCGACAGCTTCGCCGGCATCGCGCCGTCCAGCGTGCCGGGCTTCGTGATGGCCCAGATGGTCGGTGCAGCCGTTGGTGTGGCGGTGCATCGGGCACTGGGCCTTCCCCCGAGCGAGCCGCCCGACACTGCGGGTGGTGCGGCCCGTCCGGAGCGCCCTCGCGTGTGAGAATCTTCCCGGGAGCCGGCGAGGCGCTGCGCCGGCAGACATCAAGAGCCAACAAGAAGGAGATTCACACCATGAAGATCGCACTCCGACGCTGCCTGATCGCCACCCTCGCGGGACTGGGTGCCTGGGCCGGCGCCCAGACCGCGCCGCCCCCGCTGACCGCGGAGCAGCAGCGCTTCCGCGAGACCTACAAGGAGCTGGTGGAAATCAACACCACGCACCTCACCGGCAACAACACCGAGGCCGCCCTCGCCATGCAGAAGCGCCTGCTGGCCGCGGGCTTCAAGCCGGAGGAGATCCAGCTCTTCGAGCCCTTCCCGCGCAAGGGCAACCTGGTGGTGCGCTTCAAGGGCGACGGCAGCAAGAAGCCGATGCTGCTCCTGGCCCACCTCGACGTGGTCGAGGCGCGGCGCGAGGACTGGAAGACCGACCCCTTCAAGCTCAAGGAGGACGACGGCTACTTCACCGCGCGCGGCGCCTCGGACGACAAGGCCATGGCGGCGTCCTTCGTGTCGATCCTGTCGCAGCTCAGGCGTGAAGGCTTCAAGCCCAGCCGCGACATCATCCTGGCCCTGACCGCCGACGAGGAACTGGGCGACGTGCCCAGCAACGGCGTTTTCTGGCTGATCAACAACCAGCGCCCGCTCCTCGACGCCGAGTTCGGCATCAACGAGGGCGGCGGCGGCCAGCTCGGCAAGGGCAAGCCGATCCTGCACCGCATGCAGGTGGCCGAGAAGATGTACACCACCTACAAGCTGGAGGTGCGCGATGTCGGCGGCCACAGCTCGCTGCCCACGGCCAGCAACCCGGTGTACGAGCTCAGCGGCGCGCTGGTGCGCCTGGGCGCCTACCGCTTCCCCGTGAAGCTGGCCGAAGTGACGCGCACCTACTTCGCGCGCAGCGCCGAGTTCGAGACCGGACAGATGGCCGAGGACATGCGCGCGGTCGCCTCGGGGCAGCCGAGCGAGGAGGCGGTGGACCGCCTGTCGCGCACGCCGCTGTACAACGCCACGCTGCGCACCACCTGTGTAGCGACCCAACTGCTCGCTGGCCATGCCGAGAACGCGCTGCCGCAGTCGGCCAAGGCGACGGTGAACTGCCGCATCCTCCCGCACGACGATCCTGCCGAAGTGGAAGCGGCCCTGCGCAAGGTGCTGGGCGGCGAGCGCATCACCATGACGGCCAGCAACCCGCCGCTCAAGAGCCCGCCTTCGCCGCTGCGCGCGGACGTGATGGCCGTCGTCGAAGGCCTGACCCAGCAGATGTGGCCCGGCGTGCCGGTCGTGCCCACCATGAGCACCGGCGCCACCGACAGCCGCTTCCTGCGCAACGCCGGCATCCCGGTCTATGGTGTGTCGGGCATCTTCAGCGAGCCCAGCGATGCGCGCGCGCACGGGCTGGACGAGCGCGTGGCGATCCCGCGCCTGTATGACGGGCGCGAGTTCATGTACCGCATGGTCAAGCAGTTCGCGCAGTAGGCCATCCCCGGGGGCGTGGGCTCGCGCGTGCCCATGACCTCCCGCGTCATCGACCGGCGGCGGCGGTGCGGCGACCATCACTTCAACCCGCGCTGTTGCGGGTCATGAAGCCAAGAGGACCTATCGCCATGAACACCGCCGCACCCGCCGCCAACCGTATCGCCGAGCGCTACATCGATGCCTGGAACGAGACCGATGCCGGGCGTCGTCTCGCGCTTCTGAAAGCGCATTGGACCGACGATGCCCGCTATATCGACCCTGTCATGCAGGGGGCGGGCCATGAACAGATCAGCGCGTTGATCGGCGGGGTGCACCAGCGTTATCCGGGCTTTCGCTTCAAGCTCAAAGGGCAGGCGGATGCGCATGGGGACAACATGCGCTTCTCGTGGACGCTGGGGCCGAGTGGGGCGGAGGATCTGGTCGAAGGGACCGACTTCGTGGCGCTCGAGGGAGGGAAGCTGCGAGTGGTCACGGGCTTTTTGGACAAGGTGCCGGTTGGGGCTTGAGGCTGGTAGGCAACGCTCTTTTGGTGACGTCGATTACAAGCTCTTGCGCTGGCCAATCCTTGCCAAGAATTCAACGTGCGTCGAATGCGCATGACTTGTCGCCCTTCGCGGCGGACAATGTCGACGCCTCGATGTCATCCCCGTTGCGCTGGACCGACCCCAGGAGAAGACCATGATTCCTGTTCTTGTCGCCGCCGTATTGTTGACTGGCGTTCTCGTTGGCTGTGGAGGGGGAGGGGGCGATGGCTTCAGCGGGGGCGCCTCGTTGTCCACCGGTGGCCAGTCGGTCGCCACGCCCGGTGGCGGAGCCCAGAAGGCGCAGGATGCCGCCGTGACCCAAGGCAAGCCTGCAGAAGATGCCTCACTGTGCACGGTCGAGATCTACGGCGACTCGATCATGGGTTTCAACGGGACTGCGACGCGCCCCTCGATGGTGCTGCAGCTCTTCAGGCCCAACCTGCTGGTGGTCGCCGATCATTCGATCGCGGGGCAGTCGCTCGCGGACTTGGCAACGCCCTTTCCCTACCTCACGCGCAGCGCGCACTTCGTGGTCATCGAGAACGGCGTCATCGATGCGTGGCAAGGGAAAAGCATCAATACGGTGATCAGCGACTACTACCACATCATCCAGCAACTGCGGGCCGAGGGCCGCGTTCCGGTCCTGACGGGCTTTGCTCGCCAGGCCAGGGGCGGAGAGCTCGGGCAGTATTCGCTTCTATTGCGCGATTACTACGACGCCGTCCTTCGATCGATTGCCTCGAATACGGGCGTCCCCTTTGCCGACTGGGGAGCGGTGCCCTTCTTCGGCGCCTGGGATCTGGTCGACTTCGTGCATCCGAACAAGAACTACAGCGACCGGCTGATCGCACAACTCGGGCTGGCACTCGATCCGCTCACCACGCACTGCACGAACACCTTGTTTCTCCCGGAAGGGGCCGGCCTCACTTGACCGGCGCCCCCACCGCCTTCCGCATCGCAGGCCACTCCGCCATCGTCAGCGCCCGCAACCCCCACTCCACCGGCCCATACCGAAACCGCCCGAGCCACCACGCACTCACCACCATCTGGCACCCGAACAACCCCAGCACGATCAGCACGCAGCCCGCCGGCGACACCCGCCCCATCAGCCCCAGCCCGTAGCCGGTGAACAGGATCGCGCAGGCCAGCGACTGCAGCAGGTAGTTGGACAGCGCCATGCGGCCCGCCGGTGCCAGCGCATGCGCAACCTTCAGGCCGCCCTCGCCGTGGAACAGCGTCATCGCCAGCCCGACGTAGGCGAAGGTCAGGAAGGGCGCGGTCAGCAGCCCCAGCCCCAGCCCCACGACCTCCCAGCCCGTGCCCAGGCCCCACACCGTGGCGGTCGCGTAGAACACCGCGCCCGGCGCGCCCACCGCGAGGCCCCAGGCGGGCAGGCGTCGCCACAGGCCTTGATATCGATCCAGCCGCGCGAACATGCGGCGCCGGCCGGCGACGAAGCCGGCCATGAACATCGCCAGCGCGCACGGTCCCTGCACCAGCACGACGATCCACCAGGTGTTGCCCAGCTCGCGCAGGCGCTGGGCCACCACGCTGGCGGGCGGGCCCAGCCAGGCTTGCTGGGCAGCGCCGGCGCGCAGGGTGGCACCCGTGAGGTCGGCCGGCCCGCCGAAGATCAGCTGCGCGAGCCCCATCAGCACCAGCACGACGGCGGGCACCAGCGTGAGCACACAGGCCCGCCGCACCGCCTTCGGATCGCTCTGGCGGCGCAGGGCGAGCAGGATCAGGCCGAGCACGGCGTAGGTCGCGAGGATGTCGCCGTGGTACAGCCACACCGCATGCGCCGCGCCCAGCAGCCACAGCCCGAGCTGCCGGCGCAGCATGCGCGGCACGAAGGCGCCGCCGCTGTGCTCGGCCGTGCTCATCTGCAGCGTGAAGCTGTAGCCGAAGAGGAAGGAGAAGAGCAGGTAGAACTTGGTCTCGAACAGGCAGGCCACCAGCCAGCGCACGAGCTGGTCCGCCGGCCGGCTGAACTGCGGGTCGGGCACCGCCGCGCCGTAATAGGCGGAGGCGAAGGTGGCGATGTTGACCATCAGGATGCCCATGAGCGCGAAGCCGCGCAGCGCGTCCAGGTGGAGCAGCCTGGACGGCGGGGGCGCATTCACGGGGTGGTCATGGAGCGTGGGCATTGCGCCCATCCTAGATGGGTGCGCGCATGCCGGCGAAGACCGGACGAGCCGTGATGCTCAGGCCTTCTCGGGCACTGGGTTGCGGAAGCTGATGTTGAGCAGGTTCCAGGCCGTGATCACGGAGATGGCGAAGCCCAGTTCTGCGATCTCCTCGTCGGAGAAATGAACCTTCAGCCGGGCGAATTCCTCGTCGCTCGGGTCCTGCTGCGGGATGGCCGTCACGATCTCCGCCCAGCGCAGGGCGGCACGCTCGCGCTCGGTGAAGAAGGGCGCCTCGCGCCAGCCCGCCACTGCGTTGATGTGGCGCACGTCGACGTCCTGCGCGACCAGGTCGCGCCAGTGCATGTCGATGCAGAAGCCGCAGCCGTTGATCTGCGATACGCGCAGCACCATGAGCTCGTGCAGGCGCTTGCCCAGCAGGTCCTTGCGTACGGCGCCGGAGAGCGTGTAGAGGGCCTGGAAGGCCTTGGGGGCGAGTTGGTGGAAGGGGATGCGGGGAGCGTGAGACATGGGAGATCCTTCGATGGGGGCCACGGAACGCCGCCCCATGCGGCCTTCCATGTCATCAAGACGGCCCGGACCATGCGTTTGTGACATCGCTTCTTGCGCAATGGGCTGTGGCGGGGCCGGCGGGCCGGGAGCACACTCGGACCTCCAAGCCACGACGCAGAGGAGACAACCATGGGAAAGATGCGCATCGAACACGACCTCCTGGGTGACCGCGAGGTGCCCGACGAGGCCTACTACGGCGTCCACACGCTGCGGGCCAAGGAGAACTTCCAGATCTCGGGCACCACGATCTCGGCGTTCTCCGAGCTGGTGGTGGCGCTGGCTTCGGTGAAGGAAGCGGCGGCGCAGGCCAACACCGAGCTGGGCCTCCTGCCGCCCGAGCTGCGCGACGCCATCGTGGCCGCCTGCGAGGAGATCCGCCACGGCGCGCTGCACGACCAGTTCGTGGTCGACGTGATCCAGGGCGGCGCCGGCACCTCCACCAACATGAACGCGAACGAGGTGGTGTGCAACCGCGCGCTGGAGATCCTCGGCCACCAGCGCGGCGAGTACCAGTACCTGCATCCCAACGAGCACGTCAACATGGCGCAGAGCACCAACGACGTGTATCCCACCGCGATCCGCATCGCCACCTGCTTCGCCATCGAGCGGCTGCTCAAGGCCATGGAGCACCTGCGCGCCGCCTTCGCGGAAAAGGCCGGCGAGTTCGCGCACCTGCTCAAGATCGGCCGCACCCAGCTGCAGGACGCGGTGCCGATGACGCTGGGCCAGGAGTTCTCGACCTACGTAGTGATGATCGAGGAGGACATCGCGCGGCTGACCGAGGCCTCGGCCCTGATCCGCGAGATCAACCTCGGCGCCACTGCCATCGGCACCGGCATCACCGCCCATCCGGAGTACGCCGGCAAGGCGCTGACGGCGCTGCGCCGCATCACCGGGCTGGACCTCTCCACCGCGCCCAACCTGATCGAAGCCACGCAGGACTGTGGTGCCTTCGTGCAGCTGTCCGGCGTGCTCAAGCGCATCGCGGTCAAGCTCTCGAAGACCTGCAACGACCTGCGCCTGCTGTCGAGCGGCCCACGCTCGGGCTTCGGCGAAATCAACCTGCCGCCAATGCAGGCTGGCTCCTCGATCATGCCGGGCAAGGTCAACCCGGTGATCCCGGAAGTGATGAACCAGGTCTGCTTCGAGGTCTTCGGCAACGACCTGACCGTGACCTTCGCTGCCGAGGCGGGGCAATTGCAGCTCAATGCCTTCGAGCCGATCATCGCGAGCGCGCTGTTCCGCAGCTTCAAGCACCTGACCAACGGCTGCACGACGCTGGCCGACCTGTGCGTGAAGGGCATCACCGCCAACCCGGACCGGCTGCGCGAGAGCATCGAGCGCTCGATCGCGCTGGTCACCGCGCTCAATCCGATCATCGGCTACAAGCAGGCGACCGAGGTCGCGGCCGAGGCCTATGCCAACGGGACCAACGTGCGCGAGGTGGTGCTCCAGCGCAAGCTGATGACCGAGGCCGAGCTGGAGGATGCGCTGCGCCACGAGGTGCTGACGCAGCCGCGCGCCTACGAGCGCGCGAACAAGGGCTGATCGCCTGCCGCCTCAGGCGGGCTGCACGAGGCGGGCGAGCTCGTCCGAGATCGCGGTCGCGCTGGTGGGGCGCACCACGCGGCCCAGCTCGCGGCCGTCGCGCAGGAAGACCAGCGTGGGCCAGAGCTTGATGCCGAAGGAGCGGCCCAGGGGGCGGCCGCTGCCGTCCTCGATCTTCAGGTGACGCAGCGGCGGGGCAGCCGAGAGCGCCTTCTCGATGAGCGGTTGCGCGCCCTTGCAGATGCCGCACCAGGGCGCGCCGAATTCGACCACGGTGGGACCCGGGAGGGCGTCGACCTCCGTGCGGGAGGGCTCGACGCTGGCGTAGCTTGTGTTCATGCCTCGATTCTGGCGGCGCCGCCCGGGCCGTGCAGGCGCGGGGATTTCCGGGACCGTTGTCGGCCGTGGCCGACGGTGTGGGTGGGCGCTCAGGCGCCGTTTCGGGCCCGGTTGAGCGTCCGGTAGACCGTCGCGCGGCTGATGCCCAGGGTGCGCGCCGCCTCGGCCACGTTGCCGCGCGCATCGTCCACCGCACGGCGGATCAGCGCGGCCTCGACGTCGCGCAGGCGCGGGCGTCCAGGGGCGGGCGGCGGGGCCGCCTCGCCGTCGGGCAGCTGCGGCCTCGCCTGCACGCGCAGGCCGGACCACAGGGGCACCTCCAGCACCGCATCGCCACGCCGTGCCGCGTCGAACAACATCTGCGGCGGCAGCGCAAAAAGCTCCTGGCAGTGCGGCGCCGGCTGCGGGCCGGCAGGCTGGTGCAGCATCTGGCGTGCTGCCGTGTTGGCGCCGGTCACGCGGCCGTCTTCATCGATGCACAGCAGCCCTTCGCTGCCCGGCCCGCCGCCGTAGCCCGGCCAGTCCAGGCGCAGCAGCAGGGCGCAGGGCAGGGCGAGCACGAGCGCGTTCTCGATGCTGCGCGCGGACAGCGTTGCCAGGTGGCGCAGTTCGGGCCGCTCCACCGCCTGCACGCCGGTCAGGTCCAGCATGCCGATGCAGTCGCCCGCGGGGCCGAACAACGGGGCGCCGGCGCAGCTGTAGACGCTGGTGTCGTTGAAGAAATGCTCGCCGCGGTGCAGCCACACCGATTCGCGCTCGGCCAGCGCGGCGCCGATGGCGGTGGTGCCGACGGCGCGCTCGGACAGGTCGACGCCGATGCGCGCGATGTTGCGTGCATGGCGGGCCGCGCTGTCGCTGCCGCCGGGCAGGGCGCCGGTCTCGATCACGGTGCCGTCGGCGTCGGTCAGGATCGCGAAGTAGCGCGTGTCGGCGATGGCGCGCGAGAGCTTCGCCAGTACCGGCCGCGCGGCCGACAGCAGGCTGCGGTTGCGTTCCGCGACGCGCTGCGCGGCCTGGCGCGAGACCGGGTCGAAGCTCACCCGCTGCTGCGGCCGGTGGCCGGCCGCCAGGCAGCGCTGCCAGGAGCGCAGCAGCCAGGGCTCGACGCGGTTGCCGCGCGTCGCGGCATCGCCCTCGATCCATTCGCGCCGGGCCTGGGCGATGGCGAGGGAACGCTCGGGCGGGGGCTTGGAAGGGAGACTCATCGTGGGGAACGGCGTCGTCATCGACGCATGCTGGGGCCGTTGCCGGACGGCGGATTGTTTCATTTTGAGAATTTCAAGGGCGACCTGCAAGCGCCTAGGGTTTTGCCTAGGATTGGGCCCCTGAGCGGCGTCCACCATTCCAATTGCCGAAAACCAGCCAACTTCTGAACGGAGACAGCCCCATGCAGGTTTCATTCACGGTCAACGGCCGCGAGGTCACGGTCGACGCGCCGCCCAACACCTTCCTCGTGCAAGCGATCCGCGAGCACCTCCACCTGACCGGCACGCATGTGGGCTGCGACACGGCGCAGTGCGGCGCCTGCACGGTCCACGTGAACGGGCGCGCGGTCAAGTCCTGCAACGTGCTGGTGGCGCAGATGACCGGCGCGAAGATCACCACCATCGAGGGCATCGCCCAGCCCGACGGCACCATGCACCCGATGCAGGCCGCGTTCAAGGAGTGCCACGGCCTGCAATGCGGCTTCTGCACCCCGGGCATGGTGATGAGCGCGATCGACCTGTGCACGCACCATCCCAAGGCCAGCGAGACCGAGGTGCGCGAACTGCTCGATGGCAACCTGTGCCGCTGCACCGGCTATCAGAACATCGTCAAGGCGGTGATGATGGGCGGCGAAGCCATGGCGGCCGCGCCCGCCAAGGCCGCGGCGACCGCCTGAGGAGACAGCCATGGGCGCACCCGACTTCGCGAAGCTGCCGCACATCGGCGAGGGCCTCCGGCGCAAGGAAGACTACCGCTTCCTCACCGGCGCGGGCCAATACACCGACGACGTGAACCTGGCCAACCAGTGCCATGCCGTGTTCCTGCGATCGCCGCACGCGCATGCGGCGATCAAATCCATCGACACCTCGGCCGCGCTGAAGATGCCCGGCGTGGTCGGCATCTTCAGCGGCAAGGACATCGACGGCAAGATGGGCGGCCTGCCCTGCGGCTGGCTGATCAACAACCCCGACGGCACCCCGATGAAGGAGCCGCCGCATCCGATCCTTGCCATCGGCAAGGTGCGCTACGTGGGCGACCATGTCGCCATCGTCGTGGCCGAGACGGTGGAGCAGGCCAAGAACGCCGCCGAGGCGGTGGTGGTCGAGTACGAGGAACTGCCGGCGCTGGTGAGCGTGGCTGATGCCGCGAAGAAGAGCAGCGGCGTCACCCTGCACGACGCCGCGCCCGACAACCAGTGCTACAAGTGGGTGCTGGGCGACAAGGCGGCGGTGGACGCGGCCTTCGCCAAGGCCGCGCACGTGACCCAGCTGGACCTGGTCAACAACCGGTTGGTGCCCAACGCGATGGAGCCGCGCGTGGCCATCGGCAGCTACAACCGCGCCAACGAGGAATACACGCTCTACGTGGCCAACCAGAACCCGCACGTCGAGCGCCTGCTGATGACGGCCTTCGTGCTGGGCCTGCCCGAACACAAGGTGCGGGTGATCGCGCCGGACGTGGGCGGCGGCTTCGGCTCCAAGATCTTCCTCTACGCGGAGGACGTCGCGCTGACCTGGGCGGCCAAGCAGCTCAACCGCAACATCAAGTGGACCGGCGAGCGTTCCGAGTGCTTCCTGTCCGACGCCCATGGCCGCGACCACGTGAGCCATGCCGAGATGGCGATGGACAAGGACGGCAAGTTCCTCGCCCTGCGCGTGCATACCGATGCCAACCTGGGTGCGTACCTGTCGACCTTCTCCACCGCGGTGCCGACCATCCTCTACGCCACCTTGCTGGCGGGCCAGTACACCACGCCGCAGATCTACGTCGAGGTGGATGCCTGGTTCACCAACACCGCGCCGGTGGATGCCTACCGCGGGGCCGGCCGGCCCGAGGCGACCTACCTGCTGGAACGGCTGGTCTCGCGCTGCGCGTGGGAAATGAACCTGGGCCAGGACGAGATCCGCAAGCGCAACTTCATCACCCAGTTCCCCTACCAGACGCCGGTCGCGCTGCAGTACGACACGGGCGACTTCCATGCCTCCATGGACAAGGCGAAGGACCTGGCCGAGGTGGCGGGCTTCGCAGAGCGCAGGAAGGCGACCGAGGCCCAGGGCAAGCTGCGCGGCATCGGCTATTCCAGCTACATCGAGGCCTGCGGCATCGCACCCTCGAACATCGCCGGCGCCCTGGGCGCGCGCGCCGGCCTCTTCGAGTGCGGCGAGATCCGCGTGCACCCGACCGGCAGCGTCACCGTGTTCACCGGCTCGCACAGCCACGGCCAGGGCCACGAGACCACCTTCGCGCAGGTGGTGGCGGCGCGCCTGGGCATCCCGGTGGAGAACGTGGACGTGGTGCACGGCGACACCGGCCGCGTGCCCTTCGGCATGGGCACCTACGGCTCACGCTCGATCTCGGTCGGCGGCGCGGCCATCATGAAGGCGCTGGACAAGATCGAGACCAAGGCCAAGAAGATCGCGGCCCACCTGATGGAGGCCAGCGATGCCGACGTGGAGTTCGCAAACGGCGAGTTCACCGTCAAGGGCACCGACAAGAAGATCCCCTTCGGCCAGGTGGCGCTGACGGCCTACGTGCCGCACAACTACCCGCTGGACAAGCTGGAGCCGGGGCTGGACGAGACCGCCTTCTACGACCCGACCAACTTCACCTTCCCGGGCGGCACCTACATCTGCGAGGTGGAGGTCGACAAGGAGACGGGCGAGGTGAAGATCGACCGCTTCACCGCGGTGGACGACTTCGGCACCATCATCAACCCGATGATCGTCGAGGGCCAGGTGCACGGCGGCATCGTGCAGGGCCTGGGCCAGGCGCTGATGGAGAACTGCGTCTACGACAGAGAGAGCGGCCAGCTGCTGACCGGCAGCTTCATGGACTACGCCATGCCGCGCGCCGACGACTTCCCCACCTTCAAGCTGGACACCACCTGCACGCCCTGCACCCACAACCCGCTGGGCACCAAGGGCTGCGGCGAGGCCGGCGCCATCGGCTCGCCGCCGGCGCTGATCAACGCGGTACTCGATGCGTTGGCGCCGCTGGGCGTCAAGGACTTCGACATGCCGGCATCGCCTCACCGCGTCTGGGAAGCCATCCGCAGCGGCCGGCCCAGCCCGACCCAGGAACCCCAGGCGCCCGCGCTGACCGCGAGCACGCAAGGCCGCCCGGCGCCCTGATCACGGAGGAACACGACATGTACGCATTCACCCTCGAACGTCCCGCCTCCGTCGCCGATGCGGCCAAGCTGGCCGCGGCCGGTGGCAAGCTGCTGGCCGGCGGACAGACGCTGCTGGCCTCGATGAAGCTGCGCCTGGCGGCGCCGGAGCAGCTGGTCGATCTCGGCGGCATCCAGGAGCTGTCCGGCATCCGGAAGGAGGGCAATGCCCTCGTGATCGGTGCCATGACGCGCCACCTCGACGTGGGCGCCAGCGCCGAGGTCAAGGCCGCCTTCCCGGCGCTGGCCTGGCTGGCCGACCACATCGGCGACCGGCAGGTGCGTGCCATGGGCACCATCGGCGGATCGCTGGCCAACAACGACCCCTCGGCCTGCTACCCGAGCGCGGTGCTGGGCTCGGGGGCGACGGTGGTCACCAACAAGCGCGAGATCGCGGCCGATGACTTCTTCCAGGGCCTGTTCGCCACGGCGCTGGAGGACGGCGAGCTGATCACCGCGGTGCGCTTCCCGGTCCCGAAGCGCGCGGCTTACGAAAAGCTCAGGCAGAAAGCCTCGAACTTCCCGCTGGTCGGCATCTTCGTCACGCAGGGCGATGCCGGCGTGCGCGTGGCCGTCACCGGCGCGGGCAACGGCGTGTTCCGCCACAAGGGGCTGGAAGACGCGCTGACGAAGAGCTTCACGCCCGAGGCCGCGGCCGGCGTCAAGATCGACGCCGAAGCGCTCAACAGCGACCTGCATGCCACCGCCGCCTACCGCGCCAACCTGATCAGCGTACTCACACAGCGGGCCGTGCGAAAGGCGCTGGGCTAAGAGCTTCTTCGATGATTGACGACACGCCTGCCACGACCTCCCCGTTCCCCACCATCGACGCGGTCGTGCAGGCGCTGCAAGGCGCGGGCTACTTCGCCGACCGGCGGCTGGCAACGGCGGTCTTCCTCGCGCTGCGGCTGCAGCGCCCGCTGCTGCTGGAGGGCGAGCCGGGCGTGGGCAAGACCGAGCTGGCCAAGGCGCTTTCCAGCGCCCTGCAGCGCGAACTGCTGCGGCTGCAGTGCTACGACGGCCTGGAGCAGCGCGAGGCGCTCTACGAATGGAACTACGCGGCGCAGCTGCTGCACATGCGTGCGGCCGAGGCGCACGGCGCGGCGCGCGACGTCGAGGCCGAGGTCTACCAGCCGCACTACCTGATCCGCCGCCCGCTGCTGCAGGCCCTGCAGGCGCCGGCGCCCGGGGCGGTGCTGCTGATCGACGAGGTGGACCGGGCCGACGAGCCCTTCGAGGCCTTCCTGCTCGAGTACCTGGGCGAGTACCAGGTCAGCATCCCCGAGCTCGGCACGGTGCGCGCGCTGGTGCCGCCGGTGACGCTGCTGACCAGCAACCGCACGCGCGAACTCAACGACGCGGTCAAGCGCCGCTGCCTTTACCACTGGCTGGACTACCCCGAGCGCGAGCGCGAGCTGGCGATCGTGCGGGCGCAGGTGCCGGGCGCGAGCCAGCGCCTGTCCGACCAGGTCGCCACCTTCGTGGCGCGCCTGCGCGGCACGCCTTTCGGCGACGCCTTCCAGCGTGCGCCCGGCATTGCCGAGAGCGTGGAATGGGCCCGTGCGCTGATCGCGCTGGACACGCTCGAACTCGATCCCGAGATCGTGGTCGACACCGCCGGCATTCTTTTCAAGCAGCGCGACGACGTGGCTGCGCTCACGCACGAACTCGCCGCCGAGCTGCTCCGGCCCGAGGAGGAGGGAACGCGGTGAGCGTTCAGCAGCTGGGTGACGCAAGGCGGGGCAAGCTGGCCGACAACATGGCCGGCTTCGGTCGCGCGCTGCGGCGGGCCGGGGTGCGGACGGACTCGGCACGCATCGCGCTAGCGGCCGAGGCGGCGATGCTGGTCGGCGTGGAAAGCCGGCACGATCTCGCGGCGGCGATGGAGGCCGTGATGATCAGCCGCGAGCAGGACCGCGGCGTTTTCCGCGAGCTCTTCGACGCCTGGTTCCGCGACCCGGAGCTGGCCAACAAGCTGCTGGCGCAGATGCTGCCGAGCACCGAAGGCAAGGCCGAGCCCGTGAAGCGCCGCCCGCGCGTGCGCGAGGCCCTGGCCGCGCCGCGCGAGCCCATGCAGGCGCCGCGGAACGAGCGCGAGGTGGAGTTCGACGCGGCCATGACGGCCAGCGACCGCCAGCGCCTGCACCATGCCGACTTCAACGCCCTGGGCGCGGCCGAATACCGGCTGGTGGAGCGGCTGGCGCGCGACATCGCGCTGCCGGTGCCCACCGTCGCGGCGCGCCGGCTGCACCCGGCGGGCAACGCCGGCACGCATTCGCGCATGAACTGGCCGGGCGTGTGGCACGAGGCCGGCCGCACCGGCGGCGAGATGTTCCGGTTGCCCCGGCTGGCGCGGCGGCGGCAGCCCTTGCCGCTGCTGGTGCTGGTCGACGTTTCCGGCTCGATGGAACGCTACGCGCGGCTGCTGCTGGCCTTCCTGCATGCGGCGACGCGCCGTGCCGGCCGGCGCGACGTGTTCGCCTTCGGCACCCAGCTGACCGACCTGACGCCGGCCTTCCGCATCGCCGACACCGATGCCATGCTGGCCGCGGCCGGCGCGGCGATCGCCGATTTCGCCGGCGGCACGCGTCTGGGCGGTTCGCTCGCCGAGCTGCGCCGCCGGCATGCGCGCCGCCTGAGCGGCCGCCGCACGCTGGTGCTGGTGATCAGCGACGGTCTGGACACCGGCGAGCCCGATGTGCTCGAGCAGGAGCTGCTCTGGCTCAAGCGCCACACGCGGCGCGTGCTGTGGCTCAATCCGCTGCTGCGCTACGAAGGCTATGCCCCGCTCGCGCGTGGGGCGGCGGTGCTGCACCGCCATGCGGACGCGATGCTCGCGGTCCACAATCTCAACGCACTCGAAGAACTGGCATCGAGCCTGGCCGCGCTGATGCGCTGCGGCCGCTAACGAAAGAAGGACTCACCATGGAAATGCTCGGCAACCGCCGCCTCGGCATCACGCAGCAGCAGGCCTGGGAAGCGCTCAACGACCCGGAGACGCTGAAGAAATGCATTCCCGGCTGCGACAAGTTCGAGCCTGCCGGCGACAACCAGTACACGGTCGCGCTGGCCGTCAAGATCGGCCCGGTCTCGGCCAAGTTCAACGGCAAGGTGGCGCTGGCCGACATCATGCCGCCCGACAGCTACAAGCTGTCCTTCGAGGGGCAGGGCGGTGTGGCGGGCTTCGCCAAGGGCGCCTCGAGCGTCACGCTCAAGGCGGTCGCCGATGGTGACGGCACGGCCTGCGACCTCGACTACACGGTGCAGGCCCAGGTGGGCGGCAAGATCGCGCAGCTGGGGCAGCGCCTGATCGATGGTGCCGCCAAGTCGACGGCGGACGACTTCTTCAAGCGCTTCGAGGCCGAGATGCAGGCGCGCTACGGCCCGCCGCCGGCTGCGGTGGAAAGTGCCCCCGAGGAGCCTGCGGAGAAGACCGGCGCGATGGCCGGTCTGATGCGCAAGATGGGTTTCGGCAAGAAAGACGACAAGCCGGAAGAGAGCGCGGGCGAGAAGCCGGCGGAGTAAGGCGACACACCACGATGGAAAACCTCGACGTCATGGTCCTTCGCACGCTGCGCGACTGGCGGCTGGAAGGACAGCGCGCGCTGCTGGCGACGGTGGTGCGCACCTGGGGCTCCTCGCCGCGCCCGGTCGGCTCGATCATGGCGCTGGCCGAGGACGGTGCGGTGGTCGGCTCGGTCTCCGGCGGCTGCATCGAAGACGACCTGATCGCGCGCCACACCCGTGCCCACGGCGCCCCGGACGGCATGCCCTCGGGCCCACCCACGCTGATCAAGTACGGCATCACCGCCGACGAGGCGCACCGCTTCGGCCTGCCCTGCGGCGGCACGCTGGAGCTGCTGCTCGAGTTCGACCCGGACGCTGCCTCGCTGGCCGCGCTGGTCGAGGCACTGGAGCAGGGCCGGCTGATGCGGCGCACGGTCGCGCTGGCCGATGGCGCGGTGCAACTGGCCGAGGCGGCCGCGCCGGCCGAGCTCACGGTGGACGATGAGACGCTGGTCAACACCTTCGGCCCCGAGTACCGCATGCTGCTGATCGGCGCCGGCCAGCTGGCCGAATACCTGTCGACCATGGCGAAGTTCAGCGGCTTCGCGGTCACGCTGTGCGACCCGCGGGCCGAGTACCGCACCGCCTGGTCCACGCCCGGTGTGGCCATCAGCACCGAGATGCCCGACGACGCGGTGCAGGCCTTCAAGCCCGACCGCCGCAGCTGCGTGGTGGCGCTCACGCACGATCCCAAGCTCGACGACCTGGCGCTGCTGGAGGCCCTGCAGAGCGAGGCCTTCTACGTCGGCGCGATCGGCTCGCGCCGCAACGCCCAGGCCCGGCGCGACCGGATGATCGAGCACTTCGACCAGACCGAGCAGTCGCTGGCGCGGCTGCGCGGCCCGATCGGCATCTACGTCGGCAGCAAGACGCCGCCCGAGATCGCGGTCAGCGTGATGGCGGAGATCCTGGCGGTGAAGAACGGCGTGACGCTGCCGCGCGAGACGGAGGTGGCGGTGGCCAAGTCGGCCGCGGCGGGCTGAGCGCGGGGCGTCAGAGGTTGCCCAGCCCGGTCGCCGGGAAGGCGGGACCGCGGCCGAAGGCGCGCTGCATCTGCCTGGATTCGCGCGCCTCCTGCATTTCCATCGAGAAGAAGAAGCTGGCGGCGACCAGGGCAAGGCATGTGGCCTCCATGATCACCAACCCGGTGAAGGAACCCAGCCACCAGGCTATGGCGGGGGCAGCGATGCTGGAGAGGAGGAGCAGGGCGCGCATGGTCGCAAAGGTAGCAGAGGCGTTGCGGCTTGTCGTGTGAACTAGTTCTCGGAATGGCTGTTGCATCCCGTCATTCGGCCGTGCCGGGGAGCCCGGCTGTGGAGCCGTCGAAGACGGCGAGCAGCAGCGGCGTGAGAGCGTGCATGTCCATGGCCGCAGGCTGCGGGGAAGGGAGCAGGCCGGGCCTGAAGCCGCGGGCCTCGAAGCGCTTGAGCAGCGCGGTATCGGCGCTGATGATGTGCACCGGCACGTCCCAGGAGGAACCCGCACCGCTGACGCTGGCCAACGGCTGGTGGTCGCCGATCACGATGGTGAGCATCCCGCGCGGCGCGCGATGCGCGAGGTAGTCGCCCAGCCATTCGAAGGTGTAGGCCAGGGATTCGAGATAGGGCCTCACGGGCGCCTGCCACGACACCGGATGCGCCAGGGCCTGCGCGAGTTCGGCCGGCGTATAGGCCTGCTCGTCCAGCAGGCGCGCCCAGTCGGCCACGTAGGGCGGCAGCGGCCGGAAGGGCGCGTGGCTCGCCAGCGTGGGGAAGACGATGAAGCGCGGCGCGCGCGTGCCGGGTGGCTGCGCCAGCTCCTGCGCGTGCAGCAGCGCCATCGAGGCCTGGTCCGGGACGCGCCAGTAGCCGAAGGCCGGGCCGCGGTAGCCGGTGCGGTCGGCGTCGACATAGCGGTCGAAGCCGTAGAAGCTGCCCTCGGGCCAGGGCCGATGCAGGCCGGGCATCCAATTCACGGTATGCCAACCATGGGCCTGGAAATGGCGCGCCAGCGTGGGCCGGTCGGTGGCCAGCAGCAGTTCGTAGGCGCCGGGGTCGTGCGTGTCCACGCCGGTCAGCAGTGCGGCATGGGCCAGCCAGGAGGCTCCGCCGTAGGTGGGTGATCGCATCCGGGCCGACACCGCCCGCAGCCCGCCGTCCGCGAGGGCCTGCGCGAGCCGCTCGCGCGCGGGTGCGAGGGCCGCGGCCTGCCGCGGGTTGTCCAGCGTGGTGGCGCCATAGGACTCGGCGAAGAGCAGCAGCACGTCGGCGCCGTGCAGGCCCGCGAGCCCCACATGGGCGAAGTCCGGGCTGGGCGAGAGCTGCTGCGCCGCGCGGCCCGGCAGCAATTGCCCGGCCAGGACTTCGGCCTGGTGCGCGAGGATCGGCGCCACGGGCATCGAGAAGAACCAGCGCGTGTCGCGTCCGCCGATGCCGTGCGCTGCGAAGCAGGCCGCGAGCAGCACGCCGGCGAGCCCGATCGCGGGCCGCGGTGGCGGCCAGGCCAGCGCCTGCGCGATGGCGCGCCAGCAGGCCAGCGCGATCCGGTACAGCAGCAGTGGCAGCGCGAGGGCGGCCAGCACGCCGAGCGCGGTCTGCCAGGCGGCGAAGTCGCCCATGCGCAGCACCTCCAGCGCATGGCGGCTGTCCCAGTACAGGTTGATCTGGCGTCCGAACACGGCCGACACGGTCACGTCGAGGTAGCGCGCGACGATCCAGACGCCGCTCGCGGCGGCCAGCAGGCGCAGCGCACGCTCGCCGGTCCGGCCGCGCCAGGCGATCCAGGCGGTGAGTGCCAGCAGCGCCATCGCCAGCTCGAAGGACAGCCGCAGCGCGGGGCGCGGCCAGAGACCGGGGCCGTGGTTCTCCATCGTCAGCAGCGTGTTGAGCACGACGAAGGGCAGCGCGAAGCGCGCTGTCCAGCCGGGCCAGCCCATGGGTTTCATTTGCGCTTGGCCTCGAACTCGATGATCAGCGCCACCTCGTCGCCGACCCATCCGTTGGCGACCGCGTAGTTCATGCCATAGGCGCTGCGCTTGAAGCTGCCGCGGGCCGACACGCCCATCACGTAGGTCTTGTCGATGGGCGAGGCACCGCTCTTGTTCCAGGTCGCATTGAGCGTGAGCGGCTGCGAGCGCCCGAGCAGCTCCAGCTGGCCCACGATCTCGAAGCTGCGCTCGCCCGTGCGCTTGGCGCCGTCCGCGGTGAACACCATGCGCGGGAATTCGCTGGAATTGAGGAAGTCCGCGCTCTTCAGGTGCCGATCGCGACTGGCGAAGTTGCTGAACACGCTTTGGGTGTCGACCTCGATGCGCAGCGTGCTGAGTGCGGCGGTGGCCTCGTCGAAGCTGTAGCTGCCGCGCGCGGCGCGGAACATGCCCAGCACCTTGGCGTAGCCGATGTGATCGACGAGGAAAGCCACCGTGAGGTGCTCCGGATCGAGTTCGTAGCGGGCGGGCTCGGCGCGGGCCGGCGCGGCGGCCGCGAGCATCAACAGGAGGGCGGCGGACAGGGCGCGTGCAGCATTCATCGGGTGATCTCCAGGGGCAGGTGGCGCCGGCGCATCAGCCAGGCGGTGTCGATGGCGAAGGAGGCGGCGAGCAGGGCCAGGCTGGCCGCCGCAAGAGCCTGGCTCCACGGCAGCGCGATGACCGGGACCAGGCAGACGATGAGGGCGCTGATCTGCACCACGCACACCGCCTTGCGCCGAAGGCTGGTCGGCAGGGCCCGCGCGAGCCAGGGCCAGGGCCGCGCCGCCAGCACGAAGAGATAGCGCATCAGGCCGGCCGCCAGGATCCAGGCGCCGGTCTTGTCGAAGTGAAGCGCCAGCAGCGACAGCACCAGCACCAGCAGAGCATCGGTCTCCATGTCGAAGCGCGCCCCGAAGGCGCTGGCCAGGCCGCCGCGCCGTGCCAGCGGCCCGTCGAGCGCATCGAGCAGCGCGGCGATGGTGGCGACCACCACGCAGCTCCAGGCCAACCGGTCGTCCGCCGTCTCGCCGATCGCCGCGGCGAGCAGGCAGATCAAGGCCAGGCGTGCCAGCGTCACGCGGTTGGCCGCGCCGAAGCGCCCGTTGGGCGCATGCGCATCCAGGCCCGAAAGAACCAGGGCGAAGGCGGCGGCGAAGGCCAGCAGTGTCTTGAAATGGAACCACGGGCCGAGCGCGTCCAGCCCGCCCAGCAGCGCGGCGAGGGCGGCCAGCAGCAGGAAGCAGGGCAGGGCCTCGCGCCAGGCATCGCGCCGCAGCGCCGCAAGCCGCCATGCGCCTGCGGCGGATGCCTCGTCGGAAGGAGATCGCGTGAGCATCGTCTTCATTAAGATCGTGGCCAACCTTCATCGGCCGCGTCGGCGGACGATTCGAGAACAGCATGCCAGCAAATCATCTCCGCGTCCCCCCGGGCGAGCCCCGGGCCTGCTGGATCGAGGCGCCAGGTCGCGCCGGCCTGCGGCCGGTCACGCTCGCCGCGCCGGGTCCGGACGAGGTGCGGGTGCGCGCGCTGCACAGCGGCATCAGCCGCGGCACCGAAGCGCTGGTCTTTCGCGGCGAGGTGCCGGAAAGCGAGTACGAGCGCATGCGTGCGCCGTTCCAGGAGGGTGCGTTTCCGGCGCCGCTCAAGTACGGGTACGCGAGCGTGGGCGTGGTCGAGCAGGGCGGGCCGGACCTGCTCGGTCGCACGGTCTTCTGCCTTCATCCGCATCAGAGCCACTACGTGGTGCCGGCCGCGGCGGTGCACCTTGTGCCCGAGGGCCTGCCGCCCGCGCGGGCGGTGCTGGCGGCCAACATGGAGACGGCGGTCAATGCGCTGTGGGATGCGGCGCCGCGCCTGGGCGATCACGTCGCGGTAGTGGGCGCGGGCGTGGTGGGACTGCTGGTGGGCTGGCTGGCGGGGCGCATGCCGGGATGCGCGGTGCAGGTGATCGACACGGATCCCGCGCGCGGCGCGGTTGTCGAGCAACTGGGCCTGGCCTTCGCGACGCCCGATGGCGCGGCGCCGGATGCCGACCTGGTCGTGCATGCCAGCGGCAGCGCCGAAGGTCTTGCCACCGCCTTGAGGCTGGCGGCCTTCGAGGCCACGGTGCTGGAGTTGAGCTGGTACGGGCGGCGTGCCGTCACCCTGCCGCTGGGCGAGGCCTTCCACGCGCGCCGGCTCACGCTGCGCAGCTCGCAGGTGGGCCAGGTGGCCACGGCGCAGCGGTCCCGCTGGAGCCATGGCCGCCGAATGGCGCTGGCGCTCGCGCTGCTGCGCGATCCGGTGCTGGATGTGCTGTTGACCGATGCCGCGCCCTTCGACGAGTTGCCGGCGGTGCTGGCCCGGCTGGCCGCGGGCGCGCCCCACACCCTGTGCCATCGCATCGATTACCCCTGAATCCCGATCGGAGCCAAGCCATGTACACCGTCAATGTCCGCGACCATTTCATGATTGCCCACAGCTTCCGCGGCGAGGCCTTCGGGCCGGCCCAGCGCCTGCACGGCGCCACCTACGTGGTGGACCTGGAGATGCGACGCGCCGAGCTCGATGCCGATGGCGTGGTGGTCGACATTGCGCTGGCGGCCGAAGTGCTGAAGCAGGTACTGGCGGAATTCAACCTGCGCAACCTCGATGACGATCCGGCCTTCGAGGGGCGCAACACCACCACCGAATTCATGGCGCGCGTGGTCTTCGACCGCGTCGCGGCACGCATCGCAGCCGGCGAGATGGGCCCGCATGCGGGCGGTCTGTCGGGCATGCGCGTGCGGCTCAACGAATCGCATGTGGCCTGGGCGGCCTACGAGGGCGCGCTTTGACGCAGCCGGGGTGTTGCGGCTTCCTGGTGCCGGGTGACCTGGAGACTCGCACCGGCGGCTACACCTACGACCGGCACATCGTCGCGGGCCTGCGCGCGCTGGGGTGGGAGGTCGAGGTGCAGAGCCTGGGCGAAGGCTTTCCATCGCCCGATGCGACAGCGTTGGCGCAGGCCACGCGCGTGGTCGACGCCTTGCCCGATGGCGCGCTCGCGGTCGTCGACGGCCTGGCTTTCGGAGTGCTGCCGGAACTGGTGCAGCGGCATGCGAAGCGGCTGTTCTGGGTCGCACTGGTCCACCATCCGCTGGCGCTGGAAACGGGGCTCGATGCGGACCGGCAGCGCGTGCTCTTCGACAGCGAACGACGGGCGCTGGCCCATGCGCGTGGCGTGATCGTCACCAGCCCTTCCACCGCGCGTGCGCTCGCGGAATTCGACGTCGAGGCCGGCCGCATCGCGGTGATCGAACCCGGCACCGCGCCGGCGCCCCTCGCCGCGGGATCGAGCAGCGAGGGGCTGTCGCTGCTCTGCGTCGCGACCGTCACGCCGCGCAAGGGGCATGCGCTGCTGGTCGAGGCGCTGGCCGGCCTGAAGGACCGGCCCTGGGTCCTGCATTGCGCCGGCAGCCTCGTGATGGACGCGGCCTGCGCATCGGCCTTGCGCGAGGCCATCGACGACCATGGCCTGCAGGCGCGCGTGTTGCTGCATGGCGAGCAGGACGAGGCCAGCCTGCGCGCGCTCCATGCGAAGGCCGATGCCTTCGTGCTGCCCTCGTTCCACGAAGGCTATGGCATGGCATTGGCCGAGGCACTGGCGCATGGCTTGCCGGTGATCAGCACGCGGGCCGGTGCCATTCCCGACACCGTGCCCGAGGAGGCGGGCCTGCTGGTCGCGCCCGGCAGCGTGCCCGAGCTGCGTGCCGCTCTGCAGCGGCTGATGGACGACAGCGCCGCGCGGGCGCGGCTGGCAGCGGGGGCGCGCAGCGCGCGGGCGCGATTGCCGGACTGGGCGCAGAGCAGCCAGCGCTTTGCCACGGCGCTGGCCGCCTTCGCGCGGCAGGCCGGGCGGTGGCCGTGAGCGGCTTCAGCGCCGAGTGGCTGGCGCTGCGCGAGCCCTACGATCTCACCGCGCGCGCCGAGGCGGCCGCCGCGCTGGACCTGCGCGGGATGGCGACCCGGATGCGTCGCGGTGCGCGGCCACTGGAGGTGCTGGACCTGGCCTGCGGCACCGGCGCGAACCTGCGCGCGCTCGCGCCGCGCCTCGGCGACGCGCAGCGCTGGCTGCTGGTCGACAACGATCCGCAACTTCTGGCGGCCCTGCCTGGTGTTTTCGCGGCGTGGTCACGCGCGCAGGGCTTCGTGCTGCGTGCCGATGCCGAAGGCCTTCACCTTGAGGGGCCGGATTGGCATGCGGATGTTCGGTGGCTCCGTGCGGACCTCGTGAGCGCGCTGGACGACCTGCCCTTTGCAAACATGCAGCTCGTCACCGCCGCGGCGTTGCTTGACCTGGTGTCCGCATCTTGGCTCGATGCGCTGTTCGAGCGTGTGCGACGGACGAACGCAGCGATGTTCTTTGCGCTCAGCGTCGATGGGCGTGTGCAGTGGGATCCTGCCGTCGAAGGCGATGAAATCGTCCGCCAGCTCTTTACGGCGCACCAGCGGCGCGACAAGGGCTTCGGCGTGGCGCTCGGCGGCCAAGCCCCGGCAATGGCGTCCGCGCGCCTGGCCGCCCTGGGTTACGGTGTCGCTCAGGCATGCAGCAACTGGCTCATCGAGGAGCCGGCCATGCTGCAGGCCATGATCGATGGCATGAGCAGCGCCGCGCTGGAGCAAGGGCCGGATACGCAGGCGCTGGTTCGAGCATGGCGAGCGTGGCGGGGGATGTCGACAACGCGCAGTCGGATGCATGTGGGGCACGTGGATCTCCTGGCCCTTCCCTGAGTACGCAAGCGTCCTCGCGTGCCGAGGGCCATGCAGCACTTTCTTGAAGTGCCTTCAGGGCGCGCGAGCCCGCCGTTGACCGACTGTTCACGGTGACTCCCAAGCACTGCCGGGAGAATTGTCGCTTTTTCTGGAGAAACCAGAGCAAGCCCGTCAGTGCTTGGAAAATCGCTGCCATTCGATCCTGATCCTGGAACGCTGCGGAGCGTGAAGCAACAGGCTCTTTTTCTTCAGCAAGATCCTTCCATGAACCAAGTTGCATTGCGGTGGGCGTACGCCAATTTTGGCGCTGTGATCGCCAGTTTGGAGACCCTTCCTACGCGGACCATCTGCCGCCTGGTTCCAGCGCTGATGCTGTCCTTGATGTTGGGCGCATGCGGTGGCGGCGGTGGAGGCGGGGCAGGAGGATCGGCCGCCCTCGCGGCGCTCGGAGCTGCAGCCGCGAGTGCCGGTACCGGGCCAAGCACCGATGCCGGGACTGCAACCAGTACCGACACTGGAACCGGCACCGAAATTGGCGATGGCAGTGGAACGCCCGCCCCCCCCGAGATCGGCGATGGCAGCGGCACGCCGGCCCCCGCGTTTCCTTGGGTTGACGTGACCAGTGCTGCAGTGCAAGGTCAGTCCAACACGGGCTATGTCGCCCGCAACGACGCGGCGCAGGTGGTGGTGACCCTGCCGGCCAATCCGGCCGTCGGTGATGTGGTGCGCGTCCAGGGCGCCGGCCTGGGCGGCTGGAAGATCGCCCAGAACGCGGGGCAGGCGATCGACACGAAAAGCGTGGAGGGCATGGCGGGTGCCAGATGGACGGCGCGTGGCCCCACCCAATCCTGGTATACGGTCGCTTCCTCAGCCGATGGCAGCAAGCTCGTCGCGGCGGCTAAGTGGGGGCGCATCTACACCTCGACCGACAGCGGCGAGAACTGGACTGTGTGCACGGCCACTCCACCGTGTGAGGCCGATCGCGACTGGACGGTGGTGGCCTCGTCGGCGGATGGCAGCAAGCTGGCGGCGGCGGTCTACGGTGGCCAGATTTACACCTCGATCGATGGTGGCGCGAACTGGACGGCGCGCGAATCCAATCGAAATTGGTTTGCAGTGACCTATTCGTCCGATGGCAGCAAGCTGGTGGCGGCGGCCAGCGGCGGCCAGATCTACAGCTCGATCGACGGCGGTGTGACTTGGACGGCGCGCGAGTCCATCCGGGACTGGTATGCGGTGGCCTCGTCTGCCGATGGAAGCAAGCTCGTGGCGGCGGTCTTCCGGGGCCAGATTTACACCTCGATCGATGGTGGCGCGAACTGGACGGCACGCGAGTCCGTCCGAGACTGGTACTGGGTGACATCGTCGGGCGATGGCACCAGGCTAGTTGCACTCGAGTCGGGGGGGCGGATCTACACCTCGGACGACAGCGGCGTGAGCTGGACGGCACGCGAGTCCAATCGAAATTGGTTCATATCGGCCTCCTCGGCCGATGGCAGCAAGCTGGTGGCGGTAGAGGAGTGGGGACAGATCCACACATCGAGCGATGGCGGGGTGAGCTGGACGGCGCGGGGAGACAGCCTGCGTTGGAATGGCGTGGCGTCGTCGGCCGACGGCAGCAAGCTGGTGGCGGCGCCGAATGGTGGCCAAATCTACATCTCCACTGCCACGACTACGCGGGGTATCGGAGGTTCCATCAGCGGCGCCGCATCCGACACCATCGGACTCCAATACGTCGGCAACGGCATGTTCACCGTGCTGAACCATGAAGGCGGCTTGACGATTCAATAGCTGCGGCCCCCAGTGATCATCGTCACATGCGCCAGCTGCGCATCATGCCCCGTCGCACACGCTGTCTTCTTCCCCGAGCGAGCTGTACCGGCAGCAGCGGGAGCCAGTGCGGCGGCACGGTTGTATCGCGGTGGCGCGTCGGCGGCAGCGGGTATCGACGATGACGTGGATGCACCCTCGGGTCTGCGGCCAGTCGATGCGTACACCTCGCCAGCCGCCGCAGGCAGGCCAGGTGGATCGCTTGGCGCTTCCGAGCTGCGCGGCTCGCGTTGATGCCGCACGGCCGCGTGCAAGTGGGGCACGTGGATCTTCTGGCGATGCGTTGAGCGTTTCTGGCCGAAGTGCTGCGTACGGCGGCGAAGTGGGTCGAACAAGGGCTCGTCCAGCTTTAACCACTTTTTACGGCGATTTTCTGGTGCGCGCATCACGCCGCCCTATCCTGATGTTCGTCGCCCTCGGCGTCAGTTGACGCGGATGCGGCAGGCCGGCCACCGCCGCTTTCTGCCCGACATCCGCGAAGGAGTTCCTATGAGCGCATGGACCCGCCGACGCCTCCTGGCATCGATGGGGGCGGGTGCCGCTGGTGTCGCCGTCGGCGATGCGGCGCGGCCCCAAGGGCATCCGAGCCCGCCCGTGGTGCTGGGGCAGGTCTCGCTGAGCTTCTATGCCGTCACGGGCGCCGTGGTGCATGAGCTGCTCGAACGGCTGGGCCACGCCGTCGACCTCAGGACCGGACCGCACGACCAGATGTTCCCCTTGCTGGGCGAGGGAGCCATCGACGTGATGGCGGCGGCATGGCTGCCGGAGGGGCATGCGGCCTACTGGTCCCGCTATGGTGGCCGGGCGACCGAGGTGGCACGCCTCTATGACGGGGCTCGCTTCTTCTGGGCGGTGCCCGAATACGTCCCGGAGCAGGAGGTCGCCTCCATCACCGACCTGGCCAGGCCGGCGGTGGCCCAACGGATGAACAAGCTCATCCAGGGCATCGGGACGGCGGCCACGATTTCGACGGTTTCACAGGCCGCGGTCGGTGCCTACGGGCTGGACGGGGTGGGCTACCGGTTCCGTCCGGGCGCGCCGGCGGAGTGGACCGGCGCGTATGACGCCGCTGTCGGCGAACGGCGGTGGATGGTGTTTCCGACCTGGGCACCGCAGTACCTCAATCGCGATGGCCGACTGCGCCCGTTGAAAGACCCGAAGGGCGTGCTGGGCGGCAGCAACCGCGGCGCGCTGGTCGCCCCCACCGAGCGCTTCGCCAGGCTGCCGCCGGCGACTCGGCAGGCGCTTTCCAGGATCTCTCTCGGCATCGACGGCGTGACCGAGATGGATTGGATGGTCAACGTCGAGCGAAAGACGCCCCGCGAGGCTGCCATCCAGTGGATGGCAGCCAACGCCTCCTGCGTCGAAGGCTGGACCCGAAGCTGAGCTCGCTGGCGCCCGGCGCGCTCGAACCGTCGACCTCCAGGCGAAAGACTTGTTCCTCGTGCCTGCAGCCATCCTTTGAAAGGACCAGACCATGACGATGAAGCCCGACTCGACCGCGCTGGAGAACACCGGACGCAGGGGAGCGATGAAGCTCGCCGGCGCTGCCACGCTTGCGGCGCTGTCCACCGGCGCAGTCGCCCAGGCGCCTGCCAGTGCGCCGCCCTCGGGCGCCCGTGATCGCGACCGGGCCCCGCTGGGGGATCGGCTGCAGGGCGTGCAGCACTTCGGCGTGACCGTGCAGAACATGGATCGGGCCTTCGCCTTCTACACCGAGGTGCTGGGCGGCACCGAGGTCATGCGCGATGGCGATTTCCAGGGGGAGCGCATCCAAAACACGCTGCTCACCGACGAGGAGATCCTCGCGCGCGAGCGCCACGTCAATCCGCGCACACGCGGAATTCCCGATCTGCGCAGCGGCGCGCAGCGGCTGGACGTGCGCTTCATCCAGTTCGACAACGTCGTCATCGAACTGCTGCAGTACCGCGACGCGCAGCAGCCGATGGGCACGGGCGCGAGCTTCGCCGAGCCGCGCGACCAGATGAGCCCAGCGTATCCGCGCTCGATGCACATCTGCTTCTACCTGCGCGACGACGTCGACTTCAACGTCTTCATCCGCGACATGGAGGCCGAATGCGGACGTCGCGGAATGAACCAGGTGAAGGCCAACCGCGTGGTCACCGTCGGCACCGAAGCCGAGCGCCGTGCGGCGCCGATCAGCGCGAACTCCAACCCGATCACCGAGGGCAAGTCCAACGGCTGGCGGCTCATCTACTGCAAGGGCCCGGAGGGCGAGCAACTGGAGTTCGTGCAGGCGCTCGGGCCGGTGAAGAAGGTCTTCGACGACGCACGGACCTCCCGTCAACGCTCCCGTGTCGCGTGACGGTGGTTTCTCCCGAGCCGCTTTGATCTACTTCGCGCGGCACCTCTTCGTCGTGGCCTATGTGGCGAAGGGTGCAAGGGCCCGGAGATCCAGGTCCCACAGCACATCCGCCCCCATGCGGAACACCGACGCCGGAGGCCGCGGGCAGTTGCGCATCACCATGCCGACGGGCAGCGAGAGGCCGGGGCGTCCGCCGCCGATGAGCACCGGCGCGATGCTGAGGTGCAGCCGGTCCATGCAGCCCTGCGCGATGAAGCGCGAGACGGTGATGCCGCCGCCTTCCACGAAGAGCACATGCAGGCCGCGCTGCCGCAGCGCATGCAGGAGTGCCGGCAGGTCGAGGGTGCCGTTCTCCTTCAGCAGGCCGGGCACGCCCAGGACCTGATCGGCGCCGACCTGTGCCGCTGCCTCGGCTTCGCGGGCCGCGTCGCACACCAGCAGCGTGGGCGCCTGCCGGTCCGTGAACACGCGCAGCGTGGGGGCGAGCCGAAGGGTCGGATCGATCAGCACCCGCACCGGATGTTCGCCCGCCACCCGGCGCGTGGTGAGTTGCGGGTTGTCGATGGCGGCGGTGGCCGCGCCCACGATCACTGCGTCGCACAGGGCGCGCAGCCGGTGCAGGTGCAGCAGCATCTCGGGGCCGTTCACGAAGTTGGCGTCGCCCCCGCGGGTGGCAATGCAGCCGTCGAGGCTCTGGCCCAGTTGGCCGATCACCCAGGTCGGGCTTTCGGGCGGACAGTCGAGCACCGGCTTGAGCAGCGAGAAGAGTTCCAGCGCCTCCGGATGCCATGCTGCCGGATCGAGCACGAAGCCGTGCGACCGATGCTGATGGAAGCGCCTTGCGGCATCGGGTGCAGGCGCGGGCCCGGTGCCGCGCCGATGGCGCGCGATGGCGAGGCAGAGCGGCCAGAGTGCGTCCACGCCGGGCAATGCGCGCGGGGCCGTCGTGAAGGGATGGGGGTCGTAGGCAGTCACCACTTCGGTTTGTAATAGGGATCGTCCGTCCCGGTCGACATTTCTGCACCACCCCATGCGGCGAAGGCCAGCGCGGCCGCGACCCAGGCGGCGGCCACCAGGGCCACGATCAGCGGTTCCACCCAGGTCCTGGCGCGCGGGCCGGGCGGTGCCGCGGGGCGCTGCAGGCGCCGCCGCCCCCAGCGCACCAGCGGCCCGGAGGTGAAGGCGCCTGCGAGCAGCAGCAGCGTCACGGGCCGTACCTCCGTCAGCAGGGCCGTGGCCTGCATCAGGCTCAGCCAGGCGAGGGCCGCGACGATGGCGCCGCTCGCGCCGAAGGCGATGCGCACGATGGGCCAGAGCCACAGCGCGCAGCCGCCGACAGCGGCGGCCAGTGCCAGTCCCAGTTCGAAGAGCAATGCGGAGCCGGCACCCATTGCGGCGGCAGCCAGGCCCAGACTGGCCACCACCAGCACCGCGGCTGCATCGGCGCGCGCCGCATGCTCGCGCAGCACCGCCCGGAACACAGCCAGGCCCAGCAGCCACACGACAAGCAGCAGCGGCAGTGCACGCGTGGGCAGGATGGCCAGCACCAGCGCCCACAGGATGCCGGCCGCCAGCCACTCGGCGCGCCTTCCGGCGTGCAGCGCCTCCAGCACGAAGCCCAGCAGCGCCGCCACGGCGTAGATCCAGGGCAGCCGCTCGGTGAGCGTGCCGGGCGGCAGCCGCCAGCCCAGCTGCCATGCCGCGGTGCCGACGATGGCCAGCGCTGCGCCGGCAGCCGCCCAGCGCCGTCCCTGCACCGGGCCGAGCGCGCCGCGCAGCATGCCGGTCACCATGAATGCGACGACCAGCGGTAGCGCAAGGCTCTGGATCAGCGGATGGTGCAGGTCCATGGCTCAGTGCCCCAACGCGTTCCGCGGCGAAACGCCCTGGGCGAGTGCCGCCGCATGCTGCGCGGCGAGGGCGCGCCGGAAGCCGTCCCGCTGCTGCAGCCGGGCCCAGTACGCCGTGACCGCTGCCGGCCACTGCGGCTGAAGACCCAGCAGGTCGGCCAGCATCAACGCATAGCCGACCGAGATGTCGGCGGCGGTGAAGCGGTCCGCGCAGAGGAAGGCGTGTGTCTGCAGCGCCGCGTCGATCCAGCGCAGCCGCGCGAGGAACCACTTCGCGTAGTCCTCGGCCGCCTGCGGCAGCTTGCGCTCGTCGGGCTCGAAGTGGGCGTAGCGCAGCACGATGGTCTGCGGGAAGGTCAGCGTGGCCTCGCCCTGGTGCAGGCCGTTGAGCCAGGCGCCGAAGCTGGGCTCCTGCGGGCGCACCGCCAGGCCCTTGAGGTTCTGCGGATCGAAGCGCTCGGCCAGGTACTGGCAGATCGCGGCCGACTCGGTCATGCGCGTGTCGCCGTCGATGAGAAAGGGGATGGTGCCCAGCGGATTGACCTCGAGGTAGCTGCGCTGGTGCGCCCGCGGCGGGAAGGGGAGCATGCGCAGCTCGTAGGGCGCGCCCAGTTCCTCGAGCATCCAGAGCGGGCGGAAGGAGCGGGCGCTGACGCAGTGGTAGAGAACGACCATGGACGGACTCTAGCGGGGCGGGCGTCATCGTCACCGAGGGTCGCACCCGATGCCGTCCCCGTCCGGGGGGACGAAGCCGCTCGCGTCTCTGAGGGACAATCTCCGCTCGACCGCAAGCTGCGGGCTCTTTCCGGCACCACCATTCCATGAATTCAAGCCAAGACATCGTCATCATCGGCGGCGGCCATGCCGCCGCGCAGCTGTGCGCCGGCCTGGCCGAGGCCGGGCAGGGCGCCCGCGTGCACCTGGTCTGCGAGGAGAACTGCATCCCCTACCACCGGCCACCGCTGTCCAAGACCTTCCTCAAGAGCCCCGAAGAGGCGCCGCAGTTGCACCGCGCCGAGGCCTGGTATGGCGAGGCCGGCATCACGCTGCACCTGGGCGATCCGGCGCTGTCCATCGACCGGGCGGCGCGCACCGTCACGCTGCGCTCGGGGGCCGTGCTGGGCTGGCATCGCCTGGTGCTCGCCACCGGCACGCGCGCGCGCCGGCTGCCGGCGCTGGTGGGCCTGTCGAACGTCGCCCTGCTGCGCGCGGCGGACGAAGCGGCGCAGCTGCGTTCGATGCTGTCCGCGGCGCAGCAGGTGACGGTGTTGGGCGGCGGCTTCATCGGCCTGGAAGTGGCCGCCACCGCGCTGGCGCTGGGCAAGCGCGTGACGGTGCTGGAATGCGCGCCCAGGCTGCTCGCCCGTGCCGTGTCGCTGGCGCTTTCCGAGCACGTGCTGGCGACGCATCGCGCAGCGGGCATGGACATTCGCGTCGGCGCGAAGACCGGCGAATGGCGCACCGAAGGCCAGCGCCTGGCGGCGATCGAGGTGGACGGCGAGGCGCTGCCGGTGGACCTGCTCATGGTCGGCATCGGCGCCGTCCCCGAGACCGCGCTCGCGCAGGCCGCGGGGCTGGAGTGCGCCGACGGCATCGTGGTCGATGCCTACATGCAGACCAGCGACGAAGCCGTGCTCGCGGTAGGCGACTGCACGCGCTTTCCCGACCGGCGCGGCGGGCAGGCGTTGCGGCTCGAATCGGTGCAGAACGCCAACGACCAGGCACGCACCGCGGTCGCCACGCTCACTGGCGCGGCGCGCCCGCACGACGCCGTGCCGTGGTTCTGGTCGGACCAGGGCACCTTGCGGCTGCAGATGGCGGGACTGGTGCCGGCGGCGGGCACGCCGGGCGAGCAGATGGTGCGCCGGCCGGGCGCCAACGCGGCCGCCTTCTCGCTGCTGCATTACGTGGACGGCGTGCTGCGCTGCGTGGAATCGGTCAACGCGCCTGTGGACCACATGATGAGCCGCAAGCTGCTGGAAGCCGGCCGCAGCCCCGACCCGGCGGTGGCCGCGGACCCCGCCGTGCCCTTGAAGACGCACCTCGCCTAGGCGAGGGCGCGCTTGCGCTGTTCAGCGGCGGCGCTCTTGCGCAGCTCGGCATCCATCGCGCGGGTGCCGGCGGCCAGGGCGGCCTCGTAGCTGTCGTAGCCGTCTTCGGCCGCTTTCATGACCTTCTGCGGCGACCCGCCGTCGTCGGTCTGCAGGAGGGTCCAGACGAAGGCGCCGGGTGCCGCTTCGTCGATGGTGAGCTTGATCGGAGGATGTTTCATGGCTCCTTCATCGTGGGCGCCGCCGCGGGCGATTTCTGTAGGCGAAGGCCGATCGTCGAGGCGGTTACATCGGGTCGCGTTCAGCCGGCATGCGGGGTGCCGGCCGACGGCTGCGCATCCGCGGATGCCTGTGAGCCTGACCGCAGCAGCAGGGCGCCCAGCAAGGCGGCCGCGCCGGCAAAGGCCGCACCGACGATGAAGGCCAACTGGTAGCCGCCTACGAGCGCGGCCGCGGGCGCGGCGCCGGCCGCTGCCATGCTGTCGGTGCGCGCGGCGGCGAGGCTTGCCAGCACCGCCAGGCCCAGCGCGCCACCCATCATGAAGGCGGTGTTGACGATGCCCGAGGCCAGGCCAGATTCGCTCGGCGCCACGTCGCTCATCGCCACCAGCAGCATCGGGTTGAGCGCGATCCCCGCGCCCAGACCGAGCAGCGTCATGCCGGGCATCACGTGCAGCAGGAAGTGGCCCTCCACCGGCGCGCCCGCGAACAGCGCCAGCCCGGCCGCCGCCAGCAGCAGGCCGAAGGCGAGCGGGCCGCGGTTGCCGAAGCGCATCACCAGCCGGGCCGACAGGCCGAGCGAGAAGGCCGCCATGATCAGGTTGGCGGGCAGGAAGGCCAGGCCCACCTGCATCGGGGTGTAGCCCAGCACCAGTTGCAGGTAGAGGGCGGAAATGAAGAACCAGGCGAACATCGCGGCCGCCCACAGCACGCCCATCACGTTGGCCACGGCGACGTTGCGCAGGCCGAACAGGCGCAGCGGCATCAGCGGATGGCGTACCCGGGCCTCGATGGCGATGAAGGCCGCCAGCAGCAGGGCCGCGGTGCCGAGCAGGCCCAGCGTGCGGGTGGAAGTCCAGCCGGCCTCGTTGCCGTTGACGATGGCGTAGACCGCCAGCATCAGCGAGAGCGTGACCGTGATCGCGCCGCCCACGTCGAGGCGCTCGCCGGCCGCGTGTCCCGGCATGCGCGGCAGCAGCGCCAGGCACAGGGCGTAGACCGCCACGCCGATCGGCAGGTTGACCAGGAAGATCCAGTGCCAGCTCAGTGCGTGCGTGAGCAGCCCGCCGAGCAGCACGCCGATGCTGCCGCCGCCGGCGCAGACGAAGCCGTAGACGCCCATCGCCTTGGCGCGCTCGGCCGGCTCGGTGAAGAGGTTCATGATCAGCGACAGCGAGACCGCCGACACCACTGCGCCGCCCAGCCCCTGCACGGCGCGTGCGGCGATCAGCAGCGTCTGCGAATTCGCCAGTCCGCAGGCCAGCGAGGCCAGGGTGAACAGCGTGATGCCGGCCAGGAACAGCCGGCGGTGGCCGAACAGGTCGCCCAGCCGCCCGCCCAGCAGCAGGAAGCCGCCGAAGGTGAGCATGTATGCATTGACGACCCAGACCAGGGAGGTCTCGGTGAAGCCCAGGTCGGTGCGGATCGAGGGCAGGGCCACGTTCACGATCGTGGTGTCGAGCACGATCATCAGCACGCCCAGGCACAGGACCATCAGCGCCAGCCAGCGCTTGCGGCCTTCGATGTGTTTCTGGTTCATGTCGTCCTTCAATCGACGAGAAAGCCGCAGCTGAGGTTGGCCACGGTGCCGGTGATGGCGCCGGCGTGATCGGAAGCGAGGAAGACGGCCGTGCGCGCCACCTGGTCCAGCGTCGGCAGGCGCTGGAGCAAGGTTCCGCCGGCTGCGCCTTCCAGCATCCGTGCGACCGTGAGGCCCTCGCGCTGCGCCTGCGGGCGGAATGTTTCATCGCTGTGCGAGCCGGCCGCCGCGGCTTCGGGAATGGCATGGGGCCGGATGCAGACCACCCGGATGCCCTGCGCGCCCAGTTCGCCGGCCAGGTGACGCGACATGGCCTCCACCGCCGCGCTGGACACGCCGTTGCCCATGTAGCCGGGGCCCGCCAGGCGCGCGCCGGGTGTGGAGAGGGTGAGGATCACGCCCGAGCCCTTCTTTGCCATGTGGCGTGCGACCGCCTGGGCGGTGATGAAGTTGCTGCGGGTGTAGACGTGGATCGGGAACTCGTAGTCCGCCAGCGCGAGCTCGGCGAAGGGCCGGCCCTGCACGTGCGTCACGCCGATGGCGTTCAGCGCGATATCGATGCCGCCTGCCTGCTGCGCCACCGCATCGGCATGGCGGTCGACCGCGCGGGCATCGAGCGCGTCGACCTGGGCGGTTTCGGCGCGGCCGCCGGCGGCCCGGATGTCCGCCGAGACGGCCTCAAGGCGCGCCAGGGTGCGGCCTGCCAGAAACACCTGGGCGCCCTCGCGCGCCATGGCGCGGGCCACTGCGCCACCGATGGCGCCGCCGGCGCCATGGATCAGGGCGCTCCTGTCGGCAAGCAGCATGGGAATCTCCTGGCTTGTGGATGCTGTACACAAACCTTAGCAGAGCTAATGGACGCCGTCCACATGCCCTACGGAAATTCGTAGCCGACCGATGCCGGCTCGAGCCGCTCAGTAGCGGTAGGGGTTGTTCGGCCGGCGGTCGTAGTAGTTGGGCACGCCGTCGCCGTCGCGATCCCGGTCGTAGCGATTCGGGATGCCGTCGTGATCACGGTCGCCCCACCCGCGGCGCTGCTGGTACCGGCGATCGTCGTAGCCGTTCCAGCGCGGCGGCGGGGCGTTGTAGTAGACCCGCGGGGGCGGAGGCGGTGCGGGCACGACGATCACACGGTTGTCGTACCGGTCACGCCCGTCGTATGCATGGGCCGGGAGGGCCAGCGTGCCCAGCGACAGCAGGGCGGCGGTGCCGAGAGCGAAAGCGGTCTTGTTCATGCGAGCTCCTCGTGGTTGGGCGATGTCTGCATGGTGAGCGGGTTCTGTGAAGCACTCGTAAGCCGCAGGCGAAATCTTGTATGGCTGTGTGACGCTTCTGACACTCCGTCCAGAAAATAAACGGCTGCGTTGTGAAATTTGTTGACGTGTACCTAAAATGTATTACATGAATACAGATCGCGACAATTTTCACGATTGGGCACGAGATAAGCCCGACACCACTTTCGGCCCTGTTTCGCGGCCCCAGTCATTCGAGAACAAGGAAGGGCCGGCCGTCCGTTGGGGACGGTTGCTGATCGGCGTGCTGCTGGGGGCCGCGCTGGTCGCCGGGTTCAAGTGGTTCGCCGGGCTCTGAGAAGAGTCTGAGAGGCCGATTCGTCCAGATCCCGGCGCAACTTCAAGCCAATCCAGCCGCCGGTGGCAGCCGGTGAATCGCACGCAGTCGCCGCACCTGCAGGAAGGCACCCACCAGAAACACCGCGAAGAGCGTCCCGATCACCTTCTGGAGCGCCGGGTCCTCGGGCCCCGAGAACAGGGGTGCGCCCGTGGGCAGGCGGGTGAAGGTTTCTGTCGCGCCGGGAATCATGTGGAAGAAAAAGGTGAGCGAGTAGCTCACCGTTTCCACATACGTTGCGGCGCGACCGAGGATCCGCGGCGTGCGTGCCAGCCAGGCCACGCCCAGCACCACCAGCGTGATCACGCCCAGCGCGTGGGGCTTGCCGAAGCCGCCGTGCTGGAAGATGCCGAAGCCGGTCAGGCAGGTGAGGACGGTCATGACGATGTAGGTCATGCCGATCGCGTTGCGTGGCGAGATCTCCTTGTCGCGCGCGAGGGCGACCAGTCCGGCGATGACCGCGACCAGGCTGATGGCGGTGTGGACGACGCCGAGGGAAGTCAGACCGAACATGTGGGCACTCCTTTGAAAAACTTCCATGGTCGCCCTCCCTGTTGAACCCGCGCAGCCTCCTTCGGATGAGCTGCGGCTATGCCTTTCGGCCGAGGCGCGGTGCGTCTCAGCCGCGCTCGGGAGGGACGTCGCCGCGCTTCTGGCGCTCGCGGAACAGCGCGGCGCGCATCAGGAAGATCGTCATGACCGGCGCGGTCAGGGCGACGAAGAAGGCGATCAGCAGCGCGTGCAGGAAAAGACTGCGGGCCTGCACCGAGAAGTAGACGACGGTGGCCAGCGTGACGCACCAGGCCCCCAGAGTCGCACCAAGCGTGGGCGCATGGATCCGGCGGAAGAAGGTCGGCAGGCGCACCAGCCCGAAGGAGCCGATGGCGGCGAAGGCCGCGCCCACCACCGCGAGGAGGCCCGTGAGGATCTCGGCCCACAGCGGCAGCGGGCCGATGATGAAGTCCGTCATTCGATCACCTCCCCGCGCAGCAGGAACTTGGCCAGCGCCGTGGAGCCGACGAAGCCGAACAGCGCGATCAGCATCGCCGCCTCGAAGTACACGCTGCTGGCGTAGACGATCCCCAGCACCAGCATCATCAGCATGCCGTTGACGTACAGGCAATCCATCGCCATCACGCGGTCCTGCGCGGTGGGGCCGATGAGCAGGCGGGCCACGGCGCAGAGCATCGCCACCGCGAGCAGCAGCAAGGCCAGCTTGAGGGCCCAGAAAAGGATGGGAGTCATGATTCGAAGATCTCCATCAGCAGGCGTTCGTAGCGCGTCTTGATCAGGGCGATGAAGGCGGCCTCGTCCTCCTCGTGGAAGACGTGGATCAGCAGCGTGGAGCGGTCGAGAGCGATCTCGCCCCAGGCGGTGCCGGGCGTCAGGCACAGGATCATTGCCAGCGTGGCGAGCGCATTGGGGTCGCGCATGTCCAGCGGCACGCGTACGAAGCTCGCCTTCATGTCGCGGCTGCGCCGTGTCAGCAGCAGGCGGGCCACGGTGATGGCCGACACCACCAGGTCGTGGGCGACGAGCCCGCCCAGCCGCAGCGCGAGCATCGGCTTGCGCATCTTCACGCGGGCCGGGCGCAGGCTTTGCGTCAGCAGGGGCACGGCGATCGCGAGCACGGCGGCCAGCAGCATCGTGGCCGGATGCATCGACTGGTTCAGCAGCAGCCAGACGACGAACAGCGCCAGCGACAGCAGGGGCGAGGGGAGCCAGCGCTTGATCATCGCGTCGGCCCTCCGGAGGCGGGATCGGTCGGCCCGGGCCGCTGCCGTGCGCCGAGCACCGCCTCGCGGTAGGCGGTGGGCGAGCGCAGGCCCTGCGCGGTCGCGCTGGCATGCTGCATCACCGGCTCCGCCATCAGCGTGAGGGCGACACAGGCGGCCAGCAGAACGGCCACGGGCAGAACTTCCAGGGCCGGAAGCGAAGGCATGGTGGCGTGCGGCTGGGTCCAGAAGTGACGGATGCCGGTGCGGCTGAGTGCGACCAGCGTGAGGAAGCCCGAAGCGATCAGCAGCGCGGTGAAGGTCCAGCCTGCCGACGTGATGGCCTGCGCCTCGCCGAGCAGGCCCGAGAGCATGGCGAACTTGCCGACGAAGCCGGACAGCGGCGGCAGGCCCGCCAGCAGCAGCGTGCAGCCCAGGAAGCCCAGGCCGAGGAAGGCGATGCCGGCCGGGATGGCGCGGCCGTAGAGCGCCTGGGCCTCGTCGTCGAGGTTCACGTCGTCGAGATTGCGCAGGTCCTCGGCGAGGAAGGGTGCATTGCCGGCCGCCTCGTGCGGCGCGATGCTCAGGCCCGCGTTGCGCCAGCGCTCGATCATGTCGATCAGCAGGAAGAAGGCGCTCACGGCCAGCGTGGAACTGAGCAGGTAGTAGAGCGCGCCGGCCCACACGGCCGGCTGCCCGAGTCCGACGGCCGCCAGCAGTGTCCCGGCCGACACCAGCACGCTGAAGCCCGCGAGGTTGGACAGGCGCTGCGTGCCGACGATGCCGAGCGCCCCGACGAAGAGCGTGGCCAGGCCGATCGCCACCAGCACCGTCTGCCCGAACTGGGCGGAGGCGCCGGTGTCGGGCGCGAACAGCAGGCTCCACAGCCGAAGCATCGTGTAGATGCCCAGCTTGGTCAGCAGCGCGAACACCGCGCCCACCGGCGAGACGGCGGCGTTGTAGGCCGGCACCAGCCAGAAGTTGAGCGGCCAGGCGCCGGCCTTGGCGAAGAAGGCGGTGGCGAGGATGGCCGCGCCCGCGTGCGCGAGCCCGCGGTCGCCGGGCGCAAGCTGCGCGATGCGCAGGCCGAGGTCGGCCATGTTGAGCGTGCCGGTCACGCCATAGAGCAGTGCCGCGCCGATCAGGAACAGCGAGGAAGCCGCGAGGTTGATCGCCACGTAGTGCAGCCCGGCCTGCACGCGCAGCCGGCCGGAGCCGTGCAGCAGCAACCCGTACGAGGCGGCCAGCATCACCTCGAAGAAGACGAAGAGGTTGAACAGGTCGCCGGTGAGGAAGGCGCCGTTGAGGCCCATGAGCTGCAGCTGCAGCAGCGGATGGAAATGCACCCCCGCGCGGTCCCAGCGCGAAGTGGAGTAGATCGACGCGCACAGCGCGATCACGCCGGTGAGCGCGACCATCATGGTCGAGAGCCGGTCCGCCACCAGCACGATGCCGAAGGGCGCGCGCCAGTTGCCGGGTAGGTAGACGCCGATCGAGCCGGGCCCGCCGCCGGTGTCGGCCGCATTGACCCAGCGCAGCAGCGCGAGCGCGGCCAGAAGCCCCAGCAGGCCCGAGACCACGCTGAGCGCGGACTTGGTGCGGCGGCGCTGCTCGCCCATCAGCAGCATGAGCGCGGCGGTGAGGAGCGGCAGCAGGATCGGCACCGCGACCAGGTGCGGCATGCCGAACTCGAGCAGGCGGTCGAGTAGGGAGACGAGCTCCTTCATTCCGCGGCCTCCTCTTTCTTCTCCTCGCCATCCACGTGGTCGGTCCCCGACAGGCCGCGCGAGGCCAGCAGCACGACCAGGAACAGCGCGGTCATCGCGAAGCCGATCACGATGGCCGTGAGCACCAGGGCCTGCGGCATCGGGTCCGCGGTGTTGGCGAGCGTGGCCGTGAGGCCGGGGATCAGCACCGGCTCGCTGTCGATCTTGACGCGGCCCATGCTGAAGATGAAGAGGTTGACCGCGTAGGAGATCAGCGTCAGGCCCATGATCACCTGGAAGGTGCGCGGGCGCAGCAGCAGGTAGACGCCGGAGCCGGTGAGGATGCCGATCGCGATGGCGAGCACAGCCTCCATCAGGCAGTGCCTCCTGTGGTGGTTTCGGCGGCGGCGCGCTCGGCCTCCTTCTCGATTTGTTCTTCGGCCCAGCGGTGGCTGCGGACCGACTGGTGGGCCAGGGCCGTGAGGATCAGCATGGTGGCGCCCAGCACCAGCGCGAACACGCCAATGTCGAAGAAGAGGGCGCTCGGCACGTGGATCTCGCCCAGCACCGGCAGGTGCAGGTGTGCCGTGTGGGTGGTCAGGAAGGGATAGCCGAAGACGATCGCCCCCGCGCCGGTGCCCAGCGCGAGCAGCAGGCCGACGGCGATCCAGCGGCGGGGGTAGATGCGCAGGTGCTCCTCCACCCACTCGGTGCCCGAGACGATGAACTGCAGCAGCAGCGCCACCGACATCACCAGCCCGGCGACGAAGCCCCCGCCCGGCTGGTTGTGGCCGCGCATGAAGAAGTAGATGGACACCAGCACCGCCAGCGGCAGCAGGAAGCGCACCAGCACCGCGGGCACCATCAGATAGCCGACGGCCGTGTCCTTGGCGCGGCGCGGGTTCAGCAGGTCGCTGCTGCCGTCGTCGGGCTGCGTGCGCTGCTGAGCGGGCAGCGCCATGGATTCGGGCGCGGGGCGGAAGCGCCGCAGCAGCGCGTAGACCGTCAGCGCCACGATGCCGAGCACCGTGATCTCGCCGAAGGTGTCGAAGCCACGGAAGTCGACCAGCATCACGTTGACCACGTTCGTGCCGCCGCCCTGCGGCAGTGCATGCTCGAGGAAGAAGGGCGAGATGCTCTGCGGGAAGGGCCGCGTCATCATGACCCAGGCCAGCGCCGCCATGCCGCTGCCGGCCGTGGCCGCCACCAGCAGGTCGCGGCCGCGCCGACCCCATGGCCGCAGGCGCGCGCGCATGGGCTGCGGCTTGGCGGTGCGCATCGGCAGCCAGCGCAGGCCCAGCAGGATCAGCACGGTGGTCACGGTCTCCACCACCAGCTGCGTGAGCGCCAGGTCGGGGGCGGAGAACCAGATGTAGGTGGTGCAGCAAACCAGCCCGGCACCGGCCGCCAGCATCAGTGAGGCGAGCCGGTGGAACTTGGCCTGCCACGCCGCCGCCAGCGCGCAGGTGCAGCCGATCACCCAGGTCATCGCGAACATGGTCGAGAAGGGCAGCAGCTCGCGCGTGCCGCGCTGCGCGGGCACGAGCCAGAGCGAGGCGGCAGCGCCGGCCACGGCCACCAGCACCATGAGCAGCAGTTGCGTCTGCAGGCGCCGGGTGCCGAGCACGCGGCGGCTGCGGCGGCCGGCCTCGCTCAGCCGGGCGAGGACGTTCTCGAACAGGCGCTGGCCGTCGAAGGCATGCAGCAGCGGCGTGTGCTCGAGGGCGCCGCGCGCGCGGCCGCGCCGCTGCAGCAGGTAGAGACCCGCGCCGCCGGCCAGGGCGATGAAGCTCATCAGGAGCGGGAGGTTGAAGCCGTGCCACACCGCCAGGCTGTACTCGGGCAGCACGCCGCCGACCACCGGCCGGGCCGCGGTCGCGAGGAAGGCGCCGACCGACCAGGCCGGCGCCACGCCGACCACCAGGCAGACCAATACCAGCAGCTCGGCCGGCACCCGCATCCAGTGCGGCGGCTCGTGCGGCTGCTTGGGCACGTCCAGCCCGCAGGGCGGGCCGAAAAAGACGTCAAACACGAAGCGGGCCGAGTAGGCCACGCTGAACACGCCGGCCAGCGTGGCGATGACCGGCAGGCTGCGGTTCACCCAGGGCGTGGCCTGGATGAAGACGGTTTCGGCGAAGAACATCTCCTTCGACAGGAAGCCGTTGAGCAGCGGCACGCCCGCCATCGAGGCACTGGCGATGATGGCCAGCGTCCCGGTGATCGGCATCAGCCGCAGCAGGCCGCTGAGCTTGCGGATGTCGCGCGTGCCGCTCTCGTGGTCGATGATGCCGGCCGCCATGAACAGCGAGGCCTTGAAGGTCGCGTGGTTCATGATGTGGAAGACCGCCGCGACCGCGGCCAGCGGGCTGTTGAGCCCGAGCAGCAGGGTGATGAGCCCCAGGTGCGAGATGGTGGAGTAGGCCAGCAGCGCCTTGAGATCGCGCTGGAACATGGCGATGTAGCCGCCCAGTAGCAGCGTCGCGGCGCCGGCGCCGCCGACCAGCCAGAACCAGGCTTCGGTGCCCGAGAGCACCGGCCACAGTCGCGCCATCAGGAACACGCCCAGCTTCACCATGGTGGCCGAGTGCAGGTAGGCCGAGACCGGCGTGGGCGCGGCCATCGCGTGCGGCAGCCAGAAGTGGAAGGGGAACTGCGCGCTCTTGGTGAAGGCGCCGAGCAGGATCAGCACGAGCGCGAGCGGATAGAGCCCGTGGGCGCGGATCCGTTCGCCCGCGGCCAGCACCGCGTCGAGCTCGTAGCTGCCGGCGATGCGGCCCAGCACCAGCACACCGGCCAGCAGGCACAGGCCGCCCGCGCCGGTGACCGTGAGCGCCATGCGCGCGCCGCGCCGCGCATCACGCCGGTGGTGCCAGTAGCCGATCAGGAGGAAGGAGAACAGGCTGGTGAGCTCCCAGAACAGCACCATCTGGATCAGGTTGCCCGACAGCGCCACGCCCACCATCGCGCCCATGAAGGCGAGGAAGAAGGCGAAGAAGCGCGGCACCGGGTCGGAGGACGACATGTAGTAGCGCGCATAGAGCACCACCAGCGCGCCGATGCCCAGCACCAGCATGCAGAACAGCCAGGCGAAGCCGTCCATGCGGAACACGAGGTCCAGGCCCAACGCGGGAATCCAGTGGATGTGCTCGCGGATCACCTCGCCGCCGGCAATCCGGGGGAAGAACCAGGCCACCTGCACCGCACAGCCCAGCGCGACCAGGCCGGCCAGCGTCGATTCCCGGTTGCGCGCGTCCGACGGTAGCAGGGCCGCGATCACACTGGCAACGAAGGGAAGTGCGACGAGGAGGGCAAGGGGCATCGCGGTCGATTCTATCGACCGCCCCCTGTGCCGAGCCCCTGCGGTCCCAGCGCTCAGGCGGTGAAATGCTGCACGGTGCGGATGCCCAGCCAGGTCAGGACGAGCGAGCCGGCGACATGCAGCGCCGCGGTGCCGAGGGCCAGCGCGAAGCGGTTCTGCATGAGCATCGCCACCACTTCGGCCGAGAAGCTGGAGAAGGTGGTGAGGCCGCCGAGGAAGCCGGTGATCAGCAGCAGGCGCCAGGCCGGATCGAGCTGCGGCATGGCCTGGAACATGGCGACCGCGAGGCCGATCAGGTAGCCGCCGATCAGGTTGGAGGCCAGCGTGCCCCACGGGAAGGCGCCGGTGCTGAGCCACAGGCCCAGGCCCCAGCGGGCGAGCGCGCCGAAGGAGGCGCCGATGCAGATGGCGAGGACGGGCAGCACGGCGCCGATCCTAGTCCTTCATTTCTCCACGCCCATGACCACGTTGGGCAGCACCGTCACGATGCCGGGGAACACGGTGATGACGGCGATGCACAGCACCAGGCAGAAGAAGAAGGGGATCGCCGCCTTGGCGATCACGTTGCTGTCCTTGCCCGTCATGTTCTGCAGCACGAAGAGGTTGAAGCCCACCGGCGGCGTGACTTCGGCGATCTCCACCAGCAGCACCACGAAGATGCCGAACCACACCAGGTCGAAGCCGGCCTTCTGCACCATCGGCAGCACCACTGCCGCGGTGAGCACGATCATGCTGATGCCGTCGAGCGCGGTGCCCAGCACCAGGTACACCAGCACCAGCGCGCCGATCAGCGCGTAGGGCGACAGGTGCATGCTGTCCACCCATTCGGCCAGTTCGCGCGGGATGCCGGTGAAGGCCATGGTCTTGGTCAGGAAGGCGGCCCCGGCCAGGATGAACATGATCATGCAGCTGGTGCGGGTCGCGCCCATCAGGCCGTCCTTGAAGTTCTGCCATGTGAGGCTGCGGCCCCAGGCCGCGATGGCCAGCGAGCCCAGCACGCCGAAGGCCGCGCACTCGGTGGCCGTGGCCCAGCCCGCAACCAGCACCCAGACGATGAAGACGATCAGCAGGCCGCACGGGATCAGGTTGCCGGACAGGCGGATCTTCTCGCGCAGGCTGGTGGGCGGATCGGCCGGCGGCACCTGGTCGGGATGGCGCAGGCTCCACCAGCCGATGTAGCCGGAGAACAGCAGCATCAGCAGCAGCCCCGGCAGGAAGCCGGCGAGGAAGATGCGGATGATGGAGGCGTCGGCCGCCACCGCGTAGACCACCATCGTGATCGAGGGCGGGATCAGGATGCCCAGCGTGCCGGCCGTGGCGAGCGAGCCGATGGCCAGCTTCTCGTTGTAGCCGCGGCGCTTGAGTTCCGGCAGTGCGACCTTGGCGATGGTCGCGCAGGTCGCGGCCGAGGAGCCCGACACCGAGCCGAACACGCCGCAGCCGAGGATGGTGGTGTGCATCAGCCGGCCCGGCACGCGGTTGAGCCAGGGGCGCAGGCCCTCGAACATTTCTTCGGAGAGCCGCGTGCGGAACAGGATCTCCCCCATCCAGATGAACAGCGGCAGGGCCGCCAGCTCCCAGCTGGCGTTGCTCTCCCAGAAGGCGGAGAACAGGTTCTTGCCGGGCAGCGTGCTGGTGAAGAAGGCCTGGCCGACCCAGCCGACGATGGCCAGCGTCATCGCGATCCAGACGCCGCCCGCCAGCAGCACCAGCATGATGGCGAGCAGCAGCGCGCCCATGAGGAGGGTGTCGAGCACGAGAGTCCTCTGTTGTTCTAGATGTCGGAGGAAAAGTCGCCGGCTGCGTGCCGCTCTTCGACCGCGCGCTGGTAGCTGGGCTTCTCGCCGCGCACCACGCCGACCAGCTCGTCGATCATCGCGATGAGCAGCAGCCAGCAGCCGATGACGAAGGTCGATTGCGGAATCCAGATGGGGATCACCAGCAGGCCGGTCGCCATCTCGGCGAACTCATAGCTTTCCCAGGTGAAGCTGGTGGCCCAGTAGGTGAGGTAGGCCACCGCTACCGCCGCGATCAGCAGGCACGTGACGTCGAGCGCGCGGCGCACCTTCAGCGGCACGGAGTCGAGCAGAAGCGTCACGCGCACGAAGTCGCCATGGCGGAAGGCATGGGCCATGGCGAAGAAGGAGGCTGCGGCACACAGCCACGCGACCGCGTCGTTCATGCCGCTCACGTGCCAGTTCATCTGGCGCCCCACGCCGGCGATGATCATCAGCACGAAGATCAGGAACACGCAGAAGGCGCCGAGCGCGCCCGCGCCGTCGTAGAGGCGGTTCAGCCAGCGGCGCACTGGAGTACCTTCGCCTTCGGCTGCGGTATTCGCCTTGGGATCGGCCCTGCGGCGCATGGGCACTACTTTTTCTTGTAGGTGTCGACGATCGCCTGGCCGTCGGCACCGGCCGCCTTGAGCCAGTCGGCCTGCATGATGCCGCCGACCTGGCGCATGTCGGCGTCGAGCTTGGCCGAGGGCTGGTGGATCTTCATGCCGCGCTCGGCCAACAGGCGCTTGTACTCGTCGTTCTTCTCCTGGGCGACCTTCCACCCGCGCGCCTCGGCATCGGCGGCCGCCTTGGTGACGGCGGCCTTGGTCGTGGCATCGAGCGCATCGAAGGCCTTGATGTTGACCAGCACCGCGTTTTTGGGAATCCAGGCGCGCGTGTCGTAGAAGTTCTTGATGTGCTCGTAGGTCTTGGTGTCGTAGCCGGTCGAGCCGGAGCTCATGTAGCTCTCGATCACGCCGGTCGCCATGGCGGCGCTCAGTTCGGCCTGCTGGATCTGCACTGGCTGCGCGCCGATCAACTCGGCGATCTTGGCCGTAGCCGGGCTGTAGGCACGCCACTTGATGCCGCGCAGGTCGGCCACCGAGCCGATCTCCTTCTTCACGTAGATGCCCTGCGGCGCCCACGGCACCATGAACAGGACCTTGATGCCCTGCGCGGCGAGCAGCTTCTCCATCGCCGGCTTGGAGGCGTCGTACAGCTTCTTTGCCTCGGGGTAGGTGGTGGCCAGGAAAGGCACGCCGTCCAGCGCGTAGATCGGGTTCTCGTTGGCGAAGTTGGCCAGCAGGATCTCGCCCGCCTGGGCCTGGCCGCTCTGCACGGCGCGCTTGATCTCGGGCGCCTTGAAGAGCGAGGCGTTCGCGTGCACGTTGACCTTGAGCTTGCCGCCGGTTGCCGCGTCCACGTCTTTCGCGAACTGGGTGATGTTCTCGGTGTGGTAGTTGGTGGCGGGGTAGGCGGTGGGCAGGTCCCACTTGGCCTGTGCAAAGGCCGCTGCGCCAAGGGTGAGGCCAGCGAGGGCGATGCCGAACTTGTGATTCATGGGCTCTCCAGAACGTACGATGAAATGTGCGTCGGCGAGCATACGTGCAAATATCGGGCCATCGCGTGAGGCTTTCCCCTGAGCGCGTGGCTGGTGGCGCCAACGAAAAAGCCGCCCCTCGGGGCGGCTTCGCTGCATCGCGGCATCAGGGCCGCGGGATGGTCAGGGCTTGGCGTCGCTCTTCCTGGTCTCGGCCTTGTCCTTTTTGGTCTCGGCCTTCGCGACCTTGCTCGGGGCCGCCCCGCCGAAGCTCTGGCCATTGACGGTCAGGCCCTCGGCCGACAGCTTGTTGGCCTTGTTCTCCTTCACGCCCTTGACGCGTGCCATGAAGTCAGGCCAGTCCTTGAAGTTGCCGTTCTTGCGCGCGTCGATGATGCGCTTGGAGAGCGACGGGCCGACGCCCTTGATCGCATCGAGCTCGGCGTCGCTTGCCTTGTTGGCATCGACAGCAGCCCAGGAGGAGGCGGCCGCCAGCAGCATGGCCGCGATGGCCAGGATCTTTTTCAACATATTGATGTTCCCTGCGTGATTGTGATGAACCGGGACGCTTTGCACGTCCCGTTGCCAGCGGGCTGCTGGCGGTGCGAGTTTCAACGACAAGGTCGCGGATGTCGTTGGGGTTGCGACAATTTGAGGGATTTCAGAGTTCTTCGACGCGACGCGGCGGGTAGCTGTCCCAGGCCTGGCAGCCGGGGCAGTGCCAGAAGTGCTGGTGCGCCTCGAAGCCGCAGGCGGCGCAGCGATAGCGCATGAGCGGGCGCGTAGCCTGGTCCAGCGCGCGCTGCACCGGCTGGCGGTACTGCTCGTGGGCGAAGTGCTCGCCGGCCAGCCAGCGCGAGGCGGCGACCAGGGAGGGTTGATGGCTCAGGTGCGCGATGTAGCCGTCGCGCGGCTCGGGCGCGCCGGCTTCCTCCGTCACGGCGTCTTCCGGCATCATCGGCGTGCCGCCCAGCGCCATGATCGCTTCGAGCACGTCGATGGAAGGTGACTCGGCATAGCGGCGCTGCAGCGTCAGCAGCGCCTCGCCGCCGCGCTGCGATGCGACCGCGGCCTGCTGCAGCATGGCCGCGTAGAGCGGCAAAGCCAGCGGCGCGGTGTCGCACAGGGCCGCCAGCGTCTCGTAGGCGCCGGCGGAATCGCCGTTGCGCAGCTTCAAGGCAGCGGTATCGATGGCCGGACGCGGCGCCTGTGGTGCGAGGGCGGTCGCCTGGGCCAGCAACTGCTCCGCGCCCGCGACGTCGCCAGCCGTCACCTGCTCGGCAGCCTGCTCGCAGAGATGGTGGGCGCGGCGCACGCTGTAGCTGGCCTGCTCGGTCTCGTCGAGCTTCTGCGCCACCGCGGCGGCCTGCGCCCACTCGCGCGAGCGTTCATAGATGGCGAGGAGTGCGAGCCGGGCCTCGTTCTCGTAGCGCGTCCCTTCGAGCTTCTGCAGCGCAGCCTCTGCGCGGTCGAGGAGGCCGGCGCGCAGGAAGTCCTGCGCCAGGGCATGCTGGGCCCGGTCGCGGTCGGCGCGGCTCAGGTCGCCCCGGCCGAGCAGGTGCTCGTGCACGCGCACGGCGCGCTGGTATTCGCCGCGGCGGCGGAACAGGTTGCCGAGCGCGAAGTGCAGCTCCTGGGTATCGGGGTCGTTCTGCACCGCTTCGATGAAGGCGTCGATGGCCTGGTCCTGCTGCTCGTTGAGCAGGAAGTTGAGGCCGCGGAAATAGGCCTTGGGCGCTTGGCGGTTCTCGATGCGCAACTGCCGCAGGTCGAAGCGCGAGGCGAGCCAGCCCAGGACAAAGGCCAGTGGCAGGCCGAGCAGCAGCCAACTGAAATCAAAGTCCATGTTGGCGTACGGCAGGAAGGTCGGTGGCGGCGGGTGCCGACGCAAGGGGCGTGCCGGCGCTTGCGGGAGGCGTCGTGTTCATAGGCGGCAACTGCGCCGCGGCGCTGCGGTGCTTCCACCAGCCCGGCAGCATGCCGAGTGCGCCGGCCACGAGGCCGCCGGCGAAGGCCGCGAGCACGACCAGCACCAGCGGGGCGCGCCAGGAGGTGCCGAAGAAGAAGTAGACGGTGGCGTCGTGCTGGTTGTTCAGCGCGAAGGCGAAGAGGGTAAAAAAAATGGCTGCCTTGAGCAGCCACAGGAGATATTTCATGCGCGTCCCCGTTGGCGGGGGAATTCTATGCTTCAGCCTTCCTGCTGACGTTGGCGGGCATCGAGCTCCGCCGTGCGCGCATCGACTGCTTCGCGCAGGGCCTTGCCCGGCTTGAAGTGCGGCACGCGCTTCTCGGGAATCTGCACGCTTTCGCCCGAACGCGGGTTGCGCCCGATGCGCGGTGGGCGCCGGTTCACCGTGAAGCTGCCGAAGCCGCGAATCTCGATGCGGTGGCCACGCACGAGGGCGTCGCTCATCGCGTCGAGAATGGTCTTGACGGCGGATTCGGCATCGCGGTGCGTGAGCTGGGCGAAGCGGGCCGCGAGTTCTTCGACGAGGTCCGAACGGGTCATTCGAAGGTCACGGGACCGGCCGGGCCGGTCCCGTGTTCACTCCTTACTTCTCGTTGGAGCTGTCCAGCTTGGCGCGCAGCAGCGCGCCCAGGCTGGTCGTGCCCGCGTTCTCGCGTGCCGACTGCTGGCTCAGGTTGGCCATCGCGCCTTGCTCGTCGGCCAGGTCCTTCTGCTTGATCGACAGCTGGATGTTGCGGGTCTTGCGGTCCACGTTGACCACCAGGGCGGTGACCTCGTCGCCTTCCTTGAGCACGTTGCGGGCATCTTCCACGCGGTCGCGGGAGATCTCGCTGGCGCGCAGGTAGCCGACGATGTCGTTGCCGAGGTCGATCTCGGCGCCGCGCGGGTCGACGGTCTTGACCTTGCCGGTCACGACCTGGCCCTTGTCATTCACCGTGGTGAAGGTGGTGAAGGGGTCGCTGTCCAGCTGCTTGATGCCCAGGCTGATGCGCTCGCGGTCCACGTCCACGGCCAGCACGATCGCCTCGACTTCCTGGCCCTTCTTGTAGTTGCGCACGGCGGTTTCGCCGGGCTCGTTCCACGAGAGGTCGGACAGGTGCACCAGGCCGTCGATGCCGGCAGCCAGGCCGACGAACACGCCGAAGTCGGTGATCGACTTGATCGGGCCCTTGACGCGGTCACCGCGCTTGGTGTTCTGCGCGAATTCCTGCCACGGGTTGGCCTTGCACTGCTTCATGCCCAGGCTGATGCGGCGCTTGTCCTCGTCGATTTCCAGGACCATGACCTCGACCTCGTCGCCCAGCGAGACGATCTTGCTGGGGGCGATGTTCTTGTTGGTCCAGTCCATCTCGGACACGTGCACCAGGCCCTCGATGCCGGGCTCGAGCTCGACGAAGGCGCCGTAGTCGGCGATGTTCGTGACCTTGCCGAACAGGCGCGTGCCCTGCGGGTAGCGGCGCGAGACGCCCATCCAGGGGTCGTCGCCCATCTGCTTGAGGCCCAGCGAGACGCGGTTTTTCTCGGTGTCGAACTTGAGGATCTTGGCCGTGATTTCCTGGCCGGCCTGCACCACTTCGCTGGGGTGGCGCACGCGGCGCCAGGCCATGTCGGTGATGTGCAGCAGGCCGTCGATGCCGCCGAGGTCGACGAAGGCGCCGTACTCGGTGATGTTCTTGACCACGCCGCGGACGATGGCGCCTTCCTTGAGCGTTTCCATCAGCTTGGCGCGCTCTTCGCCCATGCTGGCCTCGACCACGGCACGGCGCGACAGCACGACGTTATTGCGCTTGCGGTCGAGCTTGATGACCTTGAATTCGAGGGTCTTGTTCTCGAAGGGGGTCAGGTCCTTGATCGGACGGGTGTCGATCAGCGAGCCCGGCAGGAAGGCGCGGATGCCGTTGACCAGCACCGTCAGGCCGCCCTTGACCTTGCCGCTGGTGGTGCCGGTGACGAAATCGCCGGATTCGAGCGCCTTCTCGAGCGCCAGCCACGAGGCCAGGCGCTTGGCGGTGTCGCGCGAGAGGATGGTGTCGCCGTAGCCGTTCTCGACGCTGCCGATGGCCACGGAGACGAAATCGCCGGCCTGGACTTCGAGTTCACCCTTGTCGTTCTTGAACTCCTCGATCGGCACGTAGGCTTCGGACTTGAGGCCGGCATTGACCACGACGTGGTTGTGCTCGACGCGCACGACTTCGGCGGTGATGACCTCGCCGCTGCGCATCTCGGAACGCTTCAGGGACTCTTCGAACAGTTCGGCAAAAGATTCAGACATGTGTCAGTTCCTTCCGTCACGCAGGGTTGACAGTCGCACCATTGCGGCTGTGTGGGTCTGGAAACGGCGGTTGGTTGTGGGCTTGAGAGCCCGGTTGAGTTGAACAACCAGCAGGCCAGTGCGCTGTCGCGCGGAGGGAACCTGCTGGACCGAAAACACCCTTCAGGCGGACCCGAAGGGCTGTACTTCCTGCCACCAGGACAGCACCTGATCGACCGATTGCTCGACCGAAAGCGAGGAGTTGTCCAGGAGGCGGGCATCAGGCGCCGGCTTGAGCGGCGCGACGCTACGGGAGGAGTCCCGCTGGTCGCGCGCCTCCAGATCGGCGCGAAGACTGTCGATTGTAGTGGAAATACCCTTTGAAATCAACTGCTTATGCCGCCTCTCGGCCCGTTGGGAGGCGCTGGCCGTGAGGTAGACCTTGAGCCGGGCATCCGGGAAGACCACCGTGCCCATGTCGCGGCCGTCGGCCACGAGGCCGGGCAGCCGGCGAAAGCTCTTCTGCAACGACAGCAGGGCCGCGCGCACGGATGGCAGCGCGGAGACGCGGGAGGCGTCCATGCCGGCGGCTTCGGTGCGGATGGCGTCGCTCACATCCTCGCCGGCCAGCAGCACCTTGCCCTCGCCGAATTGCAAAGGCAGGTTGCGGGCCAACTCGGCGATCTGTGCCTCGTGGGCCGCATCGGCCTCCAGGCCGTTGCGGCGCATCGCCAGGCCGGTGACCCGGTAAAGCGAGCCCGAGTCGAGGTAGTGATAACCCAGCTGATAGGCGGTGGCCACGGCCAGCGTGCCCTTACCCGAGGCGGTCGGGCCGTCGATGCACAGGACCGGCACGTCGGCCGGCTCGGCGACCGAGAACAGGGTCTCGAAGTAGTCGGGAAAGGTCTTGGCCACGCAGTGCGGATCGAGGATGCGCACGGGCAGCGCGGCCGGGTTGAAGGCGGCCAGCGAGAAGCACATCGCCACCCGGTGGTCGTCGTAGGTGCGGATGGCGGCGGGGCGCCAGCCGGCCGCGCCCAGCGGATGCACGCGGATGAAATCGGGGCCGTCCTCCACCGTGGCGCCGAGCTTGCGCAGTTCCTGCGTCATGGCCTCGATGCGGTCGGTCTCCTTGACGCGCCAGCTCGCGATGTTGCGCAGCAGGCAGGGGCCGTCCGCGTAGAGCGCCATCACCGCCAGCGTCATCGCGGCGTCGGGGATGTGGTTGGCGTCCAGGTCGATGGCCTTGAGCGGCCAGGCGTCGCGCGAGACGGTAAGCCAATTGGGGCCGCTCTCGATCCTTGCGCCCATCTGCCGGGCGGCGTCGACGAAGCGGATGTCGCCCTGGATCGAATCCGCGCCCACGCCTTCGATGCGGATGCCCTCGCCGCGGGCGATCGCGCCGAGCGCGATGAAGTAGCTGGCGGAGGAAGCGTCGGCCTCGACATGGATGTCCCCAGGCGAGCGATAGCGGCTGCCGGCCGGGATGACGAAGCGCTCCCAGCCCTCGCGCCGCACCACGATGCCGAAGCGGGCGAGCAGGTTGAGCGTGATCTCGATGTAAGGCTTGGAGATCAGCTCGCCCATCACGTCGATCGTGATGTCCCGGCTGCTGGCAGCCAGCGGCAGCGCCAGCAGCAAGGCCGTCAGGAACTGGCTCGAGACGTCACCGCGCACGCGAATCGGCGCGTCGAGCTGCAGCGCATCGAGCGGCACGGGATGGATGGCGAGCGGCGGATAGCCGGGATTGCCGAGGTAGTCGATGCGGCAGCCGAGCTGCACCAGCGCGTCGACCAGGTCGCCGATGGGGCGCTCGTGCATGCGCGGCACGCCCGAAAGCTCGAACTCGCCGCCGAGCAGGGCCAGCGCCGCGGTCAGCGGACGCATCGCGGTGCCGGCATTGCCGAGGAAGAGCTTCGCGCTCGCGGTCCGCAGCCGACCGTCCAGCCCCTCGATGCGCAGCGTGGCGCCCTCGCGCTCGATTCGGCAGCCGAGGGCGTCCAGCGCATCCAGCATCACTCGTGTGTCGTCCGAGTCCAGTGGGTCGTGCACGGTGGTCGTGCCGCCGGCCAGCGCCGCCAGCAGCAGCACCCGGTTGGAGATGCTCTTGGAGCCCGGCAGGCGCACCGTGCCGGAGGCGGCCGCGAGCGGCGGAAGATCCAGGAAAGGGATGGAAAACATGTCAGTCGAGCGAGGCGCCGGCGCCAGGCTGCCATTGAGCGCGCGCATGGCTGGCAGCGGCGATCCGGTCCTCCAGGGCCTGCGCGTCGCCGGTGCTCATCAGCGTCTCGAGCTGCGACAGTGCGGCGCGGAATGCCTGGGACTGCTGTAGCACCTGTTCGCGGTTGGCCATCAGCACGTCGCGCCACATCGCGGGGTCGCCCGCCGCGATGCGCGTGAAGTCGCGAAAGCCGGGGCCGGCCAGCTCCAGGAAGCGTGCGCCCTCCGGATGAGCCGTGATGGCGTTGGTGAAGGCGAAGGCCAGCAGATGGGGCAGGTGGCTCACGGCGGCGAAGGCGCGATCATGGGCCTCCGGCGTCATGCTCACCACCCTGGCGCCGATGCCGGTCCAGAGCTGCGTCGCACGCTGCACGTTGGAGCGCCGCGTGGCCTTGACCGGCGTGAGGACGACCTGGCGCCCCGCGTAGAGGGCGGCATCGGCGTGCTCGACGCCCGCGACTTCCTTGCCCGCGATCGGATGCGCGGGGACGAAGCTGTTGAACTGGTCCTGCAGGCCACGCCGGGCCGCCTCGATCACGTCGCCCTTGGTCGAGCCCACGTCCATCACCAGCATCTGATCGGTGATGCCGTGGCGAATCGCCTTGAAGGTGGCCTCCGAGGCGCCCACCGGCACCGCGATCAGCACCAGATCGGCGCCCGACACTGCGAGCAGGGCGGACGGGGCAGCCACGTCGATCACGCCCAGCTGTCGCGCACGCTCGGTCGTCGAGGGCGACTTGCTGTACCCGACCACGCGCTTGACCAGCCTGGCGCGCTTCATTGCCAGTGCGAAGGAGCCGCCCATGAGGCCGCAGCCAACCAAGCCCAACTGTTCGAACATGGTGGCGGCCTCAGGCGGTGACGGGGTAGGCGCCGATGACTTTGTAGAACGCGCAGAGCTTGCGCAGTTCGCCGAGCGCGGCGGCCACGTTGGGCTGCGAAGGATGGCCGTCGAGGTCGATGTAGAAGTAGTACTCCCACTGGCCGGTACGCGCCGGGCGCGACTCGAAGCGTGTCATCGAGACGTCGTTGAGCTTGAGCGGCACCAGGAGGTCGTGCACCGCGCCGGGACGGTTGGGCACCGAGACCACCAGGCTGGTGCAGTCCTTGCCCGAGGCCGGCGGCATGGCCAGGGTCTGCGGCAGGCAGATGACGGCGAAGCGGGTGCGGTTGTACGAGTCGTCCTGGATCGCGTGGGAGACGATGTGCAGGCCGAAGCGGGTCGCGGCCCGCTCGCTCGCCAGGCCGGCCCAGGCCGGATTGCCGGCGGCCAGGCGGGCGCCTTCCGCATTGCTGGAGACCGCGCGCCGCTCGGCGTGCGGCAGGTGCTTGGACAGCCATGTCTGGCACTGCCCGAGCGCCTGGGGGTGCGCCAGTACCGCCTCGATGCCTTCGAGCGAATTGGTGCTGCGCAGCAGGTGATGGCGCACCAGCAGGCTGACCTCGCCGACCACATGGGTCGGGGAGTGCAGGAACAGGTCGAGCGAGCGCGTGACCACGCCCTCGGTGGTGTTCTCGACGCCGACCACGCCGTACTGGGCGCTGCCGGCGGCGGTGGCATGGAAGACCTCGTCGAAGCTGGCGCAGTAGATCAGGTCGGCCGCGCCGCCGAAGTACTCGATCGCGGCCTGCTCGGTGAAGGTGCCCTCGGGGCCCAGCACGGCGACGCGCTGCGGCGATTCCAGCGCCAGGCAGGCCGACATGATCTCGCGCCAGATGGCGGCGACGTGCAACGACTTGAGCGGGCCGGGGTTGCTCTGCTGCATCTTCTCGATCACCTGCGCGACGCGGTCAGGGCGGAAGTAGGGCGTGCCCTCGCGCTTCTTGATCTCGCCCACCAGCTCCGCCACGTGGGCGCGGCGGTTGAGCAGGTCGAGCAGTTGCTGGTCGAGCGAGTCGATCTGCACGCGCAGATCGGCGAGGCTGTGGTTCGGGTCGGAAGCGGGGGGCTGAGAGGTCGGTGCGGTCATCGGTCGGATCGCAGGCGTCTACGCGTGCGACCGCTCGAATTCTCGCATGTAGCCCACCAGCGCCTGCACGCCTTCGAGCGGCATGGCGTTGTAGATACTGGCTCGCATCCCGCCTACCGACTTGTGGCCCTTGAGCTGCAGCAGGCCAGCCTCCCGCGCGCCGGCGAGGAAGGCGTCGTTGCGGCTCTCGTCGCGGAGGAAGAAGGGCACGTTCATGCGCGAGCGGCAGTCGGGCGAGACCCGGTTCTCGTAGAAGGCCGAGGCGTCGATGAAGTCGTAGAGCAGGCGCGCTTTCGCGAGGTTGCGCTGTTCCATCGCCGCGACGCCGGTCAGTCCGCCTTCGGCTTGCTGCAGCAGCCACTGGAAGGTCAGGCCGGCGATGTAGATGGCCCAGGTCGGCGGCGTGTTGTACATGGACTGGTTGTCCGCCACGATCCGGTAGTTGAAGGCGCTCGGGCAGATCTCGAGCGCGTGGCCCAGCAGGTCGTCGCGCACGATCACCAGCGTGAGGCCGGCCGGGCCGAGGTTCTTCTGCGCGCCGCCGAAGGCGAGACCCACGCGGCGCCAGTCGACCGATCGCGACGCCACGTGCGAGGAGAAATCGATGACCAGCGGCGCCCGGCTGCCCAGTGCGGCAAGGTCGGGCAGCTCCTGGAACTCCACGCCGTGAATGGTCTCGTTGGAGCAGATGTGCACGTACGAGGCGTCGGCGGAGAGCTGCCAGGTCGAGGGCGCCGGCATGCGCGTGTGCTTGCTGTCGGCATTGGAGGCCGCCACCTTGGCCTGACAGTAGCGCTGCGCCTCCTTCTGGGACTTGGCGCTCCAGCTGCCCGTGACCACGAAATCGACCGGGCCGCCGCGCGACAGGTTCATGGGCACGATCGCGTTCTCGCCGAGGCCGCCACCCTGCATGAAGAGAATGTGGAAATGCTCCGGCACCCCGAGCAGCGTGCGCAGGTCGGCTTCCGCCTGCGCGCAGATCGCGCCGAACTCCTTGCCGCGATGGCTCATCTCCATCACGCTCATGCCGCTGCCGTGCCAGTCGAGCATCTCGGCGGCGGCGCGCTGCAGCACCGCCTCCGGCATCGCGGCCGGGCCGGCGGAGAAGTTGTACGGGCGTCGACCCGCGGCCGCCGTCACTTCTTGGCAGGCGCCTTGGGCGCGGACTTGGCCGGGGGAGCACCCTCGGTCGGGGCGCCCAGGGCCTTGGCGACGTTGGCGTCCAGGGTGCGCATCTTGGGCTCGATGCTGGCGCGCGTTTCGGCGACCAGCTTTTCCGTCAGCGCGCTCTGCATCTTCGGGTTGAGCTCCTGGTACTTCTTGCTCAGGGGCGAGTTGATCCAGGCCAGCAGTTGGCGCAGCTCGTCTTCGCTGAAGTTGTCGCGCAGGATCGGGCCCAGGGTGTCGGGCGCGAGGTTCACTGCCTTGTCGCGCACGATCGGGTAGGCATCGTCGAAGTATTTCTTGAGCTCGGCATCGGCTGCCTTGGCGGCGGCCTCGCGCTTTTCGGCCGGCACCTGGGTCTGCAGGTATTGCGACCCGGCTTGCGCGATGGGTGCGCTGGACTGCTCGACCAGGCCGCGTGCCAGGGCTTCGATGCCCGGGCGCTGCAGATCGAGGAACTGTTTGACCATTGCCGCCTTGTCCTGGGCCATAGCCATCGAACTGCCGGCCACCGCCGCCGCGATAAGCGCGAGCTTGAGTTTTTTCACTGAGGATTCTCCGTTGAAGATGTTGAGGAAGCGTCGTCGGCGCCGTTGTCGCTGTCCGCGTTCGCATCGTTCTCGACGATGCGCTGCAGACCGCTGAGTTTGGCGCCTTCGTCGAGCCCGATCAGGGTGACGCCTTGCGTTGCGCGGCCGAGTTCGCGAATCTCCGCGACCCGGGTGCGCACCAGCACGCCCTTGTCGGTGATCAGCATGATCTCGTCGTCGGCATGCACCAGGGTGGCCGCCACGACCTTGCCGTTGCGCTCGCTCTGTTGAATCGCAATCATGCCTTTGGTTCCCCGGCCATGCCGGGTGTACTCGGTAATGCTTGTGCGTTTTCCGTAACCGTTTTCCGTGGCCGTGAGCACACTCTGCTCTTCGTCTTCGGCCACCAGCATGGCGATCACACCCTGGCCGTCTTCCAGCGTCATGCCTCGCACGCCGCGGGCGTTGCGGCCCATCGGGCGTACGTCGTTCTCGTCGAAGCGCACCGCCTTGCCGCCGTCGGAAAACAGCATGACGTCGTGCGCGCCATCGGTCAGCGCGGCGCCGATCAGGTAGTCGCCCGGGTCCAGGTCGACCGCGATGATGCCGGCCTTGCGCGGGTTGCTGAACTCGTCGAGCGCGGTCTTCTTGACCGTCCCCATGGAGGTCGCCATGAAGACGTACTGGTTGGCAGGGAACGTGCGCTTCTCGCCGGTGAGTGGCAGCACAACGTTGATCTTCTCGCCTTCCTGCAGCGGGAACATGTTGACGATCGGCCGCCCCCGCGAGCCTCGCGAGCCCGCTGGCACTTCCCACACCTTGAGCCAGTACAGCCGGCCCCGGTTGGAGAAGCACAGGATGTAGTCGTGCGTGTTGGCGATGAAGAGCTGATCGATCCAGTCATCTTCCTTGGTCGCCGTGGCCTGCTTGCCGCGGCCGCCGCGCTTCTGCGCCCGGTACTCGCCCAACGGCTGGCTCTTGATGTAGCCGGCGTGCGAGAGCGTCACGACCATGTCGGTCGGCGTGATCAGGTCCTCGGTGGACAGGTCGAAGGCGCTGTGCTCGACCTGGCTGCGGCGCACGCCCAGCTTGGTCTGGCCGAACTCCTGCTTCAGCGAGCTCAGCTCATCGCTGATGATGGTCGACACCCGCTCTGGCTTGGCCAGGATGTCGAGCAGGTCGTCGATCTCGGCCATCACTTCCTTGTACTCCGCGACGATCTTGTCCTGCTCCAGGCCGGTCAAACGCTGCAGGCGCATCTGCAGGATTTCCTGGGCTTGCGTGTCGGACAGACGGTAGAGGCCGTCGCCGCCGAGGCCGTATTCGCGGTCCAGGCCATCCGGGCGGTAATCGTCGGCATTGACCACGCCGCCGTCGGCGCGCGTGCGGGTGAGCATCTCGCGCACCAGCTTGCTGTCCCAGCGCCGCTGCATCAGCTCGGCCTTGGCCACAGGCGGTGTCGGCGCATTGCGAATGATCGCAATGAAATCGTCGATGTTTGCCAGCGCGACCGCCAGACCCTCCAGCACGTGGCCCCGTTCGCGCGCCTTGCGCAGATTGAACACCGTGCGCCGCGTCACCACCTCGCGGCGGTGCTGCAGGAAAACCTCGATCAGGTCCTTCAGGTTGCACAGCTTGGGCTGGCCGTCCACCAGCGCCACCATGTTGATGCCGAAGGTGTCCTGCAGCTGGGTCTGCTTGTAGAGGTTGTTGAGCACCACCTCCGGCACTTCGCCCCGCTTGAGCTCGACCACCAGCCGCATGCCCGACTTGTCGGACTCGTCCTGGATATGGCTGATGCCCTCGATCTTCTTCTCGTGCACCAGCTCGGCCATGCGCTCCTGCAGCGTCTTCTTGTTGACCTGATAGGGCAGCTCGTCGACGATGATCGCCTGGCGCTGGCCGCGATCGATGTCCTCGAAGTGGCACTTGGCCCGCATCACCACCTTGCCACGGCCGGTGCGGTAGCCGTCCTTGATGCCGTTGATGCCGTAGATGATCCCGGCGGTCGGGAAGTCGGGGGCCGGGATGATCTCCATCAGGTCGTCGATGCCGGCGTCGGGATGGCGAAGCAGGTGCAGGCAGGCGTCGACTACCTCGTTCAGGTTGTGCGGCGGAATATTAGTCGCCATGCCCACCGCAATACCGCCGGAACCATTGACCAGCAAATTCGGCAGTTTGCTCGGCAATACCAGTGGCTCTTTTTCGCTACCGTCGTAATTCGGGCCGAAATCAACAGTTTCCTTGTCGATATCGGCCAGCATTTCATGCGCAATCTTCGCAAGCCGAATTTCGGTGTAACGCATGGCGGCTGCGTTGTCGCCATCGACGGATCCGAAATTGCCCTGGCCATCCACCAGCATGTGGCGCATGGAAAAGTCCTGCGCCAGGCGGACGATGGTGTCGTAGACCGACTGGTCGCCGTGCGGGTGGTACTTGCCGATGACGTCCCCCACGATACGAGCCGACTTCTTGTACGGCCGGTTCCAATCGTTGTTGAGTTCGTGCATCGCATACAACACGCGCCGATGCACTGGCTTGAGGCCGTCCCTGGCATCGGGGAGCGCGCGTCCGACGATCACGCTCATGGCGTAATCGAGGTAGCTGCGGCGCATCTCCTCTTCGAGGCTGATGGGCAGGGTTTCTTTGGCGAACGAGGTCATGAGCAGCGTGCTGACGGCAAGGAACCGGAAATTTTACGCCGCCGAGGGTGTCGCACCGCCGCAACACAAGGCCGGGATTCCGCCTCCGTCCTACGTTTCCGGGGCGCCTCCCGGGCGGTTTGCCAACTATCCCATGGCACAATCGCCTCAACGTTTTGGGTGGTGGTCACTTAAAGCGTCCTTGATTCGCAGCGCGGCTGCGGCTTTTTCCCCAAGAGGAGAACCATGAAGAAACTGAATAAAGTGGCGATGATGTTTGCAGTCGCTGCGCTCGCCACTGCCGCCGGCGCGCAGACCCGTGTCACCGCCGCGAACGGTGGGCCCGTGATCGACAACTGGCAAAACGGCACCGGCGAATTGGTCTGGAAGAACGGTACGAACGAACTGTGCTGGCGCGATGCGAATTGGACGCCTGCGACCGCTGCCGCTGGCTGCGATGGCGCCCTGGTTCCGCCCCCGCCGCCCGCTGCTGCTGCTCCGGCGCCCGCTCCGGCCGCTCCGGCTCCGGCACCTGCTGTTGCTGCGTCGAAGGTCACCTTCGCCGCCGACGCCTTCTTCGACTTCGACAAGTCGGTGCTCAAGCCGGAAGGCCGCGCGAAGCTGGACGACCTCGTCTCGAAGATCCGCGACGTGAACCTCGAAGTGATCATCGCCGTCGGCCACACCGACTCGATCGGTAGCGATTCCTACAACCAGCGCCTGTCGGTCCGCCGTGCAGAAGCCGTCAAGGCCTATCTGGTCTCGAAGGGCATCGAACGCAACCGCGTCTACACCGAAGGCAAGGGCGAGAAGCAGCCTGTGGCTGACAACCGCACCAAGGAAGGCCGCGCCAAGAACCGCCGTGTGGAAATCGAAGTGGTCGGTACCCGCGCCAACCGTTGATTCCCTGGAATCAGCAAGACAACCCCGCCTCGGCGGGGTTTTTTTATGCCCGTTGCATTGCCGATTCAATGTGAATGTTTAAGAGCAATTGGCGCCGTTTCATAATCCGTACATGACCGATACTGTGAACGCCGACCCGGCCGAGCTTGCCAAATTTTCCGAGTTGGCCCATCGCTGGTGGGACCTGGAAAGCGAATTCCGACCGTTGCATGAAATCAACCCCCTGCGACTGGAGTGGATCGACAGCATCGCGCCGATCGCTGGGTGCAAGGTGCTCGATGTGGGCTGCGGCGGTGGAATCCTCGCGGATGCCATGGCCCGCCGGAATGCGGACGTGCTTGGCATCGACCTCGCGGACAAGGCGCTCAAGGTCGCGCAGTTGCACGCACTGGAGGCCGCGACGCGCGGTGTGAAGTACCGTCATGTCAGCGTCGAGGATCTGGCGGCCGAGCAACCGGAGAGCTTCGACGTCGTCACCTGCATGGAAATGCTGGAGCATGTCCCGCAGCCGGCCTCGGTTGTGGAGGCTTGTGCCCGGCTTGCCAGGCCTGGCGGCTGGGTTTTCTTCTCGACGATCCACCGCAACCTCAAGTCTTTCCTGTTGGCGATCGTCGGCGCGGAATACGTCCTGGGCATGCTGCCTCGCGGGACGCACGAATACCAGAAGCTGCTCCGGCCCAGCGAGTTGGCGGCGCATTGCCGCGCCGCCGGGCTCGAGTTGCACCACACCCGCGGCTTGCAGCACAACCCGATCACGCGACGCTACTGGCTCAGCGACGACACCAGCGTCAATTACATGTTTGCGACGCGGAAGCCCTCGGTGTCTCGGCGATGAGCACCACTGCTGCCATCCAAGCCGTCCTGTTCGACCTGGACGGCACGTTGATCGACAGCGCGCCGGACCTGGGTGCCGCTGCCGATCAGATGCGCGTCGACCGTGGCCTAGCGTCCCTCCCTTTGGAGCGCTACCGTCCCATGGCCGGCTCTGGCGCGCGCGGCATGCTGGGGGTCGCCTTCGGCATCACGCCCGACGCGCCGGACTTCCCGCCGCTGCGTGAAGAGTTTTTTGTCAACTACGAGGCTCGGATGCTGCGCACCCGCGTTTTCGATGGCGTGGCCGAGCTCGTGGCAACGCTTCGAGCGCGTGGCTTGCCCTGGGGAGTCGTCACCAACAAGTCGGTGCGCTTCACCGGCCCGCTGACGCGCGCCATGCCGCTGTTCGGGACGGCAGGAGCAATCGTCAGTGGCGACACGACCCCCTATGCCAAGCCGCATCCGGAGCCGCTTTTTGAGGCGGCGCGGCAGTTGGGCGTGATGCCTCAGCATTGCGTCTACGTCGGCGACGATGAACGCGACATGGCGGCCGGCCGGGCTGCCGGCATGCGGACAGTGGCCGCTGCCTATGGCTACATGGGCGCGGATGCGGACGTGACGCTCTGGGAAGCCGATGCTTCTATCAGATCACCCCTGGAGCTCTTGCAACTTCTGGAACGGCCCTAAAATGCATCGCTTGGGGCTGCATTGGTTTCGACGTGGGTTCGGAATCGCAGCGGTGCATGTCGAGCTGAATGTGCTCGTAAAACAGATTCAAACAAACTAACTGCAAACGACGAACGTTTCGCACTCGCCGCTTAATTGCCGGTGAGCTTTGCAACAGCAAGCCGATGGGCTGGGCAAGGGGGCGCTAGAGCAATCTGACGCCTCCCGGCTGCAAAGTTAATCCACATCGGCTGGCTTCGATCCGGGTACCTTGGGTCGAGGCGAGAACCAAGGGTACTGGCGGCCGGTGTAGCGTGCGACTGCGCGACACCGGTGGCGAGACCTAAAACAGATCGCTAAACATGTAGATCTGCGCGACGAAGGCTTGCGGACGGGGGTTCAAATCCCCCCAGCTCCACCATACATCTGCAAGACGCGTGCTTGCGTCCACGCTTCGGCCGGGGAGATTGTCGCGAATGCTGCTTTCGCGATGCTCCAGCCCAACTCGCAGAGCTAGGATGCGCCCCCGTTGGATCCAGCGAGCCGCCGATTCTGGCTGTGCCGCTCGAGATCCGGGAGCGCGCCATGATCCATATCGAGCCTGTCCAGCGAGCGCTGACCTGGGACGCCCTGTGCAGCGCCAGCTTCTGGCGCGGGGTCGCGCCCCAACTTCACATTAGTGGCATATCGTCAACTGCCGAAGCCACGCCACGTCAGAGCTACGAACGGCTTGCGCAGCGCATGGCGAAGGACGGCTACTTCGGCGATGGTGACGACGCCATCGGGCGCATGGCGCCACTGATCGGCGAGGGCGTGACGCAATGCATCGGCATGGGCTTGCCGGCCGTGTTCGCGTGGGTCTACGACGAACCCTGGGCCTGCTACGAACGGCTTCGGCCGCTTTTCTCGTACTTCCTCGGGGCTGACTACCGTCCTCTGCCCGCATTCTGGGCCTGGCACGTCGATCCGAAGAAGGGCGAAACCGGATGGAAGCCACACCGGGACAATCGCCACGACGCGCTGGCACCGGATGGCTCGCCGCGTGCGCTCACCTGCTGGATTCCGCTCTCGGACGCCAATCCGCTGAACAGCTGCATGTACATCGTGCCGGCGCACATGGATCCCGGCTACAACACGCCGGCCGGCATGCCGGAGCCTCCTATACCAGCGTTCGCCGCGCGTGCATTGCCGGCCACACCCGGCGACTACCTGGTCTGGAATCAACGTGTCATGCACTGGGGCGGCCCGACCAGCGAATTCGCCGAGCGTCCGAGAATGAGCATGGCGCTCGAGTTCCAGCGTGGCGACATGCCGCCGATCATGCAATCGTTCCAGCGTGGCGCCCATCTCCCGGTCATGCCATCCTTGCTGGAGCAGGCTTCCCGTCCGGACTTCGGCATGCGCTTGCGGTTGATCGCGCGTCAGATCCTGCAGTACCAGCACATGTATGGCTTGTCGCAAGAGCTGGCGAACCTCTCGACCTACCTGCTGACAGCGCGGACGCTCGACACGTAGCCCGGCGGCGGATCGGCAATTCTGACGCATTCTTTTGGCTTCCTCGCAGGTTGTTGCACGCGAGCTATAGTCGCGCTCGCTCGCGCCCGCGGCCGGAAGGGCTGAGCCGTCTGCATAGCCCGGCAGGTCGTGTCGCCGCGCGGCACCAGAGGAATCCATGGACTCATCGACATCGCCCTCGCTCTCGAACTACTACGACGTCGTTCCTTACGACTCTCATCCTTTCCCCCAGGCAACGATCGAGCATCTCGAAGCACTCGCCTTCCTCTTCGGTCTTGCCGCGCCGGCGCCTGCGCAGGCACGCGTGCTCGAACTGGGCTGCGCCGCGGGTGGCAACCTGATTCCGATCGCTGCGCGCCATCCGGACGCTCGCATGCTTGGCGTGGATCTGTCTTCCGTGCAGATCGCCCAGGGCCAGGCCGCCATCGATCAAGCGCAGCTCAAGAACATCGAGTTGCGCGCCCTGGACATCACCGGCATCGATGCGTCCTTCGGGCAGTTCGACTACATCATCTGCCACGGTGTCTACAGCTGGGTGCCGGCGCCGGTCCAGGACGCGATCCTTCGCGTGTGCTCGCAGAACCTGTCGCCGGAGGGTGTGGCCTACTTGAGCTACAACGTCTACCCGGGCTGGAAGGCGCGGGAGATCGTGCGGGACGCGATGATCCTGCGCGGCGCGCCGCGCGACGAGCCCAACGAGAAACTTTCCTATGCCCGCGGCATGCTCGAATTTCTCGAACAATCCGCGCGACCGGATAGCGTGCTCAAGAAGACTCTGGAAGAGAACATGCCGATCGTGCGCAACTCGGGCGCGTACTACCTGCTGCATGAATTCCTCGAGCCCCACAACGCGCCTTGCTACTTCAAGGAGTTCGCCGCGCGCGCGAGTGCCCATGGACTCAACTACCTGGCCGATGCCGAACCCTCGACCATGTTCGTGCAGAACTACGGCGAGAAGGTGCGCGATCCGCTGATGCGGGAATGCGGCGGAAGCCAGATCATGATGGAGCAGTACTTGGATTTCCTGGTCAACAGGACTTTCCGCCAGTCGCTGCTGGTCAAGCAGGAGCGCGCCGCGAACATCCGCTATCGCCTGGATGCCGAACGCATCCGCGCGCTCGAGTACGCCGGCGTGTTCTCGGCCGCGGACGGCGGCGTGCTCACGCTCGATGCCCGCGAGCAGGCCTGCAACGCGATCCGCAATCTGAAGGTCACGCTGCGGCAGCCGGTGCACAAGGCGGTGGCCCAGGTGCTGGACGAGCGCTACCCGGCCAGCATGTCGACGGAGGCGCTCATTGCCGCCGTGTCGGCGCGCACCGGCGAGCCTCGTGCCGCGGTCGACCCGGTGGTCATGGCGATGCTGGAGGAACTGGTGATCCTCGGCGCGGTGCGCATCCGACGGACGCCTCCCAATGCGAGCGTCGAGGTGTCGGCGCTTCCGCGAGCTTCCGCCGTGCAGCGTCGCGCGCCTGGGTTGGCGCTCAGTGCCGGGCCGACGGCGCTGGCCTGCAACCAGTGGCACGAATTGGTAGGCCTCTCGCTGCTCGAGCGCTGCCTGCTGCCCCTGCTCGATGGCGAGCATTCGCACGACGCCCTGGCGGAGCATCTCGCCGCGGAGGCGCGCGCTGGCCGCCTGCGCTTCATCAAGGACGAGAAGCCCCTGACGGACGAGGTGGCCCTGCGGGAATTCACGCTACGACAGGTGACGCTGGCCCTGCGCGACCTGCGCCGGAAGGCACTGCTTGAGGCATGATCGTCTCCTTGGAAAACAAGGAGACAACAGTGAAACAAGCCCAGTGGACTTCGATTCTGCGTAGCACCGTTGCAGCGGCGCTGGCGCTGGCCGGCGCGGCACAGTTGCATGCCGCCTCGCTGGCCCCGGCCGCAGCCGAGAACGGCATGGTGGTCAGTGCCCAGCACCTGGCGACGAAGGTCGGCGTGGATGTTCTCAAGCGCGGCGGCAACGCGATCGACTCGGCCGTGGCCGTGGGCTATGCGCTTGCGGTGGTCTACCCGGCGGCCGGCAACCTGGGTGGCGGCGGCTTCATGACCGTCCAGTTGGCTGACGGCCGCAAGACCTTCCTCGACTTCCGCGAAAAGGCGCCGCTGGCCGCCACGGCGAACATGTACCTCGACAAGGAGGGCAACGTCATCAAGGGGCTGAGCACGAACGGTCATCTCGCCGTCGGTGTGCCCGGCACCGTTTCCGGCTTGGAGCTGGCACGTCAGAAGTACGGCACCATGCAGCGCCCGGCGCTCATTGCCCCAGCGATCGCGCTGGCCGAGCGCGGCTTTGCGCTAGAGCAGGGTGACATCGACATGCTCGCGACGGCCACCGCCGATTTCAAGAAGGACTCCGCCTCCGGCGCGATCTTCCTCAACAAGGGCGAACCTTTCGCGGTCGGCCAGAAGCTGGTGCAGAGGGACCTGGCGAAGACGCTCAAAGCCATCAGCGCCAAGGGTCCTGACGGCTTCTACAAGGGTCCGGTCGGTGCCGCCATCGTGAAGTCGAGCCAGGAAGGCAAGGGCATCATCACCCAGGCCGACCTCGACCAGTACCAGACGCGCGAGCTGGCACCGGTCGAATGCGACTACCGCGGCTACCACGTGATCTCGGCGCCGCCGCCGAGCTCGGGTGGCGTGGTGATCTGCGAGATGCTGAACATCCTCGAGGGCTATCCGCTGAAGGACCTGGGCTTCCGCTCGGCGCAGTCCGTCCACTACCAGATCGAGGCCATGCGCCACGCTTACGTGGACCGCAACAGCTACCTGGGCGATCCCGACTTCGTCAAGAACCCGCTGGACCGCTTGCTCGACAAGGGCTATGCCGAGAAGGTCCGCGCCGTGATCGACCCGAAGAAGGCTGGCGTCTCCAAGGACATCAAGCCCGGCGTCGCGCCGCACGAGGGCAGCAACACCACCCACTACTCGATCGTCGACCAATGGGGCAATGCCGTCTCGGTCACCTACACACTGAATGACTGGTTCGGCGCCAAGGTTACGGCCGCGGGTATCGGCGTGCTGCTCAACAACGAGATGGACGACTTCACCTCCAAGGTGGGCGTGCCCAATCTCTACGGCTTGGTGCAGGGCGAGGCGAACGCCATCGCCCCCGGCAAGCGGCCCCTGTCCTCGATGAGCCCGACCATCATGACCAAGGACGGCAAGACTGTCTTCGTGGTCGGCACGCCGGGCGGCAGCCGCATCATCACCGCCGTGCTGCACACCATCCTCAACGTGGTGGACTACGGCATGAACGTGCAGGAGGCAGTGGACGCGCCGCGCTTCCACCAGCAGTGGCTCCCCGACGTGACCAACGTCGAGACCTTCGCGCTCAGCCCCGATACGCGCAAGATCCTGACCGACATGGGGCACAACCTCGGCGTGCCGCAGCCGGCCAACCACATGGCGGCGATCATCGTCGGCGCCCCCTCGCTGGCTGGCAAGGCGGTGGGCAAGAACCGCTTCTACGGTGCCAACGATCCGCGCCGCAATACCGGGCTGGCGCTCGGGTATTGATGCGTCTCGAGGACATCCTCTACACCCAGGGCTTCGGCACCCGGCGCGTCTGCGCCGGGCTCATCCAGCAGGGTTTCGTGCGGGTGGGGGAGGGAGTCGTCACCGATCCGGGCGCGGAGTTCGAGGCGCAGGGCCTGCGCCTCACGGTCCAGGGCGCCGAGTGGGCTTACCACGAGAAGGCCTACCTCATGCTCCACAAGCCGGCCGGCACCGAGTGCTCGCAGAAGCCTTCCACCTATCCCAGCATCTACACGCTGCTTCCCGCGCCCCTGCGCCAACGGCCCAACAAGGGTGCTGTGCAGGGCGTGCAGGCGATCGGCCGCCTGGATCAGGACACCACAGGCCTGTTGCTGCTGACAGACGATGGCCAGTTCATCCATCGAATGGGTTCGCCTCGGCACCATGTACCGAAAGTCTACGAGGTCGGCGCCAAGCATCCGGTCACGCAGGACCAGGTCGAGCGCCTGCTGGCCGGCGTCGTGCTCGATGACGATCCGAAGCCGGTACGGGCGGCGGATTGCGAGGCGACCGGACCGCAGCAGTTGCGGCTCACGCTGACCGAGGGCAAGTACCACCAGGTCAAGCGCATGCTGGCCGCCGTGGGCAACCGGGTCGAAACCCTGCATCGCTCTCGCATCGGCCCACTGGCGTTGCCTGATGATCTGGCGCCCGGTCAATGGCGCTGGTTGGAGCCCGAGCAGGTCGATGCCCTGCGAGGAAGGACGGCGAGGTCAGCCGATGTCCAGAGTTGATCGTTAAAATCCGAAGCCTTCTTCCGGAACTCCTCCCTTGCGCTTCAAGTTCTCCGTCCCAGGCCGCCTCGCGGCCTTTTTGTTTGCCTGCGCCGCCCTGCCGTCGCTGGCCGCCGAGCCAGCCCTGGTCTTCGTGCTCAATTCGCTTGACGCAACGGTGAGCGTGGTCGATCCGGTCAACTGGACCGAAAAGCAGCGCATTCCGACCGGCAAGGAGCCGCACCACCTCTACCTGACGCCCGACGAGCAGTCGCTGATCGTCGCCAACTCCGCCGGCGATTCGCTCACCTTCCTGAATCCCCGCACGGCCGAGGTCCAGCGGGTGGTCTACGGCATCATCGATCCGTACCACCTGCGCTTCTCGCCGGACATGAAGTGGTTCGTGACCGCCGGCAACCGGCTCAACCACGTCGACATCTACCGCTGGGACGGCAAGGAGCCCAAGCTGGTCAAGCGCATTCCCTCGGGAAAGACGCCCAGCCACATCTGGATCGACAAAAAGAGCACCACCGCCTACGTCACCATGCAGGACAGCGACGAGCTGGTGGCGGTCGACCTGGCCAGCCAGAGCATCCGCTGGCGCACGCCCACCGGGCCGATGCCCGCCGACGTTTTCGGCATCCATGACGGAAAGACGCTGCTGGTGGGCCTGACCGGCAGCGATGGCGTGCAGGTCTTCGACGTTGCGGGTGCCGAGCCCAAGGCGGTCGGCAAGATCCTGACCGGCAAAGGCGCCCACGCCTTCCGCTCGGGCGGCGACGGCCGCAGCGTCTTCGTCAGCAACCGCGTGGCGAACAGCATCAGCCGCATCGACCTGCAGACCCTCCAGGTCAGCGACACCTACCCGGTGCCCGGCGGGCCGGACTGCATGGACCTCTCGGCCGACGGCAAGACGCTGCTCGTCACCTCCCGCTGGGCCAAGAAGCTCAGCGTGATCGACCTGGCGACCCGCAAGGTCGTGCGGCAGGTGCCAGTGGGCCGCTCGCCGCACGGCGTCTGGACGCTCGACCATGCCAAGCGCTAGGGCTGCCGCCGCTTCCATCCTTCTGCTTGCCGCGGGCGTGCTGTCTACGGCCGCCGTGGCGCAGGGCAGTTGCACCAAGCCGCTCTATCTGACTTTCGACACCGGCCACATGGGCGTGGCGCCCCTGGTCGCCGAGGTGCTCAAGCGCCAGGACGTGCGCGTCACCTTCTTCGCGGCGGCCGAGCGCACGCTGACGGATGGCGACAGCCTGGACAACCAATGGGCGCCCTGGTGGAAGGCGAGGGCGGCCGAGGGCCATGAGTTCGCCTCCCACACCTACGACCATGCCTACTGGCGTGGCGACATCCAGGGTGCCGCGTCGCGCTTTCGCATCCAGCCATCGGCCGGCGCCTTCGCGGGCCGTCAGTTCACCTGGGATGCGGACCAGTACTGCGCCGACATCGCCAAGGCTTCCGAGCGGCTCCAGCACATCACGGGCAAGAAGCCCCTGCCGTTGTTCAGGGCGCCCGGCGGCAAGACCTCGCCGCGGCTGCTGGCCGTCGCCAAGGGCTGCGGATATGCCCACGTGGGCTGGTCGCCGGCCGGCTTCCTGGGCGACGAACTGCCGAGCGAGAAGTTCAGCAACGAGAAGCTGCTCGCCCAGGCCCTCGAGCACATCCAGTCCGGCGACATCCTGCTGGCGCACCTGGGCATCTGGTCGCGCAAGGAACCCTGGGCACCGGCCGTGCTGGAGCCGCTGATCGTGGGCCTCAAGGCCCGTGGCTTCTGCTTCCAGACGCTGCGCCAGCATCCGGCGTATCGTGACTGGATCGCATCGCATCCCTGAGCAACGCAAGGCGTGCCGATGGACTGGCTGACGGACCTCTTCTCCAGCGTGCAGCAGTGGCTGTTCGAGGCTGCCGTGCAGCCTCTGGTCTACGACGTCGGCCTCGGCGGCTGGGTCGAAGACGCATTCGACGCCACCGGCTGGCTGCTGGTCGGGCTGATCCAGATCGCCGTCCTGGTGGCCATCATCGGCCCGCTGCAGCGCTGGTGGCCGGTTGAGCCGGTGACCGACCGCCGCGCCATCCGCATCGACATCCTCTACACCCTGATCCACCGGCTGGGCCTGTTCCGCCTCGCGATGTTCTTCGCGCTCGACCCGCTGTTCGACGAGGCACTGGGTGCCGTGCGCTCGGCCGGCTGGGGCTCCCTGCACCTGGACCAGCTCTGGCCCGGCGTGACCGACGTGCCCTGGGTCGCCTTCCTGATCTACCTCGTGGTGCTGGATTTCGTCGAATACTTCATCCATCGCGGGCAGCACCGCTTCAACTGGTGGTGGGCACTGCATTCCCTGCACCACTCGCAGCGCCAGATGACCATGTGGAGCGACAACCGCAACCACCTGCTCGACGATGTCATCCACGACACGATCATCGTAGTGGTCGCTCAGCTGATCGGCGTGGCGCCGGGCCAGTTCATCGCCATCGTGGCCTTCACCCAGCTCAGCGAGAGCCTGCAGCATGCCAACCTGCGCCTGCACTTCGGCGGGATCGGCGAGCGGCTCTGGATCAGCCCCCGCTTCCATCGTGTGCACCACAGCATCGGCGTCGGGCACGAATCCAATGGCCCCCGCACCCTGGGTGGCCACAACTTCGGCGTGCTCCTGCCCTGGTGGGACATGCTGTTTCGCACTGTCAATTTCGAGGACCGCTTCGATCCCACGGGCATCCGCGACCAGGTCGAACCCGATGCCGGCGGCCGCCTGCGCGACTACGGCCGTGGCTTCTGGGCGCAGCAATGGCTTGGGCTGAAGCGGCTGGCCGGTCGCGCCTGAGTCCGGGGTCACGGGCTGGCGTTATCCTCGGCCTCCCATGCGTCTCCTTCTCGACTCCTTCTGGCGTTCGGTCGCCTACTGCATGCACCCGCGGGTGATCGTGCTGTCGCTGCTGCCGCTCGGGCTGATGATCGTGCTGGCGGCGCTCTTCGGCTACTTCTACTGGGACGCCACCGTGGCCTGGACGCGCGATGCGCTCGACGCCTGGCCGCTGATCGCCAGCTTCTGGGCCTGGCTCGGGCGCCTGTTCTCCAGCGACGTCACCACGGTGCTGGCGCCGATGGTGGTGGTGGTCGCGGCCACGCCCGTGATCGTGGTGGTGTCGCTGCTGATCGTCTCCGGCCTCATGGCGCCGGCGCTCACCCGCCTGGTGGCCGAGCGGCGCTTTCCTTCGCTGGAGCAGAAGAAGGGCGCGTCCTTCTTCGGCAGCATGTTCCGCGCGCTCGGCCTCACGGTGCTGGCACTGGTCGCGCTGGTGGTCTCGATGCCGCTGTGGCTCATCCCGCCCCTGGTGCTGGTCCTGCCGCCGCTGATCTGGGGCTGGCTCACCTACCGCGTGATGAGCTTCGATGCCCTGTCCGAGCATGCCAGCCCCGAGGAGCGCGCGGCCCTGCTGCGCGTCCACCGCCTGCCGCTGCTCGGCGTGGGCGTGCTGTGCGGCTACCTGGGCGCCGCACCCAGCATCGTCTGGGCTTCGGGGCTGCTCTTCGCCGCCGCCTTCCTGGTGCTGGCGCCGCTCGCGATCTGGATCTACACGCTGGTGTTCGCCTTCTCCGCGCTCTGGTTCGCACACTACTGCCTGGACGCCCTGGCGCAGCTGCGGGCGCAGCGCGCCGCGGCGGCCATTTCCACCTCGGCGGCCGAGTCGGCGGATGCCCGTGCCGTCGCAACCCAATGGGGAGCACCATGACCCGTTCGTTCGGCCTCATCGTCGTCGGCGACGAGATTCTCTCCGGCAAGCGCGCCGACAAGCACATGCCCAAGGTGATCGAACTGCTCGCGGCGCGCGGCCTGCAACTGGCCTGGGCCGAGTACGTAGGCGACGAGCCGGTGCGCATCACCGCCGCGCTGGGGCGCGCCTTCGCCTCGGGCGACATCGTCTTCTCCACCGGCGGCATCGGCGCGACGCCCGACGACCACACGCGCCAGTGCGCGGCCGCCGCGCTGGGCGTGCCGCTGGCCTTGCATCCCGAGGCCGAGGTCCTGATCCGCGAGCGCATGCAGGACACGGCCCGCGAGCAGGGCATTCCCTACGAGCCCGACCGGCCGGACAACGTGCACCGCCTGAACATGGGCGTGTTCCCGCTCGGTGCCAGGATCATCCGCAACCCCTACAACAAGATTCCCGGCTTCAGCGTGGCCGACGTGCATTTCGTGCCGGGCTTCCCGGTCATGGCCTGGCCGATGATCGAGTCGGTGCTAGACGAGCGCTACGGTCACCTGTTTGGGTACGGCCGCTCTCTCGAGAAGTCGGTGGTCGTGTACGGTGCCATGGAGGCCACGCTCACGCCGCTGATGGAGGCCATCGAGCGCACGCATCCGGGCATCCGCGTCTTCAGCCTGCCCAGCGTCGATCATCCCGAGCACGGGCGGCACATCGAGCTGGGCGTCAAGGGCGATGTCAACCGCATCGACGCAGCCTATGCGCAGCTTCTCGAAGGCCTGCACGCCTTTGGGGTGCGTCTTGGCCCTGAATTGGTGCGTTGATTGGGTGCGCACCAATTTGGTTACAACTCGCCTGCTTTTGGGGTCCCAACAAGGGGCCGGGCAGCGCTTGCTGCCCCTGACAATGGCATAGAACCTGCATTCCAGATTCCGCTGAATTTCCAACCACTACCGATCCAAGGAGAAGCCTGATGGCTAAGACCGTCGCCGATGTACTCAAGCTCGTGAAGGAAAACGAGGTCAAGTTCGTCGACTTTCGATTCACCGACACCCGCGGCAAGGAACAGCACGTGACCGTGCCGGTCTCGCACTTCGACGAGGGCAAGTTCAACGACGGCCACGCCTTCGACGGCTCCTCGATCGCCGGTTGGAAGGGCATCGAGGCCTCGGACATGCTGCTCATGCCCGATCCGAACACGGCCAACATCGATCCCTTCTTCGAAGAGACCACCCTGATCCTGACCTGCGACGTGGTCGATCCCACCGACGGCAAGCCCTATGAGCGTGACCCGCGCTCGCTCGCCAAGCGCGCCGAGGCCTACATGAAGGCCTCCGGCCTGGGCGACACCGCCTACTTCGGACCCGAGCCCGAGTTCTTCGTCTTCGACGGCGTGCGTTGGCAGAACGACATGTCCGGCTGCTTCGTCAAGATCGAATCCGAAGAGGCCTCGTGGAACACCGGCAAGGAATTCGAGCACGGCAACACGGGTCACCGCCCGGCCGTCAAGGGCGGCTACTTCCCGGTCCCGCCGGTCGACAGCTTCCAGGACATGCGCTCCGAGATGTGCCTGGTGCTCGAGTCGCTGGGCATCCCGGTCGAAGTGCATCACCACGAAGTCGCCAACGCCGGCCAGATGGAACTCGGCACCAAGTTCAGCACGCTGATCCAGCGCGCCGACTGGGTTCAACTGCAGAAGTACGTGATCCACAACGTGGCCCATGCCTACGGCAAGACCGCGACCTTCATGCCCAAGCCCATCGTGGGCGACAACGGCTCCGGCATGCACGTGCACCAGTCGGTCTGGAAGGACGGCAAGAACCTGTTTGCAGGCGACGGCTACGCCGGCCTCAGCGACTTCGCGCTGCACTACATCGGCGGCATCATCAAGCACGCCCGTGCGCTGAACGCCATCACCAACCCCGGCACCAACAGCTACAAGCGCCTGGTGCCCGGCTTCGAAGCCCCGGTGAAGCTGGCCTACTCGGCCAAGAACCGTTCGGCTTCGATCCGCATCCCCTTCGTGGCCAATCCGAAGGGCCGCCGCGTCGAGGCGCGCTTCCCCGATCCGATGATGAACCCCTACCTCGGCTTCGCCGCCATGCTCATGGCCGGCCTGGACGGCGTGGAGAACAAGATCCATCCGGGCGAAGCCGCCAGCAAGGACCTCTACCACCTGCCGCCTGAAGAGGACGCACTGATCCCGACCGTGTGCCACAGCCTCGACCAGGCGCTCGAGTACCTCGACAAGGACCGTACCTTCCTGACCAAGGGCGGCGTGTTCACCGATGCCTACATCGACGCCTACATCGACCTGAAGATGCAGGAAGTCACGCGCTTCCGGATGGCCACACACCCGGTCGAATTCGACATGTACTACTCCCTGTAAGGTGATCGCCCCATCGGGGCGATCCGCGTGAGAAAAGGACGGCCTGCCGTCCTTTTTTCATGGGCGGAACCACCCGCATGGCGATGGCATCGAATTGCATGAAAATGCCGGCTGGTTGCCCACTTTGCACTCGACGATCATGAAGACCTCTCTCGCTCTCCTGCTGGCCGCCGCGGCAGCGGCCGGCATCCCCATGCAGGCCCAGGCGCAACAGGAGCGCGTCTGGCGCTGCGGCAACGAGTACACCAACAACGCAACCCTGGCCCAGCAGCGCGGCTGCAAGATCATGGAAGGCGGCAACGTCACCGTGGTCCAGGGCAGCCGCCCGGTTGCCGCTGCCGCCGCAGGCAGCACCTCCACGGTTCGGGCGCCCGCCGGCAGCCCGCGCGTGGAGAGCACCGACCAGCGTGCCCGCGACGGCGAGGCCCGCACCGTGCTCGAGACCGAGCTCAAGAAGGCCGAGGAGCGCCAGGCGCAACTGCTCAAGGATTACAACAACGGCGAGCCCGAGAAGCAGGGCAGCGAGGCCCGCAACTACCAGAAGTACCTGGACCGCGTGGCCGAAATGAAAGCCGAGATCGCGCGCAACGAGAGCGACATCGCCGGCATCCGCCGCGAGATCGGCCGCCTGCCGGCCGCGCGTTGATGGCCTTCGGCAAATCCGCTGCCGCCGCCAAGCGCTTCCAGGCCTTCGACCTCCTCTCCACGCTGATCGCGGTGGTGCGCACCGACGGCTCGGTGCTGTTCGCCAACGCCGGTCTCGAGGACGCGCTCGGCACCTCCCGTCGCACCCTCGAAGGCTCCCAGTTCGGCGCCTGCTTCCACGAGCCCCAGGTGCTGCGCACCGCCATCGACGGCGCGCGCAGCAACGACTTCGCCACCCTGCGCTACGAAGCGCTCCTGCGCCGCGTCAACCACGAGCTGATGCCGGTGCAGGTCACGCTCGCCCAGGGCGACAAACCCGGCGAGCTGATCATCGAGATGTCGCCGCTCGAACAACAGGCGCGGCAAGACCGCGAGGAGCGCCTGCTCGACCAGGCGCAAGCCAACAAGGAGCTGATCCGCAACCTCGCGCACGAGATCAAGAACCCGCTCGGCGGCATCCGCGGCGCCGCGCAGTTGCTGCAGATGGAGGTCGAGTCGCGCGACCAGGTCGAGTACACGCAGGTCATCATCCACGAGGCCGATCGCCTCCAGACGCTGGTCGATCGCCTGCTCGCGCCGCACCGCCGTCCGCACGTGGTCGGCGACGTCAACATTCATGAGGTGTGCGAGCGCGTGCGCTCGGTGATCCTCGCCGAGTTCCCGCGCGACCTGCACATCGAGCGTGACTTCGACGTGTCGATCCCGGAGTTCCGCGGCGACCGCGAGCAGCTCATCCAGGCCACGCTCAACATCGTCCACAACGCGGCGCAGGCGCTTGCCGAGCGGCGTGCAGCGGGCGATGCCAGCATCACGCTCAAGACCCGCGTCGCGCGTCAGGTGATCTTCAACAAGCAGTGGTACCGACTGGCACTGGAATTGCATGTCATCGACAATGGACCGGGCGTGCCGGACACGATCAAGGACCGCATCTTCTACCCGCTGGTGTCGGGCAGGGAAGGCGGGACGGGCCTTGGATTGACGCTGGCGCAAACTTTCGTGCAACAGCACCATGGCGTGATCGAGTGCGACAGTGTTCCGGGCCGGACCGATTTCAAGATATTGATACCGTTGCCTTAGGACAGGGAAGAAGGAACTGCATGAAGCCGATCTGGATAGTGGATGACGACCAATCGATCCGCTTCGTGCTGGAAAAGGCGCTGCTGCGCGAGGACCTGCCCACCCGCAGTTTCACCAACACGCGCGAGGTGCTCGCCGCCCTCGAGGCCGCGGCCGACGACGAGTCGCAGGGCCCGCAAGTCCTGGTGAGCGACATCCGCATGCCGGGCGGTTCGGGCCTGGATCTGCTCGACAAGATCAAGGCCAAGCATCCCAGCCTGCCGGTCATCATCATGACGGCCTTCTCCGACCTCGACAGCGCCGTCTCGGCCTTCCAGGGCGGCGCCTTCGAATACCTGCCCAAGCCCTTCGACCTGCCGCGCGCGGTCGAGCTGATCCGCCGCGCGGTCGACGAGAGCCAGCGCGAGGAGGTGGCCGAGGAACGCATGGCGGCCACGCCAGAGATGCTGGGCCAGGCGCCGGCCATGCAGGACGTGTTCCGTGCCATCGGACGTCTGTCGCAGAGCAACGTGACCGTGCTGATCACCGGCGAGTCCGGCAGCGGCAAGGAACTGGTCGCGCGCGCGCTGCACAAGCATTCGCCCCGGGCCAGCGGGCCCTTCGTGGCGATCAACACGGCCGCGATTCCGAAGGACCTTTTGGAGAGCGAGCTCTTCGGCCATGAGCGCGGCGCCTTCACCGGCGCGCAGACCATGCGGCGCGGGCGCTTCGAGCAGGCCGAGGGCGGCACGCTCTTCCTCGACGAGATCGGCGACATGCCCTTCGACCTGCAGACGCGCCTGCTGCGCGTGCTGAGCGACGGACACTTCTATCGCGTCGGTGGCCACAACTCGGTCAAGGCCAACGTGCGCGTCATTGCCGCCACCCACCAGGACCTGGAGCAGCGGGTCAAGCAGGGCGGCTTCCGCGAGGACCTGTTCCACCGCCTCAACGTGATCCGCCTGCGGCTGCCCGCGCTGCGCGAGCGCGGCGAGGACGTCCCCGCGCTGACCCGCCATTTCCTGCAGCAGAGCGCCAAGCAACTGGGCGTGGAGCCCAAGCGTATCTCGGATGCGGCGCTGGCACAGCTCTCGACCTTCTCCTTCCCCGGCAACGTCCGGCAGCTGGAGAACATCTGCCATTGGCTGACCGTGATGGCGCCTTCGCAGTTGATCGAGGCCAAGGATTTGCCGCCCGAGGTGATGGTCGCCGCGCCGGCAGAGGCGCCGTCGGCGGCCGCGTTTGCCGCCGCGCCGGCGATCGAGGAACACGAGCCGGTGGTGAGCCCGTTGCCACAGGCCGTCGCGCCAGCCCCTGTCGTCGCTGCTGCTTCTGTTTCAGCCTGGGAAAGCGGCCTGGAGCAGGAAGCGCAGAGCCTGCTCGCGGCCGGCCGTCACGACGTCTGGGACACGCTGACGCGCCGCTTCGAGTCACGCCTGATCCTCACTGCGCTCGCCAACACCCGGGGCCGCCGTATCGAGGCGGCGCAGAAGCTCGGCATCGGCCGCAACACGATCACCCGCAAGATCCAGGAACTGGGCCTGGAATAGGCGCGGGCCAAAGGGGGCGCCGTGCTCAGCGGCTGCGCTGGCCCAGCGTTAGCGTGTCGAGCTGGAAGTTGCCGCTCCTGTCCCACAGCCAGGTGTCGACGTAGGTGTGGCCGCCGAGCTTGCCCGGGCTGGGCAGCGGGGATGCTTCCTTGATCAGCTGGGCAATCAGCCCGCTCACCTCCGGCGCGTGGCTGGGCGTGCGGGAGAAGTACACGCCCGTCACCTTGCCTGTGCTGTCGATGTCGGTTTCCGTCACCACCACCGCGTAGACCAGCGGCGGGATCTTTCCCTTGTAGATGCGCTTGGGGTAGGTCTTGTAGATGTGCTGCGCGCCGACCTTGCGGTAGGCGCGCACGGCAGGCGTCTGCGCCGTGATGAGGCGCGTGGTCGGCACTTCCGCCGAGGGCTTGACGACTTCGTCCGCAGGCCCGTCGGTATCGCGCGAGGACGTCGGGCCGGTGGCGGTGTCCTGCTTGAAGATCGAGCAGGCGGACAGGGTGAGCGCGGCCGCCAGAACGAGGGTCCTGAGTGCGAGGGTCCTGAGTGCGAGGGTCTTGAGTGCGAGGGTCTTGAGTGCGATGTTCATGCGTCGAGTTCCAGGATCACGGGGGCATGGTCGCTGGGCTTGTCCCACTTGCGCGGCGCGCGGTCGATCACGCAGCCCTTCGCCAGCGGCACCAGCGGCTGGCTCAGCAGGATGTGGTCGATGCGCAGCCCGCGGTTCTTCTGGTAGCCCAGCATGCGGTAGTCCCACCACGAGTAGCTCTTCTCCGGCTGCTCGAACAGGCGGAAGCCGTCGACCAGGCCCAGCTGCAGGAGCGCCTTGAAATGCTCGCGCTCCTCGGTGGTGTGGTGGATGGTCTCGGCCAGGCCCACCGGGTCGTAGCTGTCGCGGTCTTCCGGCGTGATGTTGAAGTCACCCAGCAGGACGAGCCGCGGGTGCGCCGCCATCTCTTCGCGCAGCCAGTCGCGCAGCGCGCGAAGCCAGCTCATCTTGTAGGCGAACTTCTCCGTGCCCGGTGCCTGCCCGTTGACGAAGTAGCCGTTCACGACGCGCAGCGGGCCGGAGGGCGTGTCCACCGTGGCGCTGATCACGCGCGAATGGTCGTCGGCAAAGCCGCCGATGTTCTTCGCCACGTCGCGCGAAGGCGCCAGGCTCAGGATAGCGACGCCGTTGTAGGTCTTCTGCCCGAACACCGCCGCGTGGTAGCCGGCCGACTGCAGCACCTCCAGCGGGAACTTGTCGTCGGTCAGCTTGAGCTCCTGCATGCACAGCACGTCGACCGGGTTGGCGATCAGCCAGTCCAGCACGTGTTGCAGGCGGGCGGTGAGGGAGTTGACGTTCCAGGTAGCAATCTTCATGAAGGGGTGGGCGTCTCGTGGGTTTCGCGGATTTTGCCTTCATTGAGGGCCCCCCCGGCTGTGCGGGCTGGCGCCGTGCTGCTGTCGGTGGTCCGCCGGCTCAGATCCCACCCACCCAGCCGGCCCGCGATGAAATCCAGGAAGCAGGTGACCCGCGCCGCCAGCGCGGTGTTACGGTAGTACACCGCGTTGATCGGCTGGCGCACCTCCACCGTGTCGCGCGCCAGCAGTTGCACCAGGTCCCCGCGCGCGCGGTCGCCGGCGGTCATGAAGTCCGAGAGGCACACGATCCCGGCGCCTTCCAGTGCCAGCCGGCGCAGCGTCTCGCCGCTCGACGCCGTGATCGCAGGCTTGATGGGCCACTCGTCGCCATGCGCGCCGCGCAACGGCCAGCGGTTGAGCGATTCGGGCTGGGTGAAGCCCAGCAGCAGGTGTTTCGCCAGGCCGGCCACCGAGCGCGGCCGGCCGTGGCGCACGAGGTAGGCCGGGCTGGCCAGCACCCGGATGCGGCTGGTGCCGAGGGGGCGTGCGTGCAGCGTCGAATCGCGCAGCGCGCCGATGCGGATCGCGATGTCGGTGCGGCGCTCCAGAAGGTCGATGTTGAGCTCGTCGGTGTCCAGCTCCAGGTCGATCTGCGGATAGGCGGCGCGGAAGGCGGCCACGAGGGGCACGATGGCATGCAGCATGAAGGGCGTGGCGGCGTTCACGCGCAGGCGTCCCGCCGGCTGCTGGCGTCGCAACGCCATCTGCTCCTCCGCCGAGTCGATGGCGGCGAGGATCGCTCGCGCGTGGGTGAGGAAGGCCTGCCCTTCCTCGGTGAGCTCGATGCGCCGCGTCGTCCGGCGCAGAAGCGTGGTGCCCAGCTTCTTCTCGAGCCGGCCCAGCGCGCGGCTGATGCCCGACACCGTCTGGTCCAGGCGCTCGGCCGCCGCGGTGACCGAGCCGGTGTCGACCACGGCGGTGAAGGCCTGCAGTTCTTCGAGCGTGGTTTTCATGGACCTGCCGGACGCGCCGGATCAATTGTTGATTTTGGATCAAATATCTTATGAGGAAAGCCCACTTATTCTGCAAGGATCGCAGCCCCACACTCCTGCCATTCCCACAGGAGTGTCTCCATGCCCATTGCATTGCTCGCGCTGACTCTCAGCGCATTCGCCATCGGCACGACCGAGTTCGTGATCGTCGGCCTCATCCCCACCGTCGCGGCGGACCTCGGCATCGGCCTGCCGTCAGCTGGCCTGCTGGTCAGCCTGTATGCGCTCGGCGTTGCCGTCGGCGCACCGGTGCTCACCGCCTTCACCGGCCGCCTGCCGCGCAAGGCGCTGCTGCTCGGCCTGATGGCCCTGTTCACTGCCGGCAACCTGCTCGCGTGGCAGGCGCCGGGCTACGAATCGCTGATCGTGGCGCGCGTGCTCACCGGCCTCGCGCACGGCGTGTTCTTCTCCATCGGCTCCACCATCGCCACAGGCCTGGTGCCGAAGGAGAAGGCGGCCAGCGCCATCGCGATCATGTTCACCGGCCTGACGGTGGCGCTGGTCACCGGCGTGCCGCTGGGCACCTTCATCGGCCAGCATTTCGGCTGGCGCGAGACCTTCCTCGCGGTCTCCGCGCTGGGCGTGATCGCCTTTGTCGGCAGCTGGATCTTCGTGCCCGGCAATATCCGCCACACCCCGCCGGCCTCGCTGGTGCAGCAGGCGAAGGTGCTGGCCGAGCCACGACTGCTGCTGGTCTATGCCAAGACGGCCATCGGCTACGGCGGCTCTTTCATTCCCTTCACGTTCCTGGCACCGATCCTGCAAGAGGTCTCAGGCTTCTCGGCCGGTGCCGTGGGCTGGGTGATGCTGGTGTACGGCGTCTCGGTCGCGGTGGGCAACATCTGGGGCGGCCGGCTGGCCGACCGCCAGGGCCCGATTCCCGCGCTGCGGATCATCTTCGCGCTGCTCGCCGCGGTGCTGCTGCTGTTCAACTTCACGGCCCCGCACCCGTGGCTCGCCGTCGTCACGGTGCTGCTGTGGGGCGCCGTCGCCTTCGGCAACGTGCCGGGCCTGCAGGTTTACGTGGTTAAGCAGGCCGAACGCTACACGCCGCAGGCGGTGGACGTGGCCTCGGGCCTGAACATCGCGGCCTTCAACCTCGGCATCGCCGGCGCCGCCTGGGCGGGCGGCCTGATCGTCACGCATCTGGGCCTGATGCACACGCCCTGGATCGGTGCCGCGGTCGTGCTGGTGTCTCTGGCGCTCACGCACTGGAGCGGCACGCTGGACCGCCGCGCCGGGATCCCGGTGCGTGCCGCCGGGCCGGTGCCGGTCGGGCACTGAGTCCTGTCTTCCTTCTCTCGCAACTTCTACCCTTCGTCATCATGAACACCCGCACCATTCCCGCCCTCGGCCTCGGCACCTTCCGCCTGCAGTGGCAGGTCGTGATCGACTCCGTCAAGACGGGCCTCGCGCTCGGCTACCGCCTCATCGACACCGCGCAGATCTACGGCAATGAAGCCGAGGTCGGGCAGGCCATCGCCGAGAGCGGCGTGCCGCGCGACGCGCTCTTCGTCACCACCAAGATCTGGACCGAGAACCTCGCCGGCGACAAGCTCGTGCCTAGCCTGCAGGACAGCCTCGACAAGCTGCGCACCGACCATGTGGACCTGACGCTGATCCACTGGCCGTCGCCAGGCGGCGCGGTGCCGGTGGCCGAGTTCATGGGCGCGCTGGCCGCGGCGCAGGACCAGGGCCTGACCAGGCGCATCGGCGTGTCGAACTTCAACATCGCGCTGCTGCAGCAGGCCATCGATGCCGTCGGCGCCCAGCGCATCGCCACGCACCAGATCGAGCTCCATCCGGCATTGCAGAACCGCCAGGTGGTCGCCTTCACGGCCGGGCATGGCATCCACACTACCTCCTACATGACCCTCGGCTACGGCAAGGCCCTGCAGGAGCCGGTGGTCCAGGCCATCGCGCACGAGCGCGGCGCCACGACAGCGCAAGTGGTGCTGGCCTGGGGGATGCAGCATGGCTTCGCCGTGATTCCCTCGTCGACGAAGCGCGCGAACCTCGAGAGCAACCTGGCGGCGCAGGCATTGCGCCTCACCGAAGCGGAGATGGCGCGCATCGACGCGCTGGAGCGAGGGGATCGCCTGGTGAATCCGGAGGGGCTTGCGCCGGTCTGGGATTGAGTTGGAAGGACGTTCGTGCACGCAAGATCCACCCGTTCAAGTACTCGGGCGGAGAATTGCGTGCGGCGCATGCGGCCGCATGCAAGGCAGGAAATCATGAACGTGTCGATCGTCCCGCTCGCAGAGCCCTACTTCGAATCGCTCCATCGCGCGCTCGATGTGGTGGCGAGGGAAAGGCGCTTCCTCGCCTTTCTCCAGGCGCCACCGGCCGAACTGGTCTTCGCCTTCTATCGGAATGTCCTCGAGAAGGGGCAATGCCAGTTCCTGGCGGTGGCGGAGGGGGAGGTCGTGGGCTGGTGCGACATCCTCCCCGTGCTTGGCGAGGCGCGCAGGCATGTCGGCGTCCTCGGGATCGGCCTGGTTGCCGGCGCCCGGCACCAGGGCGTCGGCCGCCGGTTGATGGAGGCCACGATCGCGAAGGCCTGGGCCACGGGGATGACCCGCATCGAACTGATCGTCCGCGCCGACAACCTGAATGCCAAGGCGCTCTACGAACGCCTGGGATTCGAGATGGAGGGCATCAGGCGCAAGTCCTTCCTGATCGATGGCATGTACCACGACAGCTACGCGATGGCGCTGCTGCGCGATGCGTGACGCTCAGGCGGGTCTTGCCTTCTTCTTCCGCCCGTCACCGGCCGCCAGGCATCGAGCAAGCCGTTCCCCCGCCACGCGCAGCCGCTCCTTCAGCGTAGCGGGCTCCAGCACCTCGTAGTCCACGTCGAGCGCCATCAGCCAGTAGACCAGCGAATCGAGCGCGTTCGCGCCGCATTGGAGCAGGCAGCGCTTCGCATCGATCTCCTCCAGCAAACCGGCCGACGGCGGGATGCGCCGCGCCATCGTCGCGCGTGGCGCGTGCAGCACTATGCGCGCCTGCTCGGAGTAGGGGCTGACCGCGAGCGAGCGCGACACGTAAGCGCGCAGGTCGCCGCCCTCGGGCGCTGGGCGCGGCGCGAAGTGGGCTCCGGTGGCGAGCGTGCCCGCGATGCGGTCGATGCGGAAGGTGCGCCAGTCCTGGCGCGCCGGGTCCCAGGCCACGAGGTACCAGCGGTGGCCGGTGTGCACCACGCCCTGCGGCTCCACGGTGCGGACGCTGGCGCGGCCCTGGCTGTCGCCGTAGTCGAAAGACAGGCGCAGTTGCTCGCGGCAGGCGGCGGCCAGTTGCGCGAGCTGGGCTGCGTCGACCACGGGCCCGGCCCGGTCCAGCGGCACGATGGCGGAGCGCAGCGCGTCGACCCGGCGGTGCAGGCGCGATGGCATCACCTGCTCGAGCTTGACGAGCGCGCGCAGCGACGCCTCCTCGATGCCGGTGACGGCGCCGGCCGTCGCGGTGCGCAGCGCGATCGCGGTGGCGAGCGCCTCCTCGTCGTCGAGCAGCAGAGGCGGCAGCGCGTGGCCCGGGCGGAATGCGTAGCCCCCCGCCACGCCGCTGCTGGCGTGCACGGGGTAGCCCAGCTCGCGCAGGCGGTCGATGTCACGGCGCAGTGTGCGGGGGTGCACCTCCAGCCGCCCGGCGAGTTCGGCGCCGGCCCAGTGGCGGCGGGTCTGCAGCAAGGAGAGCAGGCGAAGAAGGCGTGAGGAGGCGGTCAGCATGGCTGCAGGACTGTAGCTTGCATCGAGGGCGGAATCTGTCCGCAATGATGTCTAGAGTTCATGACATCCGCCGCGGCCGCGACAGTCCCTCGAAACCCCGACCCAACCAGGAGTCCACCATGTCCCTCGTCCTCTACTGGCACCCCATGTCCAGCGCCACTCCCATCGCCTGCGCCCTTGCGGAGCTGGGCGTGCCGCACGAGCGCGTCAAGATCGACATCCGCAGCGGCGAGCAGCGCAAGCTGGAATACCTCGCGCTCAATCCCAATGGCAAGGTGCCCACGCTCACGGTGGACGGCGCGCCGATGTTCGAGGCGCTCGCGATCCACCTGTGGCTGGGCGAGCGCTACGGCGTGGCGCGTGGCCTGTGGCCGAAGGCGGACGCGCCCGAGCGGCTGCAGGCGATGTCCTGGTGTGCGTGGTCCTACGTCACCTACGGTGCGGTGCTGGTGCGCCTGCAGGTCGCGGCGCATGGCGAGGAAGCGCTGCGCAGCGCGGTCCATGCGGAGGCCGCGCGCGAAGGATTGAACCAGTTGCTCGCTCTGCTCGACGCGCGCCTGGCGAAGCAGCCCTGGATGCTGGGCGCGGACTACTCGCTCGTGGACCTCGTGGTTGGCTCGGTGATCGGCTACAGCGTCTACCTCGGTGCGCCGGTGTCCTCGCACGCGCACGTGCAGGCCTGGCTGCAGAAGGTGCAGGCGCGGCCCGCGATGCAGATCGAGGCTTAGGGCAGCGCCATGGCGCGCGCGCCGCGTTGTTGCTTGGCGGCGTCCGCTTGCGCCCGCCGCTTGCGCAGCCAGATGGCCACACCGGTGACGCTGAGCATCGCGACCGTCAGGCCCATGGCCGAGATCAGGATGCGGCCGGCCAGCCCGAGGATGCGGCGAGCCGAATCGGCCCCGTCGTGGGCTACCTGGCGGACGCCGCCGGGCCGCGCAGCTTGTCGAGGTCCACGAGCAGTCCTGGGACGGTCATCAGTCGCAAGGCCTCGACTTGCGTGTATTCCTGATCGCCCGCCAGGAATCGCATCTCGCAAGCGCCGACGCGGATGTTGTCCCCGTTCGCCAGGACCTGGCTGTCGATCCGCGCGTCATTGACGAAGGTGCCATTGCGGCTGCCCATGTCCTTGATGGTAACGAAGGCGGGGCCGACGGAGATCTGCGCGTGCAAACGGCTCACCTGATCCGCGTCGATGACGACGTCATTGCCGCTCGCGCGGCCGATCGTGGTCTCCGTGCCCAGCGCGATTTGCTTGGTTTGGCTGGCGCCGATCATGATGATCAGTCGTGGCAACGCGCTCTCCTCTTGTAGGTGATTTCTTACAAGGCGAGCGTAGCCCAAAGCGCCTGCCTGCCGAGTGCAAGGGGCCGCTGCAGCGTAACAAGGTGTTTTCGAGATCGGAGGATGCCGGCGCTGGCCTGGGGGGCAGGCTGTGCCGTGGTGCCCGGGGCCGGAATCGAACCGGCACGCCTTGCGGCGGGGGATTTTGAGTCCCCTGCGTCTACCAATTTCACCACCCGGGCAGGGGAAGGAAGGAAGCCCAAAATTATGGCACAGTGCCTGCCATGGCACACCCGAACTATCCGACGATCGAGGACGCGATCGGCAAGACGCCGCTGGCCGCGCTCCAGCGCATCGATGCCGCAGAGAACGAGAAGCGAGGCAACGTGATCCTCGCCAAGCTGGAAGGCAACAATCCCGCGGGTTCGGTGAAGGACCGGCCGGCGCTCTCGATGATCAAGCGCGCCGAGGAGCGCGGCGAGATCAAGCCGGGCGACACGCTCATCGAGGCGACATCGGGCAACACCGGCATCGCGCTCGCGATGGCGGCGGCCATCAAGGGCTACCGCATGGTGCTGATCATGCCGGAGGACCTTTCGGTCGAACGGGCCCAGACCATGAAGGCCTTCGGCGCCGAGCTCTTGCTCACCCCCAAGAGCGGCGGCATGGAGTACGCGCGAGACCTGGCCGAGCAGATGGTCGCGCAGGGCAAGGGACGCGTGCTCGACCAGTTCGCCAATCCTGACAACCCGCGCATCCACTACGAGACCACCGGGCCCGAGATCTGGGCCGATACCGGCGGGGGCATCACGCACTTCGTGAGCGCGATGGGCACCACCGGGACCATCACCGGCGTTTCCCGCTTCCTCAAGGAAAAGAACGCCGCGGTGCGCATCGTCGGTGCGCAGCCCGAGGAAGGCTCGCGCATCCCGGGCATCCGCAAGTGGCCGGAAGAGTACCTGCCGAAGATCTACGAGCCCAGCCGGGTCGACCAGCTGGTGCACGTGAGCCAGGACCATGCGGAGGAGATGTGCCGACGCCTGGCGCGCGAGGAGGGCATCTTCGCGGGCATCTCTTCGGCCGGTGCGTTGTGGGTCGCGCTCGAGATCGCCAGGACGGTGGAGAACGCGACCATCGTCTTCGTGGTCTGCGATCGCGGCGACCGCTACCTGTCCACTGGCGTCTTCCCTGCCTGAACGAGATGTCCGATCCGAAGTTCTGCACGGCCTGCGCCACGCCGCTGGCACGCATCGAGCTGGCCGAGGATGGCGGCCCCAAGTCGCGCCTGCGATGCCCGGCCTGTGGCTGGACCCATTGGAACAACCCGACGCCGGTGCTGGCCGCGATCATCGAGTACCGCGGCCAGGTGCTGCTGGCGCGCAATGCTGCGTGGCCGCACAAGATGTATGCGCTGATCACCGGCTTCATGGAGGCCGGCGAGACGCCGCAGGAAGGCATCGCGCGCGAGATCAAGGAAGAGACCAACCTCGATGCCAGCGCGCTGAACCTGGTCGGCGTCTACGACTTCCAGCGCATGAACCAGGTGATCATCGCCTACCACGCGGTGGCCGACGGCGAGGTGCGGCTGTCGCCGGAGTTGGTCGACTACCGGCTCTACGACCTGGCCAAGCTGCGCTGCTGGCCGGCCGGCACCGGCTATGCGCTGGCCGACTGGCTTCGCACGCGTGGACACGAGCCACAGTTCATGGATTGGCCGCGACCGGCGGAGCCCGCCGCGGGCACGGCGCCTGCCGCCTCCTAGAATCAGCGGAGCCGGCACAAGGAACACCGATGGACATCCACAAAGAAATCGACACGCGCGGACTCAACTGTCCGCTGCCCATCCTGAAGGCCAAGAAGTTGCTCAACGAGATGCAGAGCGGGCAACTGCTCAAGGTGGTGTCCACCGACCCGGGCTCGGTGCGCGACTTCCAGGCCTTTGCACGCCAGACCGGCAACGACCTGGTCGAGCAGCAGACGGTGGGCGACGACTTCATCCACGTCCTGCGCCGCCGCTGACGGTGCCGCCGTGAAGCGCAGCGCCCGCCTTGCCGCAGGGGCCCTGGCGCTGGTCGTGGCGGCGGGCGCGCTCACGCTGGGCCTGTGGAGCGACGGCATGCCGAACGACATTTCCCCTTCCGGTGCCGCGGCGTCCGGCGCGATTCCGCTGGCGGTGCTGGGCGATTCCAACAGCCACGCCTACCAGGACCATGCCTGGTTTCCCGCCGACACCATCGAGCGCGGCGGCCCCTTGCGTTCGCGCACCTTCCAGTGGACCGAAGTGCTGGCCCGGCTGCGTGGCCAGCAACTGGACCCTGGCCCCTGGGTGCGCTGGGGGCGCCCCGGCGTGGTGGCGCTGGCACGTGAATGGATGGGCCTGCGGGGCGGCCGCGCGCCGCGGAAGGAGGACTACCTCTACAACTTCGCCAATTCCGGCGCGGCCTGCAAGAACCTGATGGGCGGGCGCTTCCGCCAGGCGCCGCGCCTGGTCGCGCTGATGAACGAGGACCCCGAGCGCTGGACACGTGGCGTGGTGGTGATCCGCATCGGGCTCAACAATTGGGCCGGGCTGATGGATCTGCAGGCCAGCGATCCCGCTGCGCCACAGCTGCGCGAGGTGACGTCCTACTGCGCGGGCGAGATCGGTTCGGCGGTGGCGCTGATCCGCAGGGCGCATCCTTCCACGCGGATCCTGCTGGCCGGCATCGGCAACGAGGCGGACGACCCCGCCAACTTCGAGCGCTGGCAGTCCGCGGCCGAGATTCGCAACATCCGGACCGCGCTGGATGGCTTCAACGCCGCGATCCGGCGCCTGGCCGAGGGCGATCCCCGCGTCGCCTACTTCGACGACCTGGCCTGGTTCCGGTCCCATTGGGGCTCGCGCGATGCCAATGGCAAGCCGGACTACAGGACGGTCGAGCTCGGTCCCACGCTCCGCGTGACCAACACCATCGGCGACGATCCCCGCAACGCGGTCCTGGCGGACCGGCATCCGGGGCTGGTGTGGAACGCGCTGTGGGCGCAGGCGCTGGTGGCGCGTCTGCGCGAAGCCTTCGACCTGCCGCTCACGCCGATCAGCGACGAGGAGCTGGTGCGCTTTGTCGAGCCGCTGGTAGCGGCCGTGCCGGTCAGAGTTCCAGGGTCTTGAGATAAGCGCGGAACTGGGCGCCCACCTCCGGGTGCGCCAGCGCCAGCTCGACGCTGGCCTGCAGGAAGCCTTCCTTGCTGCCGCAGTCGTAGCGCACGCCCTGGTAGGCGTAGGCGTAGACGGATTCCTTCTTCATCAGCGCGGCGATGCCGTCGGTCAGCTGGATCTCGCCGCCGGCACCCTTGGGCTGGTTGCGGATCTCGTTGAACACGCCCGGCGTCAGGATGTAGCGGCCCGCGACGCCGAGGCGCGAGGGCGCGTCCTCGGGCTTGGGCTTCTCGACCATGCGGTTGACCTTGACCAGGCCTTCCTCGAGGGCCTCGCCGGCCACGATGCCGTAGCGCTTGACGTGCTCCAGCGGCACTTCCTGCACCGCCAGCAGCGAGCCGCCGAGGCGGGCGAAGGCACGGACCATCTGTGCGAGCACTGGCTCGCCGTTGTCCGGACCGACCATCAGGTCATCGGCCAGCAGCACGGCGAAGGGCTCGTCGCCGACGAGGTGCTCGGCGCAGAGTACTGCATGGCCCAGGCCCAGCATGCGGGGCTGGCGCACGTAGGAGCAGGTCATGTCGTCCGGCATCACCGAGCGCGCGATGTTCAGCAGCTCCAGCTTGTTGCTGGCCTCGAGCTGGCTCTCCAGCTCGTAGGCGGTGTCGTAGTGGTCCTCGATGGCGCGCTTGTTGCGGCCCGTGACGAAGATCATGTCGCGGATGCCGGCTGCATAGGCCTCCTCGACGGCGTACTGGATCAGCGGCTTGTCCACCACCGGCAGCATCTCCTTGGGCTGGGCCTTGGTGGCCGGCAGGAAACGGGTGCCGAAGCCGGCGACAGGGAACACGGCCTTGCGGATGCGCTTGGGAGAAGTGGACATGGGCTTGGGCTTCTGGTCGGAAGGGATGAATCGGAACGGGCTGGCGCGCTTTGCGCGCCGAACCCGAATACTAAAGCTCTCCGCCGCCGGGCAGTGTCAGCCGAGGCGCACAAGCTGGTCGCGCAGCCGCTCCAGGGTGGCGCTGAAGTCTGCCAGGCGCTTGCGCTCCTGCTCGATCACCGCGGCCGGCGCCTTGGCGACGAAGGCCTCGTTGCCGAGTTTGGCGTTGACCTTGGCGATCTCGCCTTCGATGCGTGCCACCTCCTTGCCGATGCGGGCTTTTTCCGCGGCCTTGTCGATTTCCATGTGCAGGCACAGGCGCACGTCGCCCACCACCGCCACCGGCGCGGCCTCGGCCGCAGCAGACCAGGACGCCTCGTCGTCGAAGACTTTCACTTCCTTGAGCTTCGCCAGCGCCTGCAGCACCGGCGCGGCCTCGTGCACGAAGGCGCCGCTGGCGGCCGTGTCAGCCACCACGTAGAGCGGCAGCCGCATGGCCGGCGAGACGTTCATCTCCCCGCGCAGCGTGCGGCAGGCGTCCACGAGCTGCTTGACCCGCGCCACGTGCGCCTCTGCCGCTTCGTCGATCTTCCCGGGCTGGCTCTGCGGATAGGGCGCGACCATCACCGACTCGCCGCCGCGGCCGGCCACCGGGGCGACCTTCTGCCAGAGCTCTTCCGTGATGAAGGGGATGAGCGGATGCGCCAGGCGCAGCAGCGCCTCGAGCGTGCGGATCAGCGTACGGCGGGTGGCGCGCCGCTGTGCATCCTCGCCCTGCTGGATCTGGACCTTGGCGATCTCGAGATACCAGTCGCAGAACTCGTCCCAAGCGAACTGATAGATGGCGTTGGCCACGTTGTCCAGCCGGTATTCCTCGAAGCCCTTGGCCACCTCGGCTTCGACGCGCTGCAGCTGCGAGGCGATCCAGCGGTCGGCCTGGCTGAACTTCAGGTAGCCGTGTGCCGGCCCCGCGGGAATGGTGAGGCCGCTCGCACTGTCTGTGCGAGCGGGTGCGCACTCTTCCTTGGTGTGCTCGCGCAGGCCGCAGTCCTGGCCTTCGCAGTTCATCAGCACGAAGCGCGTGGCGTTCCACAGCTTGTTGCAGAAGTTGCGATAGCCCTCGCAGCGCTTGGCGTCGAAGTTGATGTTGCGACCCAGGGAGGCGAGCGAGGCGAAGGTGAAGCGCAGCGCGTCGGCGCCGAAGGCCGGAATGCCGTCCGGGAATTCCTTCTGCGTGTTCTTGCGCACGGTCGGCGCCGTCTCGGGGCGGCGCAGGCCCTGGGTGCGCTTGTCCAGCAGTTCGGGCAGGGCGATGCCGTCGATCAGGTCCACCGGGTCGAGCACGTTGCCTTCCGACTTGCTCATTTTGTGGCCATGCGAGTCACGCACCAGGCCGTGGATGTAGACGTGCCCGAATGGCACCCGGCCGGTGAAATGCTTGGTCATCATGATCATCCGGGCGACCCAGAAGAAGATGATGTCGTAGCCGGTGACCAGGACGGTGGACGGCAGGTAGAGGTCGTAGTCCTGCGTGTGTTCGGGCCATCCCAGCGAGGAGAAGGGCACCAGCGCCGAGGAATACCAGGTGTCGAGCACGTCCTCGTCGCGCGTGAGCTTCTTGCCCGGTGCCTGGGCCTGCGCCTCGGCTTCGCTGCGGGCGACGTACACCTTGCCTTCGGCGTCGTACCAGGCCGGGATCTGATGGCCCCACCAGAGCTGGCGAGAGATGGTCCAGTCCTGGATGTTCTCCATCCAGTGGTTGTAGGTGTTGACCCAGTTCTCGGGCACGAAGCGCACCTCGCCCGAGCGCACAGCATCGATGGCCTTCTGGGCGATCGACTGGCCCTTCGCGTCGGGCTTGGTCATGGCGACGAACCACTGGTCGGTCAGCATCGGCTCGACCACGGCGCCGGTGCGGGCGCAGCGCGGCACCATGAGCTTGTGCTTCTTGGTCTCGACGAGCAGTCCCAGCGCCTGGAGGTCGGCCACCACCGCCTTGCGCGCCTCGAAGCGGTCGAGGCCCCGGTATTTCTCGGGGGCGTTGTCGTTGATGGCAGCGTCCAGCGTCAGCACGCCGATGATGGGCAACTGGTGGCGCAGGCCCACCGCATAGTCGTTGTGGTCATGCGCCGGCGTCACCTTGACCACGCCGGTGCCGAACTCCTTGTCGACGTAGTCGTCGGCGATCACCGGGATCAGGCGGTCGACCAGCGGGAGCTTCACCTGGCGGCCGATCAGCGCCTTGTAGCGCTCGTCCTCGGGGTGAACCATCACGGCGACGTCGCCCAGCATGGTCTCAGGCCGTGTGGTGGCGACCGTGAGCGCGCCCGAGCCATCGTCGAGCGGGTAGGCGATGTGCCAGAGGAAGCCTTCCTCCTCTTCGCTCTCCACTTCCAGGTCGCTCACGGCAGTCTTCAGCACCGGGTCCCAGTTGACGAGCCGCTTGCCGCGGTAGATCAGGCCTTCTTCATAGAGGCGAACGAAGGTGTCGGTGACGACGGTCGAGAGCTTTTCGTCCATCGTGAAGTACTCGCGGCTCCAGTCCACGGTGTCGCCCATGCGGCGCATCTGGTTGGTGATGGTGTTGCCCGACTTCTGCTTCCACTCCCACACGCGCGCGACGAAGTTCTTGCGGCCCAGGTCGTGGCGGCTGATCTTCTGCTCCTGCAGCTGGCGCTCGACCACGATCTGGGTCGCGATGCCGGCATGGTCCGTGCCCGGCACCCACAGCGTGTTGTCGCCCTTCATGCGGTGGTAGCGCGTGAGGCTGTCCATGATCGTCTGGTTGAACGCATGGCCCATGTGCAGGGTGCCGGTCACGTTGGGCGGCGGCAGCTGGATCGCGAACGAGGGCGCATCCGCCTTCGGCGCGCCCGTGCCGCGGAAGCCCGCTAGCGCGTAGCCGCGCCGCTCCCACTCGGGACCCCAGTGCGCCTCGAGGGCGGCGGGTTCGAAGGACTTGGACAGGCTCTGGAGGCCGGGTTGGGACAAGGTGTCGCTCATGGCGTGCGGGCGGTGCAAAGACGAAAACGGCATCCCGCAGGATGCCGTCTCGAAGGGTGGGGAAGCCTCGGATTTTATTCGAGTGCGGCTGGTGCCGCGTTCAGCGGCCGGGGGCGTAGTTCACCGGGAGCCAGACGTAGCCATTGCCCTGGGCGCGCAGCCGGCCGATGCCGGGGAAGGAAATGTGCGCGCCGGCAACCAGGTAGCCCTGCGCGGCAGCTTCGGTGTAGGCCTTGCGGCGCTGCACGGCAGCCGCCTTGGAGTCCGTGTCGAACTGGATGGTGATGGAGGGGTTCTCGAACTGGACCGCGGCCACATGCATCAGGTCGCCCCAGAACGCCATCTTCTGTCCCTTGCTTTCGATGAAGTAGATGCTGTGGCCTGCCGTGTGACCTCGCGCCGCCCGTGCCTTCACGCCGGGCAACAGTTCGGTGTCGCCGTCGAAGGGCTTGAAGCGGCCGGCCGCGACGTAGGGATTCAGCGCGGCCATCGCACCCTGGAAGAAGCCCTTCGAATCTGCAGGCGCCTTGTCCATGTTGGCCTGGCTCAGCCAGAAATCGGCGTCGTGCTTGTCGGCCCGCACGATCGCGTTGGGAAAGGCTGGCTTGCCGTCCGCCAGCAGGCCACCCACGTGGTCGGGGTGCATGTGCGTGATGTACACCTCGTCTACCTGTTCGGGCTGGTAGCCGGCCGCCTTGAGGTTGGCGGCGAGCCGGCCCAGCGTGGGGCCGAAGAGGCCGGCGGCGCCGGTGTCGATCAGCACGAGCTTCTCGCCCGTGTTGACCAGGTAGCCGTTGACCGAGGTTTCGAGCGGGCTCTGGAGATAGGAACGTGCCAGCGTCTTCTTCACCTGGGTGGGCGTAGTGCGGGTCAGCAACTGGTCCACCGGCAGCGCGACCGTGCCGTCCGACAGGGCCGTGACCTCGAAGTCACCCACCATGATGCGGTAGTAGCCGGGAGCCACCTCCTTGGCGAAAGGGGCCGCCGCTTGCGTCGGGGTCGGCATGCTCCAGGCAGCCAGCGCACAGGCGGCGGCAAGAAAGAAGGCGCGGGTTCGCGGCGACGAGGCAACCATCATCTGGGATCTCCTGCAGGGCGAGTGGGTTGAAATGCAGCGCGGACTCTATACCCCTTCCTGCCTGTGCGTTGCGCCGCCGCCGATAATTCGCGGATGCTGTTTCTGCTTTCCCCGGCCAAGTCCCTCGACTACGAAACCCCCGTGCCCGACACCCTCCCTGCCACCCAGCCGCACTTCGAAGGACCCCGCGGTCCAGCGGCCGAGCTGATCAAGATCTTGCGACAGAAGTCGCCGCAGGACATCGCCGCGCTCATGCAGCTGTCCGAGAGGCTGTCGTCGCTCAACGTTGCGCGCTATGCGGCCTGGGCGCCCAGGAGCACGGCCGCGAATGCCAGGCAGGCGGCGCTGGCCTTCAATGGAGACGTCTATGGCGGGCTCGACGCGAAGACGCTGAGCGCGGCCCAACTGGGTTGGGCGCAGGAGCATGTCTGCATTCTCAGCGGCCTCTACGGCGTGCTGCGTCCGCTGGATCGGCTCCAGCCCTACCGGCTCGAGATGGGTACGCAACTGGCCAACCGGCATGGCAAGGATCTCTACGCCTTCTGGAACTCGCGCATCGCCGACTACCTGAACGAGCGCCTGGCGGCAGACCGCACGCCGGTGGTGATCAACCTGGCCTCGCAGGAGTACTTCCGGTCGGTCGACCTCAAGGCGCTGAAAGCCCGCGTGGTCGAATGCGTCTTCGAGGAATGGAAGAATGGCAAGTACAAAGTCATCAGTTTCTTCGCCAAGCGTGCCCGCGGCCTGATGGTGCGCTGGGCCGTGGTGCACAGGGCCTCCACGCCCAGGGCGCTGGAGAGGTTCGATCTCGAGGGTTACGTCTTCGACGCGCAGGCATCGGCGCCGGAGCGTTTCGTATTCCGAAGGAAAGCAGCGTGACGGGTCAAGCCATCAGTCCCGAACTTCGCGAGTGGATCGTCACCCAGCTCGCGGCCGGGCATTCCATTCCCAGCCTGCGGGCCTCGATGCGCGATGCCGGCTGGCACGCCGATGTTGCCGAGAAGGCGCTGGCCGAGTTCGAGCCTGCGCTGGTCGCCTCCCCCGTGGCCGCCGCTCCTCCCGCGCGCACGGCCATGCCGGGGCCGGATCTCTCGAGCGCGCCGCTCTACATCGATGCGGGCGACCGCCGGGTTCAAGTGCTGCAGACGATGGTCCATCCACGGGTCGTCGTGTTCGGGGACCTGCTGTCCGAAGAGGAATGCGAGGGTCTGATCCTGGGCGCGCGCCAGCGGCTCGCGCGCTCGCTCACCGTCGAGACGAAGACCGGCGGCGAGGCGCTAAATGTGGATCGCACGAGCGACGGCATGTTCTTCGAGCGCGGCGAAAACGCCGTCGTCGCGCGCGTGGAGCAGCGCATCGCGACGCTGCTGCGCTGGCCGCTGGAATTCGGCGAGGGCCTGCAGATCCTGCGCTACTCGCCCGGTGCCCAGTACCGGCCGCACTACGACTATTTCGATCCGGCCGAGCCCGGCACGCCGACGATCCTGCGCCGTGGCGGGCAGCGCGTGGCGACGTTGGTGATGTACCTGCAGGAGCCGGAGCAGGGCGGCGCCACGACGTTCCCTGATGTCGGCCTCGAGGTTGCGCCCAAGCGTGGGACCGGCGTTTTCTTCAGCTACGAGCGGCCGGATCCCGCGACGCGCACCCTGCACGGCGGCGCCCCTGTGCTGATGGGAGAGAAATGGGTGGCGACCAAATGGCTGCGCGAACGCGAATTCACTTAGCTCGCGTGCGAGTTCCCGGTGGGGCGCTCGCGCCATGAAGCTGACGGCCAACGGCATCCAGATCGAGGTCGAGGACAGCGGCGGCGAAGGCCGGCCGGTGGTCTTGCTGATCATGGGACTGGGCATGCAGCTGATCGCCTGGCCGGACGAGTTCGTGCGGACATTGGTCGACGCCGGCTTCCGTGTGGTGCGCCACGACAACCGCGACATCGGGTTGAGCCAGGGCTTCGACGAGGTCGGTGCCGGCAACCTGCTCTGGCAGAGCGTGCGGCATCGCATTGGCCTCCCCGTGCGCTCTGCCTATTCGCTGCAGGACATGGCCGACGATGCGCTCGGCGTGCTCGACGCCTTGGGCATCCGGCGCGCCCATGTGGTCGGCGCATCCATGGGCGGCATGATCGCGCAGCGCGTCGCCGCCGCTGCGCCCCAGCGCATTGCCAGCCTGGTCAGCATCATGAGCTCGAGTGGCGCGCGCCACCTGCCGGGGCCGCGCGCCGACGTGGCGGCCGCGCTGATGCGGCGTCCGGCCAGCCGGACCGAGGCCGCGCTCGTCGCGCACAGCCTGGGTGTCGTGCGCTTGATTGCCAGCCCGGCTTATCCGCAGGATGACCGGGCGCTCACCGAGCGGATCGCCCGTGGCCTGCGCCGCGCCTACCGGCCGGGCGGCGTCGTGCGGCAGATGCTGGCCATCGGTGCGGACAGCGGGCGCCATGCCTTGCTGGCGCGCATTGTCAGTCCGACGCTGGTCTTGCACGGTGACGCCGATCCGCTGGTGCCGATCGCCTGCGGCCAGGACACGGCGCGCCGCATTCCCGGGGCGCGTTTCGTGTCGGTCCCTGGGATGGGTCACGACCTGCCGCCGCCGGTGTGCGACATCCTGCTGCAACACATCATTCCTTTTGTGCAAGCCGCCGAGAAACGTGCATGAGCCTCGACAACACACCTGAACAATCGCAGCTGGGCCGTGCTTCCGCCTATGTCGATCGCTATGACGCCGGCCTTCTGTTTCCGATCCCGCGTGCCACGCAGCGCGAGGCCATGGGCATTGCGGCACATCCGCTGCCGTTCTTTGGCGCGGACCTCTGGACGGCGTTCGAGCTCAGCTGGCTCAATCCCCGTGGCAAGCCGCAACTGGCCATCGCGCACTTCACGATCCCCTGCGAGACGCCCAACATCATCGAGAGCAAGTCCTTCAAGCTCTACCTCAACAGCTTCAACAGCACTGTCTTCGCCAGCGCGGAAGCCGTTCGCGAGCGCCTGCGGGCGGACCTGAGCGAAGCGGTCTGGCGCGGCGCTGACCGATCGGCTGCGATCGGCGTGAAGCTGATGGCGTCCGATCTCTTCGACCGTGAGCAGGTGCAGGAGCTCGATGGCGTCGATCTGGACCGGCTCGACATCGAGTGCACGCAGTACCTGCCTGCGCCCGAATTGCTGTCGAGCGATACGACGCAGGCGCCCGTGAGCGAGGCCTTGTGCAGCCGGCTGCTCAAGAGCAACTGCCTCGTCACGGGCCAGCCTGATTGGGGGAGCGTTCAGATCCGGTACAGCGGGCCGCAGATCGACCAGGCTGGGTTGCTGGCCTACATCGTGAGCTTTCGCAACCACAACGAATTTCACGAGCCGTGTGCCGAGCGCATGTTCCAGGACATCTGGCAGCGCTGCCAGCCGACCAAGCTGGCCGTCTACGCGCGCTACACACGCCGCGGTGGGTTGGATATCAACCCGTTTCGTACCAGTTGGCCGCAGGCCTTGCCGGCGAATATCAGGACGGCGCGGCAGTAGCCGGCCGGCTGCAAACGGGCCCAGCGACCAAAATAGTTGGGGCTGCTTGCTCAGAGGCTCAAAACCGTGTCATAATCGAAGGCTCCGCTGAAGACGCGGTTAGTTGTTTGGGTATCGATGCTGTGAGGTGTTGGTGGCTTGGGTGGCTGGCGAGTCTGGGGCGTGATGAGGAGGGGTT
>NZ_LYMK01000003.1 GCF_002157355.1 Variovorax sp. JS1663 | reverse complement strand
ACCACCGCCCCCGCCGCCCGCCTGCACCAGCGTGAGCGCGGCACCCGGCACGCACATCGGCGCGGGCCGCGCCGGCTTCGGCGGCATGTTCAACCTGCGCGCCATCAGCACGGGCGACCAGCGCGACATCGGCTTTGCCTGGGACTACTTCTTCGCCCGCGTGACGCTCTACCAGGGAGACGGGGGGCGCTGGTACGCGCAGCCGCCGGCCGGCTGCGGCTGAGCCGCTTCAGCCGCGCCCTGACGGCGCCTCGGCCTCCACCGGCCGGTCTTCCCGCCCGTCCGGATGCCGGGCGAAGCGGGCCGGGTCGCGCCCGTGCACCGGCGCCATGTCGTCCCACGGCCAGCCGCCGAACTGCGTGCGCCGGTAGTCGTTCATCGCCTGCGCGATCTCGGCCTGCGTGTTCATCACGAAGGGGCCGTACTGCGCCACCGGCTCGCCGATGGGTCGGCCCTGCAGCACCAGGCATTCGCCCGGCGCGTCGCCATTGACCAGCTCCACCGCCGCGCCGGCGCGCAGCTCGATGGCGGCGGGGCCGTCCACCCGCTGGCCTGCGATCTCCAGGGACGCACCCTTGAAGAAATAGAGCGTGCGGCGCGTGCCCTCCCCGGTGGCGGGCGGCAGCGTCCAGCGCGCGCCGGGCGCCATCCGGATCGTCCAGATGCCGATGTCGCTGTCGGCCTGCGCGGCCCAGGAGTCGGGCGGGGGCGCCAGCGGCCCGCCGGCGCCGGGCGCGCCATCCACCGGCCCGATGCGCCCGGCGATGCTGGCCACCTCGGTCGCCCGACCCTCGCCGTCCAGCGCGGTGAAGCGCGGGATGTCCTCGGCCCAGAACATCGTGAAATGCGGCTGCGCCATCTTGCTGCGCGCCGGCAGGTTGAGCCAGATCTGGAACAGCTCCAGCGGATTGGGGGCGGCTTCGTCCAGCAGCGGGAACATCTCCGCGTGCACGACGCCGCGGCCGGCGGTGAGCCACTGCACGTCCCCGCCGCCGAAGCGCGCGGCGGCGCCCAGCGAATCGGAGTGGTCGATGAGCCCTCGGCGCACGATGGTCACGGTCTCGAAGCCGCGGTGCGGATGGCCCGGGAAGCCCGGCACCGTGGTGCCGTGGTACATGCTCCAGCCGTCCTGGCGGCTGAAGTCCTGGCCCAGGTCGCGGCCGGCCAGCGAGGCGTCCGGGCCCATCCGGGCGTTGCCGCGCGGGTAGGCGTCGTCGTGGTACGCGCAGAAGAGGAAGGGGTCGAGGGTCTTCCAGGGGAAGCCCAGGGCTTCGATGCGGACGATGGGGCTGGGGGCGGTGCTCATGGGGTTCTTTCCTGCGTGCGCCGGTCCTGTGGCGCTCGACATCCTAGATGGGGGCGCCGGCCACCGGATGAAGTGCCTGCCCGCAGAACGCAGTCGCCTCGCGCATGCAACGACGATGTGCGGTGCGATTCCCGCGCTGTTCGGGGAATGGCGCGCCTCGCAGGCCCTGCACAATGCGCGTGGCCGGGCAGTGACCCGGCGACAGGGCAGGTCCGAGACAGCCGCGCGAAGCCCCTTTTCCTACAAGAACGCCATCCACATGGACCCGTCCTCTCCGCCAGAAAGCCCTGCCCGCGATCACCGGCGGCCGGAAGCCGGCCGATTGGCCAGGGCGGCCATGCGCACCCAGCCGCTGCCGCTGGCATACCCGGCGGCGCCGCATCGGACGAAGCGCTTCGCGGCCCTGCCCTTCCTGACCGTGCTGGGCTACTACGCGCTGGGCGTGTGCACCTTCTCCATCATGGCTGCGGGCAATGTGCCGGGCGGCGGCGACGTGTCATGGATGGCCTGGCATGCCATCGAGACCACGGGTCCGGTCGCCCTGGTGCTCGCGCTGGCAGCCGGGCGCTGGTGGGTCTGACACGAAGCCCCGACGGCTTCCCTTCCTTGCTACGGCGCCTTCCTACAGGGGGGCGGCGGGCCGCGGCGCTACTTTGGCAAGCAGCCAAGGAGTCACACATCATGCCCATCGCCACCCCGCCCGCCGACTTCGATCCGACCATCGTCCCGCCGGTCCGCAAGGCGCCCACCGAAGCCGAAACCCGCGATACCGGCATCGCGACCGACGCGCCCATCACGCCCGAAGCCCTCACGCGCCCGGACAAGCACATCACGGACCTGGTCAAGCTCTGGCCACAGGACCGCCCGATCGCTTCCCTGCTGCTGGCCTGGCAGCTCGATGCCTGAGGGCGCGCCGTCATGGCCGCCCTGCTGGCGATGCGCCACCTGTGGCTGCGACTGCGCGCGGAGGAGCGGCCTCAGTGGTGAGAGATCGCGCGCATCAACTGGCTTTTTGCAATCTGCCTTCCACGAATTCATAGAAGTCGGGATTGCGCTGAGCCGTGAGTGCCAACAAGTCGTCCAGGACATCTGATAGCGGAATGGATTCATTCGGGCGGCCCACTGCCTGGCAGGTCAGTTCGACTTGGGTAGGTGATGCATCGAGGAGCAGCAGATAGAAGCGCTCGAATTGCTCTTCGCGCCCTGCGGGATCGTTCCTGCCAGTAAAAAGCTGCAGCCTCGAATGTGCGTTTGCAAGCGTTGAACGCCGGCGCAGCGTGCCATCGCTAGCCGCGCCTTTGTCAAGAAAGAAGAAGCCGGCCAACACAGCGTAGGGGAAGCGACGGTGCAGGGTCACTGCCTCCATGAGCATGTCGCTGCGGCGATTGGTCAGATTCTTCTGATAGTTCCCGGTCGCTTCGTCCTTGAAGTTGATGGTCTTGACCGAGATGGCCAGGAGCAAGCCGTCCGTCTCGGTAGCCCATGTCACGTCGACCTTCTTGGCGCCCAGCCCGCCCGACATTCGGCGCTCCGCGCCTGACGCGCCCGGCTCGGTGTTTGCGCCGGGCCTTGCACCCTTTAGGCCACGGTGTCGCAGCTCATCCGCCAGCGCGACCGCGACCGCTTCCGATATTTTTTCGCTGTAGCGCTTTTTCTCTTGCTGCGTCGTGTGTGTCGACTTGGCTGGCAACTGCGAAAGCGCATTCCACAGCAACTCATCAATCCGAGCCATTGCTGCCCTTTGCCCGGGTCATGCGGCGCTGCAGGAGGGCTGCACGCCCCGTGCGCAATGCGTCGACCTTGTCGCGGGTCAAGCCAAGCTGGTCCTGGAGGATCAATTGATCCACGAGATCGACAGCCGATGTGAGATCGTTGCAACGGATAGCCGCGGAAATCCGGTTCGCCTCTTTGAGGAGAGAAGGGCGAACGGCTTCCAAAGCCGCTTCCGAAGGCATCGGCAGCATGGCCACTTCGGTGGGTTCGTGCTTGAGCATCCCGCCACCATAGGCTCTGCCTACAACCTCTGAGCCCAGCAGCGTCATGCTGTTGAGAGCCGCGATGGCCAGCAACTCTTCTCCCAGCTTTTGACGCACTGCATGCAGCCGCAGCCCGTAGACGCTGTTGAGCAACTGCACGCCCGCGCCGTTGCGCACCAGCCGCGGACGATCATGATTCATGTAAGTAAAAAAGAAGTCGGGCCGCTGCACCAGGGGAACCTTCCACCAGGGCGCCCGGACCCTGCACTTGTATGCCTCATTCACGCCTTCGCGTTCGCCTTGGCTGATGTATCGCTTGGCGGCAGCAGACAAGGAGGAAGAGTTTGGTGGTGAAAACAGGTAACACCGATCGCCTTGCTCGGCCTGCATCTTCCAGGCGTGTTCCGAGAAAGTCAGGCCGCGCAGGTGGCGTGAACCTGGCGGAGAGACGCGCGTCAATTCGGAGGCCTGCAGGCCAAGCGTTCGGACATCGTCCTTCGTCAGCGCGAAGTACTTGTTGTTGCCGGTGACGGCGCCGAGATAGGTGGATCCCCAATCGGCCATCACCTCGAATCCGTGGCAAGCGGCAACCTCTTCGTACAGTTCCATCGCGCCCGCTGGAAGCAGTGCGCTTGTCCACTTGTGTGCACCCTGGGGTTTGAACCCGGTCCATTGTGCAGGCGCGCGCGACTTGAGGTCTGGGGCGTCTTTGGCTTGATAGACCTCGAAATGGCTGGCTCCTCCTTGTCCCTCTGCGAGAAGCAGCACGACATCTTCCAGCACACCGGGAAACACGAGGTTGTCGAACAGCACAAGCCGCACGCTGCCAAACCGCTTCAGGAGGAAGGTACGAACCTGGGCGGCATACTGAACCGACAACAGCTCCGCCGGAAGCACCAAGCCTAGGCGGCCACCAGGCTTGAGGAATGAGGCGGCGTGAACTGTGAATGCCGCCCAGGAACTCGAGAGCCCGTTCAGACGAACGCCCTGTCGAAGCGCCGCCTCCAACGCCAGGGCGCGAGACGCGCCGGAAAAGTTCTGATAGCGGACGTACGGTGGATTGCCTATCACGACATCGAAACGCGGTTCCGACCTCCGCGAGAAGAAGTCACCTGTCTGCAGCGATGCTGTGCAGTTGCTGGCAGCAAGCAATGAGGCTGCTGCTTGCACGGAAGCCGGGTGTATGTCTTGACCATGCAGCTGTCCCGCTAGGTCGCCAGCCGTTGCGCCAAGTTGCTTGAGCTGCTTGCCGGCAGGAAGCAGGAAGGCAGCTTCGCCGCAGGAGGGTTCAAGGACGCGATCCGTGGGGCGCCGCACAGCCCACTGAACGATGAACTCGGCAATCTCTTCCGGCGTGAAGAACGCACCCCGCGCCTTGCGATGCGATGGTGAGTCCGTCTGAGCCAGCTGCATGTGAGGTTCCGTTGGGTGAGCTGGCGAGACTGTACACGCAACCAGTACTGTATGGATAGCGATGGTTGTGTTGCACCTCAGTGGTGATGCCCGTGCTCGCCATGCACGTGGCGATGGGCAATTTCCTCGGCCGTGGCGGTGCGCACACCGGTCACCGTGAGACTGAATTTGAGCGACTTGCCGGCCAGCGGGTGGTTGCCGTCGAGGATCACCTGCGGGCCCTTGATCTTCACCACGTTGTAGACCTGGGGCTGCCCCTGGTCGTTGCGCCCCTCGAGCTGGCCGCCGACCTTCACGCCCGGCGGGAAGTCCGTCTTGGGGATGGTGCGCATCAATGATTCGTCGCGCGGCCCGAAGGCGTCCTCGGGCTGAAGCTGCAGCGTGGCCTGGAAGCCCACTGCCTTGCCTTCCAGCGCGGCCTCGATCTTCGGGAAAGTGTTCTCGTAGCCGCCATGCAGGTAGACCATGGGCGTGCGCCCTTCGTCGACGAGCTGGCCGGTGGTGGCGTCGACGATCTTGTAGCGCAGGGTGACGACGGCGTCTTTCTGGATGTTCATGTTCGGGGCTGGAAGGATGAAAGCCCGGATTTTCGGTCAGGTCCGCCTGTCATCGATGGCCCACACGCCGAAGCAGCCAGCTCCCACGAGGTGGCGGCCGCCCGGCCCGGATAACCGAAGCAACTCATTCTTTCCACCTGCCGGAAGCCCGCCATGCCCTTCGATACGCCTTCTTCCCCTGCCTCCTCCACTTCCTACAAGCTGTCGCAGGTCGTCGTCCTGACCGGCGCCTCCAGCGGCATCGGCCGCGCGACCGCCCTGGCCTTCGCCGGCGAGGGGGCCGACCTGGTGCTGGCGGCGCGCGAGCGCGAAGCCCTCGACGTGGTGGCCGCCGAATGCAGCGAGGCCGGTGCCCGCGTGCTGGTGCAGCCCACCGACGTGACCGACCCTGCGGCTGTCAAGCAGCTGGCCGACGCAGCGCTGGAGCGCTTCGGCCAGATCGACGTCTGGATCAACAACGTGGGCATCGGCGCCATCGGCCTGTTCGACCAGACGCCCATCGAGGCGCACCGCCGCGTGGTCGAGGCCAACCTGCTGGGCCACATGCACGGCGCCCATGCGGTGCTGCCCCATTTCCGCGCGCGCGGCTGCGGCACGCTGATCAACATGATCTCGGTGGGCGGCTGGATTCCCGCGCCCTATGCCGCGGCCTACAGCGCCAGCAAGTTCGGCCTGCGCGGCTTCTCCGAGGCCCTGCGCGCCGAACTGGCCGGCCTGCCGGACGTGCACGTGTGCGAGGTCTACCCCACCTTCGTCGACACGCCCGGCGTGACGCACGGCGCCAACTACAGCGACCACCGCCTCTGCCCGCCGCCCGGCCTCGTCGATCCGCGGCGGGTGGCGCAGGTGCTGCTGTCGCTGGCCCGGAGGCCGCGCCGCACGGCCTATGTCGGCATCGGCGCGCGCTCGGGCATCTGGGCCCATGCCGTGGCGCCGAACCTGATGGCGCGCGGAATGATGTGGCTGACCGAGCGCAGCCTGGCGCGCGCCGAGCCGCGGCCGCACACCGACGGCAACCTGTTCCTGCCCTCGACCGGGCATGCGATCGACGGCGGCTTCGGTTCGTCCAAGCTCGCCGGCCGGCCCTCGGCGGTGGCCGGCATGGCCGCCACGGCGCTCGGCGCGGCAGCGCTGGTGGGATGGCTGGCGCTGCGGCGCCGGCGGGCGTACTGAGCCCGCCGCCGGCAGCGTGGGGGCTCAGAACTCCTGCGACACCGGCCGCAGCACCACCTCGTTGATGTCGACGTCCTTCGGCTGCTCGACCGCGTAAACCACCGCCCGGGCCACGGAATCGGCCGGGATCTGGTTCGCTTCGTAGAAGGCCTTCACGCCGGCCTGGGCCTCGGGGTCCGTGCTGCCGTGCTTGAGTTCGGACTCCACCGCGCCGGGCGAGACGACGGTCACGCGCACGCCGCTGTTGCCGACTTCCACGCGCAAACCTTCGGAGATGGCGCGCACCGCGTGCTTGGTGGCGCTGTAGACCGTGCCGATCGGCGTGAACACCTTCAGGCCCGCGATGGAGGCGATGTTGACGATGTGGCCGCTGCCCTGCGCCTGCATGCGCGGCAGCACGGCGGCGATGCCGTAGAGCACGCCCTTGATGTTGACGTCGATGGTGCGGTCCCACTCGTCGACCTTGAGGCGGGCCAGCGGCGACAGCGGCATCACGCCGGCGTTGTTGACCAGCACGTCGATGCGGCCGAAGGCCTCGACGGCGGCGGCGGCCAGGCGCTCCAGGTCTTCGCGCTTGGCGACGTCGGTCGCGACCGCGATGGCCTCGCCGCCGGCCTCGCGGATCTCGGCCACGACCTGCTCGAGGCGGTCGGTGCGGCGGGCTGCCAGCACCACGCGGGCGCCGCGCGCAGCCAGGTGGCGGGCAGTCGATTCGCCCAGGCCGCTGCTGGCGCCGGTGACGATGGCGACCTTGCCGCGGATGTTGTCTTGAACGTTCGTCATGGAAGCTTCCTTTCGAGGGGTGGTGGATGGATGGCCCTCAGTGTGGAAAATCCGGGCGTTCCCGTAAATGAAACTCTGGCGAGTACAGAATTCCTGGATCGGGAACAATGCCGATCTTGCGTTCCGAAAGGCCCTCATGTCCAACCGTCTCGAAGCCCTGCGCGTCTTCTGCGCCGCCGCCGACGCGGCCAACTTCCGCGAGGCGGCCATCCGCCTGTCGGTCTCGCCGCAGGTGGTGACGCGCGCGGTGCGCGAGCTGGAGGACGAGCTGGGCGAGCCGCTGTTCCACCGCAGCACGCGCGGCGTGCAGCTCACCGACTTCGGCCGCACGCTGGCCGAGCGGGCGCGCGGCGCGGTGAGCGGCGTGGATGCGCTGTTCCACCGCAGCGACCGCCGCGCGCTCTCGCAGCATGCGGGCACGGTGCGGGTGAGCGTGCCGAACGTGCTGGGCCGGCGCTTCATTCCGCATGCGCTGGCGCCGGTGCTGGCGGCGCACCCGGGGCTGGTGCTGGACATGCGCCTGTCGGAGCAGATGGCCGACGCGGTGGGCCAGCACATCGACGTCGGCGTGCGCGTGGGGCGCCAGCCCGACAGCCGCTTCGTCGCGCGGGCCGTCGAGCGCATGGCGCTGAAGGTGGTGGCGGCGCCGGCGCTGGTCGCGCGCACCGGCGTGCCGCGCAGCCTCGACGAACTGCAGCGCATGCCGCTCACGGCCCTGGTGGACGCCAACTCGGGCCGGCTCTGGTCCTGGGCCTTCAGCCGCAAGCGCCAGATGCCGGTGGCCACGCCGGCCTTCGTCACCGACGACACCGACGCCGAGTGCAGCGCGGTGCTCGCCGGCCTCGGCTTCGGCCAACTGGTCGCGCCGCTGGCCGACCCGTGGCTGGCGTCGGGGCACCTGGTCTCGGTGCTCGACGCCGAGGCGCCCGAGCCCTGGCCGGTGCACGTGTGGCGCGCCCAGCGCACGCCGGTGCCGGCCCGGGTGCGGCTGGTGTACGACGCGTTGGTGCGCATGCTCGGCAGCGGCACGGCGCCGCTGCGTTGACGGCCGCGCAAGAAGGCGGCCTACTTCAGATCGCAAGCTTGGCCCATGGCGCGTGCGGGCGCGTGTCCGAAAGTGGAACCCCACGCGAGGCCGCCATGAAACCCAAGCAACTGTTCGAGCTGTGCCGTCAGTCCGTCAACGCATGGATCGACGACTACGCGCCCAGCATGGGCGCTGCCATCTCCTACTACACCATCTTCTCGCTGGCCCCGCTGCTGGTGATCGTGATCGCCGTCGCGGGCGCGCTGTTCGGCCGCGAGGCGGCGCAGGGGCGCATCGTCGAGCAGGTCTCCGGTCTGGTGGGCCGCGAGGGCGCGGTCGCGGTCGAGGCCATGCTGCGCAGCGTGAGCGAGCCCGACAAGGGCCTGATCGCCGGCCTGATCAGCGCGGTGGTGCTGCTGGTCGGCGCGACCACCGTGTTCGCCGAGCTGCAGAGCGCGCTGGACCGCATCTGGCACGTGCCGGAGCGCGAGAAGCCCGCGGGCCTGTGGGCGGTGCTGCGCGCGCGGCTGCTGTCCTTCGGTTTGATCCTCGGGCTGGCCTTCCTGCTGATGGTCTCGCTCGTGGTGAGTGCGGCGCTGGCCGCGTTCGGCACCTGGTTCGGCGGGCTGATGCCCGGATGGGAGCTGCTGCTGCAGGGGCTCAACCTGGTGATCTCGCTCGGCATCGTCACGTTGCTGTTCGCGCTGATCTACAAGCTGATGCCCACCGCGCGCATCGCCTGGCGCGACGTGTGGATCGGCGCCGCGGTCACGGCGCTGCTCTTCGAACTGGGCAAGCTGGGCATCGGGCTGTACCTGGGCAAGAGCGGCCTGAACGAATCCTTCGCCGCGGCCGGCTCGCTGGTACTGCTGGTGGCCTGGGTCTACTACGCGGCGCAGATCTTCCTGCTGGGGGCGGAGTTCACCAAGGTCTATGCAGGCGCGCATGGCTCGACCTCCGGCGAGAAGGCGATGGCGGCCACCAGGGTGCAGGCGCAGGAAGCGGCGGAGGGCACTGACCGCTTGGACGCGGACGGCGCCGTGCCGGGCGCGCCGGCGCCGCTGCCCGACTACGCCGGCATCGGGCAGACGGCCCGCGTGCAGGAAGAGGTCGACCGGCGGGTGGCGCGCGCCCAGACCGCGCTACTGCGCCAGTTGATGTGGCTGGGCACGCTGGCGCTCGGCAATCTCGTGGCGCAGCGGTGGCACCGGCGCCAGCGCAAGGTCGCTAGACGGCGCCCACGCTCCCCGTGATCGGCAGCACGATGCCCGTGATGTAGCTCGCACAGCAGGGTGCCGCCAGGAACACGTAGGCCGGTGACAGTTCTTCGGGCTGCGCCGGCCGCTTCATGTCGGTGTGCTTGCCGAAGTCCTGCACTTCCTGGCCGGAGCGGTCGGCCGGGTTCAGCGGCGTCCACACCGGCCCGGGTGCGACCGCATTGACGCGGATGCCCTTGTCCAGCAGGTTGCTGGCCAGCGACTTCGTGAAGGCATGGATGGCGCCCTTGGTGGTGGCGTAGTCCAGCAGGTGGCTGCTGCCCTCCAGGCCCGTGACGGAGCCGGTGTTGATGATCGAGCCACCCGGCGGCAGGTGCGGCACCGCGGCGCGCGCCATCTGGAAGTAGCCGTAGATGTTGGTCTTGAAGGTCAGGTCCAGCCGCTCGTCGGTGATGTCCTCGATGCTGGCGGCATGCAGCTGGAAGGCGGCGTTGTTGACCAGGATGTCCAGCTTGCCGAAGGCCTCGACCGTCTCCTTCACCGCGCGGCGGCAGAAGGCCGGGTCCCGCACGTCGCCGGGGATCAGCACGCAGTGCCGACCCTCTTCGTGGATGCATCGTCGCGTCTCCTCGGCATCGACCTGCTCGTCCTCCAGGTAGACGATGGCGACGTCGGCGCCCTCGCGCGCATAGAGCAGCGCGACCGCGCGGCCGATGCCGGAGTCGCCGCCCGTCACCAGCGCCACCATGCCGTCGAGCTTGCCGCTTCCCAGGTAGCCGGAGGCCTGGAAGCGCGGCTGCAGGTCCATGTCGGCTTCCAGGCCGGGCTTCTTGAGGTGCTGGGCCGGCATGGGGTTCTCGGGCTCGGGGCGGTGGCCGGCCTGCACCGGCGCCTTGCTGGGCTTGGCGTCGCCGGCGGCGCGGTCCTTGGCGTCCTGTTCGCGTTGCACCTTGCGCTGCTGCGCGGCGACATCGCTGGTTTCGTTGGGGGGGGTGGTGGGCATGGGGGCTCCTGCAGGCTGAAGAGGGGATTGACGAGTCACCGTAGTCAGGTGCCCGACCCCTCCATGTCGTCCGATGCCGCGTCGCCCGTGCAGACTCGACCAAATCCCACAGCGGGAGGCGGCCGGGGCCTGCGCGGCCGACGGCACGCGGCCTCGACGCTCGAGGCATCCATCCAACCCCAGCCCACCGATCGCCATGAGCCGCACGGCCGTCCCGAAGGCGAATACCGCAGCCGAAGGCGGAGGTACTCCAGTTGGCACGCCTCCCGCCGACGTCCATCGAGGTGCCGACACCGAGGACCGCGAGAAGTGGTGGGCCAAGCTCGGCCCGGGCCTGATCACCGGCGCGGCCGACGACGACCCGAGCGGCATCGCCACCTACTCGCAGGCCGGGGCGCAGTTGGGCTACGGCGTGGGCGGCACCCTGCTCTTCACCTATCCGCTGATGGTGGGCATCCAGCTCGCGAGCGCACGCATCGGCCGTGTCACCGGCAGGAACCTGGTGCAGGCCTTCGCCCGCTTCTGCCCGCGCTGGCTGGTGGCCTCGCTGGTGCTTCTGCTGCTCACCGCCAACGTGATCAACCTGGGTGCGGACCTCAACGCCATGGGCGACGCGGCGGCGATGGTGCTGCACGGGCCCGGGGCCTGGTATGCGGTGGGCTTCGGCGTGCTGTCGCTGCTGCTGCAGGTGTTCCTGCCCTACGAGCGCTACGTGCGCGTGCTCAAGTGGCTGACGCTGTCGCTCTTCGCCTACGTCGGCGTGGTCTTCGCGGTGGACGTGGACTGGCCGGCGGCGCTCAGGGGCCTGCTGCTTCCCTCCTTCGCGTGGAACAAGGAGAACGTGACGACGGTGGTCGCGATCCTGGGCACCACCATCAGCCCCTACCTCTTCTTCTGGCAGGCCGCGCAGGAGGTGGAGGAGATCCGCCGCGTGCCGCAGGACCAGCCGCTGCGCGTGGCGCCCGAGCAGGCGCGGCGCCAGTTGCACCGCCTGCGCGTCGACACCGCGGTCGGCATGGGTTTCTCGAACCTGATCGCCTTCTTCATGATCACGGCCACCGCGGCCACGCTGCATGCCAACGGCCACACGGACATCCAGACCACGGCACAGGCGGCGGCAGCGCTGAAGCCGGTGGCGGGCGATGCGGCGTTCCTCCTGTTCGCGCTCGGCATCATCGGCACCGGCATGCTGGCCCTGCCCGTGCTCGCCGGCTCGGCCGCCGATGCAGTGGCCAGCTACGTCCATGTGCGCCGCGGCCTCGACCTGCCGCTGGCCAAGGCCCGCAGCTTCTACGGCATCCTGGCCGCGGCCATGGCGATCGGGGTGGCGATCAGCGTGTCGGGCGTGAACCCGATCTCGGCGCTCTACTGGTCGGCGGTGATCAACGCAGTGATCTCGGTGCCGGTGATGGTGGCCGTCATGATCGCCGCCGGCAGCCGCAAGGTCATGGGCGAGATGACGCTGCCGCTGAAGTGGAAGCTGCTGGGCTGGCTCGCCACCGCCGCCATGGCGGCGGCGTCGCTGGCGCTGCTGGTCGTCTCGATCCGCTGATCGGCATCGCAGCGCTGCAGCGGTCGTCAGCGGCCCTGCCCCTGCGCCACCATCGCGGCCGGTGACTGTATATTCATCCAGACTACCGCATGCCCGCCGATTCCCTGCCTTCCGTGCCCGCTGAGCCCTTGCCCGATGCCGGATACACGGTCTCGGTCAAGACGCTGTGCGCCTTCGCCGCCAGGGCGGGTGACCTCGACCTGCGCTTCGCGCCCGCGCCCAGCGCGCAGGAAGGCGTGGCCGGCCATCGGCTGGTGCAGGGCCGGCGCGGCGCGGGCTACGAGAGCGAGATCGCCCTGAGCGCGCGCTTCGGCTGCCTGCTGGTGCGGGGGCGGGCCGATGGCTTCGACCCGCAGCGCGGCCGGCTGGAGGAGATCAAGACCTTCCGCGGCGAGCTGGAGGCCGTGCGCGCGAATCACCGCGCCCTGCACTGGGCGCAGGCGCGCTGCTACGCCTGGATGCTGTGCGAGGCGCGCGGCCTGGACGGCGTCGAAGTCGCCCTCGTCTACCTGGAGCTGGGCAGCGACGAGGAGTCGGTGCTCACCGAGCACTGGCGCCGCGATGACTTGCGCGCGCACTTCGAAGCGCTGTGCGGCCGTTTCCTCGGCTGGGCCGAGCGGGAGGCCGTGCACTGTGCCGCGCGCAACGCGGCGCTGCCTGCGCTGGCCTTCCCGCATGCGGATTTCCGGCGGGGTCAACGCGATCTGGCGGAGGCGGTCTACCGTGTCGCGGCCGCCGGGCGATGCCTGCTGGCCCAGGCGCCGACCGGCATCGGCAAGACGCTCGCCACCTTGTTCCCCTTGTTCAAGGCCTGGGACAGGCAGCGTGTCGACAAGCTGTTCTTCCTTACCGCCAAGACCTCGGGCCGCGCGATCGCGCTCGACGGCCTGCGCCGGCTGGCCGGCGAGGGCACGCCGCTGCGCGTGCTGGAGCTGACGGCGCGCGAGAAGGCCTGCGAGCATCCGGACAAAAGCTGCCACGGCGAGTCCTGCCCGCTGGCCAAGGGTTTTTACGACCGTTTGCCGGCGGCGCGCGCCGAGGCCGCACAGGCCGCCTGGCTGGACCGCGCGGCGCTGCGGCGCATCGCGCTCGCGCACGAGGTCTGCCCCTATTTTCTGGCGCAGGAGATGGCACGCTGGTCCGATGCCATCGTCGGCGACTACAACTACTACTTCGACGGCAGCGCCTTCCTCTGGGCGCTGGCCCGCGAAGAAGGATGGCGCGCGGCCGTGCTGGTGGACGAGGCGCACAACCTGCTGGAGCGGGCGCGCAGTATGTACAGCGCACGCCTGGAAGAAACCGCCATCGGGGCCGTGCGGCGCAAGGCCCCGGCGCCGATCCGGAAGGCCCTGACGCGGCTGCGGCGCGAGTGGCGCCGGGCCCAGCAGACGCAGACCGAGGACTACCGCGCGCACGACACGCTGCCCGCCGCCCTGGTGCGCGCCCTGCAGGACACGCTGGCCGCCATGGGCGACCACTTCGCCGCGCACCCGCTGGAGGCGCAGGGCCCGCTGCAGCAATGCTTCTTCGACCTGGCCCATTTCGCGCGGCTGGCCGATTCCTTCGGCACGCACTCGGTGTTCGAGTCCCTGCTCGCCGAGGACGCGCTGGCGATCCGCAACCTGGTGCCCGCACCCTTTCTCGAACCGCGCTTCGCCGACAGCCTCAGCACCACCTGCTTTTCGGGCACGCTGGCGCCCTTCGGCTTCTACCGCGACACGCTGGGGCTTCCCGACGACACGGCCACGCTGGACGTGGGCTCGCCCTTCCGCGGCGAGCAGTTGACCGTGCGCATCGCGACGGATGTTTCCACGCGCTTTCGCGACCGTGCGCGTTCGCTCGACCGCGTGATCCGAATCATCGCGGCGCAGTACGCGGCCCAGCCCGGCAACTACCTGGCCTTCTTCAGCAGCTTCGAGTACCTGCGCAGCGCCTTCGAGGCCTTCGCGCTGCAACAGCCGGAGGTGCCGTCCTGGGCCCAGTCGCGCGGCATGCGCGAGAGCGAGCGCGAGTCCTTCATCGCGCGCTTCGCGCCAGGCGGTCGCGGCATCGGCTTCGCGGTGCTGGGCGGGCCCTTCGGCGAGGGCATCGACCTGCCGGGCGATCGGCTGGTGGGGGCCTTCGTCGCCAGCCTGGGTCTGCCGCAGCACGACGCCGGCAACGAATGCATGCGCGAGCGCATGCAGGCGCTGTTCGGCGAGGGCTACGCGTACACCTATGTGTATCCCGGCCTGCAGAAGGTGGTGCAGGCGGCGGGGCGGGTCATCCGCAGCGAGCAGGACGCAGGGGTGCTTTACCTGCTGGACGATCGGTTCGCGCGGCGCGAGATCCGCGCGCTGCTGCCTGCCTGGTGGCAGGTGCAGGCGATGCGGGGCGCGCTGCCGCCTATTCCTTGTCCTTCTTCGGCGTGACGACCTTGTCCACCGTCACCGACACCGGGTCGCTGGCGGGGAAGGATTCTTCGACGCCGTTGTCCAGCGCCTGCTCGGTTGGCTCTTCCGTCACCGGCTTCTGATGCTCGACGGGAGCGTCGTGCTTGTCCGAGGTCGGGAAGGGGAAGGGTTCGGTGTTGGGCTTGGTGCTCATGAGAACACTCCTCGGGTTGGCTCGGAGCGACCAAGCTAGGCCGCGCAATAGCGCACGCCTGTAGGAAGCGGCGCCTAGGCCTTGCGGGCCGTCGCGCGAGAACGCGCCTACGGCAGATCGGACTGTCGGCCTGCGGCGAGGCAGGCGTGGGCGCGCGACGGTGAAGCCCACGACAAGGAGTTTCTTCATGACAGATCCCCGAACCCCACCCCACCCGGCCCCACCTGGCCCGCTGGGCGAGAACGAAGCCCGCCTGGGCGACCGGGGCGATGCCTCCGGCCGCAACATCGAGCAGAACCGCGCGCTGGGCCAGGACGACCCGCTGCACGGCAGCCGCATGGGCCGCCGGCTGTACGACCAGACCGGGTACCCCGGCACGGAGTGACCATGCCCAGAGGTGACAAGTCGTCCTACACGGACAAGCAGAAACGACAGGCCGAGCACATCGAGGAAGGCTACGAGAAGCGCGGCGTGGGCGACAAGGAAGCCGAGCGCCGTGCATGGGCGACCGTGAACGCGGAGACCGGCGGCGGCAAGAAGAGCGGCTCCGGACGAGGCAAGGCCGAAAATCATGCGCCGTCGCGAAAAGGCGGTCACGCCGGCGGTGCGGCCTCCGGGAAGCGCAGCGCGGCAGCGCGCTCGGCCTCGGCCAAGAAGGCGGCCGCTACGCGCAAGCGCCGCGCCGCGGCGCACTGAAACGACTCAGGGTGTGCTGCGCGGCACGCCGTCCTGCTTGAGATGCTCGGTCAGGAGCAGTTCGATGGCGAACAGGCGCTCGTTGAGCACCGCCGTCTGAAGCCGGACGGCCTCGATGATGGCGCGCGTGGCCGGATCGGGCGCATTGTTCGACAGTTCCTGCAGATCGTGCAGCTTGCGGCGCAGTTCGTTGCTCATCGCGGGTTCCTCCATCGGCGAATGCCCCATCGTAGGGCCGGATGGCGGACCTGGAAACCTGGGCTTTCCGCCGGGGGTCAGGCTTCGGGCTGCAGTGCCAGCGTGAGCATCGTGTAGATCGCGGCGCCGGGCACCCGCGACTGCCGGAATCCGAGGCGGCGGGCCAGGCCCAGCATCGCCCGGTTTTCGGACAGGGTGGTGCCGAAGACACGCCGCACGCCGGATTGCCTCGCGAGTTCGATCAGGGAGGCGAGCAGGTGGTGGCCGACGCCCGTGCCCTGCCATGCGTCCGCGATCACGATCGCGAATTCGGCTTCACCGTCCTCGCTTTCCATGGCGTAGCGCGCCACGCCGATCTGCTGCTCGGGGCCGCCCTCGGAGACGGTGGCGACCAGCACGCCTTCGTGCGCCCGGTCGACGCGGGTCCAGCGCTCAAGTTCGGCCGTCGACGGCTTTCTCGGATTCATCAAGCGCTGATAACCGGTCTGCGGGGACAGGCCGTTCACGAAGTCGCGCTCGCGCTCGAAGTCGCCCGGTTCGATCGGCCGCACGAGGACGGATGTGCCGTTCCTGGCTTCCCAGGTGTGGACACTGACGTCGAGGGGGCTTGTGCCGGCAAGAAACCCTTGTGTGATGTCTGCCGCCGCTGTCGTCGTGTTCATCGGTGGCCTCTTTCAGGCGAGCCGGACATCCGGCGTGGCGAACTCGCGGCCGACCATGGCCCGGGCGAACAGGTAGTTCTCGCGTCCCCGCTCGGAAAGCGCACCCAGGTCGACCCGGCCCTCGGCATCGCACGGGAATGCCAATCCACGCCCCGCATTGAAGAGCGAGCGGAACCTGAGCTCGAAGTGCGTGCCATGCCCGGCATGGGACAGGTGGGACATCATGACCTCCAGAGTGGGGTTGGCTGTTGCAACCAGTCTAGGAGTCCGGGGTTGCGCGAAAAAGGTGGCTGGAGTCAATTCGGTTTTTCATGCGCAGAAACAATGGCCTCGGCGTCGGCATGGGCGGCAGGGCGTGGTCGATCTCGCCCGCGGCGTCGTGGATGAAGCCGAAGCCGTAGAGGGCGCGCACGGGAAGGGGCAGCTCGACCACCGCCGCCCCGCCTTCGGTGGGCGCGAGATGGCGGATGTAGCCGACCAGCGCGGCCAGGTCCTCGTCGGTCAGGCGGTTGTAGTCCTCGCTGGGCATCACCATCAGCGGCCGTCCGCCGGGGGCGACGCCGTGGCGGATGGCGCGCACCCAGTCCTCCGGCTTGTAACTCGCCACGACGTTGCCGGGGCCGGGGCCGATGTTGGGGCCGGCGATGCGCATGCCCTTGCCGTCGTCGTGGAACATGTGGCCGTTGCCCTTGGCCCCGTGGCAGTCCACGCAGCCGCGCGAAGCGTCCGCGCTCGATCGCCGCGGCGTCGTCGCGCAGGGGCACCGGCTGGACTGCGACATCGATGTGGCGCTGCATCTTGCGGCCGGCGAGCCGATCGCCTGCGAAGAGTGCGGCGGCGGCGAGGAGAACCAGGACGACGAGCGCAATCGCGATGCGCCGGAACCAGCAGCTCATGACGCCTCCTTCGCGCGCTGTCGCGGTGCCCGCGAGAGCTTCTGTGCGATCAGGCCCGCCGCCATCTTGAGCTGCAGGCGCAGACGCGGCTTGTGGCCCCAGGCGCTGGTGACGCTGGTGTGCTGTGTGTCCCATCCTTCTGGCTCGATGGTCCGGGTGCCGGCGCCGATCTCGAAGTCGAAGCCCGAGGGCGTGGCGCCGTAGAAGGAGAAGGTGCCGTCCGGATCGGGGTGCTGGCCCAACTCCAGCGACAACGGCACCTTGTGGCGCTGCGCGCGCTCGAACGCGATGCCGATGTCGCTCAGGCGCCCGGCCTGCAGCATGAAATGGTGGATGCGCTTGGACAGGGGCATGTCGAACAGCGCGATCGAGTGGTGGCGGCGGTTGCAGTGAAGGAACAAGCCACGGATGTCCATCGGGCCGACACGGGTGGCCAGCCGCTCCGTCACGCCGAAGCCGAGCAGGCGGTAGAAGGCCTCCATCGCTGCCAGGTCGTGCGACACCAGCACGGCATGGCCCAGGCCCAGCTCGCCGGTGCGGAAACCCTCGGGGAAAGCCTTCGACGTGAAGGGCGCGGACGCGCCTGCCATGCCGGCGAACAGCTCGAGGGTGTTGCCGGCCGGGTCGGTGCAGCGGTGCAGCCGCTGCACGCGGCGTGCCTGGTGCAGGGCCGGGTCGGCGCGCTCGACCTCGACGCCGCCCTGGCGCAGGCGCGCGAGCAGGCGCTCCAGCACCACCTCGTCGGCGCACTCCAGGCCCAGCGCGGCCAGGTCGTCGGCCGGCCCTTCCCGCACGATCAGGCGCTGCGCCGCCTCGTCCAGCCGCCAGCCGCGGCTGCCGTCGTCGTTGTCGACCGGGGCCGGCAGGTCGAGCATGTGGTGGCAGAAGTCCGCCCATCGGGCGGGGCGGCGCGCTTCGAAGACCAGATAGCCGAGGCGGAGATCGGGGAGCATGGCAAACTCTCTTTCTTGAGTGTTCAGTTCAAAAATGGTCTCTGTGTCTAAAAATGAATGATGCTGTAAGTTTTGGGGTGCCGTCCATACCACTTTTGCCAGATGCCCTGGCCGAAAGCGTGTGGCAGCCGCGCCCCGGCCTGCTCAAGCGCGAGCGCACCCGGCTGCAGCTGGTGCAGGCGGCGATCCGGGTGTTCGCGGCGCGGGGTGTCGCCGGCGCCACCATGCAGGAGCTGGCGGCGGCGGCCGGGATGACCACCGGCACGGTCTACAACCACTTCAAGACCAAGGAGGAGGTGGCGCGCGCAGTGGCGCTGCTCCTGGCGGACACGCTGTGCCGCCGCATCGGCGACAGCCAGCAGGGCATCGCCGAGGGCGCCCAGCGCATGGCGATCGGCAACCAGCGCTACATCTGGCTGGCCGAGCAGAGCCCGGCGTGGACGCTGATGATGATGGACGTGGCGGCGGCGGCGCCGGAGCTCTTGCTGGAGATCCGCCACTACGTGCTGGCCGACCTGCGGCTGGGCGTGAAGCAGAAGGCCTTCCGCATCCCCAGCGAGGCGGCGGCCATGGACCTGATCAACGGCACCATCGGCCAGGCGATGCGCAGCGTGGCGCTGGGCCTGGCGCCGCGCCACCATGGCCGCGAGGTGGCGACCTGCGTGCTGCGCGGGCTCGGCATGGATGCGGCGGCGGCGAAGGAGGTGGCGCACCGGCCTCTGCCGCCCTTCCCGCCGATGGCCACGGCGCCTGCCGCCGCCAGGGCGAAGGCGCCTGCGAAGACGGCGGCCCGGCCTGCCTAGCCGTCGGCGGGCCCGTCGAAGCGTTCGCCCCGCCAGCCGAGCAGCTCCGCCAGCCGCCGCACGATCCAGCGGGCCTCGGCGGCGGAGACACCCGCTTCGGCGCTGCTGAGGCCGACATGGATGCGGTCGAGGATCTCGTCTTCGGAGGGCACCTCGACGTGGTGCAGTACCTGCGCATGCCCGACCAGGTGGTTGGCCAGGTCCTCGCAGACCTCGTAGCGGTCGCGCACGGTCGCCAGTGGCTCGGACAGGCGCTGCCGCGCATCCGTGTAGAGCGCGAAGAACGAGGGCGGGATGTGGATCTGGTTGTCGTCCGACATGGAAAAGGCGCGGGCCGTGAATGAAAAACGCGCCCGAAGGCGCGTCGTTTCGTGATGCGGATCAGCCGGCCGGGCTCAGCCGCCCTTCTTGGCCCGCTTGCCCGGGTTCTTCTTGCTGCGGGTCGCGGTGCCGCGCTCCAGGCTGACCTTCTGGCCGCCACCCATCCTGGGCAGGGTGTAGCCGGACAACGGAACGGGCTTGGGGGAGGCCTTGCGGTCGGCCTCGGTGCGGATCTTCTGGGTCATGGAGGGCTCGGTGGAAAAAATGGGAAAGGCCGACATTAGGCCACATCGGCGAGCAGCCGCACCTTGACGGACTTGCCCTTGACGCGGCCGGTGGACAGCCTGTGCGCGGCCTCGCGCGCGATGCGCCGGTCGACCGCCACGTAGGTGGAGAACTCGTTGATGTTGATCTTGCCGACCTGCTCGCGGGTGAAGCCGGCCTCGCCGGTCAGCGCGCCCAGCACGTCGCCGGCGCGGATCTTCTCCTTGCGCCCGCCAGCGATCTGCAGCGTGGCCATCGGCGGGACCAGCGGGCCTTCTTCATGGCCGGCCGCGGCGAGCTCGGCCAGAGGGTGCCATTCGGAGGCGCGGCCCTGGAGCTGCTCGATCCGGCCGACGCGGCCCATCTCGTCCAGGCTCGCAAGGCTGAGCGCCAGGCCCTCGGCGCCCGCGCGGCCGGTGCGGCCGATGCGGTGGATGTGGACTTCGGGGTCGGGCGTCACTTCGACGTTGATCACCGCCTCGAGCTGCGCGATGTCGAGCCCGCGCGCGGCGACGTCGGTGGCCACCAGCACGGAGCAACTGCGGTTCGCGAACTGCACCAGCACCTGGTCGCGCTCGCGCTGCTCGAGCTCGCCGAACAGGGCCAGCGCGCTGAAGCCCTGGGCCTGCAGCACCTGCACCAGGTCACGGCATTGCTGCTTGGTGTTGCAGAAGGCCAGGGTGCTCTGGGGGCGGAAGTGCGTGAGCAGCAGGCCCACGGCGTGCAGGCGATCTTCTTCCGTCACCTCGTACCAGCGCTGGCGGATCTGGCCTTCCTCGTGCTGCGCCTGCACCGCGATCTGCTGCGGGTTCTTCATGAACTGCGCGGCCAGCCTGGCGATGCCTTCGGGGTAGGTGGCGGAGAACAGCAGGGTCTGGCGCTCCTTGGGGCATTGGCGCGCAACCGCAGCGATGTCGTCGAGGAAGCCCATGTCCAGCATGCGATCGGCTTCGTCGAGCACCAGGGTGTTGAGCGCGTCCAGGTTCAGGCTGCCGCGCTCCAGGTGATCCAGGATGCGTCCCGGCGTGCCAACCACGACGTGCGCGCCATGGGCGAGGCTGGAAAGCTGCCCCCGCAGCGCAACGCCGCCGCAGAGCGTGACCACCTTGACGTTTTCCTCGGCGCGGGCGAGACGGCGGATCTCGGCCGTGACCTGGTCGGCCAACTCGCGCGTCGGGCACAGCACCAGCGACTGCACGGCAAAGCGCCGCGCCTCCAGCCGGGCCAGCAGCGCCAGCGCGAAGGCGGCGGTCTTGCCGCTGCCCGTCTTGGCCTGGGCGATCAGGTCGTTGCCGGCAAGCGCCACCGGCAGGCTGGCCGCCTGGATCGGCGTCATCTGCAGGTAGCCGAGCTGCCGCAGGTTCGCCAGCACGGGCGGCGAGAGCGGCAGCGTCGCGAAGTCGACGGCAGGATCGGCCACGGCTGCGATCAGCGGCGCGGGCCGTTGTTGTTGCCGCCGGTGGGCGGCGGGCCGCGGCGCTCGAGGTGGCGGAAGGTGATGCGGCCCTTGGTCAGGTCGTAGGGCGAGAGCTCCAGCGACACCTTGTCGCCGGCGAGGATGCGGATGTGGTGCTTGCGCATCTTGCCGCCGCTGTAGGCGATCAGCTGATGGCCGTTGTCCAGCGTCACGCGGTAGCGGGAGTCGGGCAGCACTTCCGTGACTGCGCCGTTCATTTCGATCAGTTCTTCCTTGGGCATGAGGACCTCTGAATGTTGCGTGGATGATTCGATTCGGGCGCCTGCGCACCGCGACGCCGCGATGCGCGAGAGACAGTGAGAGGGCGCGGGGCCGGCCGGGATTCTGGCGCCCACCGGAGCGGACAGCGCGCCCTGTTCGCTTCAACGGAGTACGAAGGCAGCGGCGGCATTCAGGGGCGCCCGGTCTGGCGCACCCACGCACTGCGCGGGGCCGGCTGATGAATGGCCCGGGGCACCCAGGTCAGCCGGGGAGTGACGAAATGCTTCGTCGGCGATCGAAACGAACTACGCATTCTAACCGGACTGGCATGACAGTTGCTGGGCACGTCATACGAATGCCTCACACGCGCCCGGCTCTTGCGGGCGCGCCGCGCGCGGCGCACCATGACGAAAGTCACCGTTCCAAGGAGCGCGGCCATGGATGATCGAGGATCGAGCGGGCGGCTGCGGGTGCTTGCCGCCGGCATCTTCTGGCTGCTCCTGCTGGCTGCCGTTCCATTGGCCCTGGCGGCCTCGCCGCGCCAGTCCGACGGCTCTTCTTCCGCCCAGATCCAGGCCCTGCAACGTGCCGGCGACGCGGTGGTTTCGCTGCGCGTCACCGCCACCGAAGGCGCGGCCTCGGCCGAGACGCTTGGCGCGCGGCGCTCGGGCTCCGGCGTCGTCATCGGGCCCGACGGGCTGATCCTCACCATCGGCTACCTGCTGCTGGAGGCCGAGACCATCGAGGTGATCACGCAGGACGACCGCACCCTGCCCGCCCGCCAGGTCGCCTACGACCTGGCCACGGGCTTCGGCCTGATTCGGCCGCTGGTGCCCCTGCGCGGCGTCCAGCCCGTGCCGCTGGCCGGCGTGGGCGGCCTCGCGCCCGGCGAGCTGCTGCTGGCCGCAAGCGGCAGTAACAGCGGCACCGAGGTCGGCTTCACGCGCCTGCTGGGCGTGCGGCCCTTCTCGGGCTATTGGGAGTACCACATCGAGTCAGCCCTTTTCACCAGCCCGCCGATCCCGGCCCACAGCGGCGCGCCGCTCTTCAACCGCAACGGCGAACTGCTGGGCATCGGCAGCCTGTTCGTGCTGGAGTCGGTGCCGGGCCAGGAGCGCCCGACCCCCGGCAACATGTTCGTGCCCGTCGAGCTCCTGCGGCCGGTGCTGGACGAGATGAAGGCCAACGGCTATACGCGGGCGAGCATCCGGCCGTGGCTGGGCCTGTCGTCGTCGGAGCGAGACGGCCATGTGCAGATCGTGCGCGTCGACCGCCGCGGGCCGGCACTGGCGGCCGGCATCCAGCCCGGTGATGTGGTGCTGGAGGTGGACGGCATCGGCGTGGCGACGCTCGAGGCCTTCTACAAGCAGCTGTGGAAACGCGCCTCGCCCGAGTCGGAGGTGGAGCTCACCGTGCAGCAGGGCTCGGAGACGCGCAAGGTGCGCATCCATGCGGTCGACCGCATGAAGACGCTGCGCAAGCCCGCCGGCATCTGACCGGATCGCTCAGGGCGCGATGCCGAGCATGCGGCGGTTGGCCGCGTGGTCCACGCTGCCGGCCGCGAAGTCGTCGAAGGCCCGGTCGGCCACGCGGATGATGTGGTCGGCGATGAACTGCGCGCCCTCGCGCGCGCCGTCCTCGGGGTGCTTGAGGCAGCACTCCCATTCGAGCACCGCCCAGCCCGGGAAGTCATAGGCTGCGAGCTTGGAGAAGATGGCACCGAAGTCGACCTGCCCATCGCCCAGCGAACGGAAGCGCCCGGCCCGCTGCAGCCAGGGCTGGAAGCCACCGTAGACGCCCTGCTTGCCGGTCGGGTTGAACTCCGCGTCCTTCACGTGAAAGATCTTGATGCGCTCGTGGAAGTGGTCGATGTAGGCCAGGTAGTCGAGCTGCTGCAGCACGAAGTGGCTGGGGTCGTAGAGCAGGCAGGCGCGGCGGTGCTGGCCGACGCGGTCGAGGAACATCTCGTAACTCACGCCGTCGTGCAGGTCCTCGCCGGGGTGGATCTCATAGCAGACGTCGACACCGGCCTCGTCGAAGGCGTCGAGGATGGGGCGCCAGCGGCGGGCCAGTTCGTCGAAGGCTTCTTCGATCAGGCCCGGCGGGCGCGGCGGCCACGAATAGAAATAGGGCCAGGCCAGCGCGCCCGAGAAGGTGGCATGGGCCGTGAGTCCCAGGTTGGCCGAGGCCCTGGCTGCCAGGTGCAGCTGCTCCACCGCCCAGGCCTGGCGCTTCACCGGGTCGTTGCGCACCTCGGGCGCGGCGAAGCCGTCGAAGCCCGCGTCGTAGGCCGGGTGCACGGCGACCAACTGGCCCTGCAGATGGGTCGAGAGCTCGGTGATGCGAATGCCGTGGCGGGCCAGCGTGCCCTGCACCTCCTCGCAGTAGGTCCTGCTCTCGGCGGCCTTGCGCAGGTCGAACAGGCGCGCGTCCCAGCTGGGGATCTGCACGCCCTTGTAGCCCAGGCCGGCGGCCCAGCCGGCGATGGCGTCGAGCGAGTCGAAGGGGGCGCTGTCGCCCGCGAATTGGGCCAGGAAGATGGCGGGCCCCTGGATGGTCTTCATTCGGTCTCCTGATTTTTTCAGCCGCACGGGGAAGGCGCATCCTAGCCCCGCGGCCCTGTCCGACAAGCGCGCGGGGTAGGCTGTCCACGGCACGGGCATTCGGAACGTTTGAGAATGTTCCTACTGTTCGCCTTGATCGCGATGTCACAAACCGTTGCCGGCCGACTGAAGATCGGTCTTTCCGCCTGCTTCTCGCACGCCGACCCGGCGCGCTCGCTGTTCACCAACAAGACGCTCCAGTACGTCGAGCAGTCGATCACGCACTGGCTGATGTCGGCCGGCGCCATGGTGGTGATGGTCCCCTGCCCCACCGGCGAGACCGCGCGCGGCGACACCAAGCTCTCCCACTACGCGGAATGGCTCGACGGCGTGGTGATGCACGGCGGGGCCGACGTCTGGCCCGGCAGCTATGGCGAGGTGCCGCTGAAGGACGCCTGGATCGGTGACCGCATCCGCGACCTTTACGACCTGGCGCTGGTCGAAGCCTTCGAGCAGGCCGGCAAGCCCATCTTCGGCGTCTGCCGCGGGCTGCAACTGATCAACGTGGCCTTCGGCGGCACGCTCTACCAGGACATCGAGGCCCAGCATCCCAATGCGCTGCGGCACCGCGATCCTGTGACCTACGACCAGAACTTCCACGAGATCGGCATCGTGCCGGGCACGCGCCTGTCGAAGCTCTATCCCGACGTGCAGCGGGCACGGGTCAACAGCATCCACCATCAGGGCGTGAAGGACCTGGCGCCGGGCTTCGAGGTCGAGGCCTGGAGCATTCCGGACCACGTGCCCGAGGCGATCCGGCGCAAGGACGGCCGCGGCCGCAGCTACATCGCCGCCACCCAGTGGCACCCGGAGTTTCACAAGTACGGCAGCACCGAGACCGTGGACGACACGGCCATCCTCGAGGACTTCCTGTGGGCCTGCGCGACCGCGAAGGTCAGTCCGCGCGGACCGCTGCGCACGGCACCGGGGCGCATCCGCAACCGCGCCGCGCGGCTGCTGCGGCAGGCGCTGCTGATGCGCTGAGCGCTCCGCTCAGTCGCGCGACGAGCGGTTGCGCGTGCTGCTGACGCCGGCGTCGACGGTGCCGAACACGGTGATGCCGCTGCTGCTGCCGGCCGTGGCGCCGGCATCGCCGCCGCCGCGCGGGGACGCGCAGCCGGCCGCCAGGCCGAGCACCATCGCGAGGCACAGGGCGGAAACGAGTTTCTTCACAGGGATCTCCTTCAGCTGAGGTGCTTGCCGACGATGCCCGCGATCTCGAACATGGTCACCTGGTCCTTGCCGAACACCGGCCGGAGCTTGGCGTCGGCGTTGATCGCGCGCTTGTTGGCCGCATCCTGCAGGCCGTGAGCCTTGATGTAGTCCCACAGCTTCTTGATGACCTCGGTGCGCGCCACAGGTTCCGTGCCGATCACTGCGGCCAGCGCGTCGCTGGGCTTGAGGCCGGCCGCGGGCTTGCGCGCTTTCGGCGTGGTGGCCTTCTTGGCGGCCGGCGCCTTGGCCTTGGTGCCTGAGGCCGCCTTCTTCGCCGCCGGCGCCGCCTTGGCCGGGAAGCTCTTGCGTGCCGGGAACTTGCCCTCGCGCGGCTCGAACTCGAAGCTCACCTTGCCCTCCTCCGCATTCCAGGCCAGGAAGGCCTTGAAGGAGCGCCGCGTGCGCATCGAGACGAACTTGTCCAGCAGGTCGGTCTTGCCCGTGGCCAGCAGCTTCTCGATCTGGGCGCGCTCCACCGGCTGCTGCAGGATGATCTTGCCGGTCTTGAAATCGCAGCTCGGCGTCGGCTGCGCATCGGTGGGCACCGACTTCTCGCAGACGTAGTTGCTGGCGTTCTCGAACACGTGCGCGCCGCACTTCGGGCAGGGGCCGAGCGAATGCTGGCCGCTGAAGTCCACGATCTCGCCCGTCTCGCCTTCCTTGTCGTCGCCGAAGTCGAACTCGAGCTTCCAGTTCTTCGCCTCCTCGTCGTACTTGATGATGATCTCGGAGGTGAAGGGCCAGCCGGCCTTGGAACGGAAGCCCTCCAGCGGGCCGATGTGCTTGTCGCGCAGCAACTGCTCGGCCTCGGCCACCTCGAAGGTGCGGCCGGCCGGCGACTTGCCGAAGGAGAAGCCGCAGGCGTCCTGGCCCGGCTTGCCGGTGCAGGCGTAGCGGCGGTAGTTTTCCCTCACCACGCCGCCGCAGTTGGGGCACGGCGTCGCAAGGGTCGCATAGTCGCCGGGCACCGTGTCGCGGTCGTACTCCTTGGCCTTCTTGACGATGTGCTCCGTCATCTGGGCGATCTCGCGCATGAAGGCGGCGCGGCTGAGCTTGCCGTGCTCCATCTGCGCGAGCTTGTATTCCCACTCGCCGGTGAGCTCGGCCTTGGAGAGTTCCTCCACGCCCAGGCCGCGCAGCAACGTCATCAGCTGGAAGGCCTTGGCGGTCGGGATCAGCTCGCGGCCCTCGCGCAGGATGTACTTCTCGGCCAGCAGGCCTTCGATGATGGCGGCGCGCGTGGCCGGGGTGCCCAGGCCCTTCTCCTGCATGGCTTCGCGCAGTTCGTCGTCGTCGATGGTCTTGCCGGCGCCTTCCATGGCACCCAGCAGCGTGGCTTCGGAGTAGCGCGCGGGCGGGCGGGTCTTCAGGCCCTTGGGCTCGACCGATTCCACCTGCACCTGCTCGCCCGGCTTCACCGGGACCAGGCGCTTGCTGTCCTTGTCGTCGGCCTTCTCCTCGTCCTGGGCCTCCTTGCCGTAGATCGCGAGCCAGCCGGCCTTGACCAGCACCTTGCCGTCGCTGCGGAACGCGTATTTCTTGCTTTCGTGCTGCACCGTACTGATGCGCGTGGTCACCTGGTACTCCGCGCTGGGGAAGAACACGGAGAGGAAGCGCCGCACCACGAAGTCGTAGAGCTTCTGCTCGGCCTCTGACAGGCCGCTGGGCGCCTGCAGCGTGGGGATGATCGCAAAGTGATCGCTGACCTTGGCGTTGTCGAACACGCGCTTGGTGGGCTTCACGTAGTTGCCGTCGATCGCCTCCTGCGCGAAGGGCGCGAGGTGCCGCATGCCGCTGGTCGACAGCATCTCCATCGTCTTGCGCACCACCGGCAGGTAGTCCTCGGGCAGGGCGCGCGAATCGGTCCGCGGGTAGGTCAGCGCCTTGTGGCGTTCGTACAGGCTCTGGGCCAGGGCCAGCGTGGTCTTGGCGCTGTAACCGAAGCGGCTGTTGGCCTCGCGCTGCAGCGAGGTCAGGTCGAACAGCAGTGGCGATGCCTGGGTGGTGGGCTTGCTTTCCTCGGTGACGCTGGCCGTGCGGCCGCGCGCGGCCTGGGCGATGGCCTCGGCCTCGCGCTGGCTCCAGACGCGGTCGGCGCGCTGCTCGGGATCGGGCTGCCCGTCCGGACCGGGCGGTGGCTTCTTCCACTCGGGGTCGAACCACTTGCCCGGGTACTCGCCAGCCTCGGCGAGGAAGCTGCCATGCACCTCCCAGTAGTCGCGGCTGACGAACTTGCGGATCTTCTCTTCGCGCTCCACCACCACCGACAGCGTGGGCGTCTGCACCCGGCCCACGGTGGTGAGGAAGAAGCCGCCGTCGCGCGAGTTGAAGGCGGTCATGGCGCGCGTGCCGTTGATGCCGACCAGCCAGTCGGCCTCCGAGCGCGAGCGCGCCGCGTCGGCCAGGCCCTGCATCTGCTGCTCGCTGCGCAGCTGATCGAAACCGTCGCGGATCGCCTGCGGCGTCATCGACTGCAGCCACAGGCGGCGCACCGGCTTGCCCAGCGGCGCCTTGCCGCCGGCGTACTGCTCGATCAGGCGGAAGATCAGCTCGCCCTCGCGGCCCGCGTCGCAGGCGTTGACGAGCTGGGTCACGTCCTTGCGCCGGGCCTGCTTGACCACGGCATTGAGCCGGGTCTTGGTCTTGTCCACCGGCTTGAGGTCAAAGCGCGGCGGGATCACGGGCAGGTTGGCGAAGCTCCACTTGCCCCGCTTGACGTCGAATTCCTCCGGCGCCTGGATCTCCACCAGGTGGCCCACGGCGCTGGTCACGACGTACTTCTCGTTCTCGAAATGCTCTTCGTGCTTGTCGAACTTGCCGGCCACCGGCGTGAGCGCACGCACGATGTCCTGGGCCACCGACGGCTTCTCTGCAATCACCAAAGTCTTCATTGACAAGTCGTCCTTACAATCTGGCGCTTCGCGCGTGCGCACGCGCACGCGCATGCGTACATATTCAAATTAACAGACTTCGGCGATGCCTTCCAAATCCCCCACAACCGGCGGTCGCCGCATCCAGACCCGGCGCTCCGGCGTTCACGGCAACGGCGTGTTCGCCGTGCAGGACATCGCCGAAGGCGAGACGCTGATCGAATACAAGGGCGAGCTGATCAGCTGGGAGGAGGCGCTGCGGCGCCATCCGCACGATCCGTCCCAGCCCAATCACACCTTCTACTTCCACATCGATGACGAGCGTGTGATCGACGGCGGCGTCAAGGGCAATGCCGCGCGCTGGATCAACCACTCGTGCGAACCCAACTGCGAGGCCGACGAGCAGGCTGGGCGGGTCTTCATCAAGGCGCTGCGCAACATCGCCGCCGGCGAGGAGCTGAGCTACGACTACGGCCTCATCATCGACGAGCCCTTGACCAAGAAACTCAAGGCCGAGTTCCCCTGCTGGTGTGGTTCCGACCAGTGCCGGGGCACCCTGCTCGCGGCCGAGGACGGCAAGAAGAAGGACAAGAAGAAAAAGAGCAAGAAGAAGGGCAAGAAGGCCAGGAAGAACGGCAAGCACTGACCATGGCCGTTTCCTGGTTCGAAGAGCAGATCGCCGCCGCCGTGGCCCCGCTGCTGCCGGGGCTGGCGGTCGAGGTGGTCGACGAGATCGACTCGACCAGCAGCGAGCTGATGCGACGCGCACGCGACGGCCGCACGCAGCCTGTGCTCCTGGTCGCGAATCGGCAGACCGCCGGCCGCGGGCGTATGGGCCGCCCCTGGCAGAGTGCGCAGGCCGAGCAGGAGCCTGCCTCCCTCACCTTCTCGCTGGGCCTGCCCCTGATGCCGCGGGACTGGTCGGGGCTGTCGCTGGCGGTCGGCGTCAGCGTGGCGGAAAGCCTGGACCCGTCGAACGCGGCGCACATCGAGCTCAAGTGGCCCAACGACCTATGGGTCGAGGAGCGCAAGCTCGGCGGCATCCTGATCGAAACCGCCCTGCCCCAGGACGGCGCCGCCGAGCGCTACCTGGTGATCGGCATCGGCATCAACATCGGCGCCCGCGGGGGCACCGGCATGAGCACCGCGCCGGCCTGGATCACGCAATGGCGCCCCGAGGCCACGGCATCCCAGCTGCTGCGCGAGATCGTGCCGCCACTGGTGTCGCATGTGCTGCTGTTCGGCGACCGCGGCTTCGTGCCCTTTGCCGAGCGCTTCGCCGCGCGCGACCTGCTGCGCGGGCGCGAGGTGCAACTGAGCGACGGCACCATCGGTCTCTGCGAGGGTGTGGGCTGGGGCGGCGAGCTACTGGTGCGCACCGCGTCGAGCATGAAGACCATCACCAGCGCCGAAGTGAGCGTGCGGCCGCGCGCCGCGACCTGACACCATGCGGCTGCGCGCGCTCGTCGTCCTGCTCCTCGTGGCCAACCTGCTGTACTTCGCCTGGTCGCGCGGCGGGCTCGCCATGTTCGGCGCCGTGCCCGCGCAGCTGGGCCAGAGCGAGCCGGAGCGGCTGACGCAGCAGGTCCGGCCGCAGCTTTTGAAGATCCTGAAGGACGAGGCGGCGCCCAAGCCCTGAGCCGCCCTCAGGCCTCTTCTTCCTGCCCGTTGGCATCGAAGCGCAGGCTGAAGCGCGCGCCAGGCGGCCGCTGGCCCGGATGGGCATCCTCCAGGTGCACCGTCGCATGGTGCTTGCGTGCGATCTCCAGCACGATCGGCAGGCCCAGGCCCGAGCCGTCGGCCTCGTTGCCGAGCACGCGGTAGAAGGGCTCGAACACCAGCTCGCGCTCGCCCTCCGGGATGCCCGGGCCATTGTCCTCCACCTGCAGCACGATGATGCGGCCGAAGGGGTCACCCAGCACGCGCGCGGTGATCACGCCCGGACGCGCGGGCGTGGAGGGCGTGTAGTTGATCGCGTTGTCCACCAGGTTGCGCACCAGTTCCTTCAGCAGCGTGGGATTGCCTTCGAGCGCCACGCCCGGCGCACCCGCCTCGGCCCCGTCGTAGCCCAGGTCGATGCGCTTCTCGATGGCGCGCGGCACGGCTTCGCGCACCACCTCGATGGTGAGCTTCGCCAGGTCGCAGGATTGGCGCGCGATGGCCGCGCCGCCGCCCTCGGCGCGCGCCAGGGAGAGCAGTTGGTTGACGGTGTGCGTGGCGCGGATGCTGGCGCGTCCGATCTGCTTGAGCGATTGCTTGAGCTCGGCGGCGTCGGCGCCCTCGCGCTGGGCCAGATCGGCCTGCATGCGCAAGCCCGCCAGCGGCGTCTTGAGCTGGTGCGCCGCATCGGCCAGGAAGCGCTTCTGCGTCCCGATGGACTCGCTGAGCTTGTTCAGCAGGTCGTTGACTGACAGCACCAGCGGCACCACCTCCAGCGGCACCGAGGATTCGTCCAGCGGACTCAGGTCGCCCGGCCGGCGCTCCCGGATGCGGGCCTCGATCACCGACAGCGGCTTGATGCCGCGCACCAGCGCCAGCCAGATCAGCAGCACCGCCAGCGGCAGGATCGCGAACTGCGGGAGCAGCACGCCCTTGATGATCTCGCTGGCGAGCACCGACTGCTTCTCGCGCGTCTCTGCCAGCTGCAGCAGGGACGGCGGCGATTCGGGCGTGGCGCCCGCAATCCACATCGAGGCCACGCGCACGGGCTGGCCGTGGAAGGCGCTGTTGTGCAGGTACACCACGCCGGTCGCCGGGGGCTCGTCGGTGTTCGGCTGCGGCAGATCGCGCTCGCCGGCCAGCAGCCGCCCGTCCCCGTCGAGCAGCTGGAGGTAGACATGGTCCGCGTCGTGGGCGCGCAGGATCTCGTGCGCGGTCGGCGGCAGCACGAAGGGCTCGTGGATGGCCTTCACGTCCACCAGCCGGGCCAGCGCCTGGATGTTGTATTCGAGCGTGCGGTCGAAAGGGGCGTTGGCGATGCCCTGGGCCACGAGCCAGGTCACGCCGATGCTCACCGGCACCAGCAGCAGGAGCGGCGTGAGCATCCAATCGAGGATCTCGCCGAAGAGGGAGCGCTGCGCGCGCTGGAAGAGCTTCACCGAGCGCCCGGGAGAAAGGAGTCGCGGATCAGGGGATCTTCTCGAGGCAGTAGCCGAGTCCGCGCACGGTGGCGATGTGGATCGGCCCCTTTTCGATCTTCTTGCGCAGGCGGTGGATGTAGACCTCGATCGCGTTCAGGCTGACCTCCTCGCCCCATTCGCACAGGCGCTCGACCAGCTGGTCCTTGCTCACCAGCCGGCCGGCCCGCTGCAGCAGCACCTCGAGCAGGCCCAGCTCGCGCGCCGAGAGCTCGATCATCTTGCCGTCGATGGTGGCCACCCGGCCGGCCTGGTCATAGACCAGCGGGCCGTGCTTGATCGCGTTGCTGGTGGCGCCCATGCCGCGCCGCGTCAGCGCGCGCACCCGCGCCTCCAGCTCCTGCAGCGAGAAGGGCTTGGCCATGTAGTCGTCGGCGCCGTAGTCCAGGCCTTTGACCCGCTCCTCCACGCTGTCGGCCGCGGTCAGCACCAGCACCGGCAGCTGCGAGCCGCGGGCGCGCAGACGCTTGAGGATCTCCAGGCCGTGCATGTTGGGCAGGCCCAGGTCGAGGATCAGGAGGTCGAACTCGCTGTTGGTCATCAGTGCGGCGTCGGCCTGCGAACCGGTGGCCACATGGTCCACCGCCGAGCCCGAGGTGCGCAGGCTGCGCAGCAGCGCATCGGCCAGCACCTGGTCGTCTTCCGCTATCAGTATTCGCATGCCGCGTCTCCAGACATGGCGGGCTTGCGCGGGCCGCCGGGCCGTCTCCCTCAATCGACGATTCTAGGCCGCCGCATAGGCTTCGAGCCCGATGGAAACCACGGTGGCGACCTCGTCGCCGACGCTGGCGCGGAACTCGCGCTCGGCCTGCGCTACCGCCTTGCGGAAGGCCTCCAGCCAGGCCAGGCCGTCGGCGGTGAACATCACCTGCCGGGCGCGGGCGTCGCGGTCATCGGGGCCGCGCGTCACCAGGCCCCAGGCCTCGCACTGGTCGACCAGCTTGCCCATGGCCTGCTTGGTCATGCCGGCGCGCTCGGCCAGCTCGGTCAGGCGCGAACCCTGGCGCGAGAGGTGGCGGGTGATGTGGATGTGGGCGGCGCTGACCTGCGCGCGCGCAGCGAGGTTGGACAGCGCCAGCGGCACGTCGGCATCGTGCGCCATCAGCTGCAGCACGCGCTCGTCGAAGCGGCGCATGGCATGGCCCAGCAGGCGGCCCAGATGGGTCTGGCGCCAGGCGTCGGGGTCGATCGGAAAAGCGGTGTCACTCATCCTTCTAAATAGTAAGCCAAGCTGATCAAAAAATGAGTCTATGGGATTGAATCAACCCCTACACTACTGTTCAAGCATCCAGGCTGTTGTTAAAAGCAGGCCAGATGAAATCCTCAACAACCCATTGATCTTCAAGGAGATTTCCACAATGGACGCAGTCGTCAAGGGCTCCAGCATCGCCGGCGCCAACACCGAAAAGGCCAAAGCCCTGCAGGCCGCCCTGGCCCAGATCGAGAAGCAGTTCGGCAAGGGCACGATCATGCGGCTGGGGGAGGGCGAGGCGCTGGAGGACATCCAGGTGGTTTCCACCGGCTCGCTGGGTCTGGACATCGCCCTCGGCGTCGGTGGCCTGCCGCGCGGCCGCGTGATCGAGATCTACGGTCCTGAATCCTCGGGCAAGACCACGCTCACGCTGCAGGTCATCGCCGAGATGCAGCGCCAGGCCGGCACCTGCGCCTTCGTCGATGCCGAGCACGCGCTGGACGTGCAGTACGCCCAGAAGCTGGGCGTGAACCTGTCCGACCTGCTGATCAGCCAGCCCGACACCGGCGAGCAGGCCCTGGAAATCGTCGATTCGCTGGTTCGCTCCGGCGCGGTCGACCTGATCGTGGTCGACTCGGTCGCCGCGCTCACGCCCAAGGCCGAAATCGAGGGCGAGATGGGCGATTCGCTGCCCGGCCTGCAGGCCCGCCTGATGAGCCAGGCGCTGCGCAAGCTCACCGCCACCATCAAGAAGACCAACTGCATGGTCATCTTCATCAACCAGATCCGCATGAAGATCGGCGTGATGTTCGGCTCGCCCGAGACCACCACCGGCGGCAACGCGCTGAAGTTCTACGCCTCGGTGCGCCTGGACATCCGCCGCATCGGCACCATCAAGAAGGGCGACGAGGCGATCGGCAACGAGACCAAGGTCAAGGTGGTGAAGAACAAGGTCTCTCCGCCCTTCAAGACGGCCGAGTTCGACATCCTGTTCGGCGAGGGCATCAGCCGCGAGGGCGAGATCATCGACATGGGCGTGAACGCCAAGATCCTCGACAAGTCGGGCGCCTGGTATGCCTACAACGGCGAGAAGATCGGACAGGGCCGGGACAACGCGCGCGAGTTCCTGCGCGAGAACACGGCGCTGGCGCGCGAGATCGAGAACAAGGTGCGCGAGTCGCTGGGCATTCCGACGTTGCCCGAGGCGGGCGAGGCGGCCGCCGCCGAGAAGTGATCTGTGGGCGATGGTCTCCGGCGCGCCTTCACTGAAGGGCCGGGCCCTGCGCCTGCTCAGCCAGCGCGAGCACTCGCGCAGCGAGCTCGAGCGCAAGCTGGCCCGCTACGAGGAAGAGCCCGGCAGCCTGGCTCGCGCACTTGACGAACTGGCCGCCAAGAACTTCATCAGCGAGGCGAGGGTGGTGCAATCGGTGCTGCACCAGCGCGCGGCGCGCCATGGCGCGGCGCGGGTACGGCAGGAGCTGTTGCACAAGGGCATCGCGCCCGAACGCGTGGCCGAGGCCGTGGCCAGTCTGGCGGCGAGCGAACTCGAGCGGGCGCGTGAAGTCTGGCGCCGGCGCTTCGGCACGCCGCCACAGGACGCGGGAGAGCGGGCGAAACAGGTGCGCTTCATGCTGGCGCGTGGCTTCGCCAGCAACGTCGTCGCCCGGGTGCTGCGCGACGACGTCGATGAATGAGCCTACAGGCCCAGCATCAGCTTCAGGTTCTGCACCGCCGCGCCGCTGGCGCCCTTGCCCAGGTTGTCCAGGCGGGCGATGACCACCGCGTGGCGATGGTCCTCGTTCGGGAACACGCGGATCTCGAGGTTGTTGGTGTCGTTGAGGGCGAGGGCATCGAGCTTGCCGTCCTCGGTGGGCGGCAGCACCTTCACGAACTGCTCCGGCGTATTGCTCTTCGCGTAGTGCACCGCCAGTGCTTCCTGCAGGTCGCGGGCCCCGGGGCGGCCGGGCAGGTCGTCCAGGTGCAGCGGCAACTGCACCAGCATGCCCTGCTTGAAGTTGCCCACTGAAGGGATGAACACGGGCCGGCGGGTGAGGCCGGTGTACTTCATGATCTCGGGGATGTGCTTGTGCTTCAGGCCCAGGGCGTAGGTCTCGAACAGCGGCGCCTGACCGCTCTCGTAGGCCTCGATCATGGTGCGGCCGCCGCCCGAGTAGCCGCTGACGGAGGGCAGGGCGATGGGATGGTCGGCCGGCAGCAGCCCGGCGTCGATCAGCGGGCGGACGATGGCGATGGCGCCGGTGGCATAGCAGCCGGGATTGGCCACCCGCGCGGCCTTGGCGACGGCGTCCTTCTGGCCGGCGACCAGCTCGGGGAAGCCGAACACCCAGCCATCGGCCGTGCGATGGGCCGTCGAGGCGTCGATGATCTTGGGGCGGTGGCCTTCGAGCTGGTCGATCAGCGCCACCGATTCGCGCGCCGCATCGTCGTGCAGGCAGAGCACCACCAGGTCGACCCCGGCCATCAATTCGCGCTTGGCGTTCACGTCCTTTCGCAGCTCGGGGTCGATGCTCACGAGTTCGACCTGCGGCATCTTCTGCAGCCGTTCGCGAATCTGGAGACCAGTGGTGCCGGCTTCGCCGTCGATGAAAACCTTGGGCATGGTGGGCGCCTCGGATTGCCGGGGGAGGGCGTTAAGTAGAAACTACGTAGTGGCCGCAGGAACGGGTTACCGTTGGTGCGGCGCACCATGATACAGTTCCCGGCTGTCCTCCGCCCGGCCCGTCCGAGCGCCGTGGCCCGAGGACAACACGAAATCTCCCGTTTCCAACCTCGTTCCCCGAGAGACACCCTCATGAAGATTCACGAGTACCAAGGCAAGGAAATTCTTGCCAAGTTCGGTGTGCCTGTGCCGCGAGGCATCCCGGCATACACGGTTCAGGAGGCGGTCGAGGCCGCCCAGAAACTCGGCGGCCCCGTGTGGGTGGTCAAGGCGCAGATCCACGCGGGCGGCCGCGGCAAGGGTGGCGGCGTGAAGGTCGCCAAGAGCATCGACGACGTCAAGAAGCTGGCCGGCGAGATCCTCGGCATGCAGCTCAAGACGCACCAGACCGGCCCCGAGGGCCAGAAGGTCCGCCGCCTCTACATCGAGGACGGCGCCGACATCCAGAAGGAATACTACGTCTCGGCCGTGACCGACCGCGCGACGCAGAAGGTGGCCTTCATCGCCTCCAGCGAAGGCGGCATGGACATCGAGGAAGTGGCGCACAAGACGCCCGAGAAGATCATCACCGTCTACGCCGATCCCAAGGATGGGCTGACCGACGCCCAGGCCAAGCAGATCGCCGATGGCATCGGCATCCCGGCCGATTCGACCGCCCAGGCGGTGGACGTCTTCAAGAAGATCTACGCCTGCTACATGGAGACCGATGCGTCCCTGGTGGAGATCAACCCGCTCAACCGCGACGGCAAGGGCAACATCATCGCCCTGGACGCCAAGTTCAATTTCGATTCGAACGCGCTGTACCGCCATCCCGAGATCGTGGCCCTGCGCGACCTCGACGAGGAAGATCCGGCGGAAATCGAGGCCAGCAAGTTCGACCTGGCCTACATCAGCCTCGACGGCGACATCGGCTGCCTGGTGAACGGCGCCGGCCTCGCGATGGCCACAATGGACACGATCAAGCTGTTCGGCGGCGAGCCGGCCAACTTTCTCGACGTGGGCGGCGGCGCCACCCCCGAGAAGGTGACCGAGGCCTTCAAGATCATGCTGAAGAACAAGAACGTGAAGGCCATCCTGGTCAACATCTTCGGCGGCATCATGAAGTGCGACACCATCGCGACCGGCGTGATCGCGGCCTGCAAGGCGGTCAATTTGCAGGTCCCGCTGGTGGTGCGCATGAAGGGCACCAACGAAGCCGAGGGCAAGAAGCTGCTGGCCGAATCCGGCCTGCCGATCATCAGCGCGGACACCATGGCGGAGGCGGCCCAGAAGGTCGTCGCGGCAGTGAAGAAAGCCTAAGGAACATCGTCATGTCGATCTACATCAACAAAGACACCAAAGTCATCACGCAGGGCATCACCGGCAAGACCGGGCAGTTCCACACCGAGAAGTGCCAGGAATACGCGAACGGCAAGAACTGTTTCGTGGCCGGCGTGAACCCGAAGAAGGCCGGCGAGTCGATCTTCAACATCCCGATCTTCGGCTCCGTGAAGGAAGCCGCCCAGCAGACCGGCGCCACCGTCTCCGTGATCTACGTGCCGCCGGCCGGCGCTGCGGCCGCCATCTGGGAAGCCGCCGAGGCCGACTTGGACATGGCGATCTGCATCACCGAGGGCATCCCGGTGCGGGACATGCTCGAGGTGCGCAACAAGATGAAGGCCAAGGTCGCCGCCGGCGGCAAGGAAACGCTGCTGCTCGGCCCCAACTGCCCCGGCTTGATCACGCCCGACGAGATCAAGATCGGCATCATGCCCGGCCACATCCACCGCAAGGGTCGCATCGGCGTGGTCAGCCGCTCCGGCACGCTGACCTATGAAGCCGTGGCTCAGCTCACCGAGATCGGCCTGGGCCAGTCGAGCGCCGTGGGCATCGGCGGCGACCCGATCAACGGGCTGAAGCACATCGACGTGATGAAGGCCTTCAACGACGACCCCGACACCGATGCCGTGATCATGATCGGCGAGATCGGCGGCCCGGACGAAGCCGACGCCGCGCGCTGGTGCAAGACGAACATGAAGAAGCCGGTGGTCGGCTTCATCGCCGGCGTGACGGCGCCTCCCGGCAAGCGCATGGGCCACGCGGGCGCGCTGATCTCCGGCGGCGCCGACACGGCTGAAGCCAAGCTCGCCATCATGGAAGAGTGCGGCTTCAAGATCACGCGCAACTTCTCGGAGCTCGGCAAACTGCTGAAGGCGCAGATCTAGGCCGTCCTCCTCGCAAGCCACACAAGAAGAAAAGCGCTCGCAATTCACGTTGCGGGCGCTTTTTCAATACATAACAGTGGAAGAGAGACATCGATTATTTGCAAACTGCCGATTTCTGGATCGGGCTCGTCAAGATTGTCTGGATCAACATCATTCTTTCCGGGGGCAACGCGGTGGTGATCGCGATGGCTGCCCGGTCGCTGCCGCCGGAGCAGCAGAAGACGGCCGTGCTGCTCGGCTCGGGCGCCGCCGTGGTGTTGCGGATCGTGCTGACCGTCGTCGCCGCCAAGCTGCTGGCCTTGCCCTACACCTGCAGATCCTGGGCGGTGCGCTGCTGCTGTGGATCGGCGTGCAACTGCTCGGTGAGGAAGAGGACGACGACGGCGAGGACAAGCAGTACGGCAGCATGCTCGCCGCCGTGCGCACCATTCTGCTGGCCGACCTGGTGATGAGCCTGGACAATGTGATTGCGGTCGCCGCCGCGGCGCAGGGCAGCATGGTGCTGCTGGTCCTGGGCCTGGCCATCAGCATTCCACTGGTGATTTTCGGCAGCACCCTGATGATCAAGCTCATGGAGCGCTTCCCCATCATCGTCATGCTCGGCGCCGCCCTGATCGGCTGGGTCGGCGGCGAGACCATCGTCAGCGATGTCGGCCTGCGCGACGCGCTGGCCGCCATGCCCTGGCTGCACTATGCCGGCGCCGCGGCCGGTGCTGCCTTGGTTGTCGCCGTCGGCAAGTGGCAGCAGAGGCGGGCTGCCGCGGCCGTGCAATGATCGCGGCCGCTGATTCTCAACTGAACTGATTCATGTCCCACCCAGGCGCCCCCGTCCTCCCTGATACCGGCTCGCTCACCTGGGATTTCGCCGCGCTGACCGATCCTGGCCGGGTGCGCGCCAACAACGAGGACACCATTTCCTACGACCCGGCACTGGGCCTGGTGCTGCTGGCCGACGGCATGGGTGGCTACAACGGCGGCGAGGTGGCCAGCGGCATGGCCATCGCACTGCTGCAGGCCAGCTTCGGCCGCTGGCTTGCCCATGCGGGGCCGGCGGCCAACCCGCGTGCCGTGCGCCGCGCTCTCCAGGCCGGTACTGACGAGGCCAACGCCGCCATCCTGGAGGCAGGTGTGGCCAACCTGCAACTGCAGGGCATGGGCACCACGCTTGTGCTGGCCGCCTTCGGACCGCAACGTGTGATCGTGGGCCATATCGGCGATTCCCGCTGCTACCGGTTGCGCCAGGACAAGCTGGAACTGCTCACGCGGGACCACTCCCTCCTGCAGGAACAACTGGACGCCGGTGCCATCACGCCCGAGCAGGCCAGCCTGTCGCCGCATCGCAACTTGGTGACCCGGGCGCTGGGGATCGAGCGGCATGTCGAACTCGAAATGCACGAGCACGGCGTGAAGACAGGCGACCTTTTCCTGCTATGTTCCGATGGCCTGAGCGAAATGGTGCCCGACGGGCAGCTTTTCACGATATTGTTACAAGATACGGGGCTATCTGAAAAAGCAACACTTTTGGTTGCAGCTGCGAACGAGAATGGCGGTAAGGACAATATTTCGGTTGTCCTTGCCCGTGCCGGCTCGAGCGACGCGCCACAGGCTTCCGGATAGCCGGCTCGGGCAAGCATCGGTGGAGGTGACCGCCGTGACACAACAAATGAGATCCAGGAGTCGGCCATGCCGAAAATGATCGTTTCGATCGACGGTGTCGTCATCAAGGAAGTGGCCCTCGCCAAGGACCGCACGACGCTGGGCCGGCGGCCGTACAACGACATCGTGATCGACAATCTCGCGATCAGTGGCGAGCACGCCGTGTTGCACATGATCGGCGGCGATGTCTACCTGGAAGACCTCAACAGCACCAACGGCACCTACGTCAACGGGCGCGCCGTCAAGAAGCAGGCCCTCGAGCACAACGACGTCATCGAAGTCGGCAAGTACAAGATCCGCTATCTGGTGGGAGGCGCCCAGGCAGAAGGCGCCGGCCCGGTTGCCGTCGTCGCGTCGGCGCCTTCGGGGCCGATTCCGCTGTCTTCCGCGCCCACCGTTCACACGCCGTTGGGCGGCAATGCCGGTGTGGCTGTCATCCGCGTGCTTTCCGGCAGCGGCGCGGGGCGCGAGCTCTCCCTGCAGAAAGTCGTCACCACCATCGGCAAGCCCGGCGTCGCCGTGGCGGCCGTCACCCGGCGCCTGCATGGCTACGTGGTGGCGCCGATCGACGGCGGCACCGCCCTCAATGGCGAGCCGCTGGGCAATGAAGCCGTCGCCTTGCAGGACGGCGACGTGCTCGAACTCGGCGGCACCCGGATGCAGTTCGTCGCCAACTGAGTGGCTGCAGCAGGACGACGCACCTGCCGGCCGGGATGAACGGACTGCGGCGGCACGGCGCTCGCATCGCCATCACCTTGCTACCGGTGCTTTTCGCGCTGTTGCATGCGGCGGACGTCTGGCGCTCGCCCCTGCTGGTCCGGCTGGACCAGTTCATTTACGACGCCCGGCTGCGTGCGACCATGCCCGGTACCCTCGATCCCCGCATCGTGATCGTCGACATCGACGAGGCCAGTCTGCAGCAGTTCGGCCAGTGGCCCTGGAGCCGCGACAAGCTGGCGCGCCTGACGGACGAGCTGATGGGCCGGCAACAGGCTTCGGTGCTGGGCTTCGATGTGCTGTTCGCGGAGGCCGACAGCAGTTCCGGACTCCCTGTACTTCGCCAGTTGGCCGCCGGCCCGTGGCATGACGATCCGAAGTTCGGCGCGGAGGTCGAGCGCCTCGCGCCGAGCCTGGACCACGATGCCCTGTTCGCGAAGGCGCTCGACGGGCGGCGCGTGGCGCTCGGCTACTACTTCACGCAGACGGACGAGCCGCGCGCCAAGGGTGTTCTCCCGAAGCCGGTGCTGCCGCTGCAGGCGTTGCCGGCCGGGCACGATCTGGCGACGCGGTGGAACGGTTTTGGCGCCAACATCCCGCAGCTGGCGGCGGCCGCGCCCGAAGCCGGTTTCTTCAATGTCGTCCTCGCTCCGAGCGAGGATGGCGTGGTGCGTTCCGTGCCACTGATCGCGCGCTACGAGGGTGGTGCGGCGCAGCCGGGCTACTACGAATCGCTGGCATTGGTGGCGCACCGGCTCATCGAAGGCGCGGCGCCTTCCCTGGTGCCGGTGCTCGCGCCAGCTGGGTCGCAAGGAGATCCAGGCGTGCTGGAGGCACTGGTGCTTGGTGGAACCAACACCAGCCTGCGGGTGCGCGTCGACCCGAGTGGCAGCATGCCGGTGCCCTTTCGCGGCCCGGGCGGTCCGCTCGGCGGCTCCTTTCGTTATGTGTCGGCGGGCCGGGTGCTCGATGGCGCACTGGGGCCCGGCGAACTCCGGGGTAAGGTCGTGCTGATCGGGGCCACGGCGCCCGGCCTGCAGGATCTGCGCGCCACGCCTGTGGGTGCCGTCTTTCCTGGCGTGGAAGTGCACGCCAACATCATCTCCGGCCTGCTGGACCGGCGCTTGCTCGCAATGCCCGACTATGCGGCAGGCTACGAGTGCGTCACGGTGGGGGTTGCCGGTCTGCTGCTCGCCTTCGGCCTCTCACTGCTGTCGGCGCCCCGCGCCGCATTGCTCGCGGTGTTGACGGGGGGCGGGTTGGTCGCCTTGAACACCTGGCTCTACCTCGCTGCCGGTCTGGTGCTGCCGCTGGCGACCGCGCTGGCGTCGGTCCTGCTCGCCTTTGCCTTCAACATGAGCTGGGGCTACTTCATCGAGGCGCGCGCCAGCCGCAACCTGGCCAGTCTCTTCGGCACCTACGTGCCGCCGCAACTGGTCGACGAGATGCGCGCCGACCCCCGCCGCTACAGCATGCGCGCCCAGAGCAAGGAACTCACCGTGATGTTCTGCGACATGCGTGGCTTCACACGGATGTCGGAGCAGATGGCGCCTGCCGAGCTGCAAGCCTTCCTGAACGCCGTCTTCAGCCGCCTGACCGGGATCATCAGCGAGCACCGCGGCACCGTCGACAAGTACATGGGCGACTGCGTGATGGCCTTCTGGGGTGCCCCGGTCGACATTGCCGACCATGCGGCGCTGGCGGTCGAAGCGGCGCTGCAGATGGCCGCGGCCGTGCACGAGATCAACGAGACCCACCGGGCCAGCGGCAGGCCGGAGATCAGCGTGGGCATCGGCCTCAACACGGGCCTCATGAGCGTGGGCGACATGGGCTCCGCCGTGCGCCGCAGCTATACCGTGGTCGGCGACGCGGTCAATCTCGCCTCCCGGCTGGAGGGCCTGAGTGGGCACTATGGTGTCGAGATTGTTGCCAGCGTTACCACCCGCGCTGCCGCGCCGGGTTACGTCTGGCAGGAACTGGACCTGGTCCGGGTCAAGGGCAAGGCGCTCGCGGTGCGCATCTTCACCCCGCTCCTGCGCGCGCGCGACGCGGTTCAGGCGCCGGACGAGGCGCTCGAGCGCTGGGGCCTTACACTCGCGGCCTACCGGGCGCAGGACTGGCGGCAAGCGCAGGACCTGCTCGCGCCGCTGTTGGCTGTGGATGCCAAAAAAGTCCTTTACCGTCTATATGCCGAACGTTTAGCCTCGCTGTCGTTGCAGCCCAAGACACCCGACTGGGACGGCGCAACCCAATTCGAAAGCAAATAGCACTCACACAGACAAGGGCTCACGCAAATGCAGGTGCGCGTGTTGGGGTGCTCGGGCGCCATCGCAAAGGACTGCCGAACGACATCGTTCCTGGTCGACAGCGACCTGCTGGTCGATGCGGGCACCGGCGTCGGCGATCTGAGCCTGGACGAGATGAGCGCCATCGACGATGTGCTACTCACCCATTCCCACCTGGACCACGTCGCCGCGCTGCCCCTGATGCTGGACGCGGTGGCCAGCCGGCGCGACAGGCCGCTGCGGGTGCATGCGCTGCGGGCCACGATCGAGGCGCTGCGGGCGCATGTGTTCAACAACGTGATCTGGCCCGACTTCGCGAGCATTCCGAGCCTGGAGGCGCCCTTCGTGACCTTTCACGACATCGTGATCGGGCAGGAGTTGCAACTGGGCACGCGGGCGCTGAAGCACATCGAGGTTCTGCCGGCCGTTCACACCGTACCCGCCTGCGGCTTCGCCGTCCGTTGCGCCCAGGGCGGGCCGCATTGGGTTTTCAGCGGGGATACGGAGAGGAATCCAGCGTTCTGGCAGCGAGTGAATGAGCTCGACGTGGCGATGCTGGTGATCGAGACGGCCTTCAGCAACCGGGAACAGAGCCTGGCCCGGCGCAGCTTGCATCTGTCGCCGGCGACCTTGGCGGATGAACTGGCGCATATCGCGCCGGCTAGGGAATACCCGATCTACATCACCCATACCAAGCCTGCCGAAACAGAAGAGATCATGAGCCAGATCGCCGCGCTGGCGGATGGGCTGCAGATGCAGGGGGGGAGGGCGTGGGATATCCGGTGGATGGAGGCGGCGGGAGTGCTACGGGTCTGACTCAGAGTGCCTGCGGTTGACAAATTTGTCAGCGCATCGGTCGGGCTCGCAACCAGCAATGTCACCCGCTGTAACTGGTTCGTGAACTTTTGGGCAGGTTTCCGGCGTGACGGGCAGCAGGCACGGGATGGCACAGATGCTGCGGATGATTGAGCGCACCGGGGGCCTTCCTCGGGCCCTCTTCAACCAACCGGAGTCTTTGAATGAACCGTCGTTCCATCGCACGTAACGTGCAAAAGGGTTTCACTCTTATCGAACTGATGATCGTTGTGGCGATCATCGGCATTCTGGCCGCTGTGGCGTTGCCGGCGTATCAGGACTATGTTGTGCGCTCGCGTGTGACCGAGGGTCTTGCGCTTGCGAGCGGTGCAAAGACTGCTGTTGCGGAAAATGCTGCGCAGGGCGCAGGTCTTGCAAATGGCTACGTCCTTCCTACGGCCACCCCCAACGTTTCGAGCCTGGCTGTAAATGAGACAACCGGTGCTATTACCATCACGTACACAGCTGCTGCTGGTAATGGCACGGTCACGCTGACGCCTACTTCGGGCGGCGCTGCTTTGTCCGGCACTGCCGGCACTGCGCCCACGACGGCCACTCCTGGCTCGGGCGGTTCTTCGGTTGTTCCGACCGGTGGTTCTATCACTTGGCAGTGCCGTCCTGGTGCTACCAGCCCGATGCCTGTGAAGTTCCTGCCGGCATCTTGCCGCCCGTAAGCTTCGGGAGTGAGCATGTAAGCCGCCCGCAAGGGCGGCTTTGTTTTTGAGTCCAGATGCACAACGATTCGAGTCTATGAAAACCATTGCGCAATTCATCGACGATTTTCTGATAGCTGTCGATTTCCAGGAGCCTGTGAAAGTCACACCTGATACTGAACTGCGCAGCCTGCCGGAGTGGGATTCTCTGGCGGCTCTTGGCGTGATCGTCATGTTCGATGTCGACTACGGCAAAACCATTGTCGGTGACGACATCAAGAATTGCGTCACCATCACCGACCTCTACAAGCTGCTGGGATAGCTCGCCATGGGTCTCTCGACGCTCCGGAACGTCCGCTTCGCAGGCATGAGCACCTGCATGCCCAAGCGGGTTCTCTCGAATCTGGAAGATTGTCCACCCAGCAAGCGTTCGGAACGCGAGCGGTTGGTGCGGAACATTGGAATCCAGAATCGGCGGATCTCTCCCGCTTGGCAATGCTTTTCGGACCTTGCCTTCGACGCCACCGAAAAGCTGCTGGCCGATCTCGAGTGGAGCCGTGACGAGATCGATGCACTGGTCGTCGTCACCCAATCGCCTGACTACCTCATTCCCTCCACGGCCATCATCCTGCAGGACCGGTTGAAGCTCTCGCAGGCCACCATCGCCTACGACGTGAACCTGGGTTGCTCGGGCTACCCCTTCGGCATTCACCTGCTCGGAAGCATGATCGCCGCAGGCACCATCAAGAAGGCCCTGCTGCTGGTGGGTGACAAGTCAGCCAGCGACAACGACCCGCTGTTTTCCGATGCGGGCACCGCGACAGCCCTGGAATACGATCCGAACGCCACGCCGATGTATTTCGATCTGAACAGCGACGGCAGCGGATACAAAGCCATCATCAAGCCCGTGGGAGGGCATCGCGAGCCCTACGCCTTCCACCACAGCATCCCCACGAAGGACGCCGACGGCGATCTGCACTGGCCGGATGGGCTGATCCTGGACGGCCCCGCTGTCCTGAGCTTCTCGACCCAACGCGTTCCGCCATCGGTCACCCGCGCGCTCGAATACGCCGGCCTCGACAGGGAACAGGTCGATCACTTCGTTTTCCACCAGGCCAACCGGATGATCAACGAGACCATCCGCAAGAAGCTGGGCCTGCCGCCGGAAAAAGTACCTTCGACGCTGCAGGACTTCGGCAACACCAGCGGCGCTTCCTTGCCCGTCACCATGACGGTGTGCCTCAGTGAGAAGCTGTCCGGCGGCAGGAGCAAGGTGCTTCTCAGCGGCTTCGGCATCGGCCTCTCGTGGGGCGTCTGCATCCTCGACATCGAGAATGCAAGATTTCCGGCGCTGATCGAATCCTGATTCCATGGATGCCCCCACTCCGTTTTCTCTGACCGACCGGCGCATTCTTGTCACGGGCGCCACATCCGGCCTCGGGCACGCCATCGCGCTGGCCTGCGCCCGCATGGGCGCGGAAGTCATTGGCGCAGGGCGTGACGAAGAGCGCCTGCAGCGAACGCTGAAAGAGCTTGAGCAGGTATCGTCCAGGCCGCACCGCATGGTGCGTACCGACCTGACGCAGGCCGCGGATCGCGATGCATTGGTCGCCTCGCTGGGCGCACCCGTTCACGGCGTGGTCCACAGCGCGGGCATTTCCCGGCTGTCGCCGGTTCGCATGCTGACCCAGCAGCACCTTCAGGAGGTGCAGGCCATCAATGTCGATGCGCCGATGCTCCTCACCCAGTCGCTGCTCAAACGCAACCTGGTCGCGCCCGATGGCTCGATCGTTTTCATCGCCTCGATAGCGGCGCACATCGGCGTCGCAGGCGTTGCCGCCTATTCCGGCACCAAGGCGGCGCTCATCGCGATGATGCGTTGCCTGGCGATGGAGGTGGTGAAGCGCCGCATCCGTGCCAACTGCCTCTCGCCAGCTCTGGTCGAGACCCCCTTGCTGGACGCGACCGCGACGATGGTCGGGTCCATGGAAGACGAGCGGAAGAACTACCCGCTGGGATTCGGCAAGCCCGAAGATGTGGCCAACGCGGCCGTGTTCCTGTTGTCCGACGCCAGCCGCTGGATCACCGGAACGACCATCGTCATGGATGGCGGGTTGACGATCAGCTGATGGCCCTCATGGAAGACGCACGCCGCCAACTCCTGATCGTCGGTGCCGGCGGCTTCGGGCGCGAGGTGCTCAGCTACATCGAGGACGACAACCCGCTCTTTCGCGTCAAGGGTTTTCTCGACAGCCGGGCCGGTGCGCTCGACGCGACGCCACGCAGCGTGGGCATCGTGGGCGACCCCCTCACCTATCAACCGCTCGAAGACGAAGTTTTCATGGCCGCCCTGGGTGAACCCCAGATGCGCTTCAAGTACACGGCGGTCCTGCGCGACGAGCATCACGCCGACTTCGCGACCGTCGTGCATCCGCGCGCCAACGTCAGCCGGCATGCGAACCTTCGGCATGGCTGCATCATCGGGCCCAGCGTCGGCATCTCGGTGGATACCTACATCGGCGAGTTCAGCTGCATCCAGGAATACACGGTGATCGGGCACGACGCACGCGTCGGGAACTGGTGCCAGATCAACAGCCATTGCACGATCTCCGGCGGTGCGCGCATCGGCGACTTCGTGACCATCCATCCCAACTGTGTCGTCACCAGCCGGGCCGTGATTGGCGAAGGCGCGGTCGTCGGCCCCGGCAGCGTGGTGATGGGGCGGATTCCGCCAGGGATCACGGTGCTGGGCAACCCTGCGCGACGCTTCAGCTTTCGATGAAGCCGGCATTTCTCTGGAACGATCTCCATGACTCTCCGCACATCCTTGCTGAACTCGTTCGGACGAAAACAGGCACCGGCTGAGCCGGCGCAGCTGCGCGACCGTTCATTGATCGCGTTTGCGCCCCGATCTACGCTCGGCCTCATGCATCTGCAGAATCTCGTCGCGCAGGGCGCAAGGTTCGTGCTTGCCGTGGACGACTATTGCCGCGATCAAACCATCGAAGGCATTCCCGTCGCGACCGCAGCGGAGTTCCTTCGGTGCAAGAATCAATACGCCGACGCCGCTGCCGTCGACTTTTCTCAGACGCCATACACCCAGGCGTACTACGCGCAGCTGGCCAGATCGGCTGGATGCGAGTTTCGCGATCTGCTCCAGGTGCTGGCCTGCTTCGATGCCCCATCCGTCTACCAGTCGATGGCCCTCTATCGCGAGCGGACGCATGCGCGCGCGGACGACTGGTTGAAGCTGGCGGATCGGCTTGCGGACGATCAGAGCCGCGAAACCTTGTACGGCGTGCTGCTTCAGCGCCTGGAACAGGACCGCCGCTGGATCAGCGATGTGCGGATCGGCGGGCGGGACGAGTATTTCGGCGTGGCGTCGGAGACCGGTACTTTCAGCATGGGGCAGCGTGAGCACTTCGTGGATTGCGGCGCCCATCGTGGAACCGTCATCCAGAAGCTGCTGGCCGTGACCGGGTGGCAGTACGGCAGCATCCACGCCTTCGAGCCGGACATCGAGAACTTCGCGGCCCTCGAGACCCTGACACCTTGGCCGTTGGCAAATTTTCGGGCGCACCAACGTGCCGTGTCCGATCGGCCGGAAACCTTGCGCTTTCACCAGACCGGCACGATGGGCAGTTGCATCTCCGAAGCCGGAACGTCCACCACTCACTGTGTGAAGCTCGATGACGTGGTTGAAAAGGCCAGTTTCATCAAGCTCGATGTCGAAGGCTACGAGGCGCGGGCGCTGCGTGGCGCCAGCCGGTTGTTGCGCGAGCAAAGGCCTCGGCTGGCAGTTGCGTCATACCACTACGCGGAGGATCTGCTGGATATCGCTCAGGTCATTGACGAACACGCGCCGGACTACAGTTTCTATCTGCGCCATCACTTCGGCTACTTCTACGACACCATCCTCTATGCGACGCCGCGTCGGGATTGGCGGCCGCTGGCTGAGGCCTCCTGATGGTCTCTGTCAGCGTGCATGCGGATGCGGCGACCGGGCTGATCGCGCCTTCGCAATATGTCGATCCAGGCCACCATGCTGCAGAGCTCGATGGACTTTTCGCGCGGACCTGGGTGTTCGTTGGCCTGCGACTGGAACTGCAAGGCATTTCTCACCGCGGCGTCAATGTCGGCAACAAGAAACTGCTGGTGCAATGCGACGGCGAGGGGCGGCCACGCGCGTTCCTGAACGTGTGCTCTCACCGGCAGGCACAACTGTGTGAGCCGGGCACGCACAGTGGGCCCGTCCGCTGTCCGTACCATGGTTGGGTGTACGACCGTGAGGGTGTGCCGGTAGGCATTCCTCAGAAGCAAGCGTTTCCTCAGGTGGTGGCTGCGCCTCAGCGGTTCAGGCTGACCGAGTACGCCTGCGAGACCGCAGGGCAGTTCATCTTCGTTCGCCTTGCAGCGCAAGGCCCCAACCTGGCCGAGTACTTGGGCAGCCAGTTCGATTTTCTTGTGCGAGCAAGCGAAGGCATGGCCAGCATCCAGGATGAATTCCGGCAAGATGTCCCGGCCAATTGGAAGGTGGCCATTGAAAACTCCCTGGAGGGATACCACGTTCCCGCGGTCCATTCGCGCACCTTCATGCAGACCGATGGCATGGACCGTGCCGAAGCTGCGCCTCGGTTCTTCTTCGAGGATCGCTTGCACAGCCACCTGGAGCATGCGGCTGCGCCGGACTGGATCACCCGTTTCGCGCGCATGGAGTCGAAGATCGGAAAGTGGCCGTGGCGCTTCGAGCACTACACCCATCACCTCATCTTTCCCAACCTGACGGTGACCTCCTTCATGGGCTACAGCTTCCACATCCAGTGCTTCGAGCCCACCGTGGTAGACCGCACCACCGTGCATTCACGCACTGTCGGCGTCGAGTTCGTCGGGGCCACTCCCGCGGGCGTGAAGATGATGGAACACATCTACGGCGACGGCCACGCCTTTACTCGCAAGGTCTTCGAAGAGGACGGCGAGATCTGCCGCAAAGTGCAGGCCGGATTGCAATGCGCCGTGCGTCCGGGGGTACTCGCGCAGGGGCTCGAGGATCGTGTCAAACACTTCCAGCAAGCCTATGCACGGGCGGTGCACGCGTTGCAGTGAGAACCGCGACAGAACTGCGGCGCAGCGCGGGCTGAAGCGGACTACTCCTACACGTCTCGCACGACGTCGACGATGCGGCGCTGATCGTCGAGCGTGAGGGTCGGGTAGATCGGCAGACACAGGACGCGCTGCGCAGCCAGCTTGGCGGCCGGCAGGTTGTCTGCGCGAGCCGAGGTCATCTCCCGATACATGGGGAAGTCCGCAATCAGCGGATAGAAGTAGCGACGGGCATAGATGCCCTCGTTGCGGAACTTCTGATAGAGCATGTCGCGGCTGATCGGGTAGTCCGGCTCCACCAGAATAGGAAAGTAGGCGCAGTTGACCGTGTGGTCCGGCTGTCCTTCCAGACAACGGATCCCCGCGATGTCACGCAACTCGCTCCTGTAGAACCCATCGACGCGCCGACGCTCGGTGAGTGCCTGCTCGATGTGGCGAAGCTGAAGCATCCCGAACGCTGCGTTGATCTCGCTCATCTTGCCGTTGATGCCCGGCGCGACGACCGTTGTCTCGTCGACGAACCCGAAGTTCTTCAGGTGATCGATGTGCTGCTTGGTTCGCGCATCGGGACACACAATCGCGCCACCCTCGAAGGTCGTGAAGACCTTGGTGGCATGAAAGCTCAGGACGGACAGATCGCCATGTCGCAGCACGCTGCCGAAAGCGTCCCGCACACCGAAGGCATGCGCCGCGTCGTAGATCACCTTGAGGTTGTACTTGTCGGCGATCTCCTGTATGGCTTCCACATCGCATGGATGGCCGTAGCAATGCACTGGCATGATGGCCGTCGTGCGCGAGGTGATGGCTGCCTCGATCTTGCGGGGGTCGAGGTTCAGCGTTCGTGCGTCGATGTCGACGAAGACGGGCTGGATCCGGTTCCAGAGCAGCGAGTGAGCGGTTGCAACGAAGGAATAGGGTGTGGTGATGACTTCGCCGTCGATGCGAAGTGCCTGCAGCGCCGTCACCAAGCCAAGGGTGCCATTCGAGAACAGCGACAGATGCTTGACACCCAGGTACTCGCACAGCGCTTGTTCAAACTGCTGGTGGAAGGCACCGCCGTTCGTCAGGATCCGGCTCGACCAGATTTCCTCCAGGTAGGGGATGAATTCCTCCAGAGGTGGAAGCTGGGGCCGGGTGACAAAAATCGAATCGCTCATGGGCCCGCCAATCGGTGCTGCGGCAGGGCCACTGACGGGCCATCGCAATAGTCTGCCCAGCATTGCCGCAAGCCTTGTTCCAGTGCCAGGGTCACGTCCCGTGCGAGGTTGTTCGTCAAGACCTCGACCCTTTGCCGCAGCGAGGTACGAACGGAGCTCAGTGCGTCGGCCTCGCCGGAGAAGCGAATGGCCTTGGCCACGTATTCATCGACCGTCGATGCACAAAACGCGTCCAATCCCAAGCCGCGCATGACCGAAGCTCCGACATTCGACAAAGCCGTATCGCCTTGGACGGCCAGCACCGGTACACCCATCCACACGGAGTGAAAGGTGGTCGTGCCGCCGTTGTACGGAAAGGTGTCCAGCGCGAGATCGATCTGGTGATGAAGCGAAAGGTAATCCCGCAAGCAAACCTTGGGTTGAAACACGATCCTCGATTCGCCGATGCCGTGCGCGTCGAACTTTGCAAGCAGTGCTTCGCGAAGCGCCAGGCTCGCATGGCCGACCATCAGCCGCGACGCGGGTGCCGTCCGGAGAATCTCGGCCCACGCTTCAATCACCGGATCGGCAATCTTGGAAGGATTGTTGAGGCAACCGAAGGTGAATGGATACCCTTCCAATGCGGGCTGTCCACCGACGTCCGGGCTGTTCGGCGCCGGGCTGAAGGTGCCGCTCGAAGGAAGGCGCAGAAGCTTCTCGGAATGAAATGCCTCGCTGCTGCCGGTCGGATCCAGGGATTCCTCGGTGATCCTGAAATCAATGGCGCTCAGCCCCGTCGTGGCTTGATAGCCCAACCAAGTCATCTGGATGGGGGCAGGTCTTCGTGCGAACGCGAGTAGGCGATTGTGGCCGGTATGTCCAGAGAGATCGATGAGTATGTCGATCGCGTCCGAGCGAATCCTGTCGGCCAACTCGTCATCTGAAAGGGTACTGCAGGGAACCCATCGATCAGACAGGCGCCTGATCCGCTCGCTAACTTCGTCCTGCACAGGGTACGTGTAGTAGCAATGGATCTCGAATCCAGAGCGATCGTGGCTTCTAAGGATGGGCTCAATGAAGTACGCGAGCGAGTGGTTGCGAAAGTCCCCTGAAACGTAGCCGACTCTCAATCTTCTGCTCTTGTCGAAATCGTTCTCATGTGCGCGCCAATGCTGCTTGAGAGGCGCTTCGAAACGTCTCGAAAATTCGAGATGCGCTTCGAACTTTTCCACTCTGGAGACGTTTGGGCTGTACTGCGTACTCAGAAGGTAGTTGCTCAGGAATTGCGGAACGTCCGGGGCCAATTCCACCGCCCGCTTGGCCATCTCCAGCGAACGATCGATGTGCCCGACCTGCCGCAGGGAATTGCCGAGGTTCGACAGCAGATGAGGAGATCCCAAACCGAGCGAAAGTGCTTGTTCGTAAGCCGGAATGGATTCGCTGTAGAGACCTTTCTCGGCTAGCACGTTGCCCAGGAAGAAGTGAAGGTCGGCATTCTGTGGATGCTTAAAGATGCCTTGCTCGATGACCGTTTGCGCACGCTCGATCTTTCCCGAGTTGAACAACAGCAGACAGAAGTCCAGAAAAATCTCTTCTGGTTGAGCGGTGACGCTGATTCCTTTGCCCCAAGTCCTCTCTGCTTCGTCGCCCCGCTGGAGCTCCGCGTACGCTTTTCCGAGCATGTACAAGCCGTCGCCGTGCTCGGGATCGAGGGACACGGCGACCTTCAGGGCATCGATGGCCAAAGGAAGCTCTCCAAGCTGAAGACGGGCGTATCCGAGGCCGATATGCGCTGACAGGCTGTCCGGCTGGATCTCCGCGGCCTGCCGATAAAAACCGGCTGCCTTGGCGAAGTCTTGTTCACCGACGGCCGCATTTCCCTTTGCGAGCAAGTCGGCAGGGCGCCCCGCAGCCGCAGGAGATGATCGTTGGACAGGCGTCGCAGTGACAGTCGCAGCCTGCTTCTTGTGCAGGAACCTGGTTATCGCGCGAAACATGGCGCTACTACTTGCACTTGAGCAAAAGCCACGTTGTCGTTCTTTCGGAGAACTCCTCGTCGTAGCCGTTGTCCAAAAGCGTGAACTTGAAGGCGCTTCCGAGTTGCGCCTTGGTGTACATGTTCAACCGGTGCGTTTTCTTGAATTCTTCGAGCTTCTTTTCTATCAGGTTGAAAGCGGCTTCATGCTTCTTCTCCGCCTTCTTGATGGACTTGCCTCCTGAACTCGAGCCATCAACCGGCGCTCGCTCCCTCAGCAGAAGCGCCATGTCGGTTCCAAATTTCTTTGCCTCGGTCGCGTCAAACCATTTGCTGAACATCGCTTTTCGTGAGTTGGTTGAGAAGGTCGGGCCCGCGCGCGTCGCCGGGCGTCGGCCATCTCCTGCCCGCTCGCGCCGAAAACCGGTTCGAAGAGCGAAGGATGCCAGATTGAGTGGCCGAAGTCGCGATCAATCCACCGTCGGCACTTCTCTCCAGTTCAGCAGCCTGACCGAGGTACCTCCTCCGGTTTGCACCCCAACGTTCCTCAGCGCCCCCTGCACATCCCCCGCGACCAGCCTAACCCTGCCGTCGACGCTCAGAAACTTCAGATCCGTGATTGCAGCCGAGTTGGACACATAGCTCACCGTCCCGACTGGCGTCAGCACCGATTTACCGGTCCCGAAGTTCACCCCATAGATCCGGCTCTGACCTGATGGACTGCACGCATTGCCGGTCGTCAAGAGCGATGCGAATGACACGATCCCGTTGAACGAAGTTGCATTCGCCACCGAGCGCCAGCCGATGCTGGAGGTGGTGCCCAGGTCGAGATACCAGCCTACCTTGTTGGCGAAGTCGTTGGCCGTTCCGCTGATGAGGCTGGTGTCGCTCAGCGCCGTGAGATTGGCGCGGACCAAGGGGTACGAAACGCCGCTGGGCAGCCCGGCTGAGGTACCGAATGCGGTCGCGGTACCGTCGATGATTGCGTAGAACGACTGCGCAGCCGACGAATTGATATCAATCGTATCCAGCAGCTTGCCAGTGCCGAACATCACATAGCGCTTGCGGCTGACCGGGTCGATCTCGACCAACGGCTGTTGCGTGATGGGCTGCGCGGTGCCACCCGCATCAGCCACGGTGGCCAGCCGCAGCGGAGCCGGATACGAACCCGTGCTGCCTCGTGCCGCAGTCACGTCGAAGCGCCATACCTGCCCGTTCAGGTCACCGGCGTAGATGGCATCTACCGTGCCGTCGGTGAAGTCGCGGATATAGGCCGTCGCCTGTGCGAGGCCATCAGAGGCCAATCCGGTACGAACCTTCTCCAGCAGTTGGCCGTTGCGCGGGTTGACGAAGTAGATGTAGCCATAGCCGTCGCTGTTGTTGTAGCCGGACGTGAAGACCACGACCCAGCCGTACTTGGGCGTCTTGACCATGAGCGGTGCACCGAAGCTGAAGCCCATGGTGGTGTCCGTGAATTCCCACAGTACCTTCGTCTTGACGATCGCCTCGGTCGTCATGCCGGCTGGATTCGTCACGTCGATGGCATAGAAGCTCTTGCCGCCCTTGCCCAAGCCGCCGATGACGACCGTGCGCCAGTCGGACGTGGCAGTGCTGGTGCTGGTGAACGTGCCGCCTGCGTTGTTGAAGTCGATATCGAAAGCCAACGGCGTCGCGTCGACGTAGTAGCGATGTTCATAGTTGGGATTGCCCAACTGCGTGAGGCCGTCCAGGTTGGACGTGGCTGGTGTGCTCGGCCCCGAAAACAGCGCGCTCGGCACATAGGCAAATTGCTCTGTGCCCGCCTCCGTTCCCGAAAGCGCGCCATTGAAGGCGTGCATCATCCCGTCGTTCGCGCCGACGTACACCATGGTCGGCCGGCTGGCCCAGGTCGTCTTGAAGCTGGCGTAGCCGGGATTCACCGCCTCGGAGAAACGCATCGAAGGCGGTGCGACGGGGGTCACCTTCGCGTTGACGATGTCGCCGAGCAGCGCCAGGCGCTGGCGGTAGGGGCGGGTGCTGATAGACGCAGTCTTCTCGTTGCTTCGATCGCCACGCAGGTAGTTCACGAAGTTGGTGCTGTCGTCGAGGTTGGGCGTGTCCCATGGCGTGTTGAGCGCCAGGAGCTGAGCCGTCGTCAGGTCACCCGCCCTGAACGGCACGCCGGTGGTCCCATTCCAGGTCACGACCCGGCGGCCGGTATTCCAGCCAGTGCCGGCCAGTTGCGTTTCGAGTGTGGTGGCTGTGCTCCATACCGACGTCGACGTCGGCGTGCCGTCGGTCGCGAAGGTGATGCGATTTCCGGTCAGCACGCCGGTCCAACCGTTGGAGTCGTACTGCGAGGCATAGGAGGCAGCGCCCGACGACGACACCTGCACGGTGGACAGCGAGAAGGAGGTTGTGAACGCCTTGATGGCGTTGGCGATGCTAGCGAAAGCCCGGGTCAGGCCATCGACCATGGTGTCCGGACGGCCTGCAGTGAAATAGTTGTCGGGCCGGTTCTGGACGGTGTTGGTTCGCGTGTCGGTCAGCGTCTCTCCGCTGGTGGACCACCACGTCAACGGGATGGTGCCGGTGAAGGTATAGGGGTCGAAATCGTTGGGTACCTTCAGGCCGCCGTACTTGGCGGCCAGATAGAACTGGTTGTTGGCCTGGAACGATTGCTCCAGCACGTCGACCCAATAGGTCTGAACGGTCTGCTTGCCGATGGTCTGCGTCTGGCCGGCGACGTCCGGTCGGATGTCGCGCGTGTTCGAGTCGTAGGCCAAACCGGCAATGTAGGCCGAGTTGTTGCGTCCACTGTAGTCGTTGGTGCTGCCGATGTCGCCCAGGCCCTGCAAGGCGCCGACCTTGTTGGTGGCCGTCACCGCGTTGACCGAATCGGTACTGAAGCCCGCGGGGATCGCCGGTTCCCGCGTGCGGTAGTCCGTATTGCCGGGCACGTTCTTGTCCACGTGGGTATAGATGTCGCCGATGCCGAGGATGAAGTTGCGCTGGCACGAGTATTGGATCGGGTCGTCCCAACTGGTGATCACAGGAAATCCATCCAACCTCCGGGTCTTGGTGGCAGTGTCGTTCGTCCCGAGGTCACTCCACGCCGAGATGTTGCCAAGGTTCTTGTAATAGCGGAGCACGGCGTAGTACATCTCGCTCACCGGGTCGTAGTCCTTGTAGTTGCCCGGGAGCAATTGGCCAAACTTGTTCAGGTAGTTAATTACCCCACTGTCGCTGATCGTGATGCCCGTCGCGGTGGTCGTCGTGGCGGCATCGGTGGCGTTGGGATTGCGGATGAAAATGCCTGTCGTCTCGCTCCATTCCTTCTCGAGGTTGGTGACGTCCGGCAGACCCGGCGCGGGAGACATTGGCCCGACGAACTTCTGACGGGCGCGCATCACGCCACCATCGCGCTGGTCGCTGCCGTCGTTCAGGTAGCCGAACGCGCTGAAACGCATGCGCTTGGAGTACTGTTGGATCAGGCCCTCGGGCTTCCAGTTGACGCCGTACTGCTTGCAGTTGCTTTCCACCCCGCCAGGCGCGTTCGGGTCGCACACCTTGTTGCGCATGGTGTAGTTGTTGGCCACGTTGGAGCTCACGTCGCTGGTGAACACCGCGAAGCTGCTGGCCGAGGGCCGGCGCCAGGCGAAGCGCATGACGGCGCCTCCACCGTTCTCGTAATACTCGATCCGCACATCGAACGGCTGCCCGGCGGTCATGTTGACGGACACCTCGTAGTCCGTAGGGCCCTGGTCGATCCACCTGTCGATGGTGCCCAGGGTCGAGCCGGCAGAGGTGACCCAGAGGCGGACACCATCGTCGGCCGTCACGCGGAACCTGTAGGTGCCGGTTTCTGGCGCCACGTAGCTGCCGGTAAAGCGCGCGGAGAAATTGTCGGCGTTCACCGCGGGTGCCGGGCTGCCGCTGCCCCAATCGTGGTCGACGTTGTCGTTGTTGTCCGTGTAGACCACGCTCCCCGACACCGTCTTGTTGTTGAAGTACTCTCCGCGCATCGTTCCGCCGCCTGTCGTGGACACGCGCATGGCGAAACCCCGGCCGTTGACCGACACGTTCAGTCGCGTCGCATTATTGAACGGCGTTGCGCCGGCGATTTCCGAAACGGTCAGGTCACGATCGTTGAAGAGGCCCTGACCCGAATGCCAGCCCTTTTCCAGGATGGTCGTGGTTTCGGTGTCCACCACGCGTTTGCCGCCGGTCATCGCCCAGCGGAAGGGATCGATCGTCGCGGTGGCCGCCCAGTTGAGGAAGTTGCCGCTCCACATCGCATCGTTGGCACCCGTGCATTGGCGCGAGGTGGCAACGCCGGTCGGGTTGAAGTAACTCGAGTCCCCCTTCGTGCCATCGTTGCCGGGAATCAGCGGGTTGGCAGTGGTATCGGATACATAGGTGTAGCACTTGTTGGGATCGAAGTACCCCAAGTAGGAGCTGGCACTGGTGTAGCTCGACGTGTGAGCCGTTCTGGAAGCCGTCGGCCATTCCACCGAGAGCGCCAAGGCGAGGTTGCCTGGCACGTTGGAAGTCGCGAAGACCGGCTGGTCGGCCAGGGTGGTTGCAGCGCCGGCGCCCCCCTGTAAGCCGAGTCCGAGACCGAGCATCGCCACGGCGGCCGCCAGGCGAAACAGCATGGATGTTTTCATGAGAGCGCTCGCGCTTTTCATAGATCGGGCTTGGTGAAGGATGCCTGCAGGAAGACCTGCGTGTCGCGTGGGCCATCGACGCGGACGGTGAGTCGATAGATGAGGGTGGAGGGCGGGGGCAGGTCTTCCTTCGCGCGCTGGCTGCTTCCGCCGGTGACCTGCGTCGTCAAGGGCGCATAGACGCAGCCCTTGGGGCCCAGCGACGAGGGCGTTCCCGCAGCATTGCACATCCTGTCGATGAGGTAGCGCACCGTGATCCGGTCAGCGGTGTTCTCGATTTTCTTGTCGGCGATGGCGTCGTAGGCGGTATTGGTGAGAAGAGCAGTCGGAATGCCCCGGGCGTTCGTAGCCAGCTGGATCGCGCTGTAGTTCTCGGCCTTGACGTTGGCGATGTCCGCCGAGGCGCCTGATAGCGCGCCGGTCTTGAACAGGGTCATCACATCCGCCGCGGCCAATTCGCCACGGTTGACCAGGTCGCGCTTGAAAGCCAGGTTGCCGGCGCTGAAGAGCGAGGCATTCATCGACCGCATCACGGCCACCCCACCGGCCAAGAGCACGACGAGGATGATCAAGCACAGCAGAAGCACAACGCCTTGCTGGTGCCGCGGGATGGAAGGGGGGATCTTTGACATGCTCATGTCGTAGGCAGCAGCAGGATATTGCGCAGGGGGACGGTGAACTCGACCACGCGATGGCGATAGTTCTGCTGGTCCGCACTCAAGGCGTAACTGGCGCTTGCGGACGCACCGTTGATGTCAGTGAGGCCACTGAACAGCGTGAAGGCAGATGGAGCAACCTTGTTGTTGTTGATGTCCGGCTTCTCGGCGAGATTGGTCCGCAACACGAGGGCGACGCGGACGGCCGCAACGCTGCGCGCGGTCAGCGGCGTGGTCATGACGGTATTGATGGCATAGGTGCCGTTCGGCTTCACCCAGCCGCGAAACGCCCCCGTGCTGGTGTTGACGACGCCGTAGAGCGCCTTCATATAGACAACGCCTTCCACCATGGCCTGAGCTACGTCCGTGCCCGTGCCACGCAGCAGGTCGTAGCTGAAGAGCGTCTGGTTGGCTCCTACGCCATAGAGCTGGAACAGTACGTCGCCGGTCGTCGCATTGCCGAGGGGCGTGAAGTACGCGGTGCCGGCGGTCGCCATGGTTTGCAGGGCTCCGCTCGCGGCGTTGTAGTAAGTGCTGCCCAGAGGCAATGTTTCGTTGTTGGCGCTGTCTGCCCAAGCGGTCTCGAAGACCTGCTCGAAGAGGCAGTCCGTCGTGCCGACTTGGCTCACCAGCCCCAGGTCGTTGTTGACCAGAGAGATGGTGTTGTCGAGCCGGAGAATGTTGGCTGACGCGCCGCTCGAGCGAATCGCGCGCGGCACGGCACCGGCCGCGCCGTTGCCTCCCATGACGGCGATAACGTCGGACAGGCCATCCAGACCCTGGCCCTCGCCGATCAGGATGGGCGACATGCGCAGGTTGGCGCTGCCAGCTGCACCACCCAGAAAATTGGCGAAGGGTGCCGGGAAGGCTGTGGCGCGCGGAAGAATGGCGGCGCCGCCGCGCGCAACGCTCAGCTTGCAGCCGAAGATGCCCAGGTCCCACGACTGCGTGAACCCGGAGCCGGCGCTGCGCAGTGCGCGATCCAGCACGTAGGCCGCATAGGCACCTGACTGGCCCATGTCGTTGACGGAGGTGGTGCTGCGCTTCTGCGATTCGCTGAAGATCACGGCGCTGGTGACGGCCAGTGTGACAAGCAAGCCGATGGTGACGGCGACCATCAGCTCGACAAGCGTCATGCCTTGCTGGCGCAGGCGATACGGAAATCGATGGCGCGGAGTGTTCATGGCATCACCATTCGTGTGACGAAGCGGCTGTCGCCCGATGCGCGCGAGGGTGGACGCCATGTAATGACGATCTCGGCGACGCCGGCCGTCACCGTCACGGTACCTGCGCCGTTGGGAAGGCCGCCGGCGGACGGCGTGCTGACGCGGGTCTGCCAATTGGAGAGCGCCGTCGCGTCCACCGTGACCGAATTGCCCAGCCACATGACGGTCGAAAGCTCATTGGCCAGCATGGCCGCCCGATTTCGGTCCTCTGCGTCTGTGGAGAACGACACAGCGCGGGCCTGCAGGCCGATCAGGCCGAGTAGCCCGAGGGAAAAGATCAGGATCGACACAAGCACTTCGATGAGGGCGATGCCTCGTTCCGTGTGCGCGCGTGGCTTGAGGCGTGGAATTCGAAAGCGATGCATGGTCAGGGGCATCCGTCGGGGTACGAACTGAGGGCTCTGGCGGGATCACACAGGCGGACCTGTCCGCCAAGCGCCACCGTCACGCGCAAAGGGCGGTCGGTGCCGGTGACGGGCGTCGTGTAGCTGATGTTGTAGGGCTGGACCGGTGGCGTGGACGTCGGCAGTGCGCAGGTGCCTGCATTCGTGCCCGGATCGGGGTTGGCGACCATGCGTCCGATCGAGTTGAAGCAGACGGAGGCCGGGCCGGTGATCTGGATGTCCGAACTCAACTCGGCGATCACGCCGACTTCGATCAGCGCTGCGGTCTCGGAGGATCCAGTCAGCGGAATGGTCTTGATCACCCAATTCTTGCCGTTGGTCCTGGCGGTGTAGGCCGTGGTTGTCGGTTTGTCGTCAGTCAGCGAAAACACGACCTGGCGGCTTCTGCGAAGTGCTTCGGCCTGTGCCGTACGAAGCCCGTCCTGCAAAGAATCGCTGGCCGCCCTCAACCGGCTGTTGCGCAACCACCCTGTCATGGACGGCATCGCCAACGTCAGCAGGATCGCCAGGATGACGATGGTGACCAGCAACTCGACAAGGGTGAAGCCGCGCTGGCGCATCAGCATGTGTCACCCTTTTTCATGATCCATGACGTGGTGCATGTGATCCATCCCGAATTGGTCGGCACACCGGTCGTCGCGCGGACGTTGGCGTTGTTGACGGTATAGACCAGGCCATTCAGCGGTCCGCTGCCCGTTGCAAGTAGCGTGTAGGCAGTGGCGGTGGGATCCGGACTGCAGCTAAGGACAAATTTGCCGACGGTGCGCTGCGCCAGCGTTGCGGTGCACGGCGTGGCGGAAACATAGGTGCGATTGTCCTGATAGAACCGCTCCATGTCGGTACGCATGGCCGCCAAGGCATTCGTGCCCTCCACGACCTGACCGCGGCGGATGTAGTCCGTGTAGGCGGGAATGCCCACCGCGGCAAGAATGCCGATGATCGCCACCACGATCATGACTTCGATGAGCGTGAAGCCGGCCAAGCGCCGCGGGCGGGATTGGGAAAAGTTGGTCACGTCAGACAACCTTCAAATACAGGAATGGAACGTGACAAATTGTGAACAGCAATTCAGATTTGGATTCAACCGTTTGTCTGCACCGTCCTTCCTTTCGTCGCCTTCAAGTAATTCGTTTGTGTACTTTTTCTCAAGTATGCCCACTCGCCAATGACGGCCTCTGCGACGGCTCGCGCCGACTCGGCTGCGCATCAGGCGGGCGGGTGTTCGTCTGTGCGGCGCTGGTCGCGCTGCCCTTCCTGTTTCCGGTCGCAGCCGGCCCCTCGGCCAATGTTTGGCAGCAAGTCGCGTCGTGGATCTGCATGGGCTTGCTGCTTCTGATCACGCCCGCTGCGCGACCTTCGCATGGAGTCTTGGCTTGGCTGGCGGTGGCGGGCTCGCTGATCCTGCTGCGCAGTGCACCGAACCCACCGCTGGCCGCAGCCGCGGCGACGACGATGGTTGCGGCGGCGGCCATGGCCTGTGCTGGTGCTGGTGGCGCGCTTTCGTTCGGCGCGCTGCCGTCCGTCTTGGCCTGGGGTCTGGTGGGGGCCGGGCTGCTCAGCACCGTCCTTGCCATGCTCCAGTACTTCGGTTTCGCGGAGGCACTCTTCCCATGGATGAACGCTCCCGAGCCAGGGCACGCATATGGAGGCCTCCGTCAGCGGAACCAGTTGGCCACGCTCCTCAGCATGGGGCTGGTCGCGACGTTATGGTTGCAGCTGGGAGCACGCGGCGGCTTGTATCGCGCTGCGTGGGGGCTGGTGGCGGCATTGCTGATCTTCGCGATCGCTGCCTCGACTTCCCGTACCGGGTTGCTGCAACTGCTGTTGATCAGCGGCGTATCGTCCTGGCTTGCGTGGCGCGAGCGGTTGATGTCACGTGCCGGTCGACTTCCTTCGCCGTTGGTCCCGTTGACTTGGATTCCAGTCTATTTTCTTGCCGCATGGCTGCTGCCGCTATTGGCCGGCGGTGGCGTGGAAACCATGGGGCAGCGCCTGCGCGAAGGCGCCCCTCTCGCACACAGCCGCCTGATCCTGTGGCACAACGTCCTGGGCCTCATTGCTCAGCGCCCTTGGCAGGGTTGGGGCTGGGGCGAACTTGCTTTCGCGCACTACAGTACCCTCCACGACGGCCTAAGGTTCGCCGAATTGCTCGACAACGCGCACAACCTCCCCTTGCACCTCGCCGTCGAACTGGGCATTCCCGCAGCGCTTCTAATCTGCACTGGCTTCGGCTGGCTCGCGCTGTCGGCGCGTCCCTGGCGCGAAACCGATCCCGCGCGGTTGATGGTCTGGGGTCTGCTCGGCTTGATCGTGCTGCACAGCCTGCTCGAGTACCCGCTCTGGTATGGACCTTTCCAGCTCGTCTTCGGTCTTTGCCTGGGTTTTCTGTGGCCTTCGCCGGCCTTCGAGTTGCAGCATCGTCGGACCGCCTTGGTGCGCCCGCTCGCCGCGCTGGCGCTGATGTCGGCCGTGGGCTATGCAGCCTGGGACTACACCCGTATCAGCCAGCTCTACCTGGCCCGCGAAGACCGCCTGCCGGCTTGGCGCGATGACACGCTGGCCAAGGTGCAGGACTCCTGGCTGTTCGCCAACCAGGTGAAGTTCGCAGAACTGGCGCTCATGCCGGTGAACGCGGGCAACGCAGCAGAGACCCATGCACTGGCGCAGCGTCTTCTGCATTTTTCGCCGGAGCCGCGCGTCATCGCCAAACTGATCGACGGCGCCCAATTGTTGGGCCTCCACGATGAAGCACTGGCCCAAGCCGCACGCTTCAGAGTCGCCTTCCCGCGCGAATATGCCCGCTGGCTCGAGAATGAACCGATCGATGATCCTGCGGAGTAAGGTGGGGTTCAGCCTTCGGCGGGCGTCCCGGCCACATAGCTCCCCGACTTCCCCCCATGCTTCTCCAGCACCCGCACCCCGCTGATCGTCATCCCTCGATCCACCGCCTTGCACATGTCGTAGATGGTCAACAGCGCCACCTGCACAGCCGTCAGGGCTTCCATCTCCACGCCAGTTGGCCCGACGGTCTCGACGGTGGCGGTGCAGCGCACCTGCGGCGTGTCGGCTGCGGGAACGGCGAAATCCACCGCCACCCGCGTCAACGCCAGCGGATGGCACAGCGGGATCAGATCGCTGGTCTTCTTCGCCGCCTGGATCCCCGCGATGCGCGCAACGCCCAGTACATCGCCCTTCTTCGCGCTGCCCGACTCGATCAGCGCCAGCGTCGCCGCTTGCATCTCGATACAACCGGTCGCTACCGCCACGCGCCGCGTCGCCGGCTTGTCGGCCACGTCGACCATGTGGGCCTGGCCCTGAGCGTCGAAATGGGTAAGTGAAGAAGAGCTCATGCTTGAACGTTCCGCAGACTGACGCATCATACGAGGCCCCCTTGTCGCCTTCCGTCATGCCGCGCCGGACCTCCTTCCCAGAAACGACCCGCCGACCCAGGCCCCTGCTGCGCACCCTCTGCGCGGCCCTCCTGATCGCCAGCCAGCTCGCCATGCCGCCCCTGGCCCGAGCCCAGCTGCTGCCCGGCATGGGCGATGGCGGCGAAATGACCGCCAGCGCCGAGCGCCGCCTCGGCGACCAGATCGCCCGCGAGCTGTACCGCGACCCCGACTACATCGACGATCCGGTGCTGGGCGAGTACGTGCAGGACATCTGGCAGCGCCTGCTCGCGGCCGCGCGCCTGCGCGGGGACCTCACGCCCGAGCTGGACGAGCGCTTCGCCTGGATCGTGATGCTGGGGCGCGACCGCAGCATCAACGCCTTCGCGCTGCCGGGCGGCTACCTGGGCCTGCACCTGGGGCTGATCTCCGTCACCGGCAGCCGCGACGAGCTCGCCACCGTGCTCGGGCACGAGCTCTCGCACGTCACGCAGCGTCACATCTCGCGCATCATGGCCAAGCAGAGCCGGCAGATGCCGCTGCTGCTGGCCGGCATGATCCTCGGCATGATCGCCGCCGGAAAGAGCCGCAACGCGGACGCCGGGCAGGCGGTGCTGATGGGCAGCCAGGCCGCGTTCATGCAGAGCCAGCTCAGCTTCTCGCGCGACATGGAGCGCGAGGCCGACCGCATCGGCTTCGGCGTGATGACGCAGGCCGGCTTCGCGCCGCAGGGCGCAGCCGCGATGTTCGAGAAGCTGCAGTACGCCTCGCGCCTCAACGACAACGGCTCCTATCCCTACCTGCGCAGCCACCCGCTCAACAGCGAGCGGATTTCCGACATGCAGGGCCGCTTCCAGTTCAAGCCGGGCAGCAGCGCGGCGATGCCCCTGGTGATGGACCACGCCATGATCGCCGCCCGTGCCCGCGTGCTGGTGCGGCCCGGCGTGGACGTGCTGCGCCTGTACATCGACGCCGCGGGCAGCGGCGAGTTCGCCCGCAGCACGCCGGCCCAGCAGGCCGGCACGCTCTACGCGGCGGCCCTCTCGTCCAACGAGTTGCGCGACTACAAGTCGGCCCGTGCGTTCGCGCAGCGGTTGACGGCGCGCACTTCGGAAGACCCGGCGGCTGCGCGGCTGGCGCGCCTGCTCGCGGCCGAGATCGAGCTCACGGCCGGCGATGCGCCCAAGGCCTCGGCGCTGCTCGATCCCAAGGCCAAGGACCGTCCCGAGATGATGCTGGCAGCCCAGGCTGCTGTCGCCACCCGCCAGCCCGGGCCCATGGTGGCGCCCGTGCGCGACTGGGTGGCTACGCATCCGCGCGATGCCAGCGCCTGGCGCACCCTCGGCAACCTCTACACGGCCCAGAACGACACGCTGCGCGCCATCCGTGCCGATGCCGAGGCCAACGTGGCATTGCTCGACTATCCGGGGGCGCGCGATCGCTTCAAGGCGGCGCAGGAATTCATGCGCAAAGGCACAGCGCCCATTGACCACTACGAGGCCTCGATCGTCGACACGCGTGCGCGTGCCATCGAGGTGCTGGTCAAGGAGCAGGCGGCGGAGCCGCCGCTCAAATAGGAAAAAAAGCCCTCAGCGCTTGGCGAACAGGCCGCCCAGCGCCGCCTCGATGACGAGGCCCAGCAGCGAATAGATCAGCGAGCCGATCAGCGCCGCGACGAAGCCGTTGACGTGGAAGCCCGACAGCAGCCCCGAGGCCGCCCAGAAGAGGAGGGCGTTGATGATGAACAGGAACAGGCCCAGCGTGACGATGGTGACCGGCAGCGTGAGCACCACCAGCACCGGCCGCACCACCATGTTCAGCAGGCCGATCACGGCCGCGGCGATCAGGGCCGAGGTGAAGTTCGGCACCTGCACGCCGCTGTAGACGTAGGTGACCGCCAGCAGCGCCAGCGCGCTCAGCAGCCACTTGAGGAGCAGGCGCATGCGTCGGATGGGGGCGTCGCCGCCTTACTCCGACAGCTCGTTGGCGAGGACGAGCAGCGCGCCCATGCCCAGCACCGCGCCCGGCAGCGCCCAGCCGGACTGGCCGGGCGGCTCCACGTCGGGCGCCACCGGCTCGAGGTCGACGCCGATCTTCGGCCTGCGCGCATCGATCACGCGTCCGGTGCCGTGCTCCATCTTCAGCCGCTGCGTCAGTTCGGTGAGCGGCCCCTTGGCCAGCACCGGGGTGACGCGGCTGTCTTCCAGTCGCAGCAGCGGGAGCAGCTGCTCCTGCGTCTTGGCGAACCACTTGCTGCGCCAGTTCTCGCGCGCGCTGTGGCTGACCCACTTGCTGATGCGGTGCGTCATGCGCGGCGCACAGGCCACCAGCACCCAATGGCGGGCACCCGTGCCGACCGCTTCCGGCGTGAGCCGCGACAGAAGCTCGCGCGCGTAGGCCGCATCGTCGACATACAGAATGATCTTTTCCACAGGGTGCTCCTTCTTGCGTCGTTGGAGTGCCAGAGGCATCGTTGCAGGGATCAGGCAGCGGCGGTGTCCTGCTGCTTCGGCCGGCGCATCACCACCCACTTGCCGATCGCGAGCACCAGCAGCGCGCCGCCGATACCGGCAATGTAGCGCACCGTATCGGTCTGCGGCAGCTTCGGCACCCACGTCCAGGCCGCGGGGTTGACCACCGCAGGGTCGCTCACCGCCATCGTGCCGGCGATCCAGCCCAGCAGCATGCCACCCAGCGTGATGATGATCGGGAAGCGGTCCATCAGCTTGATGACCAGCTGGCTGCCCCAGACGATGATCGGGATGCTCACCAGCAGGCCGAAGATCACCAGCGGCATCTGGTGGCCGTCGCCCGCGCCCTGGGCGGCGCCCGCGATCGCGATCACGTTGTCCACGCTCATCACCAGGTCGGCCACGATCACGGTCTTCACGGCGGCCCACAGCTTGTCGCTGGCGGCGATGTTGCCGTGCGCGTCGTCATGCTCGGGCGCCAGCAGCTTGACGCCGATCCACACCAGCAGCAGCGCGCCGGCCAGCTTCAGGAAGGGAATGGCCAGCAGGGTGAGCGCGAAGAAGATCAGGATCACGCGCAGCAGGATCGCGCCGGCAGTGCCCCAGAGGATGCCCTTGGTGCGCTGCGCGGGCGGCAGCTTGCGGCAGGCCAGCGCGATGACGACGGCGTTGTCGCCGCCAAGGAGGATGTCGATCATGATGATCTGACCGACGGCGACCCAGAATTCTGGGGTCATGAACTGTTCCATAGAGTCCTCTGTTCGTATAGCTTCATCCCGGACGGGTCGGATCAAGCGGATGAATGAGGACCCACGGGGTCCCGAGACACGCAAACGCTTCGACCGAACCCCTGCGGGTTCCAATCGAAGGTCTTGCTCGGCAGCGTACGCTGCCCGACAGGCCGGAAGTGTTGTGCCTCGTATTGACGACCTGTCGAAGATCCGTCCTCGCGGAGGGCGGGTGGGAGCTACTCCCCTTCGAGGCTCGGATTAGAGCATCGAGGCTTCGCGCTGGCAACCGGATTTTTCTGAGGGTTTAAGAAAAATGAGCCCGGACACCGCACCATCAGGGATTCTGTTGCTATTCATTCGAGAGCGTCCCTCGGCCTGTGCTGTGCGCGGCACTCAGCCGGACTATGATGCCCACCCGATTTTTCCCGACCCTCCATGGCCGCCATCCACATCACAGACATCGAGGCCGCCATCAACTACTGGCGCGAGAAGAAGCCCTCGCCCGACGGCATCACGCTGGCCCCCGAGCTGCGAGCACTGGCCGAGGTCTACGCGCTGATGGTTTTCCATCACGAAGACGAGGCCGCCGAGGTGGGCTTCCCGCCCAAGGCCTGGGACGCTTGGTTGGCCTGGTACCAGGCCACGCCCGACACCCCCTGTATCGCCATCTGCTCCACCAGCCAGGGTGACGACGAGTGCAAGGGCTGCGGCCGCAGCTTCGACGAGGTCCAGCACTGGCCGTCGATGACGCCGGGCGAGAAGCGCGCCACCTGGCGCCGCATCACCATGCAGGACAAGGCTTGGCGCTTCAACCGCTACGCCGAGCGTGCGCGCGAGGCCGAGCCGGTCTGGCCCGACGAGGTGCCCGCGGATGGCGCATCCGCCGATCTGCCGGCCTGAAAAGGCTCCAACCATGCGCCGCCTCGCGCAGGCCCCCAATCTGGCGATCGCCACGCTCTGGGTCGATGCGCTGCGCGAGGAGGGCGTGGCCGCGTCGGTGCAGCGCGAGTACCTCGGCGCGGCCGCCGGCCAGTTGCCTCCCGACCAATGCCTGCCCGAGGTCTGGGTCGAGGACGAGGCGCAGTTCGAGCGCGCCGAGCAGTTGCTGCATGCGCTGCAGCACCGGCCGCAGCGGCGCTGGCAATGCCGATGCGGCGAACTGGTGGAGGGCGGCTTCGAGCAGTGCTGGCGCTGCGGCGCCATGATGCAGAACGGTGCCTGAACGGCCTGTTCGCGCTATTTCCAGCGCAGCGGCTCGATGTCGACGCTGCGCGTGCCGTCACCCAGCAACAGCGCGCCTTCCTGGATCGTCGCCTGCAACTGCATCGAGCGCTGCGCCAGCGCGGCCAGTTCCTGCGAGGCGGCGGTGGGCACGCGGTAGACGGCCAGGTTCTGCGGCCGCGTCAGCTTGTTCTCGATGCCGCGCCACCAGACTTCGGCGGCATGGTGGAAGACATAGACGATCACCTCGTCGGCCTTGCCGCACGCCTTGATGATGGGCTTGTCCTCGGGCTGGCCCACCTCGATCCACAGCCGCACCGCGCCTGTGAAGTCGCGCAGCCAGACGTCGGGCTCGTCGGGGTTCGACAGGCCTGCGCCGAAAGCCAGCGTGCCGTCGCCCTGGCAGACGTCCTGCAGCTTGTGCGCGTTCAGCGCCAGCGCCACCAGGCGGATCATCATCCGCTCGTCGGTCTCGCTCGGGTGGCGCGCCAGCGTCAGCGCGTGGTCGGCGTAGTAGCCGTGGTCGATGTCGGCCACCGCGAGGTTGGCCTTGAAGATGGTGGATTTGAGCGCCATGGGGTGGCGAGTGTAGGGCGCCCCCCGGGTTCACGTCGCGAAGTCGACTAGGACGCCTGCGCCCGGCGCGCGAGTTCGGCCGCCTTGCCGGTGTAGCTGCCCGGCGTCATCGCCAGCAGGCGCTCCTTCTCGGCTTCGGGAATCTCGAGCGAGCGGATCAGCTTGTGCAGCGCCTCGGCGGTCACCGTCTTGCCGCGCGTGACCTCCTTGAGCTGCTCGTAGGCGCCCTGCACGCCGAAGCGCCGCATCACGGTCTGGATCGGCTCGGCCAGCACTTCCCACGACGCATCGAGGTCCTCGGCCAACGCTTCCTCGTTGAGCTCCAGCTTGCCCAGGCCGGTCGCCATGCTGGCATAGGCCAGCACCGCATAGCCGAAGGCCACGCCGATGTTGCGCAGCACCGTGCTGTCGGTCAGGTCGCGCTGCCACCGGCTGATCGGCAGCTTTTCGCTGAGGTGGCGCAGCAGCGCGTTCGCCAGACCCAGGTTGCCCTCGGCGTTCTCGAAGTCGATCGGGTTGACCTTGTGCGGCATGGTGGAGGAGCCGATCTCGCCTTTCTTGAGCCGCTGCTTGAAGTAGCCCAGGCTGACGTAGCCCCAGACGTCGCGCGCGAAGTCGACCAGGATGGTGTTGGTCCGCGCGACGGCGTCGAACAGCTCGGCCATGTAGTCGTGCGGTTCGATCTGGATGCTGTACGGCTGGAAGGTGAGCCCGAGGCCCAGGGGCGCCGGCGTCTCCACCACCTTGCGGCTGAAGCCTTCCCAGTCGAACTCCGGCCAGGCCGCCATGTGCGCGTTGTAGTTGCCTACTGCGCCGTTCATCTTGCCCAGCAGCTGCACGCCGGCGATGTGCTCGCGCGCCTTGGCCAGGCGCACCGCCACGTTCGCGATTTCCTTGCCGACCGTGCTCGGGCTGGCGGTCTGCCCGTGCGTGCGCGAGAGCATCGGCACCTCGGCGAAGCTGCCGGCCATCTCGCGCAGGGTGGCGATCAGGCCGTCAATGGCGGGCAGCAGCACCTTCTCGCGCGCCGCCTGGATCTGGAGCGCGTGGCTGGTGTTGTTGATGTCCTCGCTGGTGCAGGCGAAATGCACGAACTCCGAGGCCGCCAGCAGCTCGGGCCGGGCCTCGAACTTGGACTTGATCCAGTACTCGACCGCCTTCACGTCGTGGTTGGTGGTCTTCTCGATCTGCTTGATCGCGGTGGCGTCGGCCTCGGAGAAGTTGTTGACCAGGCCCAGCAGGTACTTGCGCGCGCCGCCGGTGAGTGGCTTGAATTCTGGGAAGCCGCAGTCCGACAGCGCGATGAACCACGCGACCTCGACCTGCACCCGCCGGTGCATGTAGCCCTGTTCACTCATCAGCGGCCGCAGGGTCGAAAGCTTGGCCGCGTAACGGCCGTCGAGGGGGGAAAGGGCGGAGACGGTGGAGAAACTCATGCCCGAATTTTAGGCGGCGCCCCGGGCCCTTCAATTTCAGTTGGCCGTCGCCTCTCGGAAGAAGGCGATGCGCTCGGCTGTCGCCGGGTGCGAGGAAAAGGCCAGGCCGATGGCGTCGTCGTCCAGCCCGGCGCGCTTCTGCTCGGCGCGCCAGCGCTCGATGGCCTCGAAGAAGCCGATCATCACCCGCGGCGAAATGCCGGCCGCGCGCATCAGCCGCACGGACTCGGCGTCGGCCTCGCGCTCCGCGTCGCGCGAGTAGCCCAGCGTGCCCAGCAGCACCGGCGCGCTGCCGATCAGCGTGCCGTAGTCGCCGAAGGCCACCGACACCGCAAAGCCCAGCGCCGAGGCCTGCACCAGCTGCCGCATCGCGTGGCGCAGCCGGACGTGGCCGAGTTCGTGGCCCAGCACTCCGAGCACCGCTTCCTCGTCGCCCGGCATCAACTGCACCAGTTCGTCGGTGAGGATGATCGTGCCGCCCGGCAATGCCAGCGCATTCGGACCGAGCCGCCGGTCGCGGCCGCGCCGGAACTCCAGCTTCCAGGCCGGGGCATCGTCCGGATGGGCTGCCTTCACCATCCGCGTGAAGGCCTGGCGCAGCCGCTCCTGCTGCTGCGGCGGGAGCGCGCTGGGCAGCAGCAGGGACTGGTCGATCGATTCGAGCACCTCGGCGCCGATCAGCGCATCCACGCGCACCGGCACGGCCGCCGTCACGCCGCGTGCGGCCCAGGGCAGGCCCCACTGGTACAGGGCCGCCAGTGCGGCGATCAGCAGGACCACGGCCAGGCCGACGCCGCGCCAGTTCTGCTGGGCCCGCACCACCCAGCTCTCGGGGCGGCCGAGTTGCGCCACCCAGGCGTCCCAGGCCGGAACGTCGAGCGCCTGCACGCTCGCGCCGTCGGGCAACTGCAGCAGCCGGCCGCCATGGCGCGTGCGCTCCGGCCAGCGCAGTCCGGCCAGCGGCAGGCGCAGCGCCTCGAAGCCTTCGCCGGACGCCGGGGCGATCAGCAATTGGTCGCCCTGGGCATGCAGGCGCGCAGCCTGCGGCCGGGTGCTGCGGCCGTCGAAGAAGCGAACCTCCAGGGCGGAATTCATGGAAGCACTCCGCCTCCGGCAGCGAATGCGCTCACATCCCGATGTCCAACCCGAACAGATCGGCTGCCATGTCGCCGGCGGCGCCAGGATCCTCCTGCCGCGCGACCTGGCTGATCTGGTCCAGCCCGATGCGCGTGTGCAACTCGACCGCCTCGACCTGGGCGCGCCGCGTGTTCACCACCGCGAAGGGCCAGTAGAAGCCGAGCGTGAGGAAGATCAGGAGGTAGTTCTTGCACTGCAAGCCCAGGTAGCTGCCCAGCTTCAACTGGCTGTCGAAGCGCAGCACCTCGTTGCCGGTGGTCGACCACAGCAGGTTCTGCAGCCGCACTTGCAGGTAGGACTTGGGCAGGATGTTGACGAGCAGGATCGCAGCGAAGCCCGCCAGCACGGCCGTGATCACGAAGCCCGTGCCCATGCTGGTCTTGCGGCCGGCGAAGGCGAACAGGGCGATCGCCAGGACCAGGGCCACCACAGCCACGAAACTGATGCCGACCAGCTTGATGAAGATGCCGTAGAGCACCCCCAGGTCGGCCTTCAGCCGGGTCTGCAGCGGGCCGATGGCGTAGTGGTCGTGCTGGTAGCGCCGGATGCGCCACAGGAAATAGGGAATGCCCGCCATCAGGGCCAGCATGCACAGGCCGACCACGCCGCCCACCACCGGCGGCAGGGCCGGCGGGCCGCCCGCTTCCGCCGGCATGCCACCCATGGCGCCCGCCAGAGCCACCGGCAGCAGCGCCAGCGCCAGGGGCGGCAGCATGCAGGCATAGGCGCCGCGCATGTCGCCCGCGAAGTGGAAGCGCAGGCCGCGCCAACTGGTGTTGGCCAGCCGGAAGCGCATCGAGGCGCGGAAGAGCGCCGGCCACAGTGCCACGAAGGCCAGCGCCGCCACCAGTGCGGCCCAGCCGGAGAAGTTGCTGCCCACCGAGTAGGCGATCAGGAAACCGGCCGCAATCAGCGTGCCGCGCAGCATCTTCGCCGGCTCGCCGTGAAAGTCCAGCGCGTCGCCGCCGACCCAGGTGTTGCTGTAGAAATACTTGAGCTTGCGCACCTTCGCCCAGGGCAGATAAATCCCCAAGGTGACGACAATCAGCAGCAGGTTGACGATCCAGATGCGAAAGTATTCGCTGCCGCTGGCCGTGAACTCGATCGGATGGCGCTCTGGCGCACTGGAACCGGACGCTTCTGTGTCCATTTCTCCACCTTCTCCCTCGTTTGGCATGGAGCACGGATTCTGCACCGTGCGCCTTCCCCTAGAATCAAAACGCTACAACGACGACCCCTAGGGGGGAGAGAGCCCGCATGAAACTGATCGGATCCGCTGCCAGCCCTTATGTGCGCAAGGTGCGCGTGGTCATGGCCGAGAAGCGGCTCGACTACCAGTTCATCATCGAGGACGTGTGGTCCGACGACACGACCATCGCCAGCTCCAACCCGCTGGGCAAGGTGCCTTGCCTGATCATGGATGGCAGCGAGGCGATGTTCGATTCGCGCGTGATCGTCGAATACCTGGACACGCTGTCGCCGGTCGGCAAGCTGATCCCCCAGCAGGGCCGCGAGCGCGCCGAGGTCAAGACCTGGGAGGCCCTGGCCGATGGCGTGATGGATGCCGGCGTGCTCTGGCGCCTCGAAGCCAACTGGGCCAAGCGCGCGGACGGCGAGCGCAGCCAGGCATGGATGGATCGTCAGCGCGCCAAGGTCGAGGCCGGCATCCGCGCCATGGCGAAGGGCCTGGGTGACAAGCCCTTCTGCAGCGGCATCCACCTCAGCCTGTCGGACATCGCGGTCGGCTGTGCGCTCGGCTGGCTCGGCCACCGCTTCCCGGACATCGACTGGCGCGGCGAGCACCCGAGCCTCGGCAAGCTCTACGACAAGCTGATGCTGCGTCCGAGCTTCGCCGACACGGCCCCTTGAGCCAAGGCTCTCCTCGAACAAAAGCCCCGCATTGCGGGGCTTTTTGCTGGGGAAAATAAAAATGCTGCGAGGCGCCCTGAGACGAAGGAGGGAGGGAGGGAGGAGGAGAAGAATCGCCTCAGGATTTCGACCGGACGTCAGGCGTCCAGAAGGCCTCGCAACATGAAAACTGGCCGGGTCTTTTCACCCTCGAATCGGTATGAGCCCCGTCCCCGCGACCCGGTTCCCCGGCCAGTGGTAAGCGTTTGTGACCAGCGTGGATCTACTGCGGCCCCAGCTGCTTCTCCACGTCGCGCACGAAGCCGCGGTCGTCCGGGGAGGTCATGCTGGAATAGGACTCCACCACCTTGCCGTCGCGGCCGATCAGGTACTTGTAGAAGTTCCACTTGGGCGTGGTGCCCGAGGCCTGGGCCAGCTCCTTGAACAGCGGGTTGGCGTCCGCGCCGCGCACGGAGGACTTGGCGAACATCGGGAATTTCACCCCGAAGGTGCTTTCGCAGAAATCGGCGATTTCCTTGTTCGTGCCCGTTTCCTGCGAGAAGTCGTTGGATGGAAAGCCCAGCACCACCAGCCCGCGCGAGCGGTACTTGCTGTCCAGCGCCTCCAGGCCCTTGTACTGGGGTGTGAAGCCGCAGAAGCTCGCGGTGTTCACCACCAACACCACCTTGCCGGTGTACTGGCACAGCGCTTGGGGTTTCTCGTCTTGCAGGCGAGGGAAGGTGTGCTGCAGGATGGGCGGGCAGCCTGCGGCACCGGGGTTGCCGGTCGGGGCGGCATTCTGGGCCACGGCCACAGCCGGAAGCAGGCAGGCCAGGGCCGCGGCGAGAAGAGAAACGGGCTGCAGGAGGGGGTGTCGCATGGCGTTGTCCAGGGGTGAAAATGGCGGCCGGGCCGGGCGATGGCGCGAGCGTCTATACCGCATCATCGCGCGCTTGTCACGGCCGCGCCAAGGTCGGCGTCTAAAATCGCCCGGTTCAGAAAGTCATTGATGCTCTACCCGGAACTTTTCAGACAGCTCGAATCCGTCCGCTGGGACATGGACAAGGACATTCCTTGGCAGTCCTTCGATGCGAGCCGCCTGTCCGAAGAACAGGCGCAGACCATCAAGATGAACGCCATCACCGAGTGGGCCGCCCTGCCGGCCACCGAGATGTTCCTGCGTGACAATCGCCATGACAGCGACTTCTCCGCCTTCATGTCGATCTGGTTCTTCGAGGAGCAGAAGCATTCGCTGGTGCTGATGGAGTACCTCAAGCGCTTCAGTCCCCAGCACGCTCCCACCGAGCAGGAACTGCACGAGGTCCGCTTCGACTTCGACCCGGCCCCGCCGCTCGAGACCCTGATGCTGCATTTCTGCGGCGAGATCCGCCTCAATCACTGGTACCGCCGGGCCGCCGAGTGGCACACCGAGCCGGTCATCAAGCACATCTACACCACGCTGAGCCAGGACGAGGCCCGTCACGGCGGCGCCTACCTGCGCTACATGAAGCGGGCGCTGGAGAAGTTCGGCGACGAGGCGCGCGCCGCCTTCACCAAGGTCGGCGTGCTGATGGCCAGCGCCCGCCGTACCGCGCAGGCGCTGCATCCGACCAACCTTCACGTCAACAAGGCCCTGTTCCCGAACGACACCATCCAGAGCCGCGTGCCCGATCCGAACTGGCTGGAGCACTGGCTGGACAAACAGATCAAGTTCGACTCGGTCTGGGAAAACAAGGTCGGCGACCGCATCCTGCACAACCTGAGCCTGCTGATGAACCGCAGCTTCAAAACCGTGCAGGAACTCAACCGCTACCGCAAGGAACTGTCGGCCTCGCTGGGGCCGAAACCCGAATACCAGGGCGCCTGAGTCTTTTGCGGGATTCCCGTCACAGGAGGGGCAGCCCGCTCGTCTTGTGGATATGGACGCTTCCACCCGCAGCTTCGATCTTCACCGCAAGCGCCTGCTGGGCATCGCCTACCGCATGCTCGGGTCCACCGCGGACGCGGAGGACGTGGTCCAGGACGCCTGGCTGCGCTGGAACGACGCCACGGTCGAGGCCCTGAACAACCCGGAGGCCTGGCTGGTCACGGTGGTCACGCGCCTGTCCATCGACAGGCTGCGCGCCGCCAAGATCCAACGCGAGCACTACGAAGGCCCGTGGCTGCCCGAGCCGCTGCTGACCGAGGCGCCGGCCTCGCCCGAGCAGATGCTGGAGCGCGCCGACGACGTCTCGGTCGCCTTCCTGGCCGTCCTGGAGCGCCTCGCCCCCGAGGCCCGTGCGGCCTTCCTGCTGCGCGAGGTCTTCGATGCCGACTACGGCGATCTGGCGCGCACCCTGGGCAAGAGCGAGGCCGCCTGCCGCCAGCTGGTGCACCGCGCCAAGACCCAGATCCAGGACGAGCGCCCGCGCTTCACGGTGGAACGCGACGTCCACTGGCGCTTGATGCAGGGCTTCGCGCAGGCGGCCGCCAGCGGCGACATGCGGCGCCTGAAGGCCCTGCTGGCCGAGGACGCCGAGCTGGTGGGCGACAGCGGCGGCAAGGTGCCGGCCTTCCGCAAGATGCTGCGCGGCGCCCAGCGCATCGCGCAGTACTACTTCTCCGTCCCCCGCCTGCTGGGCGGCGGCCTGCGGCTGGAAGTCGTCGAGATCAACGGCGAGCCGGGGCTGCTGCGCTTCTTCAACGGCGCGCTGGAGTCGGTGCAGACCATCGAGACCGATGGCGAACGCATCCTGCGCATCCGCACCCAGCGCAATCCCGAGAAGCTGACGCACATCGCCGCGCACTTCGCGGCACGTGTCGTCACGCGGGCGGAGCTGGAGGCGTTGCGCACGCCCTCGCCTGGCGATGGCGCGGCCTGAGCGTGCTCAGCGGCGCTCGACGATCATCGGCGCGATCTGCAACCCGCTGCGCACCTGCTCGGCCATGTCGCGCGCCACGTCGCGCGAGGCATAGGGCCCGGCCTGCAGCCGGTAGGTGCCGCGTTCCGCGAACACGTTGAGCGCGCCGGCCAGCGCGGGCAGGCCGCGTGCCACCTGCTGCTGGAAGCGCTCCACGCCCTCGCGCTGGCTGAAGGCGCCGAGCTGGACCCAGAAGCCGGCCGCGGCGGCCGCGGGCTGTTGCGGCCCGGTGTCCGGCGGCGCGGGCGGTGACGCGGCCGGCGGTGCCGCTTCCGGGCCGAGCGGCGCCAACGTTCCCAGATCGCGCACTTCCGTGCGCGGCACGGCCACCACCGGCGACGTGAGGGCGGCCGGTACGGCGACGCTGTCGGTCGCGGGCGGGGAACCCGCGGCCAAGGTCTGTGCCGGTGCGGCGGGCGCGGCCGGCGCCAAGGGCGACACAGCCGCCTGCGCCAGTGCCGTATCGCCCCGCCGCCAGGTGCCGGCGCGGATGTCCGCGTTCGTGATCCGCTCGATCTCCACCGGTGCCACGCCGCGCAGCAGGTCCAGCCTGTAGGCCGCGGTGTAGCTCAGGTCGATGATGCGGTCGTCGTGGAAGGGCCCGCGGTCGTTCACCCGCACGATCACCTCGCGGCCGTTCGCGGGGTTGCGCACCCGCACGTAGCTCGGCAGCGGCAGCGTCTTGTGCGCGGCCGTCATGGCGTACATGTCGTAGGGCTCGCCGCTGGCGGTGGACTGCGCGTGGAACTTGCGCCCGTACCAGGAGGCGAGGCCGGTCTCGCGCCAGGGCCGATCGTCCGTGATCGGCACGTAGGAACGGCCCAGCACCACGTAGGCCTTGCTGGTGCCGCCGCTGCTGCGGATCGGCTCGACGCGCGGCTCGGCATCCGGCACCTGGCCGAGGCCCGAGGGCGGATTGGCATCCGGACCGTCGCGCCCGATACCCGAACCGCCGCTGCGCGGCCCGCTGGCGCAGCCGGCCAGGAGCAGCAGCACCGCGCCGGCCACGAGCGCGAGACCGCGTGTCTGCGCCGCCCTAGCCAAACACCGCCTCCCAAAGGGCGAGCATCGCTTCGCGCTCGGCCACCAGCGAGCTCATCGGCACCTGCGTCGGCTCTTCGTTGAGCCGCGCCCGGTGCTGCACGCGCCGCAGCTCCCGGTAGGCGGCCGCAGCGTTGCGGCCCACGCCCTCGGGCAGCAGGCCGGCTTCCTCCGCGCGGATCAGCAGGGCGATGTTGCCCACGTTCGGCACCAGCTCCGGATGCGCCTTCGCCTCCGACAGCACCAGGAACTGCACCGCGAACTCGGCATCCACCATGCCGCCCGGACTGTGCTTGACGTCGAAGCGGTCGGCCTTGACCGGCCGCGCGGCACGCACCTTCTCGCGCATCGCCACGATCTCGGCCTTGAGGGCATCGCGGTCGCGCGGCGCGGTGATCACCGCCTCGCGGATGCGGTCGAAGCGCTCGCACAGCGAGCATTCGCCGCCCTCGGGCTCGGCGGCCATGTCCACGAAGCGTGCGCGCGTCATGGCCTGGTGCTCCCAGGTCCATGCCGTGTTGCTGCCGCGCCCCAACTGGTACTTCTCGTAGGCGTCGAAGCTGGTGGTGAGCAGGCCCGAGTTGCCGTTGGGCCGCAGCGCCGTGTCGATCTCGAACAGGTCGCCCTCGCGCGTCTTCACCGTCAGCCAGTTGATCAGCTTGCGCACGAAGCTCGCGTACACCTCTCCGGCACGCTCGTCGTCGTCGTCGTAGACGAACACGATGTCCAGGTCGCTGCCGTAGCCGAGCTCCTTGCCGCCCAGTTTTCCGTAGCCGATGATCGCGAAGCGCGGCGCCTCGCGGTGCGGGTTGCGCACCTGCGGCCAGCACCAGCGTGCGGTCACGCGCAGCACCGTGTCGGCCAGCAGGCTCAGGTCGTCCGCCACCTGCTCCACCGTGATACGGCCCTCCACGTCGCGCGCCAGCGTGCGGAACAGCTCCGCGTGGTACGCGTGGCGCAGCAGGTTGAGCAGGCGCTCCTCGTCGTCCTCGCCGGTCTGGCGCAGCGAGAGGTGGCGCGCTTCCAGCTCGCGCTCGAACTCGGCGGCCGAGAAGCGCCCGGCCAGCATCTCGGGGCTGGCCAGCTCGTCGATCACGCCCGGGTGCTGCATCAGGTATCGCGCCGGCCAGCGCGCCGCGCCCAGCAGGCGCAGCAGCCGCTCCTGCACCGCCGGCCGCTCGACCAGCAGCGCGATGTAGTTTTCGCGGCGCATCAGCGGCTCGATCCAGTCGGCCCATCGCAGCGCGCCCTGTACGTGGTCGGCGATCTGGCCCGGCGCCCCGCCGTCGGGCTCGCGCAGCCACTGGGCGGTGCGCTGCACCAGCTGGCGCAGGCGTACCCGGGTCTCGTCGCGCAGGGCCTGCACGCGTGGGCTGTCGCACCAGGCCTGAATGCGCTCGGCAAAGGCCGGCGGCAGTTCCTCCACCAGGTCGCTCAGGTCGCCCGATGCCGCCGCGCCCGCGGACTTGCCGTTGCAGCGGGTGCAGGGCTGCTTCTTGCCGCCCAGCAGCTTGTCGAATTCCTGGGCCACGAACTCGCGGTGCGCATCCAGTTGCGCCAGGAAGGGGCAGCAGTCGGCGTAGCCCAGGGTCTGCGCGATCCAGCGCAGGTCCTCGTCCTGCACCGGCAGCACGTGCGTCTGCTGGTCGTCCAGGTACTGGATGCGGTGCTCCACCCGGCGCAGGAACTCGTAGGCCGCGGCCAGCGCATCGGCCGTCTCCTGCGGCATCAGGCTGGCGCGCGCCAGCCGCTGCAGCGCATCGAGCGTGGGCCGGGTGCGCAGCTCGGGGAATTGCCCGCCGCGCACCACCTGCAGCAATTGCACGATGAACTCGATCTCGCGGATGCCGCCGCGCGAGAGCTTCACGTCGTTGGCCCGCTCGGGCCGTCCGGCGCTGCGGCGCGCGGCCTGCTCGCGGATCTGCCGGTGCAGCGTGCGCAGCGAGTCGAACACGCTGTAGTCCAGGTAGCGCCGGAACACGAAGGGCAGCACCACGCCGCGCAGGGCCTGGGCCGAGCAGTCGGCGATCACGCTGGCCGGCGCCACCACGCGGCTCTTGAGCCAGGCGAAGCGCTCCCATTCGCGGCCCTGCACCTGGAAATACTCTTCCAGCGCATCGAGCGAGACCACGCTGGGCCCCGAGTTGCCGTTGGGCCGCAGCGCCAGGTCGACCCGGAACACGAAGCCGTGCTCGGTCGTGTCGCCCACCAGGGCGTAGATGCGCTTCACCGCGCGCGAGAAGAACTCCTGGTTCGCCAGCCGCCCGCGCCCCTGCGCGTCGCCGGCGGTCTCGCCGTCGTCGTCGTAGAGGTAGATCAGGTCGATGTCGCTGGAGACATTGAGCTCGCGCGCACCCAGCTTGCCCATGCCCACCACCCACAGCTGGGCCGGCCGGCCCTCGGGCCCGAGCGGCGCGCCGTGCTGGGCCTCGAGTTCGGCGCAGGCTTCGCGGCAGGCGGTGTCGAGTGCGAATTCGGCCAACTGGGTGACGGCGGTGGTGACCACGGCCAGCGGCGCCTGCTGCTCGCAGTCCAGCGCGATCAGGCGCTCCATCACCAATTGGCGCACGATGCGCAGCGCGTCGGCCACGCCGTCGCCGCGCCCGCGCAGCGCCGCATAGGCCTGCGCCATGTGGGGGCGCTGGGGCTCGCCGGGCGGCAGCAGCGCCAGTTCGCCGGCATAGCGGCGGCGCAGGCGCTGCACGAAGCGCGAGTGGGCCGCGAGCGGCGGCGCCGATTCCGGCGCGGATCCGGTGGAACCGGGGAGGGGGCTCGCAGTCATAATTCCCTTCACAGCGCGATCCTCAATGAACGACACGACGTCTTCCCCTTCACGTCTGCTCAAGATCACCGCTGTTGCGGCGCGCTGGTTGCTGGGTTTGCTGATCGCTGCATGGCTGCTGCTTGCGCTGTCAGTCTTAGTCCTACACGCGTGGATTGTGCCGCGAATCGGCGAATACCGTCCGGCGCTGGAGGCGCAGGCCAGCAAGGCCATCGGGGTACCGGTGCGCATCGGGTCGATCACCGCCAGCAGCGCTACCCTGTTTCCGAGCTTCGAGCTGCGCGAGGTGGTCTTGCACGACGACGCCCAGCGCGAGGCCCTGCGCCTGGCGCGCGTGGTGGCCAGCGTCTCGCCGCGCTCGCTCTGGCGCCTGAATTTCGAGCAGCTCTACATCGAGGGCCCTGAACTGGAGGTGCGCAGGGATGCCGCCGGCAAGCTGCACGTGGCCGGCCTCCATATGGCCACCGACACCAGCGGCGAGGGCCGCGGCGCCGACTGGTTCTTCGCCCAGCGCGAGTTCGTGATCCAGGGCGGTACCGTGCGCTGGATCGACGACAGCCGCGGCGCGCCGCCGCTGCTGTTGTCCGACGTGCAGTTCATCGCCCGCAACGGCCCGCGCAGCCACACGCTGCGGCTCGACGCCACGCCGCCGCCCGAATGGGGCGAGCGCCTGACCCTGCGCGGCCAGTTCCGGCAGCCCCTGCTGTCGGTGCGCAGCGGCAACTGGCAGAGCTGGGACGGCGTGGCCTATGCCGAGCTGCCGCGCATCGACATCCGGCTGCTGGGCCGCTACGTGACGCTCGATGCCCGCGTGCGCGAGGGCGCCGGCGCGCTGCGGGTCTGGGCCGACGTCGACGACGGCCGCATCACCGGCGGCACCGCCGACCTGGCGTTGCTTCGTGTGGATGCCTCGCTGGGCAAGGATCTGCAGCCGCTGGTGCTGCGCGACGTCACCGGCCGGCTGGCGGGCCGGATGACCGAGGAGGCGGTCGAATTCTCCACCGCCGAGCTGCAGTTCCAGACCGCCGACGGCATGCGCTGGCCGGGCGGCAACCTGTGGTTCCAGCAGATTCCGGCCAAGGGCCGCCAGGCCGAGCGCGGCGCGCTGCGCGCCGACCGGCTCGACCTCGCGGCGTTGGCCATGATCGGCGACCGCATCCCGCTGCCCGAGGCCACCCGCAAGTTGGTGGACGACCTGGCCCCGCGCGGCCTGGTCGAGCGCATCGATGCCAGTTGGCAGGGCCCGGCCGGCGCGCCCGAGAAATACCAGGCGCGCGGCCGGGTGAGCAATCTCGCGATCGCCTCGCAGGCGGCCGAGCCGCCTGCGCCCACGCCGCCGCCGGCCGCGACCCGCCGTTCCGGCCCGGTGGCCCCGGCGCCGAATGCCGAGCCGCCACCGCCTCACGCCGGCGCGCCCGGCATCCGCGGCGCCACGATCGACTTCGATGCCACCCAGGCCGGCGGCAATGCCGCGCTGAGCATCGCCGCCGGCACGCTGGACTTCCCGGGCGTGTTCGAGGAGCCGGTGATCGCGGTCGACCGTCTCTCCGCCCAGCTGGCATGGAAGGTGGACGGCGACAGGACCCAACTGCAGGTGACGGGCCTGAAGTTCGCCAACGCCGATGCCGAGGGCGAGGCCACGGCGAGCTGGCGCACCAGCGACCCCGCCACCTCCAGCAGCCACTCGCGCTTTCCCGGCGTGCTCGACCTGCAAGGCAAGCTGACGCGAGCCGACGGCGCGCGCGTGTTCCGCTACCTGCCGCAGCACATTCCGAAGCACACGCGCGACTACGTGCGCGACGCGGTGCAGAAGGGCAGTGCCAGCGGGGTCGACTTCAAGGTCCGGGGCGACCTGTGGGACATGCCCTTCAACGATCCGAAGCAGGGCGATTTCCGCATCGCCGCGCGGGTGCAGGACGTGAGCTTCGCCTACGTGCCGCCGTCCCAGGGCGACAGCCGGCCCTGGCCCGCGCTGCAGGGCCTGTCGGGCGAACTGGTCTTCGAGCGCGCCGGCATGCTGGTGCGCAACGCACGCGGGCGCATCGTGGGCGCGCCCGGCGTCGAGGTGAGCAAGGCCGAGGCGCAGATCGCCGACATGGGGCACCACGCGCCGCTGCTCAAGGTCGATGCCCAGGCCAAGGGCCCGCTGGGCGAGCTGCTGCGCGCCGGCGGGCCGTTGACCGGCGATGCGGCCCCCACCCTGGCGCGTGCGCGGGCCACCGGCAACGCCGACTACAAGCTGCGCCTGGAACTGCCGCTCGCGGCCATGGAGAAATCCAAGGTGCAGGCCAGCATCGCCCTCGCCGACAACGAGCTCCAGATCCTGCCCGAGGCGCCCTCTCTGACGCAGGCACGCGGCACGCTGAACTTCACCGAGACCGGCTTCTCATTGGCCGGCGTGCAGGCGCGCGCGCTCGGCGGCGCCTTCCGCCTCGAGGGCGCCGGCCGCTACGGCAGTGCCGCGACCGAACTGAGTTTTCGCGCCCAGGGCAGCGCCAGCGCCGAGGGCCTGCGCGCGGCGCGCGAGGTGGACTGGCTCGCGCGCCTGGCCAAGCACGCCAGCGGCAGCACAGCCTATACGGCCTCGTTCTCGATGCGCGATGGCGCCTCCGAGTTCTCGCTGGCCACCAGCCTGCAGGGCCTGGGGCTGCAGCTGCCCGTGCCGCTCGCCAAGCCGGCGGAGGAATCGATGCCGCTGGCCATCGAGAAGAAGATCGTGCTGCGCGAGGTGCGCGCCGGCGGCGATGCGCTGGTGCACGACCGGCTCTCGATCGAGCTGGGCCGCGTCGGCTCGGCCTCCTTCCTGCGCGACATTTCCGGCAACGAGCCGCGCGTGCTGCGCGGCGGCATCGGCGTCGGCCTGGCCGCGGGCGAATCCGCCGCCGCCCCCGAGCGCGGCGTGCTCGCCAACATCCAGCTCGCCCGCATCGACGTGCCGGCCTGGCAGGCCCTGTTCGGCGACACCACCGGCAAGCCGGCGGAGGTGACATCGAGCGAGGGGGCCGACGATGCGTCGGCCTACCTGCCCAGCATCCTCGCGGTGCGGGCGCAGGAGCTTGCAGTGGGCGGGCGCACCCTGCACAACGTGGTGCTGGGCGGCACGCGCGAGGGCCAGCTCTGGCGCGCCAACATCGACGCCACCGAGCTCAGCGGCTATGCCGAATACCGCAGCGCCCAGGCCGGGCGTCTCTATGCGCGGCTGGCGCGATTGAAGATCGCCCCGAGCACCGCCACGCAGGTCGAATCCCTGCTCGACGAGCAGCCTGGCACGCTGCCGGCGCTGGACATCGTGGTGGACGACTTCGAGCTGCTGGGCCGGCGCCTCGGCCGCGCCGAGATCGACGCGGTCAACCGCGGCGGCGCGGGGCGCGAATGGCGGCTCAACAAGCTGGCCTTCACCACCCCCGAGGCCAGCTTCACGGCGCAGGGCGCCTGGGCCGCAGCGCCCGGCGCCGCGCGCGGCCGCGCCGATCCGCGCCGCACCACCATGGACTTCAAGCTCGAGATCGCCGATGCCGGCGGCCTGCTCGGCCGATTCGGCATGAAGGACGTGGTGCGCGCCGGCCGCGGCCGCCTCGAGGGCGAGGTGCACTGGAGCGGCTCGCCCTTCGCGCTGGACTATCCCAGCCTCGGCGGCCAGTTGAAGATCGACGTGCAGTCCGGCCAGTTCCTCAAGGCCGAGCCCGGCATCGCCAAGCTGCTCGGCGTGCTCAGCCTGCAGGCGCTGCCGCGGCGCCTCACGCTCGACTTCCGCGACGTGTTCAGCCAGGGCTTCTCCTTCGACTTCCTGCGCGGCGACGCGAAGATCGAACAGGGCGTGGCCACCACCAACAACCTGCAGATGAAAGGCGTCAACGCCGCCGTGCTGATGGACGGCTCGGCCGACGTCGCGCGCGAGACGCAGAATCTGCGCGTGGTGGTGGTGCCCGAGATCAACGCCGGCACCGCCGCGCTGGTCGCCACCGCCATCAACCCGGCCATCGGCCTGGGCACATTCCTGGCCCAGATGGTGCTGAGCCGCCCGCTCATCGCCGCCACCACGCAGGAGTTCCAGATCGACGGCACCTGGACCGATCCGAAGATCGTCAAGATGCCGCGCCGCCTGCTGCCGGAGGCCCTGGGCGCGCCGCAGGCGCCCGTGCCGCGCTGAACTGGAAGCATGAACACGAAGACGGAGTCCATCCATGAAAGTCGCCGCCATCCAGATGGTCTCCGCCATCGCCCGCGAAGCCAACCTCGCGCGCGCGCATGCGCTGCTGCGCGAAGCCGCTGAGGACGGCGCCGAGCTGGCCGTGCTGCCCGAGTACTTCTGCATGATGGGCGCGCGCGACACCGACAAGCTGGGCCTGCGCGAGACCGACGGCGCCGGCACGGTGCAGGGCTTCCTGGCCGACGCCGCGCGCGAGTTCGGCCTGTGGATCGTCGGCGGCACCCTGCCGCTGGAGACCCCCGACGAGACCCACGTGTTCAACAGCTCCCTGGCCTATTCGCCGGACGGTGAACGCATCGCGCGCTACGACAAGATCCATCTCTTTTTCTACGACAACGGCCGCGAGCGCTACGACGAGCGCCGCGTGATCGCGCCCGGCACCGAGCCGGTCTGCTTCGACCTGCCCTCGCGCGACGGTCACCGCTGGCGCATCGGCATGAGCGTGTGCTATGACCTTCGCTTTCCCGAGCTCTATCGCGCGTTGGCGCGGCAAGGTGCCGAGCTGCTGCTGGTGCCCAGCGCCTTCACCCGCACCACCGGCTCGGCGCACTGGGAGGTGCTGCTTCGCGCGCGGGCCGTCGAGAACCTCTGCTGGGTGGTCGCGCCGGCCCAGGGCGGCACGCACGAGAACGGCCGCCAGACCTGGGGCCAGTCGATGGTGGTCGACCCCTGGGGCAGCGTGGTGGCGCAGCGCGCCACCGAGGAGGGCGTGGTCAGCTTCGAGCTCGACGCGCAACAGGTCGAGCGCGCGCGCACGCAGCTGCCGGCGCTGACGCACTGCGTGCTCTGAAGAAAGCGGTGTCCTCCACCACCCTGCCCATCGCCAGGACCGTACGCGGCGCCGTCTCGGGCCTGCGTTCGCTGCGCTCGCTGCATTCGCTGTGGCAGCGCTGGTTCCTGTGGGTGATCCTGGCGGTGCTGGTGGTCGCGCTGCTCGCCACCGTGGTCTGGCTGGCCGGGCGGCACGAGGTCGAGCAGGTCCAGACCGCGCTCGACCGCGACACGGCCGATGCCGTGTCCGATCTGCGCAGCGGCCTGCAGCGCAATGCCCAGAGCCTGCGCGCCTCGCAGGCCGGCGGCCTGGACCGCGAGCACTGGCCGATGGAGGCGACTGCGCTGCTGCGCGAGCACCGCGAATGGCTGCGCCTGGAATGGCGCGATCCCGCGCTGCGCACGCTGGCGGCGGTCGACACCCCGTACCGCCGGCGCGTGTTCGAGGACGCGGGCCGCGGGCCCGACCAGCCCGACGTCAGCCTGGCCTGCGCCGCCGCGCGCAAGGCGGGCGCGCCGGCCTACTCGTCGAGCCACTACGTGCCCTTCGTGCCCAGCGGCGGCCTCGAGGTCATGGAGCTGTGCCTGCCGGTGGAAGGCGGCGGCTTCCTTGTCGCCACCTATTCGCTGCGCGACACGCTGATCGAGCTGGTCGCGCCCACCCTGACGCGCGGGCAGGAGGTCGCCTTCACCGAGGTCGACGGTACCCGCCTGGTGGCGGTCGGCGCTTCGCGGCGCGTGGGCACGCGCGTGTTCACCGCGCAGCAACTGGTCGACCTGCCCGGCACCGCCCTGATGCTGCGCGTCGACGGCTGGCGCGCCGCGCCGGACCTGTTCCCCAACCTGCTGACCGGCCTGGTCACCGCGATCTCGATCGCGCTGGTGTCGGTGCTGGTGCTGCTGGCGCGCGACACGCGCCGGCGGCTGCGCGCCGAGCACGACCTGGCCGACGCCCTCGCCTTCCGCAAGGCGATGGAAGACTCGGTCATCACCGGCCTGCGCGCGCGGGACCTGCAGGGCCGCATCACCTACGTCAACCCGGCCTTCTGCGAGATGGTGGGCTTCAGCGCCGAGGAATTGATGGACCACGTCGGCGACGTGCCCTACTGGCCCACCGAGCTGGCGCAGGAATACCGTCAGCGCCAGGCCCATCGCATGGCCGGCGGCGTGCCGCCGCGCGAGGGCTTCGAATCGATCTTCATGCACAAGGATGGCCGCCGCTTCCCGGTGCTGATCTTCGAGGCGCCGCTGATCAACGCCCAGGGGGCGCAGACCGGCTGGATGAGCGCCTTCATCGACCTCAGCGAGCAGCGCCGCATCGAAGAACTCTCGCGCGCCAGCCAGGAACGGCTGCAGGCCAGCGCGCGGCTGGCCACGGTCGGCGAGATGGCCTCGCTGCTGAGCCACGAGCTCACCCAGCCGCTGGCGGCCATCGCCAGCTATGCGAGCGGCTCGCTCAACCTGCTGCGCAATGCAGGCAGTTCGACGGGCGACCACGGCGAGGTCGCGATGGCGGTGCGCCGCATCGCCGAGCAGGCCGACCGCGCCGGCCAGGTGATCCGCAGCGTGCACGACTTCGTGCGCCGGCGCGAGCGCATGCGCGAGGCGGTGGCGCCGCAGGCGCTGCTCGACGCGGTGCTGCCGCTGGTGCGGCTGCAGGCACGCAAGCTCGGCGTGCGGGTCGACGTGCATGTCGAGGAGCGTCTTCCGCGTGCGCTGTGCGACCGCACGCTGGTCGAGCAGGTGCTGCTGAACCTGGCGCGCAATGCGATGCAGGCGATGGACCTGCCGGACCTCAGCGACCGCGTGCTGCAACTGCGCGTGGTGCGCGCCCGCGCGGTCGGCGAAAGCGGCGCTGTCTCCGGCAAGGCCGACGTGCGCCGCTGGATCGAGTTCTCGGTGGCCGATCGCGGCGGCGGCATCAGCGAGGAGGTCGCGGCGCGCCTCTTCACCCCTTTCTTCACCACGCGGCCGGACGGCATGGGCCTGGGCCTGAGCCTGTGCCGCACGGTGGTCGAGCAGCATGGCGGCGCGCTGGCCTACGAGCCGAGCCGGCCGCGCGGCACCATCTTCCGCTTCACCCTGCCGGCGGCGTAGATGGTTCTCCCCCAGGCTCCGCGCACTTCGTGTCGCTCCTCCAGCCCCCTCACCGGGGGGCATACCAGCGGCCCGGCAAAGCCGGTTCCGCGGTGTTCCCCGAAGGTGTTGCGACGGTATCGTGGATCGCAGGTCCTGCGCGGTGCCGCAAGGAAAATCAAAGCATGCAACCCCTGATCGATGCCCTGATCTTCATCGTCGACGACGACGCCAGCGTGCGCGAGGCGCTGGCCTGGCTGCTGCGCTCGCGGCGGCTGGTGAGCGAGCAGTACGCGAGCGCCGAGGATTTCGAGCAGCGCCTGGCCGAGGGGCCGCTGGCCGACCAGCCGCACTGCCTGCTGCTGGACGTGCGCATGCCCGGCACCAGCGGCCTGGTGCTGTTCGACCGGCTGGCCGAGCGCGGTCTGCTGGAAGTCCTGCCGGTGATCTTCCTGACCGGTCATGCCGACGTGCCCACCGCCGTGGATGCGGTCAAGCGCGGCGCCTTCGACTTCTGTGAGAAGCCGTTTTCCGACAACGCCCTGGTCGATCGCATCGAGCATGCGCTCGGCGCCTCGCTGCGCGCGGTGGAGGCGCAGCGCGCGCGCCGCCTGCTGATGCGCCGCGTGGAGGAGCTGACCGAGCGCGAGCGCGAGGTGATGCGGCGCGTGGTCGAGGGCCTGCCCAACAAGCTGATCGCCGACCAGCTCTCGATCAGCGTGCGCACGGTGGAGGTTCACCGCGCGCGCGTGTTCGAGAAGATGGAAGTCAAGTCCGCGGTGGAGCTGGCGAACCTCCTGCGGGATATCTGACGCTGGGGCTCGTTGCGTCTGGATACGTGTGGCCGCTTGACGCTCGTCCAGGAGCGCGCAGAATCGATGCTGCATTGCAGCATGGAAACTCTGACCGAACATCTGCGAACAGGTCTCGAGGATCTTGCGGCGGACGTGGCCCACGCCCGCCGGCAGGAAGAGCTCGGGCGTCTGGCTTTGCTGTGCTTCTGCGAGATCCGGCCCTGGGCGCGCAGGGCGGAAGAAGAGTGCCTCGCGGCGAAGGCGAGCGCGATGTCGGCTCAATCGGTTCCGACCAGCCGCAATGCGTTCCTCAAGAGAATCGACGCATTGATCGCCGAGCTCGAGCAGACCTGTGAACGCGCGGGCCTCGGGGAGTCGGCCGCCAATCTCAGGCGTGCGCGCGCCGTCGAGCCTCAGCCCTGGGGCCGCTCACCCACGTAGATTTCCACGCGCCGGTTCTGCGCCCGGCCCGCGTCGCTGTTGTTGTCCGCGACCGGCTCGTGCGAGCCGCGGCCCTCGATGCGGAAGGCCTGCTGCGGCACGCCGCGGGCGATCAGGTAGTCGCGCGTGCTCGCCGCGCGCTCCACCGACAGCGGGTTGTTGATCGCATCGGTGCCGGTGCTGTCGGTGTGGCCGATGATGCGCACCTCGGCGTTCGGGTTGTTGCGCAGGCCGTTGGCGAACTGGTTCAGGATGGGCACGAAGTTCGGCTTGATCGTCGAGCGGCCGGTGTCGAAGGACACGTCGCTCGGGATCGCGAGCTTGAGCTCGTTGTTCTGCGTCTGCGTGACCGCGATGCCGGTGCCTTGCGTGGCGGCCTGCATCTCGCGCTTCTGCGCTTCCATGCGCTGCGACCACAGGTAGCCGCCGAGCGCGCCGGCTGCAGCGCCCACTGCGGCGCCGGTGCCGATGGCACGGCTGTTGCCGCCGGTGGCGGAGCCGATGGCCGCGCCGCCCAATGCGCCGATGCCGGCGCCGATGCCGGTGTTGCGCTGCGTGTCGCTCATGCCGGCACAGCCGGACAGCACCACGGCGAGGGCGGAGGTGGCCAGGACGAGTTTTTTCATGGAATCCCTTTCGTCAGTGAAACAGCGAAAGGCATTATGGTCAGCGGCCCGCGGGCGGCTCGTCGGACGAAGGCGCTTCTTCCGTCTCGTCGTCCCGGTGCAGTTCACCCCGGCTGCGGCCCGAGAACATGGTCCACCACACGATCAGCACCAGCAGGATTCCGGCGCCCAAGGCTTCAAGCAAAATCAAACCCATGAATAGAGGATTCCAGTGGCTGGTCGGGCTGTCGATCGTAGCAATGCTGGCCGCATGCTCGGTCGGGACCCTGCAGCCCGAGGGGCCGGCACCGGCCGTGCCCTCCAGCCCCTCCTCGCCGCGTGAGCTGGGGCCGCTGACCGGGTCGCTCACCCACCCGAAGAGCCGCTGGGTGCCGGTGGCCTGGTCTGAACTGCCCGGCTTCGACGACGATGCGCTGCACGAAGGCTGGAGCGCGCTGATCGCCAACTGCGCCCGCCCCAATGCCGCCTTCGCCCCGCTGTGCCGCGAGGTGCGCCAGCTTGCGCTGGCCGAGACCGAGGAGCAGCGCCAGTGGATGCGCCAGCGCCTGCAGCCCTACCGCGTCGAATCGCTCGCGGGCGAGGCCGAGGGCAAGCTCACCAGCTACTACGAGCCGGTGTTCGAGGCCTCGCGCCGCCCCACCGCGATGCACACGGTGCCCCTTTACCAGGCGCCGGCCGGGCTGGTCGCGCGCAGGCCCTGGTTCACGCGGCAGGAGATCGACACCCTGCCGCAGGCCCAGGCGGCGCTGCGCGGGCGCGAGATCGCCTGGATGGCCGATCCGATCGACGTGCTGATGCTGCACATCCAGGGCTCGGGCCGGCTGCGCATCACCGAGCCCGACGGCGCGCAGCGCACCGTGCGCGTGGCCTTCGCCGCCACCAACGAGCAGCCTTACCGCAGCGTGCAGCAATGGCTGCAGAGCCAGGGCGTGACCAAGGTCAGCCTGTGGCCCGACGACACCAAGCAATGGGTGGCACAGAACCCGCAGCGCCTGTCCCAGCTGCTGTGGAGCAACCCGCGCTACGTCTTCTTCCGCGAGGAGCCGCTGTCCGAGGTGGACGCGTCCACCGGCCCCGTCGGCGCACAGGGCGTGCCGCTGACGGCCGGGCGATCGATCGCGGTCGACCGCGACAGCATTCCCTACGGCACCCCGGTGTGGCTCGCCTCGCCGGGCCCCGCCTTGCCGCTGGCGAAGCTGGCGGTGGCGCAGGACACCGGCAGCGCGATCGTCGGCGCGGTGCGCGCCGACTACTTCGCGGGCACCGGCGCCGAGGCGGGGCGCGTTGCCGCCCGTGTCAATCAGCCACTTCGCCTATGGGTCTTGTGGCCCAAGTGAAAAAATTGCGCGGCATGATTCCTGCCTCTACAGGGCAGGAATCACGATGACGCTTCACACCTTCTCGATCATCTTCGCGGGCGTGCTGCTGAATTCGGTGGCGCAGCTGCTGCTCAAGGCGGGTGCCAAGACGCTGGGGCATGTGTCGATGGGCAGCCTGGCGTCGCTCACGGCCGCCGCCTGGAACGCGGGCACGCAGCCGTGGGTGCTGCTCGGCCTCGTCTGCTATTTCATCAGCGCCGGGCTCTGGATCCTGGCGCTGACGCGGGTGGACGTGACGGTGGCCTATCCCATGCTGTCGATGGGCTACGTCATCGCGGCCCTGCTGGCCTGGCAGATCTTCGGCGAGCCGCTCACCGGCAACCGCGTGCTCGGCATCGCCATCATCCTGGTGGGTGTCGTGGTCTTGAGCCGAGGGTGAGAGTCATGAGCCGCACGGCCGTTCCGAAGGCGAATACCGCAGCCGCAGCCGCAGGCGAAGGTACTCCAGTGAGCCGCACGGCCGTTCCGAAGGCGAATGCCGCAGCGCACAGCGCGGAGGTACTCCAATGAACACGCTCTACGTCGACCTCGACGGCACGCTGATCGCCACCGACTCGCTGCAGGAGTCCCTGCTGCAGCTGGCGCGCGTCGAGCCGCGTGCGCTGTTCTCGCTGCCGCTGTGGCTGCTGCGCGGGCGAGCCGCGTTCAAGCAGGAGGTGGCCAGCCGCGTCACCCTCGACGCGGAGACGCTGCCCTACCGGCCCGAGGTGATCGAGCTCGTGCGCCGCGCCCGCGCCGACGGCCGGCGCACCGTGCTGGCCACGGCGGCCGACGGGCGCCTGGCGCGCGCGGTGGCCGCGCACCTGGGCCTGTTCGACGCGGTGCTCGCCTCCGACGGCGAACGCAACCTGCGCGGCGCCGGCAAGCGTGCGGCGATCGAGGCCGACGCCGGCGGACAACCTTTCACCTACGCCGGCAACGGGCCGGTGGACCTCTCTGTCTGGCGAGGTGCCGAGGCTGCGGTGGTGGTCAGCCGCTCCGATGCGCTGGCGCGCCGCGCCGCGGAGCTGACCACGGTGGCGGCGCGCATCGTGCCGCCGCGCCCCTCGCTGCGGCGCTGCCTCTACGGCATGCGCCTGCACCAGTGGCTGAAGAACGTGCTGATCTTCCTGCCGCTGATGCCGGTGCTGCACGAGCTGACGCAGCCGATCCTGTTCCATGCCGCGCTCGCCTTCCTGGCCTTCGGCCTGATGGCCTCGGGCATCTACGTCCTCAACGACCTGCTCGACCTCGAATCCGACCGGCGCCATCCGCGCAAGCGGCTGCGGCCCTTTGCCTCCGGCGAGATCACGGCCTCCACCGGCCTGAGGATGGCGGGCCTGCTGTGCGCGGCCTCGCTGGGCCTGTCGATCGCGCTGCTGCCGACGGCCTTCGTGAGTGTGCTGCTGTTCTACATGGCGCTCACCACCGCCTATTCGCTCTTCCTCAAGCGCCGCGCGGTGGTGGACGTGTTCACCCTCGCCGGGCTCTACACCGTGCGCGTGGCGGCGGGCGCCGCGGCTACGGGGCTGCCGCTGTCGTTCTGGATCCTCTCGTTCTCGATGTTCATCTTCCTGAGCCTGGCGCTGGCCAAGCGCTACGTGGAGCTCAGCGGCTCCGTGCAGGAGGTCACGCGCATGAAGCGCGACCGCGGCTACCACCCCGTCGACCTGCCCTTCGTGCTGTGCGCCGGCGTGGCCGCCGGGCAGATGGCGGCGCTGCTGCTCGGCCTCTACCTGCACGACCAGGAGATGCTGGCGCGCTACGAGGATCCCGAGTACCTGTGGGTGCTGATCCCGGTCTTCCTGTTCTGGACCATGCGCATCTGGCTCAAGGCGATCCGGGGCGCGCTGCACGACGACCCCGTGGTCTTCGCCGCGCGCGACTGGGTCAGCCGGCTGGCACTGGGGATCGGCGCGGCCGCGCTGTGGATGGCGGATTGATGAAGGAACGCGGAATCGCCTGGGATGTGCTGCTGGCCGCGCTGCTCTCCGTGCTGGCGCTGGCGCTGCTGGCGACGCTGACGCGCCAGCTGCCGGCAGCGCTCTTCGCGCGCGCGCAGGGCTTCGACGCCTGGTTCCAGGCCGACATGCCGCGCGTGCTCGCCAACATGGTGGACGCGGGCAGCAACCATTACCGCACCAAGGTCCATCCGATCGCCTCGATCCTCATCCACCCCGCCGTCAGCGGCCTGCGCCTGCTGTGGCCGGGCAGCGACCTGCAGGCGGCGATGCGCTTCATCGGGGCGGTGGCCGTGCTGTGGGTCTTCGGCTTCTATGCGCTGTGCCGTCTGCTCGGCTGCGGCCGCTTCGCCGCGGCCTGCTTCTCGCTGATGGCGATCGGGAGCGCGGGCTTTCTGTTCTGGTTCTCGGTGCCCGAGACCTACGCGCCGGGCTCGCTCACCCTCTTGTGGGTGCTGCTGGTTGCTGCGCTGGCCGCGCACCGGCCGGTGAGCGACCGCCTCATCGTCGGCGCCAGCATTGCCAGCCTGGCCATCACCATCACCAACTGGGTGGCGGGGCTGGCGCTGGCGGTGGTCCAGCGGCCCTGGCGGCGCGCGCTCGGGCTCAGCGCCATTGCCTTCGCCGTGGTGGCGGCGCTCACGGTGCCGCAGCGCCTGCTCTACAGCTACGCCAAGTTCTTCTTCCTCGGCAGCCGCGAGGAGCTCGACTACATGAACCTGAAAGAGTCCGGCACCTGGCTGGACAAGCTCGCGGGCATGTTCTGGTCGACCTTCAGCCTGCCAGAGGTGCTGGCCCTGCCCGCCGACCAACTGCAGCAGCTGCCGCAGCTCACGGTCCAGCTGAGCTCCCCGGGCTCGGGCGGCTGGATCGGCATGGCCGCGCTCGGCCTGTGGACACTGCTGCTGCTGGCCGGCGCGTGGGGACTGGCGCGCTCGCCGGAGTGGCGCCGCTTCGCCGCGGTGCTGGGGCTGACGCTGGCCGCGCAAGTGCTGCTGCACCTGGTCTATGGCGAGGAGACCTTCCTCTACGCCGCGCATTTCCTGCCGCTCTTGATGGCGGTGGCGGTGTTCTCCATCCGCGTCCTGCCGGGCGGCCTGGCCGCCTCCATGGCCCTGCTCGCCGCGGCCCTCGCGGCCTTCCACAACACCGCGGTGTACGAGGCCGCGGTCCGCCTGCTGCAGCAGGCGCACTGAGCGGCGCACGCCTGCGCGGCGTGAAAGACCGCCGTGCTGCAGGCCTGACCGGAGCCTGACTTCCTGACGTCATATTGAACTTTTAGCGTACCGGGGTTTTTCAACCATGCCCCACAGAAAGAAGTACGCATGACCGCCAAGACCCGGCAGGACGTCGCTGCCGTCGACCCCGATGACATCGGCCACAACACGACCAACAACCCCGCCTTCAACGACATCGTCGCTTCGCGCCTGAACCGCCGTCATCTGCTCGGCTTCGGCGTCGGCACCGCCGGCGCCGCCCTGCTGCAGGCCTGCGGCGGAGGCGGCAGCGGCGGCGGCTTCCCCGTGCTGCCGCCTGCGCCGGCCCCCGCGCCGGCACCGACACCGGCACCGCCCGCTCCCGCGCCGGCCCCTGCGCCCGCCTCGCCCAAGCTCGGCTTCGGCGCCGTGTCCAAGAGCCTGGCCGACGTGGTCGCCGTGCCTGCCGGCTACACCGCCACCGTGCTGTACCGCCTCGGCGATCCGATCGCGACCGGCGTGCCGGCCTATGCCAACGACGGCACCGATGCGGCTGCCACCTACGACCGCCGCGCGGGCGACCACCACGACGGCATGACCTTCTTCGGCATCAACGCCTCGAACAAGTGGGACGCGGCCGCCGCTTCGCGCGGCCTGCTGGTGATGAACCACGAAGCCATCACGCCGCTGTTCCTGCACCCCACCGGCCAGACCACCACCGGCACCGGCAACGCGCAGGTGCGCACCGTGCCCGATGAAGTGCTGCGCGAGTTCTACCTGCACGGCGTGAGCGTGATCGAGGTCAACAAGAGCGCCGGCGCCTGGAGCTACAAGCAGGACTCCGCCTTCAACCGGCGCGTCCACACGCTGACCGAGATGGCCTTCTCCGGCCCGGCCGCCAAGACCGACTACCTGAAGACCAAGTTCTCGACCGACGGCAGCAAGACCCGGGGCACGCTCAACAACTGCGCCAACGGCACCACCCCGTGGGGCACCTACCTCACCTGCGAGGAGAACTGGGCCGGCTACTTCCGCCGCATCGTCGCGACCGACAACCTGAACCGCAGCGCCAGGGAGATCGCTTCCTTCACCCGCTACGGCGTCGCCGGCACCGGCCGCGAGCTGTGGGCCACCGTCACGCCCGACACCTCCGACGGCCTCTACGGCCGCTGGAACACCGAGGTGATCACCGGCGCCGCGACCTCCGCGGACGACTACCGCAACGGCGCCAACACCTACGGCTGGGTGGTGGAGATCGATCCCTTCACGCCCGGCAGCACGCCGAAGAAGCGCACCGCGCTCGGCCGCTTCGGGCACGAAGGCGCCTGCCTCGGCCCGGTCGTGGTCGGCAAGCCGCTGGTCTGGTATATGGGCGACGACTCGCGCAACGAGTACATCTACAAGTTCGTGTCGACGAAGAACTGGGATGCGGCCGACATTGGCGGCGGCATGGCCGCCGGCGACAAGTACATGGACGACGGCCGCCTCTACGTGGCCAGGTTCAACGCCGACGGCACCGGCGCCTGGCTGGAGCTCAAGCTGGGCGTCAACGGCATCACCGCCGGCAACGCGGCCTATGCCTTCGCCGACGCGGCCGACGTGGTGGTCAACGCTCGCCTGGCCGCCGATGCCGCCGGCGCCACCAGGATGGACCGCCCCGAGTGGACGGCCGTCAACCCGAAGACCGGCGAGGTCTACGTGACGCTGACCAACACCAACGCCAGTTCGCGCCCCATCGCCGCCACCGACGCGGCCAATCCGCGCTACTACAACGATCCCAAGGGGGCGGCCGCCACGGCCCAGACCGGCAACCCCAACGGCCACATCGTGCGCTTCGCGGATGACGGCGGCAATCCGGCGGCGCTGAGCTTCACGTGGGACGTGTACCTCTTCGGCGCGCGTGCCACCGCCTCGGCCGACATCAACCTCTCGGGCCTGGTCGCCGACAACGACTTCTCCAGCCCCGACGGCATGTGGTTCAGCCAGGCCACCGCCGGCCTGCTGTGGCTGGAGACGGACGACGGCGCCTACACCGACGTGACCAACTGCATGCTGCTGGCCGCGCTGCCGGGCAAGGTCGGCGACGGCGCGGCGAAGACCATCACCAACGTCGATGGCGCGACCACGCGCCAGCAGGCCACCTTCATCGGCAAGGCGCCGGGCACGGACGGACTGCGCCGCTTCCTGGTGGGGCCGAAGGACTGCGAGATCACCGGCATCGCCGAGTCGGGCGACGGCCGCGCGCTGTTCGTGAACATCCAGCACCCGGGCGAGACCACGCCGGTGGGCAACATCGGCAACCCGGCCCAGTTCGGCAGCCACTGGCCCGATGGCGGCAACGCGCGTCCGCGCTCGGCCACGATCGTGATCACGAAGGACGACGGCGGCCTCGTGGGCCTCTGAGCCTCGCGCAGACTCGGCCAAGGGGGGGGCGGCCGCCGCCGGGCCGCCCCAAGGCGAGCCGCGCCTCCCCCTCGGGGGGGGGAGTTGCACGAGCGAAGCTCGTGAAAAGCCGGGGGGCCTTATTTCGGAAGCGGCAGCGCCGTCTTGTAGCGCACCTGCTTGAGCGCAAAGCTCGAGCGGATCTTCTCGATGCCTGCAATGGGCGTCAGCTGCTCGAGGATGAACTTCTCGAGCGCCGCGATGTCGGCCACGGCGACCCGGATCAGGTAGTCGCTGTCGCCGGTCATCAGGTAGCACTCCATCACCTCGTCGTGCTCCGCGATGCGCTGCTCGAAGTCGGCCAGCGACTTCTTGCTCTGCGTCTTCAGGCTGATCGAGATGAACACGTTGAGCCCCAGGCCCAGCGCGGGCGCACTGGCCAGCGCCACGTAGCGCTGGATCACGCCGGCCGTCTCCAGTGCCTTCACCCGCGCCAGGCAGGGCGAGGGCGAGAGGTGGACGCGGCGTGCCAGCTCCACGTTGGAGAGCGCGCCGTCGCGCTGCAACTCGTCGAGGATGCGCAGGTCGATCGCGTCCAGTTGCATGAAATGCTTCAAAATGGCTGAATGACGGCATTCTATGCTGCGATGTGGAAGGATCTCCTGCTGAAACAGCAGCTCATTCCACGCGCCGCGGCCTAAAGTGCGGCTCATGAATGCCCCGATCTCCGCTGACCAGCTGCGCGCCCTGCTCGACATGCCCAGGAACGACATCGATCCGTCCGAAACCGCCGAATGGCGCGACGCCTTCGCCTCGCTCGCCGAGACGCACGGGCCGGAGCGTGCGCGCTGGATGCTGGACGAGTTGGCGCGCGTCGCGCGCAGCCAGCGCATCGGCTGGCAGCCCGAACTGGCCACACCCTACGTCAACACCATCGCGGTGGAGGCCCAGCCCGCGTTCCCCGGCGACCTCGCGATCGAGGAGCGCCTGGCCTCGCTGATGCGCTGGAATGCGCTCGCGATGGTGGTGCGGGCCAACCAGGCCTACGGCGAACTGGGCGGGCACATCGCCAGCTATGCGAGCGCGGCGGACCTGTTCGAGACGGGCTTCAACCATTTCTTCCGTGCGCGGACCGAGCCGCGACGGGCCGCCCCGAGCGGCGAGAGCCCCCCTCGGGGGGGCAGCGACCCACACGAAGTGGGGGAGCGTGGGGGGCAAGAGGGGCACCGCGGCGACCTGGTGTTCTTCCAGCCGCACAGCGCGCCGGGCGTCTATGCGCGCGCCTTCCTCGAGGGCCGGCTGACGGAAGAAGACCTCAAGCACTATCGGCAGGAGCTCACTGCGCCCGAACAGGGTGCGCGCGGCCTCTCCAGCTATCCGCACCCCTGGCTGATGCCGGACTTCTGGCAGTTCCCCACGGGCTCGATGGGCATCGGGCCGATCAGTTCGATCTACCACGCGCGCTTCATGCGCTACCTCACCCACCGCAACCTGCTGGACTGCGAGGCGGGCCGCAAGAAGAATGGAACACCCGTCGACAAGCGACGGGTGTGGGGCGTGTTCGGCGACGGCGAGATGGACGAGCCCGAATCCATGAGCGCGCTCACGCTCGCGGCGCGCGAGAAGCTCGACAACCTGGTGTGGGTGGTCAACTGCAACCTGCAGCGCCTCGATGGCCCGGTGCGCGGCAACGGCCGCATCATCGACGAGCTGGAGAAGCTCTTCGCCGGCGCCGGCTGGAACGTGATCAAGCTGGTCTGGGGCAGCGACTGGGACGGCCTGTTCGCGCGCGACACCAGCGGCGCCCTGGTGCGCGCCTTCGCCGACACGGTGGACGGCCAGATGCAGACCTTCGCCGCCAAGGATGGCCGCTTCAACCGCGACAACTTCTTCGGGCAGAACGAGGCGCTTTCGCGGCTGGTGGAAGGCCTCACCGACGAGCAGATCGACCGCCTGAAGCGCGGCGGCCATGACCTGGTGAAGATCCACGCCGCCTACGCCGCGGCCGCCGCGCACCGCGGCCAGCCGACCGTGATCCTGGCCCACACCAAGAAGGGCTACGGCATGGGCAGCGCGGGCCAGGGCAAGATGACCACGCACTCGCAGAAGAAGCTGGACGACGCGGACCTGATCGAGTTCCGCAACCGCTTCGCCCTGCCGCTCAGCGACGAGCAGGCCACGTCGCTGGCCTTCTACAAGCCGGCCGCCGACAGCCCCGAGATGCGCTACCTGCTGGCGCGCCGCGCCGCGCTCGGCGGCAGCATGCCGCGCCGCGAGACCGCCTGCGAGGCCGTCGCCAAGCCGGAGATCGCGGCCTACGCGCAGTTTGCCGTCGCCGCCGCCGGCAAGGAGATGAGCACCACCATGGCCTTCGTGCGCGTGCTGGGCAACCTCATGAAGGACCCGGTGCTCGGCCCGCGCATCGTGCCCATCGTGGCCGACGAGGCGCGCACCTTCGGCATGGCCAACCTGTTCAAGCAGGTGGGCATCTACTCCAGCGTGGGCCAGCGCTACGCGCCGGAGGACATCGGCTCGGTGCTCTCGTACCGCGAAGCCACCGACGGCCAGATCCTGGAGGAGGGCATCAGCGAGGCCGGCGCCATCGCCAGCTGGACGGCGGCGGCGACCAGCTACAGCGTGCACGGGCTGGCGATGCTGCCCTTCTACATCTACTACTCGATGTTCGGCTTCCAGCGCGTGGGCGACCAGATCTGGGCCGCGGCCGATCAGCGCCCGCGCGGCTTCCTGCTGGGCGCCACCTCGGGCCGCACCACGCTGGGCGGCGAGGGGTTGCAGCACCAGGACGGATCGAGCCACCTGATCGCCGCCACCATCCCCAACTGCAAGGCCTACGACCCGGCCTTCGCGGGCGAGATGGCGGTGATCGTCGACGCCGGCATCCGCGAGATGATGATCGACCAGAAGGACGTCTTCTACTACGTCACGCTGATGAACGAGAACTACGCGCAGCCGGACCTGCCGGCGGGCGTGGAAGCCGACGTGCTGCGCGGCTGCTACCGCTTCAAGGCGCCGTCGGGGCAGGGAAAGCGGGTCACGCTGATGGGATCGGGCGCGATCCTGACCGAGGTGCTCAAGGCCGCGGAACAACTGGCTGCGGAAGGCATCGATGCGGAGGTCTTCAGCGTCACCAGCTGGAGCGAGCTGGCGCGCGACGGCCAGGCCTGCGAGACGCGCGCGCTGGCCGGCGAGGCCCACGGCGGTACGCCGTTCGTGACGCAGCAACTGGCCACCGCCGGCGGACCGGTGATCGCCGCGACCGACTACGTGCGCGCCGTGCCCGAGAGCATCCGCGCCTTCGTGCCCCAAGGCCGGCGCTACCTCACGCTGGGCACCGACGGCTTCGGCCGCAGCGACACGCGGGCGGCACTGCGCGGGTTCTTCGGGGTCGATGCCCAGAGCATCGCGCGCGCGGCGCGCCACGCGCTGGGCTGAGCAGGCGCCGGCCCGATCAGCCGGCCCCCTCGATCAGGCGGCGATGTCGAAGCGGTCGAGGTTCATCACCTTGGACCAGGCCGCGACGAAGTCGTCGACGAACTTCTTCTGTCCGTCCGAGCTGCCGTACACCTCTGCCAGGGCGCGCAGCACCGAGTTCGAGCCGAACACCAGGTCCACGCGGGTGCCGGTCCACCTGACCGTGCCGGTCTTGCGGTCGCGGCCCTCGAAGAGGTCCTGGCCGCCGGCCTTCCACTCCGTGCCCATGTCCAGCAGGTTCACGAAGAAGTCGTTCGTCAGCTGGCCCGGCTTGTCCGTGAACACCCCGTGCTTCGATGCGCCGGCATTCGCGCCGAGCACGCGCAGCCCGCCCACCAGCACCGTCATCTCGGGCGCGGTCAGCGTCAGCAGCTGGGCCTTGTCCACCAGCAGCGCCTCCGAGGGCACGGCGTAGCGGGCCTTCTGGTAGTTGCGGAAGCCGTCGGCCACCGGCTCGAGCGGCGCGAAGGATTCGACATCGGTCTGGTCCTGCGAGGCGTCGGTGCGGCCCGGCGCGAAAGGCACCGTCACGTCATGGCCGGCGTCCTTCGCCGCCTTCTCGATGGCCGCGCCGCCCGCCAGAACGATCAGGTCGGCCAGCGAGACCTTTTTGCCACCTGCGGCCGAGCCGTTGAATTCCGATCGAATGCCCTCCAGCGCCTTCAGCACCTTGGCCAGCTGCGCGGGCTGGTTCGCTTCCCAGTCCTTCTGCGGCGCCAGCTGGATGCGCGCACCGTTCGCGCCGCCGCGCTTGTCGCCGCCGCGGAAGGTGGAGGCCGACGCCCACGCGGCGGCGACCAGCTCGCCGACCGTCAGGCCGGAGGCGAGGACCTTCGTCTTGAGCACGCCGACGTCGGCATCGTCCACCAGCGGATGGTCGACCGCCGGCACCGGGTCCTGCCACAGCAGCTCCTCGGCGGGCACCTCGGGGCCGAGGTAGCGCGCCTTGGGGCCCATGTCGCGGTGGGTGAGCTTGAACCAGGCCCGTGCGAAGGCGTCGGCGAACTGGTCCGGGTTGGCCATGAAGCGGCGCGAGATCTTCTCGTACGCCGGGTCGAAGCGCAGCGCGAGGTCGGAGGTCAGCATGGTCGGCAGCAGCTTCTTCGATGGATCGTGCGCATGCGGAATGGTCGGCTCCGCATTCTTGGCCACCCACTGCTGCGCGCCGGCCGGGCTCTTCGTGAGTTCCCATTCGTAGCCGAAGAGGTGCCAGAAGAAGTCGTTGCTCCACTTGGCGGGCGTGCGGGTCCAGGTGACTTCAAGGCCGCTGGTGATGGTGTCCGCGCCGCGGCCGGTGCCGAACTTGTTGTGCCAGCCGAGGCCCTGGGCCTCGATGTCGGCGCCCTCGGGCTCGGCACCCACGTTGTCGGCGGGGCCGGCGCCGTGCGTCTTGCCGAAGGTGTGGCCGCCGGCGATCAGCGCCACGGTCTCTTCGTCGTCCATCGCCATGCGGCCGAAGGTGTCGCGGATGTCCCTGGCCGAGGCGAGCGGGTCGGGCTTGCCGTCCGGGCCCTCGGGGTTCACGTAGATCAGGCCCATCTGAACGGCCCCCAGCGGGTTCTCCAGGTCACGGGTGTGCTGCACCTTGCTGTCATCGTCCTTGACGAGCACGCCGTGCGCTTCGTCGACGCCGGGCGACCCCCTGGAATAGCGGTCGTCGCCGCCCAGCCACTTGGTCTCGCGGCCCCAGTAGATGTCCTGATCGGGCTCCCAGGTGTCCTCGCGGCCGCCGGCGAAACCGAAGGTCTTGAAGCCCATGCTCTCCAGCGCAACGTTGCCGGCGAGGATCATCAGGTCGGCCCAGGAGATCTTGCGGCCGTACTTCTGCTTGATCGGCCACAGGAGCCGCCGCGCCTTGTCGAGGCTGACGTTGTCGGGCCAGCTGTTCAGCGGCGCGAAGCGCTGCTGCCCCCGCCCGGCGCCGCCGCGGCCGTCGCCGATGCGGTAGGTGCCGGCGCTGTGCCAGGCCATGCGGATGAACAGGCCGCCGTAGTGGCCGAAGTCGGCCGGCCACCAGTCCTGCGAATCGGTCATGAGCGCGGTGAGGTCCTTCTTCAGCGCGGGCAGGTCCAGGCTGTTGAACGCCTTGGCATAGTCGAAATCCTCGCCCATCGGATCCGACTTGCTGGAGTGCTGGGACAGCAGGTCCAGCCTCAGCTGGTTGGGCCACCAGTCGCGGTTGCCGGTGCCGCTGCCTGCGGCGCCGTGGTTGAAGGGGCACTTGGCGCCGGTGTTGTCGCTGCTCATCGGGAACCTCCGTTCTTGGGTGGGAGTGGGTCGGGGAAAGCATTCTTGACCACAACGCGTGGCGCGCGAATGAATCTCGTCAATCGCCTTCATAGAGATGGCGATGACATCCCAACCGCCGAGGCGGCGGTTCGCCGGCTTCAGCGCAACCCGACGCGCGAGGCGTGCCAGCGCAGCACCGCCGCGCGCTGCGGGTCGCTGGCTTCGATGCGGCTCGCGCGCTGGTGCAGCGCGCGCATCTCTTCGACTTCATCGATGATCCTGCCGGGGCTGAACAGGGCATCGAGCAGCACGCCGGCTTCGTCGGCCAAGGCCTTGAACGCGCCGATCCAGCTGCCGAATGCGCGCGAGCCGGACGAGCGGTCAAAGGCTGACATGCGGTGAACTCCTGGAGGGGAAGAAGGAAGGGGGAGGGCCCGATCTTATAGGGTTTACCCGAGCCAGGCCTTCGGCCCGTGTTCAGCCCTCCGGGGCGGGCTAACCCGGATACGGAATCTCCAAAAAGTTGACCCCGGTCAAGCCGCGTTTCGCGGCCGGCGCGCAGCATTCGCGCACTGGGATTTCCACTGCGAATCCAATCAAGAAGAGCGCAGCTTCAACAGGAGACAACATGATGGAAAGCATCGTTTCGCGTGCCCGGACCTATCGAGCCAAAGTGCTTGCCGCCGCCATGCTGGCGCTGGCCGGCACCTCGCCTGCCCTCGCCGCGTGGGAGCCCACCAAGCCGGTGGAATTCGTGATCCCCGCAGGCACCGGCGGCGGCGCGGACCAGATGGCGCGGCTCATCCAGGGCATCATCATCAAGCACAAGCTGATGAAGGAGCCGCTGATCGTCGTCAACAAGTCGGGCGGCGCCGGCGCCGAGGGCTTCCTCGCGGTGAAGGAGGCCAAGGGCGATCCGCACAAGATCGTGATCTCGCTGTCGAACCTGTTCACCACGCCCATGGCCACCGGCGTGCCCTTCAACTGGAAGGACATGACCCCGGTCGCGATGATGGCGCTCGACCAGTTCGTGCTGTGGACCAATGCCGAGCAGCCCTACAAGACGGCCGGCGAGTACGTCGCCGCGGTGAAGGCGGCGGGCCCGAACAAGTTCAAGATGGCCGGCACCGGCTCCAAGCAGGAAGACCAGATCATCACCGTGGCGCTGGAGAAGGCCACCGGCACCAAGTTCATCTACGTGCCCTTCAAGGGCGGCGGCGAGGTGGCGGTGCAACTGGTGGGCGGCCATGTGAACTCCACCGTCAACAACCCCATCGAGGCGGTGGCCCAGTGGCGCGCCGGCAAGCTGCGCGCGCTGTGCGTGTTCGACGACGAGCGCATGCCCTACAAGGAGAAGGTCACCGACACCCAGTCGTGGAACGACATCCCGACCTGCAAGGAAGCCGGCGTGCCGACCAAGTACACCATGCTGCGCGGCATCTTCATGCCCGCCGGCGTGAGCAAGGACCAGCTCGCCTTCTACGTCGATCTGCTGACCAAGGTGGCCGCGACGCCGGAGTGGAAGGAGTACATGGAGAAGGGCGCCTTCAACCAGACCTTCATGAGCGGCGATGCCTTCGCCAAGTGGCTGGCGACCGCGGAGGTCACGCACCGCACGCTGATGACCGAGGCCGGCTTCATCGCCGCCAACGCGAAGTAGCGCGGCGCCCGCCGTCCGCGGGGCGGCGCCGAGCACGGCCGGGGGCCGTGCCGCCCGCACCCGATTCTTGTTGTCGACTCACACGATGGGGGCTCCATGGAGCACGAAGAGAATCCCGAGGGCGCGGTGCGCGCCGGCGTACCCACCTACCTGGTCGAGGCAGCCGCCGCGGCCATCCTGCTGGTCATCGGCCTGGCCGTGGTCTTCGAGAGCCGCAAGCTCGGCGCGGGCTGGACCACCGACGGCCCCGGCGCCGGCTACTTTCCCTTCTACATCGGCGTGATCATCGTCGTCTCGGGCGCCGGCATCCTCTACCAGGCCCTGCTCGGCAAGAACCGCAAGACCGAGCCCTTCGTCGACCCGGTGCAGTTCCGGCGCGTGCTGTCGGTGCTGCTGCCGGCCACCGGCTACGTGCTGGCGATCACCTTCCTGGGCCTGTACGTCGCCTCGGCGATCTACATCGCGCTCTTCATGGTGGTGCTGGGCAAGTATTCCTGGGTGAAGAGCGTCCTGATCGGCTTTGCCGTCAATGCGCTCTTCTTCCTCATGTTCGAAGTCTGGTTCAAGGTGCCGCTCTTCAAGGGCTCGCTCGATCCGCTTCGCTTCCTCGGCTACTGAATCTCACGGAGCGAACCCGAAATGGATGAAATCAGCGCCCTGCTGCAGGGCTTCGCCGTGATCCTGACACCCATGAACATCGTCCTGATGTTCGTCGGGATCATTCTGGGTGTGCTGATCGGCGTGCTGCCCGGCCTGGGCGGCGCCAACGGCGTGGCGATCCTGCTGCCCCTGACCTTCACGATGTCGCCGACCTCGGCGATCATCATGCTGTCCTGCATCTACTGGGGGGCGCTGTTCGGCGGCGCCATCACCTCGGTGCTGTTCAACATCCCGGGCGAGCCCTGGTCGGTGGCCACCACCTTCGACGGCTACCCGATGGCGCAGCAGGGCAAGGCCGGCGCGGCGCTCACCACCGCCTTCACCTCCTCCTTCGTCGGTGCCTTCCTGGCGGTGGTGATGATCACCTTCCTGGCGCCGCTGGTGGCCAAGTTCGCGCTCAAGTTCGGTTCGCCCGAGTTCTTCGCGGTCTACCTGCTGACCTTCTGCAGCTTCGTCGGCATGGGCAAGGGTTCGCCCTTCAAGATCCTGGCCTCGATGGCCCTGGGCTTCGCGCTCGCCAGCGTCGGCATGGACACCGTGACCGGCCAGTTGCGCCTGACCTTCGGCCAGCCCGAGCTGATGCGCGGCTTCGACTTCCTGATCGCGGTGATCGGCCTGTTCGGCATCGGCGAGATCCTGCTGTCGATGGAGGAGGGCCTCAAGTTCTCCGGCAAGAGCGCCAAGATCGATCCCAAGGTGGTGCTGCAGACCTGGAAGCAGCTGCCGCAGTACTGGGTCACCTCGCTGCGCAGCTCCCTGATCGGCATCTGGATGGGCATCACCCCGGGCGGCGCCACGCCGGCCTCCTTCATGAGCTACGGCCTGGCCAAGAAGATGTCGAAGAAGGGCCCCAAGTTCGGCACCGGCGAGATGGAAGGCGTGGTCGCCCCCGAGACCGCGGCGCATGCCGCCGGCACCAGCGCGCTGCTGCCGATGCTGGCGCTGGGCATCCCGGGCTCGCCGACCGCGGCGGTGCTGCTGGGCGGCCTGCTGATCTGGGGCCTGCAGCCGGGGCCGCTGCTCTTCGTCGAGCAGAAGGACTTCGTCTGGGGCCTGATCGCCAGCATGTACCTGGGCAACGTGGTCGGCCTGATCGTGGTGCTCAGCACCGTGCCGCTGTTCGCCTCGATCCTGCGCATTCCCTTCTCCATCATCGCGCCGGTGATCATCGTGATCTGCGCGATCGGCGCCTACACCGTGCACAACGCGATGCTCGACATCTGGTTCATGCTCGGCTTCGGCGTGGTGGGATACGTGTTCAAGAAACTGGACTTCCCGCTGGCGCCGCTGGTGCTGGCCCTGGTGCTCGGCGACAAGGCCGAGGACTCGTTCCGCCAGGCCATGCTGGTGTCGCAGGGCGACGTCGGGATCATGTGGTCGAACCCGCTGGTGGGCAGCATCACCACGTTGGCGCTGACCATGCTGTTCTGGCCGCTGATCTCGAAGGTGCTGGCGATGATCAAGCCAAAAAAAGTTGACGAGTTCGCCGCCGAGCGGCCGGTGGATTGACTGAAGGAGGCCGCATGCCCGTCATTGCCATGACCCAGGAGATGGGTTCCCTCTCCAAGGATGTGTCGCTGCAGCTCGCCGACGCGCTCGGCCTGGCCGTGATGCGCCATGAGGCCATCGAGCGCGTGGCCGATCGCGCCCAGGTGTCGAGCAGCCTGATCGGGCGGCTGCGCGACGGCAAGGCCGGCCTGGTGGAGCGCCTGACCACGGACAAGCGCAGCGTCGCGCTCTATACCGCGGAAGAGGTGTTCTCGCTGGCCGATGCCGGCAACGTGGTGCTGCGCGGCTGGGGCGCCACCTGCCTGCTGCGCCCGGTGCCGCACGTGGTGTGCGTGCGCATCACGCGCTCGCTGAAGAAGCGCGTCGAGTGGCTGATGGGCCACCTGGGCACTGACGACGCCGAGTTCGCGGAGGCCGAGATCCGCCGCAGCGACCACGCGCATGCCTCGCGCATGCACGAGCAGTTCGGCGTCACCTGGGGCGACCCGGTGCTCTACGACATCGTGCTCAATACCGACCGCGTGTCGGTCGACAGCTGCGTCGAGCAGATCCGGCGCATGGTGAACTGCCCGGAGTTCGCCGAGACGCCCGCCTCGCGTGCGCTGCTGGCCGACATGGCGCTGGAGGCGCGCGTGCGCGCGGCGCTCAAGGAGCATCCGGAGACGCGGGACACCAGCATCACCGTGCAGGCCAGACAGGCCGAGGTGCGGCTGCGCGGGATCGTGCTCGATGCTGAGGAGCGTGAACAGGCTGAGAGCGTGGCGGCTGCGGTGCCCGGTGTGCGGGGGATGGCGAACGAGCTGCGGCTGATGACCAGTTCGCGGCGCTTTGCTTCGGCCAAGCAGACTTGAGGAATTGCTCCCTCTCCCGCTGGGGGAGGGAGCAAAGTCAGATCTTCCCGCGCTTCTTCAACCGACTCAGTGTTTCCGCCGAAAGATTGAGATAAGAAGCCAGCTCCTTGCTCGGAATCCGATCCACCAGCTCCGGATGCTTGCGCATGAACCGATGCACCCGCCCCGGCGCATCCAGCAGATGCAGCGTGATCGTGTGCGCCATGATCTCGCTCATCCCCCGCATCACGCAGAACTCGAACAGTTCCTTCGCGACCGGCCGCCGGTTCAGGAAGGCGATCCAGTCCTTCAGCGGCAGGCTGGCCACCCGCGCCCTGGTCACGCACACGATGCCGTAGGGCGTCGGCGTGCCCAGCCGCAGGGCGGCGTAGCTGGTCTCCATGTCGAACTCGTCGGCGAAGCGCAGGATCATCTCCTTGCCTTCCGGGTTGCTCACCACCCGCTTGAGGATGCCGTCGAGGATGAAGTACTGCTCCATCTCGCGCACGCCCTGGTGCAGCAGGAAATCGCCCTTGTTGCCGTCCACGATGGCCAGGTGCGCCTCCAGCTCGGCGCGGTCGGCCTCGCCGAGGTCCTTGAGCAGCACGTTCTGCCGGAGCTGCGCGCGAATGATGTTCTTCTCCGGGTGGTTTTCCAACGTGGTCATGGGTTCGCGTTTGCTCTGTTTCGCAACGACACAGGGTCTTCGCGGGGGGTCCTTTTCCGAAAAGTTGACCCAGGTCAACGGCCGACAGCCGGGCTCCAAATCATAGTCCGGGCACGGCCTCCAGCCATTCCACACGAAGCAAAAGGAGAGACATGTCCTCAGTCATCACCGCCAGGCAGGCAGACGCAGCGGCCGTCGACACGCCCGCACGCGCCCTCCACAGCGTCCCGCTCGACGATGCGGCCGAACAGCCCCGCCTCACCGACGGCTTCCACCTGGTGCTCGATGCGCTGAAGCTGAACGACATCGACACCATCTTCGCGCTGCCGGGCATCCCGATCACCGACCTCACGCGCATGGCGCAGGCCGAGGGCCTGCGCGTGATCTCCTTCCGCCACGAGCAGCATGCCGGCAACGCCGCAGCCGCGGCCGGCTTCCTGACGCAGAAGCCCGGCATCTGCCTGACGGTGTCGGCCCCTGGCTTCCTCAACGGCCTGACGGCGCTGGCCAACGCGACCACCAACTGCTTCCCGATGATCCTGATCAGCGGCTCCAGCGAGCGCGAGATCGTCGACCTGCAGCAGGGCGACTACGAAGAGATGGACCAGCTCGCGATCGCCAAGCCGCTGTGCAAGGCGGCCTTCCGCGTGCTGCATGCGCAGGACATCGGCGTGGGCATTGCGCGGGCGATCCGCTCGGCCCTGTCCGGCCGCCCCGGTGGCGTGTACCTGGACCTGCCGGCCAAGCTGTTCGCGCAGACCATGGATGCCGTGGCCGGCCAGCAGTCGCTGATCAAGGTGGTCGACCCGGCGCCGCGCCAGATCCCCGCGCCCGACGCGGTGCAGCGCGCGCTGGACCTGCTCAAGGGCGCGAAGAAGCCGCTGATCCTGCTGGGCAAGGGCGCCGCCTATGCCCAGGCCGACGCCGACATCCGCGCGCTGGTCGAGAAGACCGGCATCCCCTACCTGCCGATGTCGATGGCCAAGGGCCTCCTGCCCGACACCCATGCGCAGTCGGCCTCGGCCGCGCGCTCCTTCGTGCTGCAGGAGGCCGACGTCGTGATGCTGGTCGGCGCGCGCCTCAACTGGCTGCTGTCGCACGGCAAGGGCAAGACCTGGGCCCAGGACAAGGGGCCGAAGCAGTTCATCCAGATCGACATCGCGCCGACCGAGATCGACAGCAACGTGGCGATTGCCGCGCCGGTCATCGGCGACATCGGCTCCTGCGTGGCGGCGCTGCTCGCCGGCATCGACGCGAAGTGGCCCCAGCCGCCGGCCGAGTGGACCGGCGCCATTGCCGAGCGCAAGGACAAGAACCTGTCGAAGATGGCCGCGACGCTGGCCGCCCGGCCCTCGCCGATGAGCTTCCAGAGCGCGCTGAGCGTGATCCGCGACCAGGTCAAGGCGCGGCCCGATGCGATCGTGGTCAACGAGGGCGCCAACACGCTGGACTTCGCGCGAAGCATCGTCGACATGTACGAGCCGCGCAAGCGCCTCGACGTGGGCACCTGGGGGATCATGGGCATCGGCATGGGCTTCTCCGTCGCCGCCGCCGTGGTCACCGGCAAGCCGGTGATCGCCATCGAGGGCGACAGCGCCTTCGGCTTCAGCGGCATGGAGGTCGAGACCATCTGCCGCTACAACCTGCCGATCTGCGTGGTGGTCTTCAACAACAACGGCGTCTACCGCGGCACCGATGTGAACGCAAGCGGCGGCGCCGACGTGGCGCCCACGGTGTTCGTCAAGAACGCGCGCTACGACAAGCTGATGGAAGCCTTCGGCGGCGTCGGCGTGCATGCCACCACCGCCGACGAACTGGAGAAAGGCCTGGCCGAGGCCATCGCCTCCGGCCGCCCGACGCTGATCAACGCCGTGATCGACGAGACCGCCGGCACGGAAAGCGGCCGCATCACCAGCCTCAATCCGAGCACCGCGAAGAAGAAGTAATCCCTGGCAACATTTAGGAGCTATCACATGAGCAGCAACAAGCCCCTCGACGGCATCAAGATCATCGACTTCACCCACGTCCAGGCCGGTCCCGCCTGCACGCAGCTGCTGGCCTGGTTCGGCGCCGACGTGATCAAGGTCGAACGCCCCGGAGCGGGCGACGTCACCCGCAGCCAGCTGCGCGACATCCCGAACGTGGACGCGCTCTACTTCACCATGCTCAACAGCAACAAGCGCTCGATCACGCTGGACACCAAGAAGCCGGAAGGCAAGGCGGTGCTCGAACAGCTGGTGCGCGAATCCGACGTGCTGGTCGAGAACTTCGGCCCCGGCGCGCTCGACCGCATGGGCTTCACCTGGGAACGGATCCAGGAACTCAACCCCAAGCTGATCCACGCGTCGGTCAAGGGCTTCAGCGAAGGCCACCACTACGAGGACCTGAAGGTCTACGAGAACGTGGCGCAGTGCGCCGGCGGCGCCGCCTCGACCACCGGCTGGTGGAAGGGCGAGAACTCGCAGCCCACCATCTCGGCGGCCGCGCTCGGCGACTCCAACACCGGCATGCACCTGGCCATCGGCATCCTGACGGCCATCATCGGCCGCGAGAAGACGGGCAAGGGCCAGAAGGTGGCCTGCTCGATGCAGGACGCCGTGCTCAACCTGTGCCGCGTGAAGATGCGCGACCAGCAGCGCCTGGAAAGCGTGGGCTACCTGGAGGAGTACCCCCAGTACCCGCACGAGATGGAGGCGTTCAAGGACAAGGTGACGCCGCGCGGCGGCAATGCCGGCGGCGGCGGCCAGCCGGGCTGGATTCTCAAGTGCAAGGGCTGGCAGACGGACCCCAACGCCTACATCTACTTCACGGTGCAGGGCCACGCCTGGGAGCCGATCTGCGAAGCGCTGGGCAAGCCCGAGTGGAAGACCGACCCCGACTACATGACCGCCAAGGCCCGCCAGCCGCACATCGAGCAGATCTTCGCGACCATCGAGGACTTCATCAAGGACAAGACCAAGTTCGAGGCGGTCGACATCTTCCGCAAGTTCGACATCCCCTGCGCGCCCGTGCTGTCGATGAAGGAACTGCTGCGCGACGAGTCGCTGCGCAAGAGCGGCTCCATCGTCGAAGTGCCGCACAAGGAGCGCGGCTCCTACTGGACCATCGGCAGCCCGATCAAGTTCTCGGACCTCAAGCCCGAGGTGACGGCCTCGCCGCTGCTGGGCGAGCACACCGAGGAGGTGCTGGAAGAGCTGGGCTACACCAGGGAGCAGATCATCAACCTGCGCGAGGCGAAAGTCGTCTGACGCCGCAAGGGAGGCGCCGTGCCATCGAACGTCGATTTCCAGCAACTCGTCGAGGGCGCAGGCGACGCCATCATGGTCTGCGACGCCGAGGGCGCGATCGTGCTCTGGAACCGTGCTGCCGAGCGCATCTTCGGCTTCACCGAGGCCGAGGCGCTGGGCCGCTCGCTGGACCTGATCATCCCCGAGCGCCAGCGCGGCCGGCACTGGGACGGCTACCGCACCACCATGGCCACCGGCATCACGAAGTACGGCGCCGACCTGCTGCGCGTGCCGGCCCTGCACAAGGACGGGCACACGCTGTCGATCGCCTTCACGGTGTCGATGCTGTTCTCCGAGGATCGCAAGGTGACGGGCATTGTCGCCATCGTGCGCGACGAGACGGCCCGCTTCGCCGAAGATCGCAAGCTGCGCGCCCGGCTCACGGAAGCCGAGGCCCGGATCCAAGGAGACACACGATGAGCAAGGCCCTCGAAGGCGTCCGCGTCCTGGACTTCACCCATGTGCAGTCCGGCCCCACCTGCACCCAGCTGCTGGCCTGGTTCGGCGCCGACGTGATCAAGGTCGAGCGTGCCGGCGAGGGCGATGCCACCCGCGGCCAGCTGCGCGACATCCCCGGCGTGGACAGCCTCTACTTCACGATGCTGAACCACAACAAGCGCTCCATCACGCTGGACACCAAGAAGCCCAAGGGCAAGCAGGTACTGGACACGCTGATCAAGACCTGCGACGTGCTGGTCGAGAACTTCGCGCCCGGCGCCATGGAGCGCATGGGCATCACCTGGAGCCACATCCAGGACCTGAACCCGCGCATGATCGTCGCCTCGGTCAAGGGCTTCGGCCCGGGCAAGTACGCCGACTGCAAGGTCTACGAGAACGTCGCGCAGTGCGCCGGCGGCGCGGCCTCGACCACCGGCTTCGAGGACGGCCCGCCGGTGGTGACCGGCGCGCAGATCGGCGACAGCGGCACCGGGCTGCACCTGGCGCTGGGCATCGTGGCCGCCCTCTACCAGCGCACGCACAGCGGCCGCGGCCAGCAGGTGCTGGCACCGATGCAGGACGCGGTGCTCAACCTCTGCCGCGTGAAGATGCGCGACCAGCAGCGGCTGGAGCGCACCGGCACCCTGCACGAATACCCGCAGTACCCCGACGGCAAGTTCGGCGATGCCGTGCCGCGTGCCGGCAATGCCTCCGGCGGCGGGCAGCCGGGCTCGATCCTGCGCTGCAAGGGCTGGGAGACGGACCCCAATGCCTACATCTACTTCATCACCCAGGCGGCGGTGTGGCCGGCGGTGTGCAAGGTGATCGGCGAGGAGGGCTGGATCGACGACGAGGCCTACGCCACGCCGGCTGCGCGCCTGCTGCACCTGAAGCCCATCTTCGCGCGCATCGAGCAATGGACCATGACCAAGGACAAGTTCGAGGCCATGGAGATCCTCAACCAGTACGACATCCCCTGCGGGCCGATCCTCTCGATGAAGGAGATCGCCCAGGACGAGTCGCTGCGCGAGAGCGGCACCATCGTCGAGGTGGACCACCCGACGCGGGGCAGGTACCTCACCGTGGGCAACCCCATCAAGATGTCCGACAGCCCGACCGAGGTGACCCGCGCGCCGCTCTTGGGCGAGCACACCGACGAAGTGCTGCGCGAACTGGGCTTCGGTACGGACGACCTCGCGATGCTGCGTCAGGAAAAGGTGATCTGAACTTGCCATGCCCGGGTGGCACGAGGGGGGTCCACGCGCCTCATCCATAACCCATGGCGAATGCATTCAATAAGATAGTTTCATTGTTATTTATTGATCAGCTCCTTTAAATTTTGATCATGCCGGGCACATTCAATTCGTTGTCGACGGCATCTCAATTTGAAGGAGAAAAGCATGATCAATGATTTGCCGATTCAATATCGCAACGATGAAGTCGAGCGCAATGCGTACAACGCCGCATTCTACGAATTGGGCCTGCGGTGGCACTGGGACCGCGTCCTCTACGACGAATTGCTGGGCCTGAGCCAGGATGCCGCGGAGCGGACCTGCCATTACTTGCGCACCTGGCAGTCGCATTTGCTGGCGGCCTACGACGTGTCATTTCTCGCCGGCTTGATCGAAGAGAGAAAAGCCCAGCACATTCAACGTTCCGCCGCCTGCGCCAATTCGAGCTATTTCGACTGGGCCCAGGCACGCGGCGCCGAACTCGGCGCCTGAGGAATTCCGGCTCGGACCATTTGCCATGTCCATTCTGATCGACAAGCACTCGCGCGTGATCACACAGGGAATGACCGGGAAGATGGGGCGCTTTCATACCGCGCTGTGCCGCGACTACGGCAGCGGCAGCAAGTGCTTCGTCGGTGGCGTCAACCCGAGGAAAGGCGGCACCCAGTGCGACGGCCTTCCGGTCTTCGGCAGCGTGAAGGAGGCCAAGGCGAAGACCGGTGCGACCGTGTCCGTGGTCTACGTGCCTGCGGCCAGCGCAGCCGATGCGATCGATGAGGCGGTGGGGGCCGGCATCGAACTGATCGTCTGCATCACGGCCGGCATTTCCGCGGCCGACATGGACCGCATTCGCCGGCGCGTCGAGAGCGGCCGGACACTGCTGGTCGGCCCGAACTGCCCCGGCCTGATCACGCCGGAGGAAATCAAGATAGGCATCCTCCCCGGCCACCTGCACCAGCGCGGCCGCATCGGCGTGGTGTCGCGCTCCCCGGCGCTGGCCAGTGAGACGGCGCGCCAGCTCGGGAGCTTCGGCATCGGGCAATCGACCGTCGTCGGCGTCGGCAGCGATCCGGCCGGCGGGCTCACGCACGTCGACGTGCTGAAGCTCTTCAACGAAGACGCGCACACCGATGCCGTGATCATGGTGGGCGAAGTCACCGGCGACGCGGAAGAACGCGCCGCCAGCTGGATACGCGACCACATGCGCAAGCCGGTGGTCGGCTTCATTGCGCAGGGCACGGCGAACGTCGCGGATGCCGCCGCCCTTGCAGGGGCAGAGCACAAGCTGGCCGCGATGGAGGCCTGCGGCATCCACGTCACGCGCAATCCGGCGGACATCGGAACGTTGCTCGCTTCGCTCGTCATTCCCGACTACCTCCCTTTCGATTGAGACAGACATGCAGCCAGCACAACGATGGATCCGCTTCGAGCGCGCCGGCAAGACCGGCTTCGGCACGTTCGATGGCAAGCGCGTGCGCGAGCACCGCGGCGACATGTTCGCCCACCCCGAGCCGACCGGCCACGTGTTCGCGCTGGAGGAACTGCGCCTTCTCACGCCCACCCAGCCGACCAAGGTCATCGCGCTGTGGAACAACTTCCATGCGCTGGGCGAGAAGCTGAAGCTGCCGGTGCCGGCGGAGCCGCTCTACCTGCTGAAGGCACCCAACTCCTTTCTCGCGCCCGGTGAGCCCATCCGCAAGCCGCTGTGCGAGGGCAAGGTGGTGTTCGAGGGCGAGCTCGGCATCGTCATCGGCAAGACCTGCACCGCGGTCGCCGAAGCGCAGGCGCTCGATCACGTGTTCGGCTACACCTGCGCCAACGACGTCACGGTGGCCGACATCCTCAACCGCGACGCCTCCTTCGCCCAGTGGGCGCGCGCGAAGGGCTTCGACACCTTCTGCCCGATGGGCCCGGTGGTGGCCACCGGCCTCGACCCGGCGGCGCTCACCGTCACCACGCTGCTCGACGGCGCGGCGCGCCAGCACTACCCCATCAGCGACATGCGCTTCCCGGTGCAGCAGCTGGTCAGCCTGATCTCCGCCGACATGACGCTGCATCCCGGCGACGTGATCCTGTGCGGCACCTCGGTCGGCGTCGGCTCGATGAAGCCGGGCAGCCTGGTCGAGGTCGAGATCAACGGCATCGGCCGGCTGAGCAACCGCTTCGGCTGACGGCCAACGAGATTCAACACTTCAAGGATCGACATGAAGATAGCAGTGATAGGCGCCGGCGCGATCGGTGGCCTGGTGGGAGCGAAGCTCGCACTGGCCGGCGAGGACGTCACCTTCATCGTGCGGGGAGCGAACCTCGATGCCATCGCGACGAACGGCATCCGGCTCATCTCGGCCGAAGGCGGGGAACAGGTCGCGCGCAACGTGAAGGCCACCGACCGCTACGACCAGGCGGGCCCGCAGGACATGGTCATCCTCGCCATGAAGGCGCACCAGGTCGAAGCGGTGGCGGGCGAGGTGCCGAAGCTCTTCGGCCCGAAGACCGTGGTGGTCACCATGCAGAACGGCATTCCCTACTGGTACTTCCACCAGCACGGCGGGCCGCTCGAAGGCACGACCGTCAGGAGCGTCGACCCGCAGGGCATCGTGGCGGCCCGCATTCCGGCGGACCGCGTCATCGGCTGCGTGGTGTATCCGGCCTCCGAGCTGGTCGCGCCGGGCGTGGTCAAGCACATCGAGGGCGACCGCTTCCCGGTCGGCGAGCTGGACGGCTCGTCGAGCGAGCGCGTGAACCGGGTGGCGGGCTGCTTCGTCAACGCGGGCTTCAAGGCGCCGGTGCTCGACAACATCCGCGCCGAGATCTGGCTCAAGCTGTGGGGCAACCTGACCTTCAATCCCATCAGCAGCTTGTCGCATTCCACCCTGGTCGACATCTGCCAGTACCCGCCCTCGCGCGAGCTCGCCGCCGCGATGATGCGCGAGGCCCAGGCGGTCGCGCACAAGCTGGGCATCGAGTTCCGCGTGTCGCTGGACAAGCGCATCGCCGGTGCCGAGAAGGTGGGCAAGCACAAGACCTCGATGCTGCAGGACGTGGAGGCCGGGCGCGCCCCGGAGATCGATGCGCTGGTGGGCGCGGTGGTCGAGCTGGCGCGGCTCACCGAGACACCGACGCCGCACATCGACACGGTCTATTCGCTGGTCAAGCTGCTGGCGCGAACCATGGAAGACCAGCGCGGCAGGGTTCGCCTCCACGAGATGGCCTGAAAGACTTGCCATGAGACGCACCCGCCGCGCCCGGATCATCGCGACGCTGGGCCCGGCCAGTGCCGACGAGGCCGCCATCCGCGCCCTGTTCGAGCGCGGCGTGGACGTGTTCCGCCTCAACTTCAGCCACGGCACGCAGTCCGACCATGCGCGGCGGCTGGAAACCATCCGTGCGCTGGAGTCGGAGTTCGATCGCCCGATCGGCGTGCTGCTCGATCTGCAGGGCCCGAAGCTGCGCCTCGGCACCTTCGAAGGCGGCCGTGCGCAGCTCGAGGCCGGCGCGCGCTTTCGCCTCGACATGGACCGCACGCCGGGCGGTGCACGCCGCGCGCCGCTGCCGCACCCGGAGATCTTCGCCGCGCTGCAGGACGGCACCGAGCTGCTGCTCGACGACGGCAAGCTGCGCTTGCGCGTGGAGCGGCATGGCGACGACTTCGCCGAGACCACCGTGCTCGTCGGCGGGCCGATCTCCTACCGCAGCGGCATCGATGCGACCCACGCCGCAGCGCGGGCGACCACCGCCGACGCGGTCTGCGCCTCGCTGCGCGACGTGGCCGCGCTGCTCTCGCCGGCCGCCACCGTGACCTACACCTCCTCGGTTTCACCAGCCTGCGCGCTGCGCGCGAACGGCCGGCGGTGCCGATCCTCAGCCTTACGCCCGACATCGTCAGCGCGCGCCGCATGGCCATGGTCTGGGGCGTGCATGCGGTGCTGGTGGACGACGTCCACGATGTGGGCGAGATGATCGAGTGTGCGTGCCGCACGGCGCGCGAGGAGGGCTTCGCGAGTCCGGGCGATCACGTGGTGGTCGTCGCGGGCCTGCCCTTCGGACAATCCGGAACCACCAACCTGCTGCACGTCGCGCGCATCCCGCCTTGAGGCGAACGCGTCCTCGTCCCGGCGCGCTTACATTTCCCGGATGAAGAACGCGACCCTGCGCCAGCTGAAGGTCTTCGAGGCGGTCGCCCGGCTGCTGAGCTTCTCGCGCGCGGCAGAAGAGCTTCACCTGACGCAGCCCGCCGTCTCGACGCAGATCCGCAAGCTCGAGGAGCATGCCGGCAACGTGCTCTTCGAGCAGTTCGGCAAGAAGATCTACCTGACGCCGGCCGGCACCGAGCTGCTGGCGATCGGGCGCACCATCATCCAGCAGTTCGAGGCGGCCGAGAGCGCGATGACGCAGTTCCGCGGCGTCGCGGGCGGCCGGCTCAACGTGGGCGTGATCAGCGCGGGCGACTACTTCTTCCCGCGCCTGCTGGTGGAGTTCGCCGGGCGCCATCCAGGCGTGACGCTCAACTTCACCGTGCACAACCGCGAGGGCCTGCTGACCCACATCGCCGAGAACCTCACCGACCTCGCGATCATGGTGCGTCCGCCGGTGGGCATGGACACCGTCCACCAGCCCTTCGCGCCGCATCCCTACGTGATCGTCGCGGCGCCGGGCCATCCGCTGGCCGGTGCGAGGAAGATCCCATTGGCTCGCCTGATGCGCGAGCCCATCGTCGTGCGCGAGAAGGGCTCCGACACCTGGCACTCGATGGAGGAAGGCCTGGGCGGCGACCTGCGTGGCCTGCGCATCGCGATGGAGATCCGCAGCACCGAGACCATCAAGCAGGCGGTGATCGCGGGCATGGGCGTGAGCTTCCTGTCGGCCTACACGATCCGCCAGGAACTCAACGCCGGCAGCCTGTGCGCGCTCGATGTCGAGGGCTTTCCGTTGATGTTGAACTGGTACGTGGTGCACCTGCGCACCAAGCGCCTGCCGCCGGTGGCGCAGGCCTTCAAGGACTTCCTGCAGAGCGAGGGCGCGGCGTTGATCGCGCAGATCGCGCCGGTCGACGCCGCGGCTTAGCGCGCGCGGCACAGGGATTACCACGAGGGCGTGCCGCGATTCGTGGGAACTTGACGTCGGCCAAGAGCATTTGCGTCGTGGCGTTCGACAGTCGTTCCTGATTGCTCTCTCAGATCGGCCCGGCGTTCCACTGTCGTCGGGCCTCACTGCAACACAGGAGACTTCATGACCCGGCCTACGATCACGATCGCCGACAAGCATGGCTGGAGCCGCGCCGCGATCCAGGTCGCGTTCACCATCTTCGTGCTCACCGAGACCTGGCTGGTGCCGATCGAAGGCTACCTGGTCGACCGCTTCGGCCCGCGCCCGGTGGTGCTGGTGGGCGGCGTGCTGTGCGGCATCGGCTGGGTGCTCAACTCGGTCGCCTCGTCGCTGCCGGTGCTCTACATCGCCGCGGCGGTCGGCGGCATCGGCGCCGGCGCGGTGTACGGCACCTGCGTGGGCAATGCGCTCAAGTGGTTTCCCGATCGGCGCGGCCTCGCGGCGGGCATGACCGCCGCGGGCTTCGGCGCCGGCTCGGCCCTGACGATCATCCCGATCTCCGCGATGATCCATTCGCACGGCTACGAGATGGCCTTCCTCTACTTCGGCATCGGCCAGGGCCTGATCGTCTTCCTGCTGGGCTGGGTGCCGACCCGGCCGCCCGCGCATGCGAAGGCCTCGGACACCCGCAACGTGCAGCAGTCGCGCCGCGACTATGCGCCATCCGAGGTGCTGCGCTCGCCGGTCTTCTGAGTGATGTACGCGATGTTCGTGATGGTGGCCGCCGGCGGCCTGATGGCCACCGCCCAGCTCGCGCCGATCGCCAAGGACTTCAAGATCATCGACGTGCCGGTCGACATCATGGGCCTGGTGCTGCCTGCGCTGACCTTCGCGCTGGAGTCGGTCGGCATCCTGGCGCTCTACCACTACGGCCACAACCCGATCCTCTTCGTCGTGCTGACCGGTCTCGTGTTCTTCGCCTGGGGCGAGATCTACAGCCTCTTCCCCTCCACCTGCGCCGACACCTTCGGCGGCAAGTACGCTGCCTCCAATGCCGGCATGCTCTACACCGCCAAGGGCACGGCCTCGCTGCTGGTGCCGCTGTCCAGCGTGCTGGCCGCGGCCACCGGGAGCTGGCAGGCGGTCGTCATCGCCGCCAGCGTGGTGAACGCGGTCGCGGCGCTGATGGCCTGGTTCGTCCTGCGGCCGATGCGGCGCAGGCACATCGAGCGCAGCCGCGAATTGCTCTGAAGCGGAGCGTCAACGCGTCAGCTTGGGATCGCAAGGGCGTTCTGCCAGTCGTCGATCTTGCGGCCGATCCGCGGCAACGCGTCTTCGAAGGTCTGTGAAGCCACCTTCATGCTGGCGCATTCGTTGCAAAGCGCCGCGATCGAATCCCACAGGTCCCTGCGCATGCAGTCCTGGGCCGACAGGCCTTTCTGCTGGGCTGCATTGAGGGCGGAGACCAGCGCGCCTCGGAAGACGTCGCCGGCCGATGCGGTGTATTGGCGCGGCTCTTTGACGGGTACGCCCGGATAGTGCTGGCACCACGGAGTCTCGCCGGGCTCCTGGCCCACTGCAATCACGAGGCAGCCGTGGGCGTGGAGCGTGACCACCACGAGGCGCAAGGGGTGCTTCCGAAGAAATCCTTGTGCGCCATGCGACACCGCCTCCATGAATCCTCTCAGGCGCACCTTGTCCCTCACCAGTTTCTGGATGACCTCGTCTTCTGTCCTGGCGGTTGCCTTGTTCTTGTACGCATTCAGCAATTCGGAACTGTCATGGTGATGGATCAGCTTCCTGTACGACGGTTTGTACTTGTCGTCCTTGTCGAGCTTTCCTCTTGTCGCAAGATAGTCGCGCGCAAAGCGGAACGATGCGGTCACCACATTGATGCATGGCTTTCCCTTCGTGGAAAGTGAACCCTCGAACCCGTATGCCGCGTCCTCGTCGAACTTTTTCGCGGATGTCCCGCTGTAGCGGTCGCCTTCGGAGCCCGTCTCGTAAACGGTCCAGACACCTTCCGGAAGTGGCTTGCTGTTTTCTGATTGAGGTTGCAGGATCCGAGTCACCGCATCCTTGAAGAACTTGTCGAAGTACATCACCCGCCGGCCATCGTTTCTGACCATGGCGCGGGCGCGCGAGATGAGGTCCGACGGCAGCTCCATCCTCTCGCCGATCTCGATCCGCCGGTCGATGAAGACCCTGTGCGATTGCGCGTGGTGCGGTTCGAGGATGAAGCTTTCCCATGTCTTGAATCCGTCGTGCTCAGTGTCGGCCGGCACCTGATGCAGGAATTCCGTCATGATCCGGCCTGCCGGCCGGCCGTGATTTGCAGGACCGAGGGAGGCGATGACGTGCCGGCCGTCGGGATCCTGGGCGATCTTCGAGACGAGGAAGACGTCCTCGCCGGCCGCCTGCACGACCTTTGAAACGAGATAGCCCGGCCCCCCCGGTTCCACGCGCACTTTCGCCTTGACGCTGACACGCCGGCCTCCCGATGGAATTTCCTGGTCAAGCTGCAGGTGGCGGTTGATGCCCGCCAGGCCGAGGATGACGGTGGCCTTGGCCCTGCGCGTGTCTATCTGGCGCAGTTCTTCCGTGCATTCCTGGCGCAGCCCCGGGTACTTGGGATGGGCGTGTCGTCCGGCCTGTTCCGCGAGTTGCAGCAAGGCGTCGAGCAAATGAATCTCTCGCTCCCTGGTGTTCACCTCATTGGGAAGCTTGTAGTCGACGGTTGCGACGCCTTGCCGCGCGAGCCTTGCAACAAGATCGCCTCGCTGAGTGTCGTGGCTGCTCATCAGGGTGAACATCTTCCCGTAGCGCTCTCGTCGTTGTTGCAATACGGCCTGGGCGATGTCGAAGTCGTCCACAGAGTGGCCATAGCCAAGAAACAAGATGGCGTTCCGGCTGCCCTGAAAGGCCTTGGATACGGCATCGAATGCAGCCCAATACTTGCTGGTGGAGAAGATCCAAGTGTCGGGTTGAGCAGGTATCCCATGGCAGTAGTGGATGTCCCTGCGTGACAGGGGCGTCTCACCGCCGACTCGCTCCAGCAGATCGTCCACGTTGGAGGTCATGATGGCTTCCGTGTCGGACGCCGGCCGCAGCACCGTTGCCAGGATCGTGTGGATCAGATTCGTCTTCGCGCGCGCGTTCCACGTGGTGAGCTTCCGAGTGATGGAGTCCCACGCCAAGCCCTCGTTGTGCGAGTGCAGCGCGTTGGCGATGTCGAGATAGTTCGCGGTTCCCTTCTCGATGCTCAGCCTTTCCAGCGCCTTGACCGCCTCGGGCACTTCAAACAGCTCACCCCACGCCGGCGCCCCGCTCAGCCGGGAAATGCCGTTGCCGACAAAGAAGGTCAGCGTCTTCGCGGACGCTGCATTGACGATTTCTTCGGGCCAGTTCACTCGCATCGACATCTCCTCGATGTTGTCAACGAAAGCTAACACGCATTGAAGCTTCCGGCAGGGTTTCCGCCCGAAGTTGACCGGCGTCAAGAGCCGGCCGGCCTGATTCATCGACAGTGCCCCTGTCATGAATCCTCAAACCACCCTGGTACCGAAGTCGGCCGACGCGGCAGGGGCACATGTCCATTGCCGGAATGAATCGCCTGATTCCCCGAATAAATTGGACCGGCTTCCCGGCATTGCCGACACTGGCCGCGCACCCCTCCGGTGCCCCACGATGAATGCCATGGAATCCAACTGTTCTGCCGCCACGGTGCGCGCCGTGCTGGCGCGGCGCATGGACCAGCCCGGCGCGCTGCTGCCGATCCTGCACGAGCTGCAGGACACGCTCGGCCACATCCCCGCCGATGCCGTGCCGGAGATCGCCGGCGCGCTGAACCTCTCGCGCGCGGAGGTCCATGGCGTCATCACCTACTACCACCACTTCCGCGCCGAGCCCGCGGGGCGCCGCGTGATCCAGATCTGCCGCGCCGAAGCGTGCCAGTCCATGGGCGCCGATGCGCTGCTGGCGCATGCGCAGCTGCGGCTCGGGTGCGGCGTGCACGGCACGACGGCGGACGGTGCGTTCACGCTCGAGCCCGTGTTCTGCCTGGGCCTGTGCGCCTCATCGCCCGCGATGACGATCGGCGACGAGGTGCACGCGCGCGTGACGCCGCAGGTCTTCGATGCGCTGATCGCGCAGGGGGAGGCCACGTTATGAGACATCCTGTGTCAACCCCCGACGCTTGCGAGATGAAGCATGGCGGCGGTGTGGCGGAGCGGATCGTAGGTGGTGCGATCCTGCCAGGCGCGCCAGATGACGCGCAGCCATGCTCGCGCAAGGATGCGAATCGCATGCGGATGGTCGCAGCCGCGAGCCTTGGCGGTTTGGTAGACATGTGCGGCCCAGGCACTGGCGTGGCGAGAGTTGTCGGCCAGACAGGTGATGGCAGCTCTGAGCCTGTGATTGCAGGCCCAGCGGAACGCCACTGCTTTGGTCTTGCCCGATTCGTAGGTCACTGGCGTGACGCCGGCTTCGGCGGCGAGTCGCTCGACGCTGTCGAAGCGCTCGCGCACGCTGCCGAGTTCGGCGAGGATTTGTGCAGCACACACGCGACCGGCGCGCGGGAAGCTCATGATGAGCTGGCCGTCGGCGCTGTCCCGGACGGCATGCTCGATGCGGCTGGTCAGCAGGCGAATCTGTTCGACCAGGCGTTCCAGCACACGCGCAATGCTGGCGACGAGCTCGCCCTTGGCATCCATCTCCAGGGGCTGGAGGGCGACGGCAGCGGCCTGGTGCAGGCGCGCCAACAGTTCCTCGGGGCTGCGCCGACCGCAGTAGGCGTGCTGCGCGCAGAACGCGGCGAGGCGCTTGGGCCCCAGTCGAGCGGCCGACTCGGGCGTGGGGTAGCGCTGAACGAACGCGAGTGCGATCGGCGAATCGATCTCAGCGAAGATTTCGGCGGCGCCGGGCCAGAACGACTCCAGCAAAGCACGCAGCTGGTTGGCCAGCTGCACGCGCGTGGCGACCAGATCGTCGCGACCGCGCACCAGCGCACGCAACGCGCGGATCTCGTCGCCTTGCGCCATCAGGGGCTTGAAGCGGTGGCCGTCGGTACGCAGCAAGTCGGCCAACAGGTACGCATCGCAGGCATCGCTCTTGCCGCCGTGGCTGCGGTAGCGCGGCCGCGTGGCCTTGACGGCGTTGGGATGGATGGGAACGACCTGCAGCCCGGCTTCCACCAAAGCGTCGACCACCAGCCCGGAAGGACGCTCGATCGCCACAGCACTGATGTGAGCGGCCTTCAGCCGACGGCACAGCTCGGCCAGGCCGGCCGCATCGTGGGTGACCTCGAAGTCGGATCGCACGCTGCCGCGCGCATCGATGACGCAAACGGCGTGGCTTCGGCTGGCCCAATCCAGCCCGGCATAGCACTTGATCATGGACAAACTCCTGCAAGTTGCGGTATGACTTGCCGTGTCGGAAGCCCACGCGGGTCGCTCACTGATAGGCGCTCCTGGCGATCAACCTTGGCGCTACATCCTGTAGCCCGTTTGGGTCTTCCGGCACCTTGGAGGCCGCGGGTCTCATACGAGCCTTCGACAGGCCAGCGACACGGGCAGTCACTCCAAGGGCACGGAAGTCGACGCGAACCTTCCGACTCCTTCGCTGCATTCGTCAAGTCACGCGCCGAACACGGGTTGCCCACCGCGGCGTGCGTTCGTCGCAAGCGACGCCCGCCGCCGTGGACAACCCTGCGCCGCAGCTCCACTACGACTGCAATGAAAGAGAGGGTAGTCCAGTGAGCAACAACGACAGGGGTGTTGGAAGGAAGCTGTACATCAGCGACGTGACGCTGCGCGACGGCAGCCATGCGATCCGTCATCAGTACAGCATCGCGCACGTCAAGGCGATCTCGGCCGCGCTGGACGCCGCGGGGGTCGACAGCATCGAGGTCGCCCATGGGGATGGGCTGGAGGGTTCGAGCTTCAACTACGGCTTCGGCGCCCACACCGACGTTGAATGGATCGCTGCGGTGGCCGAGACCGTCAAGACGGCGAAGGTCGCGACGCTTTTGCTGCCCGGCATCGGGACGACGCACGATCTTCGCAACGCGTACGACGCGGGCGCCAGGGTCGTGCGCGTCGCGACGCACTGCACGGAAGCCGACGTGTCCCGCCAGCACCTGGAATATGCACGCCATCTCGGCATGGACCCCGTCGGCTTCCTGATGATGAGCCACATGACCACGCCGAAGAAGCTGGCCGACCAGGCACGCCTCATGGAAAGCTACGGCGCGAGCTGTGTCTATGTCGTCGATTCAGGTGGCGCATTGGGCATGGGCGACGTGCGCGACCGGTTCCGCGCATTCAAGGATGCGCTGAAGCCCGAGACGCAGACCGGCATTCACGCGCACCACAACCTCAGCCTCGGCGTCGCCAATTCCATGGTGGCGGTGGAGGAAGGATGCGACCGGATCGACGCGAGCCTGACCGGCATGGGCGCCGGGGCAGGCAATGCGCCGCTCGAAGTGTTCATCGCTGCCGCGGAACGGCACGGATGGAACCATGGCACCGACCTGTACATGCTCATGGACGCAGCCGACGACCTGGTGCGCCCGCTCCAGGACCGTCCGGTGCGCGTCGACCGCGAAACGCTGGCGCTCGGATACGCCGGCGTGTACTCGAGCTTCCTGCGGCATGCGGAGGCGGCCGCCGAAAAGTACGGACTGAAGACGGTCGACATCCTCGTCGAACTCGGTGCCCGCAAGATGGTGGGGGGTCAGGAGGACATGATCGTCGACGTGGCCCTCGACCTGCTGAAGTCCGCGCCTGCAGCCAAGCCCCAACGCATCTGACGCCCTACCGCTGGTCGCAGCCAAGCGCAAGCTGCGCCTGCCCTCCGATCTGGAGATCAAGGCGACCGTGACCTTCGGGCGAGACCCCGCGGACGGCTTGTTCCTGATTACTGCCGACCTCGCGGTCTCGCTGCCCTCCCTGAACGAAGACGAGGCCGATGCGCTGATCGCGGAAGCGAAGAAGATCTGCCCCTACGCGAAGATGGCACGCGTCGGCTTCGCATCGAAAGCGACGCGCGTGTGAGTGGCCGCCCTGCTCCGGTCGGCACGCCAGGGGTGGCCGAAGCCCACGCTGGCGAGAGTCCTGCGATGGGCCTCGTCGTGCGGGGGCCGGTCGGCGTCAGCGATCATCGTCCTTGCCGCCCCTGCCGCGGTCGTTCAGGAACTCGAATGCCGCCTGCCAGGTCTGCGGAGAATTCAGGATGCCCAGGTGGCTGCTGCGCAGGAAGGGGTCGTACACCCCCTGCCCCGTGAGCACGATCTCCCGCGCGCCGCGCAGGCTCGCGCTCCTTGAGAAGTCGGTCGGCTTGCCGAATGAATCGACGGCGGGCACCGGCGCGACCGTGCCGTCCTGCACCGGGAAGTAGACAAAGCTCGCATCGCCGTTGCGGATCACCAGCACGCGCGTGGGTCCGTCGGTCTCGTCGCGGCCGTGGCGGCCGTTGAGCAGGCGCAGGAAGGGCGTGTTCGGCGAGCCCAGTTCCTGGCACACCTCGCTCGCGGGCGTGAAGCCGCCTGCGGCCGCGGCCTGCCAGTAGTTCGCGGGGTCGGGCGAGCAGTTGATGATCCCGTGGTTGGGCCCGTCGATCGCGACGAAGCGGCGCACCAGGTCCTGCGCCTCGTCCTGCCGGATCCATTCGCGCGCGAGGGTCACGCCCAGGCTGTGGCCGACGATGTCCACCCGCTTCGCGCCGGTGAACACCATCACCGCGCGGATGAAGCGGCGCAGGTCGGGCACGTTGGCGGCGTTGGTGTGGGCGATGCTCGAGCGGCGGGTCGGGTCCCCGGCCAGGTCGCACTGGTCGCCCTGGTAGCCGACGCCCCACAGCTCGCTGGGGTCATAACCGTTGTCGGCGAAATACTGCGCCACCGCCTGCACGCGCCCGTAAGGGTTGCAGGCTGTGGCGAAGGGCGTGTCGTTGTTGCCGTGGATGAAGATCACCGGCGTTCGCCGCACAGGCCCGGCGGCGCCGAAGCCGATGAGCGGCTGGGCCAGCGAGGTGTCTTCGATCGACGGGAAGCCCGCTGGCAGCGTATTGCCCACGACGCCCGCGGCCTGCACGGCGGCGGCGGTCACGAAGGCGGCGAGAGCGGCGGCATGGCGAATCCACGGTTTCATCGGCGGGCTCCTTCTTTGGGCGAGCGCGATGATGCCGAGCAACGGCGGTGCTGGCAAGAAGCAACGCCCGCCGTGGCGGGGTGGCCCTGGATGGCGCGTCGCCGGCCCGCTGTAGGCAACCGTCCCGGGCCGCTTGTGATCTCGGCCGACAGCGGCGCCGCGGCGCCGGCGCTAAATTCCTGCGGCAAGTACGGTCCCCATCGTCGGGGGTGACGCAGCGCCAACACCAAGGAGTCTCGACATGTCTCTCAAGCTGCTCAGGCAGATCGCAGCATCGCGCCTGCCCGTCCTGTTCTATCGCCCCGAGGACATCGACAAGGTGAGGACGCTGTGCTCCGCGGGGCTGGTGATCGCCATGGTTCCGGACGCGAGGGGGCCGCTGGACTTTTCCGCCAAGGCAGCCGCCGCGCAGGTTCTGGCCGTCACGCACAAGGGTCTGGAGGAGCTCGCCGCGTTCAGCTACCCGACGGCCGCCAGGCCAGCGTCGAAGCCCTGGCTGAGCACCCGGATCGCCGACTTCGTGAGCGGTCGCAACGCGCAGCAGCAGAACCATCGACAGGCGCCCTGACGAGGGCGCAGGCAGTGAAGCTCACTTGCGCCAGAACGACGGCGTCAGGAGCGCGATGAAGCTCAGCATCTCCAGCCGGCCGAGCACCATGGCGAAGGTGCAGACCCACAACTGAAACGACGTCAGCCCGCTGAAATTGCCGGAAGGGCCGATGCTGCCCAGTCCCGGCCCGGTGCAGTTCACGCTGGCCAGCACGGCGCTGAATGCGGTCACCGGATCGAGGTCGGTCAGCACCAGCAGCATGCTCAGCGAGATGGTCGTCACGCCGTAGACCAGCATGAAGGCCAGCACCGAGAAGATCACACGGTGGTCGACGACCACGCTTCCGAGCGTCACCGGCTGGACCGCGCGGGGATGCACGAGGCGCGTCATCTCCCGCCGTGCCTGTTTCACGAGGATGAGCACCCGCACCATCTTGATGCCGCAGCCGGCCGAGCCCGCGCTGGTTGCCACGCCCGAGAGCAGCAGCATGAAGAGCGGCGCGAACACCGGCCAGTGCAGGTAGTCGACGGTGGCGTACCCGGTGGTGCTGCCGACCGAGATGGTGTGGAAGAGGCCGTGGCGCAGCGCTTCCGCCGGCCCGTAGACGTCCTTGGCCCAGAGCACCGCCGCCACCAGCACGCCGCCCCCGATCAGCGCGGCCAGCGTGGCGCGCATCTCCGGGTCGCGCCAGAAGCCGCGCCAGTGGCCCTTGCGCAGCGCGACGAAGTAGAGGGCGAAGTTGCAGCTGGCCGCGAGCATGAAGAGCACGGCCACGCCTTCGAGCAGCGGCGAGGCGAAGTGCGCGAAGCTCGCGTCGTGCGACGACAGGCCGCCCAGGCTCACGGTGCTGAACATGTGCATCAGTGCGTCGATGGCCGTCATGCCGCCGGCCCAGTAAGCCAGGAAGCAGGCGGCCGAGAAGGTCGCGTAGATGCCCCACAGGCCCTTGGCCGTTTCCTTGACCCGCGGGGTGAGCTTGCTGTCCTTGATCGGGCCGGCCACCTCGGCCTTGAAGAGCTGGCTGCCGCCCACGCCCAGCAGCGGCAGGATGGCGACGGCCAGCACCAGGATGCCCATGCCGCCCAGCCACTGCAGGAAGGTGCGCCACACGTTGATCGACACCGGCAGCTCGTCGAGCTTGGCGAGCACCGTCGCGCCCGTGGTGGTGAGGCCCGACACGGCCTCGAAGTACGCATGCGTGAAGTTGAGCGGCCGGCCGATGTCGTCGAGCGCCCACATCAGCGGCAGCGTGGCGAACAGCGGCAGCAGCACCCAGGTGCAGGACACCAGGAAGATGCCGTGGCGCGGCTGCAGCTCGTGCCTGTAGCGGCGCAGGCCGGCCCACAATGCGGCGCCGCAGGCGAAGGAGATCGCCGCGGAAAAGGCCCACACGTGGCCCAGGCCGTCGGCATGCGTCCATGAAATGACCCCGGGCACGAACATGCCGAGCGAGAAGAAGGTCAGCAGCGCGCCGAGCACACGCAGGACCGGGTAGAAGTCGCTCATGGATCGGGCGGCGGCATCAGAAGAAGGTGGCGCTCACACGGAACAGCTTCTCCACCTCGCGCAGCTGGCGCTTGCGGGGCACGAAGACGACGACGTGGTCGTTGCTCTCGATCACGGTGTCGCCGCGCGCGATGATCACCTTCGCCGACGGGGCCGGCGCCTCGCCGGCGGGAGCGCCCTCCTCGCCGAGCGTCGGCAGGCCGCGCATGATCAAGCCGACCTGCGCGCCCTTGGGAAGCTGCAGCTCCGAGATCCTGCGCCCGACCACGCGCGAGGTCTTGCGGTCGCCGCGCGCCACGATCTCCAGCGCCTCGGCCACGCCACGCCGCAGGCTGTGCACCGCCTGCACGTCGCCCTGCCGCACATGGGCCAGCAGCTCGCCGAGCATGGTCTGCGCCGGCGACAGCGCGATGTCGATCTGCGTGCCATGCATCAGGTCGGCATAGCTGCGCCGGTTGATCAGCGCCAGCACGCGCCGCGCGCCCAGGCGCTTGGCCAGCAGGCTGGCCATGATGTTGTCCTCGTCGTCGCTGGTGAGCGCGAGGAACAGGTCGATGTTCTCGATGCCCTCGTCTTCCAGCAGGTCCTCGTCGGTGCCGTCGCCGTTCAGCACCAGCACGCTGTTCGGCAGTTCGGAGGCGAGCTGCACGCAACGGGCATGATCGCGCTCCAGCACCTTGATCTGGTAGTTGCGCCCGGTCTCGATGAGCTGCCGGGCGAGCCGCAGCCCGACGCGGCCGCCGCCGGCGATCATGATGCGCTCGACCTCGCGGCGGCCGGCCTGGTCGTCGAAATGCAGCGCCGACAGCACGGCCTGCAGGTGCTCGCGTGCCGACAGCACGAACACCTCGTCGCCGGGCTCGATGAGCGTGGGGCCGTCGCAGACGATGAAGCGGTCGGGCTCGTTCTCGAGGCGGCGGTAGATCGCGACGATGCGCATGTCGGCACCGGGCACGCATTCGCGCAGCTCGGCGATGCTGTGGCGCGCCATCGGCGCCCCGGCCACCGCGCGCACCGCCACCAGGCAGGCCAGCCCCCCCGCGAACTCGCGCACCTGCAGGGCCTCGGGGTACTCGACCAGCTTGCCGATGTAGCGTGTGAGCGATTCCTCGGGGCAGATCACGCGGTCGACGGCAAAGCCTTCCTTGCCGAGCAACGGGCTGTCGTCCTTGAAGGCGTTGGAGCGCAGGCGCGCGATGCGCGTCGGGATGCCGAAGACCTGGTGGGCCACCTTGCAGCAGACCAGGTTGGTCTCGTCCTGCGCGGCGCAGGCGATCAGCATGTCGGCATCGCGCGCGCCGGCTTCGGCGAGCACATCGGGCTCGATGCCGCTGCCCACCACGCCGCGCAGCTCGATGCGCTCCTCCAGATAACGCAGGCGCGCCGCGTCGGTGTCGATGACGGTGATGTCGTTGCGCTCCGACACCAGCGTGCCGGCCACGCTCTCGCCGATCCGGCCTGCACCAAGGATGATGATCTTCAAGTGAATGCTTCCCGGCACGCTTTATACGCCCGGCGGCCTGCCGGCAGGAGCCGGGCCGGCGGATGGGCGGCGTTTCTTGCCATTGCAAGAAATAAGTCGCAAAATGCCTTCAGCAACCAATTCGTGGAGAAAAGCCGTGGCTCGATCCCGCACCGCCGCGCAGCAGCACCAGACATCGGCAGCCGCCGTGCTCACGAAGGCGACGCTGCGTGCGGCCGGCTTCCTGGGATTGAACAACGCGGCGCTCGCGCGCATCGTCGGGCTGAGCGAGTCGCAGGTGTCGCGCATCGCCAGGGGCGAGAAGGCGCTGGAGGCCGGCACCAAGGCGGCCGAGCTTGCCATGCTCCTGGTGCGCGTCTATCGCTCGCTCGACGCCCTGGTGGGCAACGACGACGGCCATCGCAAGGCATGGATGACGAGCTTCAACCGGGCCTTCAACGAAGCACCCCGGGATGCCATCCAGAAGGTGGACGGCCTGGTCCGCGTGGTGAGCTACCTGGACGGCGCGCGGGCGCTCGTCTGATGCGCTGGCCCCAGGACTGGCTGGCGCGGGCGCAGCCCGGGCAGCGCGAACTCTGGCGCGGCATCGAGGCCCAGCACCGCGTGGCGACCATGCGGCTGGTGGACGACCTCGAGGAGCAGGCGCTGCTGGAGCAACTGCTCGAGGACAGCAAGCCGAAGCTGCCGCCCGCCGCGGCAGGCGCGCACTACCTGCTGTTCACGCCCTTCCGCTACGCGTCCGCCTGGCCCTCGCGCTTTCGCCGGCCCCACGAGCCGGGCGCCTGGTACGGCGCCGACGAGCCCGCCACGGTGGCCGCCGAGATCGCCTGGTGGCGCTGGCGCTTCTTCATGGACTCGGACGGCCTGCGCGACGGCCAGGTCCTGACGGAGCTGACCTTCTTCCAGGCCCGGTTCTCCGGCCTGGAGCTCGACATCACGCAGCCGCCCTGGTCGGCGCGGCGGGCCGCCTGGCGCGACCCCGACGACTACGCCCATTGCCATGCGCTGGCCACGAAGGTGCGCGGACTGGCGCCGCCGGTGCAGGCCATCCGCTACGAGTCGGCGCGCCGCGAGGGCGGGCTGTGCGAGGTGGTGTTCGACGTCCAGGCCCTCGCGATGCCCAAGCCCGGGCTTCAGCAGACCTGGAGCTGCAAGACGACACGCGAGCGGGTGCTCCTGTCGCATGACGGCGAGCGCTTCCAGTTCGACATGGCCTGATGGGGTCGCTAGACGGTGCCGGCCCCCACCAGCATCTCGCACGGCCCGACGAAACCTTCCGGGCCCTCGAACGCGCGCAAGGCCTCCTCGATCGCCTCCCAGGTCCGCGCCCGCTCGTCCTCGTCCAGGCCGACCATCATCTGGTGCAACGCCCCGAAGGACTCCCGCTCGAAGCGCACGCATTCTGCCGCGCTGGCCAGCCGCACCGGCGAGGGCACGCGGCGCACCTCGATCTCGCGCAGCCCGGCCCGAGAGAACGCGGCCTCGAGCACGCCCTCGCCGCCGAGCGAGAAGGGTCCGGGCTGGCCCGGCAGCGGCGCCGGCAGGCGGGCGCGCTCGCGGATGATCTTCACCGGGATCGAGAAGAAGGCATTGCGCTCGGGCGTCGAATACACGACAGCCGACACCCGGCCGCCCGGCCGCAGCACGTGCCGCATGCCCGCGAGGGCACGCTGCTGGTCGGGGAAGTAGATCAGGCCGACGCGGCTGATCACGGCGTCGAAGCCGGCGGCGGGCAGCGCGTCCAGCGCCTCGCCGTCGAGCTCGCGGGTCTCGAGGTTCGACAGGCCCGCGGCCCTTGCATCGGCGGCCGCGCGTTCGAGCAGGGCCGGCGCGATGTCGGTGGCCATCACGCGGCCGCCCGGGCCCGCGCGCCGCGCGGCACCGATCGACTGCTCGCCGGCTCCGGCGGCGACGTCGAGCACGCGCGAGCCCGGCCCGATGCGTGCGAGGTCGAACATCGTTTCGGTCGCCTCGCCGAGCCAGCGGCCGAGGAAGGGTCCCCAGCGGTGCCAGGCTTCGGCAGCGGCCTGCCACTGCGCGCGCGTGGTGGTCTTGAAGGCAGCGGCGTCGAAGGCCGGTGCCGTGGTGGCGACGGTGCTCATGCGGATCTCCTTGAAAGGTGACGGGTGAGACAAGCATGGCGGCAGGCGCACGCGTCGGCCAGTCCAGAATTTGAACTGGCCTTGCGGGGCGCATGGGACTAGATTCGCACCATGATCGACTACGGCCAGTTCTGCACCGTGGCCCGCGGCGCCGAGGTGCTGTGCGAACGCTGGACGCCGCTGGTGGTGCGCGAGCTGCTGTGCGGCAGCACGCGCTTCAACGACATCCGGCGCGGGGTGCCGCGCATGTCCGGCTCGCTGCTCGCGCAGCGCCTGCGCAAGCTCGAGGAGGTGGGCGTGGTCAAGCGCGTGCAGGGGGCCGGCAGCGCGGCCGAGTACCACCTGACCGGCGCGGGCGAGGAGCTGCGGCCGATCGTGATGGCGCTCGGCCACTGGGGCGCGCGCTGGATCGGCAGCCGGCTCAAGCGCGGCCAGCTCGACGCCGGCTTCCTGATGTGGGACATCCGGCGCTTCGTGCACCTGGACCGCTGCCCGCGCGGGCGCTGCATCGTGGTCCATTTCCGCTTCACCGACGCGGCCGAGGGCGAGCGCCGCTGGTGGCTGGTGATCGACCAGGGCGCGGCCGACCTGTGCCGGGACGATCCCGGCGAGGACCCGACGCTGATCGTCGAGTCGACCGTGCTGGCGCTGACCGAGATCTGGACCGGCGACCGCGATGCCGAGGCCACGGTGCGCGAGCGGCGGGTGCGCGTCATCGGCGCCTCCAGCGACGCGCGCTCGCTGTGGCGCTGGCTGGGACGCAGCGCCTTCGCCGATACGCGCGAGGCGGCGCGTGTGCCGCGTGTGGCCTGAACGGCACAGTCATCACATGACATGACAGGCCGAGGGGTTTCACTGGTGCCCCGGGCCGGCAAGCGGGGCGCATACTGGGGCCAAGACCCGGACACCCATCCCCACACGATCCGGGCGGCAGCAAGGAGACAACTTTGCAGCGAACCGATATCGCGAACCCGGCCTACTTCCACAAGGTCGTCGATTGCCAGTACGCCTGCCCGGCGCACACCCCCGTCCCCGAGTACATACGACTGATCGCGCAGCGCCGCTATGGCGATGCCTACATGGTCAACTGGGTGTCGAACGTGTTCCCGGGCATCCTCGGCCGCACGTGCGACCGGCCCTGCGAGCCGGCCTGCCGGCGAGGGCGGGTGGAGGAAAGCAACGCACAGGCACCGGAGCCGGTGGCGATCTGCCGGCTCAAGCGCGTGGCCGCCGACATGAAGGAGGACGTGCGCGCGCGCATGCCCAAGCTCGAGCCGCGAAACGGCAAGCGCATCGCCTGCGTGGGCGCGGGGCCGGCCTCGCTGACGGTGGCGCGCGACCTGGCGCCGCTGGGCTACGAGGTGACGGTGTTCGACGAGGGCGGCAAGGCCGGCGGCTTCATGCGCACGCAGATCCCGCACTTCCGCCTGCCCGAATCGGTGATCGACGAGGAGACGGGCTACATCCTGGACATGGGCGTGGAATTCCGCGCGGGCGAGCGCATCGCCTCGATGAAGGCGCTGATGGCGCAGGGCTGGGACGCGATCTTCGTCGGCTGCGGCGCCCCGCGCGGGCGCGACCTGGAGCTGCCCGGGCGGCAGGAGGCGGCGGCCTCGATCCACATCGGCATCGACTGGCTGGCCTCGGTCTCCTTCGGCCACATCACCACCATCGGCCGGCGCGTGATCGTGCTGGGCGGCGGCAACACGGCGATGGACTGCTGCCGCTCGGCACGCCGCCTGGGCGGCACCGACGTGAAGGTGATCGTGCGCAGCGGCTTCGAGGAGATGAAGGCCTCGCCCTGGGAGAAGGAGGACGCGCAGCACGAGGGCATCCCGATCATCAACTACCACGTGCCCAAGGCCTTCGTGCACGAGGACGGCAAGCTGGTGGGCATGCGCTTCGAGATCGTGCGCGCCGAGTACGACGCGCAGGGCCGGCGCTCGCTGGTGCCTACCGGCGAGCCCGAAGCCTTCTTCGAATGCGACGCGGTGCTGGTGGCGGTGGGCCAGGAGAACGCCTTCCCCTGGATCGAGCGCGACTGCGGCATCGGCTTCGACAAGTGGGGCCTGCCAGTGCTGGATGCGCAGAGCTTCCAGTCCACGGTGCCGAACGTGTTCTTCGGCGGCGACGCGGCCCTGGGGCCGAAGAACATCATCACCGCGGTGGCGCACGGGCACGAGGCGGCGGTGTCGATCGACCGGCTGCTGAACGGCGAATCCGTGGCGGTCCGCCCGCCGCCCATGACCAATCTGGTGTCGCAGAAGATGGGCATCCACGAATGGAGCTACGACAACGACACCTCGAACGACCTGCGCTACAAGGTGCCCTGGGCCAAGGCCGAGAAGGCGCTGGCCAGCATCCGGGTCGAAGTGGAACTGGGCTTCGACGCGGCCACCGCCTTCAAGGAAGCCCAGCGCTGCCTCAACTGCGACGTGCAGACGGTGTTCAGCGAGCCGGCCTGCATCGAGTGCGATGCCTGCGTGGACATCTGCCCGATGGACTGCATCAGCTTCACCGCCAACGCCGACGAGGCGCAGCTGCGCGCCAGCCTGAAGGCGCCGGCACTCAACACCGGGCAGGACCTGTACGTGTCCGGCCGCCTGAAGACGGGCCGCGTGATGGTGAAGGACGAGGACGTCTGCCTGCACTGCGGCCTGTGCGCCGAGCGCTGCCCCACCGGGGCCTGGGACATGCAGAAGTTCCTGCTGAAGACTGCGCCGGCGGGCCCGCAGTCGCGGGATGCGCGCATCGCGCCGAGGGAGGGGGTGCCGGCATGAAGCAAATTGAGGCCGTCAACGACTTCGTCATCAAGTTCGCCAACGTCAACGGCTCCGGCTCGGCTTCGGCCAACGAGCTGTTCGCCAAGGCGATCCTGCGCATGGGCGTGCCGGTGAGCCCGCGCAACATCTTCCCGAGCAACATCCAGGGCCTGCCCACCTGGTACGAGGTGCGCGTGACCGAGCAGGGCCACATGGGCCGGCGCGGCGGCACCGACATGATGGTGGCGATGAACCCGCAGACCTGGGACGCCGACGTGGCCGAACTGGCGCCGGGCGGCTACCTGTTCTACGACAACACGCGGCCGCTGCCGCCCTCGAGGTTCCGCGACGACATCCGCGTCATCGGCATGCCGCTGACCGAGATCTGCAACGCGGTCTACCAGGACGCGCGCCAGCGCCAGCTGTTCAAGAACATCGTGTACGTGGGCGCGCTGGCGGTGATGCTGGGCATCGAGCCGCAGGTGATCGAGAAGCTGTTCGGCGAGCAGTACCGGGGCAAGGAGAAGCTGCTGGCCTCCAACGTGCAGGCGCTCAACCTGGGTTGCGACTTCGCGCGCGAGCACCTGGGCGAGCCGGTGGGCCTGCAGGTGCGGCGCGCCGACCGGGTGGGCAACCGCATCTTCGTCGACGGCAACAGCGCCGCGGCGCTGGGCTGCGTGTACGGGGGCGCGACGGTGGCGGCGTGGTATCCGATCACGCCCTCCTCTTCCGTGGCAGAGGCCTTCCAGCGCTACTGCGCGAAGTTCCGCGTCGACCCGGCCACGGGCGAACACCGCTTCGCCATCGTGCAGGCCGAGGACGAGCTCGCCTCCATCGGCATGGTGGTGGGGGCCGGATGGAACGGGGCGCGGGCCTTCACCGCGACCTCGGGGCCGGGCATCTCGCTGATGGCCGAGTTCATCGGCCTGGCCTACTTCGCCGAGATTCCCGTGACCCTCATCAACGTGCAGCGCGGCGGCCCCTCCACCGGCATGCCCACGCGCACGCAGCAGGCCGACATCCTGGCCTGCGCCTATGCCTCGCACGGCGACACCAAGCACGTGCTGCTGTTCCCGGAAGACCCGCACGAATGCTTCGAGCAGGCCGCCGCCGCGCTGGACCTGGCCGACCGGCTGCAGACGCCCGTGTTCCTGATGACCGACCTGGACATCGGCATGAACCAGCGCCTTTGCGCGCCCTTCGAGTGGGACGACAGCCAGGCCTATGACCGCGGCAAGGTGATGCGCTTCGAGGAGCTGGAGGCGGGCCGCGACTTCGGCCGCTACAAGGATGTAGACGGCGACGGCATCCCCTGGCGCACGCTGCCCGGCACGCACCCGACCAAGGGCAGCTTCTTCACCCGCGGCACGACGCGCGACGCCTACGCGCGCTATTCGGAGCGCGGGCCCGACTACATCTACAACATGGAGCGGCTGCTGAAGAAGTTCGCGACCGCCGCCACGCTGGTGCCGCAGCCGGTGCTGCGCCCCGCCGCGCAGAAGACGGACCTGGGCGTGCTCTATTTCGGCTCCACCACGCCGGCCATGCACGAGGCGCTGGAGGAACTGGAGGCGCGCGGCATCCACCTCGACGCGATGCGGCTGCGGGCCTTTCCCTTTCCGGAGAGCGTGGTGCAGTTTCTCGCCGAACACCGCACGGTGTTCGTGGTCGAGCAGAACCGCGACGCCCAGATGCGCAGCCTGCTGATCAACGAACTGGAGGCCGACCCCGCCCGGCTGGTGCGCGTGCTGCATTTCGATGGCACGCCGATCACCGCGCGCTTCGTCGCCGGGGCGATCGCGGCGCACGTGGGCGCGAAGGAGACCGCATGACCTACATCGCCAAGCCCCGCCTGCACCACCCGACCCTGGCCACCAACAAGGTGGGTTACACCCGGCGCGACTACGAGGGCAAGATCTCCACGCTGTGCGCCGGCTGCGGGCACGACTCGATCTCCGCCGCCATCATCCAGGCCTGCTGGGAGCTGGACATCGAGCCGCATCGCGTCGCCAAGCTCTCGGGCATCGGCTGCAGCTCGAAGACGCCGGACTACTTCCTCGGCGCCTCGCACGGCTTCAACACGGTGCACGGCCGCATGCCCAGCGTGCTGACCGGCGCCAACCTGGCCAACCGCGACCTGCTGTACCTGGGCGTGTCGGGCGACGGGGACTCGGCCTCCATCGGCCTGGGCCAGTTCGCGCACGCCATGCGGCGCGGCGTGCGCATGGCCTACATCGTGGAGAACAACGGGGTCTACGGCCTGACCAAGGGCCAGTTCTCGGCCACCGCGGACGAGGGCTCGAAGAGCAAGAAGGGCGTGGTCAACACCGACAGCCCGGTGGACCTGGTGGCGATGGCGCTGCAGCTGGGCGCCACCTACGTGGGGCGCGGCTTCTCCGGCAACAAGGCGCAGCTGGTGCCGCTGATCAAGGGCGCGATCAGTCACGGCGGGGCCGCGCTGATCGACGTGATCAGCCCCTGCGTCGCCTTCAACAACCACCCCGGCAGCACCAAGAGCTACGACTACGTGCGCGAGCACAACGAGGCGGTGAGCCGCATCGACTTCATCACGGGGCGTGAAGAGATCGCGGTGGAGATGGCGCCGGGCGAGGTGATGGACGTGCGCCAGCACGACGGCACGCTGCTGCGCCTGCGCAGCCTGCATGCCGGTTACAACCCCGGCGACCGCAACGCCGCCATGGCCTACATGCAGCGGCACCAGGACATGGGCGAGGTGGTGACCGGCCTGCTCTACGTGGACCCGCTGGCCACCGACCTGCACACGGCGCTGAACACCAGCGCGCAGCCGCTCAACACGCTGGGGCCCGCCGAGCTGTGCCCGGGCACCGGGGCGCTGGAAAAGCTCAACAACAGCTTGCGCTGAGCGCGGCACCGTCGCACCATTCTCGGATTCGCTTGGAGGGGCAGCCATGGCCGAACGCACGGTTTTCCAGTCCATCTCGCGCAAGCACGTGCTCTGCCTGGGCCCGCAGGCGACCGTGCGCGAGGCCGCCGGGGTGATGACGCGCGCCAACTGCGGCAGCGTGCTGATCATGGAGCCGCCGGACATCCTGCTCGGCATCCTGACCGAGCGCGACCTGATGACGCGGGTGCTGGCCCGCGGCCTCGATCCCGAGCGCACGCCGGTGAGCGACGTGATGACGCCCAACCCGATCTGCGTGGCGCCCGAAACGCTGGTGTCCGACGCGGTCGTGCTGATGCTGGAGCGGGGCTTCCGCCACCTGCCGCTGGTGAAGGGCACGAAGATCCTGGGCGTGTTCTCGGTGCGCGATGCCTTGCCGCGGGAACTGGGCACGGCGCTCAGCCAGACCGAATTCAACGAGCAAGTCAACGACGTGCTCGGCTGAGCGCACCGGCGGGGCTAACGCACGGCCCTGCCATCGCGCCGACAGCCGCTTCCCACAGCGATGCCCGGCGGCGGCGCACGCGGCCCCTGACGGCCCTCCCCCTATGGTCCCTCCCGGACTGGCCAAACGGCCGGCTCCTTGTCAGTGACCATTCACGAAAGAAAGGGACCGTCACACATGAAGAAACAACAGCAGCACCATCCGAAGCGCATCGCCCTCGGCGCCCTGCTTGCCGGCCTGCTGGCCGCGGGCGGCGTGGCCAGCGCGCAGACCGTGCAGACGCCGAATGTCGGCGTGGGCGTGGGCGTGCAGGCCGACGTCAATGCCGGCGGCGGGGCGGGCGGCGCAACGGCGCCGCAACAGGCGCAGCCGCAACGCCAGCAGCGCGGTGCGCACGCCGAGGGCGCCGCGCAGACGCGGGCCGGCGCGAACGCTGGTGCAGGCACGGGGAGCGCAGGCGCGCTGGGCGGCGCCGGCACCACGCTGAACGGCGGCGTGCAGGGCGCGACCCGTGCCGTCGGCGGGGCGACCCAGGCGGTGGGCGGCGCGACCAACGCCGTGGGCGGCGCGGTCAACGGCGCGACGGGTGCCGCCGGCTCGCTGGGCGGCGTGCTGCAGCCCATCGGGGGCGGTGCCGGTGCCGCCGGACAGGCCCAGGGCTCCGGCTCGGTCGGCGTGAGGAAGTAACCCCGCCGACGCAGGGCGCGGCGCCGTCTGCCAAGGGACGGCGCCGCGCCCTTGTTCCACAATCCACGGATGCCTGAAGAAGTCACCATCTATCACAACCCCGCCTGCGGCACTTCGCGCAACACGCTGGCGCTGATCCGGCATGCGGGCATCGAGCCCACCGTCATCGAGTACCTGAAGACGCCGCCCACCCGCGAGACGCTGCGCGCGATCGCGGCCGCCACCGGCCAGCCGCTGCGCGCGCTGCTGCGCGAGAAGGGCACGCCCTACACGGAGCTGGACCTGGGCAACCCCCAGTGGACCGACGAGCAACTGCTCGACTTCATCGGCCAGCACCCGATCCTGATGAACCGCCCCATCGTCGTGACGCCGCTGGGCACCAAGCTCTGCCGCCCATCGGAAGAGGTGCTGGAAATCCTGCCGGCAGGGCCGGTGCCGCCCTTCACCAAGTCGGACGGCGAAGTGGTCCGCGACGACGGAAAGCGCCGCGCGCGCTGAGCGCATGGATGCCAAGCGCGCGATGGCGCAGGACATGGTGCGGGTGATGCAGTCCCTGGGCTTCGCGCGATCGAGGCGGGCCACTTCTTTCCCGAGGAGGCGCCCGGGCAGACGGCCGTGTCCCTCCGGCGCTTCTTCCTGGCGCCTGGAGGGACGGGCCTCGCGTGACAGCGATTGCGAAAGTCGGTGTGACAGCGTGGTCCCATCGTAGCCGGCGACGCCGCGCCTGACGATCCCGCCTTCATGCGATGCCGCCCGCGCGCTGCAGCGCAGGCGGCGCCGCGTTAAGCTGTCCGGCACGCGGGCCACTGGCGACTCCGCCATCGCAACGCGTAGCGAAGGAACACCATGGAAACCCCTGAAGAAGACGCACCGGGCGGCGCACCGGGCGAGTCCCGCGCCAGTTCCTACCTGGAGGAGAAGGCTTTCAAATCGCGCACGTTGCTGATCTTCGGCACGATCACCGACGTCGCGGCACGCGACGTCACGCGCCGGCTGATCGCGCTGGATGCCGACAGCGACGCGCCCATCGACGTGCTGGTGAGCTCGCCGGGCGGCCACCTGGAGTCGGGCGATGCGATCCACGACGTGGTGCGCTTCATCGCGGCGCCGGTGCGCATGATCGGCACCGGCTGGGTGGGCAGCGCGGCCACCCACCTGTACCTGGCGGCGCCACGCGAGCGCCGCTTCTGCCTGCCGAACACGCGGTTCCTGATCCACCAGCCCAGCGGCGGCGCCGGCGGGCCGGCCAGTGACATCGCGATCCATGCGCAGGAGATCATCAAGGCCCGCGAGCGCATCGCCCGAACCATCGCGCGCGAGACCGGCAAGTCCTTCGAGGCGGTGATGACCGACATCGAGCGCGACCGCTGGCTCTCCGCGGAGGAAGCGGTCGAGTACGGCCTGGTCTCGCGCATCATCGAGCGCAAGACCGAACTTCAGGGTTGAACGCGGTCCCCGACAAGGGCATGCCTATGATGGCCCGATGAACGCCACCCCAGAACCCCGCCCCGCCCCGGGGCACGTGCAGATGCCCCACGCGCCCCTGCCGGCCTACTACCGGGACGAGGCAGAACACCAGCGCTACCTGCGCCGCATCTTCGACGAGACGGCCAGCGACTACGACCGCATTGAGCGCGTCCTGGCGCTGGGCACCGGGCCCTGGTACCGGCGGGCGGCGCTGCAGCGCGCGGGCCTGGCTGCCGGCGACAGGGTGGTGGACGTGGGCATCGGCACCGGCCTGCTGGCGCGCGAGGCCTGTGCGCGGATCGGCGCGGCCGGCAGCCTGGTGGGCGTCGATCCGAGCCCGGGCATGCTGGCGCAGGCCACCCTGCCCGGTGTGCAGCTGCGGATCGGGCGGGCCGAGCAGTTGCCGTGCAGCGACGGCGAGGCGGATTTCCTCAGCATGGGCTACGCCTTCCGGCACGTGTCCGACGTCGGCCAGGCGTTCGCCGAATTCCGCCGGGTGCTGCGCCCCGGCGGCCGGTTGCTCATCCTCGAGATCAGCCGGCCTGAAAGCGCGCCGGCCAACGCGCTGCTCAAGGCCTACATGCGCATCGTGGTGCCCGTCATCGCCCGCCTGGTCGCGCGCGAGCGGGCGACCTCCGAGCTGTGGCGCTACTACTGGGACACGATCGAGGCCTGCATCGCACCGGCCCAGATCGTCGCCGCGCTGGAAGCGGCCGGCTTCGAGGCGGTGCGGCGGCACACGGAGCTCGGCATCTTCTCCGAGTACAGCGCCGTCAAGCCTTCTTGATCCTCGTCGCCGGCGCTCAGTCGGCCTTCATGATCGTCTCGCCGCGCAGCGCGCCCATGTCGCGGATGTTGAAGCGGTGGCGCTTCCAGCCGGCATAGGTGCGGCGCCAGTTGAGCACGGAGACGACGTAGTAGACGACCTTGAACATCCAGAGCGAGCGCCGGTAGGCCGGGCCGTGGTGGATGTCGGCGGCCAGCAGGGACATCAGGCCCTGCTTGATCTTGAACACGTTCTTCGGGTGCATGAACATGTCGCGGATGGTCGGATTCGTGACGCGGTAGATGAACCACGAATAGTCGCGCGGTCCCAGCCGCATGCGCTGCTCCAGCGCCGCCCGTGCCGCCGGCAGCTCGGCCGGCCGGTCGAGCGCGGTCTGCACCAGCTGCGCGCCGTCGAAGGCGCTCTGCATCGCCAGGAACACGCCGGAGGAGAACATCGGGTCGATGAAGGTGTAGGCATCGCCCACCATCAGGTAGCGCTCTCCGGTGGCATGGGTGCTGGAGTAGGCGAAGTTGCCGGTGGCATGCACCTTGTCGTCGACCAGCGTCGCGTCCTTCAGCCGGTCGTGCAGCGCCGGGCACATCGCGATGGTGTCGAAGAAGTAGTCCTTCAGCGGCTTGTCGCGTGCTTTCAGGTAGTAGGCCCAGCACACGGCGCCGACGCTGGTCGTGCCGTCCGCCAGCGGGATGAACCAGAACCAGCCGTGGTCGAACCAGCAGATGCTGATGTTGCCCTCGCGCCGGCCTTCCAGGCGCCGCGCGTTGCGGAAGTGGCCGAAGAGCGCGGTGCTGTTGTGGTCCGGGTTCCTGGTCTTGCACTTGAACTTGTTGGCCAGCACCGTGTCGCGGCCGCTGGCATCGACGAGGAAGCGCGTGCGCCAGGTGCGGCGGTCGCCGTCGTCCAGCGTGGCCTGCACCGTGGCGCCGGTCGCGTCGAATTCGATGTGGCCCACCTTCGCACCTTCGAGGGCCTGGGCACCGGTCCTGGCCGCGTGGCGGAACAGCAGTTCGTCCAGCTCCGAGCGGCGCACCTGCCAGGCCGATGCCTTGCTGGGGTCCCAGCCTTCGGAGAAGTCGACATAGCTGCAGTAGTCGAGGTCGGGCGGCACGAACTCGATGCCGAACTTCGGCATGCCGATCTTGTCGACCTCCTCGCGCACGCCGAGCCGGTCGAACAGCTCGACATTGCCGGGCAGCAGCGACTCGCCGATGTGGAAGCGCGGGTGATGCTCCTTCTCGAGCAGGACCACGCGGCGCCCTTCCCGCGCCAGAAGCGCGGCGATGGTCGAGCCCGCGGGCCCGCCACCGACGACGAGCACATCGCATTCCTGAACTGCTTGCATGGGGCGGCTTCTCCTGAGGGCTGGTTCACGCAGGACTGGGATACTACGTCGCTTCGACATCACGCCGGCAGCCATGTCCCTCGCCCTTCTTCTGCTGCAGCTCGCCATCATCCTGGTCACCGCGCGCCTGTGCGGCCTGGCGCTCCGGGCCCTCGGGCAACCGATGGTCATCGGCGAGATGGCCGCCGGCATCCTGCTGGGTCCCATCGTGTTCGGCGCCCTGTTCCCGGAATGGCACCGGCAGCTGTTCCCGCCCGCCTCGCTGCCCGGCCTGGCCTCGCTCGCGAACATCGGCGTGGTGCTGTTCATGTTCATCGTCGGCGCGGAGCTGCGCGCGCCCAGCGGCATGGGCGCCATGTTGAGCGCGGCGAGCCGCGTGGCCCTCTGCAGCATGGTGCTGCCCATGGGGCTCGGGATCGCCATCGCGCCCGCGCTCCACCCGGCGCTGGCGCCCGCGGGCGTCGCGTTCTGGCCGTTCGCCCTGTTCATGGGCGTGGCGCTGTCCATCACCGCGTTCCCGGTGCTGGCCCGCATCCTCAAGGACCGCAAGCTCACCCGCACGCGGATCGGGCAGCTGTCGCTGGGCGCGGCCGGCATGGTGGACGCGCTGGCGTGGATCCTCCTGGCACTGGTCGTCGCGCTGGCCAGCGCCGGCGCCGGGCTGGCAGGCTTCCTGCGCATCGCCCTGGGCCTGCTGCTGATGGTGGGCGTGGTCTTCCTGGCGGTGAAGCCGCTGCTGGCGTGGTTCCTGCGCGTTCACGCGCCGGACGGGACCCCTTCGCCGATGGTGCTGGCGACGCTCGTCATCGGTATGCTCGTGTGCGCGATGCTGACCGAATGGCTGCACCTGCACGCCGTCTTCGGCGCCTTCCTGTTCGGCATCGCCCTGCCGCGCGACGACCGGCTGCTCCACGCGCTCAGCGAGCGCATCGAGCCGCTGTCCGTCGTGATCCTGATGCCGATCTTCTTCGCGCTGGCCGGCCTGGGCACCAGCGCCGGCGCCTTCGGCGATGCCGCGCTGGGTGCGCTCGGCCTCATCCTGCTGACGGCGAGCGTCGGCAAGATCGTCGGCGGCGCGGCCGGCGCGCGCATGAGCGGCTACGGCTGGCCCGAAAGCCTGGCGACGGGATCGCTGATGAATTCGCGCGGCCTGATGGAGCTGATCGTCATCAAGGTGGGGCTCGATACCGGCCTGATCGGCGCGGAGCTGTTCACCATGCTCCTGGTCATGGCGCTCGTCACCACCGCGGCGACCGGGCCGCTGCTGTCGCTGATCGCGTGGCGCAGGCCGGCCGCGGTGGACCGAAACACGGCTTCATGATCGACACACCTGCACACAATTTCGGTGCGGGGAAGCGACAGATCACGCACCGCCCAAGGCCTCCCCTCGCGGTCGCGTGAGGGTCGCCTCCCGGCTTCCGATAAGGTGGAGGCATGGCCATGAACAAGCCCCTGCTGACATTCCTCGTCCTCGCCGCCTCCTGCGCGGCGGCCCTCGCGCAAGCGCCCAAGGTCCCGCTGGAAAGCAACGACGAAGGCGCGATCTACGTCAGTCCCAACCTGTCGCCGACCGAGAAGTCGGCGACCGCGAACGGCGGCACGCTGGGCGTGCAGAACAAGGACGGCAGCGGCGCCTACGGCGGCGTCGACACCTCGAACGGACGCCCGAACTACTCGCTGGGCGCAAGCACGGGCGGCAGCGTCTCCTTCTCGGCCGGCGCGCACTCGGACGGGAAGGACAACAAGGGCGTCAAGGCGGGGGTGACGATCCGCTATTAGTGCCTGCCCGGTGCTGAAATGGTCAGGAGAGCTGCCCCTGGCAGAGGTACTTGATGTGCACGTAGTCGTCCAGGCCATGCACCGAGCCCTCGCGGCCGTAGCCTGAAGCCTTCACGCCGCCGAATGGCGCGGCCTCCGCCGCCAGTGCGCCTTCGTTGATGCCCACGATGCCGCTCTCCAGCGCTTCGGCCACGCGCCAGATGCGACGCACGTCGCTCGCGTAGAAGTAGGCGGCCAGGCCGAAGGGCGTGTCGTTGGCCGCGGCGATCACCTCGGCCTCGTCGCCAAAGCGCGTGATCGGCACCACCGGTCCGAAGGTCTCCTCGCAACTGCAGGCCATGGTGGCGTCGGCGTTCACCAGCACGGTGGGCGCGTAGTAGTGGGGGCCGAGTTCGGCCAGGCGCCTCCCGCCGGTGAGCACCCTGGCGCCTTTGGCGAGCGCGTCCTGCACATGCCGCTCGATCTTCTCGACGGCACGCGCGTTGATCATCGGCCCGATCTGCGACGCAGGGTCGCTCGCCGGACCCACCTTCAGCGCGCCCACCCGCCCTGCCAGCTTGTCGGCAAAGGCGTCGTGCAGGCGCTCGTGCACGAACACGCGGTTCGGGCACACGCAGGTCTGGCCGCCGTTGCGGAACTTGGCGGCCATCAGGCCGTCCACCGCCGCATCGAGATCGGCATCGTCGAACACGATGAAGGGGGCGTTGCCGCCCAGCTCGAGCGAAAGCTTCTTGAGCGTGTCCGCCGAGCGGCGCGCCAGGTGCTGGCCCACGGGCGTGGAGCCGGTGAAGCTGATCTTGCGCACGCGCGCATCGTCCAGCCACACGTCCACCACCTCGGGCGTGCGTTCGCGAGAAGCGGTGACGATGTTGATCACGCCCGCCGGCACGCCGGCCTCCCGGGCCAGCCTGACCAGGGCCAGCGAGGTCAGCGGCGTGTCCTCGGCGGGCTTGCACACCACGGTGCAGCCCGCGGCGAGCGCTGGGGCGATCTTGCGCGCGATCATCGCGGCCGGGAAGTTCCACGGCGTGATGGCGGCGACCACGCCCACCGGCTCCTTCAGCGCGAACATGCGCCGGCCCGGCACCGGCGCCGGAATGACCTCGCCATTGGCACGCGTGGCCTCTTCGGCAAACCACTCGATGTAGCTGGCCGCGTAGGCCACCTCGCCCCGCCCCTCGGCCAGCGGCTTGCCCTGCTCGCGCGAGATCAGCCGACCCAGGTCCTCCTGGTGCGCCATGACCAGGTCGTTCCAGCGCTTGATGATCTGGGCACGCTGCTTGGCGGGCACGGCGCGCCATGTTGCGAAGGCGGCATGCGCGGCATCGACGGCTGCGCGCGCATCGGCCGCGCTGCCGTCGGGCACGCTCGCGAACACGCTGCCGGTGGCAGGATCGCTCACGTCGAGGCGGCGCGCATCGCTCGCCTCGCGCCATTCGGCGCCGATCAGTTGCTGGCCGGGCATCAGGTCCTGGCGTTCGAGAGTCAGTGTCATGGTCGTTCGTGATGTGCGTGTTGTCAGGCAGCGGCGATGCGCTCGGCGATGGCCGTGCCCACCTCGGTGGTCGAGGCCGTGCCGCCCAGGTCGCGGGTGCGCGGTCCCTCGCGCAGCACCGCCTCGATGGCCGCGAGGATCGCGTCGTGCGCGGCGCGGCCCGCGCCCTGCCCCTGCGTGAGGAAGTCCAGCATCAGCGCGCCCGACCAGATCATGGCGATCGGGTTGGCGGTGTTCTGGCCGTAGATGTCGGGCGCCGAGCCGTGCACCGGCTCGAAGAGCGACGGGAACTTGCGATCCGGATTGAGGTTGGCCGAGGGCGCCAGGCCGATGGTGCCGGTGGTCGCGGGCCCCAGGTCGGAGAGGATGTCGCCGAACAGGTTGCTCGCCACCACCACGTCGAAGCGCTGCGGCTGCAGAACGAAGCGCGCCGACAGGATGTCGATGTGCTGCTTGTCGACGGCCACCTCCGGATAGTCGCGCGCGATCGCGTCGGCGCGGCTGTCCCACCAGGGCATGCTGATCGCGATGCCGTTGCTCTTGGTGGCCACCGTCAGCTGCTTTTTCCCGCGCGCCCGGGCCAGCTCGAAGGCGTACCGGAGCACGCGGTCGGTGCCGTGGCGCGAGTAGACGGACTCCTGGATCACGATCTCGCGCTCGGTGCCCTCGTACATCACGCCACCGAGCGAGGTGTACTCGCCCTCGGTGTTCTCGCGCACCACCAGGTAGTCGATGTCACCCGGCTCCCGGCCGGCGAGCGGACAGGGCACGCCTTCGAACAGCCGCACCGGCCGCAGGTTGACGTACTGGTCGAACTCGCGCCGGAACTTCAGCAGCGAGCCCCACAGCGACACATGGTCGGGCACCGTGGCCGGCCAGCCGACGGCGCCGAAGTACAGCGCGTCCACGCCCTGGAGCTGTGCCTTCCAGTCGTCCGGCATCATCTGGCCGTGCTGGGCGTAGTAATCGCAGCTGGCCCAATCGATGGAACGGCAATCGAGCTCGAAGCCGAAGCGTGCCGCCGCGGCCTGCACCACGCGCAGGCCCTCGGGCATCACTTCCTTGCCGATGCCGTCGCCGGGAATCAGCGCGATGCGGAAGGTGGGGGTCATGTCGGTCTCCTTCATGCGGCCGCTCCGGCAGCGGCAGCGCGGTCGACGTCATCGAGCCAGCCGCGGCGCAGCTCGGGCACCGAGCGCGCCAGCAGCTCGTAGTAGGGATGGTGCGGCCCGCGCTCGTAGTCGCAACGCGCCACCTGGGCCAGCTTGCGGCCGTGCTGCATCACCACGATCTCGTCGCACACCGCGCGCACCGTGTGCAGGTCGTGGCTGATGAAGAGGTAGGAGACGCCGAGCTCGCGCCGCAGCTCCGCCATGAGGTCCAGCACCGCCGCGCCGACCACGGTGTCGAGCGCGGAGGTCACCTCGTCGCACAGGATCAGGTCGGGCTCGGCCGCCAGCGCGCGCGCCAGATTGACGCGCTGCTTCTGCCCGCCCGACAGCCCGCCCGGCAGCCTTCCGGCCAGCGAGTGCGGCAGCTTCACCAGGTCCAGCAGCTCGCGGATGCGGCGCTTGAGCGGCTCGCCGCCGAGGCCCTTGTAGAACTCCAGCGGCCGCGCCAGGATGCGCTCGATGGTCTGCGAGGGGTTGAGGGCCGTGTCGGCCATCTGGAACACGATCTGGATGCGGCGCAGCTCGTCCTTGTCGCGCTGCTGCAGCGCGGGCTCGAGCGCGCGGCCTCGGAACAGGATCTTGCCGTGGCTGGGCTTGATCAGCCCGGCCACCGCCCGCGCCAGTGTCGTCTTGCCCGAGCCGGACTCGCCGATCACGCCGATCGCCTGGCCGCGGTAGAGCTTGAGATCGATGGCCTCCAGGATCGGCTTGGCCGGGCGGCCCTGCGCATCCACCGGGCCGTAGCCGGCCGAGAGCTGCTGCACCTCGAGCAGCAGCTCGGCCTGGTCGTTCGCCGCCCGCCCCGATTCGCGCACCACCGGGCGCGCGGCGGCCAGCAGGCTCTTCGTGTAGTCGTCCTTCGGCGCGGCGAGGATCCGATCGGTCGCGGCCAGCTCGCGCATGCAGCCGCTGCGCAGCACCAGGATGTGGTCCGCCATCTGCGCCACCACCGCCAGGTCGTGGCTCACGTACACCGCGGTCGCGCGGCGCTCGCGCACCACCCGGCGGAAGGCGCGCAGCACCTCGATCTGCGTGGTCACGTCCAGTGCCGTGGTCGGCTCGTCCAGGATGACCAGGTCGGGCTCGCCGATCAGCGCCATCGCCGCCATCAGCCGCTGCAATTGCCCGCCGGAGACCTGGTGCGGGTAGCGCGCGCCGATGGTCTCCGGATCGGGCAGCGCCAGTTCGCGGAACAGCTGCACCGCCCTGGCCTCGGCCTCGGGCCGCTTGCACAGGCGGTGGATCACGGTGGGCTCCACCACCTGGTCCATGATGGTCCGCGAGGGGTTGAAGGAGGCCGCCGCGCTCTGCGCGATGTAGGCCACCGTGCGGCCGCGCAGAGCGCGCTGCTGCGCCGCATCGAGCGCCAGCACGTCGATGTCGCCGATGCGCACGCGCCCCCCCGCGATGCGGCAGCCTTGGCGCGCGTAGCCCATCAGCGCCAGCGCGGTGGTGGTCTTGCCCGAGCCCGATTCGCCGATCAGCGCCAGCACCTCGCCGGGCTTGACCGAGAAGCTCACCGGCTCGACCAGCGTCTGCGCGCCGGCCATGATGTGCAGGCCTTCGACTGTGAGAGGTGCTCCCATCAGCGTGCTCCTTTGTCGCGGGCGCCGCGGCCCGGCAGGTTGTCGATGACGAGGTTGACCGCGATGGTCAGGCTCGCGATGGCCAGCGCCGGCACGATCACCGAGGCGCCGCCCATGGCCAGCGCGCCGATGTTCTCGCGCACCAGCGAGCCCCAGTCGGCCGCCGGCGGCTGGATGCCCAGGCCCAGGAAGCTCAGGCTCGCCAGCAGCAGCACGATGTAGACGAATCGCAGGCCCAGGTCGGCCAGCATCGGGCCGACGATGTTGGGCAGGATCTCGCGCAGCATGATGTAGAGCGTGCCCTCCCCCCGGGTGCGCGCCACCGTCACGTAGTCGAGCGCGTTGATGTTGACGGCCAGCGAGCGCGCGATGCGGTAGGCGCCCGGCACGTAGATGATGCCCGCCATGACCACCAGCATCGGCACCGAGGAGCCGAAGCCCGCCACCATGATCAGCGCGAACATCTTGCTGGGGATCGCGGTGAGCGTGTCCAGGCCGCGGCTGAGCAGCGCATCGATCCAGCGGCCGCTGGCAGCGGCCAGCAGTGCCAGCACGGTCCCGGTGCCGCTGGCCAGCAAGGTGGCGACCAGTGCGACCCCGACCGTGTAGCGCGCGCCCTCGATGATGAGCGCCAGCATGTCGCGGCCGAGGTAGTCCGTGCCGAGCCAGTGCGCCGCGCTCATCGGCGCGAAGACGGCCGAGGTGCCCGTGGGATCCGTCCGGTGCGAGAGCAGCCAGGGTCCGAGCAGCGCGGCGAGCAGCCAGAACAGCAGCACTGCGAGGCCGAGCAGGCCGGAAGGGCCGAAGCCCGACAGCCAGCGCAGTGCACTGCGCCGCTTCCGGGGCGGCGGCGCCGCCGCGGTGGCGGCCGCGTTCACGGCCGATGGGGATGTAGACGATTCCATGGTCCCTGCCTCTTTTCAGCGGTGCCGCAGCCGGGGGTTGGCGACGATGCCGCAGATGTCGGCCGTCGTCACCAGGATCAGGTAGGCGCAGCAGAAGATCATGGCGCAGGTCTGCACCAGAGGCATGTCGCGCTGCGAGACGCCGTCGACCATCAGCTTGGCGATGCCCGGATAGTTGAAGATGGTCTCGACGATGATCACGCCGCCGAGCAGGTACGACAGGCTCAGTGCCACCGCATTGGCGATCGGGCCCACCGCGTTGGGCAGTGCGTGCGCCAGCACCATCCGCATCGGCGAGGCACCCTTGAGGCGCACCATCTCGATGTAGGGCGCTTCGAGCTGGTCGATGACCGCGGCGCGCGTCATGCGCATCATCTGCGCGACGATCACGCAGCACAGCACCATCACCGGCATGGCGAAGGCGCGCAGCAGCTGCCCGAGCGACTCGATGTCGTTGACGAAGGAGAGCGCCGGCAGCCAGCGCAGCTTGACCGCGAAGACCAGCACCGCCAGCGTCGCGACCAGGAATTCCGGCACCGACACCACGCCGACCGCCGCCGTCGAGGCCGCACGGTCGAACCAGGAGCCGCGCCAGACCGCCGAGGCGATGCCCAGCGTCAGCGCGATCGGCACGGAGAAGAGCGCGGCAACCGCCGCGAGCAGCAGCGAGTTGGGCAGCCGGCTGCCGACCAGTTCGGCCACCGGCACCTGCGTGGCCGTCGACACGCCGGGGTCGCCCTTCACCATGCCGAGCAGCCATTTCAGGTAGCGCTCGGGCGCGGGCACGTTCAGGCCCATCTGCGCCCGCAACGCGGCCAGCGCCTCGGGCGTGGCCTCCTGGCCGAGCTGTTCCTGCGCGGCATCGCCGGGCAGCACGGCGGTGATCGAAAAGACGATCACCGACACGGCGAGCAGCGAAACGAGCGCCAGCGCGATGCGCTGGGCCAGAAGCTTCAGGATGACGTGGTTCATATCGGTCCTCCAGCGCGCGGGACCTGCGGCGGCGCAGGCCTCATGCCTCCAGCCATACGTTCTCGGCGAAGTTGTAGCCCATGAGGCCGCCGAGCGGGATGGGCGACAGGCCCTTGAGCTTGGCGCTGTGGCCATCGATGCTCGCCAGGAACAGCGGGATGCCGATCCCGGCTTCCTGGTGGATCATGGTCTGCATGTCGGCATACATCTGCTTGCGCTTGGCCAGGTCGGTCTCGGCGCGCGAGGCCAGCAGCAGCTGGTCGAACTTCTCGCTCTTCCAGCGCGACTCGTTCCAGGCGGCACCCGACTGGAAGAACTGCGTCAGCAGCACGTCGGCGCTCGGGCGCGGGTTGACGTTGCCGAAGCCCACGTGGCTGTTGAGCCAGTGGTTGGACCAGTAGCCGTCGGCCGGCATGCGCTTGATGTCGAGTTCCAGCCCGGCGCGCTGCGCGGCCTGCTGCAGCATCACCGCGATCTCCACCGAGTAGAGCGCCGCCGGCGACACCACCACCGGCACCTTGCCGCCCACGCCCGCCTTCTGCAGGTGGAATTTCGCCTTCTCCGGGTCGAAGGGCCGCTGCGGCAGGCCGGCGAAGTAGAAGCGGTTGGTCGGGTCGATCGGCTGATCGTTGGCGACCACGGCGTAGTCGAGCGCGATGGTCTTCTTCATCTGCTCGCGGTCGAACAGGTGCTTCATGCCGAGCACGAAGTCCGGATTGGCGCCCGGCCCCACGTCCTTGCGCATCACCAGGTCAGAGTACTGGCCGGACTGCGTGACGAAGATGCCGTAGCCGGGCGTGCCCTTCACCCGCTCGACCGAGCGCGGATTGACCGAGCCGACCAGGTCCATGCCGCCGGACAGCAAGGCGTTGACGCGCGCGCTCTCGTCGCCGATGCCCACGAACTCGATCTCGTCGAGGTAAGGCTTGCCGGGCTTCCAGTAGGCATCGTTGCGCACCACCAGCGAGCGCACGCCGGGCTTGAACTCCTTGAGCTTGTAGGGCCCGGTGCCGATGCCGGCGTTGAAGTCGGTCGTGCCTTCCTTGACGATGTGGAAGTGGAAGGTGCCGAGGATCACGGGCAGGTCGGCGTTCGGCGCGCTCAGCACCACCGTCACCTCGTTCGGGCCGCTGGCCTTCACGCTCTCGATCTGGTCGGCCAGCACCTTGGCCTTGGAGGCGGTGGCCGGGTCCTTGTGGCGCATGATGGAGAACGCCACGTCGGCCGGGGACAGCGCCTTGCCGTCATGGAAGCTGACGCCCTTGCGCAGGGTGAAGACCCAGGTCTTCGCGTCGCGGGTATTGAAGGACTCGGCCAGCGCGGGCTGCGGCGTCAGGCTGCCGTCCAGCGAGGTCAGGCCGTTGTAGATCATGTTGCAGCGCGAGTAGTCGGTCTGGTTCGACTGCTTGGCCGGATCGAGCGTATCGGTGGCGGCGGCGGTGGCGCCCGCCACCCGGATGCGGCCGCCCTTGCGGGGCGTCTGCGCATGCGCGGTCATCGCGGTAGCGGCCAGGCTTCCGGCCAGCGTGGCCTGCATGCCGCCGGCCATCAGCATCGCAAGGATGTCGCGCCGGTTGGCGCCGCGCCGGAGCGAATCCATCACGCGCAGGCTTTCGCGCGGACCGACAAGATGGGCCAACGGGTTGTGGTTGTCGCTCATGGTGTGTGCTCCTGGGTAGACCTGTGGTTGTGGAAGAAAACGTGGGTGGAGGAATCGTTGCGCGGCGGCTCAGCCAAGACGGTCCTTGAGCCGGTAATACAGGCCCACCGCCGGCAGGAACCACGGCGGCCCGAAATGCCCGGGGATGGCGCGCCAGTCGCGGTCGCGCCACGGGTTGGCCTCGGCATCGCCGGCCATCACCGCGGCCATGCGCTGGCCCATGTGGACCGACATCTGCGTGCCATGGCCGCTGTAGCCCATCGAGTAGTAGAGGCCGTCGCGTTCGCCGGCATGCGGCAGCCGGTCCTGCGTCATGTCGACCAGACCGCCCCAGCAGTAGTCGAGGCGCACGTCTCGCAACTGCGGGAAGGTTTCGGCCAGCCCGGCGCGCAGGATCTCGCCGCTGGCGGCATCCGACTGCGGGCTCGAGACGGCGAAGCGCGCCCGTCCGCCGAAGACCAGCCGGTGGTCCGCGGTCAGCCGGAAGTAGTGGTGGATGTTGGCCACCGTCACGTAGGTGCGGCGCGCCGCCAGCAGGGCCTGCGCGCGCCCGGCGCCCAGCGGCTCGGTGACCACGATGAAGCTGCCGATCGGCACGATGCGCCGGCGCAGCCAGCCGAAGCTGCCGTAGCCGCCGTGGCGGCTGGCGCCGGTGGCCAGCAGCACCTGCTGCGCCTCGACCGTGCCGCGCGCGGTATGGAGCCGGTGCGCATGGCCGCCACCCAGGCGCTCGAGGCGCTGCACCGGCGTGGCGGTGTGGATCTGCGCGCCCTGGCGCTCGGCCGCCGCCGCCAGGCCCTGCGCGAAGCGGCCCATGTGCATCTGGCCGCTGCGCTTGTACAGCAGGCCGCCGTGGAAGCGCTCGCTCTGCACCTCGGCGTGCACGCGCGCGGCGTCCAGGATCTCGACGTCAGTGTCCACGCCGTCGGCCATCAGGCGCTCGGCGCTGCGCTGGAGCGCGGCCATCTGGTTCGGCCGGGTGGCGAGCTTGAGCTTTCCGTGACGCAGGAAGTCGCAGTCGATCGCTTCCTCGCGCACCAGGCGCTCCACCGTGTCCACCGCGTCGTCGTAGGCGTGGTACCAGGCGCGGGCGCGCGCCATCCCCACCTTGGCGGCGACATCGGCATAGTCGACCGCCAGGCCGTTGTTGACATGCCCGCCGTTGCGCCCCGAGGCCTCCGCGGCGACGCGCTCGCCGGCCTCGAGCACGACCACGCTCGCACCGCGCCGCGCCAGCGCCAGCGCCGCGGACAGGCCGGTGAAGCCGCCGCCGATGACGGCGACGTCGGCCCGGGCCGGCAGCCCGGCCCGGTGGCCTGCGAAGGCCGGCGCCGAGTCGGTCCAGTACGAATCGAGCTTCATGAGGTGGGTCGGACGCATGGGCGGGGCCGGAAGATCAGAGGCCGACGACGCCGGGCAGGCCGCCGATGTCCTTGATCTCGACATAGCGGTAGGCGGGATTTCCCGGCCCATGGCCGCGGTTGACGAAGACCTTGTTCACGATGCCCAGGTCGTCGGCCGACATCAGGTCGTAGCGCAGGCTGGAGGAGACGTGCAGCACATCCTCCGGGTTGCAGCCCAGCGAGTCGAACATGTACTCGAAGGCCTTCAGGCGCGGCTTGTAGGCCTGGGCCTGCTGCGCGGTGTAGACGCGGTGGAAGGGCGCGCCCAGCATCGCCACGTTCTTCTGGATCTGGTCGTCCGAGGCGTTGGACAGGATCACCAGCGGGATCTCCTTCGCCACCTTCGCCAGGCCGGCCGGCACGTCCGCATGCGGGCCCCAGGTGGGCACCGCGTCATAGTACTTCTGCGCCTCGTGGTCGAGGTACTGGATCTTCCACTTCCTGCACAGGCGCCGCACCGCGTTCTTCAGCACCACCTCGTAAGGCTGCCAGTCGCCCAGCACTTCGTCGAAGCGATAGGCGGTGAAGTCGGCGACGAACTGCTCCATCTGCTCGGCCGGGATACGGTCGGCGAACATGTCGCGCGCCAGATCGCCCATGCGGAAGCGCGTGAGGGTGCCATAGCAGTCGAAGGTGATGTACTTGGGACGGAAGCTCATGGTCTCGGATCCTCGTGTGTATGTGCCGGCTGCCGGCCGGGTCGGGTCGCTGGCTGCTGCATGGCTTGCGACAAATTCATGACGAAGCGATTGCAGCACGCGGTGGCGCAGGGGATGTAGGGAAATGGGGGCGTCGCGCACGATGAAGCTGCGGTTTGCAGGGGTGGCGACGGCATGCCATGCGGTCTGCCCTGCGGACGTGCGGCCATGCACCTTCGTGTGCCGCAGCAAGACCCGTGGGCACGCTCTTGATGCGCGATCCACGCGCAAAGCAGATTCTTCTTTCCGCACGCGAACAACAGCATCGTCATTCGCATGGCCGCATCGTTCCGGCATCACCCGATGCGTGCCCGCGCCTACGATCGGTCGCATGCTCCCGCGCAATCCGTTGCGTGGGTGGCGCAACAGAAGGATGCCCCCGTGACCTCTCCCCTGATCGAGCAGCTCGGACGCGCCGGCCGCCTGGATCGCATCTTCATCTCCGGCGAATGGGTCCTGCCTTCGGGGCGGGATCGAGCGCCCGTCATCGATCCCTCGACGGAGCAAGCCGTCGCCCACGTCGCGCTGGGCAGCGCGCAGGACGTCGCGGTCGCGGTGGACGCGGCCCGCCTCGCCTTCGCGACCTGGTCGGTGAGTTCCCCCCGAAGCAGGGCCACCCTGCTCGAGCGGATGCACCGCCTGATCCTGGAGCGCGCGGAGTCGTTCGCGCAGGCCATCTCGCAGGAGATGGGCTGCGCCATCGGCATGGCGCGCGGCACGCAGGTGCCGGTGGCGGCGGAGCACATCCGCGTGGCCGGCGAGCTCGCGGCCGGCTACCCCTTCCTCAGCCGTCGAGGCGACATGGCCATCGTGCGCGAAGCCATCGGCGTGTGCGGCCTCATCACGCCCTGGAACTGGCCGCTGTACCAGATCACCGCCAAGGTCGGCCCGGCGCTGGCCGCCGGTTGCACCGTGGTCCTCAAGCCCAGCGAGCTGTCGCCGCTGTCCGCCGCGCTGTTCGCGGACGTGACGCGCGACGCCGGCATCCCGGCGGGCGTGTTCAACCTGGTGAACGGCGAAGGACCGGAGGTCGGCGCCGCCCTCGCCTCGCACCCGGACGTGGACATGGTCTCCATCACGGGCTCCACCCGCGCCGGCGTGCTGGTGGCGCAGGCCGCGGCGCCCACCGTCAAGCGGGTGGCCCAGGAGCTGGGCGGCAAGTCGCCCAACCTCATCCTGGCGGATGCGGATCTTCCGCGCGCGGTGGCGGCGGGCGTCGCGGCCGGCCTGCGCAACGTCGGCCAGTCCTGCAGCGCACCGACCCGCATGCTGGTGCCGCGCGAGCGGCTCGCGGAGGCCGAACGGATCGCCGACGAGGCGGCTTCCGCGCTGGTCGTGGGCGACCCGCGCTCGCCGCAGACCACTCACGGCCCAGTGGCCAACCGGGCGCAGTTCAATCGCGTGCAGGAAATGATCGCCGCCGGGATCGCCGAAGGCGCACGCCTTGTCTGCGGCGGCCCCGGCCGGCCGCCCGGCCTGGAGCGCGGCTTCTACGTGCGTCCCACCATCTTCTCCGACGTGCTGCCGCAGATGCGCATCGCGCAGGAGGAGATCTTCGGGCCGGTGCTCTGCATCATCGCGTACGACAGCCTCGACGAAGCCGTGGAGATCGCCAACGGCACCGTCTATGGCCTGGGCGCGCACGTCCAGGGACGCGACCTCGCTGCCGCCCGCGCGGTCGCGGCCCGGCTGCGCTGCGGGCAGGTGCACATCAACAACCCCGCGTGGAGCCCCCATGCGCCCTTCGGCGGCTACAAGCGCTCGGGCAACGGACGCGAATACGGCGTCGAGGGCCTGGAGGAATATCTCGAGACCAAGGCCATCCTCGGCTACGGGGATGATCCAGCGGCCGATGCCGCTGGAGCCGGCGACGCAACGAACACCCGCATCCCGAAGGAACAACGACCATGACCGTGGCCCCAGGCATGTCGCAACCCCTCCCCTCGCAACCGCTTCGGCTCGTCGAAAGTTCGCCTGGCCTGCCGGCCCGTGCCGATGTCGTCGTGATCGGCGGGGGCATCATCGGCGTCTTCACCGCCTACTACCTCGCCCGGCGCGGGCTGTCGGTCGCCGTGGTCGAGAAGGGCCGCATCGGCGCCGAGCAGTCCAGCCGCAACTGGGGCTGGTGCCGCCAGCAGAACCGGGACGCACGCGAGTTGCCGATGGCGACCAGAAGCCTCCAGCTGTGGGAGCGCTTCTCCGCGGACAGCGGCGAGGACACCGGCTTCGACCGCCACGGACTGCTGTACCTCAGCGACGACGAGGCACAGATCGCGCAATGGGCGCGCTGGCGCGAGTTCGCGATCACCACCGGCGTGACCACGCACATGCTGAGCAGCCGCGAGGCGACGGAGCGAGGCCGCGCGACCGGCAGGGCGTGGAAGGGCGGCGTCTTCTCTCCCAGCGACGGCACGGCCGATCCGGCCAAGGCCGCGCCCGCGGTGGCAGCCGCGCTCATGAAGCTGGGCGGCACCGTTCTTCAGCACTGCGCCGCGCGCGGCATCGAACTCGAGGGCGGGCACGTCTGCGGCGTCGTGACCGAGGCCGGCACCATCAAGACCCGCACCGTGGTGCTCGCGGGCGGTGCGTGGGCCTCGTCGTTCTGCCACCAGCTCGGCGTGCGCTTCCCGGTGGCCACGGTGCGCCAATCCATCGTGCGCCTGGCGCCGGTGCCACAGGCCCTGCCCCATGCCCTGGCCGGCCCCAACGTCGCCGTCACCCGGCGGCCCGACGGCCACTACGTGCTGGCCATCAGCGGCCGTGGGCGCCTCGACCCCACGGCGCAGCTGGTGCGCTTCGCGCCGCACTTCGTTCCCATGTTCGCCAAGCGCTGGCGCAACGTGTTCCCCGGCGGCCTGGAAGGCATCCGCTGGGGCCACGAGACCCGCGCGCGGTGGAAGCTCGACACACCCACCCCCATGGAGCGGGCCCGCATTCTCGATCCGAAGCCCGATCCGGCGGGTGTGCGCGAAACCCACCGCCGCGCCGTCCACCTGCTGCCCGCACTGCGCGAAGCCCGCATCGCGAACACCTGGGCGGGCTACATCGACAGCACGCCCGACGGTGTGCCCGGCATCGGCGCCGTGCCCGAGGTGCCGGGACTGATCCTGGCCGCGGGCTTCTCGGGACACGGCTTCGGCATCGGTCCCGGCGCAGGCCACCTGATTGCCGACCTGGTCACCGGCGACAAGCCGATCTTCGATCCGGCGGCCTTCAATCCCGGCCGGTTCAAGCAGTCGTCCTGGGGCAAGGTGGCGGAGTTCTAGCCTTGCCGCCGCTGGTGCGGTGGCGATGACTGGGAGAACGGCTTCAGGCGAGCTTGTCCTTGAGCCGGTAATAGGCCCCTACCAGCGGCAGGAACCACGGTGGTCCGATATGGCCCGGGATCGCGGGCCAGTCGAAGTCTTTCCAGGGATTGAGTTCGGCGCGCGTAGACCAGCCCGCCGTAGAAGCGGTCCGACCCCACCTCGCGGGCCAGGTCGGCGCGGCTGACCATCTCCGTGTCGGGGTCGACGTTCGCCGCCAGCAGTTCCTGGCTGCGCGCCAGCTTGTCGTAGTGCTCGGGCTTGGCCGACATCGTGCCGTCGTCCTGGGCAAAGCCGTTGTTGCACATGCCGCCGTTGCGCCCGGAAGCGGCGTGCCCGATGGTCTCGGCTTCCAGGAGCACGACGCGTGCCCCCTTCTTGGCAAGGGCCAGTGCAGCCGAACAGCCCGTCAGGCCACCGCCGATCACCGCCGCATCGCAGTTGCCCTGCACCGGTCCTGCGGTGGCACTGCGGAAGGGCTCCGAGGGACCTGCAGGCCACGGGCTGGGCCAGGCGGGAGATCCTGGATCGGCTCATCCAGGCCGGTGACGGCCACGTGCTCGTGCGTGGCGGCGAGCCGCGCGGCTATGCCATTTCACGGCTGTTCGGCCGCGGGCACGTCATCGCTGTTGGATGGCGCCGACACGCACGAAGCCGCGCTTTTCATAAAGCGTCAGACCTTCGGCCGTCGAGTTCAGCGTGATGCGCCGCGGCCGAGCCGCCGCCAGCAACGCATCCATCAGCCGCGCACCGTGCCCCCGGCCTTGAGCAGCCTTGGCAACGATGATCATCCCCATCGAAGCATGGTCCTCGCCGTAGGCCCACCAGGCCGCCGTCGCGATCACCTTGCCGGCGCGGTTGCGGAGCACGAAGCCCTGGCCGAGTTCGAGCGCGAAGGCCCAGTCCTCGAGCCGGTAGGGCCAGGACATTTCCTGCGAAAGCTGGCACCACGTCGTCGTCGTGGTGGTCGGCGGGCGGGGTCGCTGTGGCGGTCATGGTTCGCGCACCGCGACGGCGTCGATCTCGACCGGATACCCGAAGTGCAATTCCGGCACCGGGACCACGGTGCGCGCGGGGCAAGCATCCGGCAGCATGGACGATCAGAGCCCCGGCGGGCTCAAGCCATGATCCACACCTTGCGCACGGTCTCGAGGGTGCGCCAGGTACCGGTATAGCCCGGCTTCATGATGAAGATGTCGCCGGCCTTGTAGGTGATGGGAGCCTGGCCGTCTTCGGTGATCTCGACCAGCCCGGACAGGATCAGGCAGAACTCCCAGGTCTCGCCCTTGATCGAGCGGTTGACGCCGGGTGTCGATTCCCACACGCCGGCGCGCACCTTGCCGTCCTTGGCGCTGTCGACGTCCCAGTTGCGGCACACGATGTCGCCTTCTAGGACGCGTTCCGCCGGCGGCCGGTATTCACGCGGCTCGCCGAGCCGATCGAGGTTGAAGTGGATGAGCAGGCTGCTTGACATTGGAAGTGGATCCTCGGGAAGTGGTGGGCTCGGGCACATCCGCAGGAACGCGCCGAGGCCTGTGGATGCTAGGCGTGCAAGCGCGGCATTTGTGTGCGTAAGCGCGGTTGTGGCCGCAGCGAATTGCGAATCTGCAGCCTCGCTCGGACGAAGCTTGCAAGTTGCGGCCAGGCCCGCATTCGATCTGGCGCGGGAGAAGAATGTCGTCCAAGATGGACGCGCATTTCTCTTCAGCAAAGACCATTCCGATGCTTGCCCAGACCTTCACGACCGCTGCCGATGGGGTGCTGCTGCGCCCCATGACTTCCGCCGACCTGCCCCGCGCCCATGCCCTGACGACCGAGATGCGCTGGCCGCACCGGCCCGCGGATTGGGAACTGGCCTTCAGCCATGGCGAGGGGCTGGTGGCCGAGCGCGATGGCGAGGTGATCGCCACCGGCCTGCGCTGGCGCTGGGGCGAGCGCCACGCCACCATCGGCCTGGTGGTCGTGAGCCCCGCCTGCCAGGGCCGCCGGATCGGCCATCGCATGATGAGCGCCCTGCTCGAAGGGCTGGACGGGCACACGGTGCTGCTGCACGCCACCGCCCAGGGGCGGGGCCTCTATGAACGGCTGGGCTTCATGCGCACCGGCGAGATCCGACAGCACCAGGGCGTGGCGCAGCCGGCGCCGCTGGTCGCGCCCGGGCCCGGCTGGCGGCTGCGGCCGGCCGGCCTGCAGGAGGCGCCCGCGCTCCAGGCACTCGATGCCGCGGCACGCGGCATGCCGCGCCATGCGCTGATCCAGGACTTGCTCGACAGCGCCGAAGCCTGCGTGGTCCTCGACCATGAAGGCGAGCCGAAGGGTTTCGCCATGCTGCGCCGCTTCGGCCGCGGCCATGCGATCGGCCCGGTCGTCGCGCCCGATGCCGAAGGCGCCAAGGCGCTGATCGCGCACCTGGCGGGCCTCAACGCCGGCCACTTCACGCGCATCGACATCGACTTCGCGAGCGGCCTGGCCGAATGGCTGGAGAGCTTCGGGCTGCTGCGCGTCGATGCACCCACCACCATGGTGCGCGGAGCGTCCGTGGCACCGCCGCCGGGCGCGCCGGCCCTGTTCGCCATCGTGATGCAGGCCCTGGGATGAGCAGCACGATGAGCGCCGCCACCTTCCTGTACAAGTCCGACCCCGCACGCGGCCGCCAATGGGCCGAGGTGTTCCGGCGCCGCGCGCCGGAGATCGACTTCCGCATCTGGCCCGACATCGGCGACCCGGCACAGGTGCGCTTCCTCGCGGCCTGGGAGCCGCCGCCGGACATCGCGGCGCGCTTTCCCGCGCTCGAGGTTCTCTTCTCCTCGGGCGCGGGCGTGGACCAGTTCGACTTCACCATCCTGCCGCCCGCGCTGCCGGTCGTGCGCATGGTGGAGCCGGGCATCGTGCGCGGCATGGTCGAGTACGTGACGCATGCGGTGCTCGACCTTCATCGCGACATGCCGGCCTACCGGCGCCAGCAGCAGGAAGGCCTGTGGCAGCCGCTGACGGTGCGGCCCGCGGGCGAACGGCGCGTGGGCGTGCTGGGCCTCGGCTCGCTGGGCCAGGCCGTGCTGGCGCAGCTGGTGGGGCTGGGCTTCGACTGCGCGGGCTGGAGCCGCTCGCAGCACCACGTCGATGGCGTGCAATGCCATGCCGGCAGCGAGGCGCTGCAGGACTTTCTCGCACGCACCGACGTCCTCGTGTGCCTGCTGCCGCTCACCGATGCGACGCGCGGCTTCCTCGATGCACGGCTGTTCTCGCTGCTGCCCCGCGGCGCGAGCCTGGTCCACGTGGGCCGCGGGCCGCAGCTGGTGGAGGCCGACCTGCTGGCCGCGCTCGCGAGCGGGCAGCTCGCCGAGGCGGTGCTCGACGTGACCGACCCCGAGCCGCTGCCGCAGGCGCATGCCTTCTGGCGCCATCCGAGGATCCGCCTCACGCCGCACATCGCCAGCATGACGCAGCCGCTGAGCGCGGCGGAGGTCGTGATCGACAACCTGCAGCGCTTCGAGCGCGGCGAGCCGATGCTCGGGCTGGTCGATCGCGCGCGCGGGTACTGAAAGCAGGATCTGCTGTGGCGGCGCACACAACCGCAGCCTTCATCGCGGCAGGGCCTCAATGCAGCATCCACATGAGGGTCGGCCGCCCTAAGCTTTCGGACATCCAACCGCCCTCCTTGCCGCCGCCATGACGCACCCCACCGCATTGCCCCACCACGCCGCGCTCGACGCGATCGACCGCGCCCACCTGATCCATCCCGTCTCGCCCTGGCGCGTGCACGAAGAGCGCGGCCCCATGGTGCTGGCCTCCGGCCGCGGCGCCTGGCTCACCGATGCCAACGGCCACGAGCTGCTCGATGCCTTCGCGGGCCTCTGGTGCGTGAACGTCGGCTACGGCCAGGAAAGCGTGGTGCAGGCCGCGGCCGAGCAGATGCGCCGCCTGCCCTACGCCACCGGCTACTTCCACTTCAGCAGCGAGCCGGCGATCCGCCTGGCCGACAAGCTGGTGCAGATCACGCCCGCCTCGCTCACCCGCGTGTACCTCACGCTGGGCGGCTCCGACTCCATCGACGCCGCGGTTCGCTTCATCGTCCAGTACCACAACGCGATCGGCAAACCTTCGAAGAAGCATTTCATCGCGCTGGAGCGCGGCTACCACGGCTCTTCCTCCACGGGCGCCGGCCTCACCGCGCTGCCGGCCTTCCACCGCGGCTTCGACCTGCCGCTGCCGACCCAGCACTACATTCCTTCGCCCAACCCGTACCGGCATCCGCAGGGCGCCGACCCGCAGGCGCTGATCGCCGCCTCGGTCGCGGCACTGAAAGCCAAGGTGGCGGAACTGGGCGCCGACAACGTGGCGGCCTTCTTCTGCGAACCCATCCAGGGCTCGGGCGGCGTGATCGTGCCGCCCCAGGGCTGGCTGAAGGCGATGCGCGAGGCCACGCGCGAACTCGGCATCCTGTTCGTGGTCGACGAGGTCATCACCGGCTTCGGCCGCACCGGCCCGATGTTCGCCTGCGAGGCCGAGGGCGTGGAGCCCGACCTGATGACGGTGGCCAAGGGCCTCACCGCCGGCTATGCGCCGATGGGCGCGACGCTGCTCTCGGAGAAGGTGTACGCGGGCATCGCCGACGGTGCGCCTGCGGGCGCCCCCATCGGGCACGGCGCCACCTACTCGGCGCACCCGGTGAGCGCGGCCGTCGCCCTCGAGGTGCTGCGGCTCTACGAGGAAGGCGGCATCCTCGCCAACGGCCAGCGCGTCGCGGCCCATTTCGCGGCCGGGCTCGATGCCCTTCGCGCGCATCCGCTGGTAGGCGATGCGCGGCATCGCGGGCTGCTGGGTGCACTGGAACTGGTGAGCGACAAGGCGGCCAGGCGCGGCTTCGACCCGGCGCTCGGCCTCGCGGACCGCATCTTCGCCACCGGCTACCGCAACGGCCTGGTGTTCCGCTCCTTCGGCGATCACATCCTCGGCTTCGCGCCGGCGCTGACCTTCAGCGAGGACGAGTTCGCGCAGATGTTCGCGCGCCTGAAGAAGACCCTGGACGAGGTGCTGGCCGCGCCCGACGTGCGCGCCGCGCTCGCCGACTGAGCGCCCGCCCACGCGCGTCGGCCGACGCAGAATCGAAGCCTTTCCAGCTCATCGAACCGCCATGTCAGAAGCCTTCAAGATCGACCGACTCGACCTGCGCATCCTCGCGCAGCTGCAGAAGAACGGGCGCATGACCAACGTGGACCTGGCCGATGCGGTGGGCCTGTCGCCCAGCCCCTGCCTGATCCGCGTGAAGCGGCTCGAGCAGGCCGGCTACATCGCCGGCTACGGCGCGCATCTGCGGCTCGAAAAGCTCGGCGACACGCTGACCGTGTTCACCGAGGTCACGCTGTCGGACCACCATCGCGAGGACTTCACCCGCTTCGAGACCGCGATCCGCGAGGTCGACGAGATCCTGGAGTGCCACCTGGTGAGCGGCGGCTACGACTACCTGCTGCGCTTCCTGACGCGCGGCGTCAACCACTACCAGGAGATCATCGAGGAGCTGCTCGAGCGCAACATCGGCATTGCGAAGTACTTCAGCTACATCGTCATCAAGTCGCCGTTCATCAAGACGCACTGTCCGATCGAGCGGCTGTTCCCCCACCCGCACTGAGCGCGCCATTCCCGCTCCATATCCGACACCCCGCCCCTCCCCGACCAGCGGACGTGCGGGAGGTCAGGCGGACGCAAGCTCGCGCTCGGCCACCTCGCACAGCCAGCGCACACCCAGCGGCAGCGCGTCGTCGTTGAAGTCGTAGCAGGGGTGATGCAGGGCACGCTCGCCCTCCGGCCCCGGGTCCGCGCGCCCCTGTCCCAGCCACAGGTAGGCGCCCGGGCAGTGTTGCAGCATGAAGGCGAAGTCTTCCGAGGTGAAGGCGGGACGCGCCATGTCGGCTTCGAGTCCGACCGCGCGGGCCGCCTCCAGTGCCAGACCGGCCTCCTCCGCGGTGTTGATGGTGGCCGGGTAATAGCGCTGATAGCGCAGCTCGGCCGTTGTACCGCTGGCCAGTGCCACGCCGTCGACCGTCGCCCGCAACGCGGCCTCGATGCGGTCCTGCGCGTCGGGGTCGAAGCTGCGCACGGTGCCGGTGATCGACACCTCTGCCGGCAGCACGTTGTGGCTGTGGCCGCCCTCGATGCGGGTGACCGACAGCACGGCCGATTGGCCCGGGTCGATGCGCCGCGAGACGATGGTGTTCAGCTGCGCGACCAGCTGGCTGGCCGCGAGGATCGCGTCGGGCGTGTGATGCGGCTGTGCCGCGTGCCCGCCGCGCCCGCGCAGCACGATGTCGAAGCGGTCGGCCGCCGCCATGATCGGCCCCGCGCGCGTCTGCGCCCGGCCCAGCGGAAGATCGGGCCAGTTGTGCAGCGCATAGACCGCGTCGCAGGGGAAACGCTCGAACAGGCCGTCCCCGATCATCCTGCGCGCGCCGGCCTGGCCCTCCTCCGCCGGCTGGAAGATGAAGTGCACGGTGCCGTCGAAGCGCCGTGTGCGCGCCAGCTGGCGGGCCGCGCCGATCAGCATGCTGGTGTGGCCGTCGTGCCCGCAGCCATGGTGCACGCCCGGCGCGCGGCTGGCATGCGCCGATCGGCCCAGCTCGACCATCGGCAGCGCATCCATGTCGGCGCGCAGGCCGATGCGCCTGCGGCCCGTGCCGCAGCGCAGCGTACCCACCACGCCGGTGCCGCCCACGCCCTCGCACACCTCCAGGCCGAGCAGCCGCAGTGCGCCGGCCACCACGCCGGCGGTTCGCCGCTCCTCGTAGGCGAGTTCGGGGTGCGCATGCAGGTCGCGCCGCAGCGATACCAGGTCCGGCAGCAGGTCCGCGACCGGCGCCGCGATGGCTTCGAGCGTCAACGCCCGGCCTTGGCGAAAGCCGCGTCGGCCGCGTCGGCCAGCTGGGCCAGGGTGTGGAAGTGGTAGTCGGGCTCCGTGCGCTCGGATTCGAGCGTGCCGCCGCTGCCCTCCTGCCCGTGGCGGCGCTCGATCCAGCAGGTGGTGATGCCCAGGCGCCTGGACACGCCGATGTCGTGGTACTGGCTCTGCGCCACGTGCAGGTTGTCGGCCTGCCTGCAACCCCACGCGCCCTCGTAGCGGCCTCGCGCATAGGCAAAGTAGCGCGGGTCGGGCTTCTCGCACAGCGCGTCGTCGCAGCTGAGCAGCATGTCGAAGGGCGAGCCCAGCGTCCGGTCGAAATGGGCCAGGGCCCATTGCTGGGCATTGGTCATGGTGACCAGCTTGTAGTGCTTGCGCAGGCGCTTCAATGCCTCCACCGAGTCGGGGAAGGCCGGCCATTGCGCCACCGAATCGCGCAGGCCGCGCGCCAGCGCATCGGTGTCGGGCAGGCCCAGCTTCGATGCGACGACATGCCAGCAACGCTCCAGGTCGTCGGGATACCAGGTCGCCTTGTCGTCGGCGCGCGCGCGGCGGTAGGCGGCGAGGAAGTCTTCGTCGGTGACCTGTGAATCGGGCACGGCAGCGCGCAGGTAGGCGAGCATGCCGCCTTCGAAGTCGATCAGCGTGCCGACGACGTCGAAGGTCAGAACCTTGAAATCTTGAAGTTGCATGGGCTGGAATCCGTGGCGAGGTGGAGGAAGAATCCTGGTCGCGACGAGCATAAGAGCGGCATCGCGCTCCTGCGCGCTGAACTGCCGGCCTTTCAAGGCACAGGATTGCGTAATGCCTCGGCTGCCGGCATCTTGTTCTGGATCGCTGGGCACGCTCCATCCGGTCCCCGCCGAGACGACACTGGCAGCCCCGCTCCCCTACGAAGGCCTCGATCCGCCCAGCCCCAACACCAGATCACGCACCCAGCGCTGCGCGCTCGAGGCCCGCGCCGCGCCCGGCGACAGCAGCACGATGCGCACGGGATCGATCTCGAACGGCGGAGGCTGCAGCGCGATGGCCGCGCGGGCGGCGCCTTCGAGATCGGAGAACACACCCTGCGCGAGCGTGGCCACCAGGGCCGAGCCTTCCAGCATGGCCGGCACGCGCAGGAAGCTGGGGACGATGCAGCGGATGTCGCGCCGGTGCCCGGCGGCCTTCAGCACCGCATCGACGGCGCTGTACTCCCCCTGCCCGACCGCCACGCGCAGGTGCGGCGCCGCAAGGTAGGCAGGCAGGTCCATGAGGGCGTCGTGCGCTCGCCGCGCACACGCGACCACGTAGGGATCGGCCAGGAGCTCATCGCACTGGATGGCGGGATCGGCCAGCACCGGGTTGCCGACGATCGCCATGTCGATCGCGTCGCCCAGCAGCATGCCTTCGGCGGCGTAGCGATCGATGGCGCGCACGGTCAGGCGCACGCCCGGCGCGCGGCGCTCCAGGGCCATCCAGAGGCGCGGCGAGAAAACCTTCTCGGCATAGTCCGTCATCCCGATGCGCAGCTCGAAGCCGTCGTGCAGCGGGTCGAAGAGGCGGCGCTCCTCGTGCAGCGAGTCGATCAGCGTCACGGCCTCCTGGATGGTGGGGTGGAGCTGCTGCGCGACCTGGGTCGGCCACATTTCGCCGCCGCGCAGCACGAAGAGCTCGTCGCGCAGCAGTTCGCGCAGGCGCGCCAGCGAATGGCTCAGCGCCGACTGCGTGCGGCCCAGGCGCCGCGCAGCCAGCGTGACCTGGCGCTCCTCGTAGATGGCGAGGAAGGCGAGCAGGTGCTGGATCTCCACGCCGAAGGGGCGGCCCCGCAGCGGGTGCCGGTGCGAGGCCGGTGCGCCATTCATGGGTTTCATACCGGGTTTCATCCATATTCATGCCGCCGGGGCCCGGAGGCAGGTGCCGCCACTAGCATCGATCGCACGCAGGCGGCATGGCGCCGCCATTCTCAATGCAATCGATCCAATCGATCCAATTCCAGGAGACAGCATGAGCCTCGTCATGGACCGCGTCGACGCCATCCCCGTGATCGACATCCAACCTTTCTTCAGCGGCTCGCCAGCCGGCCGTCGCGAGGTGGCCGCGGCGGTGCAGCGGGCCTGCGAAGGCCTCGGCTTCCTGGTCGTGACCGGCCACGGCGTGCCCGACGCGGTGATCGACGACCTGTACCGCGAAGCGCTCGCCTTCTTCGACCTGCCGCTGGAAGAGAAGAACCGCATCCGCAAGCCCGTCGGCACGGCCTACAAGGGCTACGGCGCGATGGGCGTGAAGACCATCGGCAAGCACATCGACCCGACGCTCAAGCCCTCGCTGCACGAGAGCTTCGCCATCGGCCCGCTGGACGTGGGCGACGACCCGTACTACACGCGCCCCGAGGCCGGCAACAACTTCGCGCCCAACCTCTGGCCCGAGCAGCCCGCGGCGCTGCGCCCGGCGATGACGGCCTACTACCGCGAGATGGAGCGGCTGTCCGCCGGCATCCTGCGCATCTTCGCCGAGGTGCTGGACCTCGATCCCGCCTACTTCGCATCGCGCATCGACCGCCACACCAGCATCCTGCGCACCATCCACTACCCGGCGCTCGAGCGGCCGCCGGAGAAGGGCGAGGAGCGCTCCGGCGCGCATTCCGACACCACGGCCATCACGGTGCTGAAGGTCGACGACGCGCCCGGCGGCCTGCAGGTTCAGCTGCCCGAGGGCGGCTGGCTCGACGTGCCGAAGATCGCGGGCGCCTTCGTGATCAACATCGGCGACATCATGATGCGCTGGACCAACGACCGCTTCGTCTCCACGATGCACCGGGTGGTGAATCCGCCCGAGGGTGCGGGTGCGCGCGCACGGCGGCTGTCGATTCCCTATTTCTGCATGCCCAACTACGACGCGCTGATCGAGTGCATTCCGAGCTGCGTGGGGGACGGTGCCCGCCACAGCCCGATCGCCTCCGGCCAGCTGCTGGCCGACCGCTACGCGGCGACCTACGCCAAGGACAAGTAGCACACCCCGCCCGCTTCCAGGAGTTGCCGCCATGACGCCTTCGACCTCTCCGACCCCAACGGCCCGCAGGATCTGGTGCCGGGCCTTCCTCGCAGCGGCGCTGGCCGCCGCGGGCGCGGCCGCCTGGGCGCAGGGCGCGACCGGCACGCCGATCCGCATCGTCGTGCCCTACCCGGCCGGCGGCGGCGCGGACATCGTCACGCGCCGCATCGCCGAACGGGCCAAGGACATCCTGGGCCAGCCCATCGTGGTCGAGAACAAGACCGGCGCGGCCACCGCCATCGGCGCGCTCGCCGTGCAGAACGCGCCGCCCGACGGGCACACGCTGTTGCTCGCCACTTCCACCACGCTGGCAGTCAACCCGAACCTGCAGCGCAATCTGGCCTACGCACCCGACAAGCTGGTGCCGGTGGCCGCGCTGCAGGCCGTGCCCTTCATGCTCGGCGTCAACCGGCAGTCGCCGATCGCCTCGCTGCGCGAGCTGCCGGCCTATGCCCAGGCGCATCCCGGCATGGTGAACTACGGCACGCTGGGCGTGGGCAGCTCCAACCACATGCTGGGCGGCCTGCTCGAGAAACGCGCACCGGGCCTGGTGTCGATCCACTACCAGAGCTCCGGCCAGGCGATGCTGGCGCTGGCGCGCGGCGACATCCATCTCTACTTCGACGGCATCTCGACCTCGGTGGCGCGCGTCAACGCCGGCGAGCTGCGCGGGCTGGCGGTGACCAGCCGCCAGCGCGTGCCGGCGGTGCCGGGCATTCCCACGGTGGAAGAGGCGGGCTTTCCGGAACTCGGCCTGTCCATCTGGTACGGGCTGGTCGCGCCGGCCGGCACGCCCGAGGCCGTGATCCGGCGGCTCAACGCTGCCTTCAACCAGGTACTCGCGCAACCGGAGGTCATCGGCTTCATGACAGCGGACGGCACCGCGCCGATGGCGATGACGCCGGAGGCCTTCGGTACGCTGATCCGCGAGGACCGGGCGGTGTGGAAGCGCGCGATCGACGCGCTGCAGATGCGGCTCGAGTGAGCCCGTCAGAACGGCGCGGACAGCGCGGCGCCCTGCTCCGCCTCGCCCGACTGCAGCGCGGCGAGCTGCCGGCGAAGCGCCTCGTTCTCGGCGGTGAGCTCGGCCACGCGGCGGCGCAGGGTCTGCAGCTCATCCTCGGGCTGCGCGGCCTCCTTCTGCGTTTCCTCCCCCTCCTCGCGCGGCTTGCGCCTGGATTCGCGCACGCGCTTGGCGGCCTGCTTGAGCTCGTCCTTGCCGGCGGCGACGGCCGCCACCTGCTCCTCGGCCGGCAGGCTGGCGACCGCGGCCGCGGCGTTGATCGAGATGGTGCCGGAGCGGACCGCCTGCACCAGTTCCGGCGCGGCCTGCTTCTGGATCTTCTCGATCATCACGACCTGGCTGCTGCGCAGGCGCGCGGCACGGGCCACGGCCTCGCGGCTGTCGAGCGGTGCGGCGTCCGCGCCGATGGCCGCAGGCGCGGAAGCGGGTGCCTCCTCCGCCTGGGGCGCCGCCTCGGGCGCGGGTGCGGCGGCCGCGCGCGTGCGCCGGTCCGCCACGATCTCCTTCTTGCGCAGCGCCAGCACGCCGCGCTGGAAGTCCGAGAGGCTGCGCCGGCCCAGGTGTTGGTCGATCATCCAGAGGTGCACGTCCTCGATGGAGCGGAAGCGCGTGTTCTGCACCGTCTGGAAGGGCAGGCCGTGTTTGCGGCAGATGCCGTAGCGGTTGTGCCCGTCCACCAGCACGTCGCCCCACAGGATCAGTGCGTCGCGGCAGCCTTCGTCGAGGATGCTGCGCTCCAGCGCTTCGTATTCTTCCGGCGACAACGGGTCGATGTAGGCCTTGAGTTCTTCGTTGACGACGATGTCCATGGGTGCGCGGTACCGGGCAGAGTGCAAAGGGCCCGCATTGTAGAGACGCCCATCAGGCCGCCGGCGCGCCCCGGCCCGGCCTGCTGCTGGTGCCGGGCTGGGATGACAACCACCGCGAGCGCTACCGCACGCTCGAGCAGGCGCTCTGCGCCGACGGCTGGGCCTGCCGCCTGGTCGACCTGCCGAACGCCGAATGGACCCGTGCCCAGCGCATGTCGGTCACGCGCGAGGACAACCTGCAGGACGTGCCGGCCGCCTTCGATGCGCTGGCCGCCGAGCCGGGCGTGGCGCGCAACGCGATCGGCATGGTGGGCGTCAGCTACGGCGCCTACCTGGCTGCGTTGGCGACTCGCCTTCGGCCGGTGCGCTGGTTGGCGCTGAGGGCGCCGGCGCTGTACCGCGACGACGGCTGGCCGCGGCCCAAGGAAGACCTGGACAAGGACGATCTCGCGGTCTACCGCCTGCTGCGGCTGAAGCCCGCGGACAACCGCGCGCTCGCTGCGCGTGGAAACCATCGACGGGGCGGATCACGCGCTCTCGCATCCCGATTGGGATGCGGCGTTCCGCCGGCTTCTGTTCGACTGGCTGGTGCCGCTGGGGGCCGGAGCGCATGCAGCCCTGGCGGGACGCCAGGCCTGAACCGCGCCCTGCCGCTCAGCCCAACGCCAGCCGCTCGTGCTGGTGGCCCAGGGTGCGCGACAGCGTCTGGGCCGCCTCGCGCAGCGCGTTGGCCACCGGCCCGCTCCAGCGGTGATCGAAGCCGGCCTTGTAGCCCAGCACCGTGATGGCCAGCACCAGCCGGCCCCGGTCGTCGAACACCGGCGCGGCGAAGGCGCTCATGCCGGCCATGAAGTCGCCTATGGCGCGCGCCATGCCGCGCTCGCGCACCTGTTCCACCGTCTCCACGGTCTCCGCCGGCGGCTCACTGGAATAACTCCGCCTGCGGCTGCGGTCGCCTTCGGAACGGCCGTGCGGCTCATGCCGTGCCTGCGCGCCAGCCGGGGCCTGGTGCGCCTTGAGCTGCTCGGGCGGCAGGAAGGCCGCGAACACGCGGCCGGTGGCCGAGCGGTCCAGCGGGAACACCGAGCCCAGCCCGATGTTGACCATCACCGGCAGCGCCGGCTGCTCCCAGCGCACCACCGTGGGCCCGAAGCTGCCCCAGACCGACACCGCCACCGTGTGGCCGAGCGCCCGGCACAGCCCCTCGGCCGCGCGGGTGGCCAGCGAGATGGGCTCGATGGTCGCGAGGCACGACAGGCTGAACTCCAGCGCCACCGGGCCCATCCCGTAGAGGCCCGTCTCCGGGTCCTGCGCCAGGAAGCCGGTGCGCAGGAAGCTCACCAGGTAGCGGTGCGCCTTGCTGGGCGCGATGCCGGCCTGTTCGGCGATGTCGGTGATCTTCATCGGGCGCCGGTGGTGGGCCACGATCAGCATCAGGTCCAGGCCGTTCTCAACGGACTGCACGCCGGCCTGGGGTGTCTTGTTCATCGCGGTGTCCTCCTGTCTCTCGGGAATTCTTGTTCGTTCATCCCGGGCCGACTGTACGAGATCGCAGCCCGCCGGGCGTCCTCGGATTGACACCGGGGTGCCACAGCATTTACGCTAAACGTAAATAATTTTCGCATCTCGTAAAGGCTTCGAGCATGCTGACTGGAGACATGCTGCGCCGCTCGGCGCACCGATTCCCCGACAAGCCGGCCATCGTGTTCTGCGGACCGCAGCGCAGCCAGCGCGTGCTCTACCGCGAGCTCGATGCCATGGCCGATCGGGTCGCGCACGCCGTGCTGGCACTGGGCCTGCCCAAAGGCTCGGTGGTCTCCATGCTGTGCCGCAACCTGCCAGCCTACGGCGCGGTGTTCTTCGGCGTGGCGCGCTCGGGCTGCGTGATCAACAACATCTCGGTGCTCTACGCGCCGGACGAGCTGGGCTACGTGCTCGCCAAGTCCGAGACGCGGGTGCTGATCTACGACGCGCAGTTCGCCGACAAGGTGGCGGCGGTGCGCGCTTCCTGCCCCGGCATCCGGCACTACGTCTCGATCGGCGGCAGCGCCGGCGAGGTGCCGGGCGCGATCGCCTTCGACCGCTTCATCCACGGGCAGCCCGAAACGCCGCCCGCGGTCGTCATCGACGAGCGGGACGCCTTCTGCATGACCTACACCGGCGGCACCACCGGCCATCCCAAGGGCGTGCTGATGAACCACCGCGCGCGCGCCATCACGGCCCACACGGTGGCGGTGGAGGAGCACCTGGAGGCGGACGACGTGGTCGCGATCGTCACGCCGCTGTTCCACGTGGCGGCGCTCAACATCATGTTCCAGCCGGCCATCCTGGTCGGCGCCACCGCCGTCTTCGTCACGCCCTGGTCGCCCGCCGCCTTCGTCGATGCGGTGGAGGCCGAGCGCATCACCGCCACCTTCATGGTGCCGACGCAGGCCAATGCGCTGGCCATGCTGCCCGGCCTGGAAGACCGCCAGCTGAAGAGCTGGACCAAGCTCTCCTTCGCCGGCGCGCCCATGCCCGACTGGGTGCAGGTGGAGCTGATGCGCCGCCTGCCGCAGCTGCGGCTGACGCAGATCTACGGCCAGTCGGAGATGGGCGTGATCGCCGCCCTGCCCTGGCAGCGCGCGCGGGACAAGCTGGGCACGGTGGGCCGCCAGCCCTACAACGTGGACGTGGCGGTGCTGCGCCCCGACGGCACGCCGGCCGAGCCGGGCGAGCTGGGCGAGGTGGCCTCGCGCGGCGACAACCTGATGATCGGCTACTACGGCGAGCCGCGGCAGACGGCCGAGTTCTTCCGGCTCGGCGAGGGATGGGGCCTGTCGGGCGACGTCGGCGTGATGGATGCCGAGGGCTACATCACGCTGATCGATCGCGCCAAGGACATGCTCATTTCCGGCGGCGAGAACGTCTATCCCAAGGAGATCGAGCAGGTGCTGTACGAGCTGCCCGAGGTGGCGGAATGCGCGGTCTTCGGCATCCCGGACGAGAAGTGGGGCGAGGTGCCGGCCGCGTACATCCAGCTCAAGCCCGGCAGCCGCCTGGACGAGGCGCGCGTCCTCGCCCAATGCGAGCAGAAGCTGGCGCGCCACAAGCGCCCGCGGGTGGTGCGCTTCGTCGAGGACTTTCCCAAGACACCCATCGGCAAGATCCAGAAGAACCTGCTGAAGGAACCGTACTGGGCCGGAAGGAAGAAGATCTAGCCTCCCGCAACCCGAGAAGGACCGAACCATGGCCAACGAAGCCCCCTACGCCCACTACAGCGCGCTGAGCCTGCGGCGCCATCCCGACGGCATCCTCGAGGTGGTGATGGGCGCCGCGCAGAGCGCCAACAAGAAGCTCTCCACCGCCGACCACAACCTGCACCGCGAGCTGGCCTCCATCTGGAGCGACATCGACCGCGACCCCGAGACCCGCGTGGCCCTGATCCGCGGCGAGGGCAAGGGCTTCTCCGCCGGCGGCGACCTGGGCCTGGTGGAGGACATGGCCAACGACTTCCAGGTGCGCGCCCGCGTCTGGCGCGAGGCGCGCGACCTGGTCTACAACGTGATCAACTGCTCCAAGCCCGTGGTCTCGGCCATGCACGGCCCGGCCGTGGGCGCGGGGCTGGTGGCGGGGCTTCTGGCCGACGTGTCGATCGCCAGCACCACCGCGCGCATCATCGACGGCCACACCCGCCTGGGCGTGGCGGCGGGCGACCATGCGGCGATCGTGTGGCCGCTCCTGTGCGGGATGGCCAAGGCCAAGTACTACCTGATGCTGTGCGAGGCGGTGTCCGGCGAGGAGGCCGAGCGCATCGGCCTGGTTTCGCTGGCGGTGCCGGAGGACCAGCTGGTGCCCAAAGCCTTCGAGGTGGCCAGGAAGCTGGCCAATGGCTCGCAGACGGCCATCCGCTGGACCAAGTACGCGCTCAACAACTGGCTGCGCCTGGCGGGCCCGAGCTTCGACAGCTCGCTGGCGCTGGAATTCATCGGCTTCTCGGGGCCGGACGTGCACGAGGGCATCGCCTCGCTGCGCGAGAAGCGCGACCCGAAGTTCGATCCCTCCTGCCCCTTCTAGGAGAGCACGCCCATGGACCTCGGCATCGCAGGCCGCACGGCGCTGGTGCTCGGCGGCACGCGCGGCCTGGGCCATGCCTGCGCGCGGGCGCTGGCCGAGGCCGGCGTGCGCGTGATCCTCAACGGGCGCGACGCGGCCCACGGCGCGGCGGCGGCGCGCGCGCTCTCGCCGCTGGCGGTCTTCGTGCCCGGCGACATCGGCCGCGAGGACGAGCGCACGCGGCTGGTGGAGGCAGTCTCGCGCGTGGACGCGCCATCCATCATCGTCACCAATGCCGGCGGCCCGCCGGCCGCGCCCTTCGAGGAGACGCGCCTCGAGGCCTGGCGCGCCAGCCACGAGACCAGCGTGATCGGCCCGCTGGAGGTGGTGCGCGCCTTCCTGCCCGCGATGCGCGCGGCGCGCTTCGGCCGCATCCTCAACATCACCTCCTTCGTGGTGAAGGAGCTCTATCCGAACATGGCGCTGTCCAACAGCCTGCGCGTGGGCCTGACCGGCGCCATGGGCTCGCTGGCACGCGAGGTGGCGCCGCACGGCATCACCGTCAACGGCCTGCTGCCGGGGCTGATGGACACCGGCGCGCTGCAGCGCGTGATCGCCGACCGCCAGCGCCGCATGAACCTGGACGAAGCCGCGGTGCGCGAAGACATGGCCCGCAGCATCCCGATGCAGCGCCTGGGCACGGCCGAGGACTTCGGCGGCCTCTGCGCCTTCCTGGCCTCCGTGCACGCGGGCTACATCACGGGCCAGAACATCTGCGTGGACGGCGGGCTGACCCGCAACGTGATCTGAAGCCGGACGGCCCCTGGGCTGCCACCACAACGAAGGAGACATCGACGTGAACAGACTCGCATGGCTGGGTGGCGCGGCCGCCCTCGGCATCGCCTCGCTGGCCCAGGCGCAGCCCCAGGGTGACGGTGGCATCTCCGACGGCGCGGTGCGCATCGGCGTCATCACCGACATGGGAGGCGTGCTCTCGGAGCTCTCGGGCCGCGGCTCGGCGATGGCGGTGAAGATGGCGGTGGAGGACTTCGGCGGCCAGGTGCTGGGCAAGCCCATCGAGGTACTGGAGGTAGATCACCAGAACAAGGCCGACATCGCCGCCAACAAGGCGCGCGAGTGGTTCGACGTGCAGAAGGTGGACATGATCACCGACCTCACCAACTCCGCGGTGGCGCTGGCCGCGGTGGACATGGCGAAGCAGAAGAACCGCGTCGCCATCGTCAACGGCGCGGGGGCGCTGCGCCTGACCAACGAGAGCTGCACGCCCAACAGCATCCACTACGCCTGGGACACCTATGCGATGGCCAACGGCACGGCCCGCGCGATCGTGAAGAACGGCGGCGACAGCTGGTACTTCCTGACCGCCGACTACGCCTTCGGCCACCAGATCGAACGCGACGTGACCGAGGTGGTCACCAGCTCCGGCGGCAAGGTGGTGGGCACCTCGCGCCATCCGTTCAACGCGAGCGACTTCTCCTCCTTCATGGTGGCGGCCAAGGGATCGGGCGCGAAGATCATCGGCCTGGCCAACGGCGGCAGCGACACCATCAACGCGATCAAATCGGCGCAGGAGTTCGGCATCGACCCGGCGAAGCAGAACCTGGCGGGGCTGGCGGTCTTCATCACCGACATCCACGGCGTGGGGCTCAAGGCCGCGCAGGGCGTGATACTGACCGAGGCCTTCTACTGGGACGCCAACGACGAGACCCGCCAGTGGTCGCGCCGCTTCTTCGAGCGTATGAAGAAGATGCCCACCGCGATCCACGCGGCCAACTACTCGTCGACGATGCACTACCTGCGCGCGGTGCGCGATGCCGGCACCGACGCGACCGGCCCGGTGATGGCGAAGATGAAGGCCACGCCGGTGAACGACTTCTTCGCGAAGAACGGCCGCATCCGCGAGGACGGGCGGATGGTGCACGACATGGTCCTGATGCAGGTCAAGAAGCCGGGCGAGTCGAAGTACCCGTGGGACTACTACAAGCGGCTGGCGACCATCCCGGCAGCGGAGGCCTTCCAGCCGCTGGAGAAGTCGAGCTGCCCGCTGGTGAAGAAGGGATAGGCGACCAGCGCCGGCCGGAAATCTCGCCAATGTTCCCGGCCCACCATGGGATACCGGGTCGCGCTGGTAGATATGCAGTCCCTTGTCTGCATGCGACCTTTCGACCATGGCTTTCCGCACGCTGTGCCATCTTGTCTTCCTGCTGATCGTGCTGTCGCTCACCTGGCTGGACGCCGCCGCGGATCCCCGCCCGAGTTACCGCCCTTTCGAGGTCAAGTCCGGCAATCGGCAGTTCACGGCGCGCGTGTTCGTGGCCGACAAGCAGGGCGGGGAGCGCGCGTGGCAGTGGCGCTATCGCCTCCAGGTCGTGTCCACCCAGGACGATGCGGTTCAATGGGAGCACGACTACGTCTACGACGGCCACCCGGGCGGCGATCTCTCCGACGATGGCCGCTATTTCGCCGACACGAGCATCGGGTACCGCGACGTCGGTCAACTGGTGAGCATCTACCGCGCGCAAGGACAGCATCATTTCTCGGCCGCCGATCTCCATGTCAGGCCGACCGGCCTGGAAGGCACGAGGTCTCGTTTGCCGTGGCTGCATGACGTTCACTTCGTGAACGACGAGTCCGGCGCCGCGCGCTTCGTGGTCGAGACGCTCGAGGGTTCGCGCTGCATCCGGCTGCGGCCCGAGATCCTGGTCGAGGATGCATGCACGGGCGAATGACCGACGGTCACGACCTTTCCGCCAGCGCGGCCAGCCGTCTTCCGGTTTCTTCCGACGCGAGAGACGCTTCGTAGGCGGCCCGGCCCGACACCTCGTCCCATTCGCCCGCGCAGATCGCATCGATGTGCTGCTTCATCGAGCGGACCGCCTGGGCATCGCAGCGCGCGATCTGGTCCCGGTAGAGCGCGATGCGCGCGGGCAGCTCCTCCGCTTCCACCAATTCCGTGAGGAACCCGTTTCGAAGCAGCTCCTCGCTCTCCAGTGTCATGCCCGTGAGAAAGATCTTCTTGGCCGTCGAGCAGCCCAGCCGCGTGACGAAGCGTCGCAGGCCGCCGGGGTAGTAGTGCAGGCCGAAGCGCGCGGCGGGCATGAACAGCCGGCAGCCGCGCACGCCGATGCGGAAGTCGCAGGCCAGCGCCAGGTCGGTGCCGCCGCCATAGGCGCTGCCGTTCAGCGCGCACAGCGTCGGCACCGCCAGCGACTCCAGCGCATCGAGCATGTCCTCGAAGGACCGGTCCAGGCGCGCGCCGATCTGGCCGAGGGTGTAGCCGGAGCAGAAGGTCTTCTCGCCCTCGCCGGTGAGCACGAGCAGACGCACCGCGGGATCGCTTCGGACTTGATCGAGGTGGCTCAGGAAGACCGCCGGGTCGTCCGGGTCGATGCGGTTGTGCTGCGCGGGACGGCGCAGCGTGAGGGTCGCCACCGCGTCCGCGATCTCCAGCGTGGGCGCCGCGCCCGCGTTCATTGGCGTACCTTCGCCTTCGGCTGCGCTGCGGGCCCCGTTCCGAGCGGCGGGGCGGGGGCTCACGCTTGCACTCCGGCGTCGTGCTGCACGATGACGCCCCGGCGCGCCAGCGCTTCGAGGTCGCGCGGCGCGTAGCCGTGTTCCCGCAGCACCTCGAAGGTGTGCTCCCCCAGCACGGGCGGCGCGCGGCGGATCGACCCGCCCAGGCGGCCGTCGAAGCTGACCGGGCTGCCCACCTGGCGGATCGGGCCGAGCTGCGCGTGCTGCACCTCCTCCACCAGCCGCGCGTGGCGCACCTGCTCGTCGGCGAAGACGTCGGCCAGGTTGTTGATGGGCCCGGCCGGGATGTCCGCCGCGAGCAGCCGCGCCGTCCATTCGCTGCGGCCGCGCGCCTTCAGCTTCGCCTCGATGAGGGCCTTGAGCTCGATGCGGCGCTCCATCCGCGCGGCGTTGGTGGCGTAGCGGGGATCGTCGGCCAGGTGCTGCAGCTCGAGCACCTCGCACAGCCGCCTCCACATCTCCGCCGTCGCCGGCGCAATGTTCAAAGGGCCGTCGGCCGTTTCGAAGACGCCATAGGGCGCGATCACCGGGTGCGTGTTGCCGGCGAGCGCCGGCACCTCGCCGAGGCTCAGGTAGCGCTGCGCCTGCACGCTCATGAGCCCGACCAGGCCGGCCAGCAGCGAAGTCTCCACGCGCCGTCCGCGGCCGGTCGCATGCCGCTCGCCCAGCGCGGCGAGCACACCGATCGCGCACCACATGCCGGCGGTCTGGTCGCCGATCGCCACCCCGACGCGCACCGGGCCGGACTCCGCGCTGCCGGTGACGCTCATCAGGCCCGAATAGCCCTGGGCGATCTGGTCGAAGCCCGGGCGGCCGGCGGCCGGCCCGGTGCGGCCGAAGCCGGTCACGCTGGCGTAGACCAGGCGCGGATTGGCGGCTGCCAGCGTCTCGTAGGCCAGGCCCATGGCTTCCATGGCGCCGCTTCGGAAGTTCTCCACCACGACGTCGCAGCGCCCCGCCAGATCGCGCAGCAGGTCCAGCGCGGCGGGATCGCGGAAGTTGACGGCGATGCCGCGCTTGTTGCGGTTGCCGCTCAGGTAGTAGGCGCTGGTGCCGCGGTCGAAGGGCCCCCACTCGCGGATCATGTCGCCGCCGGCGGGCTCGACCTTGATCACGTCGGCACCGAGGTCGCCGAGGATCATGGTGCAGAAGGGCCCCGCCAGCGCGCGGGTGAGATCCAGGACGCGCACGCCGGCCAGGGGCAGGGAATTGGGATCGGTCACGTTTTCTCCACTTGTCACATCGCGGAACCCACTCTATATTGCATACAACGGAAATGCAACCGTTGTGCAATCAAGGAGCCCCCATGCGCAAGCCCAACATCCTTTTCATCATGGCGGACCAGCTCTCCGCCCTCGCCCTGCCGTTCCACGGCAACCCCGTCGTGAAGGCGCCGCACCTGCAGGCGCTGGCGGAGCGATCCGCCGTCTTCGACAACGCCTACTGCAACTTCCCGCTGTGCGCGCCGGCGCGCTTCTCGCTGCTGGCGGGCCAGTACGCGACGCGCATCGGCGCCTTCGACAACGCGTGCGAGTTCCAGGCCGCCACGCCGACGCTGCCCTACTACCTGGCCCGGCAGGGCTACAAGACCATCCTCGGCGGCAAGATGCACTTCGTGGGCCCGGACCAGAAGCACGGCTTCGCGGAGCGGCTGACCACCGACATCTACCCGGCGGATTTCGGCTGGGTGGCCGACTGGAACGAAGGCGAGTTCAGCTTCTATTCGCCGGGCCACAACCTGAGTACCGTCGACGAAAGCGGCCCCTGCTTCCGCAGCCTGCAGCTCGACTACGACGAGGAGGTGGAGGCCAAGGCCGTGCAGCGCCTGTACGACCTCGCGCGGGAAGACGAGCAGCCCTTCTTCATGTGCATCTCCTACACGCACCCCCACCCGCCGTACAGCATCCCGCCGGAGTACCTGGACCGGTACAAGCCGGAAGAGATCAACCTGCCCATCGTCGGCGACATGCCGATGCACGAGCGCGACAAGCTGAGCCAGTGGGTGCAGTACTCCCACGGCCTCGACAAGCAGGGCGCGACCGAGGAGCAGATCCGGCGCGCGCGCCACACCTACTACGCGATGGTCAGCTACATCGACGACAAGGTCGGGCGCCTGCTGGACACGCTGCAGCGCGCGGGCTTCGCGGACAACACGATCGTGGTGTTCACCACCGACCACGGCGACATGCTGGGCGAGCGCGGCATGTGGTTCAAGCGCGTGTTCTTCGACTGGTCGGCCAAGGTGCCGCTGATCGTGTTCGATCCCCGCGCGCACAAGCCGCGCCGGATCGCGGAGCCGGTCTCGCACGTGGACCTGCTGCCGACGCTCGTGCAGTACGCCACCGGCGAGACCGCGCCGGCCTGGGTCGAGCCGATCGACGGCCGCAGCCTGGTGCCGCTGGTCGCCACCGGCGACCCCACGGGCGAGGCGGAAGCCTTCTCCGAGTACACGGCCGAAGGCGTGACCGGCCCGTGCTGCATGCTGCGCCGCGGCAAGTACAAGTACGTCTACACGCACGGCCATCCGGATCTGCTGTTCGACATGGAGGCCGATCCGAACGAGCTCGTCGACATCGCGCAGCAGCAGCCGCAGGTGCTCGCCGAGCTCAAGGCACGCGTGCTCTCCCGCTGGGACCCGGGGGCGATCACGCAGCAGGTGCTCGCCAGCCAGGCGCGGCGCAAGTTCATCAACTCGCTGCCCGAGGCGAGCCAGCCGGTGTGGGACTACCAGGCCAGCACCGACGACACGCGCCGCTTCGTGCGCCGCGGCAGCGCCCGGGTGATCAAGGTCAAGAAGCGCTGGCCGCCGCTGGCCGGCACGGCGAACGGGAAGGAGAACGGGGCATGACCCAGCAGCAGCTCATCGCGGACACCGATCCGCACCGCCTCGCCCGCACCATCAGCGGCTTCAACCTGATCGGCGGCGAACTGACCCCGGCGCGCTCGGGTCGCACCTTCCCCGTCGTCAACCCGGCCAACGGCCGCGAGATCGGCCAGGCCGCCCACAGCGACGCGGGCGACGTGGAACAGGCTGTCGCCGCAGCGGCCCGTGCCCAGCCGGCGTGGGCCGCCATGGCTGCCCGAAAACGCGGCACCCTGGTGGCCGAATGCGCCCGCCTGCTCGCGGGCCACGTGGAGGAACTGGGGCGCCTGGTCGCGCTAGAAACCGGCAAGGCCCTGCGCACCGAGAGCCGGGTGGAGGCCTCGGTGGTCGCCGACGCGCTGCAGTTCTACGGCGGCCTCGGCTCGGAGCTCAAGGGCGAGACCGTGCCCTTCGACCCCGGCATGCTGACCTTCACCCAGCGCGAGCCGATCGGCGTGGTGGGCGTCATCATTCCGTGGAACGCGCCCATGATGCTGATGGCGCTGAAGATCGCGCCGGCGCTGGTGGCCGGCAACACGGTCGTCGTCAAGTCGGCGGAGGAAGCCCCGCTCGCGGTCCTGCGCGTGTGCCAGATCCTCAACCAGAAGCTGCCGCCGGGTGTGCTGAACATCGTCTCCGGCGACGGCCCCGTGTGCGGTGCGCCGCTGGTCGCGCATCCGCAGGTGGGCAAGGTGACCTTCACCGGCTCCGTCGAGACGGGCCGCATCGTCGCGCGCACCGCCGGCGAGAAGCTGATCCCGGTCACGCTCGAGCTGGGCGGCAAGAGCCCGATGATCGTGATGGACGACGCGGACCTTCCCCGGGCCGTCACCGGCGCGGTCAGCGGCATGCGCTTCACCCGCCAGGGGCAGAGCTGCACCGCGGCCAGCCGCATCCTCGTGCACGAGAAGGTCCACGACGCGTTCGTTGCCCAGCTCAAGGCGCGCGTCGATGCGATGAAGATGGGCGACCCGCTGGACGAGGCAACGGACATCGGCACCATCATCTCGCGCGCGCAGCTCGACAAGGTGCTCGGCTACATCGAGAGCGGCCGCGCGGAAGCCGGCGCGACGGCGCACGAATGCGCGCAGCTGCCCAGCGGCGATGCGCTTCGGGAGGGCCTGTTCGTGCGGCCGGTCATCTTCACCGGGCTGGGCAACGGCTCCCGCCTCGCACGCGAGGAGATCTTCGGGCCGGTGACCTGCGTGATCCGCTTCTCCAGCTACGAGGAGGCCATCGCGATGGCGAACGACAGCGACTACGGGCTGGCGGCGACGATCTGGACGCGTGACCTGAAGACGGCCCTGGACGCCACCCGGCGGCTGCACGCCGGCTTCGTGCAGGTGAACCAGAACATCGTGGTCCAGCCCGGCCTGTCCTACGGCGGCGTCAAGCAATCGGGCCTGGGACGCGAGGCTTCGCTGGAAGCCATGCTGGACCACTTCACCCACAAGAAGACCGTGCTCCTCAACATGAGCTGAGCCCGGTCCCGGTTCCCAATCCAAAAAGGAGACAAGCATGGCTGTGATCGGATTCATCGGACTGGGCAACATGGGCTTGCCCATGGCGTGCCGCTTGAAGGAGGCAGGGCACGCGGTGCGCTGCTTCGACCTGGACGCGGGCGCCATGGAACGGGCGCACGAGGCGGGGCTGCAGCGATCCGCCTCGACCTCGGAGGCGGTCGCCGGCGCGGAGGTGGTGATCACGATGCTGCCCAGCGGCCGCCACGTGCTGGAGGTGATCAACGACCCGGCGCTGCGCTTCGAAGCCGACGCGCTCGTCATCGACTGCTCGACGATCGATGTCGAGTCCTGCGCGGCCTTCCACGCGGCCCTGGGCGGCAAGGGCCTGCTGACGCTCGACGCCCCGGTCTCCGGCGGCGTCGGCGGCGCGGCCGCGGGCACGCTGACCTTCATGGTGGGCGGATCCGACGACGCCTTCGGGCGTGCCCTCGCGCTGCTGCGCGCGATGGGCCGGAACATCGTTCATGCCGGTGCGGCCGGTGCCGGACAGGCCGCGAAGATCTGCAACAACATGCTGGCGGGCATTTCCATGCTCGCGGTGTCGGAGGCGCTGTACCTGGCCAAGCGCCTGGGCCTCGATCCGCAGAAGTTCTTCGAGATCGCCTCGACCTCGTCGGGCCAATGCTGGGCGCTCACCAGCTATGCCCCCGAACCCGGGCTGGTCCCTTCGGCGCCGGCCAACCGCGGCTACGAGGGCGGCTTCGCCTCCGAGCTGATGCTGAAGGACCTGCGGCTGGCCGAGCAGGCCGCGGTCGCGAGCCGCTCGCCCGCGCTGCTGGGCGCGGCGGCGGCCTCGGTCTACGCCATGCACTGCGCCGCCGGGCGGGGACGCCTGGATTTCTCTTCCGTCATCCAGATGCTCGGCACCGCGCAGCCCGCGGGCCGCTGAACAACCGCACGCAGGAGACATGCATGACCACCAGCCGCCGCACCTTCAACAGCGGAATCGCCGCGCTGCTGTTCACCGGCACCTCCGCCTTCGCGCAACGGGAGACGGGCAAGCTGATCGTCGGCTATCCGGCCGGCCAGTCCGTGGACGCGGTCGCCCGCGTCCTCGCCGAGCGCCTGGGGCCGGCGATCGGCCGCTCCCTGATCGTGGAGAACATGCCCGGCCTGGCCGGCAGCGTCGCGCTCGCGGCCGTCTCGCGCATGCCCGCGGACGGCAGCGTCATGACGCTGTCCGCCTCCGCCGCCATCGCCGGCAATCCCTTTCTGTACAGGAACGTGCACTACGACAGCCTGAAGGACTTCGAGCCGATCGGGCTGATCTACGACGCGCCGCTGGTGCTGATGGTGAACAGCGCGCTGCCGGTGCAGTCGATGCAGGAGCTGGTCGCCTACGCGAAGGCGAACCCGGGCAAGGTGAACTACTCGTCGCCGGGCAACGGGTCGGTGTCGCACCTCGCCATGTCGGAACTCATGCGGCGGGCCGGCATCGAGATGACGCACGTGCCCTACCAGGGCGCGGCCAAGTCGCTCACCGACCTGGCCGCCGGCCAGGTCCAGGTGTCCTTCGACGCCTACGGCGCGGCCCAGCCCTTTCTCTCGGGCGGCAGGGTGCGCGCGGTCGCCGTCAGCTCGCACGAGCGCATCTCCGTGCTGCCGGCGGTGCCCACCGTCGCGGAGAGCGGCCTGGCCGACTTCGACCTGGTGCCGTGGGTCGGCCTGCTGGCACCCGCCGGCCTGCCGAAGGCCACCGTCGACAAGGTCAGCGAGGAGCTCGCGAGGATCGTGCGCTCGCCGGACTTCTCCCAGCGGATCGTGGCGCTGGGCGGACGTGTCCGCTCCAGCACCGCGGCCGAATTCAAGCGCTTCGTGCGGCTCGAGGTCGAGCGCTGGGCCGCGATCGTCAAGAGCTCCGGGGCCCGGCTGGAGTGACGCGATGATCACACTCGGATCCGCCGCGCTCGCGGACGAAACCCGGCACCACCGGGTCCTGGACAACGGCTTCGGCTTTCATCGCAGCGAGTGGATGCAAAGCGGCCGAGGCCCCGGCCTGTCTCCCACCGTGTTCCTCGTGGAGCAGCCACCGGGTTCCGTGCTGGCGCCACACTTTCACATGCAGAACCAGTTCCAGGTCTTCCAGGCCGGCTCCGGCCTGCTGGGCCGGCACGCGGTGGGCCCGGGCTCCGTGCACTACGCGGGCGCCTTCACGGGCTACGGGCCGCTGGCGGCGGGACCGGAGGGCCTGAGCTACTTCACGATCCGCGCGGTCTTCGAGACGGGCGCGAACTTCCTGCCGGCGGCACGGGAGCGGATGCGGCAAGGACCGCGGCGGCACGCGCAAGGCCCGACGCACGAACCCCTGGCGCCGGAGGCGCTGCGCGGCCTGGCATCGGCACGCCGGGTCCCCCTGATCGCGCCGCAGGGCAATCTCGAAGCCTATGCATTGCAGCTGCCGCCCCTCGCGCCGGTCGAGCCGGGGGAGCCCGGCGGCTCCGGCCAGTTCCAGCTGGTGCTGGCCGGTGCGCTCGAGACCCCGCAGGGCCGGCTGCAGACGTGGGAAAGCCGCTACCTGTCGCCGGGCGAGGAGGCCACCGGCTGCACGGCTGGCGCGGACGGACTGCACCTGCTGGTGCTGCAGATGCCCGCGAACGCGCACGAATACGCCGAGGAATGAAGCCTCAGGCGTCTCTTGTATAAAGATTGCATGACATCCGTGAAGTCCACCGCGCTCAGAACGCGAGGCCCCCAGCCCCTGTCGGCCGAGCAGGTCTGCGAGCGCATCCGCGCGGCCATCCTCAGCGGCGAGCTGAAGCCGGGATCGAAGCTCACCGAACAGGATCTCGCGGCCGAACTCGAAGTGAGCCGCACGCCGATCCGCGAAGCGATCCGCCAGCTGGAGGTGGAACGGCTGGTCACCCGCACGCCCTTTGTCGGCGTCACGGTGACCCGGCTCTCGCCGGAAGAGGTGATCGAGCTGCTGGACATCCGCGAAGTGCTCGAAGGGCTGGTGGCCCGGCTGGCCACGCAGCACATGGACAGCCTGCACCTGCAGCGCCTGAAGAAGCTGCTGCAGCAGCTGGCCGCCAGCGCCCGCAAGGCCGACGTCGGCGCCTACCTCGACCAGGCGCTGGCCTTCCGGCGCGTGCTGGTGGAATGCTGCGGCAGCGCCACCCTGTCGGAGCACGTCATGGCGATCGAGAACCGCCTGCGCCTGACGGCCAGCCGCACCGCGCTGCTGCCGGGACGCATGGAAGCGGCCATCGATGAGCACGAGAAGCTGCTGGACGCGATCACGCGAGGCGATGCCGAGGCGGCCGAGCGGCTCAACCGGGAACGCATCCGGCATATCCGCGATGCGGTGGCGAAGACGATCTCGTTTTCCGTCCTCTAGCCTGCGGCGCGGCGGCAGCGGTCAGGCGACAAGCTGTCAGCCTTCGCGCGACGCTGCGCAAGCACCTTTCATCCCCGCTCAGATCATCCTGCGTTGCCAGGCACAGGCGTGTTGAGCAGCTGCTGCTCCCACAGGAAGGCGATGCCGCTGCCGCCGGCATGCTGGGTGATCACTTCCGTCAGTGCAGCGGCTTGCTCGGTCCGAGCCCAATCGCGCTGCCATTCGGCCGCGAGCGCCATCCAGGTCATCATGTTCGCGCCGGCCGCGATCATGCGTTGGATGGCGACCTCATGGGCCTCGACCGAAACACCGCCCGACGCATCGGTGATCACGGTGACGTCCCAGCCTTCGCCGAGGGCCTGGATTGCCGGCATCGCGACGCACACCTCGGTCCACAGGCCCGCGATGACCAGCTGCTTGCGGCCCGTCGCCTTCACCGCGTCCACCACCTTCCGATCCTCCCAGGTGTTGATGAACGTCCGGTCGATCACTTCCTGGCCGGGGAATACGTCCGTAATCTGGGGAAAGAGGAGCCCGCCTCGGGCCGCGATCACCGTGGTCAGTATGGTAGGGACGCCGAAGGCCTTGGCGGCCTTCGCCAGCCCCGCCGTGTTGTTGATCACCATCTGCGGTTCGTGGCTGTTCACGTTCGCGAGCTGATAAGGCTGGTGGTCGATCAGAACAAGCACCGAATCTTCTGGACGAAGAAGCGAAGCAAGGCCGTTGCGGAAAGTCATTGATGCATCCTTTGTTGCCGCTTTGAGCGGGGTTGATCTACGGAAACGTTCGCCGGCGGGAACGTTGCCTGGACGCATTGTGTTGTTCCCAGATTCGGTGCGGTAGTACCATTTCACGGCGAGCTGTGTCGCGAAAAGAGGAACGCTCAGTTGGACATCGAGGAGCTACAGACATTCGTAGAGGTTGCGGATGCAGGCGGGATCTCGTCTGCTGCGCTTCGGCTCGGCGTGGCCAAGTCGATCGTCAGTCGTCGCCTGTCGCGGCTTGAAGCGGAATTCGGCGTCCAGCTGCTTTCGCGATCCACTCGCGGGGCGGCGCTCACAGAAGCCGGGGCCACATTGCGAGACTATGCAGCCAGGGTCTGCGCCGAGATCGACGCGGCCAGGGAAGCGATCCTGCCCGCCGGCGACCTTCGCGGCCGTTTGCGCGTCGCCGCGCCGCTTTCTTTCGGCCCGATCCACTTCGCTCCGATCTTCGCGGAAATGGCACGACGCCACCCTCGGCTCCACATCCAGGCCTGCTACAGCGATCGCTTCGTCGACCTCATTGCGGAGGGCTACGACTGTGCGATACGGGTCGGCCATCTTCAGGACTCCGGCTTGATCGCAAGACGCATCGGTCGCATCCACGGGAAGCTGGTCGCAAGCCCGGACTATGTCAAGGCGCATGGGTCGCCGGAAACCCCAGAGGAACTCGCCGCCCATCAATCCCTCATGCAAGGAACCGAGGCCTGGCAACTGATGGACGGCGACAGGATCATCACGGTTCGTCCGCAGGGGCGCTTCAAGAGCGACAACGGCACAGCGCTGGTCGCGGCCGCCACGGCAGGACTCGGCATCGCCTACCTGCCCGATTGGCTCACCCATGAGCATTTGGCCTCCGGGGCACTGGTGCCGGTCATGACACGTCATCCACCGCCCCCGGCAGGTGCCTATGTCATCCGCCCGCCAGGTCAGCATCCCGCACGGAAGATTCGGGTGCTCACCGAGCTCCTGATCGAGTGTTGCGACCGGTCTCCACACCTTGCGGGAGCTGCACCGGTCTGAGTGCGCATCGACGTTGATGCGCGGTTACGCCAACACCACCTTCGTGCTGACAGCCTCCACTCAAGTCCGATAGCTGCTGCCCCGCTCTCGCTCCAGCTTGCGCAGCAGCCCCGGCCACTCCAGCTTGCCGACCTCGATGACGCCGCCCGGCCCCAGCAGCCTGCGGCCCTGGGCGCGGGTGTGCAGGATGGTGGCCTCGGACAGCTCGTGAAGAGGCACGCCGCCGGCCTGCCCGTCGATCTGGTACTGGCAGGCCGTCTCCAGGCGCAGCATCCAGCAGAAGGCCTCGCCCACGCTGCGGCCGACCGTGAGGGCGCCGTGGTTGCGCAGGACCAGCACGCGGCCTTCGGGGCCGAGGTCGCGCACCAGGCGCTCGCGCTCGTCCTCGTCGAGCGCCGCCCCTTCGTAATCGTGGTAGCCGAGGAAGTCCAGCATCACGCAGGCCTTCTGGCTCAGCGGGCGCAGTCCCTGCGCCTGCATCGCGATCGCGTTGTTGGCGCGGGTGTGGCTGTGCATGACGCACACCAGGTCCGTCTGGGCCATGTGGATGGCGCTGTGGATGATGAAGCCGGCCGGGTTGAGCAGCGACGGATCCCCTTCCACGACGCGCCCATCCAGGTCCACCTTGAGCAGGGCCGAGGCCGTCATCTCGTCGAACAGGGTGCCCAGCGGATTGACGAGGAAGTGGTGCTCCGGGCCGGGCAGCATCACGGAGATGTGGGTGGAGGCCACGTCCGACATGCCGTAGAGGTCCGTCAGCTGGAAGCAGGCCGCGAGTTCGCAGCGCAGTTGCCATTCGTCGGTGGTCATGCCCTCGGGCACCATGTGCGCGGAAAGTTGCGCGGAGTCTCTGTTCATTTCCTTGTTTCCTTCAGGGGGTGGGGGTCGCCGTCCAGCGATCGCGACATCGCGATCCAGCGCGCGAGATCCGCCTGGACGAAGCCCAGCGTCTCGTCAGGCGGTGCGGGTTGAACGATCAGGCCGAGCTCCGCGAAGCCGGCCCGCACCTCCGGAGCCGCCAGGGCGTCCGACAGGGCGCGCGCGAGCGCAGCGACGACGTCCGGCGGCAGCTTGGCCGGCCCCATCAGCGCGAACCAATTGGAAATGGCCAGCCCGGGCATTCCCGCCTCGGCGACGGTGGGCACCTCGGGCAGCGATGCAAGCCGCGCGGGTGACGTGACCGCCAACGCCTTGATCTTGCCGGACTGCACCTGCTGGAGCACCAGGGGCACGGTCATCGCGGTGACGCCGATCTCGCCGCGGACCAGGTCCGTCATGACCTCCGGCTGTCCCCGATAGGGCACATGCGTGAGGTCGATCTTCTGCTGGCTCTTGAGCAGCTCCATCGTGAAGAAGGGCGTGGTGCCGGCGCCGGCAGAGCCGTAGTTCAACTGGCCTGGCCGTGCCCGGGCGACGTCGACGAGCTCGGGCAGGGTGCGGGCCGGCAGGCCCTGGCTCGCGATGATGGCCTGCGGGATGGTGCCGATCATGCCGATGGCGCTGAAGGCGGTCTGCGGTTGCCAGGAGGCTGTCGCCGAGCCGGGCGGTGCCATGGTCGTCGGACCGCTGGCCACGACCAGCGTGTACCCGTCGGGAGCCGCCCGCGCCACCGCCGAATAGCCGATGCTGCCGGCCGCACCCACCCGGTTCTCGACGATGAAGCTCTGCTTGAAGCGCTCGGAGAAGTTCTGCGCGAGGCGACGCGCGATGACGTCGACGATGCCCCCCGCCGGGAAGGCGGACACGATCGTGACCGGGCGTTCCGGATAGCCCGCGGCAGTGGCCGTGCCGCCCGGCACCAGGCTTGACGCAAGCAGCAGGCAGACCGCGCCCGCGCTCAGGCTGCGGCGCACGGAGGCTGCGGTGTTCGAGGTCGAATCGCGCATGGAACTCTCCTTCGGTGTCATGGCACGAGGGCGCCGTCAATCCTCACTGCGGAACCCCGAGGCCTGCACCAGGGGACGCCAGAACTCGCGCTCCGAGTTCAGCGCGCGGGCCACGGCGGCGCCGGGAAGGCCGGTGGCTTCCATGCCGGCGCGCGTCATCGCGGCCCGGACCTGCGGCTGCTGCATCGCGGCAACGAAGGCGTGCTCCAGGCGCTGCACCACGTCGGGCGGGGTGCCGGCGGGCACGAAGGCGCTGTAGGAGGCACCTGCATGCTCGAAGGCATCGATGCCGGCCTCGCGCGCAGTGGGAACGTCCGGCAGAGAGGGATTGCGGCGCGTGCCGGAGACCGCCAGGATGCGCACCTTGCCGCCGCGATGGAGTTCGAGCTGGCTGGCCAGGGCATCCATGGCCAGCGGGACATGCCCGCCGACCAGGTCCGTCACGAGCGGCGCGCCGCCCTTGTAGGCCACCGGCTTGAGCGGGACGTTGATGGACTTGCCCATGCCGAGGACTGCGAAGTGCAGCAGGCCACCGAGCGAGGTGAGCCCCACGTTGCCCTGTGCCGGATTGGCGCGCACCCAACCCACGTACTCCTGCAAGGTCCGGTAGGGGCGATCCGCGCCGGCGGATATCACCACGGGGACCTCCGCGAGATGGGCCACGGGGATGAAGTCGCGGTCGACGTCGTAGGCCAGCTGCCGGTAGGTCATCGGGAAGATGATCAACGGCGCGTTGGAGGACAGGAGCACCGTCCTGCCATTGGGCGCCGACCGCTTCACGTGTTCGATGGAGATGCGCGTGGCAGCGCCGGGACGGTTGTCCACGATGACCTGCTCCTCGCCGGCGAGGCGCAGCTGCTCGGCGAGCGCCCGCGCCAGTATGTCGAGCGCCCCGCCCGGAGGAAATCCGACGATGAGCCGCAGCGGATTGGCGCCGCCAGCCAGTGCCTGCGCCTGCGCCGGACCGGCCGCAACGACGGCCGCGATCCAAGCGGCGGAAAGGAACATCCTGATCGCATTCATGCATGCACCTCCATGTCCGGCCGGCGGGAAACGATGTTCCGCGCGGCTTCGAAGACCGCCGCGGCGGCAAGAAGATCCGACTCGCCGCGCAGGCGCCCCACCAGTTGCAGGCCGATCGGCAGCCCGTCCTCGCCGAAGCCGCAAGGCAGGGTGATGGCGGGATGACCGGTCAGGTTGAAGGGCATGGTCCAGGGGAACCAGTTCGGGCGCAGCTCGTCGAAGCGCCGCCCGTCGATCTCGACCGGGCCGAACAGGTCCTGGTCGATCGCGACGGCCGTGCGCGACAGCGTCGGGACCGCGATGAAGTCGTTGTCGCGCAGCAGGTCCTGCACATGCCGGAAGAGCCGCGTGCGAGCGAAGTTCGCCTGCTGGTAGTCGACGGCCGTGTAGTCCTTCGCGAGCGCGATCTGCTGGAGGAAGGACGGAGTCAGTTGCTCCGGCCGCTCCTCGGCCATCCTTCCGAAGCGGGCCTTCCAGACCGTGTGATTGACGGTGCGCCAGAGGGGCTCGACGTCGAAGGCCGAGGTGGTCTTCATCTCGGTGGTCTCCGCGCCCAGTTCGGACAAGAGCCGCAGCGAGGACGCGAAACAGGACGCCACGTCCGACGCGATCGGCCGGCCGGACGGCATGCCCGCGAACAGGATGCGCTTGCCGCGCAGGTCAGCAACGGCGCGCATCGCCTCGAGATGGTCCTGCGCGCGGACACCCGCAGACCAGGGATCACAGGGATGCTCCCCCGCCATGGCCTGCAGCATGAGCGCGGTGTCCGCGACCGTGCGCGAGATGGGCGTGACGTAGGTGAGATTGCCGATGACGTCCTCCGCCTGCGAATGCGGGACCACGCCGATCGACTGCTTCAGCCCGACGACGCCGTTGCAGGCAGCCGGGATCCGCGTGGAGCCGCCACCGTCCGTCGCGACACCGATCGGCGCCAGCCCCGCCGCCACGGCCACTGCGGCACCGCCGCTCGATCCACCACTCGTGCGATCGGGATGCCACGCATTGCGCGTGCGTCCGAACAGGGGCGCGTCGGTCAGGCACTTGGCGCCGAACTCCGAGGTGGTGGTCTTGCCGATGAGGATGGCTCCCTGCTGTCGCAGCCGGGTGATCGCCGCCGCGTCCTCGCTCGGCACGTTGTCCGCGAACAGCAGCGAGCCGAAGGTGGTCTTCACGCCCTTCGTGTTCACGAGATCCTTGCAGGCATAGGGAATGCCGTGGAGCAGCCCGAGAGGCTCGCCTCGCATGACGGCCTGCTCGGCGGCCTTCGCGTCGCGCAGGGCTTCGTCCGCACACAGCGTGATGAAGCAGTTGAGTCCCGGCTGCAGGCGCGCGGCGCGATCCAGCACGGCCCGCGTCAGCTCGACGGGAGAGACCTCGCGGCGCGCGATCGCCTCGCGCAGACGCACCGCAGTCCACAAGCACAGTTCCTCGGCCATCCAGGCTACCTTTCTCGGGCGCCGGCGGCTTCAGCCGGCATGCGACGAAGGTTGCCAGCCGGTGATGGCACGGTCCAATACTCGTTCACAATTCACTCATACTGGAATCGTATGGGCATGGACCTCAAGAGCCTGCGTTACTTCGTGGCCGTGGCGGAAGCCCGCAGCGTGGGCAAGGCGGCCCAGCGGCTGCACATGGCGCAGCCGCCGCTGTCCGTGCAGATCCGCAACCTGGAGGCCCAGGTCGGCACGCCGCTGTTCCTGCGCGAATCGACGGGGATGCGGCTGACCGACGCGGGCAGCGCCCTGTTCGTGCGGGCCCGCGAAGCGCTGGCCCTGGCGCACGACGGCTACGAGGCCGCGCGCGCGATCGGCACTGGCCGGCGCGGCCGGCTCGCGGTGGGCTACATGTTCTCGCTGGGCTATGCCGTGCTGCCCAGGCTCGTCCCGCTCCTGCGCCGTTCGCTGCCGGACGTCGAGCTGCAGTTCGTCGAAATGAGTGCCGTCACTTACGAGGCGCACATCGTCGACCACAAGGTCTCCGTCGGCCTGTGCATGCCGCCGATCCAGCGCCCGGAAGTGGCCAGCACCATCGTCGGCACGCAGCCGCTGCGGCTGGCCATGCCTGCACGCGCCCCGCTCGCGCGGCTGGCCTCGGTCCCCATCGAGCGGCTCCAGGGCCAGAAGCTGATCGCCCTGCCGACCTTCCAGGAGAACGCGGACATGTCGCTGGTGGCCGCGCTGCTGCGCCGGCACCAGGTGACGATGCAGGTGGTCGAGCGCGTGGAGACCGTGCACGCGGCGCTGGCGCTGGTGCTCGCCGGCGAGGGCTATGCCGTGGTCCCCGAGTGCGCCGCGGTCGGCCGCCCGCCGGGCGTCGCCTTCCGCAAGCTCAAGGGCGTGAACGAAGGCTTCGAGGTGGCGGTCTGCCGGCGCCGCGACCTGGACAGCCCTTTCGTCGAGCCGTTCATCGCCGCCGCGAGGCGGGCGCTGGCGTGAAGATGTCACGAGGCTCGTGATACCGTCCCTCGCGGCCGGAGCGAACGATCGCCCACGTGCCCGGTCTGCCCGCATGAATCCCGCCAACTTCCTCCTCGATGCCGCGCTGCGCGGCATGCTGCTGGCCCTGCTCGCGCTGCTGGCCTTCGTGCTGGCGCGCGACCGCCCGCGCCTTCCGGCCGCGCGCACGGCGGTGGCGATGATGCTGGGGCTGGCCCTGCAGGTCATCAGTTCCACGCCGCTGTTCGAGCACACCGTGCCGCGCCTGTGGCAGGCACCGCTGGTCGCCGTCTCGGTGGGCAACGCGGTGCTGTTCTGGATCTTCGTGCAGGCGCTGTTCGACGACGACTTCGCGTTCAGGCCCCTGCATGCCGCGGCCTGGCTCGCGGTCGCGGCGCTGGCGGGCGTCAATTGCGCCTGGGTGGCCGGCAGCGCCTCGGTGCTGGCGCCGGTCACGATGGGCCTGCAGCGCGGCGTGCCGCTGCTGTTCGCGGTGCTGGCCACGATCGCGGCGGCAGCGCACTGGCGCGCGGACCTGGTCGAGGGGCGGCGGCGCCTGCGCGCCTTCATCGTGGTGACGGGCGTGGCGTACACGCTGGCGATGCTGCTGGCGCGGCTGGCCTCGCCGCGCGGCCGGCTCTCCGACACGATGGCGACGATCGACGTGGCGATGCTGCTGATCATCGTGGCGGCGACTGCGCTCTGGATGCTGCGCCTGGCAGGCACCGAGCTGTTTCCCTCGGCGCGCGCGGCCCGGGTCGCCGACACGGCGCCGGCGAAGGCCGAAACGGAAGACCACGCCCCGGACGCCGCGCCCGACCCCGCCGAGCAGGCGCTGGCCGAGGCCCTGCATCGGCTCATGACGGTCGAGCGCGCCTACCGCACCGAAGACCTGACGGTCGCCGGACTGGCCGCGCGGGTCGGCGCGCCCGAGTACCGGCTGCGGCGCCTGATCAACCAGCGCCTGGGCCACCGCAACTTCAACGCCTTCGTCAACGGCTTCCGGCTGGAAGAGGCGCGTACCGCGCTGGCCGATCCGGCGCGGCGCGGCCTGCCGGTGCTGAGCATCGCGCTGGAGGCGGGCTTCCAGTCCATCGGACCCTTCAACCGGGCCTTCAAGGCCGCCACCGGCCTCACGCCGACCGAGTACCGGCGAGAAAAGCTGGCCGATTCCTGAATTCGGCGAGCCGAAACATGCGTTTCGTCGCATTCGGCAAGACGCGGCCGGCGCGCCGCGGCATCGTCCGCATCACCGTGGGCAGGGGGCCTTCGGATCAAGAAGAGGAGTGAACGATGCGTTTCCTGCATGTGCTGGCAGCCACGACGATGCTGCTTTCCGGCCTGGCCCAGGCCGCCATGGGCCTCGGCGAGATCGCCGCGACGGCCGAGGACGGCCCGGTCACGCTGTACTACCCGTCCGGCGACGCCGAGCAGACGGTCCGGCGCGGGCCTTTCACACTCCAGGTGGCGCCGCAGGGCCAGCCCGTGCGCGGCAACGGCCGGCTGGTGGTGATCTCGCACGGCTCGGGCGGCTCGCCCTCGGTGCACGCGGACCTGGCGCGCCGCCTGGTGGAGGCCGGCTTCGTGGTCGCCATGCCCGAGCACCGCGGCGACAACTACAGGGACACGGGCCACCCGGGGCCCGACAGCTGGGTCCGGCGACCGGCCGAGGTCTCGCGCGCCATCGACGCGGTGGGCCGCGACCCGCGCTTCGCGCCGCTGCTGCAGCTTGACGAGGTGGGCGTCTACGGCATGTCGGCCGGTGGCCACACGGCCCTGAGCCTGGCGGGCGGGCGCTGGTCACCGGGCGGCTTCAAGCGGCATTGCGAGGCCCACCTGGCGCAAGACTTCCAATCCTGCGTCGGCCTGTTCACCCGGCTGACCGGCGGCTGGCTGGACGGCCTCAAGCTCTGGGCCGCGCGGACGGTGATCGGCCTGCGCTTCGACGACGACACGCCACGCGTGCATGCCGACCCGCGCGTGGCGGCGGTGGTGGCGGGCGTGCCCTTCGCGGCCGACTTCGACATGGCCTCGCTGGCCACGCCGCGCGTGCCGCTGGGCCTGGTCACCGCGGGACAGGACCGCTGGCTGATCCCGCGCTTCCACAGCGACCGGGTGGTGGCGGCGTGCACGCCCTGCGAGCGCATCGCCGACCTGCCCGGCGCCGGTCACGGCTCGCTGCTGTCGCCGCCGCCGCCCGGGCTCACGGGGCTCGTCGGCGACATGCTGAACGACCCGCCGGGCTTCGACCGCAGCCAGATGGCGCAGGTGGATCGGCGAATCACCGCCTTCTTCGAGAAGCACCTGCTGCGCGAAGGTGCGGCGCGCGAAGCCGCGCCCTGAGTCCGCGCATCACCCGTCCAGCGCCACCTCGCGCGCGTGGTTGCTGCGCACCCAGCTGATCTGGCCCGCCTGCGCGTTGTGCGCCTGCCAGGCGCGGAATTCCGGGTCGGCGGACAAGGGATCGACGGCCTTGGCGAAGTCGGCCGCACTGTCGAACTGCACGCTGAGCACGTAGTTGCCCAGCTCGCCGGCGGTGATGGCCCAGAGCTGCGGGCGGCCCGCGCCGTGCTTGCGCCAGAGCGCGGCCCCCTGCTGCATCGTCGTCACGACGGCGGCCAGATCGGCGCCCGGGTTCAGCTTGAAGACGTAGCGGGCTTCGTATGCCATGGCAGCCTCCTGTGCACTGGGGGGAAAGCCGGTCATTGAAGCACCGCGGGCGTGCCGGCGCAACATTCCCTGACAAGGGCGCGGCGCCGGACGGCTTGCGCAAGCCCGCGGATCGTGCAAGGCTTGCACCGCGCCGCACGGCCGGCGCCCATCACCCCAGGAGGTGCGCCATGTCCCAGTCCCCACTCGACAAGGACCAGGTCGTCGATGTCCTGAATCGCCTGCTGGAGGCGGAACTGGCCGGCGTGGTGCGCTACACCCACTACTCCTTCCTGGTGTTCGGCTTCTCGCGCATCCCCATCGTGTCCTGGCTGCGGGCACAGGCCGATGAATCGCTGCTCCATGCCCAGCAGGTCGGGGAATGGATCACGACCCTCGGCGCCTATCCGTCGTTGGGCATCGGCCCGCTGCTCGATTCGCACCAGCACGACATGGCGGCCATCCTGCAGGAGTCGCTGGCGACCGAGGGCCGCGCGCTCGGGCTGTACCGGCAACTGCTCGCGCTGGTCGAGGGCCGCTCGGTGGCGCTGGAGGAATTCGCCCGGCAGATGATCCATGCCGAAGAGCTGCACGCCGCGGACGTCGACAAGATGCTGCGCAAGCCGGGCGAGGTGCGCGCCTTTGCGGAGCGCACCGGCTGACTCACTGACCGTGCGCTTCACCGTCGCAACGCCTCGGGCCCGGCCCTGCGACGACTGAAGCGCATCGACCAGCGCACGGTTGTCGGCGCCATGGCAGGTGGCCTGCACGATCACGTTGCGCTCGCAGCCCAGGTGGTCGCGCAGGGCCGACAGCTGGTCCTTCGGGTCGTTTCGATGTAGCGCAGGCCGGCCTTGGCCAGCGACTCGCGCATCGCGTACATGTCCAGGCCCAGCTCGCCGGCCGTGAAGCGCTCGCGCTTGCCGGCCTCGTTGGCCTCGCGTTTCTCGACCGCATCAGCGATGGGTCGGCGATGCCCGCGATCTGCTGGTTGCGCCAGTTTTCCGACGCCTTGGGCGCGGTCGTGTAGTGGCCGCGGCAGTCGATGATCATGGCGCCAGTGTGATCCCCGCCAGGCCATCGGCTGAGCCGCCACGCTACCCGGCGGCGGCCGTGTTCAGCGCATGCGGCCCGCTCACCAGCTGCTCCTTCAGGAATTCCACGCACACCCGCACCTTCGCCGAGCCGGCCGAGCGCGTGCTGGTCATGGCCCAGATGTCCGCCGACTCGTGGTGGGAGGGCAGCACCCGCACCGCGCGGCCGTCGAGCAGGGGCTGCGCGACGTCCCAGACCGAGAGCAGGCAGATGCCCTTGCCGTCCAGGCTCCAGCCCTTCACCACGTCGCTGTGGTTGGAGCTGAAGCGGCTGGTCACCTTGACCGACTCGATGCCCTTGGGCCCGATCAACCGCCAGATGCCGAAGGGCTGGTCGCGCTCGCGGTACAGCAGGCACTCGTGCTCGGCCAGCTCGGCCACCGAGCGCGGATGGCCGCGCTGCGCCAGGTACTCGGGCGAGGCACACAGGATGCGGCGGCTCTCCACCATGCGCTGCGCGATCAGGTGCGGCTGGGTCGGATCGCCCACGCGGATGTCGAGGTCGAAGTTCTCGGTGATCAGGTCCACCCGCCGGTCGAGCAGCTCGAGCCAGACCTCGAGGCGGGGATGGCGCCTGCCGAGCAGGGACAGGATCGGCGCCACGTGCTCGCGGCCCAGGCGCTGGCTGGTCGCGATGCGCAGCTGCCCCGAGGGCTCCTTCTTGGCGCTGCTGAAGGCCTCCGACATCGCGTCCGCATCGTTGAGGATGCGCTGGGCCCACTGGTAGGCCCGCTCGCCGTCCTCGGTGATCACCACCCGCCGCGTGGTCCGGTGGAACAGGCGCACGCCCAGCTGCGATTCGAGGATCGCGATGCGCTTGCTGATGTGCGCCGGCGTCGTGCCGATCTCCAGCGAGGCGGCCGCGAAGCCGGAGCGGCGTGCCACCTCGCAGAACACTTCCAGGTCCTTCAGGTCCATCGCGGCTTTATCAACGAATCGTTGATTCCGAGTCAACTGGATGAGGATTGTATGTCTGTGCGTTGTTACTAGACTTCGCCCCAGTCGCATCCCTCACCCAGCAGGACCCATGAGCAAACTCCCCATCGCCGTGATCGGCGCCGGCCTGATCGGCCGGACCCACATCGACTGCGCGCTGAACAGCCCCGGGGTCGAACTGGCCGGCATCGCCGACCCGACGCCTGCGGCCGCCGAGATCGCACGCGCGGCCGGCGTGCCCTGCTTTCCCGACTACCGCAGCCTCCTCGCGCAGCTGAAGCCGCGCGGCGTGGTGGTCGCCACGCCGAACGTGACGCACGCGCAGATCACCGTCGACTGCCTCGAGCACGGCTGCGCGGTGCTGGTCGAGAAGCCGATCGCCGACACGCTGGAGGACGCGCGGCGCATCTGCGAGGCCTCGCGCGCCGCCAGCCTGCCGGTGCTGGTGGGCCACCAACGCCGGCACAACACGATCATGCGCAAGGCCAAGGCGATCGTCGGCGCCGGCGCGCTCGGCCGGCCGGTGAGCGCGACCGTTCTGTGCACCTGGCTCAAGCCGCGCGACTACTTCGACGTGGCGTGGCGCCGCCAGCAGGGCGGCGGCCCGATCCTGATCAACCTGATCCACGACATCGACCTGATGCGCCACCTCTACGGCGAGATCGAGGCAGTGCAGGCACTGGCCTCGAACGCGGTTCGCGGCTTCGAGGTGGAGGACACGGCCGCGGTGCTGCTGCGCTTTCGCAACGGCGCGCTCGGCACGGTCACGGTGTCGGACACCGCGGCCGCGCCGTGGAACTGGGACCTGAGCGCCGGCGAGGCGGAGCGCTTCCCGCGGCAGGACATCAACGCGCATTTCTATTCGGGCACGGAAGGCTCGCTGACCCTGCCGCGCCTGGAGCTGTGGCGCTATCGCCAGGACCAGGGCGCGGCCCAGGGCTGGCACGACCCGCTGACGGTGGAACGCACCGTCGTGCACACCGGCGACCCGTACGTCGAGCAGATGCGCCACTTCGCCGCCCTGATCGAGGGACGGGAAGAGCCGGTCTGCTCGGCACTCGATGGCCTGCGCACGCTGGAGGCCACGCTGGCGGTGACGCAGGCGGCAGCGACCGGAAGCCAGGTCGTGCTGACCGGCTAGCGACGACGCGGGCCGCGGGCGCCGGGACAGCCCGCATCGATCGAAAAAGAAATCGCTCACGAGACAAGAGCCACACCATGAACTACCGATTCGACTTCGCCGTGCTGCTGCCGCACTGGGAGCAGTTTGCAGAGGGCTGCTGGCTGACGCTGCGCCTGTCGGCCATCGCGGTGGCGATCGGCCTGGCCGTCGGTCTGGCCACCGTGCTCGCCAAGCGCGCCTCGGTCCCGCCGCTGCGCTGGCTGGCCGAGACCTACATCGAGACCATCCGCAACACGCCCTTCCTGGTCCAGGTCCTGTTCATCTTCTTCGGCCTGCCCTCGCTCGGCATCAGCCTCACGCCGAACACGGCCGCGGTGCTGGCACTCAGCCTGAACCTGGGTGCCTTCTCGGCGGAGATCATCCGCACCGGCATCGAGTCGGTCCCGCGCGGCCAGTTCGAGGCCGGCGCCGCGCTCGGGCTGAGCCCCTTGCAGACCTTCCGCCACGTCGTCTTCAAGCCCGCGCTGCGCACGGTCTACCCGGCACTGGCGGGGCAGTTCGTGATGCTGCTGCTGACCACCAGCATCGTCTCGTCGATCTCCGCGGAGGAGCTGACCTCGGTGGCGCAGAACGTCGACTCGGCCACCTTCCGCAGCTTCGAGGTCTACATCGTCGCGGCGCTGCTCTACCTGGCGATGTCGACGATCTTCTCGACCGTCTTCAAGGCGATCGACCGGCTGTACTTCTCCTATCCCACCAAGTGAGGCGTCCATGATCCGTGAGTTCACGCTGACCGAGTTCTGGGTGATCGCGAGCGGGCTCTGGGCCACGCTGCTGCTGTCCGCCATCGCCTTCCTCGGCGGCGGGCTGGCCGGGTTGGGCGTGGCGCTGGCCCGCACGGCGCCGGTGAAGGCGCTGCGCATCGCGGCCGGCGTGTTCATCGACTTCTTCCAGGGCACGCCGATGCTGCTGCAGCTGTTCCTGGTGTTCTACGGCCTGCCGGTGCTCGGGCTGAAGGTCAACGTGTGGATCGCCGCGGCCGTGGGGCTGACGCTGCATGCCGGCGCCTTCCTCGGCGAGATCTGGCGCGGCGGCATCCAGGCCGTGCCGCGCGGGCAGACCGAGGCGGCCGATGCGCTGGGCCTGGACTACTGGACGCGCATGCGCCACGTGGTGCTGCCGCAGGCGCTGCGCATGTCCTTCGCACCGACGGTGGGCTTCCTGGTGCAGCTGATCAAGGGCACCTCGCTGGCGGCCATCATCGGCTTCGTCGAACTCTCGCGCTCGGGCCAGCTGGTGTCCAGCATCACCTACAAGCCGCTGCTCGCCTTCGGGCTGGTGGCGGCGTGCTACTTCGCGATCTGCTTTCCGCTGTCGCGCTACAGCGCGCGCCTGGAAAAGCGCTTCGCCGTCGCCGGCTGATTTCCTTCCCGCACCCGCTTTTCGCATTCACTCAAAGGAGACACACCATGACCGTACGATTCACCCGCCGCGCCGCCGTCGCACTGACGATGGCGCTCGCACTCGGCGGCCTCGCGCAGGCGCAGAAAGTGGCCGACATCAAGAAGTCCGGCGTGCTCAAGGTCGGCGCGCAGGTGGCCCAGGTGCCCTGGGGCTTCAGCGACAAGAGCAACAAGCTGACGGGCTACGACATCGAGTTCGCCGAGATGCTGGCGAAGGACCTGGGCGTCAAGCCCGAGTTCACGCCGGTGACGGTGGCCAACCGCACGGCGGCGCTGCTGACGGGCCAGGTCGACGTGCTGGCCGCGGTGGTTACGATCCTGGCCGACCGGCAGAAGGTGGTGCTGTTCTCGCGCCCCTACTCGTACCTGGAGACCGTGCTGATCGGCAAGACATCGCTCGCGCCGGTGAAGGACTACACCGAGCTCAAGGGCCTGCGCGTGGGCGTGCCGCGCGGCAGCGTGCAGGATTCGGCGGTGACGCAGGCGAAGACCGGCGCGACCATCCAGCGCTTCGACGACGACGCCGCGGCCGTGCAGGCGCTGCTGTCGGGCCAGGTGGACCTGGCCGGCGCGGCGCACACGCAGCTCGGCTCGATCGCGCAGATCGCGGGCCCCGGCAAGTACGACATCAAGCTGGTGCTGGCGCGCGGCTTCCAGGGCGCCGCCGTGCGCCCAGGCGAGCGCGAATGGGTGAACTACATCAACGACTTCATCGCCCGCAAGATCGCCAGCGGCGAGCTGAACGCGCTCTACAAGAAGTGGATCGGGCAGGACATGAACCGCGAGATGCCGGCCACCGGCGAGACCGAGGCCGCCCTGCCCGTGGTGGTCGCCAAGTGAGCACGCACCGGGAGCCAGGACGATGACCGCCAGGGACTCCGGCATCGCGCCGGACCGCACCGTGCCGCGCGCCGCCGGCAGCGACACCATCATCACGATGGAGAACGTCAGCAAGTGGTACGGCGCGGTGCGCGTGCTGACCGACGTCGACCTGAAGGTGCGCCGGGGCGAGCGCATCGTGATCTGCGGGCCCTCGGGCTCGGGCAAGTCGACCACGATCCGCTGCATCAACCGGCTGGAGCCCTACCAGAAGGGCCGCATCGTGGTCGACGGCATCGACCTCGGCGCCGATGCCAGGAACGTCAACGCGGTGCGCGCCGAGGTCGGCATGGTGTTCCAGCAGTTCAACCTGTTCCCGCACCTGACCGTGCTGGAGAACTGCATGCTCGCGCCGACGAAGGTGCGCGGCGTCCGCAAGGACGAGGCCGAGGCCACCGCGATGAAGTACCTCACGCGCGTGCGCATCCCCGACCATGCGGGGAAGTACCCGGCGCAGCTCTCGGGCGGCCAGCAGCAGCGCGTGGCGATCGCCCGGGCGCTGTGCATGACACCGAAGATCATGCTCTTCGACGAGCCCACCTCCGCACTCGATCCCGAGATGGTCAAGGAGGTGCTGGACACCATGATCGGCCTGGCCGAGGAAGGCATGACCATGCTGTGCGTGACGCACGAGATGGGCTTCGCGCGCAGCGTCGCCGACCGGGTGCTGTTCATGGACCGCGGCGAGATCGTGGAGCAGGCGCCGCCGGAAGAGTTCTTCATGAATCCGAGGCACGAGCGGCTGCGCGACTTCCTCGGCCAGATCCTCCACAAGTGATGCGATGACCATGACCGACCTGGCCCTTGCCCATCTCACGGTGCTCGACGTGGCGCCGCCGGCGTTGTTCGATCTCGCGGCCCGCGCCGGCTACCAGAAGGTCGGCATCCGCATCCTGCCGGCCGCGCCCGGCGCGGTCTCGTATCCGATCGACCGGGCCACGGTGATCGAATGGCGCCGCCGCATGGCCGATGCCGGCGTGGGCGCGCACGACGTCGAGTTCCTCCCGCTGACGCCGGACGTGTGCGTGCATGACCATGCGCAGGCCCTGGCGCTGGCCGCAGAGCTCGGCGCGAAGCGGTTCAGCGTCTCCGGCGACGACGCGGACACCGATCGCCTGGCCGAGCGCTTCGGCACGCTGTGCGACCTGGCCGCCGACGTTGGCATGGGGGTGGACCTGGAGTTCATGCGCTTCCGCATCGTCGGCACGCTGCCGCAGGCGCTGGACGTGATCACCCGCGCCGGGCGGCGCAATGGCCGGCTGCTGATCGACCTGCTGCACCTGTTTCGCTCCGGCGGCACGGCGGCGATGCTGCGGGCCGTGCCGGCCGAGGCCTTCGGCTCGGTGCAGCTGTGCGACGCGCGCCGCGAGGATCCGACGAATGCCGGCATCGTGGAGGAGGCGCGCGAGGGGCGGCTGTTTCCGGGCGAGGGCGAGCTGCCGCTCGCGGCGTTCATGGACGCGCTGCCCGGTGGCATCGCGGTGAGCGTGGAGGTGCCGGCCGCCCGCACGCATCCGGCGCTCGGGCCGGCGGAATGCGCGGCGGCCGCCTGCGCCGCATCGCGGCGGCTGCTCGCCGGCTGGCGGCCTTCACGCTGATCGCGGTCGTCCGGCGCCCGAGGTGGTGGCACAGAGCTGGTCGAGCAGGATCTGCTGGTCGGTGCTGAGCTGCTTTGGAAACATGGGCACCAGCGTGACCCACTGGTCGCCGCGCGCACCGCCGCGTTCCACCGGAAATCCCTGGCCCTTCAGGCAGTAGGACACCCGGCTGCGACTCGGCTGCAAGGGCTGGAGGCCTGCGAGGGTCGGCACCTGGACCGGGCGCTCCGCGATCCATGCGAAGCCATCGATCGGGACCTCGCATCGAAGGGTGCCGTCGTCATCGAGCTTGAAGACCTCGTGCGCCAGGAACTCGACACGGATTTCCAGATCGGCAGGCAGCCGCTCGGGCCGCAGGCGCCGCCCGTCGACATGGAGCAGATCGCCATGGCGCACGCCCTGCGGAATGCGGACCTTGACCTGGTAGCTGCGCGCGGCCGTCTTCCCGCTGCCCCGGCAGGCCGCACACGGCTGCCTCGCGATCCCGCCGCCCAGGCAGGCCTCGCACTCGGCCAGGCCGGTCGGCCAGCCGAAGAAGGAACGCTTGTGCACGGCGCCCGATCCGCCGCAACGGGCGCAGTTGCCGCCCAGCACCTGGTGGCCTGCGCCCGCGCAGGTCCGGCAGGTCTCGGTGACCTTGCCGCGCAGCACCTTGATGCAGCCGGCCGCGGCCTCCTCGAGCGTCAGCTTCACCTTGCGGTGGATGGGCCGCCGCTGCCGGCGCGTGCCGGCGTCGTCGCCGAATGCGGTCTCGCCGCCGTCCTGCTCGTCGTGGCCGGCACCGGGGTCCGTCGCCGGGTGGGGTGCGGCATCGTCGGCATCGGCTGCCGAGGCTTCGGAAACGGCGCGGAAGCCGGCCCGGCGGATCTCTTCGAAGGCCTGGTTGATGCGCTGCATCCTCGTCACGGCATCGGCGCTGCCATTGCGGTCCGGATGCCATTGCGAGGCCAGCCGGCGCCACGCCGCCTTCACCTCGCCCTCGCTCGCGCCGGCTGCCAACCCCAGTTCGGCGAATGCGTCGTCGGTGCCCAAGCCCAAGTCCTCGTCGCGGCAGGCCGTCCGGGACGAAGGTCCATGGAGGCGGCGGCACCGTCCGCGGGAATGCTATCCGAAAGACGTGACGCGAAATCAAAGTATATATTTGAGTATATACTGACCGATCAAAACCACTGCTCGCAGCACACGAGCGTTCACAGGGGAAGACGATGAATGCCGATACGGTCCGCACAGCGCGGTTGTTCACCAATGGCGGCAGCCAGGCTGTCCGCCTGCCCGCCGAATTCCGCTTCGAAGGCGACGAGGTCTACATCCGGCGTGACGCGCGCTCGGGCGAAGTGGTCCTGTCGCCCAGGGTCCGCAAGAGCTGGGCGAGCTTCGTCGCGCTGCGCGAACAGATGCGCGCCGAGCTGGCTGGCGAAGGATTGGACAGCTTCATGCGGGACCGCGCTCAGCCCAGCGGGGATCCGCAACGCGATCCCTTCGAGGGGTGGCACGAATGAGCCTGGTCTACATGCTGGACACCAACATCACCAGTGCGGCGATTCGAGGTGACCCGGCGGTTGGTGCCAAGCTGGACGCGCTGCCGCAGGAGGTCTGGTGCATCTCGGCGGTCACGATGTCGGAGCACATCTATGGCCTCGCCAAGCGACCCGAGGCACGACGCCTGGCTCGCGTCGTTCACGAGTTCCTGCAGGTGGCCGAGGTGCTTCCATGGGATCGGCTTGCCGCCGATGCGCATGGCCAAGTGCGCGCTGAGCTGGAGCGCGGCGGCGTCCCCTTCGATCACTACGACGCGATGATCGCCGCGCACGCGCGCGCCCATGGGCTCATCGTCGTGACGGACAACGAACGCCACTTCCGCAGGGTTCCAGGCCTCACCATCGACAACTGGCTTCGAGTTTGAGCGCCATCGGAGATGCCGGTCGCACGCGTGCCGCACTTTTGCAAGCTGGCGAAGGCCCTCACGCGGATGCGCAGCAGCGCGCAAGGAAGCCGGCCACCGCCTCGTTGACGGTGTCCGCATGAGTCACCGGCCCCATGTGGCCGAGGGCCTCGAAGTCGATCAGCTCGACGTCGGGCAGCACGCCGGTCAGCAGCCGTGCGACCCCGCGCGCCGAGGCCGGCGATCGCGCGCCCGTCATGTAGAGCACCGGCATGTCCAGCGCGGCGAAGGCCTGCAGCGGCGTCGGCTCGGTGAAGAGCGCGTGCGCCCAGCCCGCGACGTTGGCCATGGACTGCGCGATCGGTGCCTGTCGCGCCGGCGGCATGCGCTGCCAGCTGCCCTCACCCATCCAGTAGTCGATGAAGCGCCGCGCGGCAGCATCGGGATCGCCGGCCTCGATCGCCGCCGCCGCATCGGCCGCGGCGAAGCGGATGCCGTCGGCCGCCTCGTGGCCGGGCGACTCCTGCTCCAACAGCGAGAACAGCGTCGGCTCGTAGACCGCGATGGCGCGCACGCGCACGGGGTTCGCGAGCGCGGCCTTCAGCGCCACGGCGGCCCCGTAGGAATGGCCGACCAGGCAGAAGGACTCGCCCGCGGCGGCGAACACCGGTTCCAGCAGCGCGACCTCGTCGGCCAGCGTGACGACGCGATCGGTGGGCCAGGCCGGACTGCGCCCGGCGCCGAGCGAATCGGGCGCGAGCACGCGCCAGTCCGGCGCCAGCCGCTCCATCAGCCCGCGCCACTGCGCGGAGCTGCTCGCGTTGGAATGGAGGCAGATGACCGCGGGGCCGTCGCCGGCCTCGCGCACATGGGGGGCGAGTGAGGACTGCATGGCGATCCACTGTGGCGCAACGGCGGCGCGGCGTCCTGCCCGCGCGTCCTCGGTGCCTGACCGATCGTCCTTCGCCGCCCGCCGGTTAAGCTGCGCGCGCCATTCGAAGGAGGCCCATCACCATGTCGCGCGACCCCGGCCTGCATCTCAAGAACCCCAGTGCGCTGCGCTACTTCTACGAGGTGGCGCAGGCCGGCTCCTTCCGCCGCGCGGCCGAGCGCACGCACGTCGCGGCCTCGGCGATCAACCGGCAGGTGAAGAACCTGGAAGAAGAGATCGGCGCCCTGCTCTTCGAGCGCGGCCGCGGGCGCAGCGGACTCAAGCTGACGGCGGCGGGCGAGGTCTTCATCCACCACCTCAAGCGCGCGATGGGCGAGCTCGCGACCGCGCGGGTCGAGGTGGACGCGCTGCGCGGGCTGCAGCGCGGCACCGTGACCTTCGGCGTCAACGAGGGCTTCTCGCGCGAGCTGCTGCCACAGATGCTGGCCACCTTCCACAAGGCGCACCCGGGCATCAACTACGAGGTGACGGTGGCGAGCTCGCCGCGGCTGGTGGAGCTGGCGCTCGAGGACGAGATCGACTTCGCGCTGGGCTACAACGCGCCGGCGCACGCGGGCCTCACCATCCTCGCGAAGCGCGACGTCGGCTCCTGCGTGATGGTGCCGCGCCGCCACCCCCTGGCCAAGCGCAGCTGGGTGCGGCTGACCGACTGCGCCGCCTACGAGCTGGTGATGCCCGACGCCACCCTGGCGCTGCGCCACACGCTGGACCAGATGTTCGCGCGCGTGGGCATGAAGCCGCGCGCGGTGCTCACCACCAACTCCTACGAGCTGATGCGCAGCGCCGCTTCCGCGGGCCTGGGCATCGCGATCCTCACGCAGTACCTGTTCGGCCGCGACCCGAACCATCCGGACGCGGCCTTCGTGCCGATCCGCGATCCGCGCATCAAGTCGCAGGTGCTGGTGTGCTGCACGCGCGCCGGGCGCCATCTTTCGGTGGCCAGCCTGTCGCTGATCGCGGAGATCCAGAAGGTGCTGCAGAACAAGCTCTGAGAAACCCTTGCTTGCGTTCGAATTACGAGAACGCAAATCGAACTAATCGATTCTTGCTTGCTGCATTGGCGAAGCCTAGATTCGCGCTCATCCCGTGAACGGCGAATGCGCATCGATGCGATGCGCGGCGCGAACCAAGAAGGAGCGAGACAGGCATGTTCAGAGCCATCCTGCTGGAGCGGCAGGGCGATCGATTCGACGCCGCGCTGCGCGAGCTCGACGAGTCGGCACTGCCGGCGCACGACGTCACCCTGCGCATCGAGTATTCATCCCTCAACTACAAGGACGCGCTCGCGATCACGCAGCGCGGGCCGGTGGTGCGCAACTGGCCGATGGTGCCCGGCATCGACGGCGCGGGCGTGGTGGAGCACAGCGCGCACCCGGAGTTTTCCGTCGGCGACCGCGTGATCCTCAACGGCTGGGGCGCCGGCGAGCAGCACTGGGGCTGCCTGGCCGAGCGCGCGCGGCTGAAGAGCGAATGGCTGGTGCCGCTGCCCGACCGGCTCGACACGCGCACCGCGATGGCGGTGGGCACCGCGGGCTACACCGCGATGCTGTGCGTGCAGGCGCTGGAGCGCCAGCGGGTGCGGCCGGACGACGGCGAGATCCTGGTCACCGGCGCGGCCGGCGGCGTGGGCAGCGTGGCGATCAGCCTGCTGGCAGGGCGCGGCTTCCGCGTGGTGGCCTCCACCGGCCGCGCGGACGAGACCGACTACCTCAAGCGCATCGGCGCGGCCGAGGTGATCGACCGCGCGCAGCTCTCCGCGCCCGGCAAGCCGCTGGGCAAGGAGCGCTGGGCCGGCGTGGTGGATTCGGTGGGCAGCCACACGCTGGTGAATGCGTGCGCGACCACGCGCTACGGCGGCGTGGTCACCGCCTGCGGGCTGGCCCAGGGGATGGACCTGCCGGGCACGGTGGCGCCCTTCATCCTGCGCGGCGTGAGCCTGATCGGCATCGACTCGGTGATGGCGCCGCGCGCCGACCGCCTGAGCGCCTGGCAGCACCTGTCGCAGGAGCTGGACCGCGAACGCCTGGCCGAGATCACGCGCGAGATCCCGCTGGCCGCGACGCTGGAGGCCGCGGGCGCGCTGCTGGCCGGCGGCGTGCGCGGCCGCACGGTGGTGAAGGTGGACGCCTGATGTTCGAGCCGGCCTTCGCTTCCGCCGCCCCGGCCGCCGCGCCGCCGCGCGACCTCGCGCCGCTGATGCGGCCCGCCTCGGTCGCGGTCCTCGGCGCCTCGCCGCGGCCGGATTCCTTCGGCCATTCGGTGGTGAGGAACCTGCTCGATGCGGGCTACGCCGGGCGGCTCTACCCGATCCATCCATCGGCGCCCGAGGTGCTGGGCCTGCGCTGCCATGCCAACCTCGACAGCCTGCCCGAAGCGCCCGACTGCGCGGTGGTCGCCCTGCCGGCCGACAAGGTGCTGCCCGCGCTGGCGCAGGCGGCCGCGCGCGGCATCCGCGCCGCGGTGCTGTTCGCCAGCGGCTTCGCGGAACTCGGCGAGGAAGGCCGCGCGCTGCAGGCCGAGCTCGCCGCGCTGTGCGCGCGCACCGGCCTGCTGGTGTGCGGCCCCAACTGCCTGGGCCTGGCCAACCTGCATGCCGGCATCTCGCTCTACAGCGCGCCGCTGCCGGAGCCACTCGTGCGCGGCGGCGTGGCGATCGCCTCGCATTCGGGCTCGGGCTGCATCGCGCTCGCAGGCACCGGCCGCTTCGGCCTCAGCCACCTGGTGTCGGTGGGGAATGCCGCGGTGCTGGACGTGGACGACTACCTGGGCTTCTTCGCCGACGATCCGCACACGCAGGTGGCGGCCCTCTTCATGGAATCGGTGCGGCATCCGCAGCGCTTCCTGCGAGCGGCCGCGCGCATGCGGGCGGCGGGCAAGCCGGTGGTGGTGCTCAAGGTCGGGCGCTCGGCCGAGGGTGCCGCGGCGACCGCGGCCCACACCGGCTCGCTGGCGGGCTCGCACGCGGCCGCGGCCGCCTTCTTCCGTCGCGCCGGCGTGGTGCTGGTGGAGGACATGGACGAGATGGTCGAGACCTGTGCGCTGCTGGCCGAGGCGACGCGGCGCCCGGCAGGCGACGGCGTGGCGGTGATCAACGTCAGCGGCGGCGAGGTCGCGCTGACCTGCGACCTGGCCCAGGCGGCCGGCCTGCGCTTCGCCGCGCTGCAGCCGGCCACGCTGTCGGCACTGCGCGACTGCCTGCCGCCCTTCGCCACGCCCGGCAACCCGCTGGATGCGACCGGCGCCGCGGTGTTCGACATGCGCATGTACGGCCGCGCCATCGACGCACTGCTGGCCGATCCGGGCGTGTCGCTGCTGGGGGTGTCGCAGGACTGCCCCGTGGGCATGGGCGAAAAGGCGGCAGCCAACTACCGCGCGATCGCCGAGACCACCGCCGCCGCGGCGGCCCGCAGCGACAAGCCGCTGGTCTTCTACAGCAACGTCGGCGGCGGGCTGCATGCGCACACCATCGAGCCACTGCGCGGCAGCGGCGTCGCGGCCCTGCAGGGCGCACGCGCCGCGCTGCTGGCGATGCGGCATTTCATCGACTGGCACCGCTGGCAGCCGGTGGCCACGGCACAGGCCGCGCTGCGTGCCGATCCGGGCTGGGCGGAGCGCCTCGCCACCGGCCGGCCGCTGGCGGAGCACGAGGCCAAGCGCTTCCTCGCGGACCACGGCCTGCCGGTCACGCGCGAGGCCCGCGCCGCGGATGCGCAAGCGGCCGCGCAGCGCGCCGCCGACATCGGCTTTCCGGTGGCGATGAAGATCGACTCGCCCGACATCCCGCACAAGACCGAGGCCGGCGGCGTGCGCCTGCACCTGCGCGACGAGGCCGAGGTGCGCGAGGCCTTCCACCGGATGATGGCCACCGTGCGCGAGCGCATGCCCGCCGCGCGCATCGACGGCGTGCTGGTGCAGGAGATGGTGCAGGGCGGCGTCGAGATGATCGCCGGGCTCACGCGCCAGCCGCCCTTCGGCCAGGCGATCGTGGCCGGTGCCGGCGGCGTGCTGGTCGAGCTGCTGCGCGACAGCGCGCTGGACCTCTCGCCGCTGAATGCGGAAGCTGCCCAGGCCCTGGTGGCGTCGACGCGCGCGGCACGGCTGCTCGCAGGCTTCCGCGGCGCGGCGCCGGCCGACCGCGCCGCCTTCGAGGGGCTGCTGGTGCGCCTGTCGCAGATCGGCGCGGCCTATGCGCAGCACATCGAGGCCATCGACCTCAACCCGGTCACCGTGCTCGCGGCCGGCCACGGCGTGCGCGTGCTGGACGCGTTGATCGAGCTTCGCTCCCCCTCTTCCCATCGATCCCATTGACGACAAGCAGGAGACAACCATGAAGTACCAATGCATCAGCGTGTCGGTGGACCGCTGGGTCGCGACGCTCACGCTCGCGCGCCCGCAGAAGATGAACGCGCTGGACGACGACATCCTGCTGGAGATGCAGCACGCGCTCGACACCCTGGAGCGCGACGAGAACGTGCGCGCCCTGATCATCACCGGCGAGGGCCGCGCCTTCTGCGCCGGCTTCGACCTGAGCCCGCGCGAGGAGCCCTTCACCACGGTGCAGGACTGGCGCGAGCACGTGAAGCTGGGCAACGACACCTGGCTGCGCATCTGGCGCTCGCGGCTGCCGGTGATCGCGGCGGTCAACGGTTATTGCCTGGGCGGCGGCTGCGACCTTTCGATGGTGTGCGACATCACGCTGGCCGCCGACGGCGCGGAGTTCGGCGAGCCCGAGATCCAGTTCCAGTCGGCCCCGCCCTTCGCGATCATGCCCTGGGTGCTGGGCATGAAGAAGACCAAGGAGCTGCTCCTGACCGGCGAGCGCATCGGCGCCGAGGAGGCGGTGCGCATCGGCCTGGCCAACCGCGTGGTGCCGGCAGCCGACCTGATGAAGGAGGCGCGGCGGCTGGCGCTGAAGCTCGCGATGATTCCGCCGCCCGCGATGCGGCTGAACAAGGAAGGGCTGAACCGCGGCTACGACCTGCGCGGCTTCCAGTCGACGGTGGACCTGGGCGCGGAGATCTTCACGCTGGTGCTGATGTCCGAATCGCAGGAGGCGCGCGACTTCTTCGAGGTCGCGGCGAAGCAGGGGCTGAAGGCCGCCTTCAAGTGGCGCGATGCCCGCTTCGCGCTCCAGGGCGAGTCCGCATAGGGGCGCGGCCATGAGCGCCACCGCCAAGCTCAGCGTCATCGCCCCCGGCACCCCGGCCGCGCCGTCCGCCCCGCCGGGCCGCGCGATGATCGAGGTCCAGGGCCTGCACAAGCTCTACCGCACCCGCGAGGGCCGCGACATCGAGGCCCTCAAGGACGTGAGCTTCGACATCGCCGACGGCGAGTTCGTCACCGTGGTCGGCCCCAGCGGCTGCGGCAAGTCCACGCTGCTGAAGATCCTGGCCGGCACGCTGCGCCGCAGCGCGGGTTCGGTGAAGGTGCGGCAGCGGCCGATCGACGGGCCCAGCCGCGACGTCGGCGTGGTGTTCCAGGCGCCGGTACTGCTGCCCTGGCGCACCGTGCTCGAGAACGTGCTGGTGCCCATCGAGATCCAGGGCCTGCCGATGCGCGAGTACGAGCCGCGGGCGCGCGACTACCTGCGCCTGGTGGGGCTGGAGGGCTTCGAGAACAAGTACCCGCACGAGCTCTCCGGCGGCATGCAGCAGCGCGTGGGCATCAGCCGCGGGCTGGTGCACGAGCCGGCCTTCCTGCTGATGGACGAGCCCTTCGGCGCGCTGGACGCGATGACCCGCGAGACCATGAACCTGGAGCTGCTGCGCATCTGGTCGCAGAGCCGCAAGACGGTGATGCTGGTCACGCACAGCATCCCGGAGGCGGTGTTCCTGGCGGACCGCGTGATCGTGATGTCGCCGCGGCCGGGCCGCATCAGCGAGATCCTCGAGATCGACCTGCCGCGCCCGCGCACGCTGGAGATGATCAATTCGGAGCGCTTCGGCACCTACGTCTGCGCGATCCGCAGGCACTTCCACTCGATCGGAGCACTGGACGCATGAACACCGCCACCACCACTCTCATCGACGCCGACCCGCATGACCCGCAGGCCCCGCGCCCCGCGCTCGCGTGGCTCGGCCCACGCCCCGAACTGCCGCTGTCCGCCCTGCTCTTCGTGCTCGTGGTGGGCGGCTGGGAGCTGGCCGTGCGCCTGCTGGAGATCACGCCGCTGCTGCTGCCCGCGCCTTCCGCGGTCGCCGCCTCGCTGTGGGAGGGCATCCGCAACAACACCTTCACCCACCACCTGGGCGTGACCTTCTGCGAGACCATGGCCGGCTTCGTGCTCGGCGCCGGCCTGGGGCTGGTGCTGGGCGGCGTGATCGCGCAGTTCCCGCTGGTGGAGCGCACGCTCTACCCCTACGTGGTGGCCTTCCAGACCATTCCGAAGGTGGCGATCGCGCCGCTGTTCGTGATCTGGTTCGGCTACGGCATGAGCTCCAAGATCGTGATCACCGCGACCATCGCCTTCTTCCCGGTGCTGGTGAACACGGTGGCCGGCCTGCGCGCGGTGCCGGCCGAGCAGATGGAACTGCTCACCGCCTTCACCGCCTCGCGCTGGCAGGTGTTCCGCATGGCGCGCATCCCGCAGGCGCTGCCCTACATCTTCGTGGGGCTGGACGTGTCCATCGTGCTGTCGGTGATCGGCGCGATCGTCGGCGAATTCGTCGGTGCGCAGGCCGGGCTGGGCTACCTGATCCTGCAGCGCACCTTCTCGATGGACACGGCCGGCATGTTCGCGATCCTGATCCTGCTGTCGGCCATGGGCCTCGGGCTGCACTGGGCGGTGCAGTGGCTGCAGCGCAAGGTGGTGTTCTGGGCGCAGGCCGAGCACGAGCGCATCACGGGCGCCTGAGTTTTTCCATCTTCTTCCTCAACCCAAGCGGAGATTCGACATGCAGCAACGATTCGGGCGACAGGGCGTGCGCGGACGGCGGCGCGTGCTGGCGGCGGCGGTGGCACTGGGCCTGGGCGCGGCCTGGCTCGCGCCCGGCCCGGCACAGGCGCAGGCGGCCAAGCCGCTGAAGAAGGTGACGATCGCGCTGGGCGGCGTCACCGTGCTCAACGTCACCTACCCCTGGCTGATGATGCCGGTGGCGCTGGACTACTGGAAGAGCGAGGGCTACGACGTGCAGGTGATCGCCGCGCCCGGCTCGGTGCAGGCGGTTCAGCAGCTGGCCACCGGCAACGTGGACTTCGCGCAGGTCAGCTCCAACGTCGCGATCCAGGCCAACGTGACCAACAACATCCCTGCGCGCGTGGTGATGAACAACAGCGTGATCGACTGGGCGATCGCGGTGCCGTCCGAAGGATCGATCCAGCGGGTGGCCGACCTCAAGGGCCAGCGCATCGGCATCGTGAGCCTGGCCAGCGGCGGCCTGCCGCTGCTGCGCTCGCTGCTCAAGGCCAACGGCCTGGACCCGGACAAGGACGTCAACATCATCCCGACCGGTGCCGGCGCGCCGGCGCTGGAGGCGCTGCGCTCGGGCCGCGTGCAGGGGCTGATGTTCTGGAACGCGGCCATCGCCGGCTTCGAGAACGCGGGCGCGAAGCTGCGGCTGCTGCGCAGCCCCGACTGGGCGCGCATGCCCGACTTCTCGCTGGCCACCTTGCAGCGCACCATCGACCGCGACCTCGCGATGGTGGAGGCGATCGCGCGCGGCGCGGCGAAGGCCAGCCTGTACGCCGTGACCAATCCGGCCTGCGTACGCCAGCTGCACTGGGCGCGCTTTCCCGAGACCAAGCCCACCGGCGGCGACGAGGCCACGCTGGCGCGCTGGGACGAGCACCTGCTGGCCACGCAGGTGAGCTCGATGAAGGCCGCCTTCGAGATGAACGGCGGCAAGCTGTGGGGCCGCGCCACGCCCGAGGCCTTCGGCCGCATGCAGGACTTCATGCTCGACGCCGGCCTGATCGAGCGCAAGCTGGCGCCGGCCACCTTCGTCGTCGGCAGCGAGGGCTTCTTCGAGCGCGTGAACGGCTTCGACGCCCAGGCGGTGGTGCGGCAGGCGCAGGCCTGCGCGAAAAGCTGAGGTCCTGTCCGACGGCGGAAGCGCGCGCACACCGCTAGACTGCGCCCGATCGTCCCGGCCGGCCCAGCGATCAGGCGGGCGGGCGGTTCACGATGGGGTCGATCCCGCCACCCCGGCGGGAGCCCCGGCTTCGAGCGAAGGTGCGCATGGCAGACGCCGCCGGCAGTGTTCCCGTTCCTCTTGCAGGGCCATCCTCGTCCGGGACGGTGCCGGCCCTGGACGACGCCGACTACCGCCTGATGGTGGAGGCGGTGAGCGACTACGCGATCTTCCTGCTGGACCCCGAAGGCCGCGTGCGCAGCTGGAACACGGGGGCGCGCCGCATCAAGGGCTACGAGGCGCACGAGGTCATCGGGCGCCATTTCTCGCTGTTCTATCCGGCGGAGCAGCTGGCGCGCGGGTGGCCCGAGCACGAGCTGAAGATGGCGCGCGAGACCGGCCGCTTCGAGGACGAGGGCTGGCGCCTGCGCAAGGACGGCACCCGCTTCTGGGCCAACGTGGTCATCACCCGGCTGCTGGGCCCCGGGGGCGAATTCCGCGGCTTCTCCAAGATCACGCGCGACCTGAGCGAGCGCCGCCGCCAGGAGGAGCAGCTGCGCATGAGCGAGGAGCGATTCCGCCTGCTGGTGGACAGCGTGACGGACTATGCGATCTTCATGCTCGACCCGGCGGGCCACGTGATCAGCTGGAACGCGGGCGCGCGCCGCTTCAAGGGCTACGAGGCGAGCGAGATCATCGGCCGCCATTTCTCCGTGTTCTACCCGCCCGAGGTGCAGGCCACCGGCTGGCCCGCCGAGGAGCTGCGCATCGCCCGCCGCGACGGCAGCTTCGAAGACGAGGGCTGGCGCGTGCGCAAGGACGGCAGCCGCTTCTGGGCCAACGTGGTCATCACGGCCGTGTACGACGCCAGCGGCGTGCTGCGCGGCTTCGCCAAGGTCACGCGCGACCTGACCGAGCGGCGCCGCGTCAGCTCGCTGGAGGACGAGGGCCGGCGCATCAGCACCTTCCTGGCGATGCTGGGCCACGAGCTGCGCAACCCGCTCGCGCCGATCTCCAACGCGCTGGCGCTGATGAACCGCCTGAAGCTGGACAGCCCGCAGCTTCAGCTGGTGAACGACACCATCTCGCGCCAGCTGCGCCAGGTGGTCCGGCTGGTGGACGACCTGCTGGACGTGGGCCGCATCACCAGCGGCAAGATCCGGCTGGAGGCCCGGCCGGTGGACCTGAAGGACGTGATCGCCGAGGCCCTGGAGGCCATGGGGCCGCTGGCCGCGGACAAGTCGCAGCAGCTGCAGGTCGAAGTGGAGCCGGCGGCCATCTGGATCACCGGCGACCGCGCGCGGCTGATCCAGGTGCTGAGCAACCTGCTGGGCAACGCCATCAAGTTCACCCCGGCCGGCGGCCACGTGCACCTGCGCGCCGGCCGCCAGGGCGAGCACGCGGAACTGAGCGTGCGCGACGACGGCCCCGGCATCGCGCCGCGGGACCAGCAGCGCATCTTCAACCTGTTCGAGCAGGGCGAGCAGGACATCGCGCGCTCGCAGGGCGGCCTGGGCCTGGGGCTGAGCCTGGTGCAGCAGCTGGTCAGCCTGCACGGCGGCGAGGTGGCCGCTTTCAGCAAGGGCGTGCCGGGCGAGGGCAGCGAGTTCGTGGTGCGGTTGCCGATCGGGCCGGCCCCCGCGACCCCGGAAAAACCCGCGCCGGCCTGCACCCCGCACGACGGCCGGCCCTTCGTGCTGGTGGTGGACGACAACCAGGACGCGGCCCAGACCATGTCCGCGCTGATGGATGCGCTGGGCTGCCGTTCGGCGGTGCGCCACGACGGCCTCACGGCCCTGGAGGCGATCAAGCAGCTCGCGCCGGACCTGGTGCTGCTGGACATCGGCCTGCCCGGCCTCAGCGGCCTGGAAGTGGCGGAGCGCGCCCGCGCCGAGATCGCGCACCCGCCGCCGCTGATCGCCGTCAGCGGCTACGGGCAGGAGCGCGACCGGCAGCTGAGCTTCGAGGCCGGCTTCTTCGCCCACCTGACCAAGCCGGTGGACGTGGAGCAGCTCGAGAACCTGCTGACGCGGCTGCTCGACCGGCGCTGAGCCGGCGCCCCGCGTCACTCTCTTCGGCCGTTCGGCACATGGACGCAGCCTGTCCGGCGGCGTAGCATCGTTTTCCCTTGCCGCCCGGGTCGCGGCGACAAGTCCGCGTCAGTGAGGCTTCGACATTCAACGCTTCAACGGAGGTCGGAATGAGCTATCACCTGGAAGGTCGCCTGCTGGAGGTCTGCAACTGCAACGTCCTGTGTCCCTGCTGGATCGGCGAGGACCCGGACAACGGCACCTGCGACACCATCGTCGCGTGGCGCATCGACAAGGGCACCGTCGACGGCCTGGACGTCGGCGGCAACACCATCGCCGCCGTGGCCCATGTGCCGGGCAACATCCTGCAGGGCAACTGGACTGCCGCGATCTACGTGGACGACAACGCCTCCAAGGAACAGGAAGAAGCGCTGCTCAAGGTCTACACCGGCCAGGCCGGTGGGCCGATCGCGGACCTGGCCAAGCTGATCGGCACCGTGGTGTCGGTGGAGCGCGCGAAGATCGGCTTCCACGTGAACGAAGGCAGCGGCAAGCTCTCGATCGGCGACGATTATTACGCCGAGCTGGAGCCCTATCGCGGCGCCACCGGCGGGCAGACCGTGCTGTCGGACACCGTGTTCTCCACCGTGCCGGGCGCGCCGGTCTTCGTCGGCAAGGCACCGACCTACCGCTCGAAGAATGCCAAGCTGGGCATCGACGTCGACATCAAGAACCACAACGCGCTTCAAAGCACCTTCGTGTTCGACGCCTGAGCGCCGGCCACCATGGGCGCGATCGCGGGCGCGGCGCACCATCGCCGCGTGTTCCTGCCGCTGCTGGCCGCGCTGGTCGTGCTGGCCTGGGCGGCGCTGTGGGCCTGGGCGCGCAGCCCCTGGGGGCGCTACCTCGAGCACGAGGACTGGACGGCCTCGGGCCCGGCTGCCTTCCTGTGCCGCACTTTGCCCGGCGGCGAATGGTGGCTGCCGGGCCTGCTCTACGCGCTGGCCTGGGTGCTGATGACGGCGGCCATGATGCTGCCCACCACCCTGCCCCTGTTCAACGTGTTCGACCGGATGACCGCGCGCCGCGCGGACCATGGGCGCCTGATGCTGCTGCTCGGCCTGGGCTACATGGTGGCGTGGGGCGCCTTCGGCCTGATCGCGCACGGCCTGCATGGCGGCCTGCTCACGCTGCTCTCGAAATCGCCGACGCTGGCCTGGCACGGCTGGCTGATCGGTGCGGCCACCCTCGGGCTCGCTGGCGCGTTCCAGTTCAGCCGGCTCAAGCACCAGTGCCTGGACAAGTGCCGCACGCCGCTGGGCTTCGTGATCGAGCACTGGCACGGGCCGGCGCCTGCGCGACAGGCCTTTTGGCTGGGCGCGCACCACGGCCTCTACTGCGTCGGCTGCTGCTGGGCGCTGATGCTGCTGATGTTCGCCTTCGGCACCGGCAGCCTGGGCTGGATGCTGCTGCTGGCCGCCGTGATGGCGATCGAGAAGAACATGCCCTGGGGCCGCCGGCTGAGCGCGCCGCTGGGCGTCGTGCTGCTGGGCTGGGCGCTGGTGGTGGTGCTGACCCATGCCTGAAGCGCGCGAAGGCCGGGCGGGCCTGTCCACCGTCGCGCTCACCGTGGTCGCCATGCTGGCCTTTGCCGCCAACTCGCTGCTGTGCCGGCTGGCGCTGCAGCAGCGCGGCATCGACCCGGCCAGCTTCGGCAGCATCCGGCTGGTGTCGGGGGCGCTCACGCTGGCGTTGATCGTGCGGCTGCGCGCGAAGCCGGCGCCGGCCGTGCGGGCCGACTGGCTGGCGGCGGCGATGCTGTTCGCGTATGTCGCCTTCTTTTCCTTCGCCTACCTCAGCCTGACGGCGGGCACCGGTGCGCTGATCCTGTTCGGCGCGGTGCAGCTGACCATGTTCGGCGCGGGCCTGCGCGCGGGCGAGATGTTCGGGCCACTCGCGTGGTCGGGCTTCGTGCTGGCGGTGGGCGGGCTGGTGTACCTGGTGTCGCCAGGCCTCGCCGCGCCGCCGCCGCTGGGGGCGACGCTGATGGCGGTCGCGGGCGTGGCTTGGGGCGTGTATTCGCTGCGCGGGCGTGGTGTGGGCGATCCGTTGGCTGCGACGGCCCGCAACTTCGTGCGGGCAGCGCCGATGGCGCTGGTGCTGAGCGGGGTGCTGGTCTCGCAGGCCCATGCGGACCCTGCGGGCATCGCGCTGGCGATCGCATCGGGGGCGATCACCTCGGGGCTGGGCTACGTGATCTGGTATGCGGCGCTGCCTCGGCTCAGCGCGCTGCGCGCGGCGACGGTGCAGTTGTCAGTGCCGCCGATCGCGGCTTTCGGTGGGGTGCTGTTCCTGGCGGAGGCGGTCACGCCGCGGCTGGCGATGGCGTCGATCGCGATCCTTGGCGGCATCGGGCTGGTGCTGTTAGGCAAGGCCAGAACGGTGCGAGCTCGCGGGTCGTAGCCAAGAATGCGACGCGACAAACCCGAGCACGCAATCCGAAAACTATTGCCCCATCAGAAATCCGATTACAAAGTGAATGTGGAGTTGGCCGTCGACTTGCCACTGGCAGCTCAAATACCTGCGCGACAAGAAAACAAGAGCATCGGTAGTGCACATGGCCGTGCAGTTCGCTTGAAGTAAAGATAAAACAACTCGTGGCTACTGTGGCATGCGCTCTTTGAGTGGCGCAAAAGTACGAACGGTCTGCCGATTCTGCTGTAATTGGACTCACTTAAATACGGTCTGCAAGCCTATGCGATGCGGCAAAAGAGCTTCGGTGCGGATTGCATTTGCACCGCGTTCAAACTCGTATTCGCACATCGTTGTTGTCGTCCAATGCGACGGCTGCCGCAATGATGACAATCGACACGTCCACCGCCTTACCGTGCTTGTCTATGGCTCCGGCACTGAAGACAAATCTATGAAGTGGCCCCTCGTCCACAGATTCAACGGAGACAAGTGTGATCCAGTCATTCGGCATTTTGCCACTTGGTTCGAACACCACACTCTCGACTCCTTCAAACACTAGGCATCCATCTGGCAAGTCTTCGGCCGTGTAGTAGTCCCATTGCGCCGAGCGAATACGTGAGATGCAGTCGATCTGGATTCTCAATTCGCGTTTCCAGCCATTCATGACGATCGCCTTGCATGCGCGGTCGCCCAGATAGATCGTGCGCAGGAATTCTTCTGGCTTCATTTGCAGCCTCCGTTAGTTGATTGGCCAGTGAGCACTTGGACTGTTCCAAGGCACCGTGTTGCCAAGCGGGTCCAGAGATGATCCTTGGCCGGACATGCCTGGCCCTGTGCCCATTGCATGGCCGTGTCCGTGTGGAGTGCCGTTGGGGCCGTGCCCTTTCGGATTCAGTCGCATGTAGTTCGAACCGTTTGGATAGAGGGTATGGGTATCCACGCCGCCAGGGCCACGAGACACAGTTTGGCCACCGACCGGTTCGATCATCACGTTCCCGCGCTGATCGCCAATGAGCCTTCCTGGCTGCACGCCGTCTCTTGGGCAGACTTGGTTACGCTCGTAGCCGCGCAACAGCAAGCCGAGAATGTTGACATCCCCTTGGGTGTAACCGCTGTCTGGACCTCTGGCAGGCCTGATCGTTTGATATGAGAACGAAGGGTCGTAACGACGAATCTGCGCCAGCAAGCCGTTGACTTGTGCACCTGCGACGCCCCCTGAATAGCTCAACGCTGGAGGGGAGGTCGCTCGCGGAGGCTGTGCCTGTAGTCCGTCAGGGTCAAAGTAGTTGAGTGGACTTCCGCTGACATAGCTGAATCCATTCGAACCGCCCGCCAAGCCAATTGGATCGTACTGTGTGTACCGTCCTGTGCGTTTGTCATAGAACCGGTACCGGTTCTGCGACAGCCCGCTTTCTGCATCTTCATACTGGCCTGGGTAGCGCACATTAAAGACAACCGGCGAGATGTTGGTCATCCCGGGATTCGGCGTGATGCTCAGGTCCGCAAACCTATTGGCTGCCAGCGTCGGCGCGTTGTCGCCAAAGGCCGAGTAGCTCCATTGCCAGACCGCCTGACCTTGGCTGTCGGTGAGTCGCCTGGGTGTGTTGAGGTGATCGCTGTGAACGGCGTACAGGTTGCCGTTGATCACCGCGGCAACCGGCATCGGCCCACTGGCCGTTGGCAGGTAGATGTGCTGCACGCTCCCCGTGCTGTTCGCCCCACCCGTGCCCGTCTCCGCCAGCAGGCTGCCGTCCTCGTCGTACATGAACGCAAAGCCCTGCTTCTCCGCTTCCGTGGTGTTCGGCCCCCACAGCTTCGTGAAGAAGTTCAGCAGGCTCTGGAAGAACCCTGGATCGCTCTCGTCGCCTTCTGCCGGCGGGTACAAGGGCTCTGTCTTGAACACCCGCTGCCCCAGCGCGTTGTGCGCATACCGGGTGGTCGGGCTGGTGTCCGTGGCCCCGGTCGTGACGGCGCTCAACCTTCCTTCGGCGTCGTAGCTATAGGTCCGCAGCCCATCGCTGGTCAGATCCCCGTTGGCGTTGTAGCCGTAGGCGATGTTCGTGGTCGTGCCGCCCGTGGTCTGGCTGAAACCCTCGATGCGGTTGCTGCCCGCCGCGACCGTGTAGCTGCGGCTGGTGCTCTGCCCGTTTTGGGTCTTCGTGCTGGCCGTGCGGTTGCCGTTGGCGTCGTAGCTGAACCCGGTGGCATTGCCCGTCGCATCGAAGCCCGTGATCCGCCCCACCGCGTCATAGCCCACGCTCCAGGTGGTGTTCGTGCTGGCGATGCTGCTGTGGTTCGGATCGGCATCCCCCGGCTGCAGCAGGCTCTGCGTCAGGCTGGTGATGCGCCCGGCCGCGTCGTAGACGTAGCTGGCGAACTCGGTGGCCGTCAGCCGCCCGGCCGTGTCGTAGCTGCGGCTGGCGTTGAGGTTGCTCGCGAAGGCCCAGCTCCACGCGGTGGGCTGGCCCATCGGGTTCCAGGCGATGCCCGTGACCATCGGGGTGCCGTTCCAGTTCAGCTGGCTCAGGCGCCCGGTGGCGTCGTACAGGTGCGTGAGCGTGTTGCCGCTCGGGTAGCTGACGGTGGCCAGTTGACCCGCAGCGGTGTAGCCGTAGCCGACCTGCTGGGCGAGGCCACTGGCCAGCGCCTGGGTCTTGGCCACCACGCGGGCGAAGGCGTCCCGGGTGTAGGTGGTGGTGCCGCTGCGGTCGGTGATGGAAGTGAGGTAGCCCTTGGCGTTGGGGCCGTCGTACACCAGGGTGGTGGTCTTGCCGTCGGCGAAGGTGATGAGGGTCGGGCGGCCCAAGGCATCGCGCTGGATCTGGGTGGCCTGGCCCAGGGCATCGGTGATGCGGCTGGGCAGGCCCAGGGCGTCGTACTCCGTGGAGAGGTTGCCGATGTCGGCGCTCGTCTCGGCGGTGGCGCTGCCCTGGGCGTCGCGGGCATAGCTGGTGGCCACGCCCTTGAAGTCGCTGGCCTGGGTGAGGGCGTCCAGGGCGTTGTAGCTCAGGGCGGCGGTGGCGTTGGCCGCGTTGGTGATGGCGGCCACCCGGCGCAGCGGGTCCAGGCCGTACTGGGAGCTCTGGTTCAGGCCGTTGGTGTCGCTGATGCGTTCGCCGTTGGCGTCGTAGCCGAAGGCGCTGCTCTGGTTGGGGCCGTCGGTGCGGGCAGCAACGCGGTTGAGGTTGTTGATGGCGCGCGCGGTGCTCCAGGCGACGGCGCCGGCGCTGTTCCTGACCTGCTCGGACACGCGGTTGCCCATGGCGTCGAGGGTGAAGGTGCCCGAGTCGCCCCGGTTGCTGCTCCAGCCGGTGAGGCGGTGGGCCGCGTCGTAGGTGTAGCTGAGCACCAGGCCGGTGGGAAGGGTCAGGGTGTCGAGCAGGCCGGTGGGCTGGTAGGTGAAGGTGGTGGTGCCGACACCGCCCACGGTCTGGGTCAGCAGGCGGTCGCGCGGGTCGTAGGTGTAGCTGGTGACCAAGCCGTTGGGGGCGGTGCGGGTCAGCACGCGGTTGGCGCTGTCGTAGGTGTAGAGGGTTTCGTGGCCCAGGGCGTTCACCGCCTTGGTCAGATTGCCCAGGGTGTCGTAGGTGTAGGTGGTGAGGGCGCCGTTGGAGTCGGTGGAGGTGGCGGCCAGGCCCTGGGGGTTCCAGGTCCAGCTCCAGGTGCGGGTGGTGTTGGGGGAAGACGCCGTGTCGGTGATGGCCTGGGTGAGGAGGTTGCCCGAACTGTCGTAGGTATACGCAGTGGTGCGGCCGGACTCGGTGACCAGGACGGGCAGGGAGAAGGTGGGGTGCCACTGGGTCGTGACGGTCTGGGCCTGCGGGGTGCCGGAAGCGCGCGTGACCGACAGAGGCAGGCGGCGGGCCACGTCCCAGGTGGTGGTGGTGACCACGCCCTTGAAGTCGGTCTCGCTGGTGATCAGGCCGTTGGCGTCCTGGACGCGGGAGGCGGCGTCGGGTTCGCCTTCGCCTGAAGGCAACGAGCCGCCGGTGACGGCCAGCTTGCCCTTGGCGGTGCCAAAGCTGAAGCTGCGGCTGGTGTTCAGCGGATCGATGACTGTTGCGGCGCCGGCGACCGGATAGCCCACCTGATATCGGTTCACGCCACCAGACAATTCGGTGCTGATGGCTCGCCCTTGCGCATCGTAGGCGAAGTTGCCCCACCGAACGCCGCTCTCGTCATAGATGCCCGTCAGCGCTCTTGGAAACGATCCGTTCTCGTAGACAAAGTTGCGGATCTTTCCGTCAGGGTAGGTGACCGCCGAAAGGCGTGCGCCGATATCAGCGCCGTACCACATCGTCCTCCCGTCCGGCGTGGCAACGCTGATCAATTGGCCATAGCTGTTGTACCCAATGCTCAGACTGCGGCCGAACGCATTGCTCACCGCAATCAGTTGGCCCGCGGCGTCATAGGCAAAGGTTGTTGCCCAGCCGTTGCGTGCCACTTCAGACATCAGCTTGCCCGCCGCATCGAAAGTCAGGGCAGCGTTGTCTTCCGCGCGGTGGTACTGCCAGGTTGCGCCGACCTTGACCAAGGTGTCGGCGCTGTTGGCAGCCTGCCAAGTCGAGGCGTCCTGCGTGAACACACGCTGTTGGCCTTCTGCGTTCGTGATAGAGGCCGAACTGCCTGACACCTGTAGACGCGTGCTGTAGTTGTGGGTCCAGCCTCTGCCCAATGGTCCGGCTGCCTCGGGCGAGCTGCCGCTCACGCTGCGATAGCTGCGAACGAAGCTCAGAGGTGCAGGCCCACCATCGATCCAATCCACTTCGCGACGAATCTTTTCGCCCGTGGCCGGAACAATCGGTGCGCCAAACGACGTCGCGGCATCACATCTCGGCACCTCGAGCGGAATCTGCTTCTTGCAGACCGGCGAATTGTCGACTGTCGAGTTCGCCGACACGTACCCTTGGGGGCAAGGCGTCTGTGGAACATAGCGCACGACGCCGAATGAGCTAACCAAGGGATTGGCAGTCGGTGTTGCGCAGGAGTACGGATAGTTGCCCCCCGCAATCTTGAACGCCAACTGATAGTTACGGGATTGCACCTGGCCCGCCGCGGGCGGTGGCGCAGGCCAGTCGCTGGTTGCCGTGGCCTCGACGCCGCAGGTCGGTGTCTGGTTTGAATCTCTCCAGGCTTGGTCATAGCCCGTGCGCCATTGGACTGCTTCGTCCTCAGAGGTGAAGTCGGCATACCAGACGAACCAGCCACTGCAGCTCAGTGGCGGCGGGTATTTCACATAGACCGCACTCGCGCAGAACTCCCCTGCCGAAACGCCGTAGCGGGCGGTGGAAGGCGCCACGCACCGATCGGTAGCGGGATCGCAGCATGTTCCAGACTGGGGGCCAGCGCTTGGGACGCATTGCTGTGCGCTCGCAGGGGGTGCCCAGATTGACAGCAACCCCGCAAGCAACACGCATAGACCCAGGTAGCCTTGGATTGCGGATCCCGTAGCGATCCACAAGCGATCCAGAAAGGTGCGCTCACCCCCGCCAGCGCGCAATCTCACTGCTGTCGCCATGAATTCCTCCCGACTTCATTGTTGGTTGTTGGCCGCGCGGATCATAGCCACGCCGCTCACAACCGCACAGCAGGAGAAAGTTCAAAGCTGTTGCACAAGCCTGGCTTGAGCGCGTCACTCCGCCCCGAGCTTGAACAGGCTCGTCGCCTCCAGATCCAGCGCCAGCTGCTCCCGCTGATTGAACAGCCGCCAGCGCCACCGCAGGATGCCCAGCGTCGGCCGCTTCTCCGATCGCCGCGCCTCGATCACGTCGGCGACGAGGCGCAAAGAATCCCCGGGCCGTACCGGGTTCGGCCATTTCACGTAAGCCAGCCCCGGCGATGCGAAAGACTCGGAGCCTTCCAGCGCAGCCTTGGCCACCAGGCGCATCGCGATGCCTCCCGTGTGCCAACCACTCGCGATCAAGCCGCCGAACGGCCCTTCGGATGCAGCAGCCGCATCGGTGTGGAACCACTGCGGGTCATAGGCGTTGGCGAACTGCAGCACCTCGGCCTCGGTGACGACATAGGGCCCGGCCTCGATGACCTGGCCCTCGTGGAATTCGGCGAACTTCATGCCGCCGAGCTTAGTACGTCTCGAGGTGCAGGCGGCCTTCGCGCTTCAGCGAGGCGCCGACGGTGTCCCAATCGAGCCCGGCTTCCACCGCCACGTCGCGCAGCGCCAGCACCACGCCCTCTTCCATGCTCTTCAGGCCGCAGACGTAGAAGTGGCTCTGCCCGTCCTTGAGCAGCGCGGCCAGGTCGGCGGCGCGCTCGCGCATCGCGTCCTGCACGTAGCGCTTGGGCGCCCCGGGCGTGCGCGAGAAGGCGAAGTTGATGTCGATGAAGTCCTTGGGCAGGTTCTGCAGCGGGCCGAAGTACGGCAGCTCCTGCTGCGTGCGCGCGCCGAAGAAGAGCATGAGCTTGCCTCCCTCGAACTTGCCGCTCTTGCGCAGGCGCCGGCGCCATTCGGTCATGGCGCGCATGGGCGCGCTGCCGGTGCCGGTGCAGATCATCACGATGTGCGACTTCGGATGGTTCGGCATCAGGAACGATGTGCCGAAGGGGCCGATGACCTGGACCTTGTCGCCCACCTTGAGGTCGCACACGTAGTTGCTGGCGACGCCTCGCACCGGGTTGCCCTGGTGGTCCTGCAGCACGCGCTTCACCGTGAGCGAGACGTTGTTGTAGCCGGGCCGCTCGCCGTTGCGCGGGCTGGCGATGGAGTACTGGCGCGCGAAGTGAGGCTTGCCGTTGGCATCGGTGCCCGGCGGGATGATGGCGATGGACTGCCCCTCCAGCACCGGGAAGGGCATGGCGCCGAAGTCCAGCACGATGTGGTGCGTCTGGTTCTCGTAGCCGGCCTCGGTGCAGTTGAAGTTGCCGACCACCGTCGCGGTGGTGGGGGTCTTCGGCGGGAACAGGTTGGTGTAGGCATGCGCGGCCGACCAGGGCGGGACGGTGGCGCCGTACTGCGCGGAGTTGAAGGGCACCTCGCCCGGGGCGGCCTGCGGCTGGGGCGAGGCCGCGGGCTGGGCCTGCGCCTGGATCACCACCTCGTCGGCGGAGGCCACGCCCTCCGCCTCGAGCTGCTCGGGCGTGAGCTCGGCGGGGAGCTCGTCCCAGGTGAGCTGCTCCTCGATCGAGTAGGCGCGCGCCACGGGCATGGTGCGCCAGTTGTCGATCGATCCCGTCGGGCAGGGCGAGATGCAGGCCATGCAGCCGTTGCACACGTCGGCCCGCACCACGTAGTTGCGGTCGTCGTGCGTGATGGCGTTGACCGGGCAGGTCGCCTCGCAGGTGTTGCAGCGGATGCAGATCTCGGGGTCGATCAAGTGCTGCTTGATGACGCCGACTTGGATGCTGGCCATGTCCATCGTGAGTCTCCTTGTGCCCCCAGGCGGCCGAGCGCCGGGCCGCCCCAAGCCGGCCGCGCCTCCCCCCCGGGGGGTGGAGTTACACGACCGCAGGGAGTGAAAAGCCGGGGGGCTGTCATTCAACCGAAGCGAACGTACTCGAAGTCGACCGGCTGGCGGTTGATGCCCATCACCGGCGGCGCGATCCAGCCGGCGAACTTGCCGGGGTCGACCACACGGCCCATCAACGATGCCACGAAGGCGAAGTCTTCGCCGGTGGGCAGCCACTCGGCCTTCTTCGCGGCCCATTCGGCCTCGTTCACCACGCGGCCCTCGGGCGACATCTTGATGCCGGCGAGCGCGCCGATCTGGCGGTTGAAGGCCTTGTGCGGCACGGTCAGGCGGGTGGGGATGCCGGCCTTCTCCAGCACCTTGTTCCAGCGGCTCACGCCGGCCACGGAGTCCTTGATGAAGTCGTCGCGCAGCACTTCGTTGAGCGCGTTGAGCATGGGCACGTCCTTCTCGACGAGCTGGCCGTTCTGGACTTCGAGCACCTTGTAGGTCTGGCCCTTGAGCACGTGGTCGTCGGTGCGCTTGCCTTCCTCGTAGCGGCCCTTGAGGCCCGAGCTGTAGAAGGTGGCGGCGTTGCTCGACTGGTCGGCGCCGAAGAGGTCGATGGTGACGCTGTAGTGGAAGTTCAGGTAGCGCTGGATGGTGCCCAGATCGATGGCGCCGGCGGCACGCACCTTGGCCGGGTCGTCGGTCTTGAGCTCGTTCATCACCTGCGCGGTGCGGCTGAGCACGCGCGAGACGCCGCTCTCGCCCACGAACATGTGATGCGCTTCCTCGGTCAGCATGAACTTCGTGGTGCGCGCCAGCGGATCGAAGGCGCTCTCGGCCAGCGCCGACAGCTGGAACTTGCCGTCGCGGTCGGTGAAGTAGGTGAACATGAAGAAGGCCAGCCAGTCCGGCGTCTTCTCGTTGAAGGCGCCCAGGATGCGCGGGTTGTTCTCGTCGCCCGACTGGCGCTGCAGCAGGGCCTCGGCCTCCTCGCGGCCGTCGCGGCCGAAGTGCTTGTGCAGCAGGTAGACCATGGCCCACAGGTGGCGGCCCTCTTCCACGTTGATCTGGAACAGGTTGCGCAGGTCGTACATGCTGGGCGCCGTGAGGCCCAGGTGGCGCTGCTGCTCGACGGAGGCCGGCTCGGTGTCGCCCTGCGTGACGATGATGCGGCGCAGGTTGGCGCGGTGCTCGCCGGGCACGTCCTGCCAGGCCTTCTCGCCCTTGTGGTCGCCGAAGTGGATCTCGCGGTTGGCGTCGCCCGGGTTCAGGAAGATGCCCCAGCGGTAGTCGCGCATCTTCACGTGGCCGAACTGGGCCCAGCCCTGCGGGTCGACGCTGACGGCGGTGCGCAGGTAGACCTCGTAGTTGGTCGAGCCCTCGGGGCCGACGTCGTCCCACCAGTTGATGAAGTTCGGCTGCCAGCCCTCGAGCGCGCGCTGCAGCGTGCGGTCTTCGCCGAGGTTGACGTTGTTGGGGATCTTCTCGCTGTAGTTGATCGTGCTCATGACGGGTCCTTTAACGAAGTGAGTTCGGCGATGAAAGGTTGCTCACGCGGCGAGTGAAACGAGGCCTGTTCGGGAAACACCGCGGAACCGGCTTTGCCGGGTCGCTGGTGTTGCCCCCTGGAAGGGGGTGCGAGAGCCACACGAAGTGGGCGAGCCTGGGGGTCATACCCTGTTCAGGTCGAAGCCGGCTTTCTCGCCGGTGCCGTAGACCTTCAGCGCCCCCTTCTCGCCAACGGCGTTCGGGCGGTTGAAGATCCAGTTCTGCCAGGCGGTGAGCCGGCCGAAGATGCGGGTGAGCATGTTCTCCTGGCTGGCGAAGCGCAGGTTGGCTTCCAGCCCGGTGAGGGCGTCGGGCGACATGGCGGCGCGCTCCTCGATGGCGATGCGGATCTCGTCGTCCCAGTCGATGTCGTCGGGCGCGGCGGTGACCAGGCCGAGCTTCAGCGCCTCGTCGGCATCGAGCGCCTTGCCGGCGGCGGCACGGGCGGCCTCGAGCGGCGCGCTCTCTTCGTAGAAGCGGCGCTGCAGGCGGGTCTGGTCGTTGACCATCGGGAAGAAGCCGAAGTTGAACTCGTCCAGCTGGATCTTCGGCGCGCGCTCGGGCTCGTCGGGCAGGGCCAGCATGTAGGCGCGGTCGGCCGCGAAGGCCAGCTCGGCCAGGGTGCCGGCGAAGCAGGAGCCGGACTCGATCAGCGCGAACAGGCTGCGCGAGGAGACGTCCAGGCGGGCCAGCGTGCGGCGCAGGGCGCCGATGGTTTCGCGCACCAGCCAGTGGTCCTTGTTCGCGAGCAGGGTCTGGTCGCTGGCGAGCACGGCCTTCGCATCGCCCTCGGTCTTGAGCAGCCAGGTGCCGATGTCGAGCTCGTTGGTGCGCAGGTTGAGGATCGCGTCATCGAGCTGGCGCACCATCGCGAGCGGCCACCAGGCGGCGCCGGCGGCTTCGATGCCGGCGACGTCGGTCGGCTGCGCGCCGGTGGGCGCCTTGACGGTCAGCGTGGCGGTGCGGCGGGCGCGGTCGATCTCGACGGTGACGTGTTCGTAGCGGATGCTGTCGGCGCCGTCTTCGCGCTCGACGCGGGTGAGCTGCACGCCCTTGGCGCCGGCGGGGCGCTGGCTGCCCTCGGACAGCTTGGCGGCGCGCTCCTGCACGGCGGCGGCGAACTGGGCCGGCTTGGCGATCGCATCGACCAGGCGCCACTCGACCGCGCGCTGGCCGCGCACGCCTTCGACGCTGGTGCAGAAGATGTCGGCCAGGTCATGGCGCACGTGGCGCTTGTCGGTGACGCGGGTCAGGCCGCCGGTGCCGGGCAGCACGCCCAGGAGGGGCACCTCGGGCAGGGAGACGGAGGAGGAGCGATCGTCCACCAGCAGGATCTCGTCGCAGGCCAGGGCCAGCTCGTAGCCGCCGCCGGCGCAGGCGCCGTTGACGGCGGCCAGGAACTTCAGGCCCGAGTGCTTCGAGGAATCTTCGATGCCGTTGCGGGTCTCGTTGGTGAACTTGCAGAAGTTGACCTTCCAGGCGTGGCTGGAGACGCCCAGCATGAAGATGTTGGCGCCGGAGCAGAAGATGCGGTCCTTGCCGCTGGTGACGATCACCGAGCGCACTTCCGGATGCTCGAAGCGCACGCGGTTGAGCGCGTCGTTGAGCTCGATGTCCACGCCCAGGTCGTAGCTGTTGAGCTTGAGCTTGTAGCCGGGGCGGATGCCGCCGTCTTCCGCGATGTCCAGCGACAGGCGGGCGACGGGGCCCTCGACGCTGAGCTTCCAGTGGCGGTATTGGGTCGGGTCGGTGCGGTAGTCGACGCGGGCGGGATGGGCAGCGGTCTCGGTCATGTCGCGGTCTCCTGGGTGCCTGGGGTCAATGAACAATAGTGCATTTGGCGGTGGCCATGGCATGCATCATCGTGCATGTTTCTGGGCGCGTCAAGCCCGGAACGAAGTTTTTTGCAACTACCAGTTCTGGTAGGTGTCAGCCGCCCCGGCTCATGGCCTCGCGCACCGCCGCGCGCAGCGCCTGGAAGCTGTGGGCGAGGTCCTTTCCGCTGGTGTCCACGCTGAGGTCGGCCTTGGAATAGAAGGCGGCCCGGCCAGCCAGGATGCGGCGCAGGTCGTCCATCGCCTCCTTGCTGGCGGCCATGGGGCGGGTGTCGCCCTGGGCGGCGACGCGGCCCATGTGCTCCTCGGGGGCGGCCTGCAGCCAGACGGTGGTGCAGTGGGTCAGCAGCTCGTTGAAGGTGGCCGGGTCGGAGACGATGCCGCCGGGCGTGGCGATCACCACCTCGGCGTAGATCTGCACGGTTTCTTCCAGCGCGCGGCGCTCGTAGCGGCGGTAGGCGTTGGTGCCGTACAGGTCGTGGATCTCGCGCACGCTGCAGCCGGCCAGCTTCTCGATTTCGCGGCTGAGCTCGATGAAAGGCACGTCCAGGTCGTCGGCCAGCATCTGGCCCAGGGTGGACTTGCCGGCGCCGCGCAGCCCCACCAGCGCGATGCGGCGATTGCGCGCGGGGTCGCCGGCGGCGGTGCCCAGCAGCTCGCCCAGGGCGATGCGGGCGCGGCGCAGGTCGGCCTCGCTGCGGCGCTCCAGCAGCTCGCGGATCAGCAACCATTCGGGCGAGCTGGTGGTGACGTCGCCCACCAGCTCGGCCAGCGAGCATTGCAGCGCGGTCGCCACCTGCTGCAGCACCAGGATGGAGGCGTTGCCGATGCCGTATTCGAGGTTGGCCAGGTGCCGCTCCGACACCTCGGCCGCCTGCGCGACCGCCTTGCGGGTGAGGCCGCGGCGCGCGCGCAGGTTGCGCACGCGCTCGCCCAGCGCCACCAGGAGCGGGTTCTTGGCTTCGTCGGCGGCGGCCGGGGCCGCAAGGGCGGTATCTGCCGGTGCGCTCAGCACCGCCTCGGCTCGGTCATTCATGTCGTCCTGCCCTCCTTAGGGTAAACACCATATATGCACTATATTGCTTGACACCTTTTCGGTCGGTGCTTATGGTTCATGTACAGGCAAGATACTGCACGCGGCGATTTGCCGCAAGTTCCCACCCACGCAGAGCACCACGATGTCCAAGGAAACCTTCCACCAGATCGTCGCCGACGTGACCACGCAGATCGCCGGCCGCCCGCTCAACGACGAGCTCGACCGCTGGCTCAACACGGTGCACGGCCCCGGCAGCGAGAGCTACGAGCGCCTGAAGCAGGCCTGCATCGACGGCGTGGCCGAGGGCTGGCTGTGCGAGCGCGAGGGCGGCGGCATCAAGTATGGCCGGGCCTTCAAGCCCGAGGCGGCGCTGGCCGGCTTCTCGGTCGACGTGGTGGACATGAACGACATCCAGGGGCCGCACCACACGCATCCGAACGGCGAGATCGATCTGATCATGCCGCTGGAAGGCGATGCGACCTTCGACGGGCGGCCCGCGGGGTGGTGCGTGTATCCGCCCGGCTCGGCGCACTACCCCACCGTGGCGCAAGGCCGCGCACTGGTCCTTTACCTGCTCCCCGAAGGCCAGATCCAGTTCAGCAAATGACGCCCTCCCCCAGGCTTGCGCACTTCGTGTAGCCGCCAACCCCCTCACCGGGGGCCACACCAGCGGCCCGGCAAAGCCGGTTCCGCGGTGCTCCCCGAATTGATACCGGAGCCAATGCAAATGACCGAACTTCTCTCCAACCACGTCGCCGGCCGCTGGCAGGCCGGCAGCGGCGCCGGAACGCCGCTCTTCGACCCGGTGCTCGGCACCGAGCTGGTCCGCGTCGACGCGACCGGGCTCGACCTGAGCGAGGCCTTCGCCTTCGCCCGCGAAGCCGGCGGCGCGGCCTTGCGCGCTCTGACCTACAGGCAGCGCGCCGGGCTGCTGGGCGCCATCGTCAAGGTGCTGCAGGCCAACCGCGATGCCTATTACGAGATCGCCACCGCGAACTCGGGCACGGTGAAGAACGACTCGGCGGTGGACATCGACGGCGGCATCTTCACCCTGGGCCAGTACGCCAAGTGGGGCGATGCGCTGGGCGACGTGCACGCGCTGCGCGACGGCGATGCGGCCAAGCTGGGCAAAGAGCCCGTCTTCCAGTCGCAGCACCTGCAGGTGCCCACGCGCGGCGTGGCGCTCTTCATCAACGCCTTCAACTTCCCCTCCTGGGGCCTGTGGGAGAAGGCGGCGCCCGCCCTGCTCTCCGGCGTGCCGGTGATCGTGAAGCCGGCCACCGCCACCGCCTGGCTCACGCAGCGCATGGTGCGCGACGTGATCGAGGCCGGCGTGCTGCCGGCCGGCGCGCTGTCGGTGATCTGCGGCAGCTCGGCCGGGCTGATGGACCAGCTGCAGGGCTTCGACGTGGTGTCCTTCACCGGCTCGGCCGACACCGGCGCGGTGATCCGCTCGCATGCCGCGGTGGCGCAGCGCTCGGCGCGGGTGAACATCGAGGCCGACAGCCTCAACTCCGCCCTGCTGCTGCCCGACGCGAGCGCCGACAGCGAGGCCTTCAAGCTGCTGGTGCGCGAGGTGGTGCGCGAGATGACGGTCAAGGCGGGCCAGAAGTGCACCGCCATCCGCCGCATCCTGGTGCCGGCCGCGCTCTACGACGCGGCGGCCGAAGCCATCGGTGCGAAGCTGGCCGGCATCACGGTCGGCAACCCGCGCAACGAGAGCGTGCGCATGGGCTCGCTGGTGAGCAAGGCGCAGCTGAACGCGGTGCGCGAGGGGCTGGATGCGCTGAAGGCGCAGGCCGCCGTGCTGCACGACGGCAGCCAGGCCAAGCTGGTCGATGCCGACCCGGCCGTCGCCGCCTGCATCGGCCCGGTGCTGCTGGGCGCACGCGACGCCGATGCGGCGCAGGTGGTGCACGACGTCGAAGTCTTCGGCCCGGTGTCCACCCTGCTGCCCTACCGCGACCTGGGCCATGCGATCGCGCTTGCGCATCGCGGGCAGGGCTCGCTGGTCACCTCGCTGTACGGCGCCGACGAGGCCGCGCTCGGCCAGGCCGCGGTGCAGCTCGCCGCCAGCCACGGCCGCGTGCACGTGATCACGCCCGAGGTGGGGCAGGCCCACACCGGCCACGGCAACGTGATGCCGCATTCGCTGCACGGCGGCCCGGGCCGCGCCGGCGGCGGCGCCGAGCTCGCGGGGCTGCGCGCGCTGGACTTCTACCACCGCCGCGCCGCGGTACAGGCCGCGCCGGGCGTGCTGGCGCAGCTGGGCCTGGCGCAGGCCTGAGCCACGACGACGAGAACACGGGGACCCGAGGAACGACACGATGAGCCTGCCTGCCCAATTCAACTTCGCCGAACACCTGTTCGCCCTCAACCGCGGGCGCGCGCAGAAGATCGCCTACGTGGACGACCGCGGCACCCTGCCCTACGGCCAGCTCGAGGAGCGTGCGCGACGCCTCGCCGCCGCCCTGCTCGCCGCCGGCGTGAAGCGCGAGGACCGCGTGCTGCTGCTGATGCTCGACAGCAGCGACTGGCCGGTGAGCTTCCTCGGATCGCTCTACGCCGGCGTGGTGCCGGTGGCGGTCAACACGCTGCTGACCACCGAGGACTACGCCTACATGCTGGCCAACAGCGGTGCCAAGGCCGCGCTGGTGTCGGGCGCGCTGCTGCCGACGCTGGTGGATGCCCAGCGCAAGAGCGGCCAGGCGCTGCAGGCCCTCATCGTCTCGCAGCCCACCGGCGATCTGCCCGAGGGCGCACAGGAATTCGAGGCGGCGCTCGCCGCGCACCCGCCGCTGGCCGAGCCCGCCGCGACCGCGCCCACCGACCATGCCTTCTGGCTCTATTCCTCCGGCTCCACCGGCAAGCCCAAGGGCACGGTCCACACCCACGGCAACCCGTGGTGGACGGCCGAGCTGTACGGCAAGCCGGTGCTGGGCCTGGGCGAGAACGACGTCTGCTTCTCGGCCGCCAAGCTCTACTTCGCCTATGGCCTGGGCAATGGCCTGACCTTCCCGCTCTCGGTCGGCGCGACCGTGCTGCTGATGGCCGAGCGGCCGACGCCGGATGCCACCTTCAAGCGCTGGACGGGACAGCACAAGCCCACCGTCTTCTTCGGCGCACCGACCGGCTTCGCCGGCATGCTCGCCTCGCCCAACCTGCCGGCGCGCGAGGCGGTGTCGCTGCGCATGTGCTCCTCGGCCGGCGAGGCGCTGCCGGGCGAGCTGGCGCAGCGCTTCAAGCAGCACTTCGGCTGCGAGATCATCGACGGCATCGGCTCGACCGAGATGCTGCACATCTTCATCTCCAACCGGCCGGGCGACATCCGCTACGGCACCACCGGCCGCCCGGTGGAAGGCTACGAGATCGAGCTGCGCGGCGAGGACGGCCAGCCCGTGCCCGTGGGCGAAGTGGGCGACCTCTATATCAAGGGCCCCAGCACGGCCGTGATGTACTGGGGCAACCCCGAGAAGAGCGCCGAGACCTTCCGCGAGGGCTGGACCAAGAGCGGCGACAAGTACTCGCGCGATGCCGACGGCTACTACACCTACGCCGGCCGCAGCGACGACATGCTCAAGGTCAGCGGCATCTACGTCTCGCCCTTCGAGGTCGAGGCCACGCTGATGCAGCACCCGGCCGTGCTCGAGGCCGCGGTGATCGGCAAGGAAGATTCGGACGGCCTGACCAAGACCAAGGCCTACGTGGTGCGCAAGGCCGGCCAGCACGTGACGGACGAGGAGCTCAAGGCCTTCGTCAAGGAACGGCTCGCGCCCTACAAGTACCCGCGCTTCATCGAGTTCGTCGACGAGCTGCCGAAGACGGCGACCGGCAAGATCCAGCGCTTCCGTCTGCGCGAGCGGGAGAGGTCGGCGTGAGAGGGCAACCCCAGTTCGCCGCCATCCAGTGGCGGGGGAGAGAGGTGCGCGTCGAATACGTGCAGATCGCACCGGAACGCAGCGCGGCGCCGCTCGTGGCGTTCCTGCACGAGGGCCTGGGCTCGATCGCGATGTGGAAGGACTTCCCCGAGCGCCTGTGCGAGGCCGGCGGCTTTCGCGGCCTGGTGTTCTCGCGCCCGGGCTATGGCCAATCGACGCCGCGCGAGCCCGACGAATTCTGGGACGTGGACTTCATGCACCGCCAGGCGCACGAGGTGCTGCCCGCCTTCTTCGAGGCCATCGGCCTCCAGGAAAAGCCCTGGCTCTTCGGCCACAGCGACGGCGGCTCGATCGCGCTGCTGTACGCCGCGCGCTTCCCCGACCGGGTGACCGGCCTGGTGGTGCTGGCGCCGCACATCTTCGTGGAGGACGTGACGGTCGCCAACATCGAGCTGGCGCGCCAGGCCTACCTGGAGACCGACCTGCCGAAGAAGCTGGGCCGCTACCACGCGGACGTGGACTCGGCCTTCTGGGGCTGGAACCGCATCTGGCTGCACCCGCCCTTCCGCGACTGGAACATCGAAGCCGAGCTCGGCACCATCCGTTGCCCGGTTCTTGCTATGCAAGGCATCGACGACGAGTACGGCACCCTGGCCCAGATCCGCGGCATCGCCCAGCGCGTGCCCGGGACGAAGCTGGTGGAAATCCCGGACTGCGGGCATTCCCCGCACCGCGACCAGCCCGAAAAGGCGATAGTGGCGGCCGTTTCGTTCATCGCCGCACCCCCGGGGAAGTCTGTATTTCAGCCATAAATAGTTTAGCGCTAAAGTACTTTCATTTCCCCGAAGTCGTTCGGGCGGCCGATGGCCTTCGTTCCAATCACCAACCCAAGGAGATCTCCATGACCACCCGCATCGCAGCACGCACCACCCTGACGGCCCTCGCGCTGGCCTGCGTCGCCACCCTGGCCAACGCCCAGCAGGGCAAGCTCAAGGTCGGCCTGATGCTGCCGTTCAGCGGCACCTACGCCGCGCTGGGCGTCGCCATCGAGAACGGCTTCAAGCTCAACGTCGAGGAGCACGGCGGCAAGCTGGGCGGCCGCGAGATCGAGTACATCAAGGTCGACGACGAGTCCGACCCGGCCAAGGCCACCGACAACGTCAACAAGCTGATCAAGCGCGACAACGTCGACGTGATCATCGGCACCGTGCACTCCGGCGTGGCGATGGCGATGGCCAAGGCCGCCAAGGAAAGCGGCACCGTGCTGATCGTGCCCAACGCCGGCGCCGACGCGGTGACCGGCCCGATGTGCGCCCCCAACATCTTCCGCAGCTCCTTCTCGAACTGGCAGCCGGCCTATGCCATGGGCGAGGTGGCGGCCAAGCAGGGCAAGAAGACCGCGATGACCATCACCTGGAAGTACGCGGCCGGCGACGAGTCGGTGGCCGGCTTCAAGGAAGGCTTCGAGAAGGGCGGCGGCAAGGTGCTCAAGCAGCTCACCGTGCCCTTCCCGAACGTGGAGTTCCAGGCCCTGCTGACCGAGATCGCGGCGGCCAAGCCCGATGCGGTGTATTCCTTCTACGCAGGCGGCGGCGCAGTCAAGTTCGTCAAGGACTACGCGGCGGCCGGCCTGAACAAGACCATCCCGCTCTACGGCCCCGGCTTCCTGACCGACGGCACGCTGGAAGCGCAGGGCGACTCCGCCCAGGGCATGCTGACCACGCTGCACTACGCGGACGGCCTCAACACCCCGCGCGACAACAAGTTCCGCACCGAGTACGCCAAGATGTTCAAGCTGCAGCCCGACGTGTACGCCGTGCAGGGCTACGACGCCGCGCAGATGCTGGCCATCGGCCTGGCCGCGACCAAGGGCGACATCGGCAAGAAGGCCGAGTTCGCCGCCGCCATCGAGAAGGCCAAGATCGACAGCCCGCGCGGTGCCTTCACCGTCGGCAAGTCGCACAACCCGGTGCAGGACATCTACCTGCGCAAGGTCGAGGGCAAGGAAAACAAGGTGGTGAACATCGCCGTGAAGGGTCTCGCAGACCCCGCGCGCGGCTGCAAGATGTGACCGGCATCCCATCGATCGACTGACTGACTGAAAGCGACGACCTGCCGTGGACTTCGGTACCTTCCTCGTCCAGTGCCTGAACTCCGTTCAGTACGGGCTTCTCCTGTTCCTGGTGGCCTCGGGACTGACCCTGATCTTCGGGATCATGGGCGTGATCAACCTGGCCCACGGCAGCTTCTACATGATCGGCGCGTACATGGCCTTCGCGCTCGCGCCGCTCTTCGGCAACCAGTTCATCATCATGCTGCTGGCCGGCGTGGTGCTCACGGCGCTCTTCGGCTACGTGCTGGAGTGGGCCTTCTTCAGCTACCTCTACCAGCGCGACCACCTGCAGCAGGTGCTGATGACCTACGGCCTGATCCTCGTCTTCGAGGAACTGCGCTCGCTGCTGGTGGGCAACGACGTGCACGGCGTGCCGGTGCCCTCGTGGCTGGACGGCAGCTTCGCGCTCGGCAGCCTGATGAGCTACCCCTGGTACCGCCTCTTCGCGTCGGCCGCCTGCATCGTGCTGGCGATCGGCCTCTACTACGTGGTGAACCGCACGCGCCTGGGCATGATGATCCGCGCCGGCGCCAGCAACCGCGACATGGTGCGCGGCCTCGGCATCGACATCCGCCAGCTCTACCGCATCGTCTTCGCCGCCGGCGTGGCGCTCGCCGCGCTGGCCGGCATGATCGCGGCGCCCATGTCCTCGGTGTACCCCAACATGGGCGCGAGCGTGCTGATCATCTGCTTCGTGGTGGTGGTGATCGGCGGCATCGGCTCCATCACCGGCGCGCTGGTGGCCTCGCTGCTGGTGGGCTTCGTCGACACCTTCGGCAAGGTGTTCTTCGCCGACCTCGCGGGCATGGGCATCTATGTGCTGATGGCCATCATCCTGATCTGGCGGCCCGAGGGCTTGATGGGTCGCAAGACATGAAGACGTTCTCTCACTATCTGCCGCTGGTCTGCGCCATCGTGCTCGCGGCACTCGGCCCCTTCCTGGGCCCCTACCTCGGCGACTTGGTGGTCAAGGTGATGATCCTCTCGATCTTCGCGCTGAGCCTGGAGCTGCTGGTCGGCATGACCGGGCTGGTGAGCCTGGGCCATGCGGCCTTCTACGGCATCGGCGCCTATGCGACCGTGCTGGCCTCGGGCAAGGAGGGCGGCAACATCGCCCTGCTGCTGCCGCTGGCGATGGGCTGCGCGGCCGCCTTCGCGCTGGTCACCGGCGCCCTGAGCCTGCGCACGCGCGGCGTGTACTTCATCATGGTCACGCTGGCCTTTGCGCAGATGGCCTTCTTCGTCTTCCACGACACGCCGGTGGGCGGCGGCAGCGACGGCATCTACATGTACATCCGCCCGGTGCTGGGCGCGCTGGACCTGGAGAACAGCAAGGTGCAGTTCTACTTCGTGCTCGGCGCGCTGGTCTTCACCTACGGCCTGCTGGCGCTGATCCGCCGCTCGCGCTTCGGTGCGGCGCTGGCGGGCATCCGCGTCAACGAGCAGCGCATGCGCGCGGCGGGCTTTCCGGTGTACGGCTACAAGCTCGCGGCCTTCGTCATTGCGGGTGCGCTGGCGGGGCTGGCGGGCTTCCTCGTCGCCTCGCGCGACGGCGTGGTCAACCCCGAACTCCTGGCCTGGCACAACTCGGGCGAGGTGCTGCTGATGATCATCCTCGGCGGCCTGGGCCACCTGCGCGGCGCGGTCATCGGCGCCGTGGCCTTCACGCTGCTGAAGGAACTGCTGTCCACCCATGCCATCGTCGGGCCGCTGGCCGACCACTGGCAGCTGACGCTGGGCCTGTCCATCATCGCCTTCGTCGCGCTGCTGCCCAAGGGCATCGTCGGGCTGCGCGTGCGCCTGGCGCCGAAGAAGGAGGCCACGGCATGAGCAAGCTGCTGGCGGTCGAGACCCTGACCCGCCGCTTCGGCGGCCTGGTCGCGGTCAACAAGGTCACGCTGGACCTGCACCTCGGCGAGGTGCACGCGGTGATCGGCACCAACGGCGCGGGCAAGTCCACGCTGATCAACATGCTCTCCGGCGAGATCGAGGCCTCCGAAGGGCGCATCACGCTCGACGGCGAGGACATCACCGCCCGCGCCCAGTTCCGCCGCGCGCTGGCCGGCGTGGGGCGCAGCTACCAGCGCACCACCATCTTCCCGGAGTTCACCGTGCTGGAGAACTGCCGCCTCGCGGCGCAGGCCAACTCGCCGAAGCCCTGGGCGATCTGGCAGTCGTCGGACAGCTGCACCGACAGCAACGCCGCCGCGCGCGAGGCGCTGGAGGCGGCGGGCCTGGCCAACGTGGCCGCCCGCGTCGCCGGCACCCTGAGCCACGGCGCCAAGCGGCAGCTGGAAGTGGCGATGTGCCTGGCCACCAAGCCGCGCGTGCTGCTGCTGGACGAGCCGCTCGCCGGCATGGGCGCGGAGGAGACCGAGCGCATGCTGAGCCTCTTGGCCAACCTGAAGACCACCCACGCGATCCTGCTGGTGGAGCACGACATGGATGCGGTGTTCCGCATTGCCGACCGCATCACCGTGATGGTCAACGGCACCGTCATCGCGAGCGGCGACCCGGCCTCGATCCGCGTGAACCCCGAAGTGCGCACGGCCTACCTGGGCGAGGACCATTGAGATGCTGCAGATCGAAGGCCTGAACACCTACTACGGGGACAGCCACATCCTGCGGGGTGTGGACGTGAACCTGCCCGCCGCGACCTCGGTCGGCCTGCTGGGGCGCAACGGCATGGGCAAGACCACCATGATCCGTTCGCTAATGGGCTACGTGCGCCCGGCCTCCGGGCGCGTGAAGATGGACGGCCAGGACGTGACCGGCTGGGCGCCCGAAAAGATGGCGCGGCGCGGGATCGGGTATGTGCCGGAGGGGCGGGGGATTTTTCCGAACCTGTCGGTGCGCGAGAACCTGGTGATGAGCGCGCGGGCGGGGATCGATGGGAAGCGGGAGTGGACCTTCGATCGGGTGATGACGACGTTCCCGCGGCTGACGGAGCGGCTGTCGCATGGGGGGCAGCAGCTGTCGGGCGGGGAGCAGCAGATGCTTTCGATCGGGCGGGCGCTGATGACGAATCCGCGCTTGCTGATTCTGGATGAAGCGACCGAAGGGCTGGCGCCGCTGATCGTGGCGGAGATCTGGCGGGTGATCGGGGAGATCCGGGCGACCGGGATCGCGACGCTGATCGTGGATCGGGACTGGCGGAAGGTGCTGGGGAATACCGAGCAGGCTGTGGTGATGGAGAAGGGGCGGATTGTGAGGCAGGGGCCTTCGGCTGGGTTGTTGGCGGAGCCGAAGGTGTTGGAGGAGTTGTTGGGGGTGTGAGGCGCTGAGAGATACGCCTTAGGTCAGATGCTCCAGAAAGGTCGACCTCCGCAGCACGTTGTCTCGGTGAAGTTCCAGCAAGCGGCGTTGGCCTGTCGAGAAGCTATTCGCCATGGGCGGCGTCCCGGTTCTATCCCCATCCGCAGCGTGGGAGGACGCTATGGTATTAACGCTGCTCGCCCACCATGCTCTTCCCGTCCCTGTGGGGGTTCATGGTGCCAGCACCTTGGTGCTTTCCTCGCCGAACTGGCTGATCACGCGCACCGCCAGCTTTCGTCCTCGCTTGAGAGGCACAGGGTGCGAGCGAAAGCCGTACACGCGCTCGAAGGCCTCTTCGTCCAGTTCCACCTTCAGCATGCGCTCGGCGTTCTTCTTCACGCTGGCGGTGGCCAGTGCCGAAAGGCCGCGCTGAAACTTATCGAACTCGTCCTTGTCGCCACCGCAAAAGAAAACTTGTGTGGGCACGAAGTTGGAGCCGTCGTAGTCGGCATCCAGCATCCAGTAGCTGATGTCTGATGCGCTGCGCGCCGTCACCTCGTCACGGATCGGGTCGTAGATGTCCAGGCCGCGTATTTCCACCTGCACCTGACCATCTTCCCGCACCAAGGCGATGTCCGGCTCGCCGATAGTCACGAAAGAAGCAGCCTTCTTGTCTTTTTTGATCAGGCCCTCCTGCATTAGGTCGTCGTGCATGCGTACCTTGGTCACCTCGAAACTGCCCACGCGGCGCGTGACGGAGCGGTTTTCGATGTCGCTCTCGAAGCCGAAGCCCAGCGCCAGTAGCCAATCCGCATCGCCGCGCCGGCCGCAGGCACGTACCGCCTGATTCACCGCCACGCGACTCACAGTGCCGAACTGCGGCCCGATGTGGAGGTAGGCCTTGCGCTCGCCTGCTGCGGTGTCATACCAGCCTTCGGCATGCAACGCGCCGTCGGGGTCGTTGATCAGCTCCACGCGCGTGAACACCGCCGTCTCGCCCTTGGCACCGTTCTTCACACCGGCCGACTTCAGATGTTCGAAGATGCGGTCAACGAAGCGTTGTGCGCTATCGGCGTCGCGCTCGGCGGTTGCCATGTCACCAGGCGCTAGCGGCTCGTCGGCCTGCAATGTCTCAACCGTGAAAGGGCCGGCCACGCGCAGCTTCTTGCGGTCAATCTCGGGCTGATCGTACAGCGTCTTAGTCTCGGGCGGTTCGTCGTTGGCGAGCGACTTGAGCGTGACGTGCGGCACCGTCTTGTAGACGAAGCCGTGCCGCACGTCCTGCCCCGTAACATCGACCAGCCGGTACCACGGGTAGGTGGCCGTCATAAGCCGCGTCTTGGCGATGTTCAGGGCAATGCGTGATGTGTCGGTGGTGATCCAGCGCCGGCCCCACTGCTCCGCCACATGAGCCGTGGTGCCGCTACCGCAGGTAGGGTCGAGCACCAAGTCCCCGGGATCGGTGGTCATGAGGATGCAGCGCTGAATGACTTTGGTAGCAGTTTGCACAACATACCGTTGATCCTCAGTGAAGCTTCCGGATCCAGTATCAACCCACAAATTTGACAAAGGCACGACGGGGTTGTCTTCCAGCAGGCTCGCAAATCTCAGACTCGAGCCCGCGACAAAGAGGCGTTTTTGACCAGCAAGCCTGTCTAAGCCATGAGGAACGTCGACACTCCAATGGCGGTCATGAGGCGGAATAAACTGCTGCCCATTGAAGGAGTAGGCAACGGTTCGAGTTGCGCTATGGTCCTGGGACGTCAGCGATACAGACTGACAAAGCTTTGACCCCGTCGGCAACACCCCAGAGAGGCTTGATAGAGAACGAACCTCTCCTGTTGGGAGCAGAGCGAATCGAAATGCCCCCCCACCTTCATCGCCGATACCGCGCTCGAGAAACAGCGGCCTAAACTTCATCGTGCTCAGGTCTTTTGCGTACCAGATCAAGAAGTCGGTGGTAACCGTCAAAGTGGCCCCGGCCAACCCACCTGTCTTCTTGAAGGGAATCGTGGCATGAAAGTTTTGACTTCCAAATACCTCATCCATCAACGCTCGCACGAGATGCACGTTCTCATCGCTGATCTGCACAAAGCATGAGCCTGATGCGCTCAGCAGTTCCCGCGCCACCAGGAGCCGGTCGCGCAAATAGTTCAGGTAGGAGTGGATGCCCAGCTCCCAGGTGTCGCGAAAGGCCTTGATGACTTCTGGCTCGCCCGAAAGGTTTTCGTCAGCGCCGTCCTTCACGTTGCGATCGTTCAGCCGCATCTGCCAGTTGCTGCCGTACTTAATGCCGTAGGGCGGATCGATATAGATGCACTGCACCTGCTCCGCCATGCCCTCGCGTTCGAGCAGGCTGGCCATGACCAGCAGGCTGTCGCCCTGGATCATGCGGTTCTGCCACTTGTTAGGCTGCTTGTAGTAGCTCAAGGGCTTGTCCAGCTCGTCCATGGCGAGCGGGTTACCGAACAGTTCGTGGGTGAACAGCTCGTTCTGCGCGTCGTCGCGGCCGCGCAGCCTATAGAGACTGGCAATGATTTTTTCGGGCGCGATGTGCTCGTGGCGGTACAGGCTGCGGATGTCCACATCAAGTTCGGCCTGCGCATCGTCGGGCCCATACTTATCCAGCCAGTACAGCTCGGGGTCTTGCCCGCGCCGGGTGACGGGGTTGAGCGGCACGCGCTTCTGCGTGGGCAAGCCAGCAATGGCGTCGGCCTCGGCGCCCTTTTCTTCGCTGCTCGGGATGTAGGGGCGCTCCACCGGGGCCTGGCCCTTGTCGTGGTGCAGCGCATCGACTGGCTTGTAGCTGCCAATGACACTGTCTCCGGCGCTGGCCTTGGGCAGCTTTGGATTCTTGCGGGTTGCCATGGCTACTGGGTCCAATCTTCGGTCTGCAATCCCGGCACGCGCGAGAACTCGCCCTGATTGTTAGTGACAACCGTAAGATTCAAGGCCAGAGCATGCGCGGCAATCCAAGTGTCGTTGTTGCCTATTGGCGCACCACTTGTTTCGAGATGCGCGCGAACCTCGCCGTAATACTGTGCAATGCGTTCGCCAGATGGGTCGGCCGCATCCGGACCAACACAGCGCACGTGCTCGGTGAGGCGGCGCGTCAACTCCGCAGCCTTGTCGCGCTGGGCGTGCTTTGCAGTCCAGAGATGCAACTCGCCTAGGCTAATCATGGACATGGCCAGATCGCTGGCCAAGATGCTCTGTGTCTTTTCACGCAGGCGGCGCACCTGTTCAGCGCGCCGAGGGTCTTTGGAGTCCCTTCCGTGGACTGCGCCCCGCAGGGCAATCAGCGCATTGGTGTCCAACAGATATTTCATTCTTCTTGCTCGGGGTCGTGTCGTTGCTGTGGTAATTCATCCTCACGCACAGGTGGGAAGAAGTCATCTGGAAACTGCGTCAGCAGTTCAATCACATCCCATGCAGTGGCTTCGTCGATTTCCACCTGCTGGCCGATACGGTCGATCGCCGGATCCAACTCGTTCTTCAGCCGCTCGATGTCGGTGATTTCGAGGAAGTGCCAGGACAGGCCGCCGAACTGCTCGCGCTGCGCATTGACTGCGGGCAGCCAGCGCTGCAGGGTGTAGTAACGCTTGAATTCCTTGTCCTGCGCGAAGCCAGTGATTTCGACGATGAGGTTGAAACGGCGGCCACCGGGCGTCTTGATGCGGCACAGGAAGTCGGGGACGTAACGGCGCTCCTTGCCGGCTTTATCGGTGTAGGGAATCTCGAAGCCGAGGAAGGCATTCTTGACGTAACTTTCGATGGCCTCGGTCTGCTCGAAGGTCTTGGCTGCGATCTGCTCCCAGCTGTCGGTGTCGGCCACCACAAAGTTGACCGGGCTACGGCGCGTGGCGTACACCGGACGCGCGGTACTGGCCTGCACGTTGGCGGTGCTGCCGCGCGGGTTGTAGCGGTTGAGCAGGGCGATGACGTGTGGCGTCTTGCCTGCCGATTGCGCCGCCTGGCGATGCAGCCCGGCGGCTTCAATGCCGTGGTAGATGCTGGCGGCCACCGCCTGCTCGTCGTAGAAGAAGACCAGGCGACGCAGCGTTGCGTCAGTGCTGCCAACTAGTTCGATCTTGCTGGCATACCATTGCCCAGCAATGCGCAGAACGTCCTGGAAGTGCTCGAACTGCACCGCGCCCAGTTCGTTGCGGAAGTAGCGTGCCAGCGTGGCGCGCGCGGCCCAGTACACCACTTGCTGGTCGCGCAGCTCCTCGAGCTTGATGCGCAGCTCTTGCGTGTCGGCAGAAAAGGCATTGCCCAACGTGGTCTGAGTCGGCAACTTGGCCAGATTTACCTGGAAGGCGGGGGTACCGGAGAAATCGGCCTCTAGCGCATTGGTATCGAGAGCGAGCTTGTAGCCCTGCACGTTGGGGAATTCAATGGTCAGCTCGGCTCGCTCAGGCAACGCGTGCAGGTACCGGATGTCCTGCGGCGTCGGCAACTCGGGCGAACCGCCTTTGAAGAACTTGAAGGGCACGCCGATGATGTGGGCGTATTCAGGCGGGAACTTGCCGGTCTTAGGGTCGGTAAAGTATTCGCGCCGGCGTAGCGCGCGGCCCGCAACCTGCTCGCACAGTAGTTGCGAGCCAAAGGCGCGAATGCCCACGATGTGGGTCACGGTGTTGGCGTCCCAGCCTTCGGTGAGCATGCCCACGCTGACCACACAGCGGACATGCTGGCCGAGCTTGCCGTCGCGGCCCACGGTGTTGACGACCTCGCGCAGCAGGTCGGCGTCGGTCAGCGCCTCCACCGAGCGGTGCGGATGCGTGAGGCGGTATTCGCGCTTGAATGCCTCGATCTCGGGGGCGAAGACCTTCTTGAAATCGTCGTTGACTTGGCCGGAGTGTTCCAGCGCATCGGAATCGATGAGCAGCGTGGGTGGGCGTTGCTTGGGCCGGAGTGTCTTTGCATCGAAGTTGGAGAACAAGTCGAGCACGCCACGCACTACTCTTGAGGTGCCTTGGCCGTCAACTGTTTCATAACCGGCAACGAGCTTGTAGACCTCACGCGAGACGGTCGTGTTGCTGCATACCACGATGAACACCGGCGGCGCGCTGAACATGTCTCGTCGCCGCTCGCCCTGCTCGCGCAGGCCCTTGTCATAGGCCGCATAGTGGTCATAGAACTGATGGAGCGCCTGCTTAAGCAGGGGCGGGAGCTCCGGCGGCGGCTCAAAGACGGGCGTGTTGTCGCCCTTGGCCTTGCCTTTGCCGCGGGGCTTGGCCTCCTGCCGATCGTGGCGAGCGCTTTTGTGAGGCAATCCTTCCTTGCACGCTTCATAGAGATTGCGCAGCGTGGGTTCGTCCAGCGTCTGCGCGTTGTCCTCTACGGGCAGGAAGGGAATCTTGACCAGACCCGACTCGATGGCCTCGATGAGGCCGAAGTCCGACACCATCCAGGGGAAGAAGGAATATGCGGGCCAGCCCGATCCGGCGAGGAAGTAGGGCGTGGCCGATAGGTCGTACACGCTGGCAACCTTCCAGCGGCCAGCCAGCTCACGCAGGCCCGAGAACCAGACGGCGGCGCGCTCGTTCTCTGTAGCGCTGGCCTCTTCGTCGCTGTCGCGGCCCTTGGCGCGCGGCAGGTAGCAGTGGTGCGCCTCATCATTAACGACCACCATGCGCCGGCCGGGTTTGAACCCAGGCAGCACGCGGCGCAGTACGTCTGCTGGGCTTTCGAGGGCAGGAGTCTTGCGCCCGTCGGCACCGATCTTGCCGTCGAGAGGGCTTCTCTTGTTGCCCCCGATTTGCCGCGGCTCGAAAGCGTGAAAGTTCGTTATGGCCAGGCGCGCATTCAGGCCGGGCAGCAGCACGGCGAAGGCGGGAGGCACGAGGTGCCGCTGGCGGTAGTAGTCAGCCGCGTCAACGTCATGCTCGGCCTGCGTATCCACGCGCAGCACGGACAGCCGGTCGCGAATGGTGATGCCAGGTGCAACGATGAGGAAGTAGTCCGCATAGCGCGTGTCGTTGCGGTATTCGCAGCGATTGAGGTAGTGGTAAAGCAGCAGGCACGCCATGACCACAGTCTTGCCGGTGCCGGTTGCCATCTTGAAGCAGATGCGGGGCAACACGCTGGTCGCGTCTTCCACGGATTCGTTGGCCAAGCGCAACTGCCGCAGCACGTGAGAACCGGCGTTGGACCGAGCGGCGACCTCGTTGAGCCAGATGGCGGTTTCCACGGCCTCGCGTTGCGCAAAGAAGAGGCGCTTGTGGCTTGGACGCTCCGGGTTAAGAAACCAGTATTCGAGCAGGGCGAGGGTCACACGGCTGGTGACGCCTTCGTAGCCGCTGGCGCGCCAGGCATCCAGCTGTTCGCGCACCAGATTGACCAGATGGCTGCGGTACTGCCCCGCCAGGTCGTTGACATCGAACATGCTGGCCTGCGCCTGCCGGCCCAAAGGCACCTGGGGCGTGGTCGGCGCGAAGATACGGCGACCGGGCAGCGGCCGCGCGTAGTCGAGGCTGCCATCCTCCGCCGTAGCGTAGTGTTGCGCGGGCGGATCATAGGGCCCGTTAAGGATGGGAGACGAGCCCGCAGAGGCGGTGAAGGAGTTCTTTTTGACTGCCATGGTGCGTTGAGCCGATTATCACGGCCCGCAACTACACGAGCAGCCACCGATTGCCGAAACGCATCGAATCGAATGTCGACCCAACGGCGACAAATGCAAGATGTCGGTCACGGCGACATCGCCCCCGAACCTGGCATCGATGCCAGCAGGAAGACGACCAAGGCGCCAGGCAATACAGCAAATGAGCATTCTAGTCCGTGGACTTATCGTCATCACTTAATGACGATCGCCAGGTGAAAAATGACCCATTGGAACTGCTTGGACTGCGCATTCGGGAGAAGCGCAAGTCGATCGGCTGGACGCAGGAAGATTTGGCCTATCAAGCCCAAATCGACAGGTCCTATATCGGCGGAGTCGAACGCGGCCAACGCAACGTGACCTTCAACGTACTCTGCCAGTTGTGCCGTGCCCTTCGTTGCGATGTGGCAAGTTTGACTGAAGGTATTCCGAGGGTTGCCAAGTGAATGGCTTGGTGCCTTGAGTCTCTTTGACGGGGCGATGCCCCCACATCGCCTGACTGGTCAAGTACCGGCGACCCGGGATCGGGAGTCATTGCAGTGACGCCGCCCATTCGCTCAAGCAAGTCGCTTGACATCCCCGGATAGCTGTCGTTCAGACAAGCACCTCACCTCGGGGCAGGTTCCATCGAGATCTGAGAACTCGCACTGTTCGTCGAGCCACCTCAAGCTCTGACGAAAATGGGTATTATAGTCACCATTTCATTCGGCCCCACGTTCGGGCTTTAGGGCTTCGTATCGAAGAAGGGTCGATGGCAGAAAAATTCCTGGGTGCGCTCCGATGATTCACGACAACGAGCGCACCTTGCTCCGTCGCATCGCCAGCGGGCCTCTTCCTTGCGTTTTGACGGGTGACGAGAACCTGCTTGCCGTCAGCGCGCTGTATCAAGCGGGTCAAGTGGATGCAGTGGTGCGTGTCGTCGTCGATCCACTGGGTGGTTTTCCACAGGTCGGTGTGGTCGTCAGTGAGATCACCCCTTCAGGTTGGTTGCTGCTCCAAGACTCTCGATCGTAGTAACGCACCCTGACCGTCCAAATATCGCCCAGAGGCGACAAACGCAAGATATCGGCCACAGCCGATATCGCACGCACCTCGCCCAAGCGCCGTCAGAAAAACGACCTCACAAAGCCCCCCGCGATGTGACTTACTTTCCAGCTTCCCCGACGCGTTGTCCCCACAAGGTGTTACTCCACCCAAGCCCGCTGCTAACCTGCCCCCGCCACCGCCCAGCGATGGCCGTGCAAAGGGCACACGCCACGACAAGCCCTCGAGGAGACAAGCGACATGAAACGATTTCTCGTCCCGATCGCCTTCGTACTCGCGGCGATTTCGCCCGCCTGGGCCCAGGACATCGTGATCGGCCAATCGGTCCCCCTGAGCGGCAACAACGCCGACATCGGCCGCGACATGCGCGACGGTGCGCTCGCGGTGTTCGCGCAGGCCAATGCCAGCAAGGAGCTGGGCCGCCCCATCAAGCTCATCACGCTGGACAACGCCAACAACCGGCAGCGCGCGCTCGAGAACTCGCAGCAGCTGCTCGGCCAGCACGCCGCGATGGTGCTGTTCGGCTACAACTCGGCGACCAACAGCCTCGACGCGCTGCCGCTGGCGGAGCAGAACAAGGTGCTGTTCTTCGCGCCCTTCAGCGGCTCGATGAGCCTGCGCAAGCACCCCAACGTCTACACCATCCGCGCCTCCTACCACGACGAGGCGGCGAAGGTGATGGAGGCCAAGCGCACGGTGGGCTCCGACAAGACGGTGATCCTGCATTACGACGACGAGGTGGGCCGCAGCAACTACGAGGCCTCGGCCGCCGCGTTCACCGAGGCGGGCCTGCCCAAGCCCAAGGGCGTGGCGACGAAGCGCGGCGCGGCGATGGATGCGGCCACGATCGATGCGCTGCAGAAGGACACGCCGCACTACGTGCTCGCGACCACGCAGTTCAGCCAGGTGGGCGACTACCTCAAGGCGATCGAAGGCAAGCCGCAGCAGATCCCCGTGGCGGCGCTGTCCTTCGTCAACCCCGACGAGCTGGCCGAGTCGCTGGGCGGGGTGGCGCGCGGGACGGTGGTGTCGCAGGTGATCCCGTCGCCGCGCAGCTCGAACCAGGTGGCGGTGCCGGTGGTGAAGAGCTGCGCCGAGGCGCTGACGGCGTTCAACGGCGGCAAGCTCAACTACACCTCGCTCGAATCGTGCATCGCGGCGAAGACGCTGCTGGTCGCGCTGAAGAAGGCGGGCGGCGCCAAGGCCACGCGCGACAGCGTGCTGCAGGCCATGGGCACGCTGGGCCGGGTGGACCTGGGCGGCTATGCGCTGAACTATTCGCCGACCAGCCGCCACGGCAGCACGATGGTCGATCTGACGATCCTCTCGCGCGGCAACCGTTTCGTGCAGTAACAAGGGCGCCGCTTCGGGCGCGCCTGCTGCATGATCCCGCAGCAGCAGTCCCTCACGCCCCGAGGGACGCAGCCGCAGCGAAAGGACCGTGCCCATGTCAGCCCAGCCGACCGCCATCATCGAGCACCTGGAACCGGGCTTCGAAGCCGCCGATTCCACGCGCAGCAAGGATCGACGGCAGCACGCAGAGAGCCAGCTCGACTTCCTGTACCGCCAGATCGACACCACCTGCAGCAAGCGCCTCGCGCTGGCGAAGTGGTACCGGCGGCTGAACTTCGGCTACCAGATCTCGGCGGCCGCGCTGTCGGCGCTGGTGACGGTGATCACGGGCTTCCAGTCGCTGGCGACCGACCGAAGCATCATCGCCAGCAACGTGGTGCTGATCCTGAGCGCGATCATCACGCTGATCACGCTGGCCGGCGGCTTCTACATGCCGCGCGAGCTGTGGGTGGTGATCATGGGGCACTGCGGCGACCTGGAGAACCTCAAGGCGCGGCTGGAGTTCGAGGAGCGCAGCCCGACCTTCGAGGAACGCCGGACCGAGATCGTCGAGGAAGGCTTCGAGGAATACCAGCGGCTGATCGACGCCTACGAAGAAAAGTGGAAGGCGATCCGCGAGAAGGGCAAGTAGGCAGAGGCGGCCTCAGGCTGCCACGGCCTCTTCCTCATCTCGCACGGCGGTCCGCGTCGCCACTTTGCGCGCGGCGCGCTCGTCGCCCATCGCCCTGACCAGCGCCCGGTCCCCTGCCCGGCTCGCGGCCTCGATGAGGGTGAGGTGCAGCAGGTCTCGCTGGGCATGGCTCCCGCCCAGCGGCGTGCTCGCATCGAGCACGGGCAGCAGCAGCTCGACGCAGCGCGCGTACTGCCCTTGCGCGAAGGCCCGCAGCCCGTTCGCGGCCGGCAGCGCCACGTCCCAGTCGTGCGCGCCCGGGTAGCGTGGCGCCTCGCCCATCGCCTGGATGCCGGCCGCAACCGCCGCCTCGTCGCCGGCCGCGGCCAGGGTCATCACGGTGTGCATGTCGTTGAACGCGTTGCAGCCCCACGCGGCCTGCGCGGCCCTTCGCGCGGCCAAGGCCTGCCAGCGCTGCGATACATCGACCCCGCGCAGCGTCAGCCGCCACAGCAGCGCCGTCGCGTCGTTGAGGTTCAGCGCCACCGCCTCGGGCGCGGGCGTGACCGCGGCGTCGTAGAGCGCCAGTGCCGCGCCCAGGTCGCCGGCGCCCATGTGCATCAGGGCCAGGTGCCAGTGGTTGTGCACGGCCATCGCGCAGTCCGTCGCCCAGTCGGCCTGCGTCGCCTTCAGCCAGCGGATGCCGTCGGCCGCCCTGCCCTGCATCTCGCAGACGTGCGCGACCGCGTGCACGGCCCAGCTGTCGTGCGGGTGCAGGTCGACCGCGCGCCGCCCGATGTCCTCGGCCCGCGCGTATTCGTTGCACTCCTCCAGGCCGAAGGCGTACATGCCGAGCAGGTAGCCGTAGCCCTCGTCCTCGGCGCTCCAGCGGGCCAGCGAGCGCGCGACGCGGTCGCGCAGCATGAAGGAATGGCCGAGGAAGAGGTCGCCCGCATGCGCGATCTGCAGCGCGAAGAGATCGCGCGGATGGTCGACCAGGTGACGTCCGAGCAACTGGTTGCCGCGGAGCATGTCGCCGCCGCTCCAGGCGCCGAGCGCGCCGATCAGCGACTTCTCGCGCGCGTTGGCTTTCGCGGCGTGGGCGGCCGCGGCGTCGACGCTGGCTTTCGCCATGCCGAGGAGGGAGCCGTCGCAGGCGCCGAGCACCATGCCGGCCATCAGCAGGTGGCCGGAGACGAAGCCGGGGTCGCGCTCCAGCGCCGGCATCAGCACGGCGATCGGATCGAGCCGGTAGCCGTGGAACAGTTCGAGCGCCCGGTCGTAGGCGGCGAGGGACGACCGGTCTGTGGTGGAGAGCGCTTCGCCGTGTGCATCGCGCAGAGTGGTGGCCATGGTGAAACCTCCTGTGGGGTGTTTGTTGAGCAGATGGCGCCTCGAGCGTAAATTCGCCGCACCTCGACGCGCGAAGCCATTCCGGCAACAAGACTGATGAATCGGCCAACGAGCACCGCCACGGCACCGCTCCCGCGGATCGCCATCGTCGCCACGCCGCTGAGCTCGGCCTCGGTGGTCTACGGCATGTACGACATGTTCAAGTGCGCGGGGCGCGACTGGCCCTGGGTGGTGAGCGGCGAGTACGGCCAGCCGGTGCTCGACCCGTTCATCGTCGCCGCGCAGCCCGACCAGGTGACGGGCTGCAACGGGCTGCCGATCCGCGTCGACGTGCCGATGTCGGACTGCCCCGCGCCGGACGTGGTCTGCGTGCCCGAATCGCAACTGGCGCTCGACCACCGCGAGGCGGGGATGTTCGAGCGCGAGGCCGCGTGGCTGCGCAGCTGCCATGCCGGCGGGTCGCTGATGACGGCGGCCTGCTCCGGCGCCATGCTGCTGGCCGAGGCCGGCCTGCTCGACGGCCACGAGGCCACCACGCACTGGGCCTACTGCGAGACGATGCAGCGCCGTCACCCCTCTGTGCGCGTGCAGCCCCAGCGCGCGCTGATGGTCACCGGCGAAGGGCACCGGCTGGTGATGGCCGGCGGCGGCAGTTCGTGGATGGACCTCGGGCTCTACGTCATCGCGCGCTGCGTCGACGTCGAGACCGCCATGCAGGTGGCGCGGATCCTGCTGATCGACTGGCACCAGGTCGGCCAGCAGCCCTTCGCGCGCGTGACGCGCTCACGCCAGATGGACGATGCGCTGATCGGCCGCTGCCAGGCCTGGATCGCCGAGCACTACGCCGACCCGGCGCCGGTGGCGGCGATGGCGCAGCTGAGCGGTCTGCCGGCGCGCTCGTTCCAGCGCCGCTTCAGGCAGGCGACGGGGATGGCGCCGCTGGAGTACGTGCACACGATGCGCATCGAGGAGGCCAAGCACCTGCTGGAGACGGGCGACCTGCCGGTGACGGCGGTAGCGCAGGAGGTCGGCTACGACGATGCGGCCTTCTTCGGCCGCCTGTTCCGGCGGCAGGTGAACCTGACGCCGCCGCAGTACCGCCGGCGCTTCGGCGGGCTGCGCGCGGCGCTGTCGGGCAACGGGCACGCCGCGGCGCGCGGGTGATCAGGCGGCACAGCTGCGCGCGGCCTCCAGGATCTCTTCTTCCGAGGGCAGCTTGCCCAAGCCGGCCATGCCCTCGGTCTGGCACTCCACGTAGGCCCAGCGCACGATGCCGCTGCGGTCGATCATGAACAGGCCCTTGAGCTGCGGCCATTGGCGCTCGACGTCGCCCTGGTCGGTCGGCGTCATGGCGTAGCCGTCCTTCGCCTGCATCACCTGGCCCACCTGCGAGATCGGCAGCGGCTCGGGCAGGTCGCCGAAGGGGTTGATGCGGATCGTGTCCATCGCCTCCATCATCTGGGGCGTGGGCTCGGGCTTGGGGATGCGGTAGGCGCGGTGGGTGGAAAGCCCGGGGTCGGACGCCATCGCCAGCTTCGTGGGCCTGAACTTGAAGTACAGCCGCGCGTTCTCCGGCGCGGTGGCGACCACCGCCAGGCTGTCGACGCCCATGTCCTTGAGCTTGCCTTCGAAGCCGGCCAGCTGCACCAGCTGGCGGCGGCAGAAGGGGCACCACAGGCCCAGCATCAGGCTCAGCAGCAGCGGGCTGCGGCCGCGGTAGTCGTCGAGCGAAATGATGCCCGGGCCGGCAATCGCCGGGAGGGCGAAGGCAGGCGCCAGTTCACCGGGCGCCACGGGGTTCATCGTCATGGACATGATGAAGCTCTCCTTCCTGCAGGTGCGATCAATCAATCAGCAAAGGAACGGAAGCACGACCAGCGCGTCGGGGTCCAGGCCCGCACGCTGGCAGGTGTCCTGGGCGAGCGCCATGTAGCGCTCGGCCTGCACTGCATCATCGACATCGAGGTACAGGGTGGCAAGCCCCTCGTAGCAGGGAAAGAGTAACTGGGGTTCGTCGCTCTTCTCGGCCAGGGCCAGGGCTTCCTCGTAGTGGCGCAGCGCGCGGGCGGCCTCGCCGTGGCACTGGTAGATCTGGGCGAGCACCACCAGCGAGACGGCCAGGTGGTCGAGCTGGCCGGTGCTGCGGTCGATCTCGATGGCGGTGTGGGCCGCGCCGACGCCGCGCTCGTCGCAGCGGTTGGTGAGCGTGCAGTAGGCCACCGCCAGGTTGGCGGACAGGCGCGACTGCAGGCCGAGGTCGCCGATGCGGCGCGCGGTCTGCAGGCCGCGCTCGCAGGCCTCGATGGCGTGCTGCGGGTGGCTGGAGCTGTAGAGCACGCCCAGGTTCGACAGGGCGCGGCATTCGGCCTGGGGCAGGTCGGCCTCGCGCGCGACGGCGACGCTGCGCTCGAGCTGGGCCACGGCCTCGTCGAGCCGGTCCAGCCGGGCCAGGGCCACGCCCTGGGTGTTGTGCGCCAGCGCGACGGCGGCGCGCAGGTCGCGGCGCTGGTCCTCGTCGGCGGGCGGCTGTGCTTCCAGGGCCTGGAGGTGGGCCAATGCGCGCTGGGTCCATTCCAGCGCGCCGTGGCTGTCGGCGGTGCGGAAGTGCAGCTCTCCCATCATCTCGTAGAGCCAGGCCCGCTCGATGTGGGGCGCGGCGCCGTCGATGAGCGCGAGGCCCGAGGCCAGGCAGGCCTGCGCCTCGGCGCGGTCGCCAGTCTCCCAGCGCAGGGCGGCGATCTTGCGCAGCAGGCGGGCCTGGGCCACGCGGTCGCCGGCCTCGGCGTGGCCCTCGCGCGCCGCCTCCAGGTGGCCGGCGGCCTCGGCGATGCGGCCGGCGGGGGCGAGCACGTCGCCCAAATGTTCGCGCACGGCCAGGCGGTGCGCCGCGGGGGCGCTGCAGGCCTCCAGGGTCTCCAGGGCGAGCTGGTAGTCGCGGATGGCGTCGGCATTGGCGTACGCGCCGCGCGCCCAGTCGGCGGCGGCGACGAGGTAGCGGGCGCCGCGCGCCTTGTCCGTGCCCAGGCGGAAGTGGTGGGCCAGGGCCTGCAGGTCCTCCAGTTGGCGCGGGGTGCTGCCGCACTGCCGCTCCAGGGCCTCGCCGATGCGGGTGTGCAGCTCGGTGCGGCGGCGCAGCAGCAGGCTCTGGTAGGCCACCTCCTGGAACAGGCCGTGGCGGAAGCGGAAGCGGCGCCCCTCCGGCGAAGGCATGGCGGCGAGCAGGCCGGCATCGACCAGGGCCTCGAGCGCCTCCGGCACGGCGTGCGACAGGGTCGCGACGGCGCGCAGCAGCGGCTCGGCGAACTGCGGCCCGATGACCGCGGCCTCGCACAGGGTGCGGCGCGCGGCCGGGGCCAGGCGGTCGATGCGGCCCAGCAGCAGGCCGTGGATGGTCGAGGGCACCTGCGCCGCGGTGGCGCGCGGGCTGCAGACCCAGGCCCCGGCCTGGCGCGAGAGCAGGCCGTCGGCGATCAGCGCGCGCGCCATCTCCTCCAGGAAGAGCGGGTTGCCGCCGGCATGCTCGACGATGCGGCGGCGCAGCGCTTCGGGCAGGGCCTGGGTCGAGCTGCCGAACAGGGCGTCCAGCATGGCTTCGCTGCAGCGCGCGGACAAGGGTTCCAGCCGCAGCACGGTCTGGGCGCCGGCGCCTTCGGCCCAATCCTCCAGCGCGGGCGCGGGGCGCTGGGTCACCAGCAGCATGAAGGGGCGCTCGCGCAGCCGGCCGAGCAGGAAGGACAGCAGCTCCAGGGAGGCGGCGTCTGTCCAGTGCAGGTCCTCCACGATCATCATCACTGCCGCGGCGCCCTGTTGCAGCCGGCGCTCCACGACCGCGAGCACGGCGGCGAAGATCTGCTGCCTGAGCTGCTCCGGGTCCAGGTAGCGGGTGGAGGCGTCCTCGCCCTCGAGGCCCAGCACGTAGCCGAGGAAGGCGGAAAGCTGCTGCTGCTCGGGCTCCCCGGCCCCCATGGCCGCGAGGGCGGCGGTGATTTTCTGGCGCGCCTCGGCCGGCGCGTCCTGCGCGCCCAGCCCGTAGGCGTCGCGCAGCAGCGCGGCCGGCACGCCGTAGGCGCGCTCGCCGAGCGACGAGCAGGCGGCGCGGCGCTGCACCACGGATTCGAGCCGGCCCTCGGCCTCCAGCTGCGTCATGAACTCGGTCAGCAGCCGGGTCTTGCCGGTGCCGGCCTCGGCCACGATGCGCAGCAGGCCGCCCTGGCCGGTGCGCATCTGCTCGAAGGCCTCGCGCAGGCGCTGCAGCTCGGCGCCGCGGCCGACCAGGCCGGTGGCCAGCCCGTGCGCCTGCAGGCCGCGGGTCGGCTGCGGCGCGGCCAGCGCCGCGCCCAGGCGCCAGGCGGCCATCGGCTGGGCGATGCCCTTGAGCGTCAGTTCGCCGGCCGGCTCGAAGCCGAAGGCATGCCGGGTGAGTTCCCAGGTGGCGCGGCTGACCATGGTTTCGCCGGCGCCGGCCGCGTTCTGCAGGCGCGAGGCGGCATTCACCGTGTCGCCGGTGACGGCGTAGGCGCCCTCGTCGTGGGTGCCGAGCTGGCCCGCCACCACCGGGCCGGTGTGCACGCCGATGTGCAGGTCCAGCGGCCGGCCGATGCGCGGCGCCCAGCGCGCGCTCAGGCCGGCGGCCTGGCGGTGCATCAGCAGGGCGGCGTTGAGGGCGCGCTCGGGGTCGTCCTCGTGCGCGACCGGCGCGCCGAAGACGGCCATCACCGCATCGCCGACGTACTTCTCGACGAAGCCGTCGAAGCGCTTGATGGCGCCGGACATCAGCGCGAAGAGCTCGGTCTGCAGCGCGCGCACGTCCTCGGCATCGAGGGTCTGCGACAGCGCGGTGAAGCCCGAGAGGTCCGCGAATATCACGGTCACCATGCGGCGGTCGGACTCGGGCTCGGCAGGCGGCGGGGCCGGGGCCTGCGGTGCGAGCCGCGTCCCGCACTTCGGGCAGAAGGCGAAGTCGCGATCGACGTCGAATCCGCAGGCGGGGCAGGCCATGGCCGGGCCATGGTACTGCGAGGCGCCGGAATCAGATCAAAGGAGCTCCTCGTCGACGAAGGCGGAGACCAGCGACAGGCGCAGCTGGACGCCCCAGCGCAGGTTCGGCTCCTTCGCGAAGGCGATCGGCTCGGCGCCGCCCTTGGCGATCCACTGCAGGCCTTGGCCGCCATTGGCGCTGCGCACTTCGTAGCTGGGCGGCTGGCGGTCGCCGCGCAGCAGGCTGGCCAGCTGGCCGGCGAGCTCGGGGCTGTCGACGATCAGGCCCATCTCGGTGTTGGAGTGGGCAGAGCGGCGGTCCATGTTCATGGAGCCGATGTAGAGCCAGCGGCCGTCCACCACCGCGGCCTTGGCATGCAGCCGGCCCAGCGAACCGCGGCGCTCGCCGACGGCGGCGGCCTTGGCGTCGCCGGTGCCGGGCATCAGCTCGTAGAGAGAGACGCCCATGCCCAGCAGCGCGGTGCGATAGCGGGCGTAGCCGGCATGCACCAGCGGCTCGTCGGTGGTGGCGAGCGAGTTGGTCATGACGGAGACGCGCACGTGGCTGTCGGTCGCCTGCTTCAGCACTTCGAGGGTACGGCGGCCGGGCACGAAGTAGGGCGAGGCCAGCACGACCTCGGAGCGGGCCGACTGCAGCAGCTCGAGCTTGCCGTTCATCACGGCGCCGTCGGCCATCGACTGAGCGTTCACGTCCGCCTTGGCGGGCGCATCGGCGATCACGCGCACGGCGGCCATGTGCAGTTCCAGGCGGCCGGTGGCCAGCTGGGTGGCGACGCTGGTCTGGCCGAGCAGGTCGCGGGCCGTGACCGGGAACTCGGCCACCTCGGCCTGCCGCACGGCGGCATCGAAGTGGCGGCGGGCTTCCTCCTGCGTCAGCGACGCGGCGACCAGGCTCTGGATGGGATAGGCATGCTCGCTGTTCCAGTAGCCGTCGAACACGGTGGACAGGGCCTGCACGGCCGGGCCGGCGGCGAGGATGTCCATGTCGATGAAGTTGGCAGGGCCACTGCGGTCGAAGTACTCGTCGGCGACATTGCGGCCGCCGGTGATGGCGAACTGGTTGTCGGCCAGGAACAGCTTGTTGTGCATGCGGCGGTTGATGCGCGAGAACTCGTTCACCGAGCGCAGCACGCGCTGGGTCACGCCGCCGCTGCGCACCGCCAGGGGGTTGAACATGCGCAGCTCGACGTTGGGGCGGGCGGCCAGGCCGGCCAGCAGCGCGTCTTCGCCGGCGGCGTGCAGGTCGTCCACCAGCAGGCGCACGCGCACGCCGCGGCCGGCGGCGTCGGCCAGGGCGCGCAGGAACTGGCGGCCGGAGGCGTCGTCGGCGATCTCGTAGTACTGGGCGTCGATGCTCTTCTGGGCGGCGCGGGCCAGGGCGATGCGGGCTTCGAAGGCCTGGTCGCCTGCCGGCAGCAGGCGCAGGCCGGAGCGCTGGCCGTCGGCGGCGGGCAGCGAGGCGGCGGCGACGGCGGCCAGGCGGGTGTCGGCCACGTCGGCGCGGGCCTGGGAGACGGGGCGCTGCACGCTGGCCGGCAGGCCGGCGCAGCCCGTCAGCACGGCGGCGAGGGCCAGCAGCAGGGCCATCCCGATCAGGCGCAGGCTGGCGCCGGGGGCGTTCAGCTTGATGTTGCGCGTGAAAGAGAGGGCGGTCATGGGGGCTCCGGGGGGCTTCCTTGGGCCGGCGGAATGGGTTGTGCCGGCCATGCCGCAAATCTAGGGAAGGGCCTCTTTTTCCACGAGGAAGCAGTGCGCAACGCGGATGTGAACTGCGTCACACCGGCGGCCGGGCGCCTCATAATTTCCGGCAGCCCCAGCCCCGCCGGAGAGCCGATGAGTGCCGATGCCCAAGACCGCCTGCCGCAGCACCTGCTGGACGCCATCGCGCCGCACGGCCTCACGCGCAACTTCGCGGCCAACGCCATCCTGATCAACGAGGGCGACACCACCGATTCGCTCTACATCCTGCTGCGCGGCCGGGTGAAGATCTACGCCAGCTCCGACGACGGGCGGGAGCTGGTGCTCTCGGAATACGGGCCGGGGGAGTATTTCGGCGAGCTCTCCATCGACGGCGAGCGGCGCTCGGCCTCGATCAAGGCGATCGAGGCCTGCAGCTGCCGGGTGGTGCAGGGCTCGGAGCTGCGCCAGTTGATGGCCGACCACCCCGACTTCGCGATGCACCTGACGCGCAAGCTGATCCGCATGGTGCGGCGCCTGACCGAACAGGTGCGCAGCATGGCGCTGCAGGACGTCTACGGGCGGATGGTGCGGGTGCTGACGGAGTTGTCAGAGCCGGCCGGCGAGGAGCGCCTGCTGCGCCACAAGCTGACGCAGCAGGACATCGCCGACCGCGTCGGCGCCTCGCGGGAGATGGTGAACCGGGTGATGAAGGAGCTGACCGCCGGCGGGTACATCGGGCAGCGGGAGGGGCGGCTGGTGATTCTGAAGAAATTGCCGGCGGCTTGGTGAATCGCTGGGGACTCCACGCAACGTGGAAGTTGGCGCACGGGGGCACATGGCGCGCCGAATCTGATGAATTCTCGCAAAGCAGTGAGCAGGCGCGCTTGAGTGGATAGCGTGGCCGCCTTCGCCACGGCGGAGTCGCGGGGTGACGGGTCTGTCGACTTACAAGAACGAGAAAAAATCAAAACTTGCACAAACAAAAAACTGAAGATGACTGAATTAATTCTATTCATACTGGCAGACATATTGCTGTGCGGCACCGGCATGTTGATCTTGTGGCTTGCAAGCTTTGGGAGGTTTAAATTAGGCATCCCGACTCGCACAGCCTCCAGTTATTGGGTATTTTCTTTGGTGGGATTGTTGGCGTGGGCAACCATTCTGTTTTTCGCTTTGATTAATCTGGGAGGATAAAATGTCATTGACATCTGCAATTGGAAATTTTTTAGGTAAGCAAGCCTTTGCAAGAGCGCTAAATGAAGTGGTTGGCGGCAAGGTTTTTGGCTTTGGAGCGCTGACTCATTCGCAAGAATTAGGAGGATGGGTTGATGCAAACCGGTTGGATGGCTACACATACAACGAATCAGATGGGCATTGGTATACCAGCCCGCCTTCGCCAGACTATGGATCATTTGGATGGAGCGGACAGGCCTCATCTGGCAAAGAAGCAGAACTAAATACAGCTCGTCGACTTCACGATCTGGGAAATCAAATTGAACGACGCAAACCGATCGAACCCGATCTGCAGCGAGATTTATCCAGCGTGTGGAGACAGCTGCAAGAACGAGAGACCTGGGAGCATTTTCGCGACCTCATCAAAAGGGCTCTCAATACTGGGACTGAACCGACACCTCAAGACTGGAACGATTTCCAGGATTTGATGAACGATCATTTCTTGCCCTTTTATGAGTCAAATTTCAGGGCAATTCCTGATTTGTGTAATCGGGACTATCAGACCGCCCGAGCTTGGCGCCAACCCATTGATCCCCTGATGCTCGACCTTGACGGCGACGGCCTGGAGCTGAAGCGAGCCGACGGCTCCGTCCTCTTCGACCACAACGCCGACGGCATCAGGACAGGCACCGGCTGGATCGGCGCGGACGACGGCATCCTCGTGCGCGACCTCAACGCCAACGGCTCGATCGACTCCGGCCGAGAGCTCTTCGGCATCGACACCCTCAAGTCCGACGGCAGCAACGCCGTCAACGGCTTCGATGCCCTCGGCGATCTCGATTCCAACGCCGACGGCCAGCTCAACGCCGCCGACCTCGCCTGGAACTCCCTGCAGGTCTGGCGCGACCTCGACCAGGATGGCGTGTCCGACGCCGGCGAGCTCTTCCATCTCGATGCCCTGGGCATCAGCCGCATCGGCGTGAACGGCAGTGCCACCAACGCCACCGGCGGCACCCAGGCCGGCAGCACCGTCAACGGCAACCTCATCGCCCAGAGCGCCAGCTTCACGCGTGAAGTCGATGGCGCGCAGGTCGACCGCAGCGTCGGCGCGGTCGACCTCGAGTCGAATCCCTTCTACCGCGAGTTCACCGTCCCTGTGCCGCTGACCGAGCAGGCCCGAGCCCTGCCCAGCATGCAGGGCTCCGGCCGCGCCCGCGATCTGGCTGAAGCAGTGAGCCTGAGTCCGACGCTCGCCACAAGCCTGGCCGCCTTCAGCAGCGCCACCACCCGCGATGCCCAGCGCGCCCTGCTCGATGGCCTTCTCACCCAATGGGCCGAAGGCTCCGACTTCTGGCAGAGCCTGGAAACCACCCTGGACGGCAACGTCACCATCAGCGGCCTGCCCGTGGGCATGACCGAAGCGCAGTACCGCAACCTCTTGGGCGTGCTGGAAGTCTTCAACGGCGAGCGCTTCTACAGCACCGGTGCCAACGGCATGCCCCTGACCGCCGGCACCACCCGCACCAACACCACCGACACCGCCACCAACATCACCCGCGCCGGCTACGGCATCGCACCGCCGGCCGCCCAGCTCACGCTGCTGCAGCAAAGCTACGACGCCTTGAAGGAAAGCGTCTACGGCGCCCTCGTGCTGCAGACGCGGCTGAAGCCTTACCTCGATGCCGTCGAACTGACGATCGATGAAAACGGCATCCGCTTCGACACCACGGCAATGGCCGCCAAGCTGGAGATGAACAAAAGCGCCAACGAGCGCGCCGCGCTCATCGATCTGGTCGAACTCAACCGTTACGGATTGCCCAGCCTGCAAGCCGTGGGTTTCAATGGCTTGGACCTGCTGCGCGGCTGGGTCGAGGCGTTGCCGGCCGCATCGGCGGTGCGGGCAGAACTGGCCAGCCTGAACATCTTCGCCAGCACCACCTCGTACGGCTCAGCGCAGGATGACATCTATGTGGGCGATTCCCAGGCCAACAATTTCAACGCCAGTGCCGGCAACGACGTCGCCGACGCCGGAGGCGGCGACGACTACCTGTTCGGGGGCGAGGGCAACGACATCCTGCACGGCGGCGCCGGCAATGACTATCTCCAGGGTGGCAGCGGTGAGGACACCTTCGATGGCGGCACGGGCAATGACACGCTCATTGGCGACACCGGTAGCGACACCTATCGCTTCGGCCGCGGTTCGGGCCAAGACATCCTGTTCGACTACGACACGACCGCCGGCAACGTCGACACGATCCAGCTGGCCCTGGACATCGCGCCGTCCGATGTGACGGTCTGGCGAAGCGGCAACAGCCTGCTCATCGGCATCAACGGAACCAACGGTGCGGACCGTCTGGAGCTGGCTCATTACTTTTACGAAGACGGCACGTCGGGGTACGCCGTGGAAAGCATCCGCTTTGCCGGCGGCACCAACTGGACCCTGGCTGACCTCAAGGCCAAGATGCTCGTCACCACGGACAGCAGCGAGACCGTGATCGGCTATGCGGGCAACGACACCATCGCGGGGCTGGGCGGTGATGACTGGCTGTATGGCCGCCAGGGCGACGACACGCTGGACGGCGGTGCAGGCGCGGACACCCTGCTGGGCGAGGAAGGCAACGACACCCTTGTCGGGGGTGCACAAGACGATCGGCTGTACGGCGGCTACGGCGCGGATGTGCTGCAAGGCGGTGAGGGCAACGACTACCTGAGCGCCGAGAATGGTGAGGACACGCTCGATGGCGGTGCGGGCAACGACACGCTCGTTGGCGATGTCGGCAACGACACCTACCTGTTCGGCCGGGGCTCGGGGCAGGACATCCTGTTCGACTACGACAGCGCCGCAGGGAACGTCGACACGGTCCAATTGGCCTCGGACATCGCGCCATCCGATGTGACGGTCTGGCGAGGCGGCAACAGCCTGCTCATCGGCATCAACGGAACCAACGGCGCGGACCGCCTGGAGCTGGGCCATTACTTCTACGAGGATGGCACTTCGGGGTATGCCGTGGAGAACATCCGCTTTGCCGACGGCACCAACTGGACCTTGGCCGACATGAAAGCCAAAGTGCTGCTCCCCACCGACAGTGGCGAGACCCTGATCGGCTATGCGGGCAACGACACCGTCGCGGGGCTGGGCGGGGATGACTGGCTGTACGGCCGCCAAGGCGACGACACGCTGGACGGCGGTGCAGGCGCGGACACCCTGCAGGGCGAGGAAGGCAACGACACCCTTGTCGGTGGCATGCAGGACGACCGCCTGTATGGGGGTTACGGCGCGGACCTGCTGCGGGGAGGAGAAGGCAACGACTACCTGAGCGCCGAGGACGGTGAGGACACGCTCGACGGCGGTGAAGGCAACGATACGCTCATCGGGGACCGCGGCAACGACGTGTACCTGTTCGGTCGGGGCTCGGGCCAGGACATCGTGTTCGACTACGACAGCGCCGCAGGGAACGTCGACACGGTCCAATTGGCCTCGGACATCGCGCCATCCGATGTGACG
>NZ_LYMK01000002.1 GCF_002157355.1 Variovorax sp. JS1663 | reverse complement strand
CCGCCACCTCCACCTCCACCGCCTCCACCGCCGCCCACCGGCGCCTTGCTGGCCGTCGAAGGCGCGAGCTTCACGGTCTCGAGTCCGACCGTGGTGCGGTACGGCGCCGACACGCGCTGGGTGCAGAGGACCGTCACCGGCACGGTGCCCTGCACCAATGCCTTCTTCGGCACCGACCCCGCACCCTTCGTGGTCAAGTCGTGCAGGGTGGCGTGAGGAGCGGCTCAACTTCCCGGCCCGCCTGCCGATAGAGCTCTACGGGCATCTACCGAGAACCTTCGCATTCCATGACGGGACGAAAGGCGTCGCGGGCGCTGCCGCATGTCCAACGCCTTCCCTGGAGTCTTCCCCCGTGTTTCTCGACAACCTTTCGATCGGCAAGCGCCTGGCCTTCGTGCTCGGCCTCATCCTCGCCCTGTTCCTCGCCAGCAGCGTGGTCTCGGCCCTCAAGCTGAGCCAGCTGGGCGACGAGATCACGCTCATGACCGAACAGAAGGTCAAGGCCGAGCGCGCCGGCGCCGACTGGCTGCGCCACACCACCTCCGGCGTGCAGCGCGCCGCGGCCATCGCCAAGAGCAGCGATGCCAGCCTGATCGCCTACTTCGCGCCCTTCACCGCGGCATCCATCAAGGAAACGAACGAGCTGCAGAAGTTCATCGAGACGCAGATGACCACGCCCGAGGAACGCCAGCTCTTCGACAAGGTCGGCGAGCTGCGCAAGAACTACCTGGCCGCGCGCGAGGAGGTCAGCAAGCTCAAGCTGGCGGGCGACCTCGAGGGTGCCGGGCGCGTCTTCGATGCCCGCTTCGAGCCCACCTCGGTGGCCTACCTGGCGGGCGTGCAGCAGATCGTCGACCTGCAGCGTGCCGGCCTCGACGCCGCCGCGCAGCGTGCCGAGGCCCTGCGCACGCAGACCACCACCGTGCTCGTCACCTGCTCCGCCCTGTCGCTGGTCGCCGGCGTGCTGCTGGCCTGGTTCCTGGCGCGCAGCATCACGCGCCCGCTGCGCCTGGCCGAGCGCACCGCCGGCGCCATCGCCGACATGGACCTCAGCGGCCAGCCGCAGGCCCGCTACGCCGGCGACGAGACCGGCCGCCTGCTGCAGGCCATCGACCGCATGCGCGCCGCGCTGCAGAACGCGCTGCAGCAGGTGCAGGGCGTGGTCGGCAACGTCTCCACCGCCAGCACCCAGATCGCCAGCGGCAACCAGGACCTGTCCTCGCGCACCGAGGAGCAGGCCAGCTCGCTGCAGCAGACCGCCGCCTCGATGGAGGAGCTCACCAGCACGGTCAAGCAGAACGCCGACAACGCGCGCCAGGCCAACCAGCTCGCCATGTCCGCCTCGGAAATCGCGGTGAAGGGCGGCGGCGTGGTCAGCCAGGTGGTGGACACCATGGGCGCCATCCATGCCTCGTCCAGGAAGGTGGTGGACATCATCGCCGTGATCGACGGCATCGCCTTCCAGACCAACATCCTGGCGCTGAACGCCGCGGTGGAAGCGGCCCGCGCCGGCGAACAGGGCCGCGGCTTCGCGGTGGTCGCTGCCGAGGTGCGCAACCTGGCCCAGCGCTCCGCTGCAGCGGCCAAGGAGATCAAGGGCCTGATCGACGACTCCGTCGGCAAGGTGGACACCGGCAGCGCGCTGGTGTCGGAAGCCGGCCGCACCATGAACGAGGTGGTCGACAGCATCCGCCGCGTGACCGACATCATGGGCGAGATCACCGCCGCCAGCCACGAGCAGACCCAGGGCATCGAGCAGATCAACCAGGCCATCACGCAGATGGACGAGGTGACGCAGCAGAACGCGGCGCTGGTCGAGGAAGCGGCCGCCGCGGCGAGCTCGCTGCAGGAGCAGGCGGGGAAGCTGTCGGAGGTGGTGGGGGTGTTCAGGTTGGGCGAGCGGCCGCTGGAAGCGGCGATGCCGGCACGCTCTGCGGTGACGCCGGCGCCACGCCCTGCCACCTTGCCTCGCGGCAAGACTCAGGCGCGGACCGCTCGGCCACCGCAGTTGGCAGCGGCCGCTGATGCGCGGGATGGGGACTGGGAGACTTTCTAGACGCGAAGAGGGGCGCCCGCGACCAGGCGCCTCGCTGCGCCGCGCGCTTCAGTGGTAGTCGTCCTCGCGCTGATGCCTCACTGCCGCGACGGCAATCGAGCCCTGGCTACGCTGAGCCTCGTCCGCAGACGGTGCATGACCTCCACCGCGTCGAAGTATTCGCCGGTCTTCTTCGCGCGCGCGAGCCAGGGCCGCGCGCGACGAACTCGGACTGGTCATGCCGACGCTGCACTGAGGTTGCGGTTTTCATCGCCGCAATGTAGCGCGTTGCGATACATGCCGGCTCGGCACGTGCGTCCCTGCGCCGCCTATCGCTCCCACCACCCTTCCTCGAACCGCCCCTGCAGAAAAGCCACGAAGCTCGACACCTTCCCCGGCAGCAGCTTGGGTGATGGGAAGACGGCGTGGATCTCCTGCTCCGGCAGCGCGTGGCCAGGCAGCACTTCCACCACCTTGCCCCCGGCCAGCGAGTCGCTGGCGACGTAGCGCGGCATCAGCGCGATGCCCAGCCCTTCGCGCGCAGCCGCCAGGACGGCCGAGACGTTGTTCGAACGCATCCGGCCCGTCACCGGCACGGTCACCGGCTCGCCCTTGGGCGTGTGCATCCGCCAGACGTCGTCGCCCACCACGCTGCTGTAGATCAGCGCCACGTGGGCGCTCAGGTCCTGCGCGCGCTTCGGGGTGCCGTGCTTCTTCAGGTAGGCGGGCGCGGCCACCATCACCCAGGGGTTCATGCCGAGGAAGCGTGCGCCCAGCGAGGAGTCGGCCAGCTTGCCCATGCGCACGGCGACGTCGATGCCCTGGGCGATCAGGTCCACGTAGCGGTCCTCGAAGCTCAGGTCCACCTGCACCTGCGGGTGGCGCGCCATGTATTCCAGCGCCAGCGGCACCACCACCCGCCGACCGAAGGCGACCGAGGTGCCGATGCGCAGCAGCCCCTGGGCCTGCGACTCGCGTCCGCGCACGATGTGCTCGGCTTCCTCCGCCTCGCGCACGATGGTCTTGCACTTGTCGTAGTAGAGCGAGCCGGCCTCGGTCAGGCTCACGCCGCGGGTGTTGCGGTTGAGCAGCCGCACCTTCAGCCGCGACTCGGTGGCCGCGACCTGCTTGGTCACGGTGGGCTGGGTGGTGTTGAACTCGCGCGCGGCCTTGGAGAAGCTGCCCGTCTCCACCACGCGCACGAAGATTTCCATGGCCAGGAGTCGATCCATGCCGGGGATGGTAGCGCCAGTTATTCCATGGCGGAATAGGTTTTATGGTCCCGCGCCCGCTTCTGCGAATGGCCCCGTCTTCCTACAGTCACGCCATACCCAAGGAGACTTCAACATGGCAAAGATGTCCGCGGCCCAGGCCGCCGTTCTGGTGATGGAAAAGGAAGGTGTCACGCAGGCCTTCGGCGTGCCCGGCGCCGCCATCAATCCGCTGTACTCGGCGCTGCGCAAGCAGGGCAGCATCGCCCACATCCTGGCGCGCCACGTCGAGGGCGCCTCGCACATGGCCGAGGGCTACACCCGCGCGGTGGCCGGCAACATCGGCGTGTGCATCGGCACCTCCGGCCCGGCCGGCACCGACATGATCACCGGCCTCTACTCGGCCTGGGCCGACTCGATCCCCATCCTATGCATCACCGGCCAGGCGCCGCGTGCCCGCCTCTACAAGGAAGACTTCCAGGCGGTGGACATCGAGTCCATCTCCAAGCCGGTCACCAAGTGGTCCGTCACCGTGCGCGAGCCGGGCCAGGTGCCGCAGGTGTTCCAGCAGGCCTTCCACCTGATGCGCTCGGGTCGCCCGGGCCCGGTGCTGATCGACCTGCCCTTCGACGTTCAGATGGCGCAGATCGAGTTCGACATCGACACCTACCAGCCGCTGACGCCCTACAAGCCGGCCGCCACGCGCGCCCAGATCGAGAAGGCGATCACGATGCTGAACGCGGCCGAGCGCCCGCTGATCGTGGCCGGCGGCGGCGTCATCAATGCCGACGCCAGCGACCTGCTGGTGCGCTTCGCCGAGGCCACCGGCGTGCCGGTGATCCCGACGCTGATGGGCTGGGGCTCCATCCCCGACAACCACCCGCTGATGGCCGGCATGTGCGGCCTGCAGACCAGCCACCGCTATGGCAACGCCACGATGCTGGCCTCCGATTTCGTGCTGGGCATCGGCAACCGCTGGGCCAACCGCCACACCGGCTCGGTCGAGGTCTACACCAAGGGCCGCACCTTCGTGCACGTGGACATCGAGCCCACGCAGATCGGCCGCGTGTTCACGCCGGACTTCGGCATCGTCTCCGACGCCAAGGCCGCGCTGGAACTCTTCGTCGAGGTCGCCGAGGAGATGAAGGCCAAGGGCCGGTTGCCCAGCCGCAACGAATGGGCGGGCGAGTGCCTCGAGCGCAAGAAGACGATGCTGCGCAAGACCAACTTCGACGAAGTGCCGATGAAGCCGCAGCGCGTCTACCAGTGCATGAACCGCAACTTCAGCAACGACACCTGCTACGTGAGCACCATCGGGCTCTCGCAGATCGCCGCGGCGCAGTTCCTGCACGTCTACAACCCGCGCCACTGGATCAACTGCGGCCAGGCCGGCCCGCTGGGCTGGACCATCCCTGCCGCCCTGGGCGTGCGCGCCGCAGACCCGTCGCGCAAGATCGTCGCGCTCTCGGGCGACTACGACTTCCAGTTCATGATCGAGGAGCTGGCGGTGGGTGCGCAGTTCAAGCTGCCCTACATCCACATCGTGGTCAACAACTCCTACCTCGGCCTCATCCGCCAGGCGCAGCGCGGCTTCGAGATGGACTACTGCGTGCAGCTGGGCTTCGAGAACATCAACGCCGGCGAGGACAGCGGCGTCGAGCGCAGCTACGGCGTGGATCACCTGAAGGTCGTCGAGGGCCTGGGCTGCAAGGCGATGCGCGTCTACCGCCAGGAAGAGATCAAGCCGGCCATCGAGCGCGCCGAGCAGTTGATGGCCGAGTTCAGTGTCCCGGTCGTGATCGAGGTGATGCTGGAGCGCGTGACCAACATCGCGATGGGCACCGAGATCGATGCCATCAACGAATTCGAGCCGCTGGCCGAGAGCCTGGCCGACGCGCCGAGCTCCGTCGCCGCTGCGATGCTGGATTGAGAGACCGAGGAGACATAAAGCAATGCCGCGTTTTGCCGCCAACCTGACGATGCTCTTCACCGAGCTGCCTTTCATGCAGCGTTTCGAGGCTGCCGCCAAGGCCGGCTTCAAGGCCGTCGAGTATCTGTTCCCCTACCCCTTCGACAAGAAGGAGCTGGCCGCCGCACTGCGCGCCAACGGCCTGCAGCAGGTGCTGCACAACCTCCCTGCCGGCAACTGGGATGGCGGCGAGCGCGGCATCGGCTGCCATCCGGACCGCGTGAGCGAGTTCCGCGAAGGCGTGGCGATGGCGATCGACTACGCGACCGCGCTCGGCTGCCCCAAGCTCAACTGCCTGCTGGGCAAGCTGCCCGCCGGCGTGAGCGCCGACGAGGCCCGCGGGACCGCGGTCGAGAACCTGCGCTTCGCGGCCAAGGAACTGCAGAGCGCCGGGATCATGCTGCTGATCGAGCCGATCAACCACTTCGACATTCCCGGCTTCGTCCTGACCCGCACCGACCAGGCGCTGTCCATCATCGACGAGGTGGGCTCGACCAACCTGCTGCTGCAGTACGACATCTACCACGCGCAGCGGATGGAAGGCGAGCTCGGCGCCACGCTGGCGAAGAACATGGCCCGCATCGGCCACATCCAGCTGGCCGACAACCCGGGCCGCGGCGAGCCGGGCACGGGCGAGATCAACTACCCCTGGCTCTTCAAGCACATCGACCAGGTCGGCTACGCCGGCTGGATCGGCTGCGAGTACAAGCCGCGCGGCGAGACCGTCGAAGGCCTCGGATGGCGCACGGCCCTCACCCAATAACGACTGTCACACAGACCCAACAAGGAAACCACCGCATGTCCAACACGGCATCCCAGAAGATCGGCTTCATCGGCCTCGGCATCATGGGCGCACCCATGGCTGGCCACCTGCTCGAGGCGGGCCACACGCTCTTCGTCAACACGCACGGCCCGGTGCCCGATCCCTTCACCTCGCGCGCCACCGTGTGCGGCAACGCGGCCGAGGTGACGAAGCAGGCCGACGTGATCTTCGTCATGGTCCCCGACACGCCCGACGTGGAGAAGGTGCTGTTCGGCGAGAACGGCGTGGCCTCTGCCTTGACGAAGGGCAAGACCGTCGTGGACTGCAGCTCCATCGACCCGATCGCGACCAAGGCCTTCGCCAAGCGCATCGAGGAACTGGGCTGCGGCTACGTCGACGCCCCGGTCTCGGGTGGCGAAGTGGGTGCCAAGGCCGCGAGCCTGACCATCATGTGCGGCGGTGACGAAGGCGTGTTCGGCCGCGTGCGTCCGCTGCTGGAGAAGATGGGCAAGAACGTCACGCTGGTCGGCGGCGCCGGTGACGGCCAGGTGTGCAAGGTGGCCAACCAGATTATCGTGGCGCTGAACATCGCGGCAGTCGGCGAGGCGCTGGTGTTCGCCAGCAAGGCCGGCGCCGACCCGGCCAAGGTGCGCCAGGCGCTGATGGGCGGCTTCGCCTCGTCGCGCATCCTGGAGGTGCACGGCGAGCGCATGATCAAGCGCACCTTCGCGCCGGGCTTCCGCATCGCGCTGCACCAGAAGGACCTGAACCTGGCGATGCAGAGCGCCCGCTCGCTGGGCGTGGCCCTGCCGCAGACCGCGGGTGCCGCGCAGCTGATGAACGCCTGCGCCGCCCTGGGCCATGGCCAGGCCGACCACTCGGCGCTGGTGCGTGCACTGGAAGCGCTGGCGCAGCATCCGGTGGCGCCGGACGCGGCCTGATCGCGCCGGCTGTCTTCCAAGCGCGTGGCCCGGTCTTCAGGCCACGCCTTCCAGCCCTTCTCCTTCGGCGCCATCCAGGCCCAGCATGGCCTGCCCCCAGGCCACCTTCCGCGCCTCCCACGGCAAATCCGCGTAGCCGGCCGCGATGTCGCGCGCCGCGGACGCCACCGCATCGGCATGGAGCAGCCGGTCCAGGCAGTGGTGCAGGTCTTCCTCGGCCTGGCTGTGCCAGACAATGCCTGCACCGTGCCACGCCACGCGGTTGGCGATCAGCCGCTTCTCCACGTCCATCGGCAGCACCAGCTGCGGCTTGCCGGCCAACAGGCTCTGGCAGACGAAGCTGGTGGCACCGTAGCTGAGCACCGCATCGGCCTGCGGCAGCAGCCGCTGCAGCGAGCGCGCGTGCGGCAGGATCTGCACGCTGGAGCGCTCGAATCGCGCCAGCGTCCGAGCCGGCACCCCGGGCCACACGCACAGGCAGTTGACCCCGCGGTTGGCGAGCCCGCCGAGCGCCTCGGTGCCGCCCAGCGTGGCGCGCATGTAGGCCAGCACGCGCTTGTCGCCCTTGCCCCGCTCCGGCCACGACAGCGGCAGCGCATGCGGGGGCGCCCCGAGCGGCCCGACCCACCAGTCGAGGTGGCGCGGGCCGTAGGGATCGGTTTCGAGCAATCCGTCGAACACCGTCTGCGGCCACGCGAGAAAATCCGCCACCGTGACCTCGCCATGCCCCGTGCACAGCATGGCCGTGCGGCGCAGATTGCGCTCCAGGGTGGCGAGGCTCGTGGCATGCAGTTGCAAGACCTGCGGCCGTCGCTCGCCGGCACTGAAGTCCGGGCACCGGGCCGGCGGCGCGTCAAAGCCGTTGGTGAGCTGGAAGCAGCGCAGGCCCATCAACCGCGCCGCCAGTTGCGCCGCAGGCGCGTTGTCGAGGACCACGCTGGCGGGAGACAGCTCAGCGAACAGGCGCATCCAGCTGCGCACCCGGATGGCCATCGCGCTCACCTCGGCAAAGCCCATGTTCAGCAGCACGTCGGCAAAGGAATGGAGGGTGCCATTCGCGGGCCGCGGCGCCGGGGCCGCGGGCGCCTTGACGCGCTCGTGCGAAGCATCGAAGAAGGCGGCCTTCTGCAGGCGCGCCTCGGGCAAGGCCCACACCGGACGTCCGCCATGCCGTTCGACGACCTCGGCGGCCGCGGCCAGCCGGGAGACATGCCCGTAGTGCAGGCCATGCTCCCAGGCCAGCACCACGCGCGGGCCGGATGGACTCTGGCGGGTCGTGTGCGCGGCCCCGCGTTTCGCTTTCATGATTCTTTCCCCCTCGATTGGTGGCGCAAAACTCTACACGTGGCTATCGACCAAGCCAACTCTTTGAAATCTCGCAATCGCGTCAGATCTCCGGAGGATTCAAGCCCGCCCTGAACACGCCCGCGCCCACGGCCCGCCACAGTGCTTTCCCCGACCCGGTTTGCTGTAGCCTCTGGCCTGAGCCCAGAACAGAAGGAGACACTGATGGCCCACACCCTCTCCCCCGCCGAAGAAGCGCTGCGCGACGCCGCCCGCGAATACCACCGCTCGCCGGTCAAGGGCAAGATCTCGATCTCGCCGACCAAGCCGCTGCTGAACCAGCGCGACCTCTCCCTGGCCTATTCCCCTGGCGTGGCCTACCCCTGCCTCGACATCGAGGCCGATCCCGCGAAGGCGGCCGAGTACACCTCGCGCGGCAACCTGGTGGGCGTGGTCACGAACGGCACCGCGGTGCTGGGCCTGGGCAACATCGGCCCGCTGGCCGCCAAGCCGGTGATGGAAGGCAAGGGCTGCCTGTTCAAGAAATTCGCCGGCATCGACGTGTTCGACATCGAGTTGGCCGAATCCGATCCCGACAAGCTGGTCGACATCATCGCGGCGCTGGAGCCCACGCTGGGCGGCATCAACCTCGAGGACATCAAGGCGCCCGAGTGCTTCTACATCGAGCGCAAGCTGCGCGAGCGCATGAACATCCCCGTGTTCCATGACGACCAGCACGGCACCGCCATCATCTCCGCCGCTGCCCTGATCAATGGCCTGGAACTCGTGGGCAAGAAGATCCAGGAGGTCAAGATCGCCGTCTCCGGCGCCGGCGCTGCCGCCATTGCCTGCCTGGACGTGATGGTGGGCATGGGTGCCAAGCCGGCCAACATCTTCGCGGTCGACTCCAAGGGCCTGATCTACATGGGCCGCGCCGGCGGCTTCGACGAATCGAAGGCGCGCTACGCCCAGCCCGATACCGGCGCTCGCACCCTGGCCGACGTGATGAAGGGAGCGGACGTCTTCCTCGGCTGCTCGGCGCCGGGCGTGGTCTCGCAGGACATGGTCAAGAGCATGGCGGACAAGCCCATCATCCTCGCCCTGGCCAACCCCGAGCCCGAAATCCGCCCCGAGCTGGCCAAGGAAGTGCGGCCCGACTGCATCATTGCCACCGGCCGCTCGGACTACCCGAACCAGGTCAACAACGTCCTGTGCTTCCCCTACATCTTCCGCGGCGCACTGGACTGCGGCGCCAGCAAGATCACCGAGGAAATGAAGCTCGCCTGCGTGCGCGAGATCGCCGAGCTGACCAAGGCCGACATCAGCGAGGAAGTGGCCACCGCCTACCAGGGCCAGGAGCTGGCCTTCGGCCCCGACTACATCATTCCCAAGCCCTTCGACTCGCGCCTGATCCTGCGCATCGCGCCCGCGGTCGCCAAGGCGGCCCAGGCCTCGGGCGTGGCCACGCGTCCCATCGAGGACCTGGAAAGCTACCGCCAGCACCTCACCCGCTTCGTCTACCAGACCGGCATGTTCATGCGCCCCGTCTTCAGCGCCGCCAAGCTGGGCAGCGCCAAGCGCGTGGCCTACTGCGAGGGCGAGGACGACCGCGTGCTGCGCGCCGCCCAGCTGGCGGTCGACGAAGGCCTGGCCAAGCCCATCCTGATCGGCCGCCCCGCGGTGATCGAGGCGCGCATCAAGAAGGCCGGCCTGCACATCCAGCTCGGCACCGACGTGGACGTGGTCGACCCCGAGGACGATCCGCGCTTCCGCACCTACTGGGAGGCCTACCACAAGCTCATGGGCCGCCGCGGCATCACCCCCGAGGCGTCCAAGGCCATGGTGCGGCGCTCCAACACCACCATCGGTTCGCTGATGGTCCACCTGGGCGATGCCGATGCCATGCTGTGCGGCCTGGTGGGGCGCTTCGACAGCCATCTGCGCGTGCTGCAAACGGTGCTGGGCGTCAAGCGCGGGGCGCCCGGCTTCGCCACGCTCAATGCGCTGACGCTGGAGAAGTACACCCTTTTCATCGCCGACACCAACGTGCACGAAGACCCGGACGCGCAGACGCTGGCCGAGATCGCGGTGATGGCAGCCGAGGAGGTGCGCCGCTTCGGCCTGCCGCCGAAGGTGGCCTTCCTCTCGCACTCCAACTTCGGCTCGTCCGAGCGGGCCTCGGCGCGCAAGATGCGGCTGGCGCGCGACCTGTTCGCAAAGATGGCGCCGGACGTCGAGTGCGACGGCGAGATGCACGGCGACTCCGCGCTGTCGGACACGGTGCGCCACAACGCCCTGCCCGAGACCACCCTCAACGGCGAGGCCAACCTCCTGATCTGCCCCAACCTCGACGCGGCCAACATCCTCTTCAACGTGCTGAAGATGACCGGCGGCAACGGCGTGACGGTGGGCCCGATCCTGATGGGCGCTGCCGGCGCGGCCCACATCCTCACGCCCTCGGCCACCGTGCGGCGCGTGCTCAACATGACGGCGCTGGCGGTGGCCAACGCGAGCTCCGCCAAGTAAGAGCGCACCAGAACGAACGCCCCGCCGCGGTGCAACCCGGCGGGGCGTTCTTCCACGCGTCGTGAGAGCCGAAGAGCGGTGCTTCGCTCGTCGATTTGCCTCTATGATCCGCCTCCAAAATCAATTCCAGCCTGAACAACAGGCGATTTCAAGGAGGAACATGAAGAGGCGAAGTCTGCTCTGCGGAGCCTTATCTGCGATGCCTGCAGCTTGGGCAGGCACCAGCAGGCTGGAAAGCCTGCGGTGGTTGCCCGAGGATCGAATCGACATCGGACGCGCGTCATTTGCGCTGTCGCAAGAGCTTTATCCATCGGTCGACATCGAGAGGCTCTCGCGACAACTCGATGCCATGGCGGCGGCAGTTCGGCGAAAAGTCACGTCGCCGAACGACCCGGAAGAGCGCGTCTGGGCGATGAACACAGTGTTCTTTCAGGAGCGCGGCATCCGTTACGACCACGACCCACAAGGTCGCGAGAAGCCGCTCAACTATTTGCTGCATGGCCTGCTCGAGACGGGCAAGGGAATGTGCTTCTCGATGCCGCTGCTGTACGTGGCCGTCGGACAGCGACTAGGCTATCCGATCGCCCTCGTCTGCGTTCCTGATCACACCTTCGCCCGCTACGTCGATCCTGCATTTCCACACGGCAACATCGAAGCCACCAGTGGCGGAAAGCGCTTCACCGACGACGACTACATCGGTCGCCACGGGGTGAATGCGACGGCACTGAAGAGCGGCGCCTACATGCGAGCGCTGACGTTGCGCGAACATCTGGGCGTGTTGATCACTTGCAGCGCCTACATCCACGCGCTGCGCAAAGATGTGGCGACTTGCCTTCAGTACCTCAAAGCCTCACTCACGCTGGCGCCTCGCCGCGCAGAGACCTACGAGCAGATCGCCGAAGCGTATTCGTACTACAGCAAGCTCACATCCGGCTCCGAGTCTTCTTCGTACGCCCTGCAAGCGAAGGCCACGATGCGCAAGGCAATCGATCTGGGCTACGTGCGGATCGAAGATGTTCAACAAGCTAGAAACAACAAAGGGATGGCGGGCAGATGAAGCAGTTCAAGGCGCTGGTGGTGCTGGCAAGCATGCTGGCTTCGTGGCCGGCAGGGGCGATGTACTTCGATGTCGAAAGCGGCCTCAATTCGAATGGTTTCAGGGAATACCGGCCTCCTGACGGCAGGTACACGCAGCCCGATCGCATTGGACTCGACGGCGGGCCTAACCGGTATCCCTATGCCAACTTGAACCCGCTGATGTTCACTGATCCAACGGGCTTGGACCCGTGGGGGCGTGAACAATGGACACCTGCGCGCGCGTATACAGACATGGGTAACGGGACCACCACTTTCTTCGATCCAATGACGCGAGATCTTTTTGTGTTTCCGACAAGGAATGCAATTACAAGGAGTTCCAAACCTGGTGCAGACGACCCTTACAACGGCGAATTTACGTACTGTGAGTATCCCAACTCGAAAGAGTTTGGCACCGCCAAGTGGCGCACGACCGATGGGCGTTCGCGCTGGATTCACGGTGGTGGGTCGAGCCTCGGCAGTCATGCTCTCGACCCGCAGCAAGGATGGGTACCTACGTTCGGCTGTACTCGTGCTCAAAATGCCGATGTGGATACGCTGTGTTCGAAATCTGAAGCCTGGAGAAAAGCGAATCCTGGTCAGTCACTGCCATATTCGAGATGGTAAGCATGCACGCTTCTTGGATAGTTTTTCCACGGACTTTCATCCTCTTGGTGCTCTTCTGGAGTGTGTCATGTGCAAGCAAGGCCGCATGTACGCTCCCTTGGCCAGATACCTATAGACGCGGCACCAGCAATCCGAATGTGGTTGGTCAAGTGATTGCTTTGAGCAGTTCGCAGATTGAACTTCACACCAAGCAGGGACGCCAGCGCATCGACCTTCCTGGGTCTGGCGTGTACTACACCGCCTTTGGCGGCGATGATCGTGTTGACAAGCTCAAGTTGGGTTTGGTCGCGCGTGTCTGGTACGTTGGCTGCAAGAACCCGAAGCGTCGGGTGACACCGCTAGCGGCATATATAGAGGTTTATTCAAACGATCCGAATGACCGTCCTCCGCCAAGCTACTGGAGGCGATATTGACCAGTTGAACAGTAGGGTCCCCAGCGATGAGAAATAGCAGCGGTCCGCCGAGAGCCGCATGCCGCTAGTCCATCTCGGGTTGCTGGCTTGCACCAAACAAGATGCTCCGCCACGGTGCACGCGGCAGAGCATTCTTCATTGTGAGCGACACGGTCGCATGCACCTTCTTGGCTCAGTAGAAGGGTTCGCACCAAGTGCGTGCCGGCACCGAATTTGCTTGAATGCCCGCACTTCGTCACACGGACATCGAATGAACAAGCGCCAACTGCTCCAATCCTTTCTCGCCGCCTCGGCGCTCAGTTTCGGCCTGGTCCCGGCCCACGCCCAGACCCCCATCAAGTTCCAGCTCGACTGGCGTTTCGAAGGTCCGGCCGCCCTCTTCCTGCACCCGGCGGCCAGGGGCTACTTCAAGGCCGCCGGGCTCGACGTGAGCATCGACGCCGGCAACGGCTCCGGCGGCACCGTGACCCGCGTGGCCTCCGGCGCCTACGACATGGGCTTTGCCGACCTGGCGGCGCTGATGGAGTTCCATGCCAACAACCCCGACAGCCCCAACAAGCCGGTCGCGGTCATGATGGTCTACAACAACACGCCGGCCTCGGTCATGGCGCTGAAGAAGAGCGGCATCACCAAGCCCGCGGACCTCGCGGGCAAGAAGCTGGGCGCCCCGGTGTTCGACGCCGGCCGCCGTGCCTTCCCCATCTTCGCCAAGGCCAACAACATCGGCGCGGTCAACTGGACCGCGATGGACCCGACGCTGCGCGAGACCATGCTCGTGCGCGGCGACATCGACGCCATCACCGGCTTCACCTTCACCTCGCTCCTTAACCTGGAGGCGCGCGGCGCCAAGGCATCCGACATCGTGGTGCTGCAGTACCCCGACTACGGCGTGAAGCTCTACGGCAACGTGATCATCGCCTCGCCCAAGCTGATCAAGGAGAACCCGGCGGCGGTCAAGGCCTTCCTCTCGGCCTTCGCCAAGGGCGCGAAGGAAGTGATGGCCAACCCTGCGGTGGCGATCGATTCGGTCAAGAAGCGCGACGGCATCATCGACACGGCGCTGGAAACGCGCCGCCTCAAGCTGGCGATCGACACCGTGATCAACAGCCCCGACGCGCGTGCAGACGGCTTCGGCGCGGTCGATCCGGGCCGTCTCTCGCTGATGGCCTCGCAGGTCTCGGACGCCTTCGGCACCAAGACGCGCGTGAACCCCGAGGCGGTGTGGACCGCTTCCCTGCTGCCCCCGGCCGCTGAACTGAACATCCTCAAGAAGTGATGGCGGTCGCTCAGACGCCGCCCTTCGTCGACTTCCAGGACGTCTGGCTCGCCTACAACGAGGAACTGCTCGCCGCCAACCACTTCGCGGTCGAAGCCATCGATCTCCACGTGGCGCGCGGCGAGTTCATTGCCATCGTCGGCCCCTCGGGCTGCGGCAAGTCCACCTTCATGAAGCTGACGACGGGCCTGAAGATGCCCTCGATGGGCAAGATCCGCATCGACGGCCAGCCGGTGACCGGCCCGCTCAAGATCTCGGGCATGGCCTTCCAGGCGCCGTCGCTGCTGCCCTGGCGGACGACGGTGGACAACGTGCTGCTGCCGCTGGAGATCGTCGAGCCCTACCGCTCCAGCTTCAAGGCCAGGCGCAAGGAATACGAGCAACGTGCACGACGCCTGCTGCAGAAAGTGGGCCTGGGCGGCTACGAGGACAAGTTCCCCTGGCAGCTCTCCGGCGGCATGCAGCAGCGCGCCAGCATCTGCCGCGCGCTGATCCACGAGCCCAAGATGCTGCTCCTGGACGAGCCCTTCGGTGCGCTCGACGCCTTCACCCGCGAGGAGCTGTGGTGCATCCTGCGCGACCTCTGGGCCGAGCAGAAGTTCAACGTGATCCTGGTGACGCACGACCTGCGTGAATCCGTGTTCCTGGCCGACACCGTGTACGTGATGAGCAAGAGCCCCGGCCGCTTCGTGGTGAAGCGCGAGATCGACCTGCCGCGCCCGCGCGAGCTCGAGCTCACCTACACCAAGGAATTCACCGACATCGTGCTGGAGCTGCGCGGCCACATCGGCGCCATTCGCAGTCACACCGCTGCCGCAGTGAGCCCGCCATGAAGAACAGCAAGCAACTCGAACGCTGGTCACCCTGGCTGCTCCTGGTCGCGGTGATCGTGCTGTGGCAGATCGTCTGCTCGGGCTTCGGCGTCTCGGAATTCATCTTCCCCAGCCCCTGGCGCATCTGGACCCAGTTCTGGGAGTTCAAGGAAATCATCGCCGGCCATGCCTGGCGCACCTTCTGGGTCACGATGGCGGGCTTCGGCCTGGCGATCGTGGTGGGGGTGCTGCTGGGCTTCGTGATCGGCAGCTCGCGCCTCGCCTATGCCGCGATGTACCCGCTGATGACGGCCTTCAACGCCCTGCCCAAGGCCGCCTTCGTGCCGATCCTGGTGGTGTGGTTCGGCATCGGCATCGGGCCGGCCATCCTCACCGCCTTCCTGATCAGCTTCTTCCCGATCATGGTCAACATCGCCACGGGTCTTGCCACGCTCGAGCCCGAGCTGGAGGACGTGCTGCGCGTGCTGGGCGCGAAACGATGGGACGTGCTGGTCAAGATCGGCCTGCCGCGCTCCATGCCCTACTTCTACGCCTCGCTCAAGGTCGCGATCACGCTGGCCTTCGTGGGCACCACGGTCAGCGAGATGACCGCCGCCAACGAGGGCATCGGCTACCTGCTGATCTCCGCCGGCTCGGCCATGCAGATGGGCCTGGCCTTCGCCGGGCTGATGGTGGTGGGCGCGATGGCGATGCTGATGTACGAACTTTTCAGCGTGGTCGAGAAGCACACCACGGGCTGGGCGCACCGTGGATCCCAGAATGGATGAGGCACAGGTCGTCCGTGCGCTGCGCCGCGCCGACCAGGTCGCGCGCCGCGCGATGGCCATGGGCCGCCATCCCTTCGGCGCCCTGCTGGTCGCGCCCGACGGCGAGACGGTGCTGGCCGAGCAGGGCAACATCGACACCGTGCAGCATGCCGAGTCCACCCTGGCGCGCACCGCGGCGCTCAACTACCCCGGCGAGTACCTGGCCCGCTGCACCCTGGTCACCACCTTCGAGCCCTGCGCCATGTGCGCCGGCACCGTCTACTGGGCCAACATCGGCCGCGTGGTCTACGGTGCGGAAGAGAGCGCGCTGCTCGCGCTCACCGGCGACCATCCGGAGAATCCCACCCTCTCCCTGCCCTGCCGCGAGGTCTTCGCGCGCGGGCAGAAGCCCATCGAGGTGATCGGCCCCGTGCCCGAGGTGGCCGAGGAGATGATCGCCACCCACCGCGGCTTCTGGGAGCAGCGCGGCGGCTGACGAGCGGCGTAGCAACGCCGCGGTGCATTTCCTCACGCGGTCCACGGCTTGCGCGGCCGCCCGACGAGGCTGTGGCATTCTCCGCGCTTGCCGCGGCCCCTGCCCCGCCGGCGAAAGGACGCCATGCTCGAACTGCTGACCAATCCCCAGGCCTGGATCGCCTTCGCGACCCTGACCGCGCTCGAACTCGTGCTGGGGATCGACAACATCATCTTCATCTCCATCCTGGTGGACAAGCTGCCCGCCGCCCGGCGCGAATTCGCGCGGCGCATCGGCCTCCTGATGGCCATGTTCATGCGCATCGGGCTGCTGCTGGTGCTCGCCTGGATCGTCGGCCTGGTGGCGCCGCTCTTCACCGTGGCAGGCCAGGAGATCTCGGGCCGCGACCTGATCCTGATCCTCGGCGGCCTCTTCCTCATCTGGAAGAGCACCACCGAGATCCACCAGTCCATGGAAGGCGAGCACGGCGACGACAAGGCCAGCGCGGTCAAGGCGACCTTCGCCAGCGTGATCCTCCAGATCATGATCGTCGACCTGGTGTTCTCGCTGGACTCGATCATCACCGCCGTCGGCATGGTCGACGACGTGCGGGTGATGATCGGGGCGGTGATCGCCTCCGTGCTGCTGATGATGCTGTTCGCCGGCGCCATCGGCCGCTTCGTCTCCAACCATCCGACCATCAAGATGCTGGCCCTGTCCTTCCTCGTCGTGGTGGGCGTCGTGCTGGTGGCCGAGGGCTTCGATCACCACGTGCCCAAGGGCTACGTGTACTTCGCCATGGCCTTCTCGGTGGTGGTGGAGATGCTCAACATCCGCATGCGCAAGAAGCCCGCCAAGCCCGTGGAGCTGCGTCCGCCCCACATGCCCGGCTCCTGAGCGAGGCCCCGAGGGGCGCGCCGCGCTTGTTTCGCGCCGCGCCATCTCCTATGCTCACGACCCCTGCCAACCCCGGAGACAGAGAATGATCAAGGTCAGCGTCATGTACCCCAACACGCCCGGCGCGCGTTTCGACCACGACTACTACCGCGACAAGCACATGCCCATGATCAAGGCCCGCATGGGCGACGCCTGCAGGTCCTACACCGTCGACAAGGGCCTGGCCGGCGGCGCGCCCGGCGAGCCTCCGACCTATGTCGCCGCGTGCCACATCTTTGCCGACTCGGTCGAGGCCTTCCAGGCCGCCTTCGGCCCGCATGTCAAGGAGATCCTCGGCGACGTGCGCAACTACACCGACCTCAAGCCGCTGATGCAGATCAGCGAGGTGGTGGTGGGCTGAGTCTTCGACCCATGCCCTGCGCGCCGCCGCCGCCCTCCGGCGGCGGATGCGCCGAGGCGTGCCGCTCCAGCAGCAGGTACAGCAGCAGCCCGCCGCCCAGTGGCACCAGGTAGTACAGCGCCCGGTAGGCCAGCAAGGCGCCCATCAATCGCCCCTGCCCCACCGCGCCCGAGAGCACCGCGAGGTACACCGCCTCCAGCACACCCAGCCCGGCCGGGATCGGCGTGACCACCCCTGCCACCGAGGCCAGCAACAAGGTCCCCAGCGTCGCCACATAGGACACCTTGCCGCCGAGCAGCAGGTACATGGCCCAGCCCATCAGCGCCCAGTTGGCCGACGACAGCCCGAGCTGCACCAGGGCGATCCGCGCCGGCGGCAGCTCGAGCCGGCGACCGCGTACCCGCCATTGCCGGCCCTGCCATTTGATGCAGGCCACCACGTAGGCCACCGCCAGCAGGATCATCAGCACGCCCAGCGCACGGAACGCGGTCTCGCCCAGGTGCGCCCCGGACGGCGCCTTCAGCACGCCGGAAGCGAACACGCAGCCCGCCACCAACCCGTAACCCAGCCAATTGGTCGCGAGGCTGATGCCGATGATCTGCGCCACGGTGCCTTCGTCCAACCCGGCCCGCGCGTACAGCCGTGCGCGCATCGCGACACCGCCGACCAGCGAGCCCAGGTTGAGATTGAAGGCATAGCTGGTGACCGCGATGGCCCAGGTGCGCCAGCGCTCGATGCGGTGGCCGGTATGCCGGCGGCCGATCAGGTCATAGGTGCCGTAGAGGGCATGGCTGGCCGTGGCGAGCGCGAGCACCGCGAGCAGCACCCAGGGCGAATAGCGCCGCAGCGCCTGCCAGGCGCCGGCCCAGTCGACCTTGTGGGCATGCGAGAGCAGGAGGCCCAGGACCAGCAGGCCCAGCGCGGGAACGGCCCAGCGGAGGATGCGTGCGCGCAGCGAAGGCGCGGGCTCGGCAGCGTGGGGCTGTTGCGCCTGGTGTGCGATCACCCGCTCCTTTCAGGTCGTCGATGAACGGCGCGGATCAACGCGACGGCGCAGGCACCGGCGTGACCGTCTCGCGGATCACGCCCCCGCCCATCACACTGCCGCTCGAGCTGCTGTTGCTGGCCCCGCGGATGCGGGCTTCGCAATCCACGCGGTCCGATGGCTTCTGCAGCATCTGGCAGCGCGCCAGCGCGTTCGCCTCTGCCTCGCCGGCGGGCGTGAGACCCCCGCGCTGCGACTCCTGGCGCGCGGCGCCTGCTTCACGGCGGCAAGCCTCGCGATCCTGCTGCACGCCGTCGCAATTGGCGCGCTCGCGCTCCATCTGGGCGGCGGAGCCTGCGGTCTGCGCCCAGGCGGCGGGCGCTAGAATGCCCGCAGCGCCAATCAGCACCGGCGCGAGGAACGATGAAAGGGTGAGTGCTCGTCGGGGCATTCGAAGCTCCTTGTTGCAAAGAGCTTTTTTCTACCGCGACGAGCGACTGGCTCATGTCGGACGGCGCGAGGTTCGGCCGATGCGATCAGGCACATCTTCGGCGCGCCTTGCGCCGCGCGCCGCCATCGCCTGGAGCCAGAAGCAGCCCGACGCCTGAGACGGAGCAGCAATCGTCGACGAGCGTCGAGTGTGCAGGCGACCGCACTGCCTCGATTCGATGGAAGCCTGCGGCCAATAGACCGTTGTCGCGCCTGCTGAGCTACAGTCCGCGGTCATTCCATCCTCGCCGGCCGAGGACGAAGGGCACAGCATGGCCGGCAGCAGGCCGTCGATTGCCGCCTCACGGCCCCGCACCTCCAGGAGTTGTCATGAAGTTGATGCCCTCGAAGTTCGCACGCGTTCGGACGATGCCAGCAGCCGCGACGGGCGCGCATGCCATAGGTACCGTCGCATTGGGCTCTATCGCGCTGGGTGCGGTGGCCGTCGGTGCCTTGGCCATTGGTGCCCTGTCCATCGGTCGGCTTTTGGTTGGCCGAGTTCGAATTCGACGGGTGGAGATTGACGAACTTGTTGTCCGCCGCGTCCTCGTCACAGAACAGCTCACGGCGCCGTCACAGGGTTGCAGCCCTGCAGACAGTCCTATCGCATAGCCAATGCTTGGCAAGAAGTGACTGGATTTGATGGACAGTTTGTCGACTCTCGGTGTCGTTACCCTTGCCGCATGCGCGCTTGAATGGATCTGAATCGACTGCCCTTTCCCTGACTTATCTGTTCATGAAGGCGATGCGGACTTCTTCGACCGTCTGCCGCGGATCATGCAGATGCGGATAGTGGCCCAGCCCGGGCAGCAGCGCGAAGGGCGCCCCCGCCTTCTGCGCGAACTCGATGCCCATGTCCTTCTTGATGTAGAAGTCCTTCTCGCCCCACACCACCTTGATCGGCGTCTTCAGCTTCGCCAGGTTGGCCTCGAAGTACTCCTGGTCGCGGGTGAAGTGGGCGTAGTAGTGGGCGAACGCGTCGGCCGAGCTCAGGGGGCCTTGCGTCCAGCCCTGGAGCATGTCGCTCTTGAACTGCGGTGAGATCTCGAACTGCTCTTCCTTGGCCAGGCCCCGCCTGAAGGCGTTCTCCAGGATCTCGTCGCGGTTCTTGTTCAGGTTGGCGCGGACCAGCTCGGCCGAAGGCCTGAACTTCAGCGCCTGCAGGTAGTCGATCATGTACTGCGGCCGGTTGAGCGGCGCGAAGTCGCCGACGATGAGGGACTGCGCGATGTCCGGCTCTTCCAGCGCGAGAAGCAGGGCCGGGAGCGCGCCGATGTCGGTGGCGTAGATCCGCAGCGTCCGCGTGTCGATGTTCGACTTCCGGATGTAGGCCTTGAGCACCCGCGCATAGTCGCTGGGCGCATACGAGAAGCTGTCGACGGGCGGCTTCGTCGACAGGCCGTAGCCCGGCCAGTCGAAGGCATGGACCTCGTAGTCACCGGCGAGGGCTGGGTAGACGCCGTCCCATGCATGCAGGGTCTCGGGAAAGCCGTGCAGGAAGAGCACGGTGCCCTTGGGATGAGCGGGGCGGGCGACCAGTCTCCGGAGCGTGATGCCGTCATCGATCTCCAGGAATCCGATCTCGGCCTGCGGTTTCGGCGTGCGCAAGGCGGCGCAGCCGGCCAGGATGGCCGCGCCGATGAGAACGGCGATGGCAGTGAACAGCGTCTTGGCGGCGGGTTGCGGCATGGCGGGGTCCTCTTGAAGCGGGTGTCCGTAAGCCGTGAATCTAATGGTGCCGGCCGGGAATAAAAAGGAGGCGACGCACAATGCGCTTTTGCTGCAGTTACAACAATCGCTTTCCGCCCCGGCAGTCCATGCGAATCCACGACCTGAAACAGCGCCTGCGGGAAGCCGGCGCAGGCCCCAGCCACGAGCAGCGCATCCTGCGCCTGTGGTCCCATGCGCTGCCCCGGGACAGCGGCAAGCGCCGCCCGAAGAGCTTTTTTCCCTCGTCGCTGATGGCGGCGCTGCCGTCCATCGAAGCCGAGCTCGCAGGGCTGGCGCGCATTCATACCATCCATCCCGGCGCTGACGGGGCCGAACGGCTGCTCGTCGCGCTGGCGGACGGTCAGACGGTGGAGAGCGTGCTGCTGCCCCGGGACGGCCTGTGCGTCTCGTCGCAGGTCGGATGCGCCGTCGGATGCCGCTTCTGCATGACCGGCCAGGGCGGCCTGCTGCGCCAGGTGGGCAGCGCCGAGATCATTGCCCAGGTCGCCCTGGCGCGCACGCGCCGGCCGGTGCGCAGGGTCGTGTTCATGGGCATGGGCGAGCCGGCCCACAACCTGGACAACGTGATGGACGCGATCGAGCTGCTCGGCACGGTGGGCAACATCGGCCACAAGAACCTGGTGTTCTCCACGGTGGGCGATCCGCGCGTGTTCGAGCGCCTGCCGCAGGGGCGCGTGAAGCCCGCGCTGGCGCTTTCGCTGCACACGACCCGGGCCGCGCTGCGCAAGGAGCTCCTGCCCCGCGCGCCGGCCATGACGCCCGAGGAACTGGTGGATGCGGGGGAGCGCTATGCGCGGGCCACCGGCTATCCGATCCAGTACCAGTGGACACTGCTGGAAGGCGTGAACGACGGGAGCGAGGAGATCGAGGGCATCGTCCGGCTGCTCTCGGGCAAATACGGGGTGCTGAACATGATCCCGTTCAACGCGGTGGACGGCGTGGGGTTCAGCCGCCCATCGTGGGAGCGCTGCAAGCTGATCGCCCGCACGCTGCACGAACGGGGCATCCTGACGAAGCTGCGCAATTCGGCCGGCCAGGACGTCGATGGCGGCTGTGGCCAGTTGCGCGCGCGGGTGGGCGAGGTGCAGGTGACGCTTCACAGGGCCGGCGAACGGCCCTAGCCCGCGGCCGGCGCCTCAGGACCCGATGACCTGCGGCATCCGCCCATCGTTCCCGCTGGCCCCCAGGTGATGCCTCACCTGCTGCGCCAGCGAGCCGAAGATCTTTCCGGCGAGGCCGGGCTCGTCGCGGCCGAAGACGATGCGGTCGCAACCGTAGTCGCGGGCCGCGGTGGCGATGGTCTCGGCCGTGCGCCCCACCAGCACCGTGCAGGTGCAGGGAACGCCGGCCAGGTCGAGCAGGCTGCGTGCGTATTCGAGTTCTTCGGCGCCTGCGTCGAGTTGAAGCTCGAGCAGTTCCTGCTTGCCGAAAAGCATGGCGACATGCCCCGAGACCTTGGGTACCACCCGCAGCAGACGGATGCTCACCCGATCGTTGCGGCGCATGCGCACGACCTCCTCGATCGCCGAGCGCGTGCGGGCAGGCTCGGCCGGATCGATGGGTACCAGGATGCGCGTCATGCGATTACCTGCCCTCGACCGCCGTGGGACTGGCCGCGGCCGGTGCCTCTTCGCGCGGCGGGCGGCGGCTGCTGAGCCACTTGCCGACGGCGACCACGGCAGCGGCACCGATGGCGGGCACGACCGTGTGCAGCGTGTGGTAGTCGGCCATGAAGCCGGCGATCGCCGGATCGGACACCGCCATCTCGCCGGCCACCCAGCCGAGCAGGGCGGCACCGAGCACGATGATGATCGGGAAGCGGTCCATCAGCTTCAGGATGAGCGTGCTGCCGAAGATGATCAGCGGGATGCTGATGACCAGGCCGAAGACCAGCAGCGGCACATTGCCCTTGGCGGCGGCGGCGACGCCGACGACGTTGTCCAGGCTCATCACCAGGTCGGCCAGAACGATGGTCTTGATGGCGGCAGCCAGACCCGAGTGGCCTTCGAGCTCACCCTCGTCGTCCTCGCCCTTGAGCAGGCCGATGCCGATCCAGAACAGCAGTGCGGCGCCGACCAGCTTGAGGTACGGCAGCGTGAGCAGGTAGACGGCGAAGAAGGTCAGGACGACGCGCAGCACGATCGCGCCGACGCTCCCGAAGATGATGGCCTTCTTCTGCTGCGCGGGCGGCAGCGAGCGCGAGGCCATCGCGATGACGACCGCGTTGTCGCCGCTCAGGACGATGTTGATGAGGATGATCTGCGACAGGGCGATCCAGAAATCGGGGCTCGACAAGAACGACACGGTGTCTCCTGAAAATGAATCGGAACCACCGCGGTTCCGTCATCCCGAGGTTAGAGACCTGGCCTGTCACCTTTCTGCCGGCTGGCTGACAGCCGCATGTCCGCAAGCTGTCAGCAACCTGACCAAACGGCCGCTCCTCTACACCGGACGCCCGTCTACGCGCAATGGGAAAAACACGCTGAAAGTGTTGCCCACGCCGTCGATGTCTTCTTCCAGCGTGATGCGCGCGCCGTGCAGCGTGGCGATCTCGCTGACGATGGCCAGGCCGAGGCCGCTGCCGTCTTCCTGCGTGCCCAGCAGCCGGTGGAAGCGCTCGAAGATGCGGGCACGGTCCTGCACGGGGATACGGGGGCCGTCGTCGTTGATGGCAAGGCGGCACTGGTCGTCGCCGATCCGGCTGGTCTGCACGGTCACACGGCCGCCCGGGTGGCTGTAGCGGATGGCGTTGTCGATCAGGTTGTTGACCAGTTCGCGCAGGCGGTCGTGGTCTGCATCGATCATCAGCGGGTGCTCGGTGCCCTCGAAGCCCAGGTCGATGTCGCGCTTGATGGCCTGCGGCACCCATTCCATGCTCACCTCCAGCGCGTGGGCGTTGAGGTCCAGCGGCTGCAGCTGCATCGAATCGAGCGCGCCAGGCTCGTTGCGGGCCAGCGACAGCAGCTGGCGCACCAGCCGCGAAAGCCGGTCGGCGCTGATGTAGAGCTGGGCCAGCGAATGGCGCACGCGCTCGAGATCGTTCTCGCGCAGTGCGAGCTCGATCTGGGCCTTGAGGCCGCTCACGGGGGTCTTGAGCTGATGGGCCGCATCGGCGACGAAGCGGTTCTGGAAGTCGAAGCTGCGGCCGAGCCGCGCCATCAGCTCGTTGACGTCGTCCACCAGCGGCCGCACCTCGCCCGGCACGTCGTGGGTGTCGATCGGGCTCAGGTCCAGGTGCGAGCGGTTGGACACCGCGCGCCGCAGCCGCTGCAGCGGCTCGAGCCCCCGCGAGACGCCGAACCAGACCACCGCGGTCGCCATGACGATCAGCAGCAGCTGCGGCAGCACCACGTTGGCAACCATCTCCCAGGTGAGGCGCTCCCGCTTGTGGAGGGTTTCGGCGAGCTGCACCAGGACCTGTGGCGGCCCGGCGTCGGGGCCGACGGGCATCCAGGCGACCATCATCCGCACCCGCTCGCCGCGCACCGCGTCACCGTAGAAGTCGGGCGAGGCGGGCTTTCCGTTGCGCGGCACGGGCAGGTGCGCATCGCCGCCCAGGCTGGTGCCGTCCTCGCCGACGACGCGGTAGAAGAGTTGGTCTTCGGGGTCCAGCAGGAGGATGTTGGCCGCGGTCTCCGAGAGCTCGAGCCGGGGCTGCGTGCCGTCGAGCTTCACGTGCAGCGCGATCTCGCGGCCGATCTCGTGCAGCGCGCGGTCGTAGGCGAGGTTGGCGAAGCGCAGCGAGTTCCAGTAGGCGAAGGCAGTGTCGAGCACCAGCAGCACGGCGAGCGGTCCGAGCAGCCAGGCCAGCAGCTTGCGCTGCAGCCGGGGCTCAGCCTTGCGCATCGCTATCGCTGCTGTCGATCAGGTAGCCCATGCCGCGCACGGTGCGGATCTCGCAGCCGAGCGGCTCCAGTTTCTTGCGCAGCCGGTAGACGTTGACCTCGATCGCGTTGTCGCCGACCTCCTCGCCCCAGCCGTAGAGGTGGTTGACCAGCTGCTCCTTGCTGACGACGCGGCCCGCGCGCATCAGCAGCAGCTCCAGCAGGGCCAGTTCGCGCGGCGACAGGTCCAGCGGCCGCTTGTCGTGGAAGACGCGGCGGCCGACGGTGTCGAAGCGCAGCTGGCCGTGCTCGAGGTCGGGCGTGGACTGGGTACTGCGGCGCAGCAGCGCGCGCACGCGCGCTTCCAGCTCGGGCAGGTCGAAGGGCTTGGCCAGGTAGTCGTCGGCGCCCAGGTCGAGGCCGCGGACGCGGTCGGCCAGGGTGTCGAAGGCAGTGAGCATCAGCACGGGCATCGTGGACTTGCGCGCCCTCACCCGCTTGAGCACGTCCAGGCCGCTCAGGCCCGGCAGGCCGATGTCGAGGATGGCGAGGTCGTAGATGCCGGGGGCGAGGGCATGGTCGGCCTCCTCGCCGGTGGAGACGACGTCGACGGCATGGGCGGACTGCACCAGCGTGCGCGAGAGCGCATCGGCCAGTACCCGGTCATCCTCGACAAGCAGTATCCGCATTGAATTCCCTGGCGTGTGTCCCGTGGCGATGCTAACCGCAAGTCCCCGGGGCACGTTCTCCTGCTCCCCGTGCTGTACGGCCTCAGGCAGGGCCGATGCGGCCACGACCGAGGCGAGGAAGGCCGGCCATTGGAAGTTGGTCGGCAATCGCACTCACCGGATGCCTTCCCGCTGCGCCACGGAGTGTCCGTCCCGCGACCAGATTTCCAGGAGGAAGTCGTCCTCCTCGTGCCGCACGCGCGGAATGCGCAGCCCGGCGAGCATGTCATGCACGTGCCGCGTGGACAGCACGCGCTCCTCGGAGGCCGGCAGCCAGGGGCACGCGACCAGGGTTCCGTCGCCCGCGTAGGGTCAGCACACCCACGCCGCAACCCGGCTCGTATGCGCGGCGCTAGCGCCGCTGCGGCAGCGCGGCCATCCGCAACGCGGATTTGCGCTGTTCATACCAGCGGGTCCGGGCCCCGTGGGGGTCATCGCTCTCGCCATAGAGGCCGGCGAAATAGTCGGCCTGTGGCAGGCTCATGTCAGCACCATCTCGAAGGGCCGCAGCGCGCGCGCCACCGCGCCGGGGCCAAGGATGGACAACGAGACAGTCGGGCGCACCTTATGGAGTGCATCTTCCGCTCCGCGTCGGCGCGGCGCGATGACCGCTGTAGGGGGCCGTCCCGCGGGCCATCGCTCGCCAGGGCCCCCGCCTACGTGGCGACACCGTGCCGGATGACGAGTCACCCGGCCACGTCGCGTAGCTTCATTGCGACTCTCCCGCGCCTGGCGCACTCATTCACACCCACGGAACCCATCGATGCCGCAAACCCCTCCCCCCCGCCAGCCTGCCGCCCAGACCGCCGCAGCGACGGCCTCCCGCAACACCGACAGCGCACCTGCCCACCTGCCGGATCCCGCGGCGGGCGACGCACCGTCGCAGAAGGCCGCCCAGGTCCAGCAGCTCGCGGCGGCGATGCCGCACAACGCCATCAAGGGCCAGGAGCACGGGCACGACAACGCCCTGAACCCGCCGGCGGGACCGACGACCGAGCCGGCCACGCCGAGCGCCACGGGCAGCACCCTGTCCGAAGAAGTGAGCTCGGAGAAGGTCGGCAGCCTCGCCGTGTTCGGCCTGAACGCGACCATCGAGTCGCTGGACCGCGTGCGCGTCGATTCGGGGGGGCAGCGGCTGACCACGAACCAGGGCGTGCCGATCGCCGACAACCAGAACTCGCTCAAGGCCGGCCTGCGTGGCCCGGCGCTGCTCGAGGACTTCATCCTGCGCGAGAAGATCACGCACTTCGACCACGAGCGCATCCCGGAGCGGATCGTGCATGCCCGCGGCTCGGCGGCGCACGGCTATTTCGAGTGCTACGACGGCATCCCGCAGCTGACCAAGGCGGCGCCGCTGCGCGAGGCAGGCAAGATCACGCCGGTGTTCGTGCGCTTCTCGACGGTGGCCGGCGAGCGCGGCTCCAAGGACACGGCGCGCGACGTGCGCGGCTTCGCCGTCAAGTTCTACACGGACGAAGGCAACTGGGACCTGGTGGGCAACAACATGCCGGTGTTCTTCATCCAGGATGCGATGAAGTTCCCCGACCTGGTCCACGCGGTGAAGCCCGAGCCGCATCACGGCATGCCGCAGGCGGCCAGCGCGCATGACACCTTCTGGGACTTCGCCAGCCTCATGCCCGAGTCGACCCACATGCTGATGTGGGCCATGTCGGACCGGGCGATCCCGCGCAGCTTCCGGATGATGCAGGGCTTCGGCGTGCACACCTTCCGGCTGGTCAATGCCGACGGGGAATCGGTGTTCTGCAAGTTCCACTGGCTGCCGAAGCTCGGCACCCACTCGCTGGTGTGGGACGAGGCGGTGAAGATCTCCGGCGCGGACCCGGACTACCACCGCCGGGACCTGTGGGAAGCGATCGAGGCCGGCGAGTTTCCGGAGTGGGAGCTGGCGCTGCAGATCTTCACGGAGGAAGAGGCCGAGCGCTTCAGCTTCGACGTGCTGGACGCGACGAAGATCGTGCCCGAGGAACTGGTGCCCCTCCAGGTGGTGGGCCGGATGGTGCTCAACCGCAATCCCGACAACTTCTTCGCCGAGACGGAGCAGGTCGCGTACTGCACCGCGCACGTGGTGCCGGGCATCGACTTCACCAACGATCCGCTGCTGGCGGGCCGCATCCATTCGTACGTGGATACGCAGATCACGCGCCTGGGCGGACCGAACTTCCACGAGATCCCGATCAACGCGCCCATCGCCCAGGTGCACAACAACCAGCGCGACGGCATGCACCGCCAGGCGATCCATCGCGGGCGCGTGGCCTATGAGCCGAACTCGCTGGGCGGCGGCTGCCCGTTCCAGGCGGGCGCGGCGGCGGGCTTCGTGACCTTTCCGCAGCGCGTGGAGACCGACAAGGTGCGCGGCAAGCCGGAGAAATTCGCCGACCACTACACGCAGGCCACCCTCTTCTACGAGAGCCAGACGCCGGTCGAGCAGGCGCACATCGCGGCCGCGTTCCGCTTCGAGCTGTCCAAGTGCACGGTGCCCGCGATCCGCGAGCGCATGGTCGCGAGCCTGGTCAACGTGTCGACCACGCTGGCGCAGAAGGTGGCCGACGGCCTGGGCATGGAACTCCCGGCCCCCTTGCCGAAGGCGCTGGCGACGCCGGCGGAGCCCGAGGTGCGCCAGTCGCCGGCGCTGTCGCTCACGGCGCGGCCGGGCGATGGGTCGGTGCGCACGCGCAAGGTGGCGATCCTGGTGGCGGATGGCATCGACGGCGATGCGGTCGAGGCCTTGCAGGCCGCGCTGCTCGAAGACGGCGCGATCGGGCGCCTCGTGGGCCCGCGGATCGGCCCCTTCGTCACCGCGAGTGGGACGACCCTCGAAGCCGATGCATCGATGGAGAACGAGCCGGGTTTCCTGTTCGACGGGCTGGTCCTGCCGGACGGGGCCGCGGCCATCGACCTGCTGGCCCGCGATGGCCACACGGCCGAGTTCGTGAAGGACCAGTACCGCCATGGCAAGACCATCCTTGCACTCGGGGCCGGCCAGCAGCTGCTCGACAAGGCCGGCATCCCGCCTTCCCTGCCTTCGGGCGAAACCGACCCGGGCGTTCTGCGCGGCGGAGGTCCCGACGCCGCATCGCTGGTGGTCGCCTTCATCGAGGCCCTCGGACGACATCGCCATCCTGAGCGCGAGACCGATCCGCCCGCGGTCTAGATGCCGTGTGCGGAAGCGTCGGCGTCGAGGACTGGTCGCACCACGTGGGGCACGCCGAATTTGTTGAAGCGCGTTTCCTGCGCACCTATTGCGACCGGGACGACCACCGCCACATCCATGGGGCCAACCTGGGCGTCGCCGGGGATGCCTACGTGCGTGCGGGCGGCTTCAGCGAGGTGGCGCGTCACGAAGACGTGGCCCTCGTCGAGGCATTGGCCAGCACGGGCGCACGCATTGCGTGGAGCGCGAAGCCCCGGGTCGTCACCAGCGCGCGCCGGGATGCCCGCGCCCAGGGTGGGTTCGGCGATGCCCTGCTGGCAGCCGTCGCACTCGGCATGGCATTGCCGCAGGCCGTGCCCGCATGAAGCGCCGATCTGCTGATCGCGGCGCAGGCGCTCGACGTCGGCTCCTGCCGCGGCGCCCGATCAGTCGGCTGGCGTCGCGCTGAGCGAGCCTGCCCCTAGAAGGCGCTCTTGGTGCACCCGCCATCGACGCGTAGCGCCGCGCCGGTCGTGCCCGAGGACAGCGGGCTCGCCACGTAGGCCACCAGGCTCGCGATCTCCTCCGGCGCTTCGAAGCGCTTGATCAGCGAAGTCGGACGGACCTTCTCGAAGAACTCCTTCTCGTAGTCCTCGAAAGACTTGCCGTCGGCCTTGGCCAGGGCATCGACGAAATCGCCCACGCCGCGCGACTTCGTGGGCCCGGGCAGCACGCTGTTGACGGTGATGCCGGTGCCTGCCAGCGACTCGGCCAGGCCGCGCGCGACGGCGATCTGCGCGGTCTTGGTCATGCCGTAGTGGATCATCTCGGCCGGGATCTGGAGCGCGCTCTCGCTGGAGACGAAGATGATGCGGCCCCAGTCGGCGCGCTTCATGGCCGGCAGGACGAGACGCGCGAGGCGCACGCCGCTCAGCACGTTGACGTCGAAGAAGCGCGTCCAGTCCGCGTCGGGGATGTCCTCGAAGGGCTTCGGCTCGAAGATGCCGAGGTTGTTGACGAGGATCTCGATGCCCGGGTGCTTCGCGACCAGCGCCTCGGCCGCCTCGGCCGTGCCCAGGTCGCCGGCAAAGCCCAGCACGGCCCCGCCCTCGCCCGCACGGATGGCGGCGACGGCCTGGTCGACCGCGGCCTGCTTGCGGCCGTTCACGATCACGCGCGCGCCTTCGGCGGCGAGCGCGGCCGCGATGGCATGGCCGATGCCGGCGGTGCTGCCGGAGACGAGTGCGAGCTTGCCCTTGAGCTTGAGGTCCATGGTGAACGCCCTTTCCTGTCGGTGAGGTCGAAAAGCCCGAAATCCTTTCACAGATCCATGGCCATTGCCAGTCTCGGGATCGAGGGATCGAGAATGCACAGGATGAATCTCCACCGCCCCGCCTCCCTGGCTGCGCTGGCCGCACCTCTCCTGCTGCTGCTCGCGCAACCCGGCATCGCACAAGTGACCGAAGTGGTGGATCGCGCGGGCAAGATCGTTCCGGATGCCTACCGCGCCATCGCCAAGGTACTCGGCGAAGAACGGGGCATCGCCTACCGCTACGGCCCGGAATCCCCGCGCGATGCGGCGGCCGACGCAAAGCGGCCCACGCTGTTCGAGCGGCAGGACCAGTTCGCGCGCTGCGAGAGCCCGAACAACTGCCGCACCTCCTGGCAAGTGGGCGGGCCGCGCAGGGAGGTCGACTTCGCCTACTCGACCAACCAGTCCAGCGTGGTCTTCGTGGCCGACGACCCGGCACAGCGCGCCGGCGTGGGCGACCTGCAGGCCTCGGCCTTCGAGGCCAATACCTATGCGCAGAAGCCGCAGCTGCCATGGCAGCACGGCGGTGGCGGGCTGGACAGCATCAACGTGGTGAAGTACCGCTCGGCCAGGCTGCTGCCCACCGACGGCAGCGCGCGCCCGGTCGCGGCGGGGCGCTGCAGCGGACCGCCGGGCTACTGCCCGACCTCGGTCATCGCCTTCCAGAACGGCCTGCTCGCCACCACCGGCAGCAACACCGCTCACAACCAGGCGACCGCGCGGCTCGCGCCGAACAAGGTACCGACCGCGGTCGCGATGACGGCCAACAGCGAGTTCGCCTTCGTGACCGTGTGGGACACGGCCGCGCTCAAGGGCCAGGTGGCGGTGGTCGCATTGGCCGGCCTGTGCGACGGCTGCCAACTCGAAGGGCCCTACTACGAGTGGTGGAACGAATGGCAAGGCGTGTACCCCGGCCTGCCGAACATGGGCAACATCGCCTTCATGAAGGTACTGGGCTACGTGGACCTGCCCGAGGACATGAAGGCGCCCACCGAGATCGCGGTGACCACCGGCATGCACCCCTTCAACACGGTGCTGGGCGGCGGGCTCTTCATGGGACAGGCGAATTCGCCGCTCGCCCGGCACTGGCGCACCTTCCTGCGCTACGGCGACAACTTCCGACGCTATGCCAAGGGCGGCGTGGCGGTGGTGGTGTCCAAGTCGGAGCGCAAGGCGGCCTTCATCGACCTGGAGCCCCTCTTCGGCTACATCAACGACGTGTACTTCAGCGACCAGGTCGAGCGCCTCGGCCCGGTGGGGCAGGACGAGCGCCAGTGGCCGCACGGCTTCGGCTTCAGGCCGCATGCGCGGCCGGTGGTGGTCAAGACCGTCGCCTTCGACGCACGGCCCACCGCGGTGAAGACCACCATCATGCAGACGAAGAACGCGCAGGCCTGGATCGCCACGGAGGAAGGCTCGCTCCACATCTTCGGCCTGGGCGGCTACGCGCCCGGCGCCGAGCCGCGATCGTTCACGCCGGATGGCATCGTGGCGCTGGGCAAGGTCGCAGTCGGCCGCAACCCGACCTCGCTCGCGAGTTCGAAGGGCGAGCCCGATCCATCGATCCAGGGTGATCCGCTCGACGGCCAGGTGATCGTGACCTCGCGCGGCGAACGCAAGATCCAGTGGGTGCGCTTCTCGCCCGACGGGCGCGGCGGCCGCGTGGTGCGCACCCTGCAGGACAGCCGGCTGGTCGACCCGATCGCGGCGGAGGACATCGACAACTTCGCCAACGTCGGCATGACGCTGAGCGTGGCCGACTACGCCGGGCGCTCGGTGCTCAACTACCGCTACGGCACGGTGATCTTCGCCGACCGCGGGGCCCAATGGGCCTGCCAGCCGCCGCGCGGCTGCCCGGTGCAACCCACCGGCGGCATCGGCATCGAATTCGGGGGCGGCTTCAAGATGGAGGGACGGCCGTTCCAGATCAACACGTCGAACGTGCCCTGAACGACTCACCCTGCCCCGCTCAGACCAGACGCGTCTCGATCTCCGTCTTCACCTCGGTCATCAGCCGGTGCAGCGGGCACTTTCCTGCCACGCGCAGCAGCGCCGCCTTCTGCTCCTCGCTGAGCGCGCCGGTGACGTGGAGCGTCGAGTCCAGCTTGTAGAGCCCCTGGCGCTCCTGGCTGTCGTCGCGGTTCACCACCACCTCGATCTCCTCCACCGGAATGCCCTTGTGCTGCGCATAGACCAGCACCGTGAGGGCCTTGCAGGCGGCCAGCGCGGAGTCGTAGAGGTCGTGTGGGCTGGGGCCGGCGTCGTGGCCCTCGGCGGCGGTGTCGACGGCGATCTCGTGGCCGCGGACCTTGAGGATGTGGCGGGTGCCGGTGGTGCCGTCGCGGCGAACGGTGATGCTCATGGGATGTCCTTGTGGGATGAATGCGGCCCGGCCGGCGCCGTCATGGCCGCCGGCCGGGATCGGGCGACTCGATGGTAGCGCCCACCGGGCCTCGCCCCCCCGCTATTCACACCGCGGACGCTAGGTGCCCTGCCGCTGCAGCGCGCTCTTCCTGCGCGCCTGGCGCACGAACGCGAAGAGCTGCCACGCGACGAAGACGGCGATCAGGCCGAGCAGCGCGCCGCTGATCGGCCGCGTGAAGAAGATGCCGAAGCTGCCACGGCTCAGCAGCAGCGCGCGGCGGAAGTTCTCCTCCAGCATCGGCCCGAGGATGAATCCGAGCATCAGCGGCGCGGCGTCCATCTCCAGCCGCATGAACATGTAGCCGACGAAGCCGAAGGCCGCGGTGATGAAGATGTCCTCGAGGCTGTTGTTCACGCTGTAGGTGCCGATGCAGCAGAAGAACAGGATCGACGGGAACAGCACGCTGTACGGAATCTTGAACACCGACAGCCAGTAGCGCACCAGCGGCACGTTCAGCACCAGCAGGAAGACGTTGCCCACCCACATGCTCGCGACCAGGCCCCAGAACAGGTCGGGGTGGCTGGCGATCATGTTCGGCCCGGGCTGGATGCCCTTGATGATGAAGGCTGCCAGCATCAGGGCCATCACCGCGTTCTCGGGGATGCCGATGCTCATCAGCGGAATGAAGCTGGTGCGCGCGGCGGCCTCGTCGGCCGCGGCCTGGCCGGCCACGCCCTCGATGCAGCCCGTGCCGATCTCGTGCCTGTACTTGCTGACCTTCTTGTCGATCGCGTAGGCCGCGAACTGGGCGATGGTCGGGCCGCCGCCGGGCAGGATGCCCAGGAAGGAGCCGATCGCGCCGCCGCGCAGCGCGCTGGGGAGGATGCGCTTGAACTCCGCCCAGGTCGGCATGAGGTGGATCTTGCCGTTGAAGGGCGAGCGCTCCTCGCGGGCGTCGAGGTTCTTCGTGATCTCGGCGATGCCGAAGCAGCCCAGCGCGATGCTCACGATGCCGACGCCGTCCACCAGGAAGGGCAGGTCCATGGTGAAGCGCTGCACGCCGCTGTTGACGTCGGTGCCGATCTGCCCGAGCAGCACGCCGATCAGGCACATGGCCAGGCCGTTGAGCAGGCTGCCGGTGGTGACGAAGCTCACGCACACGAAGCCGACCATCATCATGGCGCAGTAGTCCGCGGGGCCGAACAGGAAGGCCACTTCGCCCAGCACCGGCGCCAGCCACGAGAGCACGACGATGGCGATGGTGCCGCCGATGAAGCTGGAGACGCCGGCGGTGAAGAGGGCCAGGCCGGTCTTGCCCTTCAGCGTCATCTGGTAGCCGTCGATGCAGGCCACGATGCTGCTCGCATGCGGGATCTTCATCGTGATGGCGCTCACGCTGTCGCCGTACTGTGCGCCGTAGTAGATGCCGGCCAGCATGATGAGCGCGCCGCCCGTGGGGATGGAGTAGGTCAGCGGCAGCAGCAGGCTGATGGTGGCCAACGGGCCCAGGCCGGGCAGCAGGCCGACCAGCGTGCCCACCACGCAGCCGAGGGCACAGAACATCAGGTTCTGGATGGTCAGGGCGTGCGAGAAGCCGAACGCCAGGTTGTGCAGGACGTCCATCAGTAGAGCGGCAGGTTCAGGCCGAGCAGTTTCTGAAGGAGCAGCGCCATGGCGACCAGGCCGGCGGCGATCTTGAGGTTGCGCATCCACGAGTAGGAGGTGCCGGCCAGCGTCGAGCAGAACACCATGAACACGATGCCCGCGATCATGTTGAGGTGCTCCGAGATCAGCGCGAAGCCGCAGAGGCTGGCGATGATGATGGCGATGTTCTTCAGGTTGAGGTCCAGCCGCACCCGCTCGACCAGGCGTGAACGGATCAGCGTCACGACACCGATGAGGAACAGGAGGGCGCTCACCAGGGCCGGAAACAACCCGGGCCCGGCGTGGCTGAAGTCGCCGATCGTGTAGCGCAGGGATTGCAGGCCGAAGGCCAGCGAGATCGCCACGAGGAACAGGCCCCTGGCAAGATTTCTGTCGTTCATACGGACACTTGTCTCCGAGTCATGAGGGCGGGGGCGATGCTCCCGCCGCGTCACTGATCGGAATCTGACCGGCCCGTGAGGGGAAACACGTACCGGTCCGCTGCCGGCCCGCCCCCAGCCCTGGGCGCGCTCAGGCGGCCCGCGGCTGCGGCACCGCGGCCATGCCCCGGTGCACTTCGGACTCGCCGTGCCGGGCCAGCAGCTGCATCAGGTGCTTGCGGATCAGCATGCCGGGGCGGTCCGACTCCATCGAGTACTCGACGCCGCGCCGGCGCGTGTCGACCAGCGCATCGGGGTCGGTGGATTCGAGGATGTCCTTGTCCTCGCGCGTGATCTGGTCGTCGAAGTCGATGAGCATCTGCGCCGGGCAGTCGGCCTCGCTGTCGTTGCGGAACAGCCATTGGCACAGCTGCATGCGGCCATCGTCGATGGGGGTGAAGCAGTTGATGATGACGTGGCGGATGCCCGAGGGGTACTCGATGTCCAGCCGGCGCGAGAAGGGCAGGAAGTAGGCGTTGCGCATGTGCCGCGTGGTGACGGCATCCTTCACGCCGCTGATCGCATGGAACTGCGGCGGGTTGAGGGCCTCGATCACCGTTTCGGCGTGGAAGCCGTTGTCGTTCTCGATGAGTTCGTACCGGCTCGGCCTGGGGCTCGCGGCCACGCCGAAGGTGGCGCGGTGCACGAAGCTGAAATGCGAGTTGTCGAAGGAGTTCTCCAGCGCGCGCAGGGGGCTGGTCTGCCATTCCTCGTGGAACTGGAAGATGGTGCGCCAGCCCGCGGCCTCGAACTCGGGGATCGGTGGAATCTCCGCCACCGGCTCCTCCAGCGCCACCCAGGCATAGCCGTAGCGCGCGGTGCAGCGGTAGGCGGTGGTGCGGTACTCGGGCGAGATCGGCCGCTCGGGCTCGTACTGCGGGATGCGGATGACCCGGCCGCCGCGGTCGTAGGTCCAGCCGTGATAACCGCACTGGATCGCGCCCTGCCCGCAGGCCCGGCCTTCGGCATCCACGCACCAGCCCTTGGACAGCTTCGCGGTGCGGTGGCAGCAGCGGTCGCGCAGCGCCGCGGGCTGCCCATCGGCGTCGAGGAAGAGAACGATGTTCTCGCCCAGCAGCGTGAAGGGCCGGGGCCCCTGCTGCAGATGGGACAGCGGCATGACGGCATGCCAGAACTTGCGGAACACGGGCTGCTGGGTGACGAGCATGGGGAAAGCACTCCTTCTTCGGTTGCGTGGGACGACCATGAAAGAGCAATTTCCCACCGTGGGCCGAACCGGGCCGCGGCTGAACGCTTCTACTCTGCGCGACCGGCAATGCAATTTGCGCGCCCGTGTTGCGCGCCGGACCGCAGGCGGGGTGCTGGCATACCTCCTGCATCGAAGGCACCGAGAGTAGAAGCGTTCAGCAGCGCACGCACCCGATTCGTGCGCCCGCCCGGAAATTGCTCTTGAGGTGCCCGGCCGCGAGGCCCGGGCGTTCAGGACCCACGATTTCCAGGAGAGACCCCATGCAACGCCGTTCCTTCATCCGCGCCGCAACCGCAGGCGCCGCCACCCTGGCCGCCCCCAGCCTCTTTGCGCAGGGCGGCAGCGGCAAGCCGACGCCGCTCAAGTTCACGCTCGACTTCCGCATCAACGGACAGACCGCGCCCTTCTTCCTGGCCGAGAGCAAGGGCTACTACCGCGACGAGGGCCTGGACGTCTCGATCGACACGGGCGCCGGCTCGGTCGCGTCCATCACCCGCATCGCCAGCGGCGTCTACCAGATGGGATTGGGCGACATCAGCTCGCTGATCGAGTTCAACGCGCAAGGTGCAGGCACCCCTGTGGTGCAGGCGGTCTACCAGTACTACAACCGCGCACCCTTCGCGATCATCGGCCGCAAGGACCGTGGCATCACCACGGACTTCAGGAGCCTGCAGGGCAAGAAGGTGGCGGCCGCCGCAGTCGAATCGACCCGGCGCGCCTGGCCGATGGTGGCACGCAAGCAGGGCATGAAGAGCGACGCCTTCCAATGGCAGACGACCGACTTCAGTGCGCGCGACAACGTGATGGTGCGCGGCGACGTCGATGCGGCGACCTACTTCCACGACTCGGCGATCTCGCTGTTCGCGCGCATGAAGTCCGACGAACTCTCGGTGCTCAAGTATTCCGATGCGGGCGTGAACCTCTACGGCAACGCGATCCTCGCGAGCAGCCACCTGGTCGCGCAGAACCCGAAGGCGGTGGCCGCCTTCCTGCGGGCCACCAACCGCGCCATCGTCGAGACCTTCGCCGACCCCGGCCCCGGCATCGCGGCGATGCGCCAGCGCGAGCCCATCCTCGACGAGAAGGTGGAGCGCGAGCGCTGGGCCATCACGGCGCAGTACGTGGGTGCGGGCGATACCGCCGGGCACGGCCTCGGCGACATCCGCAAGTTCACGCTGGAGCAGCAGGTGGACGAAGTGGCCGAAGTCTTCGGCCTCAAGCGCAAGCCCTCGGCCGACGCCCTCTTCAACGGCTCGATGCTGCCTTCGCGCGGAGAACGTAGCATCAAGGCATGAATACGCAGCTTTTGTCTACTGTTCCAGCGGAGACACCACTCGACGAGCGCGACGGGCGCTACCTGCGCAAGGCCATCGTCTGGTCGCATGCGGCGCGCCGGCGCGGCAACCGGCCCTTCGGCGCGGTGATCGTGTCGGCCGACGGCGAGGTGCTTGCCGAGGCCTACTGCAACACCGCGGAGACCGGCGACGTGACCGGCCACGCCGAGACCAACGCGGTGCGCATGCTGGCCGAGCGCAAGCTCTCGCGCGAAGCGCTGGCCAGCGCCACGCTCTATTCGTCGGCCGAGCCCTGCGTGATGTGCGCCGGCGCGATCTTCTGGGCGAACATCGGCCGCGTGGTGTTCGGCATCGACGCCGAGCGCCTGCGCGTGTTCCGGGGCGAGCGGGCCGAGCAGCGCGATGCGATGCTGTCCTGCCGCGATGTGTTCGAGGCCTCGCCGCATCCCATTGAGTGCATCGGACCGGCGCTCCTCGACGAGGCCAGCGCGGCGCATGTCGGGGCCTGGAAAAGCTAGGGCCTGTCACATCCGGTTAAAGCTTTTTTCCACATCCCGGCGTCCGCGGTGGAAAAAGGCACTTTGCCGGTGCATCCGCCGTTCGCCCCTCTGCCAATTCGTTGAGCAACCTTGTGCGAGCCCTTGCGGGACAACGCTCTTTCGACTTGTTCGCTGAGTTTTCCACAAGCTTGTCCACCTTCTCGGGGGAAGAAGTCCGACAACTCCGGACGCCCCCGTCCTGCTCCTACACTCCTGCCCCATGCCCTGGAACGCGCGGCTCGCGCTCGACTATCGACCGGAAGGCCCGCGCAGCGTCGCCCGCTTTCGCCATGAAGGACCGCTGCGCATCCTGCAAAGCCTCTATCCCGAGGGCGATGCGGTCTGCCACAACGTGCTGGTGCATCCGCCAGGCGGGCTGGTGGGCGGCGACACGCTGGACATCCGCGTGCACGCCGCAGCCGGCAGCCATGGGCTGATCACCACCCCGGGCGCCAGCCGCTTCTACCGTTCCGAAGGCGAACTCGCGATGCAGCAGACCACGCTCGGCCTCGAGGCCGGCGCGCGGCTCGAATGGCTGCCGCTGGAAGCGATCTGCTTCAGCGGCTGCCGCGCGGAGAACCGGCTGACGCTGCGGTTGGACGAAGGTGCGGAGCTGATCGGCTGGGACGTGGCGGCCTTGGGCCTGCCCGGCGCCGGCAAGCCCTTCGAGCGCGGCGTTCTGCAACAGCACCTGGAGATGCCGGGCGCCTGGCTGGAGCGCGGGCGCATCGAGGCTGCCGACCGGCGCCTGCTCGACGGCCCGCTGGGCCTGGCCGGGCATCGCTGCCTGGCGACGCTGTTCTTCGCCGCAGGCTCGCCGATCGTGCGGGCGCGGCGCGATGCGGCGCTGGAATGTGCCCGCGCGCTGGCCGAGGCCCACCCCCTTCGCGAAAGCGCCGGCGCCACCAGCCCGCAGCCCCGCGTGGTGGTGCTGCGTGTGCTGGCGCCTCTGGTCGAGCCCGCCATGCAATTGCTGCGGCAGGTCTGGCAGGCCTGGCGCGCCGAGCTGTGGCGGATGCCGGGCCAGCCGCCGCGCATCTGGTCGATGTAGCGGACGGCCGCGCAAGCACTCGCCCTACTCGCACCCCGGACCTTCTCCGTCCGTGCGCTCCAGCGCCCTCGCCTACGGTGCACGCACAAGCACACAGGAGAACCTTCCATGAAAAGCATCATTCTCTGGCTCTGCGGCGTGCCGATCGGCGTGATCATCCTGCTGAAGGTGTTCGGCGTCTTCTAGGCCGCGCGCAGGCGCAGCCCCGGGCGCCACGGGTGCATGAACTGGTTGAGGTCGCCGGTTTCGGTGGTGTAGTAGGCATGCGGCTCGCCCAGTGGGGCCGCATCACCGGCAGCGCGACCCACATGTGCTCGGCCAGGTACTCCGGCAGCAGGCCGGGCGATGCTGCACGCACGCCGTCTTCGTGCCCTGGCTGCGCAGCGTGCCGCTGTTCCGGGACCGCGTGATCTGCGTGCTGCGCTTGATCGAGGTCAGGGCGCCCGCGGCTGCACCGGCGCGGCAGGTGCGCTTTCCGAACGTCAGCCTGATCGACGGACCGATCGTCAACAGCTACACCACGTCCAGCGCCGTTGCGCCGTTTCAGCTGCCGGTACGCACGCCTTTGGTGGGCGGCCGCACGACGATCCAATGTGCTGCGTGGGACCGGCACTTCTGGATCGCAGCCCCAGTCGCCGAGCGCCCGATGCCGGACGAGCTGTGGATCACACTGCCCGGCTTCACCATCAACGCCACGCCGGCCCGCATCGCTCCGCTGCACTACCGGGAGCGCAGGCAGTTGGTGGCGGCCTCACTTCGCGATAGGGCGGGCGTCCACAGAATAGAGGATGCGGCCGCAGGCGGCGAGGTCTACCGTTCGAGGTGCCGGGCCGGTCGTAGGTGCGAAGCGTAGCGTCGTGCCACCGGGCCGCACCGAGGTGGGCCCCATGAACGATCTGACGCCCGAAGAACTGCGTCGCGCGCTGTTCGCAGCGCTGAAGCAGGCCTTTCCGACCATCGCGCGGCTGCGCCCGATGGTGACGGTCGCCTACGGGTTCAACTACGACGGCGTGGTGGGCGAAGGCGCTGACCTGCCCGGGGCACTTACCGAACTCATCCTTCACGCCGAAGCGCAGGAATTGGTGCCCCAACTGCTGGCAGCGGCGCGCTCCGAGAACCCCACTCACCGCGGCCTGCGCAAGCTGGCTGATGAGTCCGGCCAGGGCCTCCTGCGCAACGCTCAGGACGAGACCATCGTCATCGAGAAGGCCGGGTTCCAGCAGCCCGAGGAGTGGCGCGACCTGATGAGCCGGCGCGAGCTGGCCGTGTTCCGCATCGAGATCGATGGAGGTGCCGCCGGTCCTGCAGGGATTGGCACGGGCTTCCTCGTCGGGCCCAATGCGGGGCTGAGCTGCGACCACGTGTTCGAGCGCAATGGCATCCATGCGCTCGAATTCAATCGCAGTCGCGTTCGCCTGCGCTTCGACTACAAGGCAGATGCCGACGGCAGCACGCTGCGCGATGGCGTGACGTTCGGTCTCCAGGAAGGGGCCGACTGGTGCTGCCGTCGCAGCCCGCAAGGGCAGCTCGACTATGTGCTGTTCCGGATCGACGGCACGCCGGGCAGCGACCCGGTCGGAACCCCAGGTACGCCGGCGCGCGGTTGGATCGACGCGCGCCCGCAGCCGTTGGCAACCAATGAGCCGCTGCTGTTGCTGCATCACCCCGACGCCCGCCGACTGGAAATGACGCTCGGAGCAGCGCTGGAGGTGCAGGCACGCCGCATCGGCCACAACGCGAACACGCAGCCCGGGTCGTCCGGCGCGCCGTGTTTTGATTCCAAGTGGCGGCTGGCGGCGATACACCAGAAAGGCGTCGGTGCCGGCGGCAACAACGGGGCAGTGCCGATGCCTGCCATTCTCGAAGACCTCGTGGCCGGCCCCTGCGCCGCACTGCTTGCCCCCGCTCCGCCAGAACGTCGAGGCATTCATGCTCTATAGCGACGAACGATACAAGTTGGACGCGGCGCTGGCTCGGCAGTTCATGCGGCGAGCCCAGTTGGCAACGCTGACGATCAACGAGCTCGGCTGGAATCTCGACGAAAAGACCGTCGATCAATCGCTGGAGGCAGCGCGGTTGGCACTGCTCGACCACGAAGCCGCCCGCGACGGCTTCCTGACCCTGCTCGAACGCCTGGAGCAGCACACAACGCAAAGCAAGACTTTCTCCACCGTGGTGGCCGACCTGCTGGGGAAGGTGAGGCAGCGTGCAGCCGCCTGTGGGGAGGACCTGGTGTGGTACCGGCCTCCGACACCTTTCGAGACCTGCTTCCTGCAGGGCCGGGCGCCGTTTTTCGACCGGCAGCCGCTGCGCAACAAGGTGCAGGCCTTGTCCGGAGGCACCTGCCGTGTCCTGGTGATCAATGGCGCGTCGCGCACCGGCAAGTCGTACTCGGTGCGATTTCTCAGCTTCCTGGCGATGGAACAGGCAGCATTTGGGCCCAACTTCAGGCTTGCGACAGTCGACCTCCGCGACATGCGCAGCAGCCAGATCGATGTGCCCTTCCTGGTCGGCAACATCATGGCGCAGATAGATCCGTCGACGCCCGTCGAGCCGCACGCCGCTGCAGGGCAGGCTTCGCACCAGGGCCACCAGCAGGCCGCTCGCCTGGCCGCGCTGGCGGACAGCCACACACCGCAGGGCCGGCGCACCTTTTGCATCGTGCTCGATCACTTCGACGCCAGCCTGTTGCCCGACGATGTGCGCTCGTTCATCAACCACCTGGCCATGCGTGCGGCCCAGAGCCGTGGCCTGCGTCTGGTGCTGGTGGGCTATCCGGGTCAGGAACTGCCGTTCGAGAGCCAGGACGTGGTCGAGGAAGAAAAGCTTGGCCCGCCTACCAGCACCGACGTGATGGACTTCTTCACCAAGGTGCACGAGCACAAGAACGTCGCCCCGGCCGCGACGAGCCAGACGCTGTACGACGAGGTCATCGGCAAGGTGACGCTGGCGCGGGAGGATCCGATGTTCCTGTCGCAGCTCGCGCGCGCCGCGAAGGCCCGTGTGCTCGAACTGTTCCCTTGACGGGCAAGCCGCGTGAACACATCGCCCGCCCCCTCGGACGACGCTCGCACCGGGGCGCAAGCGCGCCCTAGCGCCTACCACCGGGCGGCCGCGGTGCTGGCGCACTTCGACCCCGATGCCCTGCAACCGGCCGGTGACGACGCCAGCCAGAGCGACTTTTCCGCGCTGCTCGAAGACTGCACGGTGTTGCAGGATGACGCCGGGCAGCCGGTGTGGAGCCTCAAGCTGGACGTGCGCCAGCGGGTGCTGCACCACATGGCATCGAGCGAGGCGATGGTGGCGGCGCTGGCCGCCAATCCGCAACGAACCAGGAGTCCGCTGCAGGCCCTGCTGGAGCAGGCCCTGCGCGGCGAAGCTGTCGACCCGACGGTACAGGACGCCCAAGGCATGAAGGCCTTGGCCCGGGTGTCGGAATGGCTCAGCGGACTGCTGCCGAACGTGCCGGACACGGCCACGCTCGCCGCGCATTACGAACGGCATCAGCTGCTGGCACCCCTGCGGGCGCTGGCCGACCGCCACTTCGCGGGCCGCAGCAACGAGGTGGATCAGCTGAGCGATTTTGTCGGCGTGCTGCCGCCGGACAGCCTCGGTACCCGGCTGCGCCGCGCGATCCGTAGCGTGCAGGGCTGGGGATCGAAGGTGCTGATGCTGCATGGCCTGGGCGGTGTCGGCAAGTCGGCTGTGATAGCGCGCTTCCTGCTTGACCATATCGACGCCGAGGGCGCAGACCCGTTGAGCTGGATCTACCTCGACCTGGACCGTGCCGAGCTGGACCCGCTGGAGCCGGCCACGCTGCTGGCCGAAGCGGCCCGCCAGCTCGGCGTCCAGCATTCCTGGTTGCGCGACGAGACGTCCGCCTTGCGCAGGAGCCTGCTTGCCGAGCTGCACACGGTGCGGCGGCGCCGGGGTGATCTGAAGTCGCAGACCACGCAGCCGAGCGTCGACCTCGCACTCGTTTCAGAGGGCATCTACCGTGTGCTCGCGCAAGTGGCGCAGGCAGGTCCGATCGTGGTCGTGCTCGATACCTTCGAGCTGGTCCAGCATCACGGCCCGAACGCTGTCCAGACGCTCTGGGCCTTTCTCTCGCGGTTGCGACAGCGCGAGCCGGCGCTGCGGCTCGTGCTGTCGGGCCGGGCGGTGCTCATCGATCCCGACGTGCACCCGGTGCCATTGGCACCGCTCGAGGAGGCGTCGGCGTTGGCCAACCTGGCGTCACTGGGTATCGGCGACCCGGCGATGGCCAAGGTAGTGTTCGAAAAGGTGGGGGGCCACCCGTTGTGCCTGCGCTTGGCGGCGCGTCTGGTGCTCGGGCACGACGAGCAGGGCAAGCCCGATGCCGGCAAGCTCGAGGGGTTGAAGACGCGCAGCGCACTGGGGCCGCTACAGCTGATGCGCCTGGACGCCCAGGTCATCCAGGGCCTGCTGTACGAACGGCTGCTCGGGCCGCTCGCGCTGAAAGACCCGCAGCTGCGCAAGCTCGCGCATCCGGGACTGGTCTTGCGGCGCGTCACGCCGGACGTCATCCTGCGCGTGCTGTCGGAACCCTGCGGGCTGCAGCTGCAGACGCTGGAGCAGGCGCAGGAGATCTTCGACAAGCTGGCCCAGCAGGTCTGGATCGTCGACCGCATGCCCGACGGGGCACTTCGCCATCGCGGCGATCTGCGCGGCACGATGCTGCCTCTGCTGCAAGCCGACAAGCGGCGATGCGCGTTGGCCATCCACATGGCCGCGGTGGCCTACTATGCCGACGAGCAGCGCAGCAGCGTGGCCGAGCGCGCCGAGGAGATCTACCACCGGCTGATGCTGGGCCAGACCATGGAAGAGGTGGAGCCACGCTGGATAGACGGCGTGCAGACTGAGCTGTGGCCCTCGTACGAAGACTTCACTCTCCACGCGCGCACGGTGCTGAGCCTGCTGACCGGCGAGAGCGTCGACAGCGCGATCGCTGACGCGGCGGACCAGGCCAGTTGGGAGCGCTTCGCCTGGGTCGAGGCACTGCAGGCGCGCACGCTGGGCGCACGGGACCAGGCGCTCGGCCGCCTGACAGAGCGCGCTGAACGACTTCCCGGCAGCCGCCTGTACGGACTGCAGGCGCAGCTGCTGTCCGAGCTGGGGCGGCACCGCGAGGCTTTGGCGGTGCTGGACGCGGGCATCGCCTCCGCAGCCGCGGCGGGGCTCCAGGCGCAGGCCGACATGCTCGATCTGATGCTGCAGCGGGCGCGCGTCGAAGCCGTTGCGGGCGATCCATCCGTCACCGTCGACGAGCTGGCTCAACTAGAGGGCTTCATGGCACTTTCGAGCCGCTACCACGACGATCCGCGCCTGCTTGAGCTGGGGGCGTTGATGCTGGCACGGATGCGGCCGAGCGCTGCCGAGCGGGATCTTGAGGGGCACCTGATGGCGCTTTGGCAGGCGCAGCCATCGGCCATCCCTGCCGGCGAGCAGCTTGCCCTGGCCTTCCAACTGGTCGGCGCGCTGTACGAGCGTCGGCCCATGAGCGTGCGCGAGCGCCTGGCGAATGCCAACCTCGGCAGCGAACTGGCGGCCTCTGCTGCAGCAGAACAGGGCAGTTCCGATCGCAGCTGCCGCGACTTGCTGACCCGCCTCGCGCGTGCAGTCGACGTCGCGCTACCGCAGCGCAGTGTCCAGGAGCAGGCCCACGGCTGGCTCGACAGCACGATGTCCGGCCAGCGCTATTCGGCGCTGGCGTACACCTACGGGCGCCTGATCGACGAGTTGCTCGTTAACCTGGATCGGCTGCTGGCGCCGCAGCGGCGGGGCTTCCTGCAGCTGCTGCGCGAGTCGTTGCCGGGATTGGCGTCGGGCGACGCAGCCGCTGCGACCTCCTCGCCCTCGGCCGAATGGACCGACGGCTTGCTCGCCGCCGACAACGCCTATTCGAGCCTGGTGCTGGACGATGGCCAGCCATTCCTCGGCCGGCATATGCTGCGGCACTTCCTACAGCAGGTGGGCACACAGAATAGCGTCAAGCTGCTACTGGTGGATGGCCCCCCGGGCTCTGGCAAGAGCTACTCGGCGCGGCTCGTCGATGCCGTGGCGCGCCGCACCGGCGCGTTCGACGCGTGCGTGCTCTCGATGAGCAGGACCGGGGTCGGGATCGACGAGTTGATGAGAACACTGGTGATCCGGCTGGGCCTCGAACCCGCGACGATGCCCTCGTCTGCGCTGCTCTTCTTGCGCAGGACCGGCATCTACGCCCAGTGGCTTACCGCGCAGCTGGTCAAGCGCACGCGGCCAGTGGTACTGGTGGTCGACGATCTGGATCGGCCCGATCTGGCACCTGACGTCGGCGAGTTGCTGGTCATGCTCGCGCGGACCGCCCAAAGCAGCCAGCCGCCCGGGCTCAAGCTGCACATGGTGCTGCTCGGTGCGCCGCCGCGGTACCAGGATCTGAGGGGGCAACCTGGGGTGTGGACCGAGGCGCTGCAGCCCTTGAGCGAGGCCGAAGTGGCCGACTTCCTGAAACGTTTCGAACGCACCGGCCGGATCTCGGTCGCGCAGAGCCGAGACGTGATGAGCAACCTGGCACCGCGGCTGGGTGTAACGGTTCAGGGTGGCGCCAATGCGCATATCCATGGCGCATTGAACACGCTCGTTCGTGTCCAGTTGCCCGCCAAGGATGACGCCGAGGGCTGAGGAGACGTGATGGACCAGGACAGGTGGTCACAGCGGTCGCTCGACAATCGTTTGCTGCCGAGGCACGAGGTGAGACACTCGCGCGTCGCCGCACTTGCCGGAAGGAAAGTCCATGCAAATTGAACCGCTGCACTCCATCGCCCTCGTCCTGCTGGTCTTTGGCATCTTGGGTGGCGTGGTCAACGCCATCATCACCGACCCCGCGCAGGAGACGCGCCTGCCTTGGTGGCAACACACGCTGGTTGGCATCGCCGCCTCGTTCATGGTCCCGCTGTTCCTGAACATGATCTCGGGGGAGATCATCAACGACATCATCGACAAGGACGAGAAGTCGAAGCTCTTCGTCCTGGCCGGGTTCTGCCTCGTGGCCGCTATCTCATCCAGGGCTTTCATCCGAACGATCTCCGATCGGCTTCTGCAGGAGGTGCGTACGGTCAAGAAAGAGGTGGAAGTTGCGAGCGCCAAGGCTGATGACGCCGCCGCAAAGGCGGACGACGCCGTCACGAAGGCCGACGACGCCCAGGTTCAGGCCACGACCGCCGCGGCCGAAGCGACCGAAGCGCAGCAGGCCGTTGCGCCGCTGGTCGAGGGCGAGGTCCTCGAAGAACCCAAGCCCGGCTTGCTCGACGACGGCTTCGAATCGATCAAGCCCATGCCGGACGACGAACGCGCCGTCATGAAAGTCATGCAAGGGTCGCGCTTCGTGCTGCGTTCGCTGACGGGCATCGCGAAGGAAGCAGGGCTCGACCCCACGCGTGCGAAAGAGGCGCTCACCGCGCTCGTCGCCAAGGAACTGATCGGCCAGTCCCTCAACAAGAACCAGTCTCCGCGCTGGTATCTCACGACGAACGGGCGGCTGCTGAAGCTTGGCGCGTAGCTCGAATCTCCGCAACCGTCGCCCCCGCCACCAGATACGCCCCCTGCTCCGCCTTCAGCGCAATGCGCCCCGCGCGATGCGCCGTGAGTTGCGTCTCCATCTTCATGGCTTCCATCGTTGCGATGACGTCGCCCTGGGCGACGGTGTCGCCATCGGCGACCTTCCACGATTGCAGGGTCCCGGCGATCGGCGCGGCGACCGATGCGGGGTCTGCGGCAACCGGTGCTTGCGCCGCAGCGGACGATGCGGCGTCGCCCGCCGCGGACTGCAAGCCGCGCAGGAGTTCGGCTGGCAGCCCGAGCGCCATGCGGCGCCCGTCGATCTCGACCGCGGTGCGTACCAGGGCCGCGTCCGACACCGGCGGCTCGCTGCGCACGGCGGCGGCCAGCGTGTTGGCGAAGTCGGTCTCGATCCAGCGCGTGTGCACCTTGAACGCATCGGCCGACGTGAAGTCCGGCTGCGCCATCACCGCGCGATGGAACGGCAGCACCGAGGGCACGCCCTCGATCCGGAATTCCTTGAGCGCACGGCGCGCGCGGGCGATGGCCTGGGCGCGCGTGGCGCCGGTGACGATGAGCTTGGCCATCAGCGAGTCGAAGGTGCCGGGCACCGTGGAACCCGACAGCACGCCGGTGTCCACGCGCACGCCCGGGCCCGAAGGCGCCTCGAACACGCGCACCTGGCCGGGCGCCGGCAGAAAGCCGCGGCCCACGTCTTCGGCGTTGATGCGGAACTCGAAGGCATGGCCGCGCGGCGCGGGCGTGTCGGTGATCGAGAGCGGCAGGCCGTCGGCCACGCGCAGTTGCTCGACCACCAGGTCGACGCCCGAGGTTTCCTCGGTCACCGGGTGCTCGACCTGCAGGCGGGTGTTGACCTCGAGGAAGGAGATCGTTCCGGACGGACTCAGCAGGAACTCCACGGTGCCAGCGCCGACGTACCCGGCCCTGGCGCACACGTCGCGCGCCGACCGGTGGATGCGGTCGCGCTGCGCGTCGGTCAGGAACGGCGCGGGCGCTTCCTCGACCAGCTTCTGGTTGCGCCGCTGGAGCGAGCAGTCGCGCGTGCCGAGCACGACCACGTGGCCGTGCGTGTCGGCGATCACCTGCGCCTCGACGTGGCGCGGCTGGTGGAGAAACTGCTCGACGAAGCACTCGCCGCGGCCGAAGGCGGTGATGGCCTCGCGCACCGCCGATTCATAGAGATCGGCCACTTCGTCCATGCGCCAGGCCACCTTGAGGCCGCGCCCGCCGCCACCGTAGGCGGCCTTGATCGCGATGGGCAGGCCATGCTGTTCGGCGAAGGCGAGCACCTCCTGCGCGTTGTTCACCGGGCCGGGCGTGCCCGCGACCAGCGGTGCACCGACTTCCAGCGCAATCTTGCGCGCCTGCACCTTGTCGCCCAGTGCATCGATGGCGTCCGGCGGCGGGCCGATCCAGGCCAGGCCTGCGGCGATGACGGCGCGTGCAAAGCCCGCGTTCTCCGACAGGAAGCCGTAGCCCGGGTGCACCGCATCGGCGCCGCTGCGCGCGGCCACGGCCAGCAGCTTGTCGATGTGGAGGTAGGTGTCGGCCGGGCGCTGGCCGTCCAGGCCGTAGGCCTCGTCGGCCATGCGCGCGTGCAGCGCGTCGAGGTCGGCATCGGCGTACACGGCGACCGACTTCACGCCGTAGTCGGCGCAGGCGCGAACGATGCGCACGGCGATCTCGCCGCGGTTGGCAATCAGGACTTTTTTCATGGCGTACCGAAAGGGTGAATGGGGTTGAAGCGCACGCTGGCGCCGATGGGGATCTGTCCCGCGCGGTCGAGGTGGTAGGTGGCGACGGCGCCGATCACCGGGTAGCCGCCCGTGAGCGGGTGGTCGGCGAGGAACAGCACGGGCTGCCCGCTCGGCGGCACCTGCAAGGCGCCGAGGACGGTCCCTTCGCTCGGCAGCTCGGCCGGGTTGGCGCGGACCAGGGGTTGTTCACCGGCCAGGCGCAGGCCGACGCGGTTGGACTGCGGCGTGACCTTCCACACCTGGCTGGCCAGCAGTGCCACGGCCTCGGGTGTGAACCAGTCGGTGCGCGGGCCCATCACCACGTCGAGCGTGACGGGCTGCTGCACCGTGGGCAGGTCAGCGGGAGGCTGCTCGTGCAGGCCCACGATGGCGCCGCGCGCCACCGGGCGCACGGGCAATACGTCGCCGGCCGCGATGGGCTTGGGGCCGACGCGGGCGAGCGTGTCGGTCGAACAGCTGCCGAGCACCGGCGCAATGGCGAAGCCGCCGCGCACCGCGAGGTACGAGCGGCTGCCCGCGCGCGGTGCGCCGATCGTGAGGCTGTCGCCGTCCGACAGCGCGATCGCGTGGTAGCCGGGCGCGGACCAGGACGCGCCGCCGGAACAGGTGATGTCAATGGGTGCATCGGCGCCGGTGACGGCCACCACCGCCTCGCCGCGGCAGACGAGCTGCAAGCCGCCGTAGGCGATCTCCACGCAGGCTGCATCGCCGGCATTGCCGACCAGCCGATTGGCCGCACGCAATGCGCCCTGATCGATGGCGCCCGAGGCCGACACGCCCTGCCGCGCCTGGCCATGACGGCCCGTGTCCTGGAAGAGGGCCTGCAGGCCGGTGCTGCGGATCTCCAGCGCGGCGCCGTCGGGCTCGGCGATGGGTGCAGCGGAAGGCCTGCGCGCCGGCGCGGAGCATGGCGATGATGGCAACGAGGGCCGCCCCGTGCTGTCGACAAAGCGCACGCGAAAGCCTGGCTGCAACAACGCAGGCACCTCGCGCCCCAGATCCCACATCGGTGTGGCCGTCACGCCGATGATCTGCCAGCCCCCAGGGCTGGCCTGCGGATAGACACCACTGAAGGTGCCCGCCAATCCCACGGCACCGGCGGGGATGCGCGTGCGCGGCGTGGCGCGGCGCGGCACGTCCAGGCTCGGGTCGCCGCCACTCAGGTAGGCGAAGCCCGGCGCAAAGCCGGTGAAGGCGACGGTGTACTCGCTGCCCGTGTGCCGGCGGATCAGCTCGTCGCGCGAGATGCCCAGCATCTGCGCGACTTCGTCCAGGTCTTCGCCGCTGTAGTCCACGGGGATCTCGATCAGCGTGGCCTCCCGCTCGACCTGCGCCGCGAGGCTGCGCGTACCGATGCGCTCGATCAGCGCGGCCTGCGACACCTTCGTGGGGCGGTAGCGAACCAGCAGCGTGCGCGCCGCCGGCACCAGCTCCTCGATGCCGGCGACAGGCTCGGCCTGCAGCGAGGCGAGCAGCGCCAGGGTCTGGGGCAGATCGTCGAGCTCGACCAGGAACGCATCCAGGTTGACGGGCAGGAACCGCATCACCGAAGCACCTGCGCGGGCTGCGCATCGACAAAGGACCGCACGGTCACGCCCGAGCGCTCGAGCAGCGCGCGCACTTCCCGCGCCATCTCGACCGCGCCGGGGCTGTCGCCGTGCACGCAGAGCGAATCGGCCTCGATGCGGACCGTGCTGCCGTCGATGGCCGTGACCACGCCTTCGGTCGCCAGGCGCAGCATGCGTGCCGCCACCTCGTGTGCGTCGTGCAGCACGGCGCCCTGCTCGCGCCGCGACACCAGCGTGCCTTGCGGCGTGTAGGCACGGTCGGCAAAGGCCTCGGCTACCGTGCGCAAGCCGCTGGCCTGCGCCCAGCCCAGCAGCGGCGATCCGGCCAGTCCGACGAGGTACAGGCTCGCATCGATCGCACGGATCGCCGCGATCACGTCGCGCGCCTGCCGCTCGTCATGGGCGATGGTGTTGTAGAGCGCACCATGCGGCTTGACGTAGCGCACCCGGGTGCCCGCCACGGCAGCCAGCCCCTGCAGCGCGCCGATCTGGTAGATCACGTCGGCCACCAGGTCGGCGCTGGCGACGTCCATGTGGCGGCGGCCGAAGCCGGCCAGATCGGGGTAGGACACGTGCGCGCCGACCGCCACGCCACGCTCGGCCGCGCGGCGCAAGGTCTGCAGGATGCCGGCGGCGTCCCCGGCATGGAAACCGCAGGCCACGTTGGCACTGCTCACGATGCCCAGCATGGCGTCGTCGTCGCCCATGCGCCAGGCACCCAGGCTCTCGCCGAGGTCGCTGTTCAGGTCCATGTCGATGCTGCCGTGCTCAGTCGACCTTGATGCCGGCCTCGTCGATCACCTTCTTCCACTTGGCCGAATCCGTCCTGATCAGCTCGGTGACCTTCGCCGGTGCGCCGCCGACCACGTCGAGGCTCATCTCATCGAGCCGCGCGCGGACGTCCTTCTCGGCCAGGATGGCGTCGATCGCCTGATTCAGCCTGGTCACGATCTCGGCGGGCGTGCCGGCCGGTGCCATGAAGGCGTACCAGAACGTCATGTCGAAGTCCTTGCCGCCCGACTCCGACACCGTCGGCAGGTCGGGATAGGCGGCAAGGCGCCTGGTCGTGGTCACTGCCAGCGCGCGCATGCGTCCGCTCTTGACCAGCGGCATCGCTTCGGGCACGAGCGCCATCATCAGCTGCACCTGCCCGCCCATCACCTCGTTCAATGCCGGGGCGCCACCCTTGTAGGGCACGTGCACCGGATCGAAGCCGTTCGCCTTCTTGTAGTACTCCATGCCGAGGTGGCTGGGGGTGCCGGCGCCGGCCGACGCATAGCTGACTGCGCCGGGCCTGCTCTTCAGGTAGGCGCCCAGTTCCGTCATGTTCTTCGCAGGCACCGAGGGGTGCACGACCACCACGCTGGGCACGGTGGCAGCCAGCGCGATCGGCGTGAGGTCTTTCTCGGGGTTGTATTGAATCCGCGCGCCGTACAGCCCCGGGTTGACCGCCAGCCCGCTGAGCGTGGACAGCAGGATCGTGTAGCCGTCCGGCGCGGCCTTGGTGACGTTGGTGATGGCGATCTGCTCGCTGGCACCTGGCTTGTTGTCCACCACCACCGGCTGCCCGAAGCGCTTGCCCAGACGCTCCGCGACCACGCGCGCCAGCGCGTCGGTGGAGCCGCCGGCCGCGTAGGGCACGACGATCTTGATCGCCTTGGTCGGATAGTCGGCGGACAGGGCCGGCTGGGCACCGGCGGCGACCAACGCGGCAGAGGCGAGAACACGCAAAAGGGAAACATTCATCGGATGCTCCAGTGAGGTTTGAAGGGCAATGGCACGCCGGATAACTCAACCAATCAATTTATTTGGTTGATTCATCATGTCATGATTGTTCAACAATTCATCCTGAAATGCTCACTCATACCCGACTGATTTCTAAGTGAAAACCCGCGTCCTGTTGAGCGATCAAGTGGCAAGACGCCATTTGATCTGCTACAACCCGAAACAATGAGCCTTCCCGCCGCCCCCTATCCCGCGATCCAGACGCTGAGCGAACGAATGGCCGAGCAGGTGCGCCAGAAGATCACCCAGGGCGAGTTCGCGCCGGGCCAGCGCTTGTCGGAGCAGGCGCTGAGCGAGAGCCTGGGCATCTCGCGCAACACCTTGCGCGAGGTGTTCCGCATGCTGACCAAAGACGGCCTGGTCAAGCACACGCCGAATCGAGGCGTGTTCGTGGCCGTCCCCAGCATCGCGTCGATCATCGACATCTACCGGGTGCGCCGGCTCATCGAATGCCAGGCGCTGTCGCAGGCCTACCCGCGCCACCCGGCCAAGAAGAAGATGCGAGAGGCGGTGGAGACCGCGCTGCGCTGCCGGGCCGGCAACGACTGGGTGGGCGCGGGTACCGCCAACATGGCCTTTCATATGGCCATCGTCGAGTTGGCCGACAGCGAGCGGCTCAACTTGATGTTCGCCCAGGTGCTGGCTGAACTGCGACTGGCCTTCGGCCTATTGCGCGACGCCGAGTTCCTGCATGCACCCTACGTCGACATGAATATGAAGATCCTCGAACTTGCCGAAGCCGGCAATTTTCCCGATGCCGCTGCGGCGCTCAACGAGTATCTGGTTCACTCCGAGCGCATCGTGCTGGCGGTCTATGCAAGGCACATTTCCGAGGCCGGTTGGGAGAGCTGACCCTACTGCTTCAGTTGGCGCAGTTGCTCCTCCGCGCGGCTGAGCTCAAGCCGCAGTTCCCGGATCGCCTGCTCCAGCCTCTCGACGCGCGCTGCCCGGCTCTGCTCCGGCGTGACCGTCTTGCAGCGGGCCTGCAGTGCGGCCATTGCCTCGGCCAGGTGCTGCCGGCGCAGCATTTGGCCCCTGGAGCGGGCGAGGTCGATGTCGCGCTCCAGCGCATCTTCCTCGGCTTTGCAAACGGTGGTGTCGACCGGGTCTGTTGGCTGTGCGATTGCGGGAGACGCTACAGCCAACGCGATGGCCAGGAAAAAAGTTTTGATTCAGCGCTCCACAAGAAAACTCGGCAGGAGCTTGGCCGCCCCCTGCATCAGCTCGAACTCATCATCGCAGAGCGGCAGAGATGCCATATCGAAATGGCTCAGCGTGCCCCACAACTCGCCCGCGTCGCTCACCACGGGAACGCTGTGGTACGAGACGACCACCCCTTGGTAAGGGTGGCCTTCGAGCCTCGGGTCGACCGCCGAGTTGTCCGTCCGGAACGCACTGTCCCGGCGAACGAACTGGCAGAAGCTTTGGTCGAAGGGGACCGTCGCAAGGTACTGGGGCCGCATCTCGCCAAGTTTGTCTTGGAGGAATACGTTCTGAAGCTTGAGGCCCGCGAACCGATAGATCGCGCTGTACCGGTGCGGCACGCCTTCATTCAGGTAGGCCAGTGCCGCAGCGGGGCCCTCGGCACGCAGGACGGCCGAAAACGTCTCGAGATCGCGGGGCAGTGCCATTCCTCGATTGTCGCGCTGCGGGTGGCAGCAGGAATGATGAATACCCCGAAGCCATTGCGGTCACGTGGCACACAGCGGGCCACTCAAGAACCGGCCTTCATCGCTCGGCAATGTAGTGCTGCATATTCACCCCCTCCCCCTCGCGCAGGAACATCCGCACCCGCGCCTCCACCTCCTGGTCCGCCAGCGTGGCCCGCGCGCGCTGGTGCAGGTAGTCGGCCCAGGATGCGACGATGAATCGCTCCACATAGCGCGACGGATCCCCCAGATCGCGATAGAGGCGCCACAAGGTGGCCCCGTCGCGGCGCCGCGAGGCGCGCAGCTGGGTCACGGCGTTCAGGAACTCCTTGGCTTCGCCGGCGCGGATGCGATAGCCGATCTCCACCGACACCGGGCCATCGTCCGGAAGAGGCTGGTCCTTGATGAAAAGATCTTCCCACAGCGCAACGGGCGTGACTTCCGGCGAAGCACCCATCCGCAGCGGCAGCCAGCGGGCGAGAAAGATGCCTCCCGCCATGGCGAGGGCTGCGATGCACAGCGCAATCGGCAGCCCGATGATGCCGGAAACCGCGCCCCAGAACGCCGAGCCGATCGCGAACGAGCCCAGCGCGCTGACCGTGTGCAGTGCCACGGCACGCGACCGCACCCAGGGCGGCGCGCTGGACTGGGTGGCGGTGTTGAAGGTGGCCATGACCGCCATCCACGCGGCGCCACCGAAGGCCAGCGCGACGAAGACCACGGTGGGAATGCGCACGAACGCGGCGATCACCATCACGGCCGCGAAGAGCATGCACCCCAGGGCGACGAGGCGCTCGAGCCCCAGGCGCGCGCGCAACTTGCCCAGCACCAAGCCTGCAGCCACTGCGCCAGTGCCGAGGCATCCCATGAGAAAGCCGAATCCGGTGGCGCCCAGCTTCAGCTGTTGCGCCGCGATGGCCGGCAACAGCGCCCATAGCGCGGAGCCAGTGCCGCTGTAGGCCACGGTGCGCAGCAGCTGGGCCAGGATCATCGGCGAGTGCCTTGCGTAGCGCAGGCCCGCGATGGTGCCGCTCCAGAGGCGCTCCGCCGGCAGGGGTGACTGCGCATGCGGTGCAGGCGGCCAGCGCCGCACCGCTTGCATCATCACCAGCGCGCTCGCCACCGCGACCACGAACACCCAGCCTGCACCGAGCCATGCGAACACGAAGCCGGCGATGGAGGGCCCCAATGCCCGCGCGCTGTTCCAGGCGATCGACATCGCCGTGATGGCCTGTGGCATGTCCTCGCGTGGCACGGCATCCGCCACGCTGGTGTTCCAGGCGGGTGACAGCAGCGCCGTGCAGCAACCGGCGGCAAAGGTGAAGAACAGCAGGGTCGCCGGTCCCGCCCACCCTGCCAATGCGAGCAGGGACAGGACGATGACGATGGCCACCTGAACGGTCAGCGCTCTCAGGATCAGCCGCCGCCGGTCCGTGGTGTCGGCCAGCACGCCCGCCGGCAGCGCCAGCAGGAACATGGGCAGGAACACGGCGGTCTGCACCAGCGCCGCGAGGAAGGACGAGCCCGTGAGCTCCACCATGAGCCACGAAGCCGCCATGACCTGCATGGCGTTTCCGGTGAAATAGATGGCGCTGCCGGTCCAGAGGCCCCGGAATGCGGGCAGGCGCAGCGGCGACCAGAGGGAGTGGGATGCGGAGGACATCGGGGGGAGCTCTACCCGATTATGGTCGGGCGTGCGCACGTCCTCTTCGACAGCATGCCACTGGCGGCTGAGCGGCCGCCCCGCCGCGCTCACTCGTCCTCGTCGCGGTCCCACCCGCCGCGCTTGAGCTTCACCTCGAACAGCGATGTGGTGTCCGAGACCTCGTTGGCCGTCGCCACGTAGTAGCGGCCGCGCCGCTTGAAGGCGGTGAGGCCTTCCACCGACAGGTCGCCTTCGCTCACGATCATGTCCAGGTAATCCACGTCGGTAGGGTCGGTGATGTCGAACACCGCCACCGCCGACTTCAGCGTGCGCTCCAGCCCCACGAAGGCCAGCACACGACCCTTGATGCGCAGCAGCGCCAGGCCCTCGGGCTCCACGCCCTTGTTGTCGCTGCGGCTGTCGTCGTAGATGCCCAGGCGGATGGCCTCGGCGTCCAGCGTGCTGCCGCTGTCGTACACCAGCCTGCCGTCGGCGCGGCGGATGGAGATGGAGTGCCCGCCGAAAGCCACCAGCGGGCCGCCGCGCGCCGAATCCACGTTGGAGAAGGTCAGACGGCCCAGCCCGCTGCCGTCGGGCACGTACTCGATGGTGGCGTTGCCGGCCGAGCCGCGGCGCTCGTCCTCGGCGTCGGACTCGCCGTTGTCGCGCGCATCGCCCTCGTTGGCCATCACCAGGTAGGTGTCGCCGCGGTACTCGTACGCGGCGATGGAATCGGGCTGGTACAGGCCCTTGACAGGAACGCTGCGCAGCTGGATGACGCCGTCCTGGTCATTGGGGTCGATCTCGTTGCCGGGCAGCGAGAAGTCCTTCTGGCCCAGGCTGTAGATCTTCTCGAAGCGCTGGCTGCGCAGGTTGAGCACCGCCACGCCGTTGGCCTCCTGCAGGCCGACGTAGGCGTAGCGGCCGTCCTTGTCGACCGCGATGTACTCGGGCTCCGGGCCGTAGGGGCTGTAGGTGGCAGGCTGCGTGGGCAGCGTGCCGGCGGCGGGAAAGAGGCGCAGTTGCTGGTAGCCGGGGATCGAGGGGTCGATGGGCACGGTGTGCACGTCGCGCCGGTGCACGTCGATGATGCTCACGCTGCCCACCGGGTCCTCGGCCGACAGGCCGGCGGCAGTGGGCCGCGGGTTGGGCGTGGCCTCGTTGGCCACCAGCACCTGGCGGCCGTCGGGCGTGAAGGTGAGCATGTCGGGCAAGGCGCCCACCGTGACCGGCGCGCCCTGCTGGCGGCGGCTCTTGGTGTCGTAGAACACCACCACGCCGGGGCGGGTGCGGTCCAGGGCGTTCTCGATCGCAAAGGCGGCCAGGCCTTCGTGGATGGCGACGCTGTTGACCAGGCCGAACTGGCTCACGTCGATGTGCGCCACGCGCTGGCCGGTGTCGCGGTCCAGCACGTCCACGCCCTTGACGCCGGCCACCCACAGGGTATCGCTGCGCTCGTCGAAGGCCACGATCTCCGACTTCTGCCCCGGCACGCCCGGCTGGTGGGCGAACTGCCATAGGCGCTGCATCTGGACCTCCACCCGCGGCTCGTGGCCGGGCCGGGACATGGCCGGCGCGTGCGACAACGCAAGGCCGGCAATGCCGAGGGTGATGGCGCGCGCAGCGGCGCGAAGAGGCGATGCGGCAAGAGGCATGGGCGACACCTGTAGAAGAAGGTTTGAAGGGTCGCCAAGGCTCGCCTGCCGGCGTGACGGTTTCGTGACAACACCACGCTTCGGGCGATGATCTTTTGGGCACCCGCCAAATTCCATCAAATGGAAATTGTGTAAATTGCGCCATGTCCTCTACCCCGCGTCAGAAGCCACGCCGGCAGCACCACGAAGACCCGGTGTTGAACCGTTCGCTGGTGCGCGGCGTGGAGATTCTTCGCGCGTTCCGGCCGGGTTCGGATCAGCTGGGCAATGGGGAAATCGCGGAACGGACCGGGCTTTCGCGCGCGACCGTCAGGCGACGCGTCGCTCGGATCGTTGTTGCGCAGGCCGCGCCAGTGCTTCTCGTCCTGGCGCGATCAGCCCAAGGTCCAATGGCGCTTTGTTTCACCGGACGGCGCTGACGCCACGCGTAGCCGCAAGCTATATTGCTCAATCAGAAACGGAGAACATCACCATGGCAAAAGCCTATTGGGTCAGCGCGTACCGCGCCGTCAAGGATGCCGACAAGCTTGCGGCTTACGCGAAACTGGCCGGCCCGGCAATCACGGGCGGCGGCGGCCGCTTCCTCGCGCGCGGCCTGCCCGCCAAGGTCTACGAGTTCGGTTTGGCCGAACGCACCGTGTTGATCGAGTTCGACAGCGTCGAGCAGGCCATCGCCGTGCATGACAGCCCTGACTACCAAGCCGCATTGGCCGCGCTGGGTGACGGCGCCGAGCGAGATCTGCGGATCATCGAAGGGGCTTGACGGGGCCGAGCAACGTCCGGCCCGTGAGCGACAAGGCGCCGAGGAGGCCGGAGGTGATGAAAGACCTGGCGCTCGCTGCACGCGAGCCTCCGGCCGATCGCCAGGTGGTTCGCGATCGCCCGGCGCAGCGGCTCGAAGCCGCGGGTCTCCTGGTGGACCATCCTGGAAAGCGGCAGTGATCGTGCGTGCCGGGATGCGCCAAGACTGCTGGGCACGCCGATCTCCTCGGCGCATCGCACCCTTGAGAAGATGCAATTTAATGCATCACTCGCGCGAGAAGCCCTTCCCGGCAGTCGCCTGACACGAGAAGTACTGCATTGGCCACCAGCGTGGTCCGCCAAGCAAATCGGTAGGCATCCGACAACCTGCATGCGCCGGACAGCGGAACCTCCTCGCATCCCCCACCCTTCGCTCAGGAGGCCTTCATGTTCCGCAAGCTCGCGTCGCTCTCGCTTTGCATTGCATGTGGGGCCTCCAGCTGTGCCATCTCGCCCACGCCGCCGCGTGAACCGGCTGCGCAAGAGGCCGCGGCGGGCGGGCGTTCGCCGCGCGATGCACCACCGCTCTCGCTGTCGCCGGCCTCATCGTCGACACAAAAGCCGGTCTCTGCAGCCAAGCCTGGCATCGACGGAAGCGGCGGCAAGCAGGTCGGCAAGGCGTCCTTCTATGCCGACAAGTTCGCGGGCCGGAAGATGGCGGACGGCACCCGCATGGATCCCAGCGACAACAACGCCGCCCACAAGACCCTGCCCCTCGGCACCACCGCCAAAGTGACCAACCTGGAGACCGGGCGCAGCGCCGTGATCACCATCCAGGATCGCGGTCCCTTCGTGAAAGGCCGGATCGTCGACCTCTCTCCCGCCACGGCACGCGAGATCGGCCTGTCTCGGGAAGACGGTCTCGCGCAGGTGGAGGTCACGCCGTTGTCGATACCGCAACCGGATGGCGCGAAGGAAGGCCGGCCCGCGATGCGGTGACGAGGGTCACATCGTGGTCGGCCGTGTGGCGGACGTAAGCCGCTTCCCACTCGATCTATGACGCTCGGCTGAATTGCGCGCGCAGCGAGGCAGCCCCAGAATCAACCCACGGTCGCGGCAACACCCATCGGGCACTCCGGGACTGCGGGGGCCCTCCGCGCGAACGAAAGTTGGCGGAGGGCCCCTCGTCATGCCGACGCGCCCATTCGCGCGCACGCTTTCCCTTGCTACTTCAGCACCTCGAAGAGGTTGTTGAAGTCATCGGTCCACGGCCGCAGCGGCGCCGTCGGCTCGAGGCCGGACGTCGCACCCCGCAGCGGATCGCGCAGCAGGGCCCGCGGATCGCGTGCCACGAGTACCCAGTCGCTCTCATCCAGCCCCGTCAGCTTGCTGGGCTCGTCCTCCACCAGCGCCGCGTGCAGGCCCCTGGCCAGCGCGATCCGCTCGACAACGGGCGCGAGGGCGAGGTAGCGGTTGCTGACGTGAAAGGCGATCACGCCCTCAGGCTGCAGGTGGCGCAGATAGACATCCAGCGCCTCGGTCGTGATCAGGTGAACGGGGATCGAGTCGCCGGAGAAGGCATCGACCGCAAGCAGGTCGAAGCGCTGCGCGGGCTCGCGCTGCAGCGACAGCCTGGCATCGCCCAGCACGCGCTCGATCCGCGCCGCGCTGTCGGCCAGGAAGCTGAACTCGCGATCGGCCAGCCGGAAGACGGCGGGGTTGATCTCGTAGAAGCGGTAGACGTCGCCGGGCCGGCCGTAGGCTGCCAGCGTCCCGGCGCCCAGGCCGATGAGCCCGACGCGGCGCGGGCCCCCGGGCGCGGCGGCGATGGCGCGGCCGATGCCGGAGTTGCGCCCGTAGTAGCTGGTCGGCTCGCGGCGAAGCTCGGGGGTCAGGTACTGCTCGCCGTGCTTGGTCGAGCCGTGGTAGAGCTTGCGCGCCGGGCCCTTGATGCCGGTGCGCGTCTCGCTGGTGAGCAGCGCTCCGTAGAAGTTGCGCTCCATGCGCCACTGGCCCCGCATGTCCTTCTGCACCTGCTTCGACAGAAACCAGGCGCAGCAGCTGGCCAGGGCGAGCGAGGCCACGATCCCGACGGGCCTGCGGCGCCACAGCACGGTCGCCGCCAGCGCGCACAACACCAAGCCGATGCCCAGCTCGTAGTACGCCGGCAGGAGCTGCGGCGCGACCAGCCCCACGCTCACGCCGCCGATGGCGCCACCGAGCGAGAGCATCAGGTAGAAGCGGGTAAGCCAGGCCGATGCGGGGCGCAGGCGGGCCATCTCGCCATGCAGGAACATGCACAGCGCAAACAGCCCGGCGACGTAGATCGGCAGCGCCGACTTGATGTCGGAGCCCACGCGATGCTGCAGGCCGAAGGCGCACAGCACGAGCATCGCCGCGGCAAGGGGCACGAACACGCGCCGGCGGTACCAGCGGTCGCTCTCGAAGGTCAGCACGAAGCTCAGCAGGTAGACCGACAGCGGCAGCACCCACAGGAAGGGCACGGCCGCCACGTTCTGCGTGATGTGGTTCGTGATGGCGAGCAGCAGCCAGGCGCCGAGCGCCGGCAGCGCGAGCCAGAGCAGGTAGTCGCTGGCGCGCGGCCTGGCGGCCGTGCCCGCCGCGGATGCGGATGCGGATGCGGATGCGGATGCGGCCGGCGCGGCGCTCGCCCAGCGGCGCGCCATGTAGAGCGTGGTGCCCGCGCACAGCAGCACGAACACGACATAGGCGAGCGACCAGCCCCAGGCCTGCTGCAGCCCCGTGCTGCGCGGCTCGATCACGAGCGGATAGCACAGCAGCGCGACCAGCGAGGCCAGATTCGACAGCGAGAAGTAGCGGTAGACCTGCGCACCCCAGGGCGTGCGCGCGACCCAGGACTGCACCAGCGGCCCGGTGGTGGACAGCAGGAAATACGGCAGGCCGATCGTGACGGCGAGCAGGCCGAGGATCCACAGCGCCGGGTCTTCGGTGCCGCTCGGCTTCCAGCGCGCGGCGGCGACGATCGGCAGGAAGGCCAGGCTCGCCAGCAGCAGCGCGACGTGCAGCCGCGCCTGCGCCTTCACGCGCAGGCGCCGCGTGATCCAGTCGGCGTACGCATAGCCGGCCAGCAGCACGACCTGGAAGAACACCATGCAGATCGACCACACGGCGGCCGAGCCGCCGAACCAGGGCAGGATCTGCTTGGCGATCAGCGGCTGCACCAGGAACAGCAGGAAGGCGCTGGTGAAGATGGTGCCGGCGAAGAGCGCCTGGACGTGCGTTGGCTTCATGCGGTGCCCAGCCGCGGGGCGCCGGGCGGTGAGGATGCGGTGTTCGCTGGATCAGCGCTGCGTTTGAAGAAAGCCGAACAGGTAGTTCCCGATCGTCGCCATGCGTGCGTCGTTGCTCTTGCTCGCTGGAGGCGGATCGGTGGGTGCTGCGAGTCTGGCTCCCGTCACACCCTGCACATCGCCGACCGACTTGCCGTACTTCACGAACTTGCGCGACAACGCGTTGCGTGCCGACGTGCGAAGGTTGGTGGACCCCGACGCGCCCGAGATGTACTCGATGATGCCCATGCCGGCTTCCTTGGTCGCGGTCTTGATCGGGTTGTCGACGCTCTTCGCCTGGGCGCTGTTGGTGAACGCGTTGATGATCAGCTTCTGGTCGTCGTTCAACATCCCGGAGGTCTTGGCGGCGCTCTTGTTCCAGCGCTCGAAGAGGTCGTTGCGCTTGGAGAGTGCATTCGCATCGCCGCAGGCCTTGGCTCTGGCCGGCGCGTCGTCGACCTTCTTGACGCGGATCTCCGCGCCCGGAGGCCTGGCGACGACCGCGCCTGGCCTGATCACCGCATCGCACCAGTCCAGGAAGGCTTGCTTCATCCGCGCAGCCGAGCCGGCGTTGGCCACCAGCACCCGGTCGTCTCTTCCTCCCCAGGAGTCGGAGAAGGCGTCGGTGAAGCTGCGGCCATCCTTCAGCTTGATCTCGCGCAGGCGATGCGCGTCGTTCTTCGCGGATTGGGTCGATGCCAGTCCGTTGGGCAACGATAGGTTCTCGACATGGTTGTAGCTGGCGCCGTTCGAAGGATCCGCGCGCGCCCAGTATTGCTTGCAGTTGCCCGAGAACACGGCCTGGATCAGCCCGGCGCACATGGTGCAGGGTTTGAGCGTCGAGAACAGCATGGCGCGGTTGGGCACCTGCCCTTTGATGGAGAACAGCGCACGCACTTCGGCGTGGCCGCAGCCGCCTTCGCCATGCGCCTTCTTCCCCACCGCGATGATCAGGCCGCGCTCGTTCGCCACCAGCGCGACGACGGATGCGTTGGCCCTTTCCTCCTGTGCCAGCGCAGCCATGAGGTACAGGCGCGGAATGTTGTGATAGCCCCTGCTGTTCGGCGTGAAGATGTCACCGCTTTCCAGCGGCCCCGGGCTGTCGGGCGGCGCCGCACCCTCGAGCGTGACTTCGTGCAGGTTGCCTCTCAGCTTGTCCGCCTCGGCAGCCGCCGTCTGCGATGACACCGTCGTCCTGAATCCGCCGGGGAGCGTCGACGCCAGGTGCGTCAAGCCGCGCCCCGCGGTCACCCACTTGTCGTCCAGCTTGTAGCTGCTGTGGACGCGGGTTTCGGTCCAACCCTGGTCGAAGGCATAGGCCAGCACCAGGTAGGCGGGATCGATGCTGCCGTTCTTGGCCTGGTCCTGGACGGCGAAATAGGCGTCGCCCTGCGGCGAGGTCACGAAACCGTAGGCGGTGCTCGGAAGCCGGGCCGCCTTGCTCACCTTGAACATCGTCTGCCTCCTGCCGGAGTTTTGCGGTCGAAATCATAGGCCTGCTGCCGTGAATTCCAATGGGCACGCTTTCATTGGCGCGGATATTTGAAAGAATGGATGCCGCCGCACCAGCACCGCCCCACCCCCACCGGCAGATGACCACCCCCGCATCACCATCGATCGAGACACTGACCGAGGTCAACCTCGCCGACCTGCTCGACTCGATCGGCCTGCTGCGCCTGCGGGGCACGCCGCTGAGCCGCCTGTTCCTGCCCGCCGCCCGTCGTTTCGCCCGCACTGCACACGAGTTCGACACCCGCGTCGGCGCGCATGGCCTCTCGCAGGGCAGCGCGTGGCTGGTGAACCGGATGACCGCCGGCATCGTCACTGCGGGCCTGGAGCATGTTCCGGCCAGTGGCCCCGTGATCATCCTGGCCAACCACCCCGGCATGACCGACACGGTCGCCCTCTTTACCAGTCTCGCGTTCCGTCCGGACCTTCGGGTGATCGCTTCGGACCGCCCCTTTCTTCGCGCCCTGCCCCACGTCGCGCGGCACCTGATCTTTCTGCCCGACGAAGAAGGCGGCCGCATGGCCGTCATGCGCGCTGCCGCCAGGCATTTGCAGGAAGGTGGCGCGCTGCTGACCTTCCCGGCGGGAGAGATCGAGCCCGACCCCGCCGCTTTCGGTCCGCAGCGGGCGGCGGCGTCATTGCAGAACTGGTCCAGCAGCTACACCCTGTTCGCCCGCCTGGCCCCTCGAACGCAGTTCGTGCCCGCGCTGGTGAGCCACGTCATTTCTTCGGATGCACAGAGACATCCGCTCACGCTGCTGCGCCGTACGCCGCACGACAAGGAAAAGCTCGCTGCAGCGTTGCAGGTGGCGCTGCCGCGCTACCACGACCTGGTCGCCAGGGTCAGCTTCGGCACATCGACGGATGCAGGATCGGAGGGCGCGCAGGCGCTCGGCGCGTCCATTGCGGCGCAGATGCGCCACCTCATCTTCGCGGACGGCGCCACGCAACCCACGGCCGGGTCGATGGACACCCTCCAACGGGCCGACGTCACCCGCGCCTAGAACGCGTGGCGAATTCCCAGGTCGTAGCCCGTCGAGGCCCTGGGGGTGAACGGCGAGGTGCGGATGAATGCAGGCCCTCCGATCGTCAGCGCCGCGCCATTCTTGTTGCTGATCCTGGCCAGCGTCGCGTAAAGGGCGGTTCGCTTGGACAGGTTGTGGACGTAGCCGAGCGCGACCTTGCTGGCGCGCGGGTCACCCCCAGATGTGGGCGTCGCACGGAAGAGCCGGTCGTACTCGACCCTGGCATACGAGGCCCGGATCAGCCCCACGCCCACCGGAACGGTGACGCCCAGCAGGTAGCCGTGCAGCTTCGTGTCATTGAACGGCACCGGTGGCGGCACGTCGGCATCGCGCTGAAAACTGGAACGCGCGACTTCGCCATGCAGCTTCGCGGGCCCGAAGTCGTACGAGGCGCCAAAGCTGAGCGTCTTGACCGTATCGGTGGTACCGGCGAAGAACTGGTCGCCCGTGGTGGCGTTGCCGTAGGCCAGTGCGGCATCGACCGGCCCCGACGCATAGCCGAACCGTGCCCCGACATGGCGGCCCGCGCGCGAATTGTTCGCGGCCGTCGGCGTCAGGCTGCCCGGCGTGTACTTGTCCTGCTCGTGGAAGGCATACATCGCCTGCCCATAGAAGCCGCCAAGCCCCGGCGGAAGAAAGTAGCCGATGCTGTTGCTGGCGCGGTTGTAGCTCGTGCTGCCGCCAAATCCGCCAGCACCGCCGGTCGGATTCGAGGTGTTCGCCGTAAAAAGGAGGTTGGTCCCCGTTCCCACCGCGCCGAAGGGGTCGAACACCGCGTCGTTGAAGAAGATGGGCGTGTAGTCTCGACCCACCCTGATTTCGCCGAAGCCGCCCGACAAGCTCAGGGTCGAACGGCGCGAGAACGATGCGATACCGGTCTGACCGTCGTCGTTGCTGATGGGCGCCTCGAGCCAGAATCCGGCCGCCAGCCCGCCGCCGAGATCTTCCGTTCCCCGGAAACCGAGCCGGCTGCTGTTGTAGGCGCCGTTCGTGAGGGCGGTGCGGCTGACCTTGACGCTGCCTCGGGCGCCGCGCGCGTCTTCGGAACGGCTCGAGAAGCCGCTGACTGCCGCATCGACGACCCCGAATACGGTGACCGAGGTCTGCGCCGACGCGGCGCCCGCGACGGTCATGGCAGCGAGCGAGACGATTTTCTTCTTCATGCAGATGGCTCCGGAGTTGTGGCGTCGGCTAGTCGGCGGTCAGGCCGATGCGCTTGGAGATCTCGGCGAATCGATCGATGTCGCTGTTGACCATCTTCTGGAACGCCTCGGGCCCGTCACTTGCCGGCGTATAGCCCAGGTCGCCCAGGACCTTCTGCACGTCGTTGCGCGCCAGGATCCTTGCGAATCCTTCGTAGAGGCGCCTTTGAACATCCGCCGATGTGCCCTTGGGCGCGAGCAGGCCGTGCCATTGGCTGAGTTCGTAGCCCGGCATGCCTTGTTCGGAGACCGTCGGAACGTCGGGGAGCTGGCTGAACCGTTCCTTCGACGAGATGGCCAGTGCTCTCAGCTTGCCGCCCTTGACCAATGGCATGGCGCTGGATGTGGTGACGAGCGCGATTGGAATCTGGCCGCCGACGATGTCGTTCAGCGCCGGTCCGCAGCCCTTGTACGGAACATGCAGCATGTGAACGCCGGCGCGCAGGTTGATGAGTTCGCCCGCAAGATGCTGCGGCGTGCCGCTCCCGCACGAGCCGAAGGACACCGTGTTGTTCTTCGGCCTGGCCGCCGCCATGACGTCGGCGAAGGTCTTGTAGGGCGAGTCGACCGGCACGACCAAGACGGTGGCCACGTAGGCCACGTTGATGATGGCGACGAAATCGGTCTTCGGATTGAAAGGCAGCGTCCTGAACACGCCCGGATTGATCGCGAACGAGCTGTTCACCATCAGCAGGGAGCCGCCGTCCGCCGGCCGCCCGGCGACGTATCGGGCACCCAGGTTGCCGCTCGCGCCGGGACGGTTCTCGACCACCGAGGCCCGGCCCAGGTTCTCGGCCGTGTGGTTGCCGATCAGCCGCGCGAGCACATCCGTGCCGCCGCCAGGCGGAAAGGTCACGGTAATCTCGATCGGCTTGCCCGCGGCCTCCCCGCTTTCAGCAGCCATCGCGAAAGGCGCCTGAAGGCAGGCGACGACGAAGGCTGCGAGCCCGACCAGCCGATTGCAGTGCTTCATGTCCGACTCCTTTCGTTGATCCGCATGGAGGCCGCTGCCGGGCCCGCGCCGCGCCCTGCGTGAGCTTGCGGCCGTTCGGCCGCAATATCAATCGGATGCGCGCTTTGCACCAGCGCCACGCACGCAGCCAGGCTGTCGGAGGATGCGGCATGGATGCGACACAGCGGATCGCCGGCCCGCACCGCATCGCCGACCTGGCACAGCAGGTCGATGCCGCTGCCCTTGTCGACCGGCGCACCGGCCAGCCGCGCAATGCCTGCAATGGTCCAGCCGTCGATCCCGCTCACCACGCCGCCATGCTCCGCGCGCACGGCATGGGTCAGCGCGCTCGGACGTGCCGGCTCCTCATGGGCTCCCTGCGCTTGGACGATGCGCGCGAAGGCGCGGCGCGCGGCGCCCGAGTCGAGCAGCGCCTGCGCCACCGTGCGTCCCTTTTCGGCCGAGCCCACCAGCGGATCCCAGGCCAGGATCTGGCTGGCGAAGCGCAAGGCCTTGTCGCGCAGGTCGGCGGGTGCGCCGGGGTGGTTGTCGAGCACGCGCAGCACGTCGCGCAACTCCAGCGCCGGACCGATGCCGCGGCCGATGGGTCGGCTGCCGTCCGTCGCCAGCGCGCGCACATGCAGGCCGATGCCTGCGCCCGTGGCTTCGAACAAGGCGGCCAGCTCGAGCGCGGCCTGCTCGGTGCGCAGCTTCGCGTACGTTCCATAGGGCAGATCGACGATGACATGGGTGGCGCCTGCCGCCTTCTTCTTCGACAGGATCGACGCCACCGACCAGCGTGCCGAGTCGAGGCCCAGCGGGCGGGTCAAGGCGTTCATCACGTCATCCAGCACCGAATGATTGAGGCGGCCGTTCCAGGCGATGCAGGCGCGCGCCTCGGCAATGCAGCGCTGCACCTCGTCGACCGTGAGATCGACCCGCGCCACGGCTTCCATGACGTCGGCCGTTCCGGCGGCGGAGGTGATGGCACGCGACGAGGTCTTCGGCATCGCGAGGCCATGCGCCGCGACCAGCGACACCACGATCGGCGTGATGCGGCTTCCGGGCACGCCGCCCATCGAATGCTTGTCGACGACGATGCGTTCGTTCCACGTCTGGCGATGCGCCAGGCTCGCCCTCACGCGAGCCAGGCTCAGGACCTCGGCGTCCGACAGCTTCTGCGTCGCGGCGACCAGGAAGGCCGTCAGTTCGCGGTCGGCGTAGCGCCCCTCGACGAAGTCGCGCAGAAGCCGCCGGTATTGCGCTTCGTTCAGCTCTTCGCCGCGTATCTTTTTCGCCAGCAGCGCATGGCTTCGGGGCGCGGGAATCGCGCGCAGCGCGACCTGGCTGCCTGGCGGCGCGCCGAGGGCTTCGAAGGTCTCGCGCGACAGGCCGACTTCGCCGGCTGCGAGAGCCGCACCGGCGCCGCCGACGTGGACGCGGGCCCGCACGCGCGTGATGCCGCGACCGCCGAGGGCCGACAGCTCCACCTGTTCGCCCCCCTGCCATGCGGGCAGAGGGGCGTCCGCGCCGGTGGCTGGAAGATGGACCACGCCATCCGCCCCGCTGCGCATCTCCAGGCATCGGACCGTCGCCCAGCTGCGAAACGATTCGAGCGCCTCGACGAAGCGGTCGATGCCTTCGGGCAGGCCTGCGTCGTTGTCCACACCGAGCGAGCGCACCGACGCCGGTAGCGGCGCGCCACGCCGGGCCAGCCGCAGTTGCATCTCGTCTTCGCGCTCGCGCCCCCGGGCGGCGATGCGTTGCGCCAGCACCTCCGGCGCGGCCGTCACTTCGATCACGACCAGGCGCGCCAGGCATTGCGACAACTGCGCGATGACGCTGCGCGAGCCGTTGGCGACCACGTCCTGGCCGGCCTCCAGCGCGCCGCGCAGCGATGTGGGCAAGCCGTAGCAAAGGCCGTGCGCGCGCCAGGTCACCAGAAAGTCTCCGGCGCTTTCGCGTCGATCGAATTCCGCAGGCGAGATGCTTTCGTGGTCTTCGCCCGGCGCCGCCGCCGGCCGCGTGATCGTGCGTCTGGCGAAGACATGGCGCCCCTCGCCCGACAGCCGCTGCCGCGCTCCGTCGATCAGCGCGTCCTTCCCCGCGCCGCTCGGACCGACGACAAGGAAGAAGGTGCCGCTTTCCATGGGGTTACCGGGCTTCGTCGAGGCCGATGTCGACGGCAATCGCAGCCTGCGTGACGCGGCTCGTCGAGATGTAGTCGACACCGGTTTCCGCGATCGGGCGAATCGTTTCCAGGCGAATTCCGCCCGAGGCTTCGACCTTGGTGCGGCCCTCCACCATGCGCACCGCCTGCCGCATGTCGCTCACCGACATGTTGTCCAGCATGATCACGTCCACGCCCGCCTTCAGCGCCTGCGCAACCTGCTCCAGGTGGTCGCATTCGACTTCCAGCTTGGTCAGCACCGGCAGCGACCGGCGCGCGCGGGCGACCGCCGCTTCGATGCTGCCGCAGACCGCGATGTGGTTGTCCTTGATCATCACGCCGCCGTCCAGGCCCAGGCGGTGGTTCAGCCCGCCGCCGCACAGCACGGCATGCTTTTCCAGCATGCGCAGGCCCGGCGTGGTCTTGCGGCTGTCGATCAGCCTGGCCTGGGTTCCCGCGATGGCCTCGACGTACTTCGCCGTTTCGTTGGCGATGCCGCACAACCGCTGCATGATGTTCAGCGCGGTGCGCTCGGCCGTCAGCACGCTGCGCGCCGAGCCCTTCACCGCGACCAGGATCGCGCCGCGCTCCACGCGTTCTCCGTCGGCGACGAGGACGTCGACCTCCAGGGACGGGTCGTAGCGCTTGAAGACGCGTGCAGCGACGTCGACGCCCGCCACGATCGCCGCCTCCCGCGCATTCATGCAGAACGCACCGCGCTCGTCCTTGTCGATCATCGTCTGGACCGTCAGGTCGCAGCCTCCAATGTCCTCTGCCAGCCATTGATCGATCAGGCGATCGGTCAAGAAGGGGTCATACATATCGTGCTCCTAGGTGCGGCCGCTCGCCGGCGGCCTGGCAGGTTGATGTTTCCCGATAAACTTAGCTATCGAAGTTCATAAGTCTAAGCACGATGAATGTTCTGTCAACAACTAATTTGATCTCTAATATTATTCTCGGCAATCCTGGAAGACGGTTCGAGTGCGGCAGCGACGCGATGCGCAGCTGCATCTATCATGTGCGCGCGCGTTCGCCGGCGACTTGTGCGCCGCCGATGCCACTGCCTTCCAGAACCCGGTCCTGCATGCCATGAGAGACAGACAGCCCCCACCGCCAGCCGATTCAGCCGAAGACACGCAGGAGCGGCTGGCACATATCGTCAAGGATGCGGCCCGGGCGTACGTCCGGGCCCTGCAGATGCGACTGGCGTCGCATGCGGTGTCATATGGCCATTGGTCGGTTCTTCGCGCACTCTGGCTGCGCGACGGCCTGTCGCAGCGGGAACTGAGCATCCAGGCCGGCATCACCGAGCCGACCACTTTCACCGCCGTCAAGGCGCTCGAAACGCTCGGCTATGTCGAGCGCATGCACCTGCCGGGCAACGACCGCAAGGTCCATGTCTACCTGACGAAACTGGGCAGGCAGTTGCAGCGCAAGCTGGTTCCCCTCGCGGAGGAGGTCAACGAGATCAGCGTGCGCGGCATCTCGGCCGAGGATGTGGAAACGACCCGGCGGGTCCTGCTGGCCATCACCGCCGCGCTGGCCGAGGATGAAGCTGCCGCCGAAGGCACGAAGCGACGTGTGCCTTCGACGCGCGAGCTCGGCCAACGGCTCGTGCGCAACGAGCCCACGTAGCCGCACCGCTATCCGCGGTGCATTGCGGTGCATCTGCAGCAACAACCAAATGGACCGGACGATGGAAGTCAGAAGACTGTCGAAGTGGAGCGAGTTCGTCGAGCTGACCGAGGCTCAGACAGGCTGGGCATTCCGCGGGGAAGTGTCGGCTCAGTGGCCGCTGGTGAGTTCGCTCACCCGGCGACTGCAGGTCTACGCACCCGATTCCACGCTTTGGCCGCTGCGCGAGGAACGGTCCTTGCGCGTGTTCCGTCGCAAGGCGCACATCTACCGCACCTCTGCGGCCGCGCTGCAGGACGACCTTCGCTGCCTGGCGCTGATGCAACACCATGGCGCGCCCACGCGATTGCTCGACTTCACCAAGTCACCGTATGTCGCGGCGTTCTTCGCGCTCGAGGATGCGGTCACCGACGCAGCGGTCTATGCGCTCAACACGCCGGCGTTGTGGTCGGCATCCCCGTCATTCGATCCGGCGCTGACGCGTGAAGTGATCGATCCGCGCGTCGCGGGCAACTTCGAGAAGTACTTCATGGTGAACCAGCTGCCCGTCGTCTGGTTCGGCGAACCGCTGGAGATGGATCAGCGGCTGGTCGCGCAGTCGGGCCTGTTCGTCTTGCCGGGCGTGCTGGACCAGCCCCTTCACCGCATCCTCGATGGCTACGTGGCAGACGAGCCGGTGATCGTCAAATACGTGCTGCCGCTGGACATGCGTGCGCAGGCGATGCAGTCCCTGTATCGCATGAACGTGACGAACGCGACGCTCTTTCCCGATCTCGATGGCCTGGCCCGGTCCATGGCCTACGAACTGGAGGTCGTCTGGGAACGGCTGATCGCCGAATACCACGTGCGCACCAACGTTCAGAGGCCGTAGCCCTCGGCTTGCCGCGGCAGCGCGGCCAACACCTCACCCGCGCGTGCCCGAGATCACGAAGCCGAAGCCGCCGGTCGCCGCAGGAACGCGCCCGTGGAACGGCGCTCCTCCCTGCCGACGAGCCACGTCAGCAGGCTTCCAGGCACGAGAAAGCCGGCAGTGACCAGCGTGCCGTGCAGCAGATGCGCCCAGGGTTCGTTCAGACCCGCTGCGTACTTCATCGGCGAGAGCCAGGGCGACAGGCTCACGAACAGCACGACGAGCACGATCGAAGGCCAGAGCAGGCTGACCCCGCGGCGGGCGCTGGCGGCCCATGCATACGCCATCAAGGCCGCGGCAAGAACACCTTCCAGCACCCAGGACGCGGTGCCCAGCTTGCCCCACAGCCCGTAGCCCATGTGCGTCTGCGCGAACGGATACAGCGCCATGTCGTCGTTGTGCACGGGCCAGTCCGCGATGAAGTGCGAGAAGGCAGCGACGAAAGCCAGGGCCGCGACCCGCTTGTCCCGCAGGAAGAACGCGCCCCAGAGCGCAGACCACGACAGCGCGGCCAGCAGGGAGTGGTCCCAGTCGATGAAGCGGAGGTCGAAGAAAAGATAGGGCCCGGCGCGCAGATCCGGTGCCACGCGGTCCCAGCCCAGGACGATGAAGAGGCCGTTGAGGATGTCCAGGAAGCCCGCGCCAAGCACCAGGGGCAAGGCGGGGACATCCGGATGGCGTGCCTTGAGCGCCAGGCCGATGGCGAAATGTCCGACGTACATGACGCGATGTTAGAGCCGGCCCCTGCTGCCCGGAGCCTGTCCTGAATTTTGTGTGCGGTGCCGGCGCGGGCAGGCACCGCCAGCAGCGAGGCCTGAAGCGAGACGCACGCGGCACGAACGACGCGTGCGCGCCATGAATGGCTTGTCATGGGAATCCCTGATTCCATGTCTTCAAGACGACAGCGGGTTGCCAATCGAGAAGCTGCGATGGCCGACGTCGGCCACGACATCGATCCAGGCAAGCCACCTCTTTGCGTCTCACCTGACCTGGCTCACATCCTTCCCATTGCGCCGGGCCTGGTCGATCAGGCGTGCGGTCATCTGGGCGGCCATCTGCAGGCGCTTCAGGTCGCGGTCCGCGAGGCCCTCGTTCGCGGCGAAGCTGAAGCAGCAGAGCGTTCCGTAGACGGTTCCATCCTGCAGCTGGATCGGCGTGCTCATGTGCGCCCCGATCCGGAACGGGGTGACGGGGAGCGTGTCCCGTCCGGGGTGCGTGCCGACGTCCCGCACCAGCTCCGGAAGCCGGCCGTCGAGGACCTGCCGGCAGAAGCTGTCCTCCTCGGGATCCGACGCGCCTTCCGCGACGATCTCCAGGCCGTGTGGAGGATCCACGTTCCGGAAGAGGCGGCGACCGCCCTGCACGCACGAGACGAAAGCCAGGTCCATGCCCAGGTGCTCCCGCACCAGGCGCAGGACATCGCGCACGGCCCGGTCGACCCGTCCATCGTCCGCGTCCGGCGTGACGATCGCGAAGGACCTCAGCGCCGTCTCGAACGCTCCGAATGAGTCGCTCCCGCGCGTGCCGGACTCACCGTTGATGCCACCGCCTGTATCCATTTCCCATCCTCATGAGCTCGCGCCGAATGTAAGGGGCAAGCCGTGCGCCTGACAAGCACTCCGCACCAGGCCGGGCGCATCATTCCGGCTGGGCATCCAGCGCGGCAGCCGCGCGGCTGCGGCCCCGCTCGCTGTACAGCATGTAGAGCCCGGATCCCACGAGCAGCGCGATGCCCAGCCAGGCCCACCCGTTGGGGACCTCGTCCCATATCGCGTAGCCCAGCAGCATGGCGAAGATCACCGCCATGTAGCGGAAGGGTGCGGTGAGCGACACCTCGCCCGTGCGCATGCATTGCACCAGCAGGAAATAGCCCGACGCGAGGAAGGCCGCCGCGACGCCCAGCAGGGCCAGGTCGGCCCCGGCCATGGGCTGCCACTCGCCCAGCAGGCTCAGGCAGCCGGCCAGCAGGGTGACGGCCAGCGCTGTCGCCAGCGTGATGATGATCGAGGGGATGGCCGGGTCGATGCGCCGCGTCATCAGATCGCGCATCGCATGGAACAGCGTGCCGAGCAGGCACAGCAGCGCCCATGCATTGAAGTCGTCCCCGCTGGGCTGCACGATGCAGATCACGCCCACGAAGCCCAGCACCACGGCGGCCCAGCGCGCCGCGCCGGCACGCTCGCCCAGGAAGAGCACCGCGAACACCGTCATGAACAGCGGCGCGGCGAGATTGATGGCCGTGGCATTGCCGATCGGCAGCCGGAACAGCGACAGCAGGTACAGCACGGTCGCGCAGGCATCGATCGCCCCGCGCAGCGCCACCCGCGGATGGAGCACCGCGCTCAGCTGCCGCAGCGCGCCCAGCCGGTGCGCAACCAGCAGCACGAGCGCGGAAGCCATCAGCCCGCGCAGGAAGATGAGCTGCGCCGCGGGCATGGACTGGCTGACGTGCTTGACCAGCGCGTCGTTGGACACGAAGCAGGCCATGGCGCCGATCATCGCGAAGATGGCACGGCCGTTGGCGCGGGCGGAGGAATGGGAGGGCAAGGGCTGCGAGATCATCGCGAACCGGGCGATGATGCGCAGCATGCGCGAGGGCCGTGCGCCAGGCCGAAGGCGAAATGTCCTACGTACATGGGGCGATATTAGAGCCATCCCCGCCGCCCGGCTGGCGCTGGCTCAATCGATGCGGTTGTTGCCCTTGCTGTTCGCGTGGTGCCTCGTCTGCCTCAAGCCCTGGGTGGACTCGATCAACATAGCGAAAGGCAACTGCCTCACCTGCCGTAAGCTTGTGCAACCGTCCAGGCTATTGGCGTTGATCGATATCGACAACAGCATTCACAAATCCTGCGAACTCCGACACGGATGGCGGAATCTGCAGTGACGGAAGACGCTTGGTAGAGCGGGCGCCCAGCACCTCCTGGTCGGGAAGGCGGAATACTTCACGGGTCGTGTCCGCATCGAGCCCGTCTGGCCAGCAAGCGATGGCTTCAACGTATCGGGAGCCGAAGTGACCTTCAAGCCGGGCGCGCGCTCCGCACGGCATACCCACCCGGCGGGACAGCGATCAGTCGTCACCGCGGGTGTCGGGCTCACGCAGGAATGTGGCAAGCCGATCCAGGAGATTCGTGCCGGCGACGTGGTTTGGTGTCCGCCGAACGTGAGGCATTGGCATGGCGGCATGACCGCTTAGTCCTCGGTGACCGAGAAGCTCGCCGTCTGCCGGGTGATGAGGCCGTTCTTCACCACGAAAGTGTCAGTTCCGAACTTGACGCTTGATGTAGCAGACACACATGCCCATTCCACATATGCCAAATCGTCCTGAATCACCGCGATATTGGTTCGCCAGATGGCGTCGGGCAGATCACCGATCAACGTTGCGTAGAAGTTCGCAATCTGCCTCGGGCCACGGTGGACGGCTCCATTGACGATCAACACCGCGTCGTCCGCGTAGTGGCGCGAGAGCTTGTCGGGGCGCTGTTCGCCAAGCGCAGCCTCGTGGCTCGCAAGAACTTCTTCGGTCGTCACCATTCATGAACTCCTTCAACATCGCTCGATGATCGAAGCGTTCGAGCCACAGGCACATGGGTCGATCAAGCAACGGATATCACCACCTTGCCGTGGAACGGTTTGCCGTCGACTTCACCGCGTTCCAAAACGGAATGCGCCTCGGGAATTTGTTCCAGAGAAAACTTGGCTCCGATGATCGGGCGGACGCGGCCACTTTCCAGCAGCGTCTTGAGCGCAAGCAGCTTGCCCCGATTCTGGCGAGTGAAGACAAAGTGGTATTCGGCGTTCACCCCCCATGCCGCGACGAGGTTCTGCGGCGTGGCCAGGTCGACGATCGACACCACACGGCCCGCATCGCTGAGCACATGAGGCGACTGGCTCAAAGTCATCCCGCCGATGGTGTCGAACACCACGTTCACGCCTTTCTTCCCGGTCAGGTCAGCGATCTCCTTGATGTAATCCTGAGAGGTGAAATCGATGGCGTGGTCTGCGCCCAATTCGCGAACGAATGCCTGATCGCGTTCCCTGCACGTCGTGTACACGGTTGCACCCATCGCCTTGGCCAGTTGAATGGCAATGGAGCCGACACCACCCGCGCCACCATGGATCAATACGGACTCGGCCGGCCGCAGCCTCGCCCGTGTGACGAGGGCCTCCCAGGCGGTCCCTCCGACAAGCGTCGTGGAGGCCGCCTCTTCGTGCGTCAGGTTTGCAGGTTTGCGAGTCACCAACGTCTCGGGCACAACGTTATATTGGGCATACGAGCCTCCTTTCGGTCCGAAGATCTGCGGTGTGTAGAAGACCTCGTCCCCCACTGCGAAGTCGGCCACGCCCGGGCCCACCTTTTCGACCACGCCCGATACGTCATGCCCGATGATGGCGGGCAGGGGGACATAGTCCGGATAGTCACCTCGGCGGATCTGGTAGTCGAGCGGATTGATGGCCGTGGCGATGACGCGCACCAGCAGCTCGCCGATTCCAACTTCAGGGATTTTCACGTCCTGCAGCTCGAAGCTCTCAGGACCACCAAACTTCTTCAGAACGATCGCTTTCATTTCAATACCTCGATATGGGGGGTCAACGACTCGCGATGCAACCCGCAAGAGCATCCGCGACATGGCGGGATGCACTTCAACGAAGTCGGACATCGGCTGAAAACGAGTTCATTGTATCGACGTTTCTCGAAATGACAGCTCGGCACGTCAATCCCTTTTCAGCGTCAAGGTCTATGCGCGGGGTGCAGTCCCTATCACCGGGAGGACATTTCCATTTGCGTATGGAGCACGCAGGCGCCACCTCGCTCGGTCGTCAGGGGAATGGAGCCGGGCAAGGCCGGATGAGTCTGCGCTTCAAATTCCGGAAGCTGCTAGAGTTACTTCAACGATCGACTAGACGAACACCCCGCGTGAAGCCATGAACCAGCTGACTGATGAACGATAAGCAGGTTCCCCTCGTCGAAATCCTTGTCGTGTTGGCCAATGAGCAGCGTATGGAGATTCTGCGCAAGCTCAAGTCGCCTCGAACCAGCTTTCCGCCGCAAGACGAAGGTGATCCGGTGTTGGATGGCGTTTGCGTCTCATCGATACAAGCTGGCCAGGGCCTCGCATTCTCGACAACCTCCAAGTATCTGGCCGACCTTGCTCGCATCGGCTTGGTCACCGCCAAACGAAGCGGCAAGTGGTCTTATTACAAGCGCAATGAAAAGGCCATCAACAATGTGCTCGCCCGCCTGAAAGCGGAACTGTGAGTCTTTCCGGACTCATGAAACACGAGCGAACACGAGCAGAAGCAGAGTGACCAAGCCAGCGTCATGCAGGCGCGCCATGACAGCAGGTTGTGCAAGCGCCGCAGCGAGGGAACGCGTGTACCGACCGCACGTAGGGCAGCAGGTTCGAAGGTAGTTGTAGTGCAGCCCCGACTCCTTGTCGAAGTACTGCCCGTCATAGCGCTTGTTGGCAAGCTGCCCAGCGGCGGTGTAGCCATAGCCGACCTGCTGCCTCAGCCCGCTGGCGAGTACCTGGGTCTTGGTGACCACGCAGCCGAAGATGTCCCGGGTGTAAGTGGTGCTGCCGCTGCGGTCGGTGAAGGAGCTCAGGTAGCCCTTCGCATGGGCGCCGACGCCATAGACCAGCGTGCTGGATTGGCCGTCGGCATAGGTGATGAGCGTGGGGCGGCTCAGGAGGTCACGCTGGATGCGGGTGACTTGGCCTGAAGCATCGGTGATGGCGATCGGCTGGCCCATCACGTCGTACTCGGTGCGAATGGTGCCGGCACTGGCAGGCATCGCCAGCAGCGAGGCCTGAAGCACGACGCACGCGGCCCGCACGACCCGTGCGCGCCTGTCATGGAAATCCCTGGTTGTTTGATCTTCTCGCTGCGCTCGGTGGTGCGCAGCGGCGCGACCCAACGAGAGAAGCGGCGGCGTCCGCCTGCCGCATTCACCTCATTGGTGGGCGCGGATCATAGAGACGCAGGCCACGGGACACCAGACAGGAGAAGGTTCACTGGCCAGGAGCAAGTATTCGAGAAAGTAGCGCCAACGGCGGCATCAAGGCCACGAGCGGCGTGATGCCCAGCCAGGCCCATCCGGGGGACTTCGTCCACGCGCGCGCTCACGAGGCGGGGCGCGCCGTCCGCTGGACGTCCCGCATCAGCCGCTCCGCCACGAGCTCCAGGAAGAAGAAACCGAAGCGCGGGTTCTGGTAGTACATCTGCCGCACCTCGTCGTAGGTCACGCACAGCAGCGTTCCCGACTGCTCGCACACGACCGTCTGTGTGCGCCTGTGCTCCCTGTTGAGCAGGCCCAGTTCGCCGATGACCTCGCCCTGCCCCACGGCGACGTCGGCCTCGACCGCGCGAAAGCGCCCGCCCAGCACGAACAGGACCTCTTCCGCCGCGTCGCCTCGCCGGAACAGCGTTTCGCCGGCCCGGACGGCACGGTGGCGCGAAAAGGGCTTGAGCCAGTCCATAGAGAGCTGGCTGCCGGTGAGCGCCTCGATCTGGCGGGTCAGCCGCAGCAACTGCCGCAGACGCCACAGGTTCAAGGGCAGGAGCGCCAGGTGGAGCAGCAGCACCGGGTAGACCGGGCCCAGCAGGCCATAGGTGATGAAGGCCAGGTTGGCCACGATGCCCGCCATGCGCAGGTGGACCATCGTCTTCATCGAGAAGGTGGTCAGCGTCAGCAGCGCGCCGAGGTAGCCGAAGATCTCTGTCCATTGCATGTCGGGGGGCTCCGTCTTGTGGGCGAGGAGGGGTCGAAGGGGCTGGCGGCTAGGGCTGGCTCTTGCGCGTGTGCAACTGCCGGCTGCGCCATGCATCGGGCGCGCAGCCGAACTGGACGCCGAACCACCGTGTGAATGCACTGTGGGTGCTGTAGCCCAGCATCGCGGCGACCTCGCCCAGGCTGTAGCGGCTGTTGGCCACGTAGCGGGGGGCCAGCTCCTGCCGGACCTCGTTGATCAGCTGCTTGAAGTTCAGCGACCGCCCATCGAGTTCGCGCTGCAGCGTGCGCACGCTCATCCCCAGGCCCTGCGCCACCGACTTGCACGTAGCCCGGCCCGCCGGCAGCATGAGATAGATCGCCTTGCGCACTTCCTGGTCGATCGCGCGCTGCCGGTCACCCGGCAGCGCCGCGATCATCTTCCTGGCGTAGTCCGCCAGCACGGGATCGGCCGCCGGGTTGGCCACGTCCAGATCGGCGGCCCGGCACACCAGTCCGTTGAAGCCGCCGTCGAACTCGACGCGGCACTTGAAGAAGCGGCGGTGAAAGCCGAGGCTGGACGGCGCGCCGTGGGTGAAGCTCACGCTGACCGGCTGCCAGCGCTCGCCAAGCAGCGCCTCGCCCATGCGGTAGAGGACGCCGATCGCCAGCTCGATGGACTGCCGCGCATCGACGGCCATCACCAGCTCCTCGCGCAGGACGACGAGGCTTCCGACATCCTCCACCTGGATCGCCAGCCGCTCGTTGAGCAGATGCAGGTGCTCGATGAGCGTGAGCAGGATTTGGCGCAGCGTGGGCTGGTGCATCAGCAGCAGGCTGACGACGCCGAAGTTCGACAGTTGCCGCCGCGCCGCGATGCGCAGGCCGAAGGATTCGCAACCCGTGCTGCGCGCCGCATCCTCGAGCAGCCGGGCGACGCGCTCCGCCTCGATCAACTGGTCCGGCTGCCGGATCAGCGCCGCCCGGAGCCCCGCCCTGCGCAGGGCCGCGGCCGGGTCATGGCCGAGCTCCTGGGCCACCTCCGAGAAGTTCGTCAGCGCCGCCGCGCGCACCAGAGCCACCATGGTCGAGCCTTGCCTCGTGATCGATTCATTCTGGCATGAAATGTCAAGCGACTGGCATCAAATGCAAAGCCGGAACAGGCCCCGGCTTCTACAGTCTCCACACCCACCAAGGAGACAACAGAATGAAGATCGAGCCGCTGACCTGCGCCATCGGAGCGGAGCTGAAGGGGGTCAGCCTGGCCGATGCGGCGCGCGATGACGACCTGTTCGCCGAAATCAAGGCACTGCTGCTGCGCCACAAGGTGCTGTTCCTGCGCGGACAGGCCATCAGCCGCGCGGAGCACGTGGCCTTCGCCCGCCGCTTCGGCGAGCTGGAGGACCACCCCGTGGCCGGCAGCGACCCGGAGCACCCCGGGCTGGTGCGCATCTACAAGACCCCTGACGCGCCCAACGACCGCTACGAGAACAGCTGGCACACCGATGCCACCTGGCGCGAGGTGCCGCCCATGGGCTGCGTGCTGCGCTGCATCGAGTGTCCGCCGGTGGGCGGCGACACGATGTGGGCCAACATGGCGCTGGCCTACGAGCGGCTGCCCGAGCAAGTCAAGGACCTGATCGCGCCACTGCGCGCCCGCCACAGCATCGAGTGCACCTTCGGCGCGGCCATGCCGATCGAGAAGCGCCTGGCGCTCAGGCAGCAGTACCCGGATGCCGAGCATCCCGTGGTGCGCATCCATCCCGAGACCGGCGAGAAGGTGCTGTTCGTCAACGGCTTCACCACGCACTTCACCAACTTCCACACCCCGGCCAACGTGCGCTACGGGCAGGACTTCACCCAGGGCGCGTCGTCGCTGCTGCAGTACCTGATCAGCCAGGCGGCCATCCCCGAGTACCAGGTGCGCTGGCGCTGGCAGCCGGACAGCGTGGCGATCTGGGACAACCGCGCCACGCAGCACTACGCCGTCATGGACTACCCGCCCTGCCACCGCAAGATGGAACGCGCGGGAATCGTCGGCACGCCGACCGCCTGACCCACCCTCGATCGCACATTCACGGAGCTCCCGACATGAACTTCCTCGACGGCCACCTGTTCCCCGAGAACCAGCAGCCCCTGGTCATCACCGCCGCGCCCTACGCGCCCTCGTGGCTGCCCTCGGACTTCCCCGGCGAGATCGCCGTGACGATGGAAGAGCAGATCCAGAAGGCGGTGGACTGCTACAACGCCGGCGCCACCGTGCTGCACCTGCACGTGCGCGAACTGGACGGCAAGGGCAGCAAGCGCCTGTCCAAGTTCAACGAGCTGATCGCCGGCGTGCGCGAGCGCGTGCCGGAAATGATCATCCAGGTGGGCGGCTCCATCAGTTTCGCGCCGGAAACGGACGGCGCCGCCGCCAAGTGGCTGAGCGACGACACGCGCCACATGCTGGCCGAGCTCGACCCCAAGCCCGACCAGGTCACGGTGACCGTCAACACCTCGCAGATGAACATCCTGGAGCAGTTCGACCTGCGCGACATCCAGGGCACCTCGATGGAGGACCCGGCCGTCTTCAACGCCTACAAGGAGATGACCGTGCCCGCGCAGCCGGGCTGGGCCGAGGAGCACATCCGGCGCCTGTCGGCCGCGGGCATCCAGAGCGCCTTCCAGTGCTACAACATCAACAGCTTCGAATCGGTGGAGCGGCTGATCCGGCGCGGCATCTACAGGGGCCCGCTGGCGCTCAACTGGGTGGCCATCGGCGGCGGCATGGATGCGCCCAACATCTACAACCTGGCCAACTTCGTGCGCGCCGTGCCCGACGGCGCCATGCTCACGGTGGAAAGCTCGGTGCTCAACGTGCTGCCGGTCAACATGATGGGCATCGCCATGGGCCTGCACGTGCGCTGCGGCACGGAGGACAACCTCTGGAACCAGTCGCGCACCGCCAAGATCGGCACGGTGGCGCAGATCGAGCAGCTGGTGCGCATCTCGCGCGAGTTCGGCCGGCCCATCGCCACGGCCGCCCAGGCGCGCGAGATCTGCAAGATCGGCGTCTTCTACGAGACGGTGGAAGAGACCCTGCTCGCCAACGGCTTCGCGCCCAACCGCAACGGCGCCCAGCAGGGCTTCCTGCGCAAGGCTGCCTGAACCCGTACTGGAACGACCATGAAGCGCGCCGCCATCGCCTCCCTGCTGACCGCAGCCCTCGCCGTACTGGGCGCGCCACCGGCAGCCGCCTTCACCGACAAGCCGTTGAAGATGATCGTGCCCGCGCCGCCGGGCGGCACCATTGACGTGATGGCGCGCATCGTGGGCGACCAGCTCTCGCGTGACATCGGCCAGCCCGTGGTGGTGGAGAACAAGCCGGGCGCCGGCGGCTCCATCGCCGCCAGGTACCTGCTCGCGCAGCCGGCCGACGGCCAGACGCTGATGGTGACGGCCAGCAACGTGCTGACCGAGGTGCCGCACGTGCTCAAGGGCGGCTTCGATCCGCTCAAGGACGTCAAGCCCCTGTCGCTGATGGCGCGCTCGTCGATGCTCTTCATCGCCTCGCCGCAGTTTCCCGCCAAGGACGCGAAGGAAGCCATCGCCTACGTGAAGGCGCATCCGGGCCAGGTGTCCTTCGCCTCCTACAGCGCCGGCACAGCCTCCCAGTACGCGGGCGCGATCCTGAACAAGGCGGCGGGGCTGGACATGCAACACGTGCCCTACCCCGGCTCGGCGCCCGCGCTGGCCCAGGTGATGGGCGGGCAGATCCCGCTCATGTTCGACGGCGCCGTCACGTCCAAGGCGCCGATCGCCGCCGGCAAGGTGCGCCTGCTGGCCATCGCGGCCAAGGCCCGCCTGCCCGATTTCCCGGGCGTGCCCACGCTCGCGGAGCTCGGCTATCCGGAGCTGAACTTCAGCAACTGGGTCGGGGTGATCGCCTCGTCGCAGATGCCGGCCCCGCTGGCCGAGAAGATCCACGCGGCGCTGCAGAAAGTGGCGGCCAACCCCGCCGTGCGCGAGCGGCTGGTCGGCGTCGGCTTCGAGCCGATGGCGGAGCGCTCGCTGGCCCAGGCGCAGGGCGAGCTGCGGGAGGAGTACGACCGCAACGCCGAGATCGTCAGGACCTTCGGCATCAAGCTCAACTGAAGACACCACAACGACTGGAGACATTCCCATGGTCAAGGCCATCCGTTTCAGCGAGACCGGCGGTCCCGAGGTCCTGCAGCTGCAGGACGTCGAGGTCGGCGACCCCGGCCCCGGCGAGGCGCGCGTGCGGCACAGCTACATCGCGCTGAACTTCATCGACATCTACTTCCGCACCGGCCGCTATCCGCTCGCGCTGCCCAACGGGCTGGGCTCCGATGCGGTGGGCGTGGTCGAGGCCGTGGGCCCCGGCGTGACGGACATCCGCGTGGGCGACCGCGTCGGCTACCTGATCGGACCGCAGGGCGCCTATGCGCAGGTGCGGGTGATGCCGGCGGACGTGCTGATCCCGCTGCCCGACGGCATCTCCGACCGGACCGCCGCCACGCTGATGATGAAGGGCATGACGGCGCAGTACCTGTTCCGCCAGGTCCGTCCGCTGCAGGGTGGCGAGACCATCCTCTACCACGCGGCCGCCGGCGGCGTGGGCCTGATCGCCTGCCAGTGGGCGCGCGCCATGGGCGTCACGATGATCGGCACCGTCAGCACCGACGAGAAGGCCGCGCTCGCCCGGGCCAACGGCTGCGCGCACACCATCGTGACATCGCGCGAGAACATCGCCGAGCGCGTCGCCGAGATCACCGGCGGCCAGGGCGTGCCGGTGGTCTACGACTCGATCGGCAAGGACACGCTGGAGGCCTCGCTGGCCTGCCTGCAGCCGCGCGGCACGCTGGTGAGCAACGGCACCTCGTCGGGCCCGGTGGTGATCGACACGCGGCAGTTGGCCGCCAAGTCGATCTGGCTCACGCGGCCGGCGATGGTGCACTACATCCATCCGCGCGCGCACATGCTGGAGATGGCCGCGGAGCTGTTCGGCCATGTGCTGGCCGGGCGCATCACGAGCGAGCCCCAGCAGGTCTACGCACTGGCCGATGCGGCCGAGGCACACCACGCGCTCGAGGGCCGAAAGACCACCGGCTCCACCATCCTGGTGCCCTGAGGTGAACAAGGAAGTCCATCCGATGAAGCACTTCGTCCTGACTCTGTCCGCACTTGCCGCCGGCACGGCCGCGGCCCAATCGTCACTCACCCTGTTCGGCGTCGTCGATGCCGGCGTGAGCCGCTACACGACGAAGAGCCGCTCCTGGGGCGCCACGCCGCCGCAACAAGTCACCCAGAGCCAGACGGCGCTGTCGAGCTCGGGCTACAACTCCAGCCGCATCGGCTTCCGGGGCACCGAAGACCTGGGCGGCGGGCTGGCGGCCAGCTTCTGGCTGGAGGCACCGGTGGCCAACGACACGGGCGCCAGCGGCATCGCGAACTTCGGCCGCCGCTCCACCGTCAGCCTGTCGGGGCCCTTCGGCGAAGTGCGCCTGGGACGCGACTACACCGCCTCCTTCTGGAACGACGCGGTGTTCGATCCCTTCGGCGTCAACGGCGTTGGCACCAACCTGATCGCGGTGGTCAACAGCAACCTCGCCGCCGTGCGCGCGCTGGCCACCGGCGGGCTGCTCAACGGCGGTCTCTCCGCTGGCACCGACAGCTACCTGCGCACCAGCAACGCCGTCAGTTATTTCCTGCCCCCGACACTGGGCGGCCTCTACGGGCAAGCCCAGTACGCCCTGCACGAGAACGTGGAGGACAGCAGCACGGCCGGCGGCGCGTCGCGGCGGGGCCGCTATGCGGGCGCACGCCTGGGCTGGACCGACGGCAAGGCCGACGTGGCGCTGGGCTACGGCGAGAGCACCCTGTCCAGCACCGTCCCCACCGCCGAGAAGATCAAGAGCCTGAACATCGGCGGCAGCTACGACCTCGGCGTGGTGAAGGTCTTCGGCGAATGGTCGCGCGTGCGCGACGTCCGCGACGGTGCCGCGCCCTCGGCCACGCGCCTGACCGACCGCTACGACGGCGTCGTGGCCGGCGTGAACGTGCCGGTCGGCGCGGGCGTCATCCGCGCGTCGTACGGGCGCGTGAAGTTCGACAATGGCAACGACCTGCCGGGCAGCGACGCCACGGTCGACAAGCTCGCGCTGGGCTACGTGCACCACCTGTCCAAGCGCACCGCGCTGTACGCGACGGTCGCGCGCATCGACATCCGCAACGGCCGCAACAACCCGGCCGTGATGGGCGTCACGCCGATGGTGCTGAGCGTGCGGGCGATCCTCCCGCAGCCGGGGTACGTCAGCACCGGCGGGCTGGAGCCGCGCCGGGCCGTCGGGTACGACTTCGGCATCCGGCACGCGTTCTGAGGCGGCGTCCCTCGTCCGCTCCGGCATCGGCCCCGCGGCGCGGGCCGCCAGCAAGCCGCCCCTTGCTGCTAGCATCTACCGCGCCCCAGGAATTACCGATAGGAGACACAGGACGTGGGAGATCTGCTTTCGCTCCTGCGCTTCAGCGCCGGCTCGGGCCACATCTGGCTGGACGAGCAGCGCATGCTGCTGCTGCATGCGCGCGCCTTCGCCGAGCTGCGCAAGGAGCTGCTGGACACCCTCGGCGTGGAGCGCGCCCGCAGCCTGCTGGTGCGCATGGGCTTCGCGTCGGGCCAGCGCGACGGCGAGATGGCGGCCAAGGCGCGCAACGCCGGCATGCGCACCGAGGACGCCTTCATGCTCGGGCCGCAGCTGCACTCCATCGAGGGCATCGTCAGCGTCGAGAAGGTGCACATCGACATCGACATCGCGGCACGGCGCTTCCATGGCGAGTTCATCTGGGAGAACGCCTGGGAATGCGAGGCGCACGTGGCCGAGTTCGGCTACGGGGAAGACCCGCAGTGCTGGTCGCAGATCGGCTACGCCTCGGGCTACACCAGCGCCTTCGTCGGCCGCCTGATCGTCTACAAGGAGATCGAGTGCACCAGCATGGGCGACAGCCGCTGCCGCATCGTCGGCCAGCCGGCCGAGGACTGGCAGGACCCGCGCTACCTGGACTACTTCCGCCAGCACCACGTGGCCGAGAAGCTGATCGAGTTCAACCTGGGGCTGGAGCACATCCGCAGCCTGCAGCCGCGGCGCGAGTACGACCAGAAGCTGGTGGGCGTCTCCCCCGGATTCCGCGCCGCCTTCGACCTGCTGCGCAGCGCCGCCAACAGCGCGATCACGGTGCTGCTGCTGGGCGAGACCGGCGTGGGCAAGGAGCTGTTCGCGCGCTGGCTGCACGACAACGGACCGCGCGCCAAGCAGCCCTTCATCGCGGTCAACTGCGCGGCCATTCCGCATGAGCTGATCGAGGCCGAGCTCTTCGGCGTGGAAAAAGGCGCCTACACCGGCGCCCATCACGCGCGCGCCGGCCGCTTCGAGCGCGCGCACGGCGGCACGCTGTTCCTGGACGAAGCCGGCGACCTGCCGCCCGCCACCCAGGTCAAGCTGCTGCGCGTGCTGCAGACCGGCGAGATCGAGCGCCTGGGCGCCGAGCAGCCCACGCGGGTGGACGTGCGCATCGTCGCCGCCACCAACGTCAACCTGCAGCAGGCGATGCAGGCCGGCCGCTTCCGCAGCGACCTGTTCTACCGGCTCAACACCTTTCCCATCACCATCCCGCCGCTGCGCGAGCGCACCGCCGACATCCCGCCGCTGGTGGTGCGCTTCATCGAGAAGTTCAGCGCGCTCTACAGCAAGAAGCTGCGCGGCCTGACCGACAAGGCCATGCGCGAGGTGTTGCGCCACGCCTGGCCCGGCAACATCCGCGAGCTGGAGAACGTGATCGAGCGCGCGGTGCTGCTGGCGCCCGACCACGGCGAGATCGAGGCGGCGCACCTGTGGATCACGCCGCCCGGCACGGCCGCCGGCGAGGCAGCCGGCCGCAGCCACGTGGACGAGCGCGGCCAGCTCTGCGCCGACGACGACGGCACCGCCGGCATGCTGGATGCGCTGTGCGAGCAGGTGCTGGAACAGCACATCGACATCGCGGCGCTGGAACAGCGGCTGATGCGCGCGGCCATGCAGCGCGCCAAAGGCAATCTCTCGCAGGCCGCGCGGCTGCTGGGCATCACGCGGCCGCAGCTGGCCTATCGGCTCAAGAAGGAAGGGCTTCCCGCGTCCTGAGGCCGGCCGGCGCATGCTGCGCCATCAGTTCCGCGACCCAATCGATGAACACGCGCAGCTTCGCGCTGACATGCCGGTTCGGCGGAAACGCCACGTACAGCGGCATCGGATCGAGGCGCCAGTCCTCGAACAACGGCACCAGCTCGCCGCGCGCCAGATGCGGCCGGGCCATGTAGTGCGGCAGCCAGAGGACGCCCAGGCCGGCCAGGCCGGCCGCGAGGTAGGCGTTGCCGTCGTCGAACGCGAACACGTAGCGGCCTTGCACTTCGATGCGCTCGCCGTCGCGGCGCATGGCGTACGAAAAGATCCTGTCCTTGCGTGACCGGAGGAAGCCCACGATGCGGTGATGCGTCTCTTCCAGCTCCCGCGGATGCGAAGGCGTGCCGGCGCGGTCCAGGTAGCCCGGCGCCGCGTAGACCCCGAGCTGCAGGTCGCCGACCTGGCGTGCCATCAGCGACTGGTCGGTGATCTTGCCGCCGCGCACGACGCAGTCCACGTTCTCGCCGATCAGGTCCACCACGCGGTCGCTCGCGCCCATGTCGAGCTGGATGTCTGGGTAGTGCGCATGGAATGCCGGCAATGCCGGCACCAGGATCATGCGCGCCAGTGGACTGGGCACATCGACCCGCAGCCGGCCTCGGGGTGACGCCGAAGCGCCGGACAGGCTGGTCTCGGCATCGTCCATGTCGGCCAGGAGGCGCAACACGCGCTCGTAGTAGACCGCGCCGTCGGCCGTGACATTGACCTGGCGCGTGGTGCGGTTGAGCAGCTTGACACGCAGCCTTGCTTCCAGCTGCTGCACCAGCTGTGTCACGCTGGTCTTGCTCATGTGGAGCGCCTCGGCCGCCTTGGTGAAGCTGCGTGCCTCCACCACGTGGGCAAATGCCTGCATCGCATCGAAACGGTCCATCTCTGCTCCATCGATCTCGAAGATTGTTTGGATTCTGCAAAAAGTGATTGTTGGCCTTGCCCGTTTATCCGGGAACGATGGGTCGCTAAAGTCCCTTCATCGTCATCACCGGGTCGGGGCCGACCCCTTCAAGAAGGCAAATCCATGGTTCAACGCGACGTTGTTTTTCCGGCCGGGCGCCAGGCGCTCTATGAAAGAAACCGGTATTCGCCGGCGATCCGGTCGAATGGCTTCCTGTTCGTTTCGGGGCAGGTCGGCAGCCGCGAGGACGGCTCGCCGGAGCCCGACCTGGAGGCACAGGTCCGCCTCGCATTCGACAATCTCAATGCGATCCTCGCCGCTGCGGGCTGCACCTTCGACGACGTGGTCGACGTGACCGTCTTCATCGTCGACCCCGAATCGACGTTCGACACGATCTGGAAGGTGTTTCCCGAGTACTGGGGCAAGGCGCCGCATCCAACGCTGACCGGCATCGGCGTGACGTGGCTCTATGGCTTCCAGTTCGAGATCAAGGTGATCGCAAAGCTCCCGGAGCCGGGTCAGGGCTGATCCAGCGCGCCGACGAATGAAGCCTTGCGGCGGCAGACACGCCACCAGTCCATTTGGACTGCTTCGTTGTTTAGCGCCGATTTCGCCAGTTTGGTCACACCGGTGATTGGCCACCGCGGGTCAAACTACTTGCATGGTCAAGGCGTTTTCACTTCTGCTTTGTGCCGCAAGCGCTGCGTGGCTCGTCTACGTCTTCGGACTCGGCATGCTTTTCGCGATCGTTGCGCTCGCCGCGGGCGCCGTGCTGCTCTTCGTCGACCCGGCTGCGCAGCCGGCGGTCCGTCGCAACGGCACGCCGGCGCGCGACCAGACCACCGCCTGGAGGGATTTCTAGGCCAGTTCGAGCCGCGGCCGCGTGAGCCGGCCGTCCGCCAGTTCGAGGGCGAAGCGCAGTTGCGGGCCTTCGACGAGGAGCTGGAGCTTCAGCCGCGCGGCGACCCTCTCGCAGGCGAGCCGGGCGCTCATCCACCTCGCCGCCGCGTCGCGGGCCGAGACCGACTCCATCTCGACGCCCAGGCCGCGGCCCACGGCCTGGGAATGCAAGGTCACCGCGTTGCGGCCTTCGCCGCGCCCCTCCAGGTGCGCCTGCAGGCCGGGCATCGCCAGGCTGCCATCGCCCAGTTGCAGCTCGCCCGACAGCGCGGTGCGGCCCAGCAGCAGCCGCGCCTGCTCGGTCAGCCCGGGCCCGGGCCCGCCGCTGCCCAGGCGCAGCATCGATTCGACGAAGGGCTGCAGCCGCAGCTTGCCGCGCTCGGACACCCACGGGCTCAGCAAGGCCCCGCGGCGCTCGAACTCCACGCCCGCGAGCGGCGCCGAGGCGAACTGGTACAGATAGCTGCGCCCGTTCGGCGCATCGACATAGAAGCCCATCCGGCTCACGCCCATGCGCGAGTCGGGCCCGACGTGCTCGACGGTCGCGTCGTTGAAGTCGACCTGGCCGAAACGGATCGGCACGGTCACGTCGGCATCGAACAGCAGATGCGCGTCGGTGATCTCCCCGCGCACCGTGCCTTCGGCGTCGCCGAGCGGGCCGAGGAACCATGCAGCGGCCGGCGCCGCACTCGCGGCCGGCGACGCCGACCCGGCCGAAGTGCGCGTGGCATCCCACACCTGACGGATGGCGGCCGGCACGACCAGGGGGCCGTGCAGCTTCACGCCGGAGAACTCCACCTGCGCTGCCTCGACGACAGACAGACGCATGGCACCGGCCTCGGTCCGCAGCCCCGCCACCAGCTCGTGGACGGCGACGCGATCGAGCTCCATGACGAGCGGGCCCACCGCCAGCCGAAGCGCCGCCGCCTCCAGCTTGCTCGCTCGGATCTCGACCACGCCATCCGGTCCCGACGACAAGGCCAGGCCCTCCAGGGAGCAGCGGTTGCCGGCGGCCGGATCGGAGGCGCCGAGCGCCAGGCCGAGCGCCAGGTCGATGATGGAAGCCGCGAGCGGGACGGTCATGGGCCTGCTTGTACCAGACACGCCGCGGCATCGGCGGCGAACCGGGCTGCGGCATCCGGCAGCGCATCGCGGCCCTGCAGCCGGAACGAAACGGGCGCGAGCGGACCGAAGCGCAGCGCGTGCTTCAACGCGGGCCAGCGCTTCGGATCGGGCTCCGCGCCCGCGGCCCGCGCGAAGGAGAGCGCCACCAGGTTCATCCTGGTTTTCTGCGGCACATCGCCACGGGCGCGGCATGCCGCGAGGCTCTCTTCCATTTCGTCGGCGGTCGGGGCTGCGACGGCACCGCTCCACGTGTAGGCGATCCATCGCGCCTGCAGCTCGAGCGGTGGAAAGAACGGCCCGGCCTGGTCCCACAGACCCACGAAGGCGAGTCCCGGCAACTGCGGATGGAAGGTGTGGCGATGCAGGTCGATGCGCTGCGTGCCGAGGTTGAGCGTGCGGCGGATCGGCTCATCCAGGAAGGGCATGTGCAGCGCGAAGCCGGTGCCGAAGAGGATGCCGTCGAAGGACTCCACCCCGCCGTCCTGAAACCGGACTTGCGTGCCTTCGACGCGGTCGAACCACGGACGCACCTCGATACGGCCTTCGGCGACCAGGGGCAGGTAGTGCTGGCTCAGCGTGAGGCCGGCTTCGAAGATGTCGTCGGCGGGCCGGGGCGCGCCGTACTGCTCGGGACTGCCGCCTGCATCCAGCACCAGCGCCTTCAGCCTGGCGCCGAACTCGCTGCGCGGCAGTGACGCCTCGGCCAGCGCCTGGTCGCGCGTGAAGAGGAGATGGTCCGTCGGCACGCCGGCCTTGAGCTTGGGCAGCACGTAGCGCTGCCGCCGGTTGCAGGCGACCACGCGCGCCGCGCCCATCATGCACAGGTCGCTCGCGATCTCGAGCGCGCTGATGGCGCAACCGGCCACGAGGACGTGCTTGCCGCGGTACCGATCCGGATGCTTGTACGCGCTGGTGTGCGCGACGCCTGCGCTGCCCGAGAACGACGCCAGGCCCGGCACGTCGGGGATCTCCGCACGCTGGTAGCGGCCGGTCGCGACCACCACCTTCTCGAAGACTTCCTCCTGCACGCCATGCCGCACGGCCCAGCCGCCGCGCACTGCCGCGATCTCGCGCACGGCGGTGTTCAGGCGCATCCGTGCCGGCAGATCGAAGGTTTCCGCGTAGCGTCGCAGGTAGTCGCCGATTTCGCGGTTGGAGGGATAGACGGCCAGCCCCGGCAGATGCGGCAGGTCGCTGAACTGGGTGAGCACACGGCTCGTGTTGGTGCGCATGGACGGCCAGACGCCGCTGCAGCACGGGTCGCCGCTCCACTGGCCGCCAGGCACCGGTGCCTGCTCGAACAGGACGGGCGAGAAGCCTTCCGACTGCAGGTAGCGCGCCGCGACCAAGCCGCCCGGCCCCGAACCGATGATCGCAACTCGTGTCATGGCCTCCAGCTTCCGCCTCGTTCGACGCGTCGCCCCGGGGGCTCATGGCTGCATCCCCGGCGCGAGACGATCTTAAGGCCATGCATCGCGTGCGTGTATCGCCGGCCCCGGCGCCGGCCTTGCCTAGGCGCGCAGCGCGGCGAACTGCACGACGAGGCTTCTCGCCCGATCGCGTTCTCGGAAGAGCGCTTCCCCCGCCCGTTTCACCATTTGATCAAGCTGCAGCGCAGCAAATGATCAACCCATGATCCGGGAGAACCCGCAGCTTCGCGCCGCGGGCGGATCGCCCCTTTGCAAATCAATCACTTAGCCGCGCTGGCACGGCCGTTGCCCCTCTAGGCCAGGGCGGCGCGGTTGCCGACCCTCAAGTGATGGATTGAACAAGTGAAGCCCTCCAACCAGCCCAGCGATCCACGCAGCGCCGGCGCCATGAGCCGCACGGCCGTTCCGAAGGCGAATACCGCGGCCAAAGGCGAAGGTACCCGATTGACCGGCCAGGCGTGCTACGTGCGCGTCACCGGAACACGCGATGCGCGCTTCGTCGAGTTCGAGTTCGCCATCGGCGACCCCGAGCTGGCCGTGGAGCTGGTGCTGCAGTTCGACCAGTTCCGCGAGTTCTGCGCCCGCCATGCGGTGCAGCAGCTCTCGCCCGAGGACGGCGCGCGGCTGGACTACGAGCGCATGAAGTGGCGCTACGGCGCGCCGGGCATCGACCACTGAATTCCCCTCTTCCTTCTTTTCCCCACACAGGAGACACCCCGTGCAAGTCGACATCAAGACCTCCGACATCCGGCCGATCCGGCAGACCTTCTCGCACGTCGCGCGCCGGCTCGGCAACAAGCCGGCCTCGCGCTACCAGGAAGCGACGCTGGACATGCAGCCGACCGCGAACTTCCACTACCGCCCGCTGTGGCAGCCCGAGTTCGAGCTGTACGACAGGCGACGCACCGCGATCGAGATGGCCGACTGGTACACCTTCAAGGACCCGCGCCACTACTACTACGGCGTCTACACGATGACGCGGGCACGCCAGCAGGAAGGCGCCGACCGCCAGTTCGAGTTCGCCGAAAAGCGCGGCCTGCTGGCAGTGATCGATGCCTCGGCGCGCGAGTCGCTCCAGCAGGTGCTGGTGCCGCTGCGCCACTACGAGTGGGGCGCCAACATGAACATGAGCTACTGCTGCGGCTACGGCTACGGCACCGCGATCACGCAGCCCTTCATCTTCGCGGCGATGGACCGGCTGGGCATCGCGCAGTACGTCTCGCGCGTCGGGCTGCAGCTGGACGGCAACTCCGGCGCCGCGCTGGACGCCGGCAAGAAGGCCTGGCTCGAGCACCCGGCCTGGCAGGGCCTGCGCCGCGCGCTGGAGGACATGTTCGTCACCGCCGACTGGTTCGAGCTCTTCGTCGCGCAATGCCTGGTGGCGGACGGCCTGGTCTACCCGCTGCTGTACCGCCGCTACGCGAACGCGCAGGGCGCCGCCACCGGCCACGCGCTGGCGATGCTGACCGAGTTCCAGAACGAGTGGTTCGACGAGACGGCACGCTGGGTCGATGCCACCGTCAAGACCGCCGCCGGCGAGTCCCCCGCGAACGCAGCGCACATCGCGCAGTGGTACGCGCACTGGCGCGACACGCTCGCCGCCGGGCTGGAGCCGCTGGCTGCGCTGGCCTTCGGCGCTGCCGGTGCCGACGTGCTGGCCGAGGTGCGCGCCGAGCTGGACGCACGCGCCGCCCGCCTGGGCCTGAAGGGCTGAGGCCGAATCCCATTTCACCGAAGGAGACACGCATGAGCATCCCCGCCCCGCAGGCCGCGAACCGCGCGCCCGTGTTCATCGCGCTGCAGACCAGCGAGTCCGCGCGCGCCATCGTCGAGGCCATCGTCGACGACAACCCGGAAGCCAACGTCAGCGAGTACCCCGCGATGGTGAAGATCGACGCCCCCGGCCGCCTGACGATCCGCCGCGAGAGCGTCGAGGCTCGCGTCGGCCGGCGCTGGGACACGCAGGAGCTGCACCTGAGCCTGATCTCGCTGTCCGGAAACATCGAGGAAAGCGACGACGAATTCACCCTGCACTGGGGCGCCTGAGCCCGGAACGCACGCGCAGCGCCGAACACACGAGAACACAAGGACCACGCCATGACCACCACCCCCAAGCGCCTCGGCCTGAAGGAGCGCTACGCCATGATGACCCGCGGCCTGGGCTGGGAGACCAGCTACCAGCCGATGGACAAGGTCTTCCCCTACGACCAGTTCGAGGGCATCAGGATCCACGACTGGGACCGCTGGGAAGACCCCTTCCGCCTCACCATGGACGCCTACTGGAAGTTCCAGGGCGAGAAGGAGAAGAAGCTCTACGCGATCATCGACGCCTTCCAGCAGAACAACGGCCAGTTCAACGTCAGCGACCCGCGCTACCTGAACACGCTCAAGCTGTTCCTCACCGGCGTCTCGCCGCTGGAATACGCGGCGCACCGCGGCTACGCGATGGCCGGGCGCTCGCTGCGCGGCGTGGGCGCGCGCGTGGCCTGCCAGATGCAGTCCATCGACGAGCTGCGCCACTGCCAGACGCAGTTCCACACCATCAGCCACTTCAACAAGTACTTCCACGGGCTGCACGACCCCCAGCACATGCACGACCGCGTGTGGTACCTGTCGGTGCCCAAGAGCTACTTCGAGGACGCGATGAGTGCGGGGCCCTTCGAGTTCATCACCGCGATCTCCTTCTCCTTCGAGTACGTGCTGACCAACCTGCTGTTCATGCCCTTCATGAGCGGCGCGGCCTACAACGGCGACATGGCCACCGTCACCTTCGGCTTCTCGGCCCAGAGCGACGAGTCGCGCCACATGACGCTGGGGCTGGAGGTGGTGAAGTTCATCCTCGAGCAGGACCCGGACAACGTGCCCATCGTGCAGAAGTGGGTCGACAAGTGGTTCTGGCGCGGCTACCGCCTGCTCACGCTGGTGGCGATGATGATGGACTACATGCTGCCCAAGCGCGTCATGAGCTGGCAGGAAGCCTGGGAGATGTACTTCGAGAAGAACGGCGGCGCGCTGTTCCAGGACCTGGCGCGCTACGGCATCCGCATGCCCAAGTACCACGAGGTCGCCACCAAGGAGAAGTCGCGCCTCTCGCACGAGGCCTGGGCGATCTTCAACAACTACGGGCACGCCGCCAATATCAACGTCTGGGTGCCGCAGCCCGACGAGATGACCTGGCTCTCGGAGAAATACCCCGAGACCTTCGACCGCCTGTACCGCCCGCGCTTCGAATGGCTGGCGCAGCAGGAGCGCCAAGGCAAGCGCTGGTTCAACAACACACTGCCGATGCTGTGCCAGACCTGCCAGATCCCGATGGCCTTCACCGAGCCGGACGACCCCACGAAGATCTGCTACCGCGAAAGCACCTACCACGGCATGAAGCACCACTTCTGCTCCGACGGCTGCAAGGACATCTTCGACGGCGAGCCCGAGAAGTACGTGCAGGCCTGGCTGCCGGTGCACCAGATCTACCAGGGCAACTGCTTCCCCGAGGGCACCGACCCGACGGTGGAGGGCTTCAACCCGCTGGCCGCGGTGCTGCAGTACTACCACATCGAGCCCGGTGTCGACAGCGGCGAGTTCAACAGCTCGCCGGACCGCGCGAACTGGGAACGCTGGACCGGGCAGGACCTGCAGCCCAAGGCCGCCTGACCCTCATCACACGACGCTCACGCCGTGCAGCGATGCACGGCGCGGGCAGCGCTCACCCCGAAAACAAGGAGACCCACATGCCCGTCGTTGCACTCGCCCCCGGCTACCGGGGCACCGTCGCCGATGCCGAGGACCGCTTCCACGGCAATCGCCTGCTCTACATCGGGTGGGAAGACCACCTGCTCTTCTGCTCTCCCGTGTGCCTGCCGCTGCCGCCGGACATGCCCTTCGGCGCGCTGCTGAATGAGGTGCTGCCCGGCGTCTACGGCAGCCATCCCGATTTCGGGCGGATCGACTGGGGCCAGGTCCGCTGGTTCGACTCCGGCCGGCCCTTCACGCCCGATCCCGCCAAGTCGCTGGCCGACAACGGCCTGGTCCACAAGTCGGTGATCCGCTTCCGCACGCCCGGCCTCGCCGGCATCGGCGGCTCGTGCAGCTGAGGGACAGGGAGCGCGCCATGAGCTTCCAGATCACGATCGAACCGCTGGGCCAGGGCATCGCCGCGCGCGACGGCCAGACGGTGCTCGACGCCTGCCTGCGCGCCGGCGTCTGGCTGCCCCATGCCTGCGGCCACGGCGTCTGCGGCACCTGCAAGGTGCAGGTGCTCGAAGGCGAATGCGAGCACGGCGATGCGTCCAACTTCGCGCTGATGGATTTCGAGCGCGACGAGGGCAAGATCCTGGCCTGCTGCGCCATGGCGCAGGGCGACCTCGTCATCGAGGCCGAGATCGACGAAGACCCGGACGCGCAGTTCCTGCCGCTCGAGGACTTCGAGGCCGAGCTGGTGGAGGCGCGCATGCTCACGCCCACCATCCGCGGCCTGTGGCTGCGCACCGCGCAGCCCGTGCCCTTCCAGGCCGGCCAGTACCTGATGCTGCACGTGCCGGGCGTGGAGGGGGCGCGCGCCTTCTCGATCGCCAACGCGCCGCAGGACGACCTGATCGAGCTGCACATCCGGCGCGTGCCCGGCGGGCGCGCCACCGGCTGGCTGCACGAGGACCTGCAGCCCGGCGACACCTTGCGCTTCACCGCGCCCAACGGCCGCTTCTTCGTGCGCAAGTCGGCCGGGCTGCCGATGATCTTCGTGGCGGGCGGCTCGGGCCTGTCCAGCCCCAAGTCGATGGTGCAGGACCTCCTGGCCGAAGGCTGCGGGCTGCCCATCACGCTGGTGCAGGGCGCGCGCAACCGCGAGGAGCTCTACTACCGCGAGCTCTTCGAAGCGCTGGCCGACCGGTATCCCAACTTCACCTACATCCCGGTGCTGTCGGACCTGCCGCCAGGCGACGACTGGGCCGGCGCGCGCGGCTTCGCGCACGAGGCGCTGAAGGAAAATTTTGCGAACGACTTCCGCGGCCACAAGGCCTACCTGTGCGGTCCGCCGCCGATGACCGAGGCCTGCATCGCCACGCTGATGCAGGGCCGCCTCTTCGAGCGCGACATCTACACCGAGAAGTTCTTCACCGCCGCCGACGCGGCAAGCGCTGCCCCGCGCAGCCCCCTCTTCAAGGCACTGTGAGCTTCGCTACATGACCACCACCTACGCGATCGCCATCGGCAACACGCAGGAGCGGTACCGCTGCCGCGCCGACCAGACCCTGCTGGGCGGCATGGAACAGCTCGGCCGCAAGGGCATCCCGGTCGGCTGCCGCGGCGGCGGCTGCGGCGTGTGCAAGGTGCACATCGAATCAGGCAAGACGCGCTGCGAGCGCATGAGCCGCTGCCACGTCAGCGCGGAGGAAGAGGCGCAGGGCTACGTGCTGGCCTGCCGCGCCTACCCGCGCAGCGACCTGGCCCTGCGCGCCGTCGACCGCATGGCCCGCTGCATCGAGCGCCACCTGGCGCCACCACCCCATCCCCACCCCTGAAACCCACCCCAAGGAGATTCACCATGGCACTCACCGGCGTACTTCGCCCCGGCCACGTCCAGCTTCGCGTGCTCGACATGGCCGCATCGCTGCGGCACTACCGCGACGTGCTCGGCCTCATCGAGACCGGCCGCGACGCGCAGGGCCGCATCTATTTCAAGGCCTGGGACGAGCACGACCACCACAGCGTGGTGCTGCGCGAGGCCGACACGGCCGGCATGGACTTCATGGGCTTCCGCGTCGACTCGCCGGCCACGCTGGAGCGGCTGGCCGCGGAGCTCAAGGCCAGCGGGCTCGCGAGCGACATCGGCTGGGTCGAGGCCGGCGAGCTCCTGAAGACCGGCCGGCGCCTGCGCTTCACCGTGCCCACCGGCCACGTGATGGAGCTCTTCGCCGAGAAGGACAAGGTGGGCAACGGCATGCCCTACGAGAACCCCGAGGTCTCGCCCGACGACCTCAAGGGCATGGCGCCCTCGCGCTTCGACCACTGCCTGCTCTACGGCGACGATGTCGACGGCACGGTGAAGCTGTTCACCGAGGTGCTGGGCTTCGAGCTGGCCGAGAAGGTGGTGGCCGGCCCCGAGAAGATGCTGATCGCGGCCTTCCTGACCTGCAGCACCAAGCCGCACGACATCGCCTTCATCCGCCACGCGGAGAAGAACAAGTTCCACCACGCCTCCTTCATGCTCGACAACTGGGGCGAGGTGCTGAAGGCGGCGGACATCATCACCAAGAAGCGGGTGTCGCTGGACATCGGGCCCACGCGCCACGGCATCACGCGCGGCGAGACCATCTACTTCTTCGACCCGAGCGGCAACCGCAACGAGGTCTTCTCCGGCGGCTACATCTACTACCCGGACAAGCCGCCGCTGGTGTGGACCGACGACGAGCTGGGGCGTGCGATCTTCTACCACGACCGCAAGCTCAACGAGAACTTCCTGTCGGTGCTGACCTGAGGGCATGGCGATGAAGCAGTTCCTCAACTTCATCGGCGGCGAGTTCGTCGCCACCGGCAACACCTTCGAGAACCGTGCGCCGGTGGACAACCGCGTGCTGGGCCGGGTGCACGAGGCCGGCGCCGCCGAGGTCGACGCGGCGGTGCGCGCCGCCCGCGCCGCGCTCTCGGGCGAATGGGGCCGCATGGCGGTGGCACGCCGTGTCGAGCTGCTGTACGCGGTGGCCGACGAGATCAACCGCCGCTTCGACGACTTCCTGCAGGCCGAGATGGCCGACACCGGCAAGCCGCATGCGCTGGCCTCGCACGTGGACATTCCGCGCGGCGCGGCCAACTTCAAGGTCTTCGCCGACATGGTGAAGAACGTGCCTGCCGAGAGCTTCGAGATGGCCACGCCCGACGGCGGCCAGGCGCTCAACTACGCGGTGCGCTCGCCGGTGGGCGTGATCGGCGTGGTGTGCCCGTGGAACCTGCCGCTGCTGCTGATGACCTGGAAGGTCGGCCCAGCGCTGGCCTGCGGCAACGCGGTGGTGGTCAAGCCCTCGGAGGAAACGCCCGCCACCGCCACGCTGCTGGGCGAGGTGATGAACGCGGTGGGCATCCCGCCCGGCGTCTACAACGTGGTGCACGGCTTCGGGCCGGGCTCGGCCGGCGAGTTCCTCACGCGCCACCCGGGCGTGAACGCGATCACCTTCACCGGCGAGACGCGCACCGGCGAAGCCATCATGGCGGCCGCGGCCCAGGGCGTTCGGCCCGTGTCCTTCGAGCTGGGCGGCAAGAACGCCGGCATCGTGTTCGCCGACGCCGACTTCGATCAGGCGGTGGCCGGCATCACGCGCAGCGCCTTCGAGAACTGCGGCCAGGTCTGCCTGGGCACCGAGCGGGTGTACGTGGAGCGGCCGATCTTCGAGCGCTTCGTCGCCGCGCTCAAGGCGAAGGCCGAGGCGCTGAAGCCGGGGCCCTCGGAAGAGCCCGGCGTCGGCATCGGGCCGCTGATCTCCCGGGAGCACCAGCAGAAGGTGCTGGGCTACTACGCCAAGGCGGTGAAGGAAGGCGCCACCGTCGTCACCGGCGGCGGCGTGCCGAAGATGGCCGGTGCGCTGGCCGAGGGCCACTGGGTGCAGCCCACCATCTGGACCGGCCTGCCCGAGTCGGCCGCGGTGATCCGCGAGGAGATCTTCGGCCCCTGCTGCCACGTCGCGCCCTTCGACACGGAGGAGGAGGCGATCGCGCTGGCGAACGCCACCGACTACGGCCTGGCCACCACCGTGTGGACGCAGCACCTCGGCCGGGCGCACCGCGTGGCGCGGCGGATCGAGGTGGGCATCTGCTGGGTCAACAGCTGGTTCCTGCGCGACCTGCGCACCGCCTTCGGCGGCGCCAAGGCCTCGGGCATCGGGCGCGAGGGCGGCGTGCATTCGCTGGAGTTCTACACCGAGCTCCGCAACGTCTGCATCAAGCTGTGAGGTGCGCGAGGTGAACCATCCCGAGATCGCCGGCCGCGTGCGCACCGGCGCCTTCCACACCAACGTGCACGACCTGGGCGAAGGCCCGCCGGTGCTGCTGATCCACGGCTCCGGCCCCGGCGTGAGCGCCTGGGCCAACTGGCGGCTGGCGCTGCCGGAGCTCGCGAAGACGCGGCGCGTGATCGCGCCGGACATGGCGGGCTTCGGCTTCACCGAACGCCTGCCGCTTACGCGCTACACGATGGACGGCTGGGTGCAGCAGGCACTCGACCTGCTGGACGCGCTCGACATCGAGCGCACCGACCTGGTCGGCAACTCCTTCGGCGGGGCGCTGTCCCTCGCCCTGGCCATCCGCGCGCCGCACCGCGTGCGGCGGCTGGTGCTGATGGGCAGCGTGGGCGTGCCCTTCGAGATCACGCCGGGCCTGGATGCGGTGTGGGGCTACACGCCCTCCTTCGAGGCCATGCGCCGGATCATGGACGTGTTCGCCTTCGATCGCGCCCTGGTCACCGACGAGCTGGCGCAATTGCGCTACGAGGCCAGCATACGGCCCGGCTTTCAGGAGTCCTTCGCGGCGATGTTCCCGGCGCCACGCCAGCGCTGGGTCGATGCCATGGCCAGCCCCGAGGCGGCCATCCGCGCCCTGCCCCACGAGACGCTGCTGGTGCACGGCCGCGAGGACCAGGTGATTCCGCTGGCCACCTCGCTCACCCTGGCGCAGTGGATCCCGAACAGCCAGCTGCACGTGTTCGGCCGCTGCGGCCACTGGACGCAGATCGAGCACGGCGCGCGCTTCGTGCGGCTGGTGCGCGACTTCCTGGCCGAAGGCCCCTGATTCAACGCGACGAAAGATCCACATGGACCCGCTACTGATCGAGCAGCTCGGAGACGAGCTCTACACCGCGCTCACGACGCGCCAGCCAGTGGCGCCGCTGAGCGAGCGCCACGAGGGCATCGGCATCGAGGACGCCTACCGCATCCAGCAGCGCATGATCGCGCGCCGCCTGGAGGCCGGCGAGCGTGTCGTCGGCAAGAAGATCGGCGTGACCTCGCGCGCCGTGATGAACATGCTGGGCGTGTACCAGCCCGACTTCGGCTACCTGCTCGACGGCATGGTGGTGAACGAGGGCGAGGCCATCGACAGCGCGACGCTGATCCAGCCCAAGGCCGAGGGCGAGATTGCCTTCGTGCTCAAGCGCGACCTGATGGGACCGGGCATCGGCGCGGCCGACGTGCTGGCCGCCACCGAGTGCGTGATGCCCTGCTTCGAGATCGTCGACTCGCGCATCCGCGACTGGAAGATCAAGATCGCCGACACCGTGGCCGACAACGCCTCCTGCGGCGTCTTCGTGCTCGGTGACAGCGCCGTCGACCCGCGGCGCGCGGACCTCACGACCTGCGGCATGGTGCTGGAGAAGAACGGCGAGATCGTCGCCACCGGCGCCGGCGCGGCCGCGCTGGGCTCGCCGCTCAACGCGGTGGCCTGGCTGGCCAACACGCTGGGCCAGCTGGGCATCGGCCTGAAGGCCGGCGAGGTGGTGCTCTCCGGCGCGCTGGCCGCCATGTTCCCGGCCAAGGCCGGCGACAACTTCCGCGTGTCCATCGGCGGCCTCGGCGGCTGCTCGGTCCGTTTTCACTGAAGAGGAAATCCCCATGAGTCAGAAGAAGATCCGATGCGCGCTGATCGGTCCCGGCAACATCGGCACCGACCTGCTCGCCAAGCTGCAGCGCAGCCCGGTGCTGGAGCCGGTGTGGATGGTGGGCATCGACCCTGAATCCGATGGCCTGAAGCGCGCCCGCGAGATGGGCCTGAAGACCACCGCCGAGGGCGTGGACGGCCTGCTGCCCCACGTGGAGGCCGACGGCGTGCAGATCGCCTTCGACGCCACCAGCGCCTACGTGCATGCCGAGAACAGCGCGAAGCTCAATGCGCTGGGCGTGCTGATGATCGACCTCACGCCCGCAGCCATCGGCCCCTACTGCGTGCCGCCGGTCAACCTCGAGGCGCAGCTGGACCAGCAGCCGATGAACGTCAACATGGTCACCTGCGGCGGCCAGGCCACCATCCCGATGGTGGCGGCCGTTTCGCGCGTGCAGCCGGTGGCCTACGGCGAGATCGTGGCCACCGTGTCCAGCCGCTCGGTGGGCCCGGGCACGCGCAAGAACATCGACGAGTTCACCCGCACCACCGCCGGCGCGGTGGAGCGCGTGGGCGGCGCAGCGCGGGGCAAGGCGATCATCATCGTCAACCCGGCCGAGCCGCCGCTGATCATGCGCGACACGGTGCATTGCCTGACCGAGGGCGAGCCCGACGAGGAAGCCATCACCGCCTCGGTGCACCGCATGATCGCCGAGGTGCGCCAGTACGTGCCGGGCTACCGCCTGGTCAACGGGCCGGTGTTCGACGGCCGGCGCGTGTCGATCTACCTGGAGGTGGAAGGCCTGGGCGACTACCTGCCCAGGTACGCCGGCAACCTCGACATCATGACCGCCGCCGCGGCCCGCACCGCCGAGCTCTTCGCCGAGGCGATGCTCGCCGGCCGCTACGAGCCTGAAGCCCTTGCCGCCTAGGAGATACGCCATGAGCCTTCAAGGACAACACGTCACCGTGCACGACATGACGCTGCGCGACGGCATGCATCCCAAGCGCCACCAGATGTCGCTCGAACAGATGATCGACATCGCCACCGGTCTCGACGAGGCCGGCGTGCCCCTGATCGAGGTGACGCACGGTGACGGGCTGGGCGGCAGCTCGGTCAACTACGGCTTCCCGGCCCACGGCGACGAGGCCTACCTGGGCGCGGTGATCCCGCGCATGCGCCGGGCCAAGGTCTCGGCCCTGCTGATCCCCGGCATCGGCACCGTCGACCACCTGCGCATGGCGCACGGCCTGGGCGTGCACACGGTGCGCGTGGCCACGCACTGCACCGAGGCCGACGTGGCGGAGCAGCACATCACGATGGCACGCAGGCTCGACCTGGACACGGTGGGCTTCCTGATGATGGCACACATGGCCAGCCCCGAGACGCTGGTCCGCCAGGCGCTGCTGATGGAAGGCTACGGCGCCAATTGCATCTACGTGACCGACTCGGCCGGCCACATGCTGCCCGAGGACGTGAAGGCGCGCATCGGCGCCGTGCGCGCGGCGCTCCAGCCCGAAACCGAACTGGGCTTTCACGGCCACCACAACCTGGCGATGGGCGTGGCGAACTCGATCGCCGCGGTGGAGGCCGGGGCGAGGCGCATCGACGCGGCCGCCGCGGGCCTGGGCGCGGGCGCGGGCAACACCCCGCTGGAGGTGTTCGTCGCGGTGTGCGAGCGCATGGGCATCGCCACCGGCGTGGACCTGTTCAGGATCCAGGACGTGGCGGAGGACCGGGTGGTGCCGATCATGGACCAGCCGATCCGCGTGGACCGCGATGCGCTCACGCTGGGCTACGCGGGTGTGTATTCGAGCTTCCTGCTCTTCGCCAGGCGGGCCGAGCAGAAGTGGGGCGTGCCGGCGCGCGAGATCCTGGTGGAGCTGGGGCGGCGCGGCATGGTGGGCGGACAGGAAGACATGATCGAGGACACCGCGATCACGCTGGCGCGCACGCGCCGCGCAACGCAGGCAGCGCAGACCGCGCAGGAGCTGACGGCATGAAGCTCGACGCACGGACTATTGCAGCGCTCGCCGAGCACCTGGAGGGCTGCGAGCTCGGCGTGCGCGACACGCCCAAGATCACCGACGAGCATCCGCAGATGGACTGGGACGACGCCTATGCCATCCAGGACGCCATCCGCGCACGCAAGCAGGGCCGCGGTCTGCGCATCGTCGGCCTGAAGGCCGGCCTCACCTCGCACGCGAAGATGAAGCAGATGGGCGTGGCCAGCCCGGTGTTCGGTTTTCTCGCCGAATCGCATGCGCTGCCCGAGGGCACCGAGTGCAGGGTGAGCGAGCTGATCCACCCCAAGGTGGAGCCCGAGATCGCCTTCGTCACCCGCCGCGCGCTCAAGGGGCCGGGCTGCCACATCGGCGCGGTGCTGGCCGCCACCGACTTCGTGCTGCCCGGCATCGAGGTGATCGACAGCCGCTACCGCGACTTCAAGTTCGACCTCAAGAGCGTGGTCGCCGACAACACCTCGGCCGCGCGCTTCGTGGTCGGCGGCCGGGCGCGGCCGGCCGCCGAGGTGGACCTGCGCATCACCGGCATCGTGCTGGAAAAGAACGGCGTGCCGGTGGCCTTCGGCGCCGGCGCCGCCGTGCTGGGCCACCCGGCCGCGGCGATCGCGATGCTGGCCAATCACCTGGGCGCGCGCGGCGAGGAGATCCCCGCCGGCACGCTGATCCTGTCGGGCGGCATCACCGAGGCGGTGGCCGTCGAAGCAGGCGATGCGGTCACACTGCGGGTGCAGGGCATGGGCAGCGTCGGGCTGCGCTTTGCCTGAGGAGAGGACGATGCCCTTTGCACAGATCTACCTCATCGAGGGCCGCACCGAGGAGCAGAAGCGCGCGCTGATCGAGAAAGTGACGCTCGCGATCGTGGATGCCGTCGGCGCGCCGAAGGAGAACGTGCGCGTCTGGCTGCACGACGTGCCGAAGCAGAACTGGGGGATTGCGGGGGTGACGGCGAAGGATCTGGGGCGATAGCATCCACCCGTGCCCCGTCCCGCGTCTCACACTCCGCTCTCCCTTGGAGCCGCCCTCCACCGCTGGCGCCGCCTGCACCGCATCAAGCAGTCGCACGCGGCCGAGCTCTTCGGCGTGGCCCAGTCCACCATCTCGCGCTGGGAGGCCGGGCGCATGGCGATGGAGCCGGCCGAGCGCCGACGGGTCGAGCAGTTGCTCGCGGCACGGCTCGACACGGCGGCCGACCGCGCGCTGGCCCGCCTGGTGGCCGAGAGCCCGCGCGGCATGCACCTGGTGTGCGACCTCACGCACCGCCTGCTGGCCTGCTCGCCCTCGCGGGCGGCGGAGTTCGGCATCCCCCTGGCGCAGCTGCTGGGCCGCTCGCTCTGGCGCTATGCGACGCCGGAGATCGTCGGCATGGAATCCACACTGGAGACCATCGGCTGGCGCGAGCAGCTCGCGCCACCGGCGCTGGAGTTCGGCAGTGGCGGCAACGACTCGGCGGAGGTGCCCATCTACCCGAGCACCTGCCGCTGGACGCGGCTCACGCTGGCGGACGGCACGGCGGCGCGCCTGGTCGAAACGCTCTGAGCCTGCACGCATTTTTGATGCGTGGACGCGCCCTGCCGATGCGCCTAGGCTCGGCCCGATGAACATCGAGAAGATCCAGGCGCGCCTCGCCTTCCTGCGCGAGGCCGAGCGCCTCAAGAGCGTGCTGCGCAGCGCCCACACCTCCACCGGCCGCGCGGAGAGCACCGCCGAGCACAGCTGGCGGTTGTGCCTGATGGCGATGGCCTTCGAGGACGAACTGGCCGGGCTGGACCTGCTGAAGGTGCTGAAGATGTGCGTGGTGCACGACCTGGGCGAGGCGATCCGGGGCGATATCCCGGCGATCGACCAGGGCGCGCATCCGGACAAGAGCGCGCATGAACGACAGGACCTCGCATTCCTGACCCGCGGCCTCGATGCCGCCCTGCGCGGCCACGTGCTGGCCCTGTGGGACGAGTACGAGGCCGCTGCCACGCCCGAAGCGCAGGCAGTGAAGGCGCTGGACAAGCTGGAGACGATCCTGCAGCACAACCAGGGCGCGAACGCAGACGACTTCGACTACGGCTTCAACCTCGGCTACGGCCGGAAGCACACCGGCACGGCGCCGCTGTTCCAGGCGATCCGGGCGCTGGTGGACGAGGACACCCGCCGCCGCATGCAGGGCGGTCGCTGAGCCTGTCGCTGGTCGTGCGCTACGTCGCGGCCTGCGAGGCTGCGGGCTGAAGGAGGCGGCTGCGCGCCCTACCCGGCCCGGCAGTGCCCGAACTCGCAGCGCACGGCCAGGGCCTGCCCGTTGCTGCAGGGGATGCTGTGGCGCTCGTAGCCGGGGCCCTTCTCGACCAGTGACGCCATCGGCAGCACGCTGCAGCGGCGGGCCTTGGCGAATTGCTCGGCGTTGTAGGTGTCCACACCGGTCACGCGCAGCGCAGCCTCGGCACTGCGCTGCCCCGGCGGGACCCAGGTCACGCGCACGCTGGGGTCCTGGTTCACGTAACCGCGCTGGGCGAGGCAGTTGAGCATGGCGGTTTCCTGCCTGGAGTACCAGACGCGGCGCTCGGGGGTGTAGACGGCGCGCTGGAAGGCGTACAGGCCGCCGACCACCGCGACGCCGCTCAGCGTCGGGATGCCGGCCATCCAGCCGGCACCGACGACGCCCGTGTCGAGCACGAAGAGCGCGTCGTCATGCTGGCTGGCGCGGAAGGGGATGCTGGCCGCCGAGGTGCGGCACCGGGCCACATCCGCCTCATAGGCGGCCGGGTCGTTGGTGGGGGCTTGCACGACGGGAACGTAATCCGCGCCGGAACCGGAACCGGGGCCTTCGTTGGGGCGGGTCGCGCAGCCGGCCAGGAGGGTGGCGATGCAGACGAAGCTCAGCAGTCTTTTCATGGGATGTCCTCGACGGTCCTCTACTCCGCCGCCGATTGAATCACACAAATGGTTACTTTCCCAAGCGACTTTTGCGTCGCCGGGGCGCCGGCGCGACACGCCCCGAGGCTAGGTCCGGGCCTTGCGCCAGGAGTTCTTGAGCTGGATGCGGCCGCCGCGGAAGGTGAAGTGGTCGCAGCCGTTGGTCTCGATGCGCACGCCATCGCTGGCGCGGGTGCCGACGAAGGTCCATTCGGAGACGCCGCGGTCGCCGGCGATGAAATGCCGGGCGCCGAGCCACTGGGCGTCGGGATAGTCGTGCCAGACGCGACTGAAGCCTTCGCGCACCGCCTGCTGCCCCACGAAGCGGGTGCCGCAGGCCTCGGGCCCGGCGCTGGCCTCGAACACGCAGTCCTCGGTCATGAACTGCATCAGGGCGTCGATGTCGTGGCGGTTCCACGCGTCGGCGAAGGCCTGGAGGAAGGATTCGGTCATCGCGGTCTCCTCGTTCATCCGGGGACCGGGCCCAGGGCCCGGCGAAGGAAGGCGTCCATGGCACCCTCGACGGTGGTGGGGCCGCCCCGATCCGGATCGTAGCGGGCGGCCGCCTCGCCGCGGTAGAAATGACCGACGCCGGGCACCTGGACCTGCTCGCAGCGCAGGCCGGCCTGGCGCAGGCGGGCTGCCATGCCGGGCGCGGCGGCGAACACATAGTCCAGGTCGTGCTCGGCGCTGACCACCAGCACCGCCGGGCCGCGGCCGGGCAGGCGTGCCAGGTGCCGTGCCAGGTCCTCGTCGTCCATGTAGCCGGACAGCGCCAGCACCGCCGCCACCGGCACCTGCTCGCCGAAGGCCACGTTGAGCGCGGTGCGCGCACCAGCGGAGAAGCCGCCGATGGCGATGCGCGCCGGGTCGACCTGCCAGGCATCGGCCTGGCGTCGCACGAAGCGGGTGGCGGCGGCCATGTCGTCGCTGGCGGCCTCGATGCCGCGCCACAGCATGTCGGGCGTGGCGGGCGGCAGCTGCAGCAGCTGGCGCACCACGGCCACGCGCGAGGTCGGGATACGCCCGGGCGAGTTGACTACAGGGGTGTCGCCGGGCTCCGGATCCTCGGGGACCAGCCGGTAGTCGATCGCGCAGGCCACGTAGCCGCGCCGGGCGAAGCGCAGGCAGTACTCGGCCACCGCGGTGTTGCCGCCCTCCGCCTCGAAGGCGTCGTCTTCCTTGCAGCCACGGTGGAAGGCGCCGCCGAAAGCGAGGATCAAGGCCGGACGCAGTTGGCCCGGCGGCGGCGGATCGACGGGCCGGTAGAGATCGAGCGCCAGCGCACGCTCAACCGGCCCGCCCGGCCGGCCACGCTGCACCAGGCCGCGGCCATAGACCAGATCACACACGATCTCGACCTCGTGCACGGCCGCATCGGAAACGATGGAAGACAGCGCGGGAGACAGCGGCATGGGACCTTCAATCGACGGAGGCACCGGACTCGCGCGCGACCTGGCCCCAGACCTGCACGTTGTCCTTGAAGGCGGCCGCCCATTGGGCGGGTGTCTGCGGGTCCACCGGCATGGAGCCGCCGTCGATCAGCAGGCTGCGCATGTCGGGCCGGGCCATCACCTTGTGCAGCGCGGCGTTGAGCCGGGTCGCGATGGCCGGGTCCAGGCCCGCCGGCCCGAACACCGCGTACCAGCCGACCGTGTCGAAGGGAATGCTGGCCTGCGCCAGCGTCGGCACCTCGGGGAAGGCCGGCGAGCGCTTCGGTCCGGTGATGGCGAGCGCGCGCAGGCGGCCGGCCTTGATCAGCGGCGTCATCGAGACCACGTCCATGATGGCCACGCCGATCTGGCCCGAGAGGATGTCCGGCAGCGCCGCCTGCCCGCCCTTGTAGGGCACGTGGGTCATGTGGAAGCCGCCCAGCGACTTCATGCGCTCGCCCACCAGGTGCGGCGGGGCGCCATTGCCGAAGGTCGCATAGCTGATGGCATTGCCGTCCTTCTTCGCGGCAGCGGCCAGGTCGGCGATGCTTCGCAACGGCGACTCGGCGCGGGTCACGACCAGCAGCGGCACGCTCGCGATCTGGGCCACCGGGGTGAAGTCCTTGACCGGGTCGAAGCTCAGGCTCTTGAACACCGCGGGTGCGATCGCGAAAGGAGCGGCCGTGAGCATCAGCGTGTAGCCGTCAGGTGCCGAGCGCGCGACGCTGTCGGCGCCGATGTTGCCGCTGGCGCCGGACTTGTTTTCTTTCATCTGGATTCATCGCGATTTGTTATGCACGACGAGGCGCGCCAGCTGGCGCTGAACCTGCGCCGCCTGCGGCTGCGGCACCTGGAGATCCTGCTGGCGGTCGAGCAACACGGCAGCCTGACGGCTGCCGCCGAGGCACTGGGCGCGAGCCAGCCGGCGGTGTCGCAATGGCTGGCGGAGATAGAGGCCGCGCTGGGCGTGCCGCTGTTCCACCGCGGTCGGCAGATCCGGCCCAGCCCGTACCTGCCGGTGGCGCTGCGCCATGCGCGGCGCATGGTGGCGGATTCGCGCCAACTGCAGCAGGAGCTCGCGGCCGTGGCGGCCGGCACGCTGGGCGCAGTGCGCATCGGCAGCATGCTGGTGGCGAGCGCGGGCCTGCTGCCGCGCGCCCTGCTCGCGCTCGCAGCGCAGGCCGAGCCGGTGCGCATCGAGGTGGTGGAAGACACGGCGGCCGGACTGTGGGCCCGCTTCGAGCGCCGCGAGCTGGACCTGATCGTGGGCCGCCTGGACGAGCGGGCCTTCGGCGCCCAGGTGCACAGCGAGGCGCTGTTCAAGGACCCGCATTGCATCGTCACCGGCCGCAGGCATCCGTTGCTGCGCACCCCCAGCGTCTCGTGGGCCAAGGCCACGGTCTATCCGTGGATCCTGCCGCCGCAGCACACGGCGCTGCGCCGCGCCATCGATGCCACCTTCGTCGAGCAGGGTCTGGCTCCGCCCGCAGCCTGGATCGAGTCGACCTCCCCCACGCTCAACCAGGCGCTGATGCGCGAGAGCCGCTGCATCGGCGTGCTCTCCGGCGAGGCGGCGCACCACTACCAGCAACTGGGGCTGCTGTCGATACTGCCGCTGTCGCTGACCTCCGACGTGGGACCGGTGGGGATGGTGTGGGACCGGCAGGAGCCCAGCCCGGCGCTGGCGCGGGTGCTGCAGGCCTTGCAAGAGGCGGTGCAGGCATTGCGATCGGCCGATGCCGTGCCGGACAGAGGATGATCAGCCGCGCATCGAATCGAACATCTCGCCCTTCTTCACGACTTCCTGCGCCCGCGCATAGCTCTCGATCAGCAGCCGGTAGGGCGGGAACACCGCGCCGGGCGAGGCAGTTGAGCATGGCGGGCTCCTGGGGGGTGCTGTCTTACTTCGCCAGCGTGCGGTAGCTGGTCATCAGGTTGCGGTAGTCGGGGATGTGGTTGGCGAACAGCGTGCCCAGCCCCTCGACGTCGTTGCGCCAGTCGCGGTGCAGCTCGCAGGCCACGCCGAACCAGGTCATCAGCTGGGCGCCGGCGGCGGTCATGCGGTCCCAGGCCGAGTGGCGCGTGAGCTCGTTGAAGGTGCCCGAGGCATCGGTCACCACGAAGACCTCGAAGCCCTCCTCCAGCGCCGCCAGCGCGGGAAAGGCGACACAGACCTCGGTCACCACGCCGGCGATGATGAGTTGCTTCCGGCCGGTGGCCTTCACCGCCTGCACGAACTCCTCGTTGTCCCAGGCGTTGATCTGGCCGGGGCGTGGGATGTAGGGCGCGCCGGGGAACTGGGCCCTGAGCTCGGGCACCAGCGGGCCGTTCGGGCCGGTCTCGAAGCTGGTGGTCAGGATGGTGGGCAGCTTGAAGTAGCTGGCCAGGTCGGCCAGCGCCAGCACGTTGTTCTTGAACTTGTCGGGATCGATGTCGCGCACCAGCGAGAGCAAGCCGGTCTGGTGGTCGACGAAGAGGACGGCGGCGTTGTTCCTGTCGAGGCGCGCGTAGGGCTTGGACATGGTGGATTCCTTTGGCTTGGTTGAAAAACGCCCTGCCGGGCGGACACGCACCGGACCCGGGCGACCCCGGCTGGGGGGCCGCCCGGGCCTCAGTGAAGGGCGCGGCCGAAGCGGCCGCGGTTGAAGTCCTCGACCGCCTGCGCGATCTCGGCCTCGGTGTTCATGACGAACGGGCCGTAACCGACCACCGGCTCGTCGATGGGCTCGCCGGACAGCACGAGCAGCGTGGCGTCGGCGTCGGCCTCGATGTCGATGCCCTCGCCCTCGCGCCCGAACTGCACGAGCTGCGCCTCGCGCACCGGCTCGCCGCCGTTGACGCGCGCCGCGCCGCGCAGCACGACCAGCGCCAGGGTGTGGCCCTGCGGCGCTTCGAGTCGCGTCGAGCGGCCTTGCAGGAGCCGCAGGTCCCACACGTTCATCGGCGTGAAGGTGCGCGCCGGTCCAGCGTGGCCCTCGAAATCACCGGCGATCACCCGCACGCGGCCGGCGCCGCCCGCCAGCTCGACACTCGGGATATCGCGGTCCAGCAGGGTCTGGTAGCCCGGCGCCGCCCGCTTGTCGCGCGCCGGCAGGTTGACCCACAGCTGCACCATCTCGAGCGTGCCGCCCTCGCGGGTGAAGGCCTCGGAATGGAATTCCTCGTGCAGGATGCCCGAGGCGGCCGTCATCCACTGCACGTCGCCGGGTCCGATGTGGCCGCCGGCGCCGGTGGAATCGCGGTGGTCCACCTCGCCCTGGTAGACGATGGTGACGGTCTCGAAGCCGCGGTGCGGATGCACGCCCACGCCGCGTGGCCGCGCAGCCGGTGCGAACTGCGCCGGGCCGGCGTAGTCGAGCATCAGGAAAGGGCACAGCTCCGCGCCGAGGCTCTGGTAGGAAAACAGCGAACGCACCGGAAAGCCGTCGCCCACCCAGTGCGGGCGCGGGGCGCTGTAGACGCCGACGATCTTCTTCATGCTCATCTCTCTCATCTCCTTCGAGCCGGGGACGAGGGTCCCCGATGCATGAGGCAAGAGTAGGTGCCAGGAATCGATATGGGTAGACGGCAGAATTCGCCTGCAGAGTCCTATGCGAGGAACGATGAAGGCATGCGCGATCTGAACGACCTCTACTACTTCGTGCAGGTGGTGGACCACGGCGGCTTCGCGCCCGCTGGCCGCGCGCTGGGCATGCCCAAGTCCAAGCTGAGCCGCCGCATCGCGCTGCTGGAGGAGCGACTGGACGCGCAGTTGGTGATGCGCTCGACGCGCCGCTTCTCGGTGACCGAGATCGGACAGACCTACTATGCACACTGCCGCGCCATGCTGGTCGAGGCGGAGGCGGCTGACGAGGCGGTCGCCCTCACCCATTCGGCGCCGCGCGGGATCGTGCGCATGACCTGCCCGGTCGCGCTGCTGGACGTGCGGGTGGGCGAGATGGTCGCGGCCTTCATGGCGGCCAATCCGATGGTGGAGGTGCACCTGGAAGAGACCAACCGGCGCGTGGACGTGATCGCCGAGGGCATCGACGTCGCGATCCGGGTGCGCCCGCCGCCGCTGGAAGACAGCGACCTGGTGCTGCGCGTGCTGGCCGACCGCGGCCAGTGTCTGGTCGCCAGCCCCGCGCTGCTGGCGGCGCACGGCACGCCGCAGGCGCCGGCCGAGCTCACGCGGCTGCCCAGCCTGGCGCTCGGGCTGCCGCAGGGCGAGCACGCCTGGACCTTGTTCGGCCCGGAGGCAGCGCAGGTGGCGATCCACCATGGCCCGCGCCTGGTCACGCGCAGCATGCTGGCGCTGCGCGCGGCGGCGGTGGCGGGCGTCGGCGTGGTGCAGTTGCCGACCATGATGGTGTGCGACCAGATCGAGGCCGGCCAGCTGGTGCGCGTGCTGCCGGCCTGGGCGCCGCGACGCGAGATCGTGCATGCGGTGTTCGCTTCGCGCCGCGGGCTGCTGCCGGCCGTGCGCGGGCTGATCGACTTCCTGGCTGCGCGCTTCGACGCGATCGACGAGGACTGAGCCCATCCCGGCCCGCTAGGATCGAGGCCTTTGGCCCGATGTTTTCCGCTGCCCTCTTCTGCCTGGTCGTCGCCATCAGCGACGGCGACACCCTCAAGGTCCGATGCGGCGAGCCCGGCGCCTTCCGCCAGCTCACCGTGCGGCTGCATGCGATCGATGCGCCCGAGCTGAACCAGCCCTTCGGCCGGCGCGCGAAGCAGGCGCTGTCGCGCATCGCCTACCGGAAGGAGGCGCGGCTGGACTGCGGCGAGGACGATCGCTATCACCGCCGGGTCTGCCGCGTGCGCGTGGCGCCTGAATCATGCGCCGAGGCGCGCTGCCCGAAGACGCTGGATGCCGGCCTGGGGATGCTCACGCTGGGCCTGGCGTGGTGGGCCCGCGGCTATGCGGACGAACAACCGCCGGGCGAGCGCGGCCAGTACGCGTTCGCCGAGTTCGAGGCCAAGGGCAAGCGCGCCGGCCTGTGGGCGGACCGCAACCCGGTGCCACCCTGGCGTTGGCGCGCCGGGCATCCGCACCCTCGCTGAATCGCGCGTCATCGGATAGGCTTCGCCCCCAATGCCTGCGCTTCTCGCCCTCAGCTGTCCCCAATGCTCGGCACCGCTGCCCCGCGCGGCGCGCTGGCGCACGGTGGAATGCGCCTACTGCGGCGCCACCGTCGTGCGCGGCGAGGAGACAGTCCGGCGCGAAGACTTCCGCGCAGCGCTGCGGCGCGCGCAGCAGGCGCACGAAGGCGGCAGGCGCCTGCTGCAATGGCGCGGCGCGCACTACCGGGTGCTGGCGCCGCTGGGCCGCGGCGAGCATGCCGAGGTGCTGCTGGCCGAACGGCTCGGCGCGCTGCCCGAGCGCGTGACCCTCAAGCTGGCGCTCGACGACCGCGGCGCGAAGGCGCTGGCCCGCGAGGCGGCGGCGCTCGGCGCCCTGCAGTCATTGGACGTCGCGGGCGCGGCCTACTTCACGCGGCGGCTGCCGCAGCCCATCGGCACCGGCCTGGCCGAGGGCTGGAGCGAGCAGGCGCGCGAGGCGCTGGCGCTGCGGCATCCGACCGGCTTCTGGGGCAGCCTGGAAGCGGTGCGCCGGAACCATGCGCAGGGAATCGATCCGCGCCATGCGGTCTGGATCTGGCGGCGCATGCTGGAGGTGCTGGCCTTCGTGCACGACGCCGGCTGGTGCCATGGCGCCCTCGCGCCCGAGCATGCGCTGGTGCATCCGCGCGACCATGGCGTGCTGCTGATCGGCTGGTCGCAGGCAAGGCCGCATGCCGATCGCGCGATGGCCGCGCGCGACCTCCAGCAGTCGGCCTGGACCCTGCGCGCCCTGCTGCACGGCACAGCGGACGGCGCGGCGCCCGGCCTCGGCCCGCGCACGCCCGGTCCGCTGGCCACGTTGCTGCACGAATGCAGCGAGAACACCGGCGCCTGCGACCGCCTGGGCGCGCGCGGCATCGAGGCCGCGCTGTCGGATGCAGCGCGCGCGGCCTTCGGCGCGCCGCAGTTCGTCCACTTCGAACCGGTGCCGCCGCCTGGCACCTGATCCAACGCCAACAACAGGAGAACCGGCAACATGGGCTACGGAAACTACTCGCACGCCGCGCACGCGGCCCTGGTGGCCGATCGCGCCAGCCGCTCCGGCGCCGAGGTCTTCCGGCAGGACGCCACCCATGCGCTGATGAACCCCAAGGGCCTGATGCTGCGCGAGTCGCGCGACAACGCGGACCATCCGAACTCGCTGGCCATCGCCTTCGCGCTCGACGTGACCGGCTCGATGGGCGACATCCCGCAGACTCTGGCGCGCCGCGAGCTGCCCAACTTCATGAAGCTCTTGACCGACTGCGGCGTGGCCGATCCGCAGCTGATGTTCATGGCGATCGGCGACGCCACCTCCGACCAGGCGCCGCTGCAGGTGGGCCAGTACGAGTCCACCGCCGAACTGATGGACCAGTGGCTGACCTGGAGCTACCTGGAAGGCGGCGGCGGCGGGAGCGGCTCGGAGAGCTACGAGCTGGCCTTCTACGTGATCGCGCAGCACACCGACTTCGACTGCTGGGCCAAGCGGAACAAGCGCGGCTACCTGTTCATGACGGGCGACGAGCTGCCCTACCCCGCGGTCTCGCGCCACCAGGTGGAGGCGCTGATCGGCGAGAAGCTGGACGAGGACATCCCGATCGAGGAGGCCATCGCCGCCGCGGCCGAGACCTGCCACCTGTTCTTCCTGATTCCCGATGCGCAGCGCCGCCGCAATTGCGAGCCGCGCTGGCGCGAGCTGCTGGGCGACCACGTGATCTGCATGGACTCGCCCGACGACGCCTGCGCGGTGGCGGCCGGCATCGTGGCGCTGACCGAGAAGGCGGTGCCGGGGCTGGAAGGCCTGGCGCAGGTGATGGGGTCGCACGGCATGGCGCGCGAGCGCGTCAACGCGGTGGTCCATGCGCTGGAGGGCTACGCGGCGGTGCTGGACCCGAACGCACCGCGGCGCGCGCACACCGGCGGCACGTCGAATGGCACCGCGCGGACCTCCTGGTGGAAGCGGCTCTTCGGCTGATGGACTGGAGGGTCCGGGCCGGGTGAGCACCACGCGCTATGTCTCGCTGCTGGGCCTGGGCTTCGGCGACTGCGGCAAGGGGCGCTACGCCGACCATTTCGCCCGCGAATGGGGCGCGCACACGGTGGTGCGCTTCAACGGCGGCGCGCAGGCCGGGCACAACGTGCTGCTGGCGGACGGGCGGCACCACACCTTCTCGCAGTTCGGCGCGGGCAGCTTCAACCCCGGTACGGGCACGCTGCTGGCGAGCCCGGTGGTCGTGCATCCCACGGCGCTGCTCGTCGAGCAGGAGGCGCTGCGGCGCGTTGGCGTGGCCGACGGCCTGGCCCGGGTGCTGATCGACGCGCGCTGCCGCGTCACCACGCCCTTCCACCAGGCCGCCGGCCGGCTGCGCGAATGGGCGCGCGGCGCGGCTGCGCACGGCAGCTGCGGCGTGGGTGTCGGCGAGACGGTGCGCCAGGGCCTGGCGGCACCGGACGAGGCCCTGCACTACGGCGACCTGGCGCGCGCCGCGCTGACACTCGACAAGCTGGAGGCGCTGCGCGTGCGGCTGCGGGCCGAGGTCAACGCGCTGGCATGGGTCCCCGGGGCGGACGCCGCGCAAGAGCGGGCGATGCTGGACGACCCGGGCCTCGCGCGCCGCTGGCTCGCCGCCGTCGAGCCCTGCCTCCGGCAGGCCCCGTCCGCCGGGCGCGATGCGGTCGCCGCGCGGCTCAGCCGGCCCGGCACGGTGCTCTTCGAAGGCGCTCAGGGCGTGCTGCTGGACGAATGGCAGGGTTTTCATCCACACACCAGCTGGAGCACCATCTCCACAGGCGCCGTGGAAGCGGTGCTGGCCGACGCCGGCATCCCCGCGCGCGTGCAGCACCTGGGTGTGCTGCGCAGCTACCTGACCCGCCATGGCGCGGGGCCGCTGCCGACGCAGGATGCGGCGCTCGATCGCCTCGCCGAGCCGCACAACGAGGACCAGGGCTGGCAGGGGCGCTTTCGCCGCGGCCAGCCCGACGCGGTGCTGTGGCGCCATGCGCTGGCGGCCATGGGCCGGCTCGATGGACTCGCGGCGACCCATCTCGATGCGATCGGCGGTGGCCTGCGCTGGTGCGACGCCTACGAGTTGCCGCATGAGACGCAGCCGGTCAGCGCCCTGCCACGCAGCCAGGGCCAGGACCTCGCGCACCAGGAAGCGCTGACCCGGCTCCTGCATGCCGCCCGGCCGCGCTACGACCCGCATCCGATCGCCACGCCCGCCGAGTGGATCGCGCGCATCGAGGCGCTCTCGGGCTGCCGCGTGCGCTACGGGTCCTTCGGCCCTTTGCCCGGCCAGGTGCAGGCCTTCAGCCCGCTGCCGGGCTGAGCGCGGTGCCCCTCAGGCTGGCTTGTCGTGCGCCACGGGCGCCGCGGAGCGGGCCACCACGCGGTCGATGCGCTTGCCGTCCAGCGCCACCACCTCGAAGTGCCAGCCGGCGCAGTCGATCTCCTCGCCCACCTCCGGCAGGTGGCCAGCGACGAAGATCAGCAGGCCCGCCACCGTGTTGTAGCGACCGCGCTCCTCCTCGGGCAGCTCGCGGATGCCCAGGCGCGCGCGCAGCTCGGCCACCGGCATCAGGCCGTCGAGCTCCCACACGCCGTCGGGCCGCCTGTGGGCCCAGGCATCGGCCTGGGTGGCCGTCTGCAGCTCGCCGGTGATGGCTTCGAGCAAGTCGCCCGGGGTCATGAGGCCCTGCACCACGCCGTATTCGTCGACCACGAAGACCATGCGCGTGGCGCGCGCGCGGAACTGCTCCAGCAGCTCCATGCCGGTCAGGGTCTCGGGCACGAAGACGGCGGGCTGCGCCTCGTCCTCGAGGCTGGCGCCGTGGGCGGCGCCCAGCGCCAGCAGCCGGGCCACGCTGATCATGCCCACCACGTCGTCCAGGGACTGGCGGCAGACGGGATACCACGAATGGATCTGGTCCCGCGCCGCGTCGGCCGACACCTTCTGCAGCGCCTGCCCCACGGTGTCGGCGCCTTCCAGCCAGTCGATGTCGGCGCGCGGCACCATCAGCGAGCTCAGGCGCCGGTCATCGAGGTGGAACACGTTGCGCACCATCTGGTGCTCGTGCATCTCGATCACGCCGGCATCCACGCCCTCCTCCAGGCTGGCCGAGATCTCCTCCTCGGTCACCATGCGGGCGGCGTTCAGGTCGATGCGCAGCAGCCTGAGCACCGCGGCCGTGGTGCCCGACAGCAGCAGCACGAAGGGCTTGGCGGCCGCGGCCAGCATGTGCATGGGGCGCGCCACGTAGCGCGCCACCGGCTCCGGATACAGCTGGCCGATGCGCTTGGGCACCAGCTCGCCGAAGATGATGGTGAAGAAGGTGATGCAGGTCACAACCACCGCGGTCGAGACGAAGCTCGCGGTGCCCGCGCCCATTCCCCGGTGCTCCATCCAGTCCGCCAGCGGCGCGGCGAAGGCGGCCTCGCCGACGATGCCGCTGAGCATGCCGATCGAGGTGATGCCGATCTGCACGGTGGAGAGGAACTGCGTGGGCGACTCCATCAGCGCCAGCGCGGCGGCGGCCCCCGCGTCTCCTGTTTCGGCCAGGGCCGCGAGACGGGCGCGGCGGCTGGTGGAGAGGGCCATTTCGGACATTGCGAACAACGCGTTGAGCGTGGTCAGCAAGGCCAGCAGGAAAACATCCATGTATGCGGGGGAGAATGAGAACCATGGCACTCTACCTGATCGGTGACGTGCAGGGCTGCGACGAGGCCCTGGCGCGCCTGCTCGACGACATCGCTTTCTCCCCCAGCCGCGACCACCTGGTGCTGCTGGGCGACCTGGTCAACCGCGGCCCCGATTCGCTGGCCGTCCTGCGGCGCGTGCAGCGCCTGGGCGGCGCGGCGCAGACGGTGCTGGGCAATCACGACCTGCACCTGCTGGGCGTCGCGCAGGGCGCGCGCAAGCAGGGCCGCAAGGACACGCTGGCCGATCTGCTGGCGGCGCCGGACCGTGAGGCCCTGCTTGCCTGGCTGCGCCGGCAGCCGATGGCGCTGCACCGGCGCCTCGGCGACAGCGATCTGCTGATGGTGCATGCGGGCGTGCTGCCGCAGTGGAGCCTGGCCGACGTGCTGGCGCTGGCGTCGGAGCTCGAATCAGTGCTGCGCGGCCCGGCCTGGGGCGAATTCCTGCAGGAGATGTACGGCAACGAGCCGGCGCAATGGCGCGATTCGCTCACGGGAATGGCACGCCTGCGGGTGATCGTCAACGCGCTGACGCGGCTGCGCTTCTGCACCGCGGACGGCGTGATGGAGTTCGAGACCAAGGACGGCTCGGCTGCCGCGCCGGCGGGCCACATGCCCTGGTTCGACGCGCCGGGGCGGCGCAGCGCGGACGTCACGGTTGCCTGCGGGCACTGGTCCACGCTGGGCTGGGTCTCGCGGCCGGACCTGATCTCGACCGACACGGGCTGCGTCTGGGGCGGTTGCCTGAGCGCGGTGCGCATGGGTGCCACCGCCGGCGAGAGGGAGCTGATCCAGGTGCGCTGCAAACAGGCTCAGAAGCCCGGTTGAACTCGTTCAGCTCGTGGCCGGTGCCGCGGCCTTGAACAGGGCCGCCACTTTGCGCTTGCTCTTGATGTTGCTGGAGATCGCGCGTGACGAGGCAGTCTTGGGGGTTGCTTCCCAGGAGGGCGCGGCTTCCCGCTCGGGCGCCTCGTAGGGCTTCTCGAAGAAGGGATCGCGCGGCGCCGCCGGTGCACGGTGCGGCCGGCCACCGCGGCCGAAGCGGGCTTCACCGGAGCGCTCGCGCGGCTGGTCGAGCACGTCACGCGCATCGCCCGCTTCGCCTTCGTCGCGCCAGTGGCGGCGGCCGTCGTTGATGCGGCCGCGCGGACGGTCCTCGTCGAACTCCACCGGCTCCAGCTCGATCTTCTTCTTGATCAGCTTCTCGATGTCGGCCACCAGCCGCACGTCGTTGCCGCCGCTGGCGAAGCTCACCGCCAGGCCGGAGGCGCCCGCACGGCCGGTGCGGCCGATGCGGTGCACGTAGTCCTCGGCATTGAAGGGGATGTCGAAGTTGAAGACCGCCGGCACGTCCTTGATGTCCAGGCCGCGGGCTGCAACGTCGGTCGCCACCAGCAGGTCGACCTCGCCGGCCTTGAAGGCGGCCAGCGCCTTCAGGCGCTCGTCCTGGCTCTTGTCGCCGTGCAGGGCGGTGGTGTTGAGTCCCTCGCGCTCGAGCGAGCGCGCCAGCCGTGCACAGCCCAGCTTGCTGTTGACGAAAACGAAGGCTTGCTTGAGGCCGCGCTGCCTCAGGATCTGCTTCAGCGCACGGCGCTTGTCGTCGTCGCTCACGCTGTAGAAATGCTGCTCGACGGTGGAAGCCGTCTCGTTGGGCCGCGCCACCTCGATGGTGACCGGGTTCTGCAGGTAGCTGCTGGCCAGGCGCTTGATCTCGGGCGAAAAAGTGGCCGAAAACAGCAGCGTGGTGCGCTGCTTGGGCAGGTACGACAGGATGCGCTGCAGGTCGGGCAGGAAGCCGATGTCCAGCATGCGGTCGGCCTCGTCGAGCACCACGTACTCGACCTGGTTGAGCACCGCGTTCTTGGCTTCGATGTGATCCAGCAGCCGGCCCGGCGTGGCCACCAGCACCTCGACGCCCTTCTTGAGCTCCAGGGTCTGCGGCTTCATGTCGATGCCGCCGAACACCACCGTGCTGCGCAGGTTCGTGTACTTCGCGTACATCTTGACCTGCTGCGCCACCTGGTCGGCCAACTCGCGCGTGGGCAGCAGCACCAGGGCACGCACCGGGTGGCGGGCGGGCGAGGTCGAGCTGTTCTCGTGCTTGAGCATGCGCTGCAGCAGGGGCAGAGAGAAGGCGGCCGTCTTGCCGGTACCGGTCTGCGCGGCGCCCATCACGTCCTGGCCCGCAAGCACCACCGGGATGGCCTGCGCCTGGATCGGCGTCATGGTCTCGTAGCCCATGTCGGCCACGGCGCGCGCCAGCGGTTCGGCCAGGGAAAGATTGGAGAAGGAACTGGTCATGAACCTTCTATTGTCGCACCGCCGCAAAATCCAGGGATGACATTGCGGTGACTGGATGTTTCGCTACTTTTTCGATAGCAGCAAAGCACCCTCCCGCAGGCGCTACAGGCTCCGTGCGGCGAAAGTGTCGCAGTCCTGGATCTTCCCGGTCTTGTAGCCGGCGCCGAACCAGCGCTGCCGCTGGGCGCTGGAGCCGTGGGTGAAGCTGTCCGGCACCACCGCCCGGCCGGCCGAGCGCTGCAGGGCGTCGTCGCCGATCTTGGCCGCGGCGTTCATGGCCGCCTCGATGTCGCCCGGGTCCAGCCACTGCTTGGATTCCTGCGAATGGTGCGCCCAGACGCCGGCGAAGCAGTCGGCCTGGAGTTCGACGCGCACGCTCAGCGCGTTGTTCTGCGATTCGCTGAGCCGCCCGCGCATCTGGTCGACCTTGCCGGTGATGCCCAGTTCGTCCTGCACATGGTGGCCCACCTCGTGCGCGATCACGTAGGCGCGGGCGAATTCGCCGGGCGCGCCGAGCTGGCGCGAGAGGGTGTCGTAGAAGCCCAGGTCGATGTAGACCTTCTTGTCGCCGGGGCAGTAGAAGGGCCCCATGGCCGACTGCCCGGTGCCGCAGGCGGTCGGCGTGGCGCCGCGGAACAGCACCAGGCGGGTGGGCCTGTAGCTGCCGCCGTTCTGCTGGAAGACCTGGCCCCACACCACCTCGGTGTTGCGCAGCACGGTGGAGACGAAGGCGGCCTCGCGGTCCTCGGCCGGGGGCCTTTGCGCCGGCCCCTGCTGCACCTGCGCCGGCGGTTCGCCGCCGCTCATCATGCCCAGAAGGGTGAGCGGATTGATGCCGAAGATCCAGCCCGCGACCAGCGCCACCACGATGGTGCCCAGCCCCACGCTGCGCCCCCCGATCGGCAGGCCGCCGAAGCCGCCGCCCCCGCTGCGACGGTCCTCGACGTTGTCCGATTGTTCGTTGCCTTCCCATCTCATGACGCGCTCCTTGCCGCCCCGGGGCGGTTGCCGTGCCGATGGTACGCGCTCGGGACGCGGCCGCCTGTCAGGCTTTTGGCAATGTCACGCCGCGCTGGCCCTGGTACTTGCCGCCGCGGTCCTTGTAGCTGGTCTCGCAGACCTCGTCGCTCTCGAAGAAGAGCACCTGGGCGCAGCCCTCGCCGGCGTAGATCTTGGCGGGCAGCGGGGTCGTGTTGCTGAATTCCAGGGTCACGTAGCCTTCCCATTCGGGCTCGAAGGGCGTGACGTTGACGATGATGCCGCAGCGCGCGTAGGTGCTCTTGCCCAGGCAGATGGTCAGCACGTTGCGCGGGATGCGGAAGTACTCGACCGTGCGCGCCAGCGCGAAGCTGTTGGGCGGGATGATGCAGAAGTCCCCCTGGAAGTCGACGAAGCTCTTCTCGTCGAAGGCCTTCGGGTCCACCACCGTGCTGTGGATGTTGGTGAAGACCTTGAACTCGGGCGCGCAGCGGATGTCGTAGCCGTAGCTGGAGGTGCCGTAGCTGATGATGCGGTGGCCGTCCCGTTCGCGGATCTGGCCCGGCTCGAAGGGCTCGATCATGCCGTTCTTCTCGGCCATGCGCCGGATCCACTTGTCGCTCTTGATGCTCATGTCGGGGTCCTTCCTGGGGCCGCCATTCTAGGCAACCCCGGGCCCTTTCCCGGGATCTCAGGCAGCACGGGCCTCGGAGATCACGGTGCGCTCGACCAGCCGATCGTCGCCCAGCACGATCATCGCGAAGAGCAACTCCTCCAGGCTGTTCGCGCGCGCCGTCTTGCGCGCCAGCAGCGGCGTCGCCTTCGGGTCGAGCACCAGGAAGTCGGCCTCGCAGCCCGGCTGCAGATTGCCGATCACCCCGTCCAGCCCCAGCGCCCGCGCCGCGCCGCCGGTGTGGCGCCACCACAGCTGCGAGGGCGGGATGCTCAGGCCCGGCTTGGTCTGGCCCTCGCGGCCGACGTAGTAGGCCGCCAGCATGGTCGAGAAGGGGCTGAAGCTGGTGCCGCCGCCCACGTCGCTCGCCAGGCCGTAGGCGCAGCCGATGCGGTCCGCGCCCTCGAAGTCGAAGAAGCCGCTGCCCAGGAACAGGTTGCTGGTCGGGCTGACGGCCGCCGCCGTGCCGGTCTCGCGCATCAGGCGGCGGTCGGCGTCGTCGAAGTGGATGCAGTGGGCGTAGACGGCCCGCTCGCGCATCAGGCCGAAGCCGGTGTAGACGTCCAGGTAGGAGCGCGCCGCCGGGAACAGCTCGCGCGCCCATTTCACCTCGTCCTTGTTCTCCGCCACGTGGGAATGGATCCAGGTGTCCGGGTACTTCGCCGCCAGCTCGCCCGCGCCACGCAACTGGGCGTCGGTGCTGGTGGGGGCGAAGCGCGGCGTGATCGCGTAGCCCAGGCGGTCCACGTTGTGCCAGCGGCGGATCAGCGTCTCGGTGTCGACCAGGCTCTGTTCAGTCTCGTCGCGTACACCATCAGGCGAATGGCGATCCTGCAGGACCTTGCCTGTGATCATGCGCAGGCTGCGGCGCTGCGCGGCCTCGAAGAAGGCCTGCACCGACTGCGGGTGCGAGGTCGCGAAGGTCAGGGAGGTGGTGACGCCGTTGCGCAGCAGCTCGTCGAAGAAGACCTCGGCCACCTCGGCCGCGTGCGCCGGTTCGGCGAAGCGGCTCTCGGCCGGGAAGGTGTAGTTTTCGAGCCAGGGCAACAGCCCTGCGGAGGGGGCACCGATGATGTCGGTCTGGGGAAAATGGACGTGCATGTCCACGAAGCCGGGGGCGATGACGCGCCCCGGCCAGTGGGTCACGGCCAGGCCCGGATGGCGGGCGGCCACCGCGTCGTGGGCGCCGGCGTCGATCACGCGCTGCCGGCCGGCGGCGTCGGGGCCGACGACGAGCAGGCCGTCTTCGTCGTACACCGGCTGGCCGGCGGCATCGAAACGCAAAAGGGAGGCACGGTACGCTTGCATGGGCTCGGAGGGTAAGGCCGCGCGGCCGGTACGGAATGTGCGAGCGCGTATGGACGCTATATGACAACCCGGCGTCCGCCCCGCCCTTCGCGGGGCCGGCCTGCCGGTCGAACATAATTCCTTTTTACGCCAACACCAACAGCGATGTCTTCCGAGACGCAAAACGCCGCGCCCTGTCCAACATGAAAGTGCTTCTCATCGGGAACTACGTCCCCGACGGCCAGACCAGCATGCTGGCCTTCAAGCGCATCCTGGAACGCGAGTTGCCCCATGAGGGCTGCGAGCTGCGCGTGCTCACGCCGCCCCGGCGCGTGCTGCACGTGCCCACCAGCTCGCGCCTCTGGAAATGGCTGGGCTACGTGGACAAGTTCATCCTTTTCCTCCCCACCCTGGCCCGCCAGCTGCGCTGGGCCGACGTGGTGCACGTGGCCGACCATTCCAACGGCATGTACATCCCGTGGGTGAAGAACAAGCCCAACGTCATCACCTGCCACGACGTGATTGCCGTCCAGGCCGCCAAGGGCATGGTCGACGGCTGGAGCGTGGGCTGGACCGGGCGCCTGTTCCAGCGGCTGATCGTCAAGGGGCTGGGTGCGGCCGACCTGGTCGCCTGCGTCTCGCACCTGACCCGGCGCGAACTGCTGGCGCTGGGGCTGGCCGAGGAATCCCGCGTCACGGTGGTGCTCAACGGCCTCAACGACGACTTCCGCCCCGTCCCGCCGGCGGAAGCCCAGGCCCTGATTGGCCGCTTCGGCCTCTCGACGCAGGACAAATACCTGATCCACGTGGGCTGGGACCTGGCCCGCAAGAACCGCCGCAAGGTGCTGGAAACCTTCATTGCGCTGCAGGCGCACGCGGCCGCCAGCGGCCGGCCGGCGCCGGTGGACCAACTGCTTTTCGTCGGCCCGGAGCTGGTGCCGGAGATGGCCGAGCTGGCGCGCGAGCACGGCGTGGCCGACCGCGTCAAGGCGGTGCAGAAGGTGTCGCACGAGGAGCTGCGTGCCCTGTACGCGAGCGCGACCGCCCTGCTCTTTCCCTCGCTCCAGGAAGGCTTCGGCTGGCCGATCATCGAGGCCCAGGCCTGCGGCTGCCCGGTCTTCACCTCGGACCTGGCGCCGATGAACGAGATCGGCGGCGAAGGCGCGGTCTACGCGGACCCCAACGACGCGGAGGCCATGGCCACGGCCATCGAAGAGGCCGCGCCGCGCTTCGAGGAAATGCGCCGCCTGGGCCTGGAGAACGCCTCGCACTACACGGCGCACCGCATGGCCTCGAACTACGTGGAAACCTACCGCCGCGTGCTCGACGAGCGAAAGGCCGCCCGGTGAAGAGGCTGCTGGGGCTCCTGGTGGTGCTGCTGCCCTGGTCCCTGAAGCGTGCCGTGCTGCGGCGCTTCTGGGGCTACGAGATCGCGGACGGGGCGCGCATCGGGCTGTCCTATGTCTTCCCCGGCCACCTGGTGATGGGCGAAGGGGCCTACATCGGCCATTTCAACGTCGCCATCCACCTGGGCCGGCTCGAATGCGGCGCCCATTCGGTGATCGACCGCTCGAACTGGATCACCGGCCATCCGCCGGCCGGCGCCCACTTCACGCACCGCAAGGACCGCGACCCCACGCTGTCACTGGGCGAGCACGCCGCCGTCACCAAGCAGCACATCATCGACTGCACCGACCGCGTGGACATCGGCGCCTTCACGACCATCGCCGGCTACCACTCGCAGATCATCACGCACGGCATCAACGTGGTGGACAACCGCCAGGACTGCAAGCCGATCCGCATCGGCGCCTACTGCCTGGTGGGCACCCGCGTCACGGTGCTCGGCGGGGCCGCGCTGCCCGACCGGTCGATGCTGGGGGCGGGGTCGGTGCTCAACAAGGCGCACGCGGCGCCGTTCGTCGTGTATGCCGGCTCGCCGGCCGTGGCGGTGAAGCAGCTCGACCCCGAGGCCGCCTACTTCCACCGCGAGCGCGGATTCGTGCACTGAAACTGCCTACTGCAGGAAGCCGGGCTTGGCGTAGCCCGCGAACCTGCTGTCCACCACCGCCTTGAATTCCTTCGACCGGTAGACCTCGACCAGGTCGCGGGCCCAGGCCGCGTCCTTGTCCGCACGCTTGACGGCGACCACGTTCAGGTAGTGGTCAGGCGTCTTCTCCAGCGCCACCGCCTCGGTGAGCTTCAGGCCGGAGGAGATGGCGAAGTTGCCGTTGATGATGGCGTACTCGGTGTCCCCCAGCGAGCGCGGCAGCTGGGCCGCTTCCAGCGGGATGAACTTGAGCTTCTTCGGGTTCTGCTCGATGTCCTTCTCGGTCGCGCGGATCGGGTCGATGCCGCCCTTGAGTGTGACCAGTCCGTTCTGCTCCAGCAGCACCAGGGCGCGCGCGAGGTTGCTCGGGTCGTTGGGCAGCGTCACGCGATCGCCTTCCTTCGCCTCGGCCAGCGACTTGCGCTTGGTCGAGTAGGCCCCCAGCGGCGCGATCGGCCCCTGCACCAGCTCGACGAGGTCCAGCTTCTGGTCGGCCGCGAACTTCTTCAGGTAGACCAGGTGCTGGAAGAAATTGGCGTCCAGCGAGCCCTGCGCGAGCGCGAGGTTGGGCTGCACGTAGTCGTTGAACTCGACGAGCTTGACCTTGTAGCCCCTCTTCTCGAGCAGGGGCACGATGCCCAGCTTGAGCTGGTCGATGTTGGAGCCGGCGGTGCCGCCGATCACGAGGTTCTTCTTGGCGTCGGCCTGGGCCTGCGCGCCGAGTGCGAGCGCGGCGAGGGACAGGGCGAGGACGGTGCGGCGGAGCAATGCGTGTGTCATGGGAGATGCAATGAAGAGGAAAGAGGAAATCAGCGCTTGTCGAGGCGGCGCGCCGCGGTGTTGCCGGCGAACTGGAGGATCTGCACCAGCACCACGAGCAGCGCCACGGTGAGCACCATCACGTCGGTCTGGAAGCGGTAGTAGCCGTAGCGGATCGCCAGGTCGCCGATCCCGCCACCGCCCACCACGCCGGCGATCGCCGAATAGGAAAGGAAGCTCACCGCCAGCACCGTGAGCGCGAGCACGAGGCCCGAGCGCGCCTCGACCACCAGCACCCGCCAGACGATCTGCAGCTCGCTCGCACCCATGGCGTGGGCGGCCTCGATCACGCCGCGCGGCACCTCGCGCAGGCACTGGTCGACCAGGCGCGCGAAGTACGGGATGGCGGCGAAGGACAGCGGCACCGCGGCCGCCAGCGGGCCGATCGAGGTGCCGGCGATGATGCGCGTGAAGGGCACCAGCGCAACCAGCAGGATGATGAACGGAAAGGAGCGCACGGTGTTCACCAGCCAGTTGAGCACCAGGAAGGCCGGCCTGTTTTCCAGCGACTGCCCGGGCCCGAGCAGGAACAGCAGCACGCCGAGCGGGCCGCCGATGAAGACCGCGGCCGCGAGGCCGATGCCCAGCATCAGGAAGGTCTGCCCGCTGGCGACCCACAGCTCGGGCAGGATGGCGGCGATGTTCTCAGGCATAGGCCAGCTCCCGTGCGATGACCTGCTGCTGCGGCTCGGCCGCTTCCCGCTGGCGCCGGCGCACCAGCGCATCGAGTTCGCGTCCGAGCGCGGTGTGCCGTTCGGCGGCCGGTGCATCGACCGCGAACTGCTCGACCAGTCTGCCCTGCTCGAGCACTGCGACCTGCGTGCACAGCATCTCCACCACCGGCAACTCGTGCGTGACGATGACGATGGTGACGCCCAGCTTCGCGTTGATCTCGCGCAGTGTCTGCAGCAGCGAGCGCGTGGTTTCACTGTCCAGCGCCGAAGTGGGTTCGTCGCACAGCAGCACCTGCGGCCGCGGCGCCAGGGCGCGCGCGATCGCCACGCGCTGCTTCTGCCCGCCGGAGAGCTGGGCCGGATAGCTGTCGATCTTCTCGGCGAGGCCCACCACGTCCAGGCATTCGCGCACGCGCGCATCGATCTCGGCCCGCGCATGCCGGCCATGGATGCGCAGCGGAAAGGCCACGTTGTCGAACACCGTGGCGTTCTGCAGCAGGTTGAACTGCTGGAAGATCATGCCGATGCTCTGGCGCGTGTCGCGCAGCGCGCGCCGCGAGAGCGTGGTCAGGTCGCGTCCCGCGACGAAGACCCTGCCCGCATCGGGCCGCTCCAGCAGGTTGATCAGGCGCAGCAGCGTGGACTTGCCGGCGCCGCTCTTGCCAATCAGGCCGAAGATCCCGCCCTCGGGAATGTCGAGCGACAGCGAACGGACGGCATCGAAGACTTCGCCGCTGGGCAGCGCAAAGGATTTCTGGACGGATTCAAGACGAATCACTGGCGGCTTGGGAGTGCCGTCGAAGGAAGGGCCGGTCATCGAGCTTCAAAAAGCGGTGGAGTATGGCCAGCGGAGGGCGCCAAGAGAACGAACAAATAGTGGATTGCTTATGCGGCCCGTGCGCGCGCAGTCCCGGCGCAAATCGGATATCGACATGCGCACTTCTTCGTTCGCAGGGTGACGCTTCGATGGCACATTCGCGCTCCCTTTCTTTGCGCCGAGCGCTTCTTGAACATGCTTGCTTCCCTTCGCCGCCGCGTCCTGCTGGGCGCCATCGCCACGCTTTCCGCCGGAACCCTTCCCGCGCTGCCCGCCCAGGCGCAGGACAAGAACACGATCAAGGTCGGTGTCTCCGTCGGCAACGGCGAGCAGATCTTCGAGGTGGTCAAGAAAGTGGCGGGGCGCGACGGCCTGAAGATCGACCTGGTGGTGTTCAACGACTACCAGCTGCCCAATGCCGCGCTCGCGGCCGGCGACCTCGATGCCAACGCCTTCCAGCACCAACCCTTCCTGGACAACCAGAACAAGGCACGCGGCTTCGACATCGTGCCGGTGGGGCTGACCATCACCGCGCCGCTGGGCTTCTACTCGCGCAAGCTCAAGTCCATCGACGCGCTGCCCGACGGCGCCTCGGTCGGCATCCAGAACGACCCGTCCAACGGCAACCGCGCGCTGCTCCTGCTGCAGACGGCCGGGCTCATCACGCTCAAGCCGGAGGCGGTGAAGAACAACACCGCCACGCCGCTCGACGTCGTGTCGAATCCGAAGAAGCTCAAGCTCGTGCCGCTCGATGCCGCCCAGCTGCCGCGCTCGCTGGACGACCTCGCCATCGCCGCCATCAACAACGACTATGCCGAGAAGGCGGGTCTCTCACTGGCGAAGGACGCGGTGATCAAGGAGTCCCCCAAGAGTCCCTATGCCAACCTGATCGCGGTGCGCCGCGCCGACAAGGACAAGCCGTGGGCGAAACGGCTGGTCGCGGCCTACCAGTCGCCCGAGGTCAAGAGCTTCATCGAGACCCAGTTCAAGGGCTCGCTGGTACCGGCCTTCTGAAGAAAAGGCCCGCGCGGCAGCCTACTGCCAGACCCGGTACACCCGCCCGGTCTGCGGCCCCTCGACGCTGCGCACATAGGCCTGCGCGGCCCGCTCGGCCGGTACGGATTCGAAACCCGGAAAGTAAGGGCCATAGGTCGGAAGCGACTCGGTGAGCACGGTGGGGCTCACCGCGTTGATGCGCAGCCCGCGCGGCAACTCCATCGCAGCGGCCCGCACGAAGCCCTCGACGGCCGCGTTGACCGCGGTCGCGTTGGCGCCCTCGCGGATCGGCTCCTCGGCCACGATGCCGGTGGTCAGCGTGATCGAGCCGCCGTCGCGCAGCACATGCTGGCCCAGCAGCGCGAGCCGCACCTGGCCCAGCAGCTTGTCCTGCAGCCCGAGGTTGAAGTCGGCGGGCCGCATGGCGGACAGCGGCCCGAAGAAGAGATTGCCGGCCGCCGACACGATCGCATCCAGCGGCCCGACGGCCTCGAACAGCGCCTCGACGCTGGCGTCGCTGGTGATGTCGACGCGATGCTCGCCATGACTGCGCCCGGCGCCCAGCACCTCATGCCGCTTCGCCAAGGCCGCCGCCACCGCGCTGCCGATGGCGCCGCTGGCACCCACCAAAAGAATCCTCATGAACCACTCCGTTGGACGAGACGGACCGATTGTTCGGCCGGGGCCTCGACCGATCAATGGCGATACGCTTCGTCCAATCGAAAGCGAGAGTTAGCAATATGGACAAGCTGCGGGCCATGGAAGTCTTCGTCGCCACCATTGATGCCGGCAGCTTCGCCGCCGCGGCCGAGGCGCTGGACCTCTCCGCCGTGATGGTCGGCAAGCACATCCGGGCGCTGGAAAGCCAGCTGGGTGCGCGCCTGCTCGAGCGCACCACGCGCCGCCACCGGCTGACCGAGATCGGCGCCGCCTACCTCGAGCGCTGCCGCGACGCGCTGGCGAGTGTGCGCATGGCCGACGGCGTGGCCGAGGCGCTGCGTGCCGTGCCGCAGGGCACCCTGCGCGTGACGGCGCCGGTGGCGTACGGCGCGCACCGGCTGACGCCCGTGATCGGCGATTACCTGGCGGCGCACCCGCAGGTGAAGGTGGAACTGAACCTCAACGACCGCATGGTCGACCTGGCGGAGGAAGGCTTCGACTGCGGCGTGCGCTCGGGCACGCCGGTCGACGAACGGCTGATCGCGCGGCCGCTGGCGCGCTCGCGGATGTTCGCGGTGGCCAGCCCCGCCTTCGTCGCGCGCCACGGCATGCCGGGCCATCCCCGCGAGCTCGAGGCCCTGCCCCTGCTCGGATTCGCCGCCTGGGGCCCGGACCATGCGTGGCGCTTCACGCGCGGCGAAGAGACCGTGCACGTGCCGGTACGCGGTCCGCTCCACACCAACAACGGCCAGGCCTTGCTCGCGGCCGCGATGGCCGGCGTCGGCGTGATCGTGCAGGCCGACCCGCTGCTCGCACCGGCCATCGCCGCGGGCCAGGTGGTGCGGCTGCTGCCGGACTGGGAGCTGCCTACGCGCGACGTCTTCATCGTGCGCCAGCCCGAGGCACGGCCGAGCGCCAAGCTGCGCAGCTTCGTCGATTTCGTGGTCGAGCGCCTGGGCTAGCGCGGGATGCGCCCCTGCACGCCTTCGGCCAGCCAGTTCATCGAGAGGATCTGGTCGTCGCGCAGGCTCAGGCCCTTGGCGATGACGAGCCGGCCCTCGTTGTCGCGCACGTCCTCGACGGCGCGGAAGACCTGCAGCTTGCCGCTGGCGATGTCCTGCTGGCGCGCCAGCACCTCCTCCTGCACGGCCTTGGGCACCTTCGGGCCGAAGTCGCCGACGCGGATCATTCCCTCCTTGACGCCGCCCCAGACGTTGATGGGCTTCCAGCTGCCGTCGAGCACCGCCTGCGCGCGCTGCGTGTAGTAGCCGCCCCACTGGTGCGTGACGGCGACGATCTGCGCATCGGGCGCTGCCTTGCGCATGTCGGAGTGGTAGGCGACGGCCATCTTGCCGCGCTCCTGCGCGGCGGTCATCACGGCGGTGGAGCCGGTGTGGAAGGCGATCACGTCCACGTCCTGGTTGAACAGGCTCATCGCGGCATCGCGCTCCCTCGGCGGATCGAACCAGGCGTCCAGCCACACCACCTTCACCTGCGCGTTCGGGTTGACCGAGCGCATGCCCAGGGTGAAAGCGTTGATGCCCTGCAGCACTTCCGGAATGGGAAAGCCCGCCACGAAGCCGGCGACGTTGGTCTTGGTCATGCGCCCGGCCGCGACGCCGGCCAGGTAGCGGCCCTGGTAGTAGCGCGCATTCGCGGTCGCGACGTTCGGCGCGTTCTTGTAGCCGGTGATGGATTCGAACTTCACGTCAGGGAAGTCACGCGCCACCTTGAGGGTGGGCTCCATGTAGCCGAAGCTGGGCGTGAAGATGAGCTTGTTGCCCTGCTGCGCGAGGTCGCGGATCACGCGCTCGGCATCCGCGCCCTCGGGCACGTTCTCGACGAAGGTGGTCTTCACCTTGCCGCCGAGCGCGGCCTCGACGGCCTTGCGGCCCTCCTCGTGCTGGCGCACCCAGCCGGCATCGGTGATGGGCGCGACGTACACGAAGCCGATCTTCAATGGATCGGCCGCGGCCTTTGCGGATTGGGAAAAAGATGGCGAGACGAAAAAGCAGGCGGCCGCGAGCGCGGCTGCGAGGTTTTTGTACATGGTGTTCCTCTACATGGCCCCGGACAAAAAAATTGGCGCTGCGGGGCAGCAGCGCCGGGGCGATATTTTAGTCGGCTGCGGCCATGACCTGGTTCAGCCCAGCCGGATCAACATCGACCCCGCAGTCGCCAGCAACACGGCCAGCGGCACGCGGCGGTCCAGCGGCTCTTTGAGGATCGTCACCGCGATCACGGCAGCAAAGACCGCGCTGGTATCGCGCAGCGCGGCGCCCAGAGCGATGGGCGCGTGCTGGAACACCCACAGGATCAGCAGGTAGGACAGCATCGCCGCCATCCCCGCAGGCAGGGCCCGGGGCCACTGGGCGGCCATGACGGTCACGGACGCGCCCGAGCGGCGCTGCAGCGCGGCAAAGGCGGCCGCGTTCACGATGCAGCACGGCGCTCAGCAGCGCCGCGCCGACCAGCAGGTTGTCCATGGCGCCCGCCGAAGCTCAGGCGTCCAGGACGCGGTAGAAGAAGGTGGTGTCGCACAGGCCGCCCTGCGGCCACAGCGCGTAGCCGGGGACGGTGCCGCAGCGCTGCCAGCCGCAGCGTTCATAGAGCCGTTCGGCGTCGCCGCTGGCCGTGTCGAGCACCAGCAGCGACTTGCCGCTCTCGCGCGCCAGCTGCTCGGCCGCATGCATCAGGGCTTCACCCAGTCCCCGGCGCCGCGCCCGGCGGTGCACCAGCATCTTCGAGACGTCGGCGCGGTGGGGCTGGTTCTCGGGCTGTGCAAGCACCAGCTGCACCGTGCCCACGATGCCGCTCGCGTCCTCCGCCACCAGCAGCGCGCGCTCGCCGCGGGCCACGCCCTCGGCCACGCCGCGCCAGAAGGCCAGCGCCCGGGGCACGGACAACGGATGCATGAAGCTCACCGAGGCGCCGCCTTCCACGCAGTCGATCAGCAGTTCGGCAAGCGCGTGGGCCTGGCCGTCCGTGACCTCGGTGAGGCAGCGGACGGGCGCATGGGGGGTGTTCATCGCTTCTGCTCTCCTCGCTGGCGGCTGGGCAGACGATCTTAGGGGATGGCCGCGCGCGGCCCCGCGGCAGCGCGCATGCGGCGCAGCCACCACGCGGCGATGCGAATTCGCAACTTCGCGCGCTCCACGGCGCAATAGTTCACGACGACGGCATGCACCCGCGACGGCGCAGCAGTAGGATGGAAACGCGCAACGCCCATCGGCGTTCGTTGGAAGCGGTCAGGTCATGAAAGCGCGTATCGAATTGGGAGCACTGTTGTCGGCATCCGTCCTCGGCATCTGGGTGCCGGCCGAGGCGCAGACGATGCGGCAGTCGGCCGCGCCGACTGCAGCGGAGCAGCAGGAGGCCGACTGGCGCGTGATCGCGGCGCGCTGCGGCACCCCGGCATTCGAGAAGGGCTTCTACAAGGAATCCCGCGCCGCCGTCGCCGCGGGGCTCGTCAACAAGAACCGCCCGCCCGCGGACGTCGAGAAATCGGTCGAGGCGCTGCGCCGCAGCCCCTTCGTGCTGGTGGCGAGCAACGCGGACTGCCCGAACCAGCTGGCGCAGCTGAAAGAGCTCCAGAAGACCCGCAAGGGCATGGCGCGCCCCGGGCGCACCCAGCGGCCCTAGCGGCCTGCCGCGGCGCGCTTCTGCGTCCGCCGCATCTCCTCGAACCACTCGGCCACGCAGCGCGCTTCGGGCGTGGCCCCGGGCGCCAGGCCGTAGTAGTAGCGCGTGAGCGGCATGCGCATTTCGGGCAGGCAGGCCTGCAGGCGCCCCGATTCCAGGTCATGCGCCAGCAGCGAGGCCGGCGCCAGCGCGAGGCCCAGCCCGTCGACCGCTGCCTGCATCACGAAGTGCAGGTGATCGAACTGCAGCCGCCCGGCAGGCCGGGCGCGCGGCGCGCCGAAGCGCCTGCGCCAGTCGTCCCAGTCGCTCTTGCGCGTCTTCGCGGACAGCAGCACATGGGAGGAGAGGGCTCTGACGTCGGCCAGCGGCTGCGTGGCGAACAGCGCAGGCGCGCCGACCACCAGCCCCTCATCCTCCAGGAACGGATGCACCTGCATCGCCCGGGGCCAGCCTTCCAGCCCGCGCCGTACCGCGACGTCGAAGCCCTCCGCCTCCTGCTCGGGCAGGCGGGTGCTGGTGACGACCTGCGGCTCGATGTCCGGATAGCGCTCGACGAAGTCCGGCAGCCGCGGGATCAGCCAGCGCAGCGCGAAGGAAGGCCGCACGTTGATGCGTACGGCGGCGCGGCCCGCGGCCGGACGGGCCAGGGCGCGGGCCGCCGCACCGATCTGCGCGAGCGCGGGCTCGACCTCGGCATAGAACTGCTGCCCCTCGGCGGTCAGCGCGACCTGGCGGATGCGCCGCTCGAACAGCGCCACGCCGAGAAAGTCCTCGAGCGACCGGATCTGCCGGCTCACCGCGCTGTGCGTGACGTGCAGCTCGGCCGCCGCGCGCGTGAAGCTCAGCTGCCGCGCCGCCGCCACGAAGACACGGACGGCATTCAGGGGTGGCTCGCGGGACGGCATGTGTGCGATTTTCTCACGCATGCAGGCGCAGGAATGTCGTTTGTCGAAGCCGGGACGGCAGGCGCACGATCGGGCTACCGATGCCGCCGAAGCCCCTCTCGTCTACCGCCACCGCCGACGGCAACTCCCGCCACGCCGCCATCGCGCTGGCCTTGGCCTTGCCGGCGGACACGCTGCTGTACCTGCTGCTGCCGATGTACGCCGACCAGTTCGGCATCACGCTGGCCGAGGCCGGGCTGCTGCTCGCCGCCAATCGGCTGGTGCGCATCGCGGGCTATGGCCAGGTGGCACGCTTCTATGCCCGCCGCGGCGACCGCCCCACCTGCCTGCTCGCGGTGACGATGGCCGCGGTCTGCGCGCTGGGCTACGCCATGCTCTCGGGCTTCTGGGCCCTGCTGCCCCTGCGGCTGCTGTGGGGCCTGTGCTTCGCGGCGCTCAACCTGTCGACCCAGGCGCTCGCGACGGCGGACCCGATCGGCGCGTCGCGCCGCAGCGGCCGCTCGCGCGCCTTCATCGCGATGGGGCCGGTGCTCGCACTGCCGCTGGGCGCGCTGCTCGCGCAGTGGGCCGGCCCACGGCCGATCTTCCTGGTGCTGGCCGCGGTCGCGCTGCTGGGCCTGGCGGCCGCGCGCAGGCTGCCTGCGCTCCCGCACCCGGTCACGGCATCCAGGCGCCGCTTCCAGCGGCCCAACAGCCTCGATGCCTGGTCCTTCATGGAGGGCCTCACGCTCGACGGGCTGTTCATCGTCGGCCTGTCCTACCTCGGCCGCGACCTGCTGCCGGGCGGAGCGGTGGTGGTGGCCGGCCTGCTCATGGCGCTGCGCTACCTGGCCGAGATCCTCTTGAGCCCGGCCGGCGGCCGCATGGCCGAAAAACTCGGCCCCGAGCGCCTGCTGGTGCTGCTGTCGCTGCTGACGGCACTGGCGCTGGTGGGCTTCGGCGCGGGCTGGCTGTGGTCCTGCGCCGCCGCGATCGTGGTGCTGCGCGCCCTCCAGCTGCCGCTGCTGCCGCCGATCGTGATGCAGCGCACGCCGGGGCCGGCGCGCGTGCAGGCCCTGGCGGCACGCGCCGTCTGGCGCGACATCGGTGCGGGCACCGGGCCGCTGCTGGCGGGCCTGCTGCTGCCGCTGGCGCCCACGACGTGGCTCTACGGCATCCCGGCCCTGCTGCTGGCACTGGCCGCACTGGCCTGTGCCCGCACCCCCTCCCTTCCCGCCACGACGGCAGAAACGCGAACGCCATGACCGAGCTTCACACCATCGACACCCTGGCCCAACTCGAAGCGCTGTATGGCCGGCCCGGCGAGGCATCGCTCAGGAAAGTGACGGACCACCTGCATCCGCACTACCAGGCCCTGATCGCGGCCTCGCCCTTCGCGGTGCTGGCAACCTGCAGCGGCGACGGTCTCGACACCTCGCCGCGCGGCGACCCACCGGGCTTTGTCGCCGTGCAGGACGAGAGGACACTGCTCCTGCCGGAACGGCGCGGCAACCACCGCATCGACAGCCTGCGCAACATCGTGGCCGACCCGCGCGTGGCCCTGCTGTTTCTGATCCCCGGCGTCGGCGAGACGCTGCGCGTGAAGGGCCGGGCCCGCCTCACGGTCGCGCCCGAGCTGCTCGCGCGCTTCTGCGTCGACGGCAAGCCGCCGCAATGCGTGCTCGTCATCCAGGTCGAGTCGGCGTACTTCCAGTGCGCGCGCGCCATCCAGCGCTCGAAGCTGTGGGCGCCGGTGCCGGCCGATACGCCGCGCACCGTGCCCACGCCGGGTGCGATCCTGGCCGCGCTCAGCGCGGGCGAATTCGATGGTGCGACCTACGACCGCGAACTGCCACAGCGGCAGAGGAACACGCTGTACTGAGCACCGCCTGCGCGGGTCCTGGGCCCCGGGCAGAATGAGTCCCGACCTGGAGACACCATGAGCACACCCCGCGACCCGGCGGCAGCCGCCGCCCCTTCGCGCCCCTTCTACGGCTGGTTCGTCGTGGCGGCCGCCTTTGCCGTCACCCTCGTGGGCTTCGGCAGCGCCTACACCTTCAGCGCCTTCTTCGAGCCGCTTCAGCGCGACTTCGGCGCCTCGCGCGGCTCGGTGTCGCTGGTGTTCTCGCTGGCGGGCTGCCTCTACTTCGGGCTCGGCATCGCGAGCGGGCCGCTCGCGGACCGCTGGGGCGCTCGCCCGCTGGCGGTCGGCGGCATGCTGCTGGTCGCGCTGGGCCTGGCCCTCGCCGGCCGGGCGCAGAGCCTGGGCGGGATCTACCTGGCCTACGGCCTCGGCATCGGGCTGGGTGTGGGCTGCTCCTATGTCCCGGTCCTCGGCGTGGTGCAGCGCTGGTTCCTGCGGCGCCGCGGCTTCGCCTCGGGGCTGGCGGTCAGCGGCATCGGTGTCGGCACGCTGGCGATGCCGCCGCTGGCGGCGTGGCTGATTGCGACGCTGGGCTGGCGCGACGCCTACCTCGCGCTCGGCGGGCTGGCCGCGCTGGTGGGCGTCGGGATGGCGCTGCTGATCGAGGACGATCCGCACGGACGCGGCCAGGGCCCCGACGGCGATCCCCTGCGGCCCGGGCTGCACACTGGCGCGCCAGCGGGCATGGCCGTGCGCGAGGCCCTTCGCTCCCGGCGCTTCGTGCTGCTCTACGCAGCCTGCCTGGTCTCCTCCTTCGGCCTGTTCGTGCCCTTCGTCCACCTGGTGCCCTACGCCCTCGACCACGGCATTCCGCAGGCGCAGGCGGTGCTGCTGCTGGGCGGTGTCGGCATCGGCAGCACGGTCGGCCGCTTCTTCCTCGGCGGCCTGGCTGACCGCTTCGGCCGGCAGCTGTCGATGGTCTACATGTTCGCGGGCATGGCGCTCGCCCTTGGCATCTGGGCGGCATCGACCGGCTTCCTGGCACTGGCCGTGTTCTCGCTGGTCTATGGCCTCTTCTACGGCGGCTTCGTCGCGCTGCTGCCGGCCCTGGTGATGGACTACTTCGGCGGCCGCCACATCGGCGCGCTGATCGGCCTGCTCTACACCAGCGTCGCCGTCGGCACCCTGATCGGCCCGAGCGCCACCGGCTTCGCCTTCGACCTCAGCGGCAGCTACCTGCTGCCGCTGATCGCGGGCGTGGGTGCCAACCTGCTGGCCGCGGCCGTCATGGCCGCCATGCCCAAGGCGCCGCGCACGCCCGGCACCTGAAGCGCCTTCACGCGCACACGGCCTCGCGCAACAGCCCGGCCAGGCGCGCGACCGGCGCCTCGGGCTGCGCCTGGGCCCGGTACATGGCCAGAGCCATCGACGGCAGCGCCGGCAGGCCTGCCTCGGTGCGATCGAGCGGGCGCACCTGCGACGGCAGCCCGAAGGTCGTGCGCGCCGACAGGCCCAATCCGGCCAAGGTCGCGGCCCGGAGCCAAGGCCTGCGTCCACAGGCTTCATGATCAGCCGAGCACGCTTTCGAACTGCTCGAGCGTCTGCGGATGGGCCGCCAGGGCACGGCGCAGCGCGGGCAGTCGCTTCTTCGCGGCATCGCGCAGGGCAGCCGGCGTCTCTTCGAAGGCATCGGACAAGACTTCGTCATGCTGCTCGACCAAGATGGCCGCCAGCGTGGCGGCCTGCATCAGGTCCTTCTCGGCCTTCTCGCGAAAGCTCTGGCGCGACGCGCTCGAGTACAGCTTGTGCCAGACGAATCGCTCCGGCCGCGGAAGCATCAAGGGAATGCAGTGCCCGCCGGCCAGCATCGCCGCCTGCCGGGGATCATCCAGCAGGTAGGCGTAATGCGGCATCGTTTGCGCATGCCATGACAACTGGGGCACTGGCACGGTCTTTCCCATCCGATCGCCGTGCGTCAGTACGTCCACCCGCAGCCCCTCCCGCCCCTTCTGCTTGACCGAGGTGGAGGGTGCCTGGCTCGGCATGCCGGGGACAGGGGAAAAGTCCAGCTGCGTGGCGTCCATGGCAGCAAGGAACGACGCCGGCACGGCCAGCTTCAGCTTCTGCCGCGCCGCGAGATCGATGTCCTGGGTCCGCGCAGCGACGGCCTTGGCACCCAGTTCGTTGAGCCACGCCATGTAGCACAGCGTGCCGACCAGCGTCACGCCCGCCCCGAGGATGCCGCGGTTGTGCAGTTCGACCAGCACGCCGGCAACGCCCTTGTCCGCCACCTGGAACTGGAGCTTGCGCAGGTCGCGGACCTGGGCCGCAACCCACTGCGCGAACTCGATCCGACGCAGCATGCCGTCATGGGCCTCGGCATCGTCCTCTCTGCCGACCATCTGCTCGGCCTGCCGTCCCGGCAGCGGGTAGTAGACACGGTACCAGTAGGCATAACCAGTGCCTTGGCGCTTGACCAGGGTGCCCGGCGTCCCGGGAAGCAGGATGTCCGCCGAACCTGTACGCTCCTTCAGCTCGGCGTACTGGGTTCTGAAAGCCAGTTCTTGCGATCGGTACAGGATGCCTGAGGCCATGTCCGGAGTTACCCAATAAAAGCGAATTTTATTGGGTAAATGCTCCAAGGCTCCGTGTCACGCCGTCCCGAACCGCGCGAAGCACTCGTTCAAGCGATCCGTCCAGCGCGCCTTCATCGCCGCGTCGACAAAGCTGCCCTCGAAGCTGTTCGCCGCCAGCTGCCATGCATGCTTCGCCGTCAGCCCCGTCGCCGCGAAGGTCTGCAGGAAGTTCTCGTTCATGTAGCCGCCGAAATAGGCCGGGTCGTCCGAGTTCACGGTCGCACACAGCCCCGCGTCGAGCAGCTGCCCCAGGTTGTGCTGCGCGAGGTCGGGAAAGACGCAGAGCTTGAGGTTCGACAGCGGGCACACGGTCAAGGGGATGCGCTCCTGCGCCAGGCGCTTCATCAGCGCCGGGTCCTTGGTGCTCTGCACGCCATGGTCGATGCGCTCCACCTTCAGCACGTCGAGCGCGCTCCACACGTAGGCCGGCGGCCCCTCCTCGCCCGCATGGGCGACGAGATGAAAGCCCAGCTCGCGGCAGCGGGCGAACACGCGCGCGAACTTCTCGGGCGGATGGCCGACCTCGCTGGAATCGAGACCGATGCCGATGAACTTGTCGCGGAACGGCAGCGCCTGCTCCAGCGTGGCGAAGGCGTCCTCCTCGCTCAGGTGACGCAGAAAGCACAGGATCAGCGCCGCGCTCACGCCCAGCTTCGACTGCGCATCGACGCAGGCGCGGTGCAGGCCGTCGATCACCGTCTGCATCGAAACGCCACGCGCCGTGTGCGTCTGCGGGTCGAAAAACATCTCGGTGTGCACCACGTTGTCGGCGGCGGCGCGCTCGAGATAGGCCCAGGCCATGTCGTAGAAGTCCTGCTCCTTCAGCAGCACGCTGGCGCCGGCGTAGTAGATGTCGAGAAAGCTCTGCAGGTTGGTGAAGGCGTAGGCGCGGCGCAGCTCCTCGACGCTGGCGTAGGGAATGGCCACGCCGTTGCGCTGCGCCAGCGCGAAGATCAGCTCGGGCTCCAGCGAGCCCTCGATGTGCATGTGCAGCTCCGCCTTGGGCATGGCGGCGAGCAGCGCGGGAAGGCGATCGGCGGGGATGTCGTGGGCGAAGGGGCGCAGGTCGGTCATGGAGCGGTCGTGGGTGGTGTTCGCGCACAGGATAAGCGCTGCTGACCGTCTCGGCCACATTGCGACGCTTACGCGCTGCTGGGATGCCTTTGCGATTGAGTGCTGCTCCGGTTCGCCCCAGGAAATGCACCCCCGCCGCATGCTCCGCGGGAGGCGGTCTGCGGACCGGGCGATTTCTGGGGCGGCGAGGAGCGCAGTTTGGGGGCGGGCGCGCCTGCCGAAGGACAGGCGCGCTTCGTGAACTGACTCGCCGCAGCTGTTTGAGCGGAGTGCCCCGAAGGGGCGCATAGCGAGTTCTTCGGCGCCGCCCCCACGCGAGCACCGCAGCGGAGTCGGCGCGAAGCGACGAACGCCCCAGTATGAGCCCGGGCTGCAGACCGCCTCCCGCGGCGCGCACCGTCCCCCAGCAATAAAAAAGGGTTGCCATACGCAGCAACCCTTTCAGGCCGAAGCAGGACCGCTTACTTCTTATCGCCGCCAGGCACCTTGCCCTCAACGCCCTTGACGTAGAAGTTCACGCCCGAGAGGAACTTGTCGTCGGCGACCGCACCGGCGGCCACCACTTCCTTGCCGTCCTGCCCGACGATCGGGCCCTTCCAGATCGAGAAGCTGCCGTCCTTCAGGCCCTTCTTGATCTCCTCGACCTTGGCCTTGGTCTCGGCCGGCACGTCCTCGGCGATGGAGACGATGTCGATCGCCCCTTCCTTCACGCCCCACCAGGTCTGACCGGTGGCCCACTTGCCGTCCAGCGCGTCCTGCACGGCCTTGGTGTAGTACGGCGCCCAGTTGATGATGGCCGAGGCCAGGTGGGCCTTGGGACCGTAGGCGGTCATGTCCGAATCCCAGCCGAAGGCGCGCTTGCCCTTTTCCTGCGCGGTCTTCAGGACGGCGGGCGAGTCGGTGTTCTGGAACAGCACGTCCGCACCGCCGTTGATCAGCGCGGTGGCCGCCTCGGTTTCCTTCGGCGGGCTGAACCACTCGTTGACCCACACCACCTTGGTCGTGACCTTCGGGTTGACCGACTGCGCGCCCAGGGTGAAGGAGTTGATGTTGCGCAGCACCTCGGGAATCGGCACCGAGCCCACCACGCCCAGCGTGTTGCTCTTGGTCATGGAACCGGCGATCACGCCGGCCATGTACGCGCCCTCGTAGGTGCGGCTGTCGTAGGTGCGCATGTTCTCGGCCGTCTTGTAGCCGGTGGCATGCTCGAACTTCACTTCCTTGCTGTCGTTCGCCACCTTGAGCATCGGCTCCATGTAGCCGAAGGTGGTGCCGAAGATCAGCTTGTTGCCCTGGCCCACCATGTCGCGGAACACGCGCTCGGCATCAGCCGACTCGGGCACGCTCTCGACGAAGGTGGTCTTGATCTTGTCGCCGAATTCCTTCTCGATGGCCTTGCGCCCGTTGTCGTGCGCGAAGGACCAGCCACCGTCGCCCACCGGGCCCACGTAGGCGAACGCGACGTTCAGCGGCGCGGCCGGCGCAGGCGCGGCGGCTGCCGGGGCCGGCGCCGGGGCGGCGGGCGCGGGGGCCGGCGCCTCTTCCTTCTTGCCGCAGCCGATCAGGGCGGCCGAGGCGACTGCGGTCAGGGCAGCCAGCTTGAGCAGGGAACGCTTGTTCAGATCATTCATTGGTGAAATCCTCGAATTGCTACACCGGAAACAATTGTGAACGCAATTATGAGCCGGGGTAGAAGGGTTTCCCGATGGAAGCCGGCATGTTCACGCGGATGAAGGCCGGGTTGCGCGAGATCAGCGCCAGCACCACGATCGGCGCGATGTACTGCAGCATGCTGAGGAACTGGCTGGGCACGTTGACCCCGGTGCTCTGCAGGTGGAAGCCCAGCATCGACACCCCGCCGAACAGGTAGGCGCCCAGCAGCACCCGCACCGGCCGCCAGGTGGCGAAGGTGGTGAGCGCCAGCGCGATCCAGCCGCGGCCCGCCACCATGCCCTCGACCCACAGCGGCGTGTAGACGGTGGACAGGTACGCCCCCGCCAGCCCGCACAGCGCGCCGCCCGCGATCACCGCCATGAAGCGGATGCGCCGCACCGGGTAGCCCAGCGCATGCGAGGACTCGGGCGATTCGCCCACCGAGCGCAGCACCAGGCCGGCGCGCGTGCGGTAGAGGAACCAGATCAGCCCGATGGTGAGCAGCACCGCCAGATACACCATCGGGTGGTGCCGGAACAGCGCTGGCCCGGCCAGAGGGATATCGCCCAGCACCGGCAGCGCGTAGTTCGTGCTCTCGGGCAGCTTGGCCTGCACGAAGCGGATGCCCGCGAAGGCCGAGAAGCCGACGCCGAAGAGGCTCAGCGCCAGCCCGGTCGCGTACTGGTTGGTATTGAGCCAGATCACCAGCACGCCGAAGAAGGCCGCGAGCAGCGCCCCGGCCGCCATGCCGGCGGCGAAGCCGAGCCATGTGTTGTGCGTGTTCACCACCGTGGCGAAGCCGGCGATGGCGGCGCACAGCATCATGCCCTCGGCGCCGAGGTTGACGATGCCGGCCTTCTCGTTGATCAAGAGGCCCAGCGCGGCGATCGCGAGTACCGTGCCGGCGCTGAGCGTGGAGCCCAGGAGGAGTGCGTAGCTTTCCATCATGCGGCTCCTTCGGTGGGACGGGCAACAGGGGCGGTCAGCGGCGTGCTGGCCTGGAGAGAAGAGGTACCGGCAGGCGCCGCCGCCGGCTTCGGCGCCGCCTTGCGCCGGATGCGGTAGGCGATCAGCGTGTCGCAGGCCAGCAGCGTGAACAGCAGCAGCCCCTGGAACACCCCGGTCAGCGACTTGGGCAGCCCCAGCCGCGACTGCGCCAGCTCGCCCCCGATGTAGAACATGCTCATCAGGATGGCCGAGAAGATCATGCCCACCGGGTGCAGCCGCCCGACGAAGGCCACGATGATGGCCGCGAAGCCATAGCCCGCCGGCACGTACGGCGTGAGCTGGCCGATCGGGCCCGCCACTTCGAGCGCGCCCGCCAGTCCGGCCGCGCCGCCCGAGGTCAGCAGCGCGATCCAGATCGCGCGCCGGGCCGAGAAGCCCGCGTAGCGCGCCGCCGCCGGCGCCAGGCCACCGACCTGCTGCGCGAAGCCGGCCCGCGTGCGGAACAGGAAGACCCACAGCGCCGCCGCGCCCAGCAGCGCGATCACCAGGCCGATGCTCACGCGCGAGCCCTTCATGAGGCGCGGGATCTGCGTCACCGCTTCGAAGGTCTTGGTCTGCGGGAAGTTGTAGCCCATCGGGTCCTTCCAGGGCCCGTAGACCATATAGCCCAGCAGCAGCGTCGCGACGTACACCAGCATCAGGCTGACCAGGATCTCGCTGGCGTTGAACCTGTCGCGCAGCAGGGCGACGATACCGGCCCACACCATGCCGCCCACGATGCCGGCCAGCAGGATCGCCACGACGATCCACGGACCGGTGGTCTTGTCGGCCAGCAGCGCCACGCCACCAGCGGCGATCGCGCCGAAGACGAACTGGCCTTCCGCCCCGATGTTCCACACGTTGGAGCGGAAGCACACGGCCAGCCCCAGCGCGATGATCAACAGCGGCGTGGCCTTCACCATCAGCTCGCCCAGCGCATAGCCGCTCTTGATCGGCTCCCAGAAGAAGACCAGCAGGCCCTTGACCGGGTCCTTGCCCAGCGCCGAGAACAGCACCATGCCGATCAGCACGGTCACCAGCAGCGCCAGGATCGGCGAGCCGTAGCTCCAGAAGCGCGACAGCTGCGGGCGGGGTTCGAGCTTAAGCATGGGCGACCTCCTCGTTCTTCCCTGCAGGGGCCGCATGAGGCGCGCCGCCCCACAGGCCGCTCATCCATTCGCCGATCTGCGGCACGGTGGCCGCGGCGCGGTCGATCGAAGGCGACAGCCGGCCCTTGGCGATCACGTGCAGCCGGTCGCTGATCTCGAAGAGCTCATCCAGCTCCTCGCTGACCACGAGCACCGCGCAGCCAGCATCGCGCAGCGCCAGGATCTCTCCGCGGATGAGGGCCGCGGCACCCACGTCCACGCCCCAGGTCGGCTGCGAGACGACGAAGATCTTCGGATTGGCGTCGATCTCGCGCCCGACGATGAATTTCTGCAGGTTGCCGCCCGAGAGCGAGCGCGCCGCCGCACCGGGCCCGCCGGCCTTGACCTTGAAGCGCTCGATGATCCGGCCTGCGTGCTGCTGAAGCGCGCCGGTGCGGATCCAGCCGCCCCGCCCCACCGCGTTGCTGCGCGTGAGCAGCATGTTGTGCGCCAGGCTCAGCGTCGGCACCGCGCCGCGGCCCAGGCGTTCCTCGGGCACGAAATGCAGGCCCAGCGCGCGCCGCCTGCGCGGCCGGAAACGCGCGGCTGCCTGGCCGAACACTTCGATCATCCCGGCCTCGGCCCGCGTGTCTTCGCCGGAGAGCGCGTAGAGCAGTTCCTTCTGGCCGTTGCCCGACACGCCGGCGATGCCCACCACCTCGCCGGCGCGCACGTCGAGCGAGACGCCGTCCAGGTCCACGCCGAACTGGTCCTCGCGCGCCAGCGTCAGGCCCTTGACGCGCAGCGCCACGGCCCCTGCATGCACCGGCCTGTGCTGCAGGGGCGGCGGCTCCGCGCCGATCATCAGGCGCGACAGCGATTCGTTGCTCTCCTGGCGCGGGTTGCACACGCCGGTCACCTTGCCGCCGCGCAGCACGGTGCAGGCGCTGCACAGCTCGCGGATCTCGTGCAGCTTGTGGCTGATGTAGAGGATGCTGCAGCCCTCGGCGGCCAGCTTCTTCAGCACCACGAAGAGCTTGGTCACCGCCTGCGGCGTCAGCACCGAGGTGGGCTCGTCCAGGATCAGCAGCTTGGGGTCGGTCAAGAGCGCGCGGATGATCTCGACCCGCTGCATCTCGCCCACCGACAGGGTGTGGACCGGGCGGGAGGGGTCGATGTCCAGCCCGTACTCGCCGGCCTTGGCCGCGATGCGGCGGGTGACCTCGGCCAGCGACAGGCTCTTGTCCAGCCCCAGCCAGACGTTCTCGGCCACCGTCAGGGTGTCGAACAGGCTGAAGTGCTGGAACACCATGCTGATGCCCAGCGCCCTCGCCTCCTGCGGGTTGCGCACGGCGACGGGCTGGCCGTCGAACATCACGCTGCCCTCGTCCGGCTTGACCGCGCCGTAGATGATCTTCATCAGCGTGGACTTGCCGGCGCCGTTCTCGCCGAGCACGGCGTGGGTTTCGCCCGGAGCGACCACCAGGGACACGTCGCTGTTGGCGACGACCGAGGGGTAGCGCTTGGTGATGTTCGAGAGCTGGAGTCTGTGGTGGGTTGTCATGCTGGAAAGGTCCTCCCCCAGGCTTGCCCACTTCGTGTGGCCGCCAACCCCTCGCCGGGGGCGACGCCAGCGGCCCGGCAAAGCCGGTTCCGCGGCGCCCCTGGCCAAAGAGATCCGCCGTCAGCTCAAGCGCAACACAACCTGAGGTTCAAGTCGTCTAGTGTCCACCGATATAGATGAATTTGAAAAGGAACACGCCGCCGATCAGCCAGACCATCCAGTGCACCTGCCTGGCGCGCCCGGTGAACAGCTTGAGCACCGCATAGGTGATGAAGCCGAAGGCCAGGCCATTGGCGATCGAGTAGGTGAAGGGCATGGCCAGCGCGGTGACCGCGGCCGGGATGACTTCCGTCGTGTCGTCCCAATCGAGCTCGGTGATGTCCCTGAGCATGAGGCATGCCACGAAGAAGAGCGCGGGGGCCGTGGCGTAGGCCGGCACCGCGCCGGCCAGCGGCGAGATCGCCAGCGCGGCCAGGAAGAGCACCGCCACGGTGAGGGCCGTCAGGCCCGTGCGGCCGCCAGCCTGCACGCCGGCCGCGCTCTCCACGTAGGCGGTGGTGCTGGAGGTGCCCAGCAGCGAGCCCGCGAAGATCGCGCCGCTGTCGGCCAGCAGCGACTTGTTCAGCCGATCCATCTTGCCCGGCACCAGCAGGCCGGCGCGGCGCGCCACGCCCATCAGCGTGCCGGTGGCGTCGAACAGCTCGACCAGGAAGAACACCAGGATCACGTTCAGGATGCCGCCCGACAGCGCCGACTTGATGTCCAGCTGCAGGAAAGTGGGCGCGATCGAAGGCGGGGCCGAGAACACGCCGTGGAAGGTGTTGCCCGCGAAGAAGAAGGACAGCACGGTCACCGCGACGATGCCGATCAGGATGGCGCCCGGCACCTTCAGCCGGTCCAGCACCACGATGATGAAGAAGCCGATGACCGCCAGCACCGCCTGCGGGGTGTGCAGGTCGCCCAGCGTGACGTAGGTGGCCTTGGACGGCGCGACGATGCCTGCGCTCTTGAGCGCGATGATCGCCAGGAACAGGCCGATGCCCACCGTGATCGCCAGCCGTATCGACTGCGGGATGCCCTTGATGATGAGCTCGCGCAACCGGAACACGGTGACCAGCAGGAACAGGCAGCCCGAGACGAAGACCGCGCCCAGCGCCGCCTGCCAGGTGAAGCCCATCTGCAGCACCACGACGTAGGCGAAGTAGGCGTTGAGCCCCATGCCCGGCGCCAGCGCGATCGGGTAGTTGGCATAGAAGGCCATGATCCCGGTGCCCAGCGCGGCGATCAGGCAGGTGGCGACGAAGACCGCGTCCTTCGGCATGCCCGCGTCACCGAGGATCGACGGGTTGACGAAGATGATGTAGGCCATCGTCAGGAAGGTGGTCAGCCCCGCCACGATTTCGGTGCGCACGGTGGTGTTGTGCTCCCTGAGCTTGAACAGGCGTTCCGCCCAGCCGGTCGTGGGCCCTGTTCCAGGGACGGTTGTGTCGTGCTCGGGCATGCCGCCCGGCAACTGCTCTGTACGGTTCATCGCGTTGTCTCCGAGTTTCTCTGTCTTGGCGTTGTCGGAAAGTTCGCGACGCCGGGCGCGAGTTGGGAAGGCCGGCTATCCGGAGCCGGTGGAGGAAGCGGCGGGCCGCAGCGACGCCGCCACCGATTTGGTGCGCTCGCGCAGCCAGCGCGCGGAGCTGGAGGAATGGGTGCGCTCATGCCACAGCTGGTAGTACATGAGGCGCGGCAGCGCCACCGGGCACGGGAGGATGGCGAGCGGCAGCCGCTCGAGGAAGCGCTCGCAGTACTGGCGGCCGGTGGTGAGCACCAGCAGGCTGGAGGCCACCATGTCCGGGATCAGGCCGAAGTGCGCGCAGCGCGCGGTGATGTTGCGCTGCCGGCCCATCTCGTCGAGCATCTGGTCGATGATGCCGCGCGCGCCCGGGTGCAGCGGCGTGGGCGCCACGTGCTCGGCGGCCAGCCAGCTCTCCAGGTCCCAGCCGCGGCGCACCGCCGGATGGTCCTGGTTGACCAGGCAGACGATCTCGTCGCCGAAGAGCCGAGCCATGTGCAGGTCTTCCGGCGGCTTGAGCCAGTTGCCTATCACCAGATCGACCTGGCCCAGCGACAGGTGCGCGTGGTAGTCGGAATCGGACGAGAGCGCATGGATCTCGATGCCGCACAGCGGCGCCTGCGCCTTGACCTGCGCCACCAGCATGGGCAGGAACAGCGGGTCCAGATAGTCCGAGGCGGCGATGCGGAAGGTGGTCTGCGCGGTCTGCGGATCGAAACCGCGCGCGTCCGAGAACAGCATCTCCGCCGCCCGCAGGATGCTGGCGGCCGGGTCGATCATGCGCAGCCCGGCGTCGGTGGGCACCATGCCCGAGCCCGAGCGCACCAGCAGGGGGTCGCCCGACAATTCGCGCAGGCGCTTCAGCGCGGCCGAGACGGCCGGCTGGTACATGCCCAGGCGTATGGCGGCACGCGAGACGCTGCGGTCGGTCAACACGGTGTGCAGGATCCGGATGAGGTGAAGATCGATCTTGTCGAGAAGCGCTTGGTCTCTCATGAGCTGCCCGCTGGTTGCGAAATGTGCGGGCAGTTATAACGCGCTGCTCACATACAAGACTCTTGGTGAAGACTCTCAGACGGCGGCGTTCTGCACCGCCGTCACGGCGCGCAGGATCGACTCGCTGGTGGCCGGCGCCTGCAGGGGCGGATCGGCCTTGTGGTCGCCCACCGCCGACACGGCATCGCGGATGGCGAAGAAGACCGAGAAGGGCAGCAGGAGCGGCGGCTCGCCCACCGCCTTGCTGCGGTGGATGGAGTCCTCGAAGTTCTGGCCCTCGAACAGGCGCACGTTGAAGACCGGCGGGCAGTCGTTGGCCGTCGGGATCTTGTAGGTGCTGGGCGCGTGCGTGGTCAGCAGGCCGGTCTTGGGATGCCAGACCAGTTCCTCGGTGGTCAGCCAGCCCATGCCCTGGATGAAGGCGCCCTCGACCTGGCCGATGTCCACCGCCGGGTTCAGTGACTTGCCGGCGTCGTGCAGGATGTCGGCGCGCAGCAGCTTCCATTCGCCGGTGAGCGTGTCGACGATGACCTCGCTCACGGCGGCGCCGTAGGCGTAGTAGTAGAAGGGGCGGCCCTGCATCCTGTCCTTGTCCCAGCTGAGGCCCGGCGTGGCGTAGAAGCCGTCGGACCAGAGCTGCACGCGGTCGAGGTAGGCCTCGCCGACCAGGGTGCTGAAGGGGAAGGTGCGGCCGTTGACCATGACCTTGTCGTTGGCGAAGCGCACTTCTTCCGGCTTGCCGCCGTGGCGCGCGGCGGCGCAGGCCGCGAGGCGCTCGCGGATCTGGCGTGCCGCGTCCTGTGCGGCCTTGCCGTTCAGGTCGGCGCCGGTGGAGGCTGCAGTGGCCGAGGTGTTGGCCACCTTCTGCGTGTCTGTGGCGGTGACGCGCACGCTCTCGAAGCTCACGCCCAGCTCGTGCGCCACGACCTGCGCCACCTTGGTGTTGAGGCCCTGGCCCATCTCCGTGCCGCCGTGGTTCACCAGGATCGAGCCGTCGGTGTAGACGTGGACCAGCGCGCCGGCCTGGTTGAAGTGCTTGACGTTGAAGGAGATGCCGAACTTCAGCGGCGCCAGCGCGATGCCGCGCTTGAGCACGGGGCTGGTCTGGTTGAAGGCCGCGATCTCCTCTCGCCGCGCGCGGTAGTCGCTGGTGCCTTCCAGCTCGCCGACCAGTTCGTGGATGATGTTGTCGGTCACGGTCTGGCGATAGGGCGTGACGTTGTTCTCCGTCTTGCCGTAGAAGTTGACGCGCCGCACGTCCAGCGGATCGCGGCCGAGTTCGCGCGCCACCGAGTCCATGATGTTCTCGATCGCGATCGCGCCCTGCGGGCCGCCGAAGCCGCGGAAAGCGGTGTTGCTCTGCGTGTTGGTCCGACCCGAGTAGCCGTGCATGGACACGTCGGGCAGCCAGTAGGCGTTGTCGAAGTGGCACAGGGCGCGGGTCATCACCGGCCCCGACAGGTCGGCCGAGTGGCCGGCGCGCGAGACCATGGTGATCTCGGCGCCGAGGATGCGTCCCTCGGCGTCGAAGCCGACCTCGTACTCGTACCAGAAGCAGTGGCGCCGGCCGGTGACCATGAAGTCGTCGTCGCGGTCCAGCCGCAGCTTGACCGGGCGCTGCAGCTTGTTCGCCGCCACCGCCGCCACGCAGGCGAACAGGCCCGACTGCGATTCCTTGCCGCCGAAGCCGCCGCCCATGCGCCGGCATTCCACCTGCACCTGGTTGGCGTGCAGGTGCAGCGCGTGCGCGACCAGGTGCTGCATCTCGCTCGGATGCTGGGTGGAGCAGTGCACGTGCATCGCCCCGCCCTCCTTCGGGATGGCGTAGCTGATCTGGCCTTCCAGGTAGAACTGCTCCTGCCCGCCCACGTTCAGCGTGGCCTTGAGCCGGTGCGGCGCCTTGGCGATCGCGGCCTGGGCGCCGCCCTCGTTGGTGCTGCGCACCAGGTGCATGGGCGGCAGCACGTACTGGCCCTTGGCGTGCGCCTCCTCGGGCGTGATCACCGGCGGCTCGGCCTCGATGTCCAGCGCGTCCTTGGCGCGGGCCGCGGCCCGGCGCGCGGCGTCGCGGGTCTCGGCGATCACCGCGAACACCGGCTGGCCCAGGTAGCGGATGTCGCCACTGCACAGGATGGGATCGTCGTGGACGATCGAGCCGCAGTCGTTGGTGCCCGGAATGTCGGCCGCGGTGAGCACCGCCACCACGCCCGGCATGGCGCTGATGGCTTCCAGCTTCATGTTCCGCAGGCGGCCATTGGCCACGGGCGACAGGCCCAGCGCGCAGTGCAGCGTGCCGGCCAGCTCGGGGATGTCGTCGATGTAGGTGGCCTCGCCGGCCACGTGCAGGTGCGCCGATTCGTGCGGGCGGCTGATGCCCACGCGCGCACCGTCGCCGTGCGCCTTGGCCTCGGCATGCACGTCGATGCGCGCCGCCGCGTTCTTCAGGTAGTCGGCGAAGGCTTCGGCCGATTGGAGCAGTGCGGGATCGATGGGTTTGTTCATCTCAGACTCCTTCGGCGGCAACAACGCCGGCAGCTGCGTGCGGCATCACGCTCCAGACACTGGTGGCTTCAACCGGCAGCGGGTCCTTGGCGCGCGTTTCCAGCCACAGGCGCTGCAGCAGGTTCTGCGCCACCAGCAGGCGGTAGTCGGCGCTGGCGCGCATGTCGGTCAGCGGCGTGAAGTCCTGCGCCAGCGCGAGCTTGGCGGCGTTGACGCTGGCCTGGCTCCAGGGCTTGCCGACCAGCGCGGCCTCGGCCTGGGCGCCACGCTTGACGATGGCGGCCATGCCGCCGAAGGCCAGCCGCACTTCCTTGACCGTGTCGCCGTCGAGTTCGATGGCGAAGCCGGCGCACAGGGCCGAGATGTCGCAGTCGAAGCGCTTGCTGATCTTGTAGGCGCGCACCTGGCGCTGCATCGCGGCCAGCGGCACCGCCAGGCCCTGCACGAACTCGCCGGGCGCCAGCTTGTTCTTCATGTAGTCGACATAGAAGTCGGACAGCGGCATGCGGCGCACGCGCTCGCCGAGGCGCAGCTCGATCTGCGCGTCCAGCGACATCAGCACCGGCGGCGAGTCGCCGATGGGCGAGCCGTTGGCGACGTTGCCGCCCATGGTGCCGGCGTTGCGGATCGGCGGCGAAGCGAAGCGCAGCCACAGGTCGGTGAGGCTGGGCATGCGCCTGGCCAGCGCGCTGAAGGCGTTCTCCAGCGAGGCGCCGGCGCCGATGTAGAGCTCGCCGTCACGCTCCTGCACAACCTTCATCTCGGTCACGTCGCCGACATAGATGATGTCGCCCAGGTCGCGGAACTGCTTGTTGACCCACAGGCCCACGTCGGTGGAGCCGGACAGCAGCTGCGCCGCCGGCTTGGCCTCGCGCAGCGCGGCCAGCTGCGCCAGGGTGGTGGGCGCATGGAAATGGTCGACACGCTGGCCGAGCGGCGCGGCGTACTCGAAGGCGGCCTCGTGCTTCAGGCTGCTCAGCGCGGCCACCACCGGCTCGGTGTCCAGCCGTACCGCGGGCAGGTCGAACATGCGCTGGCCGGCGTCGAGGATGGGCCGGTAGCCGGTGCAGCGGCACAGGTTGCCCGAGAGGTCGTCGGCCAGTTGCTGGCGGCTGGGCTGGGTGCCGGCGTCCTGGTGGTGCTCGTAGGTGGACCACAGCGACATCACGAAGCCCGGCGTGCAGAAGCCGCACTGCGAGCCATGGCAGTCCACCAGCGCCTGCTGCACGGGGTGCAGTTGGATCGTCGACTGCTTCTCGCGCGGCGCCTTCTCGCGCTGCCGCGTGCATTGCGACTTGAGGTCCTCGACCGTGAACAGCGCCTTGCCGTGCAGCGTGGGCAGGAACTGGATGCAGGCATTGACCGTGGAGAGGCGCAGGCCGCCCACCGCGCCCTTTTCGCCCGCCTCGGCCAGCTCGCCGATCACCACCGTGCAGGCGCCGCAGTCGCCCTCGTTGCAGCCTTCCTTGGTGCCGGTGCAGCGGGCGTCCTCGCGCAGCCAGTCGAGCACCGAGCGCGTGGGGTGCACGCCGCTCACGTCGACGATCCGGCCGCGGTGGAAAAAGCGGATGGGTTGGGTGCTCGGTGTCATGCTCATGCTCATGGGGCGGTCTTCGTGGCGATCAAAAATCGTGCCTGCGAAGTTATTCCTTTATGGGGCCGAATGCATACACGGGTGCCCATACGGCCTATGTGGGGGTTCTATATAACGCCCGGGTTAACCCTTGTTTTGGACCGCTTTTTGCGCCCCTGCGCGCATCATCGGAGTTCGCATGAGTTCGAGTACGCAAGAAATCCGCTTTCAGGTCGGCGAGCACGGGACCGTCTCGGGCCTGGTGCAGGCGCCACCGGATGCCCTCGCCTGCTATGTCTTCGCCCATGGGGCGGGCGCCGGGATGCGGCATGTCTTCATGGCCGCGGTCGCGGACGGACTGGCCGCGCGCGGCATCGCCACCCTGCGCTACCAGTTCCCGTCGATGGAGCTCGGCAAGAAGCGGCCCGACCCGCCGGCGGTCGCCCATGCCGCCGTGCGCGCGGCGGTGGACCAGGCGACGCAGCACTTCGGCCCGCTGCCGCTCTATGCCGGCGGCAAGTCCTTCGGTGGACGGATGAGCTCGCAGGCCCAGGCGCTGCAGCCGCTGCCGGGCGTGGCAGGGCTGGTCTTCGTCGGCTTTCCGCTCCATCCGGCGGGCACGCCCGCGACCGGGCGGGCCGACCACCTGGCCGACGTGCGCGTGCCGATGCTCTTCGTCCAGGGCACGCGCGACGAACTGGCGGAGATCGGCCACATCCGCTCGGTGGTCTCGACGCTGGGCCCCTCGGCCACGCTGATGGAGATCGCCGAGGCGGACCATGCCTTCCACGTGCTGCGCCGATCGGGGCGCAATGACGAAGAAGTCCTGCAGCAATTGCTGGACGGCATGGCAGCATGGATGCACCGCCAGACATCCCACCCCTGATGCCATCCTGCATCTCGCACGACCGATCGAAGCTCTTCATCGTCTTCAACGTCCGCTCCGGGCGCGGCCGGGCGCAGGCCGTGCGCGCCGCGATCGCGCGGGTCTGCGCCGAGCACGGCAGGGACTACCAGCTCTTCGAGATCGGGCGCACCGGGCGCCTCGGCACGCAGATCCGGCAGGCCGTCGATGCCGCGCGCGCTGCCTCCGGCATCGTGGTCGCCGCCGGCGGTGACGGCACCATCAACGCGGTGGCCCAGGTGGTGATGGGCAGCGGCTGCGCGATGGGCCTGCTGCCGCAGGGCACCTTCAACTACTTCAGCCGCACGCATGCCATTCCCACGGACACGGAAGAGGCGCTGGCGCTGCTGCTGCGCGCGCGGCCGGTGCCGGTGCAGGCCGGCCTCGTGAACGAGCGCGTGTTCCTGGTCAACGCCAGCCTCGGCCTGTATGCGCGCGTGCTGGAAGAGCGGGAGGTCTACAAGTCGCGCTACGGCCGCAGCCGCTGGGTGGCACTGTGGGCGGCGCTGGCCACGGCGATGCGCCGCCATCCGGGCTGGGACCTGCGCATGCAGTGGCGCGGCGAGGAGCGCGTCGTGCGCACCCCGACGCTCTTCGTGGGCAACAACGCGCTCCAGCTGGAACAGGTCGGCATGCCTCGCCCCGAGGCGGTCGAGCAGGGCGAGCTCACCGCCATTGCGCTCAAGCCCGTCGGCCGGCTCGCGATGTTCATGCTGATGGTGCACGGCGCGCTGTCGCGGCTGGGCGAGGCGGACGAGGTCATGCATGCCTCCTTCCGCGCGATGTCCGTCAGCCCGGCACGCCCGGGCCGGCGCCGTGCCAAGGTCGCGACCGACGGCGAGGTCCAGCGCATGGCGATGCCGCTGCACTTCCGCGTGGCCCCCGAGCCGCTGTGGCTGATCAAGCCGGAACCCGGCGAGTACGGGGACGCGCGCCGGTGAACTGCCTGCTGCACCTGTCCGACCCGCACTTCGGGACCGAGCAGGCCGCGGTCGCCCATGCGCTGGCGGCCCTGGTGGAGGCCGAGCGGCCGGCCGCCGCGGTCCTCTCGGGCGACGTCACGCAGCGCGCGACGCGCCGGCAGTTCGCGCTGGCGCGCGCCTTCGTCGACCGGCTGGCGCTGCCGCGGCTGCTCGTGGTGCCGGGCAACCACGACATCCCGCTGATCGCGCTGGCCACCCGTGCCCTCGCACCCTATGCGCGCTACCGGCGCGCCTTCGGCGACGACCTGGCGCCGGTGGTGGAAGCGCCCGACTTCCTGCTGGTCGGTGTCAACACCACACGCTGGTGGCGGCACGAGAACGGCGCGGTCTCCAGGGCGCAGACGGCACGCGCGGCGCAGCGCCTCGCGCGCGGCCGGCCCGGGCAGTTGAAGATCGTGGTGGTGCACCAGCCGGTCGCGGTCACGCGCCGGGAAGACCACAAGAACCTCTTGATCGGGCGCGAGCAGGCGGTGCGCGCCTGGGCGCATGCGGGCGCCGACCTGGTGCTCGGCGGACACATCCACCTGCCTTTCGTGCTGCCGCTGCACGAGGTCTTCGGCGCGCTCGATCGGCGCGTGTGGTGCGTGCAGGCGGGCACCGCGCTGTCGACCCGGCTGCGTGCCGATGCGCCCAATTCGGTGAACCTGCTCCGCTTCGGTGGCCTGGCCGCTGCGGACAGCCCGCGGCGCTGCGTCGTCGAGCAATGGGACTTCAGCGCGCGCTGCAATGCCTTCCGCTGTGCCCGCGTGCACGAGCTGGTGCTCGAAAGGAACGAATGAGTCACGAGGAACACCGCGGAACCGGCTTTGCCGGGCCGCTGGTGTTGCCCCCGGTGAGGGGGTTGGCGGACCACACGAAGTGGGGGAGCCTGGGGGAGAGCTTATACGTCGGACCAGATCCGCAGCAGGTTGTGGTAGTGGCCTGTCAGCGACACCGTCTCCTCGCAGTCGCCCAGGCGGCCGCGCAGTTTCTGGATCGTCTGGTCGAGCTCGAACAGCATGCCGCGGCGATGGTCGTCGCGCACCATGCTTTGCAGCCAGAAGAAGGAGCAGATGCGGGCGCCCCGCGTCACTGGATGGACCCGGTGCAGGCTGCTCGACGGATAGAGGATCAGGTCGCCCGCCGGCAGCTTGACCTCGTGCGTGCCGTAGGTGTCGACCACCTCGAGATCGCCGCCGTCGTACTCCTCGGGCTCGCACAGGAACAGCGTGCACGACAGGTCGGTGCGCAGTTGCTCGTTGCTGAACGGCACCGAGCGCACCGAGCCGTCGATGTGCAGGCCGTAGTTCTCGCCGCCCTCGTAGCGGTTGAAGAGCGGCGGCACGAAGCGCAGCGGCAGTGCGGCGGCGAAGAAGAGCGGATTCTTCGACAGCGCGGCCAGGATGGTCTTGCCCAGTTCCCGCCCGACCGGGGACAGCTCCGGCAGCTGGCGGTTGTGCTTGACCTGCGCCCCCTGGGGACCCACCGTTTCCCGGCCGTCCACCCAGTCCGCGGCATCGAGCGCGGCCCGCATCTCGCGCACCTGCTCGGGACTCAGGACGCCGGGTACGTGAAGCATCATCTGGCAGGATCTCCAAAAAGCAGAAAGCCCGGCCGTGCGGCCGAGCCTCGAAGTGTCGCACCGCCCTGCGCGGCGGCAGCGATCAGGTTGCTCAGAACTTGAAGTTCGCCGACAGCACGGCCGAGCGCGGCGTACCCAGCACCAGGCGGTTGCCGCCGTTGTTGACGCGCGCCAGGTAGAACTTGTCGGTGAGGTTGTACAGGTTGAGCTGCACCGAGACGTTCTTGTTGACTTCGTAGCCGATCATCGCGTCGAACACCGTGTAGCTCGGGATCTCCGGGAAGAAGGTCGTGGCGGTGGAAACGGCATTGGTGGTCGCGCGCTGCTGCGTGGACACGTAGCGCAGGCCGCCGCCGATGGTCAGGCCGATCGGGAACTTGTAGCTGGTCCACAGCGTCGCCGTGTTCCTGGGCGAATAGCGGATCTGCGCGCCCTGCTGCGTGGCGGAGGTGCGCGAGCCCTCGAGGATCTCGGTCTCGATGTGCGCGAGGCCCGCGATCACCTGCCAGGCCGGCGTGATCTGGCCGACGGCGCTCAGCTCCACGCCCTGCACGCGGGTCTTGCCGTACTGCTCGAAGTTGCCGAAGGTGTCGACCTGGACCTGCTCGTTCTCGTTGGTGGTGCGGAAGAGCGCACCGGCCAGCGCGAGGCGGCCGCCCATCACGTCCCACTTGGTGCCGATCTCGGCCGTCTTGGCCTTCTGCGGATCCAGGTTCAGGTTGTTGATGTTGGCCGTGGTCGTCGTCTGGAAGGCGAAGTTGCCGCCGGGCGGCTGTGCGCCCGTGGCGTAGGCGGCGTAGATGCTGCCGTTGGGCGCGGGCTTGTAGACCAGGCCGATCTTGCCGGTGTACAGGTTGTCCGACTTCGACTGCGACGTCGCCGTCTGCGCGCCATTGAAGGTGGTCGGCGCGCCGAGGCTGAAGAAGCTGGTGCGGTAGTGCTCGGCGCGCAGGCCGCCGGTCAGCTGCCACTGCTCGTTGAACTTCATGGTGTCGAACAGGTAGAGCGCGGCACTCGAGGTCTTGCCTTCGACCGACGCGCCGGTCGGCAGCACCGGCACGATGGGCCGGTAGATGTTCGGCAGGTACATGCCGGTGTAGGCCTGGAAGGCGCCGCTCACCAGTTGCGCGTTCCCGGCGTTGAAGACACCGGCCAGGGTGCCGTTGTTCTGCTCTTCGCGCGTCAGCTCCAGGCCGGCGCTCAGCGAGTGCTTGATCGAGCCGGTCGCCAGTTCGGCCGTCACGTTGGTCTGGTTGGTCAGGATCTCGTTGCTCTGGCGCTTGCCCTGCGGGATCACGCGGGTGGACCAGGTCAGCGGGTTGAACACGCTGGGCGTGAGCGGGCCGCTGCTGAAGACGCCGGTGAGCACCAGGTCCTGGTCGGTCCGGCCCCAGCGCGTCAGGTTGCGCAGCTTGACGCCGTCGCCGAAGTCGTGCTCGACGCGGGCGGTGAACATGTCGGCCTTGACGTCGTCATGGTCCGACCGGTAGCCGTAATAGTTGCGGGTGTCGACGCGCGGGCCGTTGCCGCCGCGCGCGGAAAGCTGCGCCAGGTAGAAGCCGTCCAGGCCGATGGTCGGCAGGCCGCCGTCGGGCCGGTTCGTCTGGTCGATGTGCTGGTACTGCAGGTAGACGCGCGTGGGCGTGTTCAGGCCGAAGGCGATGGAGGGCGCGATGGCCCAGCCCTTGTTCTTCACGAAATCGCGGCCGGCGACGCCGCTGTCCTGCACCATCGCGTTCAGGCGGAAGGCCATGGAGCCGGACTCGTCGAGCACGCGGTTGATGTCGAGGGTGCTGCGCTTGTAGTCGCCGCTGCCGATGCCGACGTAGCCGGCGAAGAAGTTCTCGGCGAGCGGCACCTTGCTGACCAGGTTGATGTAGCCGGTGGGCGCGGTGCGGCCGATGTCGGCGCTGGCCGGGCCCTTCACCACTTCGACCGACTCGACGTTGTACATGTCGCGGGTCACGGTGCCGACGTCGCGCGCCCCGTCGATGAAGATGCTGCCGGAGGTGTCGAAGCCGCGCAGGAAGACCGCATCGCCAGTGCTGGTGTTGCCGTTCTCGCCCATCTGGAAGGTGATGCCGGGCGTGTTGCGCAAGGCCTCGGTCAGCGTGGTGGCGCCCTGCTCCTGAAGCACTTCCTTCTTGATGACCGTGATGGTCTGCGGCGTATCCACCAGAGGCGCGGTGAACTTGGGCGACGAGGCCTGGTCGGCCTTGAAGCTGTCGGTGGTCGATTCGATCTTCACCTCGCGCAGGGTGGTGCCCGAGCCGGGCTGGGTCTGCGCCGCGACCGGCCATGCGAACGCAACCAGGGTGGCAGCCGCGGCCGCGGTGCCCAGGGGTGGGATGCCGCGCGCGACTGCGTGCTTGCGGCTCTTGATGTACGCCATGAAGGATTCCTCCGGGTTTCAGAAAACGGGAACTTCACTGGCGGGTCCGGGCTGCGCGCCTCGTGTCGAGGGGGCCGGATTGGCTGGGTGAGTCCATTCGCCGGGTGCCGTGCGAATGAAACGCAAATGATAACGACTATCAATAACAAAATTCATACGCCGTTCACGTCCGACACACACTTCCTTGCGGATCGTTGCCCCGAGGCGACGAATCGGGAGGCGTGCTCAGTAGACGTCGCGCCGGTAGCGCCCGGCGGCAGCGATTTCGTGCAGGCGATCGGTGCCGATCACCTGGCGCAGCGCCGCGTCCACGCTGCCGGCCATGCCCTGGAGGCTGCCGCAGACGTAGACCGCGGCGCCCCGCTCAACCCAGGCCAGCACCTCGTCGCCGGCCTGCAGCACTCTGTGCTGCACGTAGCGCCGCTCGCCGTGCAGGGACTCCTCGTCGCGCGAGAACACCATGTCCAGCCGGGCCAGCGCGCCGGCCGCCAGCCAGCCTTCGAGTTCGTCGCGATACAGGAAGTCGTGCCGGGCGCTGCGCTCGCCGAACACCAGCCAGTTGTCGTGCCGGCCCTGCGCGATGCGCTCGCGCAGGTGGCTGCGCAGGCCGGCCAGCCCGGTGCCGTTGCCCACCAGGATCAGCGGCCGGTCGGCGTTGCCGTTCTGCCGGAAGGCGGGATGCGCGCGCAGTCGTAGCGCCACGGTGTGGCCGGGCGCCAGGGTCGCGGTGAGCAGCCCGGATGCGGCGCCGAGGGTGCCGTCGGGATGCCGCTCCTGGCGCACCAGCAGTTGCAGTTCGCCGTCGGCCGGGATCGACGCGATCGAGTAGTCGCGCGGGCGCTGCGGGTCGCCGGCGAGCGCGACCTGCACCAGGTCGCCCGAGGCCCACTGCGGCAGCTCGCCCGCGGCGGGCGTCAGAGCCAGGTGGAAGATGGGTGCGCCCGCGCTGCCGGGATTGAGTTCGCGGCGTGCGACCAGCCGCCACGGCTGGAAGGCATCGACGGCGGACTCGCCGACCTCGACCTCGACCTCGACGTCGGCGCCGGCATCGGCGCCCTCGGCGTGCCACTGCGCCCGCCAGCGCGCCAGCGCGGCCTCGTCGCCGTTGTCGACGTCGATGCGCTCGTAGGCCGGCACGGCGCCGCTGTCGCGCAGCCAGGCATCCAGGCGCTGCCCGAAGCCGCAGAAGTGCGCGTATTGGCGGTCGCCCAGCGCCAGCAGGGCGTAGCGCAGGTGGGCCAGGTGCGCCCGGGCGCCCATCACGCGTTCGACGAAAGCGCTGGCGCCGTCGGGCGGGTCGCCTTCGCCATAGGTGCTGGTCACGAAGAGCGCGCGCTCGGCCGTCTGCAGCGTCGCCAGGTCGATCTCGTTGAGCGACTTCACCTGTACGGCGGCGCCGCGCGCATGCAGCCAGCGCGCGGTCTGCCAGGCGATGGTCTCGGCCTGGCCGGTCTGCGTGGCATGCAGCACCAGCACCGGCGCGCCGGTGCCGGCGAGCGAGGCGGCGTCATCGGCCAGCGCCCGCGCACGGCGGCGCTCGCGCCGCCAGGTCGCGGCACAAAGAGCGCCATACAGGAGGACGGATGCCGCCGCGGCGAGGTGACGCAGGCTGTCGTCCATCAGGCCTGCGCGGGTTCGAGGGTCACGTATGCACCCTCCAGGCGGCGCTGGCGTGCCACGCGAGGCCCTCGTCGTCGCGCCGGCCGAACAGTGCAGCGATCCGATGCGCATCGGCGAAGCGCGGGCCTTCGTCCGGCCCCAGCACCATCAGCACAGTGGCGAGGGCATCGGCCTCCATGCACTGCGCATGCAGTACGGTGACGCTCGCCAGCGCCGGCCCCACGGGCTGGGCGCTGCGCGGATCGATGCTGTGCGACCAGCGCCGGTCTGCGTCCTCGCGCACATGCCAGCGGTCGCCGGAGGTGGCGATCGCCATGTCGGCCAGCGCGACGGGCGGCGCTGGATGCGCGCCGCTGTCGACCCCCACCTGCCACGGCAGGCCGCCGGGTCGGCGGCCCACGCCGCGCAGCTCGCCGCCGATCTCGAACAGGAGGTCGCGCAGCCCCAGCGCGCGGAGCGCCGCGACGCCGTGATCGACCGCAAAGCCCTTGGCGATGCCCGAGAGGTCCAGCACCATGCCGCCCGGCTGCAGGATGCTGGCATCGGACGGATCGAAGCGAAGCCGCTGCCATCCGACGCGCGCGGCGGCATCGACCAGTGCCGCCGCGTCCGGCGCCGCGGCGGCGGCCTGCGGGCCGAAGCCCCAGCACGCGACCAGCGGCGCCACGGTCGGGTCGAGCGCGCCACCGCTGGCCTGCGCCCAGCGCAGCGCGCAGGCCACCACGGCGGCGAATTCGGCGCCCAGGCGGTGGCGCGTGCCGGCCGCTGCGCCATTGAAGCGGCTGATGTCCGAGTCCGCTTCCCAATGGCTCATCTGCGCCACGACGCGGCCCAGCGCCTCCTCGACGGCCGTGCGCACCTGCGCGTGCGGCAGCATGCGCGGGTTGTCGAAGCGCAGCGACCAGGTGGTCCCCATGGTGCGTCCGCCCATCTGCTGCAGGCTGGCCGGATCGGCGCGGCGCGGGTGCGCCGCTCCGGCATAGCCGTCAGGCCGGCGCGCGAAGGAAAGGGGCGGCGATGACGCGGCAGTGGCGCTCAAGTCAGGGCGACACCTCGAGCGTGGCCGCGTAGCTCAGCCGGCGCTCCTTGGCCTGCGGCACGGTGGTCTTGTTGTCGCGCGTGGAGGCATCGAGCCAGTACATCCCCGCGGCTGGCCATGTCACGCTGAACTGACCCTTGTCGTCGGTCTTGAGCTTGAGCTCGTTCAGCTTGTCGCGGTACTGCGTGTTGCCGGCCGTCACGGTCACTTCGAGGTCCTTGGCGGGCTGGCCGTCGATGCGCAGCGTGAAGGTCGATTTCTCGCCCTTGACCAGGTCGGTCGGGCTGCCGGTGGCGATGAGCTCCAGGCCCTGGCCGATCGGCTTGAGCGCACTGGGCTTGCCGACGGTGACGAAGGTCTCGATGCGGCCCGCGGACTGGGTGACGCTCACCTCGGTCGCATCGGCCGGAATCTCCTTGCCGATGGTCTCGGGCGTGCCGCGCGCGCGCTTGGTCTGGCCGGTCGCCTTGTCCTTCCAGCTCGCGAACACGCCGTTGTTCAGCACCGCGATGCGGTAGGTGCCCGGCTGCGACACGGGCACGTCGAACACGCTGCGGTGCTTGAGCCTGGCCTCGTTCTCGGGCTTGATCGGGCTGCCGTCGGGCGCGACGATCTGCAGGCCCTCGATGCGCAGCGGCGCATGGTTGGCGACGAACAGGTCGTTCGACACCGCCGCGTCGACCGTGATCGTGTCGCCCTTGGACAGCACGGTGGTGGACGGCAGCAGCCAGGCGTTGTGGGCCTGCACGGCAGGCACGGCGCACGACAGCGCGAAGGCAAGGGCGGCAAGGCGCAGGGCGGGCTGGGTCATGGTGAACTCCTCTCGGTGAAGAAACGTTGTCAGGGCTTGAGTTCGAGCTTCACTTCGCCGAGCTCTTCCTTGCCGGCCACGACGGGCTGCTGCGCACTCGCCGGCGGCCATTGGAACGGGATGCTCACGACCTCGCGGCCACCGACCTCGCGCGCCGCTTCGACCACGAGCTTGTACGCCCCCGGCGCCAGCTTGGGAAGCGGGCCGCTGCCCTCGGTGAAGCTCAGCTGGTGCTTGCCCGCCGGCTTGGTGGCGCTGGTCACGCCGTCGACCGGCACCGACAGTTCGCGGCCGCCACGGCGCCACCACTGGCGGATGTCCTTCAGCCATTTCGTGCCCTCGCCCTCGGGGTTGTTGGTCTTGGTGCGCACGTCGTACCAGACCGCCAGCGTGGCGGCCTGCGAGTTGTCGGCGCGCTCGATCCACGTGGCGGCGTAGGGCCGGTGGTACTCCGACACGTTGAGGCGCGGCACCTCGATGTTGACGGCCAGGCTCGCCGCCAGCGCGGGCGCCCCGAACAGCGCCGACACGGCAGCCGGCGCGAGGGAATAGCGGATGTGCACGAAAAGACCTTTCTTCTTCAGACTTGAATCAATGGACGAAGAGCAGCGCGAGGAGGAAAGGCGCCAGCAGCCCCATCGCCACCATCGGCCAGGTGAAGGGCCGGTTGCCCGCATGCATCTTGAGGATGAGCAGGCCGGTGATGGAGAACAGCAGCGCCGCCACCGCGAAGATGTCGATGAACCAGCTCCAGGCCGCGCCGGTGTGGCGGCCCTTGTGCAGGTCGTTCAGGTAGGAAATCCAGCCGCGGTCGGTCAGCTCGTACTCGGCCTCGCCGTCCTCCAGCCCGACGCGCAGCCAGGCATCGCCGCCCGGACGCGGCAGCGAGAGGTAGACCTCATCCTGCGACCACTCCGCCTCGCGGCCGGCGGCGTCGACGCCCCATTGCACCTTCACCCAGCGCTGCAATTCGGCCGGCAGCTCGGCCTTGCCCTTGGACGTCTTGGTGATGCCCGGCTGCAGGCCTGCCAGTTGCACGCGCAGGCCGGCATCGACGGTGGCGGTCTTGCGCGTCACCGACGGCCGCGCCTCGATCTGCGAGGCGTGGTTGAGCGTGATGCCGGTGATGCTGAACAGCAGCATCCCGATCAGGCACAGCGCCGAGCTGACCCAGTGCCATTCGTGCAGGGTCTTGAGCCAGTAGGCACGGCGGCGGGAGGAAGTGGCGGTGGCGGCGGGAGCACTCATCGAAGCGCGCATTGTAGTCAGACAAATGAGAATCACTGTCATTTAGGCCGCGGTCCGGCTTCAGCCCTCGGTGAACAGCTCCCGGATCACCCCGCGCAGCCAGCTGTTCGCCGGGTCCGCCTCGAAGCGCTTGCTCCAGTGCAGCGACACGGCGAAGTCGCGCAGCGGGAAGGCCGGCTCGACGATCGTGTAGCCGCCCTCCTCGGCGAAGCTGCGCGCGATGTCGCGCGGCATCACCACCGCCAGGTCGGTGGCGCGCACGATGGCCGGCAGCACCATGAAGTGCTCGGTGGTCAGGCGCACCCGGTCTTCCAGGTTGAGCAGTTGCAGGATGCGCAGTGTCTCGGCATGGGTGCGCACCGCCACGTACTCCAGCCGCTGCAGCGACTCCAGCAGCGCCTGCCCGCTGCGGCGCCCGCGCGTGAAGGGGTGGCCCTTGCGCAGCAGCACGATGTAGCGGTCCTTCAGCAACTGCGCGCGCTGGGTGTCGTTCACCTTGGGCAGGAAACCGAAGGCGAAATCGACGCGGCCGCTGTCGAGCGCGGGGGCGATCTCGTCGGGCGCGAGCGGCAGCGTCTCGAGCCGCACGCCGGGCGCCAGTTCGCCCAGCCGCGCCATGAGCACCGGCAGGAAGCGGCTTTCGCCGATGTCGCTCATGTGGATGCGGAAGGTCTTGCGCGAGTCCGAGGGCGCGAAGCGGTCGGGCTCGCTGAGCGCCTCTTCCAGCTGCGCCAGCGCCGACTGCACCGCGGCGGCCAGCCGCTCGGCGCGCGGCGTGGGCGCCACCCCGCCTGGGGCGCGGGTGAACAGCGCGTCCTTCAGGAGCAGCCGCAGCCGCCCCAGGCCATGGCTGGCAGCGGGCTGGGTGAGGCCCAGCGCCTCGGCCGCCCGGCTGACGCTGCGCGCGCGGTAGACCGCGTCGAACAGGCGCAGCAGGTTCAGGTCGATGGCATCGATATGCATGGCATTCATGTCGGATAGCCGGATTATTTTATTGATGACCAGGACATCGGCTCGCACACTGCGAAGCGGCCGAGCGCCGGCCCCTGCATGCGCGCGCGCCACCCCCAGAAAGCCCAAGAAAAGGAGACAAGCAATGCGAACGATCCGACTGCATGCCATCTTCGCCGCCGCCCTGCTCAGCGCCATCGCCGCTTCCGCCCAACAGGCGCCAGCCGAGGAGCCGGGCTGGGCCAAGGGCCGGCCCAAGACCGAGGCCGCCCAGCGCATGGCGCCGGTGCCTGCCTTCCCGATCCCGACCGCGGCCGACAAGCTGCCGACGGCCAAGTTCAAGCTGCCGCCGGGCTTCAAGGTGGAGACCTGGGCCTCCGGCGTGCTCGATGCGCGCGCGCTGCGCCAGGGCGCCAACGACGTGGTGTTCGTCAGCACCCTCTTCGTGGGCAACAAGGTCTACGCGATCGTGCCCAAGGGCAACACGCGCGAGACCAAGACCGTCATCGACAAGATGGAGAAGGCGGCGGGCATCGAGTACCACAAGGGCTCGCTCTACCTGGCCACGCACAAGCAGATCGTGCGCTACGACAACATCGACACCAAGCTCGACAACGCCGGCACGCCGACCGTGCTCTACGACAAGCTGCCCGGCGGCGAGGACCACAGCTGGAAGTTCCTGCGCATCCATCAGGACAAGCTGTACTTCCCCATCGGCGCGCCCTGCAACATCTGCGACCCCGGCGAGTACGCCAGGATCTACCGCATGAACCTCGACGGCAGCGGCATGGAGACCGTGGCCAGCGGCGTGCGCAACACGGTCGGCTTCGACTTCGATCCCAAGACGGGCAGGCTCTGGTTCACCGACAACGGCCGCGACTGGCTGAGCGAGGAGATCCCGAACGACGAGCTCAACGTCGTCACCGGTCCGAACCAGCACTTCGGCTACCCCTTCTGCCACCAGGGCAACATCCCCGATCCGGAATTCGGCTGGGGCAAGAATTGCAGCGAGTTCGTCAAGCCCGCCGCCTTCCTCGGCCCGCACGCCGGCTCGCTGGGCCTGAAGTTCTACAACGGCAAGATGTTCCCGGCGAAGTACCAGGGCGCGATGTTCATCGCCCGGCATGGCCCGTGGAACCGCACCGTCAAGTACGCCGACGTGTCGGTCGCCTGGCCCGACGGCAAGGGCGGTGCGAGGGTCGAGCCCTTCATGACCGGCTTCGTCGAGAACAACAGCTACCTCGGCCGGCCGGTGGACTTCCTGGTGATGAAGGACGGCTCGCTGCTGGTGAGCGACGACCACGCGGGCGCGATCTACCGCATCAGCTACGGCAAGTGATGAGGGGCAGCCGAAGACTCGCGTTCACGGCAGCAGCGGCAGCGTTCTGGCTCTGCGTGCCGGCCGGCGCGCAACAGGCCAGCAAGAGCACCAAGGGCACCAAGGCGGCGGAGGCCCCGGCGGCTGCCCCTGGGGCCGCCTACGCCCAGCGGTTCGCGCAGCTGTGCGCGGCCTGCCACGGTGCCAACGGGCGCAGCGACATGCCGAACACGCCGGTGCTGGCCGGGCAGCATTCCTTCTACGCGATCACGCAGCTGTTCCTGTTCCGCGAGGGCCGGCGCGCGAACGAAGCGATGAGCGCGGTGGCCAAGGGCATGAAGGACGACGACATGCGCGGCTTCTCCGACTTCATCGCGACCCTGCCGCCGGTGCCCGCGCCCGCACCGTCCACGCCGCCCGACGCGGCGCGCATGGCCCGCGGCAAGGCGCTGGCGCAAGAGCACAAGTGCGTGTTCTGCCACGGCGCCGACTTCAGCGGCGGCCAGCAGGTGCCGCGCATCGGCGGCCAGCGCGAGGACTACCTGAAGATGACGCTGCAGGAGTTCAAGTCCGCCAAGCGCGTCGGCTACACGATGGCCATGGCCGAGGCGGTCGGCCGCATCCCGGGCGAGGACCTGGACACCCTCGCCTACTACCTGGCCCGCTTCCCGATTCCACCGGTTCCACCGGGCCCTTCGGGTCCCTCCCCCACGAAGTAATCACAGAGAGCAAAGAGAGAGCGCTTTGGAAGTTTCATTCAGCAAGGAGATCGAGGCCTTGCGCCTCGGCGCGGGCGACGTCTTTCACGGCGAGGGCATCCTCGCCATCACCAAGGGCCTGCTGCAGTCGGGCGTGGCCTACGTGGGCGGCTACCAGGGCGCGCCGGTCTCGCACCTGCTCGACGTGATGGTGCAGGCCAAGCCCTACATGGACGAGCTGGGCGTGCACGTGGAGGCCTGCTCCAACGAGGCCTCGGCCGCGGCCATGCTCGGCGCCTCCATCCATTACCCGCTGCGCGGCGCCGTGACGTGGAAATCGATCGTCGGCACCAACGTCGCGGCGGACGCGCTGTCCAACCTCGCCTCGCCGGGCGTCAAGGGCGGTGTGCTGATCGTGGTGGGAGAGGACTACGGCGAAGGCGCCAGCGTGATCCAGGAGCGCACCCACGCCTATGCGCTGAAGTCCGGCATGTGCCTGCTGGACCCGCGCCCCGACCTCGGCCGCATGGTCGACATGGTGGAGCACGGCTTCCGCCTTTCGGAAACCTCGAACATGCCCTGCATCATGGAGCTGCGCATCCGCACCTGCCACGTGCGCGGCAGCTTCGAATGCCGTGACAACCTGGCGCCGGCGGTGTCCACCCGCGCGCTGATGGAGGAGCCGGCCGGCTTCGACTACATGCGGCTCGCGCACCCGCCGGTCACTTTCCGCCACGAGAAGCTCAAGGGCGAGCAGCGCCTCCCTGCCGCGCGCCGCTACATCGCCGAGCAGGGCCTCAACGAACTGATCCCGGGCACGCACCAGGACCTGGGCATCGTCGTGCAGGGCGGCCTCTACAACGCGCTCATCCGCAGCCTGCAGCAGCTCGGTCTGGCCGATGCCTTCGGCGCCACCGACATCCCGCTGCTGGTGCTCAACGTCACCTACCCGCTGGTGCCCGAGCAGGTGGCCGACTTCTGCGTGGGCAAGCGCGCAGTGCTGGTGGTGGAAGAAGGCCAGCCCGAGTACATCGAGCAGGAGATCGCGACGCTGCTGCGCCGGCGGGACATCCAGGCCCCGCTGCATGGCTGCGACATGCTGCCGCCGGCGGGTGAGCTGGGCGTCGAAGTGATGGCCGGCGGCCTCGCGAAGTTCGCCGCGCGCTACCTGCCGCAGCATGCACAGGACTCGGCGCACGGCTGGCTCGCGGGCAACCAGGAACGCCGCGCCGCCGCGGCCGCGAAGCTGGATGCACCGCTGCCCGCACGCCCGCCGAGCTTCTGCATCGGCTGCCCGGAGCGCCCGGTGTTCGCGGCCCTCAAGCTGGCGCAGCAGGACAGCGGCCCGGTGCACATCGCCGCCGACATCGGCTGCCATGCCTTCGGCACCTTCGAGCCCTTCTCCATGGGCCACTCGATCCTCGGCTACGGCATGAGCCTGGCGAGCCGGGCCGGCGTGTCGCCGATGATGCAGCGGCGCGCGCTCTCGATCATGGGCGACGGCGGCTTCTGGCACAACGGCCTGCTCACCGGCGTGCAGAGCGCCCTCTTCAACGGCGACGATGCGGTGCTGCTGATCTTCAAGAACGGCTACACCTCGGCCACCGGCACGCAGGACATCATCTCCACGCCGGACGACGAGGCGAAGGAGCGCGCCGCCGACAAGCAGCAGAGCCTGGTCGACAAGAACACCACCATCGAATCGACCCTCAAGGGCCTGGGCGTGCAGTGGCTGCGCACCGTGCACACCTACCACGTCGACACGATGCGCGCCACGCTCAACGAGGCCTTCACGACGGACTTCAATGGCCTCAAGGTCATCATTGCCGAGGGCGAATGCCAGCTGGAACGCCAGCGCCGCATCAAGCCCTGGATCGCCAGCCTGTTGCAGAAGGGCGAGCGCGTGGTGCGCGTGAAGTACGGCGTGGACGAGGACGTGTGCAACGGCGACCATGCCTGCATCCGCCTCTCGGGCTGCCCCACCCTCACGATCAAGGACAACCCCGATCCGCTCAAGGTCGACCCGGTGGCGGTGGTGATCGACGGCTGCGTGGGCTGCGGCCTGTGCGGCGCGAACGCCCACGCGGCGACGCTGTGCCCGAGCTTCTACCGGGCCGAGGTGGTGCAGAACCCCAAGTGGCACGAAAGACTGCTGCATTCGCTGCGCGGTGCCGTCGTACGCGCCCTGCAACCCGCTTGACCTCTACCTCTTTTCCTCCCCTTCGATGAATCGCACGCAACCCATCACCCTGCTCGTCTGCGCCCTCGGCGGCGAAGGCGGAGGGGTGCTCACCGAATGGCTGGTCGAAGTGGCCCGCCACGCCGGCTACGCCGCGCAGAGCACGTCCATCCCCGGCGTCGCGCAGCGCACCGGCGCCACCACCTACTACCTCGAGGTCTTCCCGGTTCCGCTGGCAGAGCTCGGCGGGCGCCGCCCCGTGTTCAGCCTGAGCCCGGTGCCGGGCGCGCTGGACGCGATCGTCTCCTCCGAGCTGCTGGAAACCGCGCGCCAGGTCGGCAACGGCATGAGCACGCCGCAGCGCACGCTGGTCATCAGCTCCACGGGCCGCACCCTCACCACCGCCGAGCGCATGCAGCTCGGCGACGGCCGCACGGACAGCGGCCGGCTGCTGGAGCTCGTCAAGTCCCTCAGCCGCGAGCACCACGTGTTCGACATGGGCGCGGTGGCGCGCGATGCCGGCACGGTGGTCAGCGCCGTGATGCTGGGCGCGATCGCGGGCAGCGGCCTGCTGCCCTTCCCGCGCGACGCCTACGAGCACGTGGTGGGCGGTGGCAAGGCGCCCGACAAGGTGGGCCGCATGGCAGCGGCCAGTCTGCGCGGCTTCGCGCAGGCCTTCGAGATCGTGCGCACGCCGCGCGAGCAGGCCGCCATGGTGAGCCGGCTGCTGGCCACGACGACGCAGGACGCGCCGGCCGAACACGCACTGCCGGCCGCGATCGCGCAGCAGTTCCCGCCGCCGGTGCAAGGCATGCTGGGGCTGGGCTACGCGCGTGTGCTCGACTACCAGGACGAGACCTATGCGCGCCTCTACGTCGAGCGCCTGCAGCAGGTGCTGGCGGCCGAGCACGCGGCCGACCCGGCCGGCGCCCGCGGTTTTGCCGTCACCACCGAGATGGCGCGCTGGCTTGCCCTCTGGATGGCCTTCGACGACATCGTGCGCGTGGCCGAGCTCAAGAGCCGGAACAGCCGCGCGCAGCGCGTGCGCAGCGAAGTGCGCGCGGGCGAGCAGGACATCGTCAAGGTCTACGACCACTTCAAGCCCGGCGCACCCGAGTTCGCCGCGCTGCTGCCGGCCTCGCTGGCCCATCGGGTCACGGCCTGGGACCGCCGCCGCCCCACGCCCTGGGCGCTGCCGCTGAAGGTGGGCAGCCATTCGGTCTTCGGCATGGCCTCGCTGCGCCTGCTGGCCTCGCTGCGCTGGCTGCGCCGCCGCGGCAGCCGCTTCGCCGAGGAGCAGGCGCTGATCGAGCGCTGGCTCGCCGCCGTCGTCGCCGGCACGCGCGAGGGCTGGCGGCTGGGTCACGAAATCGCCCTGTGCGGCCGCCTGATCAAGGGCTACGGCAGCACCAACGAGCGCGGCAAGAAGAACCTGCTGCACGTGATCGACCACCTGGCCGCGCTGCCCGGCACCACCGCCGCCGCGCGCGCCGAGGCGATTGCCGCCGCGCGCGAGGCCGCGCTGGCCGACGACGCGGGCAAGGCGCTCGATGCCGCGCTTGTGCGACACGGCGCGCCGGCACGGCCGATCGAGCCCCAGCCGATCCGCTGGATGAAGCGCCGGCCCGTAGCGAACCCATGAGCAACAGCGAAAAAGAAGGAGACACGATGACAACAACATTCCGCGACGACCTCCCGGCCCCGTTGCGCCGCGCATTGCTGCTGGCGCTGGCACTGGGTACCGCCGCTGCGCTGCCCGCCGCGCATGCGCAGAGCGCGTGGCCCAACAAGCCCATCAAAGTCGTGGTGAACTTCCCGCCCGGCGGCGCGGCCGACACCATCGCCCGCGCGATCTCGCAGCCGCTGCAGGACGCCCTGGGCCAGCCGGTGCTGATCGAGAACCGCGGCGGTGCCAACGGCAACATCGGCGGCGAGAACGTGGCGCGCGCCGCGCCCGACGGCTATACCCTCCTGATGAGCTCGGGCGGCATGGTGTCGGTGAACCCGCACCTCTACCCGAAGATGAGCTTCGACCCGGCCAAGGACCTGGTGCCGGTGGCCGCCGCGGCGCGCGTGCTGGTCTACCTGGTGGCCAAGCCCTCGCTGCCGCCGCAGAACATCAAGGAATTCATCGACTACGTGAAGGAGCGGCCCGGCAAGTTGTCGTACGGCTCGCCGGGCACGGGCAGCTCGCCGCACCTGGCCGGCGAGATGTTCAAGAGCCAGGCCGGCCTGTACGCAGTGCACGTGCCCTACCGCGGCGCCGCGCCGGCGCTGCAGGACCTGCTGGCCGGCCAGCTCGACTTCTATTTCGACCCGGGCATCGGGCTCAACCAGGTGAAGGCCGGCAAGCTGCGGCTGCTGGCCGTGGGCAGCCCCAGGCGCTCGCCGCAGTTCCCGGACGTGCCCACGCTGGACGAGGTGGGCCTGAAGGGCTTCGACGCCGACACCGTGTTCGGCTTCTACGCGCCGGCAGGTACGCCCGCGCCGATCATCACGCGGCTCAACACCGAGATCAACAAGATCCTCGCCACGCCGGCCGTGAAGGAGCGCATCGCGAACCTCGGCGGCGAGGCCCTGCCCGGCACGCCGGCCGCCTTCCATGACCGCGCCATGGCCGACTCGACGCGCTTCGGCGCGATCATCAAAGAGCGCAAGATCCTGGCAGATTGAGCTCTCCCCCAGGCTGCGCGCACTTCGTGTCGCTCCGCCAACCCCCTCACCGGGGGCAACACCAGCGGCCCGGCAAAGCCGGTTCCGCGGTGTTCCCCGCAAAGACCTTCACCCCTTTTGGGCCTTGCATGAGCGAACGAGTCATTTATACGGTCCGCGTCGAATTCGGCGACTGCGACCCCGCCGGCATCGTCTGGTTTCCCAACTTCTTCCGCTGGATCGACGCGGCCTCGCGCCACTTCTTCGCAGAGCGCGGCGTGCCGCGCTGGGAGGAGACGGCGCAGACCCTGGGCGTGATCGGCACGCCGCTTGTCGACACCCACACCCGCTTCGTCAAGAGTGCGAGCTACGGCGACACGCTGGAGATCGCGGTGGCGATTCCCGAATGGCGCGACAAGAGCTTCCTGCAGACCTACCGCGTCAAGCGCGGCGAGGACCTGATCCTCGAATGCGAGGAAGTGCGGATCTTTGCGGCCAAGCGCGAAGGCGGCGGCATCCGCGCGGTGCCGATTCCGCCTGAGATCCGCCGCCTGTTCGAATAGCGCAGGCTCAGCCGAACAGCTTGGCCGCGGTCTTCGCGATCAGCTCGCCCTGGTGGCGCGCGCCGGCCAGGTCGATCGCGGTGGGCTGGCGCGAGCCGTCGCCGCCCGCCACCGTGGTGGCGCCGTAGGGCGCGCCGCCGACGATCTCGTCCACGCTCATCTGGCCCTGGTGGCTGTACGGCAGGCCGACGACCGTCATGCCGAAGTGCAGCAGGTTGGTGATGATCGAGAACAGCGTGGTCTCCTGGCCGCCATGCTGCGTGGCCGAGGAGCTGAAGGCGCCGCCGACCTTGCCGTTGAGCGCGCCGCGCATCCACAGGCCGCCGGCCTGGTCGAGGAAGGCCGCCATCTGCGAGGACATGCGGCCGAAGCGGGTGCCGGTGCCGACGACGATGGCGTCGTAGTTCGCCAGCTCGTCGATGGTCGCGACCGGTGCCGCCTGGTCGAGCTTGAAGTGCGAGGCCTTGGCGACCTCCAGCGGCACGGTCTCGGGCACGCGCTTGACGTCGACCTGCGCGCCGGCGCCGCGCGCGCCTTCCGCGACGGCCTGCGCCATCGTCTCGATGTGGCCGTAGGAGGAGTAGTAGAGAACGAGAACCTTGGGCATGGAAATTCTTTCTGTCCGGGACAAGGACAAAGACAAGGGCGCGAGCGTAGGCGCTGGATCCTGATCCGGGAAGCCACAATCTTTCGATGGACACCATCGAAAGGAACGATAGATGCTCGAAGCCGTCTCCGTGGACCAGCTGCGCACCTTCATCGCCGCAGCCGAGGAAGGCAGCTTTTCGGCTGCCGGGCGCCGGCTGCGGCGCACGCAATCCGTGGTGAGCCAGACCCTGGCCAATCTCGAGGCGCAGATCGAGGTGCAGCTCTTCGATCGCAGCGGCCGCTACCCGCGCCTGACCGAATCGGGCCGCGTGCTGCTGGCCGAGGCGCGCATCGTCGCCGGCAGCATGGACAGCTTCAAGACCAAGGCGCGCACCATCGCCGAGGGGCTGGAGCCGGAGCTGTCGGTGGTGGTGGACGTGATGTACCCGATGGCCTCGCTCACCGTCGGTGTCGGCCTGTTCCGCGCGGCTTTCCCGCACACGCCCCTGCGCCTGTACGTGGAGGCACTCGGCGCCGTGGTGCAGCTGGTGCAGAACGACAGCTGCCGCATCGGCATCATCGGCACCCTGCCCCTGGTGCCGGAAGGCTTCGCCGCCGAAAAGCTGCTCGACGTGCCGATGGTCACGGTGGCCGCGCCGATCCACCAGCTCGCGGCCGGCCGCCGGGTGATCCCGCAGCGCGAGCTCGAGCAGCACGTGCAGCTGGTGCTGGCCGACCGCAGCAGCCTCAGCGAGGGCCGCAACTTCGGCGTGCTGTCGCCCCTCACCTGGCGGCTGGCCGACCTGGGCGCCAAGCATGCCTTCCTGCGCGCCGGATTCGGCTGGGGCCACATGCCGCTGGCGATGGTGCGCGACGACCTCGCTTCGGGCCAGCTCGTGCAACTGGAGATCGAGGCCTTTCGGCCGCAGATGCAGCCGCTGGCGATGTTCGCCGTGTATCGCCGGGAAGCGCCGCCCGGGCCGGCGGGGCGATGGTTTCTGGATCAGCTCAAGGGGGAGTGACCGTGTGACGGGAGGGGGGTCGAAAGTACGCGCCCTGCCTCGTCAGGGCCGCTTCGAACCGCGCTCCCGCCGCCGCCAGTACTGGAACTCGTCCTCGTGGACCTCGATGTCCACCTCCATGATGCGGGCCTGCAACCGCTCCTGCACCTCGGTCACGGCCTGGTTGAAGATGGCCGGGCCGATCTCCTCGAGGAAGAAGCCGAGCAGCGCGCCCGCGGCGATGTTGCCGATGGGCTCGTCCATGTTCTCCCGGAAATAGCGCTCGATGGAGGCGATCGCCTCCTGGCGGGTTTCCTTCTTCAGTTCGATCGTCATCGCGACTCCTTGCAGGCGATGCGCGAGCGTAGCAGCGCAGGACGCGTCAAGGCACGAGCACGATCTTGCCCGGCGTACCGCCGCGGTCGAGCAACTCGTGCACGCGGCGCGCATCGGCCAGCGCGAAGGCCGTGACCGCCGGCGCGCGCACGCGGCCCTCGGCCATGAGCGCGATGGCCGATTCCATCAGGCCCCGGCGCTGCGCCGCATCGGCGTCGACCGCATGGATGGAGAAGGTGCGCACCGCCAGGCTCCGGCCCAGCAGCTTGCGCAGTTCCTCGAACACGTCGCCCGCCGGCGGGCCGTTGACGATGTTGTAGGAGACCAGCATGCCGCCCGGCGCCAGCGCCCGCAGGCAGGCCATGAAGAGCTCGCCGCCCAGGTGGTCGAAGGCCAGGTCGACGCCGCGGCCGCCGGTGAGCTGCATGACCTTGTCGGTCAGCCCGCTCGCATCGCTCTCGATCACCTCGTGCGCACCGTTGGCGAGCGCGAAGCTTCTCTTCTCCGGCGTCGAGGCGGTGCCGATCACGTGCAGGCCGCGGTCGCGCGCCACCTGCACGAGCGCAGTGGCCACGCCGCCGGCCGCGCCGGGCACCAGGATGGATTTCGCCGGCAGGTTGCCGTTGCTCGCCAGCATGGCCAGCGCCAGCTGGAAGTTGCCGAGGCTCACCGCATCCTCGAAGCGGATTGCATCGGGCAGCACGAAGGGCGCGGACTCGGGCACGCAGATGGCCTGCGCGTAGCAGCCGCCGCGCTGCTTCAGCTCGCGCGCGCTCACGAGCACACGCTGGCCGACCTGGAGCGCGCTCGCGCCGGGGCCGACCGCGTCGACGACGCCCGCCATCTCGTTGCCGGGGATCGCCGGCATCGGCGGCATCCACTTGTAGGTGCCGTTGCGGATCAGCACGTCGGGCCCGCCGGCGCCGATCGCCATGGCCCGCACGCGCACCTCGCCGGCCAGCGGCTGCGGCAGGGGCAGCTCGACGAGCTGCAGCACCTCGGGGCCGCCGGGGGCCTGGAGCTGGATGGCCTGCATGCCTCAGCGCTGCCCGTCGTGCACGGACACCTGGTCCTTGGCGAGGCCGCCCAGGCGCGCGTGCACGCGCCCGCCGGTGCCCATGACCAGCGCGAACAAAATCTCGTTCGGGCGGGGTGCATCCTGGATGCCGATCTCCATCGCGTTGTAGTGGCTGCGCACGTAGGCGGCGTGGATGTAGTGCAGCGGCACCATGATCCGGTAGCCGGTGGCCGCCACTGCCTTCGACGAAGGCACGATCGCCTTCGGCTCGCCCAGCGCCTCGCGCATGGCCCAGCCGCCGGCCTCGTGCCACACGGCACCGTGCTCCAGCTCGCCGTTGACGCCGACGATCGCCGCCTTGCTGTAGACCTCGACCTTGTCGCGCCCCAGCAGCGCGACCAGTTCGGTCGCCAGCAGCGTGCCGAGCGAGCGCAGTTCGGCCATGAAGGGCATCAGGTCCGGCTCGTAGCGGCCGGCGTAGGGGTTGCGGATCACGGCGCAGGCCGCCGCCAGCCTGAGCGGCGTGTCGACGGGCGGCCCGCCCTCGTGGTAGATCGTCTCGACGGTGAGACTGCGCTTGCGGATCTCGATCAGGGACATGGAAACCTCATTGCCTGGGAATGTGTGCATCGTTCACGACGGTGGTCCAGCGCTTGAGCTCCGCGGCCACCATGGTGGTCATTTCTTCGGGCGTGCTGCCACGCGCCTCGCCGCCCATCTCCTCCAGCCGTGCGCGCACGGCCGGCACCTGCAGGGCCTTGAGCGTCTCGGCGTGCAGCCGCTCGACGATCGGGCGCGGCGTGCCGGCCGGCGCCATGAAGCCGGCCCATGATCGCACGTCGTAGCCGGGCACGCCCTGCTCCACCACGGTGGGCAGCTCGGGCATGGCGCTCCAGCGCTGCGCGCCGGTGGTGGCCAGCGCCCTCAGCTTGCCGGCCTTGATGTTGGGCATCACGGCCGTCGGCGGGGCGATGATCATCGGCACCTCGCCGCCGAGCAGCGCAGTGACCGAGGCGGCATCGCCGCGGTAGGGGATGTGCAGCATCTCCACTTTCGCGCTCTTCACCAGCAGCTCGCCGGCCAGGTGATGGGTCGAGCCGATGCCGGCCGAGCCGTAGGAGACGCTGCGCGCATCGCCACGGGCGGCAGCCAGCAGTTCCGCCAGGTTCCTGTAAGGCGAGTCGGCGCGCACCACCAGCAGGAAGGGGAAGAAGGTGACCGTGGAGATCATCTGGAAATCCGACACGGTCTGGTAGTTCAGCCTGTTGTAGAGCGCCCCGGCCACCGCATGCCCGCCGGTGGCCAGCAGCAGCGTGTAGCCGTCGGGCCGGGCACGCGCCACGGTGGCCGCAGCGATGGTGCCGCCGGCACCCGTCTGGGCCTCGACCACGAAGGGCTGGCCCAGACCCTTGCCCATTTCCGCGCCGACGACGCGGGCGATGGTGTCGGCATTGCCGCCGGCCGCGAAGCCCTGGTAGATCCTCACCGGCTTGTCCGGGAAGTCCTGGGCCGATGCCGTGAGGGGTGCCGCGCAGGCCAGGGTCAGGCCTGCGGCGAGCAATCGTCTGCGCCGCATGGTGCTTGTCTCCGATTTTTTGTGAAGCGCGCTGCGCAGCCGGCAGCGCCCGGGGGACGGGACCTCAGTCCTGTTGAGAGATCGGGTTGCGCAGCACGCCGATGCCTTCGATCTCGACCTCGCACACGTCGCCGGGCTTCATGAAGCGCTGCGGCTTGCGGCTCCAGCCCACCCCGGCGGGCGTGCCGGTGGCGATCACGTCGCCGGGCACCAGCGTGAAGATCGTCGACGCGTAGCTGATCAGCTTGGGGATGCTGAAGATCATGTGGCCCGTGTGGCTGCTCTGCACCACCTCGCCGTTCAGGCGCGTCTCCAGCTTGAGCTCGCGCCCGGGTTCGATCTCGTCCGCCGTCACCATCCACGGGCCGAAGCCGCCGGTCGATTCGAAGTTCTTGCCCGAAGCGATCTGCTTGGCATGGAACTGCCATTCGCGCACGCTGCCGTCGTTGTAGCAGGCATAGCCAGCCACATGGTCGAAGGCCGCGGACTCCGGAATGTCGCGCCCGGCCTTGCCGATGATCACCGCGAGCTCGCCTTCCCAGTCCAGCGATTCGGACACGCGGGGCCGCACGATGGGCGCGCCGTGCGCGCACTGCGAACGCCAGACGCGCAGGAAGATCGGCGGCTCTTCCGAGAGCTCGCGCTGCATGCCGGCGGCCAGCACCTCCTGGTGATGGTCCATGTAGTTGCGCACGGCGCAGACGATCTTCTCCGGGCGCGGGATCACCGGCAGGAAGGTGATGTCGGCGAGCCGGGCCGCCACCGGCAGGCCTTCGACGTGCTGCGCCGCCTGCAGGTACTCGCCCGAGGCGATGTAGTCGGCCAGGCCGGCATGCTGCGGACGCGCAGCCCCCAGATCGACGACGCCGTCGCCGACGACGGCGCCCCAGGTCTCGCGGCCTTGGTGAACGAATGACAGAAGCTTCATGGGAACGGACTCCGGTTGGAACGTGAAATGAACGTCGCGGCGCTCAAGCGCCGGGGGCTGCAGCGCGAGCGGGCGAACGCGACTCGAACTGCGCCTGCCACTGGGCCAGCGGCATGAAGGTCGGGTCGCCGCGGCAGATCGCCTCGGTCTCGCGCATCAGCGTCTCGTCGTCCTTGGACAGGTCGAGCGGATCGCCGTGCGGCTGCGCGACATAGAACGGCGTGTCGACATAGATCTCCACCGTGTTGCCCTCGGGGTCGAGCATGTAGACCGACAGCGCATTGCCGTGGTTCAGCCCGCGGATCTCGGTAGCGCCGCGCGCGGCCGCGCATGCCGAGATGTCGCGCAGGTGCTGGATGCTCGGCACCACGAAGGAGATCTGCATCACGGTGCTGAAGGTCGCGTCCGCCGGCCGGCCCGAGGCCAGCACCAGCTGGTGGTGCTGGTCGGGGCTGGCGCTGGTGAACACCAGGTCGTTGCGGAAGGTGCGGCCGACGCCGCGGTCCGTGATCGTGAGGTCGAAGGTCTCGGTGTAGAAAGCCACCATCCGCTCCAGGTCGGTCACGAAGATGCCGAAGTGCGATGGCGTGGGCCGGGAGACTGTGAGCATGCCGCCTCCCTAGGACTGCGCGGCTTGCGCCGCCTTGAGTGCCGCCATCACGTTGCGCTGCGTGCTCAGGATGTGCTCCTCGAGCAGGGCGCAGGCCGTGTCCGCATCGCGGCGCAGGGTCGCGTCCATGATCTTGCGGTGCTCGCTCGACTTGCGCCGGGCGACAGTGCGAAAGCGCGCAGAAAAACGCCGGTAGCGCTCGGCCTGGTCGAACAGGCTGGCGCCCCAGATGCGCTGGCGCTCGGAGGGGCACGCCGCCACCAGCGACAAGTGAAAGGCACGGTGCAGCTCGGACCAGCTCTCGTCCAGCGCCACCGGACCATCGCTCAGGCGCGACTCGACCTTCTCCAGCCGGTGGAATGCCGCCAGGATGGCGGCTTCCCATCCGTCGTCGCCATGCTCGATCGACTCGCGCAGCGCCGGCACGTCGAGCAGGATGCGCATGCGCGTGATGTCGGCCAGGTCTTCCCCGGAGATCGCCGCGACGCGGAAGCCGCGGCGCTCGTCAGCGCGGACCAGGCCCTCCTGCGCAAGGCGGCTCAGGGCTTCGCGCAGGGGGCTGCTGGAATAGCCATAGGCGTTTTGCAGCTCGTCCAGCTTGAGCTTCGCGCCCGCGGCATAGCTGCCGGCAAGCACGTCGCGGCGCAGGCGCGCGAAGGCCTGCTCGACCAGCGGAGGTTCCAGGTTGGGTTGATCCGGCTTTGGCATGGATGGAGTGGCGTGGCGTGGCGTCTTTTGCACAGAATCGATTTTGTGCATTGTTTTGGATGCCGCCCCTTCATCACCATCCGTGACAACCCTTAGTGCACAAAATGATTTTTATGCACAATTTTTTCTCCATGCACAGAGATCGCAACTCCGTGCCGCAGGCAGGCGCCCGCTCATTCGATGGCGACCTTCGCGTCCTTGATCAGCCTGGCGTACTTCGCCGTGTCGTCCTTGATCTGGGCCGCCATCTGGGCCGGCGTGTCACCCACCGGCTCGGCACCGATCTCTTCCATGCGCTTCTTGAACTCGGGCGACTGGATGATCTTCACGATCTCGCCGTTGAGCCTGGCCACCACCTCCTTGGGCGTCGCCGCCGGCGCGAGGATGCCGAACCAGGTGCCCTGGTTGAAGTCCTTGATGCCGGCTTCCGCCAGCGTCGGCACATCGGGCAAGGTGGCCGAGCGCTTCGCGGTGGTCACGGCCAACGCACGCAGCTTGCCGGCCTTGATGTGCTGCACCAGCGGGGTCAGCGTGTCGAAAGACATGTCGACCTGACCGCCGAGCAGGTCGGTGGTCAGCGGCGCGCTGCCCTTGTAGGGCACGTGCAGCAGCTCGACGCCGGCAATGCCGGAGAACTGCGTGCCGATCAGGTGCTGCACCGTGCCGTTGCCGTTCGACCCATACGACAGCTTGCCGGGCGAGGCCTTCGCCAGCGAGACCAGGCTCTTCACGTCGGTGGCCGGTGAATTCGCATTCACCACCAGCACGTTGGGCACCAGGGCCACCGTGCTGATGGGCGCGAAGCTCTTCTCGAAATCGTAGGGGAGCTTCTTGTAGACGCTGGTGGCGATGGTGTGATGCACCGCGCCCATCAGCAGCGTGTAGCCGTCCGCCTTGGCCTTGGCGACGTAGTCGGCACCGACCGTCGCTCCGGCGCCCGGCTTGCTCTCGACGATCACCGGCTGGCCGAGGCTCTGGGACAGCGGCGTGGTGATGGCTCGCGCCAGCGCGTCCGAGCTGCCGCCCGGCGGGAAGGGCACGATGAGGGTGATGGGCTTGGCGGGCCAGGCCTGCGCGGCGGCGAGCGAGGCGGCGAAGCCGAAGGCAATGGCCGTCAGCGCGGTGCGCGGGAAATCCGATGCCCTGATGCGTGTCGTCATGTTTGTCTCCATTCGGTACGTGTTCTGATGAGGGTGGCCGGTCTCGTCAGGCCGCCTTGCGCCGCGCGCCGCCGCTCACCTGGTCGCACACGGCCCGGGTGACATCGGCGGTCGTCGCCGTGCCGCCCAGGTCGCGGGTGTGCAGCGACGGTTCGGCCGTGACCTTCTCGATTGCCTGCATCACGCGTCGGGCCGCGTCGTTCTCGCCCAGGTGCTCCAGCAGCATCACGACCGACCAGAAGGTGCCCACCGGATTGGCGAGGCCCTTGCCCATGATGTCGAAGGCGGAGCCATGGATCGGTTCGAACATCGACGGATAGCGATGCTCGGGATCGATGTTGCCGGTGGGGGCGATGCCCAGGCTGCCCGCCAGCGCCGCCGCGAGATCGCTCAGGATGTCGGCATGCAGGTTGGTCGCGACGATCGTGTCGAGCGAGGCCGGGCGGTTGATCATGCGGGCCGTCGACGCATCGACCAGTTCCTTGTCCCAGGTGACGTCCGGGAACTCCTTGGAGATCTGCAGCGCGATCTCGTCCCACATCACCATCGCGTGTCGCTGGGCGTTGCTCTTGGTGATGACGGTCAGCAGCTTGCGGGGGCGCGACTGCGCCAGCTTGAAGGCGAAGCGCATGATGCGTTCCACGCCGGCGCGGGTCATCATGCTGACGTCGGTCGCGGCCTCGATCGGGTGGCCCTGGTGCACGCGGCCGCCGACGCCGGCGTATTCGCCTTCGGAGTTCTCGCGCACGATGACCCAGTTTAGGTCGTCCGGACCGCAGCGCTTGAGCGGCGCGTCGATGCCGGGCAGGATGCGCGTGGGCCGCACGTTGGCGTACTGGTCGAAGCCCTGGCAGATTTTCAGGCGCAGTCCCCAGAGGGTGATGTGGTCGGGGATGTGCGGATCGCCGGCCGAGCCGAACAGGATCGCGTCCTTGTCGCGGATGGCATCGAGGCCGTCGTCCGGCATCATCACGCCGTGCTCGCGGAAGTAGTCGCCGCCCCAGTCGAAGTTCTCGAACTCGAACTGGAAGCCGCTGCCGGCCGCGGCGAGGGCCTCCAGCACTTGCTGGCCGGCGGGCACGACTTCCTTGCCGATGCCGTCGCCGGGGATGGTTGCGATCTTGTACGTCTTCATGGGGGTGTCTCCGTGGATGGGTGTGAAGGGGTACGGAGACTGTAGGAATTCGACACCCCCTCGGCACGGCGCTAAAGTGAACCCATCGTTAACCTGAATTCAACAGTGCGGCGATCATGGGCTCCGTCATCCAGCCGGCCGACCTCGGCTTCTTCTCCACGCTCGCCAGCGCCGGCAGCCTGAGCGCGGCTGCGCGAGAACTCGGCATCACCACCCCGGCGGTAAGCAAGCACCTTGCGCTGATGGAGTCACGCATCGGCGTGCCGCTGGTCAACCGGACGACGCGCCGCATGAGCCTCACGCCCGAGGGCGAGCTGTACCTGGAAAACGCGCGCCGCATCCTCGGCGAGATCGACGGCATGGCGCAGGTGCTCGGCGTTTCCAAGGCCACGCCGAAGGGCCTGCTGCGGGTGAACGCCACGCTCGGCTTCGGCCGCAGCCACGTGGCGCCGCTGATCTCGAGCTTCGTGCGCAAGTACCCGGAGGTGGAGGTGCAGCTGCAGCTCTCGATCAACCCGCCGGCGCCGACCGAGGACCTGTTCGACGTCTGCGTGCGCTTCGGCGCCCCGCCGGACAGCCGCCTGATCGCCCGGCACATCGCGCCCAACCGTCGCCTGCTGTGCGCGGCGCCGGCCTATCTGGCCCGGCGGGGCATCCCGAAGGTGCCGAACGACCTGACGAAGCACAACTGCATCGGCATCCGCCAGGGCGAGGAGGCCTACGGCGTCTGGCGCCTCGCCAGCGGCCGCGGCCGAAGCGCGAGCACCGAGGCGGTGAAAACCCGCGGCAACCTGGCCACCAACGACGGCGAAATCGCGGTGAACTGGGCCCTCGACGGCCACGGCATCCTGATGCGGGCCGAATGGGACATCCAACGCTACCTGCGCAATGGCCGCCTGGTGCAGGTGCTGCCGCAGTATTTCACGCCCGATGCCGACATCTACGCGGTGTACCCGCAGCGCCACCAGATGGCGGCGCGGGTGCGGGCCTTCGTCGATTTCCTGGCGTTGTCCTTCACGCAGCAGGCGGCGGCGAAGGGGTAGCGGCGCGGCGCGCCGTCAGGGCGAATAGGGCGGCGCGTCGATCGCGGCCGGGTCCGCCTGCAGCTGCTTGACCAGGTCGCGCAGCTCGTCCAGCCGCTCCGGGCTCGGCTCGGGGTAGGTCATGCGCCACTGGGCCACCAGCCGGGACACCGTAGGACGATCCAATGCCTCCAGGCGCCGCAGCAGCTCGACCTGCTCGGCGGTGCGGCGCGCCTGCAGCTCGTCACTGCGGTACCTCTCAAGGGCGACCAGGAGGCAGGCCGCCAGGACGAAAGCGAACACGAAGGCAATTCTCAGCACACAACGTTCCCCCGGACGGTTCTTATTGGACGGGACAGGTTCGGATTGTGCACGCGGAAAAAAGCTTTGGTGCCGACGACGCGCCGGCGATGCAGGGGAGCCGGTGCCGGCGCGCGATCACCCCATGTGCGGATGCCGCGCCCCTTCGCAGAGGCTGCGCGCCAGCGCGCGATGCTGCGCCAGCAGCGGCACCAGCGCCAGGTCGACGAAGGCACCGTCGCGAATGCGCACCCGCCCATTGATGATGCTCAGCGCCACCGCACCCGGCTGGCAGAAAACCAGTGCCGCCACCGGGTCGTGCCCTGCCCCTGCGTGGCCCGCGCCGCGCAGGTCGAAGGCCACCAGGTCGGCCGACATGCCCGGCGCCAGGGCGCCGATGTCGTCGCGGCCCAGCACGCGGGCACCGCCGAGGGTGGCGATCTCCAGCGCCTCGCGGGCGGTCATGGCGGCCGGCCCGTAGCCCACGCGCTGCAGCAGCAGGGCCTGGCGCGCCTCGCCGAGCAGATGGGCGCCGTCGTTGGAGGCGCTGCCGTCCACGCCCAGCCCCACCGGCACGCCGGCGCGGCGCATGGCGCCGATGGGCGCAATGCCGGAGGCCAGCCGCATGTTGGAACAGGGGCAATGGGCCACGCCGGTGCCGGTGCGGCCGAAGAGAGCGATACCGGCCGCATCCAGCTTCACGCAGTGTGCATGCCAGACGTCGGGCCCCACCCAGCCCAGGTCTTCCGCGTACTCGGCCGGCGTCATGCCGAACTTCTCGCGCGAGTAGGCCACATCGTTGTCGTTCTCCGCCAGGTGGGTGTGCAGCGACACGCCGCGTTCGCGGGCCAGCACGGCCGACTCGCGCATCAGCGCACGCGACACCGAGAAGGGCGAGCACGGCGCCAGCACGATGCGGCGCATCGAATGGCGCAAGGGATCGTGCCAGCGCCCGATCAGCCGCTCGCTGTCGGCCAGGATCGCGTGCTCCTGCTCGACCACCTCGTCCGGCGGCAGCCCGCCCTGGCTGCGGCCCACGCTCATGCTGCCGCGCGCGGCATGGAAGCGCATGCCCATCCCCTCGGCCGCCTCGATCGAGTCGTCCAGCCGCACGCCGTTGGGGAACAGGTAGAGATGGTCGCTGCTGGTCGTGCAGCCCGAGAGCATCAGCTCTGCCATCGCGGTCTGCGTGGAGACACGGATCATCTCGGGGGTGAGGCGGGCCCAGAGCGGGTAGAGGCTCGTGAGCCAGCCGAACAGCTCCGCGTCCTGCGCCTCGGGCACGGCGCGGGTGAGGCTCTGGTACATGTGGTGGTGGGTGTTGACCAGGCCCGGCATCAGCACGTGGCCCTGCAGGTCGATGGTCTCGGCCCGGCCCGCCTGCAGCGCCTCGGCATAGGCGGCCGGCAGCTCGGCGCCGGGGCCGACCCAGGCGATGGCCGGCCCCTCGGCCACCACCGTGCCATCGATGATCTCGCGCCGCTGCGCGTCCATGGTGAGCACCACGTCGGCGTGGCGCAGGATCAGCGGTCGGGTGGTCGGCGTGGAGGCGTTCATGTCATTCGGTTCCATGCGAAGTGCGTGCCGCCAGCGCGAAGGGCACGACGTGCAACTGCTCGGCCGCCTTGCGGATCGAGCCCGCGCTGACGGGTACTGGGCCGTGCGGCCGCGGGACGACCCTGCACGCGGGCGCGATGTCAGGCCGTGCCGGCGCGGCAGGCCGCGCGGACGATGCGCTCGGTGGGATTGGGCTGCGCGTCCAGGAACAGCATGGGCCGCGGATTGGCGGCATAGTCGGTGCGCTGGTGCGGATCGCCCTGCCACAGCGGCGCCATGTAGAAGGTGGCGTGCAGGTAGTGGGCCTTGCGGGCACGGCAGTTGAAACGCACCCGCGACTCGTAGGAACGGTAGGGCACGCCCTCCCAATTGGCGCGATCCTGGGCGCGGCTCACGCGCACCAGCATGGTCCTCATGGGCCAGACGGTGTCGATGGCCACGGGGTCGACCTGCACGGTGTCGACCGACGGATCGGTCGGGCTGCCGGTGACCGTGAACCAGGCCGTCTGGGCATTCGCGGCCATGCAGGCCAGGGCCAGCCACACGAAGCGCCATCTCACGCCGAAGGTCCTTTCTGCTGAAGAGCGCGATTTTAGTGGCGCGAATCGGGGCAGGTGCCGGCGTTCGAGCACACGGTCACGTGGGATGCATGCACACCGAACAGGCGAGGAAGCGTCCTCCTCGCTCAGCTCTTCGTTTCAGCTGTCTTTTGCGCGGCGGAGCCGGAAATAGAGCGACAACAACCGCACCCCAGACTGCATCCCGGCGCAGCCGCCATTTTTCACACCATTCCACCCAGGAGTCCGACATGATGAATCGCCGAGTCTTTGCAGGTTCGCTCGCCGCCTTGTCCGTTGCCGCGTTGCGCGTCGAAGCCGCCCAGGCGCAGGACACTCGGCGCGGCGCCTCCTCCGCACGCAATGTAGTTTTGGTACATGGTCTCTTCGCCGACGGCTCCAGTTGGGGGAAGGTCGTCCCTGTCCTTCAGCGCGCTGGTTTGAACGTGACGGCCGTTCAGAACCCGTTGAGTTCGTTTGCCGATGACGTGGCCGCCACTCGGCGTGCATTGGCCCTGCAGGACGGCCCCACCGTGTTGGTGGCCCATTCCTATGCAGGCATGGTCATCTCGGAGGCAGGGATGGACCCGAAAGTCACATCCCTGGTCTACATCGCCGCGCGCGCTCCCGATGCAGGCGAAAACTATGCGGCGCTGGCCGCCCGCTTTCCTGCTCCACCCGCGAGCGCGGGCATCGTGTGGGGCCCCGATGGCTATGGCGAGTTGTCCGAGGCCGCGTTCGTGCGCGACTTTGCCGGCGACCTGCCTCCGGACGAGGCCCGTGCCTACTACGCCGTGCAGGGTCGCATGTCGCGTGCCACGCCAGCCGCACAGACCACGGTTGCGGCCTGGCGACACAAACCGACGTACTACGCGGTCTCTCAGAACGACCGCACCATCAACCCCGATCTGCAGCGCTTCATGGCAAAACGCATGAAGGCGCAGACCATCGAGCTTCCGGCCAGTCACGCCTCGCTGCTGTCTCGTCCACAGGAGGTTGCAGCGCTGATACTCTCGGCCGCGTTTCCGACGGGCCGTTGAAGGCCCATGCGGGTCGTTGCCGTGCTTGGCGCAGCCTCAGCCGACAGAGAACGCCACGACAGTCGCGCTCCCTCTGCGCGCATCGGTGCAAATGCGCGCGCCTGCTAAGCAAACGCAAAACCCTTCGTTGGGAAACGCCACGCCCGCCCGTAGCCTGCGGCGTTCCCTGTCCCACGAGGAGTTTTCCCATGAATGACCGCTTGAGCCGAGTGCAGGCATCGCGTTCCGCCGCCATCAAGGCCAGCCTCCAGCACCCGGTGATCGACACCGACGTGCACGTCAACGACTATGCGCCGGTGCTGGAGGACTACATCCAGCACTATGGCGGCAGCAAGCTGGTCGATGCCTTGCGCAAGGCCCTGGGCGGCCGCTTCGTCACGCGCACCGGCGGCGGCAAGGACTGGTACCAGCAGACGGCCGAGGAGCGCCAGTACCACCGAACCCTGCGCGTGCCCTGGTGGGCCCGCGTCACGCGCAACACCTACGACCTCGCGACCTACACGCTGCCCGCGCTGCTGTACGAGCGCCTGGCCGAGCAGGGCTCCGACTACTCGGTGCTCTTCCCCAACGACGTGCTCTCGCCCGCGGCCGCCGGCAGCGAGTACCGCCAGCCGCTGCACCGCGCGATCAACCATTTCCATGCCGACCAGTACCGCGCCTACGCCGACCGCCTGACGCCGGTGGCCGGCATCCCGCTGCACACGCCGCAGGAGGGCATCGAGGAGCTGGAGTTCGCGGTCAAGACGCTCGGCCTGAAGGTGATCAACATCGCCGGCGGCGTGCGCCGGCCGATCCGCGCGATCGCCGACAAGTACCCACCCAAGGAGCACCCCGAGCTCGCCAGGCACGCCGGCTACATCGACTTCTACGGCATCGACAGCGAGCACGACTACGACCCCTTCTGGGCCAAGGTGGTGGCGCTGGGCGTGCCGGTGACCACGCACTACGGCAGCCAGGGCTGGACCGGCCGGCAGTCCATCAGCAACTACATGAACAACCACATCGGCCATTTCGCCGATGGTTCGCAGGCCTTCGCCAAGGCGCTGTTCTTCGGTGGCGTGACGCGGCGCTTCCCCGGCCTGCGGGTGGGCCTGCTCGAAGGCGGCGCCGACTGGGGCGCGCATGTCTACACCCACCTGGTGGACCGCTGGGAAAAGCGAAACCGCGTCGCGGTGCGCAACTACGACCCGGCCGAGCCCGACGTCGAGCTGCTGGCCTCGCTGTTCGAGCGCTACGGCGCCGAGTACATCCAGGGCCGCGCGGACTACAAGTCCACCCTGCTGCGTGACAGCCTCGGCATCTCCGCCCTGCCCCACAGCCGCGAGCCGAACGAGTCGGAAATCGACGACTTCGCGCTCGCCGGCATCGAGAAGGTGGAGGACATCCGCGAGCGCTGGGTCTCGAACTTCTACTTCGGCTCCGAGGCCGACGACCGCACCGTGGCCGCGGCCTTCAACGACCGCGTGAACCCGCTGGGCGTGAAGATCAATGCCATCTGGTCCTCCGACGTGGGCCACTGGGACGTGCCCGAGTTCACCGAGCCGCTGGCCGAGAGCTGGGACCTGGTCGAGCAGGGCGTGATCGGCGCGGCCGACTTCAAGGCGCTGGTGTTCGACAACCCGCACCGCTTCTACACCGAAGCCAACCCGCGCTTCTTCGAGGGCACGGAGGTGGGCCGCAAGCTCGCGTCCTCCGCGGCCTGAACACACGACACGAGAGGAGAAGAGAACATGCAACGGACTCTGTCCTTCCTGCGCCGCCCGGCGCTGGCGCTGCTCGCGCTGGCCCTGGCGGCACTCGCCGCCGCGCCTGTGCAGGCCGCGCCCGAGGTGATCCGCATCGGCGTCGCCACCGCCGGCGGCGGCGACCCGGTCACCTGGGGCGGGTCGCCCGGCGGCGTGGTGCGCGTCAACCAGTGGCTGGAGGACGAGTTCAAGGGCTCGGCCACCAAGGTCGAGTGGCTGTTCTTCAAGGGCGCGGGGCCGGCGGTGAACGAGGCCCTGTCGAACAAGCAGATCGACTTCGCCTATCAGGGCGACCTGCCCTCGATCGTGGGCCGCTCCAACGGCCTGAAGACCAAGGTGCTGGTGGTCAGCGGCGCGCGCAACAACCTCTACGTGGCGGTGCCGCCGGCCTCGGACATCCGCTCGATCAAGGACCTCAGGGACCGCAAGGTCTCGATCTTCCGCGGCACCAACGGCCATCTGGTCGCCATCAACGTGCTGGCGGCAAACGGCCTGGCCGAGCGCGACATCAAGGGCGTCAACCTCGACACCGGCAGCGCGCAGGCGGCGCTGGTGTCCAACGGCGTCGACGCGGCCTTCGGCGGCTACGAGTGGTTCAAGGTGCGCGACCAGGGCCTGGCCAAGATCGTCTACTCCACGCAGGGCCAGGACCCGGCCTACACCCGACAGGCTTCGCTGCTGGTGCGCAGCGAGTTCGAGCAGGCCAACCCGGCCGAGGTGCAGCGCGTGGTCGACGTCTTCGTGCGCGCCGCGCACTGGTCCTCGGAAGAGAAGAACCGCGAGGCGCTGTTCGCGATCTGGGCCAGGAGCGGCACGCCGGTCGCCTCCTGGGCGGCCGAGTTCGAGAAGCAGCCGCTCGCCGAGCGCAACTCGCCGCTGGCCGACGAGTTCATCGTCGGCCGCTACAAGGCGGTGGTGGCCGATGCACTCAAGCTCAAGCTGATCCGCCGCGAAGTGACGGTCGACGACTGGTTCGACACCCGCTACCTGCAGAACGCCTTGAAGAAGCAGGGCCTCGAGAACTACTGGACGGCCTACGACGCCAAGGGCCGGCCGAAGAGCAAACAGTCGGTGGCCGTCAATGGCCGCTGAGCGCGCCGCGGCGGTTGTCGAGACCCCGGCGCTGGGCAGCGCGCGGGCCGCCGCGCCGCGACTGCCCTGGCGACGCATCGGCGACGCCGCCCTGCCATGGCTGCTGCCGCTCGCGCTGCTGGCGCTGTGGACCGCGGGCGCCGCGCAGGGCTGGATCTCGCCGCAGGTCCTGCCCTCGCCGCAATTCGTGTGGGAGACGCTGCGCGACCTCGCCACCAGCGGCGACCTGTGGCTGCACACCGGCGCCAGCCTGGCGCGCGTGGGCGTGGGCTTCGCCGCCGGCAGCGTGCTGGGCCTCCTGCTGGGCGCGGCCATGGGCCTGTCGGGGCGCGCCGAAGCCTATGTGCTGCCGAGCTTCAACGCGCTGGTGCAGATCCCGGTGCTGGCCTGGCTGCCCTTCGTGCTGCTGATCGTGGGCATCGGCGAGCCGCTCAAGTACATCCTGATCGCCAAGGCGGCGATGGTGCCGGTGGCCCTCAACACCCTGCAAGGCTTCCGGCAGACGCCCGTGGCGCTGCGCGAGGTCGGCGAGGTCTACGGCTATACGCGGCGCCAGCAGGTGCTGGAGATCGTGCTGCCGCACGCCGTGCCCACGCTCTTCACCGGCCTGCGCCTGGGCTTCACCAAGGCCTGGCTGTCGCTGGTGGTGGTGGAGCTGGTGGCCTCGAGCGAGGGGTTGGGCTACCTCATCGTCTACGGCCGGCAGCTGTTCCAGCTCGACCTGGTGATGGCGGCGGTGGCGGTGGTCGGCGCGATCGGCTATGCGATCGACCGGGTGCTCGATGCGCTCGAAACGGCCGTGCACCGGCGCCGGCCTGGAGCTGCATGATGAGCACGCAGTCGCACGACGCCGCCGAACGTGCCGCCCTGCAGCCGCTGCGGCCGGCCGGGAACAACCGCTGGCGCGGACTCGTGCTGCCGGTCGCCGCCATCGCGCTGTGGTGGGCGCTGTCCTCGCTCGACGTGGTGAATTCCGCCCTGCTGGTGTCCCCCGCGAAGGTGCTCGGCACCGCGGTCGAGCAGGTCACGAGCGGGCGCCTCTGGCGCGCGCTGAGCGCCAGCCTGGCACGCGAGGCCACGGGCTTTCTCATCGGCACCTCGCTCGGCCTGGTGCTCGGCGCGCTGCTGGGCCTGTCGGGCCTGGCCAACCGGCTGATCGGCCCGAGCTTCAACACCTTCAAGCAGATCTCGCTGTTCGCGTGGATTCCGCTGATCTCGGTCTGGTTCGGGCTGGGCGACGTGGCCAAGGTGGTGTTCCTCTCGCTGGCCGCCCTGGTGCCGGTGGTGGTCAACACCTGCGACGGCATCCGCACCACGCCGCCGGCGCTGCTGGAGGTGGCCCGGGTCTACGGCTACACGCGCTGGCAGACCGTCACCCAGGTGGTGCTGCCCGCGGCGCTGCCCTCGATCTTCACCGGCGTCTACCTGGCGCTCATCTACTCCTGGCTCGCGACCATCGGCGCCGAGTACCTGCTGGTGGCCGGCCGCGGCATCGGCAACACGCTGATCGAGGGCAGCGAGCATTTCCAGATGGACCTGGTGCTCTTCGGCATGGCCGTGATCGGCACCGTCGGCTGGGCCATGAACGCCGCGGCCCGCGCACTGGAGCGGCGGCTGGCACGCTGGACCGGACGTGCCTGACGGACACAGAAAGACATCTTCTCCATGACGACAACGCCCCATTCCTCCAACGAGCTCGACATCCGCAGCCTCGGCAAGCGCTATGCGAACAATCAGGCCAGCGGCGGCGAGCTGCAGGTGCTGCAGGACATCGACCTGCACGTGCCGGCCGGCCGTTTCGTCAGCATCGTGGGCGCCAGCGGCTGTGGCAAGTCCACGCTGCTGCGGCTGGTGCTCGGCCTCGATGCGCAGTACGAAGGCCGGATCCTGCTGGACGGCCAGCCGATCTCGGGCACCGGCCGCGAGCGCGGCATCGTGTTCCAGGACCATCGGCTGTTCCCCTGGCTCAACGTGGCGCAGAACATCGCGGTGGGCCTGCGCAACGCACCGCTGTCGGCCAGGGAGAAGCGCGAGCTGGTGGCCGAGCACGTGGCGCTGGTCGGCCTCGAAGGCTTCGAGAAGTCCTTCCCGCACCAGATCTCCGGCGGCATGGCACAGCGCGTGGCCATCGCGCGCGGCCTGGTCAACCGGCCGCGCGTGCTGCTGCTCGACGAGCCCTTCGGCGCGCTGGACGCGCTCACCCGCTCGCGCCTGCAGAACGAGCTGCAGCGCATCTGGCAGAAGGAGCGCATCACCATGCTGCTGGTCACGCACGACGTGGAGGAGGCCGTCTTCCTCGGCGACCGGGTGGTGGTGATGCAGCCCGCGCCGGGGCGCATCAAGCGCATCGTGGAGGTGAACCTGCCGCATCCGCGCAATCGCAGCGATCCGGCCTTCATCGCCCTGCGGGACGACGTGCTGGGCGACTTCATCGATCTCGACGCCGATGCGGCGCCGGCCGCCACGCCGCCGCCCGAGCGTCCCGGCCTCGGCCTGCCGGGGCGGCTGCAGCTGGCCTGGTAGGCCTTTTACCCTTCTTCTCTTTCAGCGAGTGACTTCCCCCATGACCAGACCCGCGCGCCAGATCAAGCTCGGCGCCTTCCTCATGCAGGCCGGCCACCACGTCGCTGCCTGGCGCCACCCGGGCGCGCAGGCCGATGCCGGCAGCAACTTCCGCCACGACGTCGCGTGGCGCGCAAGTTCGCCTCGCTCGACCAGATCAGCGGTGGGCGGTCGGGCTGGAACCTCGTGACCTCCAGCGCGCTCCCCGCAGGGCCGGCCGGTGGTGGTGCAGGCCGGCGCCTCGGATGCCGGGCGCGCGCTGGCGGCGCGCACGGCCGAGGTGATCTTCGTCGCGCACCAGACCTTCGACGAGGCGAAGGCCTTCTACGCCGACATCAAGAACCGCCTGCCCGCGCTGGGCCGCGACCCGGAGGACGTGAAGATCATGCCCGGCATCTTCCCGGTGGTCGGCCGCACGCAGGGCGAAGCCGAGGCCAAGTTCCAGCAGTTGCAGAACCTGGTGCACCCGACGGTCGGCCTGGCGCTGCTGTCGAACGCGATCGGCGGCTTCGACTTCTCCGGCCTGCCGCCGGACGGCCCCGTGCCCGAACTGCCCGAGACCAACGGCCCGAAGAGCCGGCAGCGTCTGCTGCTGGACCTGGCGCGGCGCGACGGGCTCAGCATCCGCGAGCTGTACCTGCGCATCGCCGGCGCGCGCGGCCACCAGCAGGTGGTGGGCACGCCCGCGAGCATCGCGGACCAGCTGCAGCTTTGGTTCGAGGAAGGCGGGGCTGACGGCTTCAACATCATGGCGCCATGGCTCCCGGGCGGTCGACGCAGTGAAGTCAAGGAGGAGGAACGGCGCCACCCGCTGCCCTCGGCCCGCCCCGGGAGCCTGATCGCGCGATGCACGCCGACAGCGGCCGGTGGGCGCTTCAGTCACTTCAAGCAAGCCGTTCTCGTCTGGCGAACCCCCAAGGCCTGCATCGTCAGCGCTGTTCACCATCGACGCGGGATCAGGCCAGGGCCAGCGAGGGCACCTCGTGCGGCGCGCCGGCACGCTGGCGCAGCGCCGGCAGGGCGCGCTCGACCGCCAATGCGATGCGCGCGCGCAGGGCCTCGCCGCTCACGCGATGGTTCTCGAACTCCTTGTCGGTCGCGTAGACGCCGATCGGCAGCGTGTGGGCCTGGAAGAAGCTGAACAGCGGGCGCAGCTGGTGGTCGATCGCCAGCGCGTGGCGGTCGCTGCCGCCGGTGGCGGCCAGCAGCACCGGCACGTCGATCAGCGCCTCGTGGTGGGCCAGGTCGAAGAAGTGCTTGAAGAGGCCGGCATAGGTGCCGCGGTAGATCGGGCTGGCCACCACCAGCAGGTCGGCCGTCTCCACGTCCCTGAGCGCCCGCTCGACATCGGCCGGCAGATGGTCGCGCTGCAGCACGCTGCCGAACTTCGGCACCAGCGGGCCGAGTTCCACCAGCCGGGTCTCGGCGGGCCATGCATCGGTCAGGCCGTCGAGCAGTTCCTCGACCAGCGCGAGGGTGCGCGAGGGGCGTTGCAGGCCGCCGGAGACGGCGGTGATCTTGAGTTTGTGGGCCATGGCAGGAAGGGGAATGGGAGAGAAGGCGAAGGGCCGGCAGCCCGAAGCGCCGAATTGTTGAAGTGCGCGGCCCGGTTGAGAACGAAGAAAAAGGCGCAGGCTTAGCAACTTTTCAGATAAGCCAGCGATGGCCCGCAGCACGTCACCTTTGTACGGTCGCGATGCGGTGGTGGTTGTCGATGCGGACGAGTTCAATCGCCTCAAGGGCAAGCGAACCGGCGAGTTGCTGATCGAGGCGCTGCAAGCGCCCCCGCATCGGCAGATGGAGCACAGAGTGCGGCCCATGTTCGCGTCGTGGCCCTCGGGCATCGGCAGCACGTGATCTTGCACACGTACTGCTCGGGCGTGGCATGGCCGGGGATGACCGCGTTGTTCAACCCGTCCATGCCCATGCTGATGGCGCCGCTGCGCTTCACTTTGGCGGCCCCGGTGGTGCTCAGACCGCCCAGCGCCAGCCCCGGGCCAGCGCCTCTTCCAGCCGATCGCGGTCCGGCCGAGGTGGCCTGGGCGGCGCGGCGCGATGGGCCACGGCGCGCACGGGCCTCGGCTTCACCTGCCAGGACGTCGCCGTGACGGCGAGAACGCAGCGGACCTGGTCCACCGGCGACACATAGAGGGTCTGTTTCACGCCACGGATTCTGCAAAGCCGCGGCACGCTTGCCAAAGAAGGAATGCGAATGACCTGATGCGCTTTGCGCGCGCGGCGTCAGCCTGGCGCATCGACGACTCCTGCAAGAGACCTCATGATTGCCTCAACGCGAAGTCAATCCGGCCCTGGTACCACCAGCTGCGGATCCACCCGCCGCACGCGGTGATCCACGTAATACCCCCCGTACTCCGTGTAGCGGAGAAACACGCTCCGGCAGCGGCTGCACGCGTACACGTCGCTGCGGTTGAAGGGAAACCACGCCACGGCCACCGGGGCATCGGCCGATTCGTAGCGCGTGCCGTCCGGATGAAACTCCTCGAAGGTCGGCTCGTCGACGTCGGCCTGGCGCAAGGTGCCGACGCGCTGCACCTCGGCGGGCCAGCGTTCGTCCGTGATGCTCTCCCACGACGGCGTCTGCAACGGCGTGCAAACGCACCCGGCGGCCTCGGCTTTCGATGCCTTCGAAGCGAGCGCGCGCAGCTCGGCGGCGTTGATCATTCGCATCCCGATCCGGATCGTTGTTCAGTGAATCGGGATTGTGATCCACGGGGAGGGGTGGCGACACAGCGCCGCAGCCGGCTACGATGCGCCGGCGCGGCACCGCCACATTCCGGCGAACCGGCGCCTGGAGGCTCCCCATGCACATACGACTTCCCGCCGTCTCGGCGGCCACGGCCTTCGTCCTGGCGCTGGCCGCCTGCAGCCACGTGCCGCCGCCAGCGGTGGCCAAGCCCGGACCGGCCTGCACGGCGCTCGCGGGCCGCACCATCCCCGCATCGGCCATCGGCCTGCCCAGCGGGGCCGCATCGGTGCAATCGGCGCAGCTCGTCGCGGCCGTGCCGGGCGCCGTGAGCGGCAGCGGCTACGCGCCCGCCACGCCCGAGCACTGCAAGCTCCTGGGCAGCATCGCACCGCGCGACCCGGCGGCGCAGCCGATCCAGTTCCAGCTCAACCTGCCGGTGCAGTGGAACGGCAAGGCGCTGCAGTACGGCGGAGGCGGATTCAACGGCGTGCTGATCACCGGGCTGGCGCCGCTGCGCGACGCGGCACCGGGCGATCCGCTGCCCATCGCGCGCGGCTACGCCACCTTCGGCACCGATTCGGGCCACCAGGCCTCGGCGTCGCCGGCGAGCGAGCCCGGCGCCTTCGCGCTGAACGACGAGATGCTGGAGAACTTCGCCTTTGCCTCGTACAAGAAGGTGCGCGACGTGGCGGTGGCGCTGACGCAGCAGTTCTATGGCCAGGCGCCGCGGCAGCTCTATTACTTCGGCGGCTCCGAGGGTGGACGCGAAGGCCTGACCATGGCGCAGCGCTTTCCGGCGGACTACGACGGCATCGTCAGCATCGTGCCGGTGATCAACTGGACCGGCCTCTTCCACGCCTTCGTGCGCAACGAGGTGCCGCAGTTCGGCGACTGGCTCGACGCGGCGAAGACGCCGCTGATCGCGAAGGCGACGGCCGATGCCTGCGACGGCCTCGACGGGCTCGTCGACGGCGTGGTCAACAACTACCTGGCATGCCATTCGCGCGTGGACCTGCAGCCGCTGCGCTGCCCGGGCGGCACCGACGCCGGGCCGCAGTGCCTGTCGGATGCCGAGCTGTCGCTGCTGCGCGCCATCCACTCGCCCTACGGGTTCTCCTTTCCGCTGGCCAACGGCATCACCGCCTACCCGCCCTGGCTCTACGGCCACGAGGACAGCCTGGACGGCCCGACCGCCCTCAATCTGGTGCGGTGGGTGACCGGCAGCGCGCCGCCCACCGTACCGCCGAATGCCGCGACCGCCGCCACGCAGTGGCTGTACGGCAGCAACTGGGTCCGCTACGCCGTCGCGCGCGACGCGAACTACGACGTGCGCGGCTACCGGCCGGAGGCCTTCACGGCGCGGGTGCAGCAGACATCGGCGCTGATGGATTCGACCAACCCCGACCTGTCGGCCTTCTTCGCGCGCGGAGGCAAGCTCATCATTCGCGAGAACGCGGCCGACCGGGCCCAGAGCGCGCACATGGGTTTCGAGTACTACCGCGCACTGGTGGCGCGCTTCGGGCAGCCGGCGGTCGACGGCGCGGTGCGCCTGTACGTCTCGCCCGCCTCCACACACACCGGCAACGCGCGCAGCGTGACGGACAAGACGGCGATCCCGACGATGGCGGATCTGCTCGACCCGCTCGACCGCTGGGTCACCGGCCGGGCGGTGCCGCCCGACGCGGTCGTGCAGACCAGCAAGGCGGCGCTGCCGCCCTTCGCGGTGCAGGGCTCGCGGCCGATGTGCCGCTATCCCGGCTACCCGCACTACACGGGCGGCGACCGGACGTCCGCATCGAGCTATGCCTGCCGCGCCGGGCAGCCCTGAGAGGCGCCTGCGGACAGATCAATCGGCCTTGATGCCCGCCACCTTCACGATGCGCTCGTAGCGCGCGTACTCGGTCTCCACCTGCTTCTGGAACTCGCGCTGGGCCTGGCCGGTGGCCTCGATGCCCTGCGCGGCCAGCTCCGTGCGCACGGCCGGCAGCCGGACGATGCGGACCGCGTCGGCCGCGATGGTGTCGAGCGCGCGCTGCGGCGTGCGCGCCGGCGCGAACGGCATCTACCCCAGCATGATGCTGGGCGGCCTGCGCGCCTTCACCGAGCACCGCTGGAGCGACACGCCGCACGGGCGGGTCGCGATCGTGGAGTCGAACCTGGTGTTCGGGCTGCTCTACCTCTACAACAACCTGCACCACGTGCACCACCGGGTGCCGACGATGCCGTGGTACGAGATCCCCTTCCACTTCCGGCGCCACCGGGCCGCGGTGCTGGCGGCCAACGGCCACTTCTACTACCGCGGCTACGGCGAGATCGCGCGGCGCTTCCTGTTCCGGCCGGTGTTCGCGCCGGTACATCCGCGCTGGTAGCGGGAAGAAGGCGGGCCGGCCCGGCGCCGCAGCCCGCGTCACCGGCACGGCAGGACATACTCGCGGGGTCGCACAGGCAGCAGAGGCCCCCATGGACCCACACCCAGGCTCCCGCCGCCGCTGGCTGCCCGCCGAGGGCAGCTGGCGCTACCACCTGCTCCTGGCGGCGGCCGGCATGCTGGTGCTGGGACCGCTGGCCGGCGTCACCGCGGCCTACATGAACTTCTCGCTGGGCTTCTTCGTCGGCGGCCAGGTGTTCGCGGGGCTGCTGGGCTCCGCCGTCACCGCGGGCTACGGCGCGGCGGGGCGGCATGGCGCCAACTACATCCAGACGGCCGCGGCCTCCGTCGCCAGCATGAGCGGGCTGGGCGTGCTGCTGCAGGCCATGGCCTGGATGGGGCTGCCGCCGCCGCCGGCCTGGCAGATGGTGCTGTACCTGGCCTGCATCGGCATGTTCGGCGTCGGCGTCGGCATGCTCTGCACGCCGGTGCTGGTGGACCGCATGCGCCTGCCCTTTCCTTCGGGCCTGGCGGTGGCCAACATCCTGCGGGCGCTGACCGATGCCGAGCTGCTACGCCGCTCGGTGCGGCAACTGGGCGGCGGCATCTCGGCAGGCCTGGTGGCGGGACTGGCGTCGAGCCGGCTGCCGCTGCTGGGCACGCTCGAGTTCTCGGCCTCCACCTTCGGCGCGGGGCTCGTGGTCGGCGCGCGCATCGGCATCCCGGCCGTGGTGGGCGGGTTGATCGGCGTGGCGCTGCAGCCGCACTTCGTCGCCATCGGCTGGCTGCAGGCCGGCGACCCGCCGCGCAAGATCATGTTCCTGCTGGCGCTGGGCGCGATCATGGGCGCGGCCGCGGTGGACCTGGCGCTGATCTTCGTCCGCGCCCTGCCGCGCGCGCAGCGGCGGCAGCCGGCAGACGATGCGCCGCCGCCTGCCGCCGAGGACTGGCGCCGCGTCAACAGCGCGCGCCTGGTGCTGTGGGTGCTCTTCTGGGCGGCGGCCACCGTGGCCTGCGGGCACTGGCTGCTGGGCCAGCCCGCCTTCTTCCTGGTGGTGGCGGTGGCGCTGGTCTTTCTCTTCGCGCTGGTCAACGGCATCCGGTGGGCATCAGCGACTCCAACCCGATCTCCTCGGCCTTCGTGGTCACGATCGTCATCCTCGCCGCCCTGGGCCTGCGCGACGCCGGCGTCGGCCTCCTGGCGGGCGCGGTGCTGCTGGTGGCGACCGGCGTGGCCTGCGACATGCAGCAGGACCGCTCCACCGGCTGGCGCCTCGGCACGCCGCGGGTGATGCAGTTCCGCTACCAGGTGCTGGGCGTGGTCATGGGCGCGATCCTGGCGGTGGTGTTCGCGCGCCTGTTCATGGCCGCCTACCCGGTGCTGCTGCAGGACCAGACGGTGCTGAAGGCGGACCAGCAGCCGGCCGGCTGGAGCTCCGCCATGACCTACAAGTTCGTGGGCGTGCTGCGCAGCCTGACCGAGGACCTGCCCCACCAGCGCACCGCCATCGGTGCGGGCATCGCCGCCGGCCTGGCGATCGAGCTGCTGCGCAAGTGGCTGCGCCCGCGCAACTTCGTGCTCGACGCGATCGTGCTGCCCTCGCCCTATGCGCTGTCCTTCGGCGGCTTCGTCAACCTGCCGACCGCGCTGTGGCTCGGCGCGGGCGGTGTCGCGGGCAGCCTGCTGGCGTCGCGCGCGCCACGACGGCGTGACGTGCCGGAGGACATGAGCAGCGCCTCGCTGTTCGGCGGCGGCCTGATCGCCGGCGATGCGCTGGCGGCGGTGGGGATCGGGGTGGCCAGCCTGCTGGCGGTGCTGGCCTAGGAGCCCGGTCGGATCGCTTTCTTTGTATGCCACTGTGTCCGGCAGGCCCGGTCCACACACGGGCATGCAAATCGGCCCGCGCTCGACACATCGGCGATACAAGTGGGGTCTCCAATACAGGCATCGACAACCGGCATCGCAACGATCGCCACCCAGACCGGAGACACACCATGCTCAGACAGCTCACCCTCGCCGCCGCAGGCGCTATCTTCTCCATCGCGGCCTGGGCGCAGGCGCCCTCGGAGGCCGGCCGTCCCGCAGCCATCCTGCCGATCGAGTCGGAAGCGCCGCCCGGCCTGGTGGTGTACCCGGCGCTGCCCGAGCCCCTGGCCCGCGGCGTCATCATCCTGCAGCACCGGACCGAGAACTTCCGGATCATTCCGATCTTCGGCAAGGAGGCCTCGGAGGTGTCGCCGCGTGTCGGCCACCTTCACGTGACGGTCGACGACGGCCCCGGCACCTGGGCCCACACGAGCGGCGATCCCATCATCGTGGTCGGCCTGAAGCCGGGCCCGCACAAGCTGCGGGTCGAGCTGGCCGACCCCACCCACAAGATCCTCGGCAGCCAGACGGTCGAGGTGACGGTGCCGGAGCAGAAGGCGGCGCCGCACAAGCACTGACGCGGGCCGTCGTCCTCCATCGAGAGGATGCGCCCGGCACGGCCCGGTTGCATCCTCGATGGTCCTCAGGCACCGGGAGCCAGCATGGCACTCGTGACACGCTTCGACACGCCGGCATCGCTGCGGGACTTGCCTGCCGGCTCTCCGTTCTACGACAACTGGCATGCGTACATCGCCGGCAGCCTCAGCGCCAGCACGCCGGGAAGCCCGAGCGGCGAGTTCTACGACGCCAGCGAAACCAACGTGGCGGTCGCGGCCCAGCACGTCGTCACCTGGATGGCGTTCCCGCGTGCACTGCTGGTCGCCAGCCACCGCGACGACCGCCACACCGCCTTCACGCTCGGCGACAACCGCGATGTCCAGGAGGAGTATTGCGAGTGGCACGTGGAGCGGAACGGCGCCGGCAAGATCCGCAAGGTCAGCTTCGTGACCGAGACGCCCGAGTACTTCGAGCGTCTCTGGGCCGTGGATCCGGCGCGGGTCGTCGCCATCTACCGTGCGCTCGTCAGCCCGGCCGTCGTTCAGGCGGACCTGGCCAGCCCCGGCGGCGGCTACAACCGGCGCAATCACTGGAATCACGCCGACGGCATCGTCCACCTCATCCAGACGATCAACACGCTCAGCGCCGCGCTCGGCCTGTCGCAAGGCAGCGTCAACAGCCTCGGGGCCCGCGACAACTTCGAGCACAACCCCGGCCCGCGCACCTCGGTCGATCCGCGGGTCGCGATGGACATCTCCGCGCTCGCGCGGCGCGGCCTGTCGATCACGCTGCGCGAACCGATCGGCCTGTACATCGCCCACTGGGACGACACCGGCTGGACCCGGCCCGACGGCAGCCCGGTGGGCGACTACTGGCGCATCGTCCGCGGCAGCCCGGGCATGGTGCTGCGGCTGGAGTACGAGGTGCCGGCGGGCGAAGGCTTCGTCGTCGGCGACATCCGCATCGGCGGGCGGCCGATCGAGTTCGGCGGCCAGCTCGCTGAGCATGTGACCGTGATGGTGGCGGGCATCGCCGGCGGGAGAGTCCGATGAAAACTTCCAGGCAAGCCAAGCAACCCGGCCAGCCGGCCGGATCGGTCACCCCGCCCGAGGCCGTGCTCCAGCCCGAGCCCCTGCTGCCGGACGTCAAGCTGGGCGAGGCGGCTGCACCCAAGCTGCTGGAGGCGCTGGCCGACACCCAGCTCATCCTGCCCAAGGGCATCGTGCTGCCCAGCCTGGGAGGCGTCTTCGAGACCGATGCCCCGGGCGAGCCCGAACCCGTGTACGGGCCCCGGCAGCGCGGCAGCATTCAAGGGAACGTCATTCCCGGGTTCAACAAGGACCACCAGCACTACCTGTTCTTTCGTCTCGGCAAGATCCGCGAGTCGAAGCAGTTCCTGCGATGGATCTCGCCGCTGATCTCGTCCATGGATGACGTGCTCGCCTTCGTGCGCGCATTCCGCGCCATGCGGCGCCGGCTCGGCGTGTCAGAGCCGCCGATGTGCAGCACGTGGGTCAACATCGCCTTCTCGTGCGACGCGATCGCGCAGCTGGTCGGCAAGAACGACGCGGCGGCCTTCGGCGACCAGAGCTTTCGCCAGGGGCTTGCGGCGCGCTCGACCTTCCTCGGCGACCCGACCCAGCCACGCCACCCCGGCCACGTCAAGCACTGGAAGGTGGGTGGCCCGCGCAACGAGGCCGACGTGCTGGTGATCGTCGCGGCAGACGATCCGCCCGACCTCCAGACCATGGTGGACGCGATCAAGGCCGAGGCGGCGCGCGACACCCTCAAGCTGATCTTCGAGCAGCGCGGCGAGACGCTTCCCGGCCGCCTTCGGGGGCACGAGCATTTCGGCTTCAAGGACGGGGTCTCGCAGCCGGGGGTGCGCGGCAAGGTCTCCACGGCGCCCGGCGACTACATCACGCCGCGCTATGTCGATCCCGCCGATCCCCGAGCCGCCTTCATGGCGCGACCTGGCCAGATGCTGGTCTGGCCGGGGGAGTTCCTCCTGGGCGAGCCGCGCCAGGCGACCGAGAGCCTGACGGCGCAGGCGCCGGGCGCAACGAATTTCCCGCGCTGGGCGGCGCTGGGCTCCTACCTCGTGAGCAGGCGCCTGCGGCAGGACGTGCCGGCGTTCTGGCGATTCGTGGGCGCGGCGAGCGGCGCACTGGGACTGCCTCCGATGCAGTTTGCCTCGCAGCTCGTCGGCCGATGGCCCAGCGGCGCACCGCTGATGCGCACGCCCGCCGCCGACAACGCCGCGCTCGCCGGCGACGAATGGGCCAACAACCACTTCATCTTCAACGACCCGACCCGGCCGATCCCGCTGCGACCGATACCGGGCTATGGCGGCGACGGCTTCGCGCAGGCGGGGCCGGACATGCTCGGACTCGTGTGCCCGCATTTCGCGCACATCCGCAAGAGCAATCCCCGCGACGTGGCCACGGACCTGGGCAAGCCGGCCGACACGATGATGCGTTTCCTGCTGCGGCGGGGCATTCCGTTCGGCCCGGCGATCGCGGGCGTCAAGCGGCCGCCGCCCAAGCTGCTCGAAGCCGAACGGGGCCTGATGTTCATCTCTTATGGCGCGACGATCGAGCAGCAGTTCGAGTTCATCACGCGTCGCTGGGTCAACAATCCGGTGCAGCCGAACTTCGGTGGACACGATCCCGTGATAGGTCAGCGCGACGCGCGCGGTGCCCGCGATCGCTTCATCGACGTACCCCTTCCGTCCGGCGGCAGCCGGCGGGTGCGGATGCGCGACGAGTGGGTGGTCGCGACCGGCGGGGGGTATTTCTTCTCGCCGCCCATCGAGGCCGTTGCGGGGGTGCTCGGGGCCTGAGCCCCTGGGCGCGATCCGCCCTTTCGTCCCGTTCCTCGCCGCGGAGCCTGCGCGGGCGGTGATTACCATTCCTGGTTGAACGACCCCATGGCCGCGACGCGGCCACGGATCTGAAACCGCCGGATGCCATGCTGCCGGCCCAGGAAAGGACTGCGCTCCATGAATGTCGACGACCGGCCTCGAAAGCGCCGCCGCAGGCGTTCCTCCTCGAGGACGTACCGCTCCCCCCAGGCTCGCGCGCGGGCGCGCTGGAAGGGGCTGGCGGTCTTCCTCGCCGCCCTGGTCATCGTCGGCGGGGCCCTGTTCTATTTCCTGGCCTCCGTGGAGGAACCGCCCGTCGCCGTCGCCACCGCACCGGTCGAGGCCAGCCGCAAGCCCGTGGAGCGCACGGCCGCCCTCCCGCCCCTCAAGCTGCCGGCCGACCAGGCGCCCCATGGCTCGGCGATGGAGTGGTGGTACTACAGCGGCATCCTCGATGCGGCGGCGGGCCAGCGCTATGCCTTCCACATGGTCGTGTTCGTCGCCAACGGACTGATCAAGCACACCGTCATGCATGCGGCGCTGACCGACCTCCAGACCGGCAAGCGCTACGTCAGCCAGAGCCGCACCGGCGGCAGCCCCCTGGCGAACATCCCCAACGGCTTCGACTTCAAGCAGGAGGGATGGCAGGCCAGCGCCTCCGACTCAGGGCATGCGCTGCGCGCCGCCTTTGCCGAGGCCGCCATCACGCTGACGCTGGACAACAGCGGCCCGGTCGTCGCCCACCGCGCGCCGGGCTCGGAGACGCCGGGCCTGCTCGACTTCGGCAGCAGCGGCATCAGCTACTACTACTCGCGCCCCCGCCTGCCGGCGCGCGGCGACGTCGTCGTCGGCGGCAAGACGCAGCAGGTGCGCGGCGAGGTGTGGTTCGACCAGCAGTGGGGCGAGTTCGACGTCCTGTCGCTGGGCTGGAACTGGTTCGCCCTGCACCTGAAGGACGGCTCCGACCTGATGCTGTACGAGCTCTTCGACAAGGACGGACGCAGCGTCGTCACCGCAGGCACGATCTCGGACGCGAGGGGCGCCGTGCCGCTCCGGCAGGGCGAGGCCGAGCTGATTCCAGGCAACAGGTGGACCAGCCCGAAGACGAACATCACCTACGTCGTCGAGTGGAGCATCAAGCTGCCCTCGGGCACCCTGAGCGTCAAGCCCTTTCTGCCCGACAGCGAATTCGATTCGGCCGGAACGACCGCGAACGTCTACTGGGAAGGGCCCGTGAAGGTGACGGGCAGCCAGGAGGGACAGGGGTTCCTGGAGCTGAGCGGCTATGACCGGCTGGGTCTGAAGCCGGCGAAGGGCAAGTGATGGTGGCGCGGTTCGCCCCGGTAGGCGACCGCCGCATCCGCCCTGCGGCATCGTCCTACGCCCCGGTCCCTTCTCCCGGCGCATGACCCCGCTGGCGATGCAGCGATGCGTAGCCAGTGAAACGGGGGACATCATGCGTGGAATTTGCCGATTCGGCGGATGGATGAGGACATGGGCCTGGGCGGCCTGCATCGCGGCGGCCGGCGGCCTCGCGGCCTGCGGCGGCGGCGGCGGCCATGGCGGCGGCGGCGTGGTCCTGCCGCCCGGCCAGACGAAGCTGAACTGCGACGAATCCATCAAGACCGCCTTCAAGCCGGATGCCAACACCAGCGTGCTGCTGGTCAAGTCCTTCAAGGCCGGCGATCCGCTGTTGCTGGCGGGCACGGCGACGCCCACCACGCCCACGGCCAGCACCGACGTCTGCGTGGTCAAACTGCTGGTGGGCCCGGGCAACGCCGGCCCGGCGGACGCGCCTTCCACCTCCCCCGGTATCGGCATCGAAGTCTGGCTGCCCGGCGAAGCCAAGTGGAATGGCCGCATCCACGTCAAGGGCGGCGGCGGCTGGGCCGGCGGCGTCCACACCTCGCTGACCGCGCTCGCCGGCCTCGCGGGCGGCAGTGCCGGGTCACCGGCGGACACCGCCATGGTCGAAGGCGCAGTCTCTGCCAGTACCGACACAGGCCACGCCAACACCGCCAATGGCGGCGCCTTCGCGATGAAGCCCGACGGCACCATCAACGCGGCGCTGTGGACCGACTTCGCGCAGCGCGGCATCCACGAGATGGCCGTCAAGACCAAGGCGCTGACCGCCGGCTTCTACGGCAAGGCGGCCTCGCGCACCTACTGGAACGGCTTCTCCACGGGAGGCCGCCAGGGTCACATGGAGGCGCAGGCGAATCCCGCGGACTTCGACGGCATCCTGGCCGGCGCCCCGGCGATCAACTGGACCAAGTTCATCACGGCCGAGCTGTACCCGCAGATCGTCTACCAGCGCGATCTGGGCGGCGTGCCGCTCACCGCGGCCCAGCTCACGCTGATGGGCAACGCGGCGATCAATGCCTGCGACGTGGTGAACGGGCAGCACCTGGGCTACATCCCCGACCCCTCGCAATGCCGCTACGACCCGCAGTTGGATGCCAGCGTGCTGTGTCCCAGCAGCGGCGGGACCGGGCCGGCCGGCAGCTGCGTGACGGCCGCGCAGGCGCTGGCGATGAACAAGATCTGGTACGGCCAGACCAGCAACGGCTCCGTGCCCTCGCCTTCGGCCGACAACGGCTTCGCGACCGCGCCATCGACATCGGCCAACCAGCGCTGGTATGGCCTCACGCGCGGCACCAATCCCTCGGGACTGGCCGGCCCCACGCCCTTCACCATCGCCAGCGACATGGTGGCGCTGGAGCTGCAGGACCCGACCTGGGCCACGCCCACCTTCATCAACGCCACGGGCAACGGCGCGAACCGGTGGCAGCAGCTCGGCTACGCGGATCTCTCCAACGCCTTCGACCAGGGCGTCGCGCTGCAGGCCGCCTTCGCCAACATCAACACCGATGACCCGAACATCGACGGCTTCGCCGCGCGCGGCGGCAAGATGCTGGTCTACCACGGCCTTGCGGACACGCTCATTCCACCGCAGGGCACCGTGAACTACTACACACGCCTGGCCTCCCGGGCGGGCGGCGATGCGGTGGTGCGCAACTTCTATCGGCTTTTCCTGGTGCCGGGCATGGCGCACGGGTTCAGCAACGGCACCACGAACCCGAATGCCAATCCGCCGCTGCCGACCAACGCCCAGCTCTACCTGGCGCTGACGCTGTGGGTGGAGAACGGCAATTCGCCCGAGCGCATCGACATCTCCGCGCCGGCCAGCGGAAGTACGCCGGCCAGCTCGCGGCCGATCTGCATGTATCCGACCAAGGCCACGCTGAGCGGTGGCGATCCGCGGCTCGCGGCTTCCTACGTCTGCTCGTAAGTAAGGCCTCGCGCGCACGCCCGGAGCAGGCGCGGGCCTCGCGTTCAGCCTATGCCGGATGATTTGTTGCGCCTGGCGGCGACTAATGCCACAGTTTCGGTGACTTCCAGCGCGGACAATACCCATCGATCGCCGCGAATTGCGCGACGATGGCGCCATACCGCACCGCCCACACTGTCATGCACAAGATCACCGCCGCCCAACCGTCCGCCACCACCCCGAGCAAGCGCGCTCCGAGGCTGGTGTTCCGGGCTGCCGACGCGCGCCGCCCCTTCCATCGCGGCGACCTCGCGCTGCATGCGGGCTCGGTCGTGCTGGTCTGCATGTCCGAGCGCGAAGCCGGCGCTGAACTGCCGGTGCGCACCATGCACGGCGTGGACGGCACCGCACGCGTCAAGAACCTGCAGCTGCTGGCCGGCGTGGACACCCAGGAATTCGGCCCCGGCTACCACGACCTGGAGCGCTTCATCGCCGAAGCCGGCTGACACGGCAGGCCGACGGCGGGCCTTGTTCAATCGGCCTTGATGTCGGCCGCCTTGATCACCTTCGACCACTTCGCCAGTTCCTGGTCGACGAACTTGCCCATGGTGGGCGGATCCATCGACACGGCGAAGGCGCCCTGGTCGTCCACCTTCCTGCGGAAGGCCTCGCTCTCGACGATCTTGCTGATCTCCTTGCCCAGGCGCGCCACCACCTCCGGCGGCGTCTTGGCCGGCGCGAACACGGCAAACCACGAATCCACCTCGTAGCCGGGCAATCCCGCCTCCGCCGATGTCGGCACGTTCGGCATCGAGGGATGGCGCTGGGTGCCCGTGTACGCCAGTGCCTTGAGCTTGCCGCTGGCAACGTGGCCGATCACCGAGGGCGGCGTGGTGATGAACATGTCGACGTTGCCCGCGATCAGGTCGTTGATGGCCGGCCCCGAGCCCTTGTAGGGCACGTGCGTCATCGGCTGCTTCACCTGCCGCGACAGCAGCTCGCCCGCGATGTGCTGCATCGAGCCGTTGCCGGACGAGGCGTAGTTGAGCCCGCCGTCGCCCTTCTTCTTGCCGTACTCGATCAATTCCTTCATCGAGCTCACCGGCAGCTTGGCGCTCACCGCCACCACGTGCGGCGCACGCATCACCATCGCGACCGGCACGAAGTCCTTGGTCGGATGCCACTTGATCTGCTGGAACATCGCCGGATTGCCGACGTGGTAGCCCGAGTACTGCATCAGCAGCGTGTAGCCGTCGGGGGCCGCCCGCGCCACGGTCTCGGTGCCGATGTTGCCGCTGGCACCGGGCTTGTTGTCGACCACCACCGGCTGGCCCAGCGCCCGCGCCAGCGGGTCGGCCACCAGGCGCGCCATGATGTCGGTGGAGCCGGCCGGCGCGGTCGGCACGATGAAGGTGATGGGCTTCGAAGGAAAGGTGTCGGCATGGGCGGCGGCGCAGGCGAGCGCCACGCCCGCGGCCAGCAGGCGGCTGGTGGAACGGATCATTGCTTTGTCTCCTATGGGATGGGTCTTGCTCTCTCTCGCGGGCCGCGCCCTCAGGGCACGGTTTCCGATATCTCGATCAGGTTCTGGTCGGGGTCGCGCACGTAGACCGAGCGGATGCGCGAGACGGCGCCGGTGCGCAGCACCGGGCCCTCGAGGATCGGCACCTGCTTCTCGGCGAGCCGCGCGATCACGGCCTCCAGCGGCACGCTGGCGATGAAGCACAGGTCCAATGCGCCGGGCATCGGCACCAGGGCCTTGGGCTCGAACTCGTGGCCCTTCACGTGCAGGTTGATCTTCTGATTGCCGAAGCGGAAAGCCTTGCGGCCCTCGCCGAATGTCTCCAGCGTCATGCCCATGACCTCGACGTAGAAGCGCACGCAGGCGTCCTCGTTCGCGGTGGTCAGCACCAGGTGGTCCAGATGGTCGATCATGGGCGAAGCTCCTTTCCGTCGGCCCGGCGCGCCTGCGCGCGCTCCACGATCTGCTCGAAGTCGGCCGGCGGCGCATGCCGCCGCAGCCGGTGGCCGGCGCGCGAGACCTGGCTCGGCAGCGCATGCTCCACGAGTTGCTCCAGCACGCCGGCTGCCTCGAGCAGGCCCGGCAGGTCCATGCCGGTCTCGTAGCCCATGCATTGCAGCATGTGGATCACGTCCTCGGTCGCGACGTTCCCCGATGCGCCGGGCGCATAGGGGCAGCCGCCGATGCCGCCCAGCGACATGTCGAAGCGGCGGATGCCGGCCTCGATCGCGGCCACGGTATTGACCAGGCCCATCGCACGCGTGTTGTGGAAATGCGCGGTGAAGTCCAGCGCCGCGAAGCGCTCCAGCGCGGCCGCGCACAGCGCCTGCACCTGTGTGGGATAGGCCATGCCGGTGGTGTCGCACAGCGTCATGCCAGCCACGCCCAGCTCGGCGAAGCGCGCAACCCAGCCGAGCACCGCGTCCGGTGCGACCTCCCCTTCCATCGGGCAGCCGAACACGCAGGACAGCGAGACGTTGACCGGCACCTTCGCCTGCTTCGCCAGCGCGATCACCTCGGCCAGCTGCGCGAAGGACTGCTCGCGCGTCATGCGCAGGTTGGCGAGGTTGTGCATCTCGCTGGCCGACATGACGATGTTGAACTCGTCGGTGCGGCTGTCCAGCGCGCGCTCGCCGCCGCGCAGGTTGGGCACCAGCGCGGTGTAGACCACGCCCGGGCGGCGCGCGATGCGGTGCATCACCTCCTCGCCGTCGCGCAGCGCCGGGATCGCCTTGGGCGAGGTGAAGGAGGTCACCTCGATCTTCGCGTAGCCCAGGCCGCTGAGCCGGTCGACCAGCGCGATCTTGTCGTCGGTGGGAATGAAGCGGCTCTCCATCTGGAAGCCGTCGCGGGTGGCGACCTCGTTGATGAAGAGGCGCGTGCCTTGGCCGCCGTTCATTTCGCGGCTCCTTCCGACACGGCCCGCGCGGGCCAGCCGGCGTTGCCGAGCGCCTCGGTGTGCTCGCCCAGCCGCGGCGCCGGATGCGCGATGCGGCCCGGCGTGGCGCTGAGCTTGGGCACGATGCCCGGCACCTTGAGCGTGCGGCCGTCGGAGGTGCGTGCCTCGACGATCATCTCGCGCGCCAGGTACTGCGGATCGGTCGCGATGTCTTCCACGGTGTAGATGCGGCCGACCGGCACGCCGGCCGCATCGAGCGCGGCCAGCACCTCGTCGCGGCCGCGCTGCGAGGTCCAGGCCTCGATCGCGGCGTCGAGCCGCTCCACGTTGGCCACGCGGCCGTCGTTGTGGCGCAGCGCCGGCTCCTCCTCCAGGTCGGGCCGGCCGATGGCGCGCATCAGGCGGCGGAAGATGCTGTCGCCGTTGCCGGCGACCAGCACGTAGTGGCCGTCGTTGCAGCGGTAGGCGTTGGTGGGCGCGATGCCCGGCAGCGCGCTGCCGGCGCGCTCGCGCACCGCGCCGAAGGCGTCGTATTCCGGCAGCAGGCTCTCCATCACGTTGAACACCGACTCGTAGAGCGCCACGTCGATGAACTGCCCCTCGCCGCCGTGCGCGGCACGGTGGTAGAGCGCCATCATCACGCCGATCACGCCGTGCAGTGCCGCCAGCGTGTCGCCCAGCGAGACGCCCACGCGCACCGGCACGCGGCCGGGCTCGCCGCTGAGGTAGCGCAGCCCGCCCATGGATTCGCCGAGCACGCCGAAGCCGGGCTTGTCGCGGTAGGGGCCGGTCTGGCCATAGCCGGAGATGCGCAGCATGATCAGCTTCGGGTTCAGCGCATGCAGCTGCTCCCAGCCCAGGCCCCAGCCTTCCAGCGTGCCGGGCTTGAAGTTCTCGATCAGCACGTCGGCCTCCAGTGCCAGGGCGCGCACGGCCTCCTGCCCCTCGCTGCTGCGCAGGTCCAGGCAGACCGAGCGCTTGTTGCGCGACTGCACTTCCCACCACACCGAGCTGCCGTCGCGCAGCATGCGCCACTTGCGCAGCGGGTCGCCGACCTCCGCGGGCTCGACCTTGATCACGTCGGCGCCGAACTCGGCCAGGGTCTTGCCGGCGAAGGGGCCGGCGATGAGTTGCCCGAGTTCCAGGACCTTGAGGCCTTCCAGTGCGTTCATGGCTTGCTTGTCTCTCTCTCTCTGTTCGAATGGAATGAACGTGACTTTAAGAAAGCCGCCGTATTCATGGAATTGCTCTGACGGCAGCAGGGCTTCGCAAAACGCGAAGGCCCTTCCTAGAATCCGGGCCATGGCCCGCACCATCAATCCCGCTCGCGTCGACTTCGTCACCCTGCGCCTGTTCTGCGCGGTGGCGCAATCGGGCAGCATCACCAAGGGCGCCGAGGCCTGTCACCTGGCGCTCTCAGCGGCGAGCCGGCGCCTGTCCGACTTCGAGAACGCGGCTGGCTCGAAGCTGCTGGAGCGCAGCGCCCAGGGCATCGCGCTCACGCCCGCCGGCCACGTCGCCGTGCAGCATGCGATGCGCCTGTTCCAGGGCTTCGAGCAGTTCAGCAGCGAACTGGGCGACTACGCGAGCGGCGTGCGCGGCCACGTACGGCTGTGGGCCAACATGTCGGCGCTCACCGAGTTCCTTCCCATGGCGCTGGCCACCTTCCTCGAGCGGCATCCGGACATCCGCGTCGAGGTGGAGGAGCAGCTCAGCGGCGACATCGTGCGCGCGCTCGTCGACGGCCTGGCCGACGTCGGTGTGTTCGCCGAGAACACGCCGGCCTACGGGCTCGAGGTGATGCCCTTCCAGACCGACGAACTGGTGGTGCTGTGCGCACGGCAGCACCCGCTGGCGCGCGCGAAGCGGGTGAGCTTCAAGACCTGCCTCGCGTACGAGTTCGTGGGCCTGAACCGCAGCAGCTCGCTGCTGGAGCTGACCTCGCGCGCGGCCGAGCAGGCCGGCATCCCGATGCGGCTGCGCGTGCAGGTGCGCAGCTTCGACGCGATGTGTCACATGATCGCGGCCGGCCTGGGTATCGGCGTGGTGCCGCTGGCGGCCTGCTCGGCACAGGTGAGCGTGCTCGGCCTGAAGGTGCTGCAGCTCAGCGATGCCTGGGCGGAGCGGCGGCTGCTGATGGCGGCGCAGGCGGGGGGACAGCTGTCGCCGGCGGCGGGCCTTCTGTTGCAGCACCTCGCGGCCTCGAGCCCGTCGCCGGGGCACCCGCAGCGCGATCGCTGAGGCACTGCATCGGGCAGCTGCAAGCTCCGCGTGCGCGCCCGGCCGAATTGGAAAGTCCGGGTTTTCCAGCCTGTCGGACGGGTGGTTCGCGCCGCATCGGAAGTGCTACGCTAACGGCCCGATTCGCAGGACGGAGGCCAAGCCCGTGGACGCTGTGGACGACAGTGCCAGGTCCGTTGCGACCCGGACGCCCGGCGCGAGCGGCGCGCAGCGCAAGCCGTGGCTCAAGCAGCTGCGCTCGTATGCACTGGCGGCCGGCATCGTCATCCTGGCGACGGGACTCGGCGTCCTCGCAGACCTCCAGGAGGTCGACAAGATCGTCGTGCCGGTGTTCCTGGTCGCCATCTCCGTCTCCGTCTGGTATGGAGGCATCGGCCCGGGCATCGTGGCCATCGCGCTCTCGGGCGTGAGCGTCGCCTACTTCTTCACGCGGCCGCTCCACAGCCTCGAGATCGACGCCGCCGATCGCCTGTACTTCATCATCTTCATCGGCTTCGCGACCTTGATCGCCTGGTTCAGCTCCAGGCGTCGACGGATCGAGCAAGAGCTGCGCCGGGCCCGCGACGAGCTCGCTGCCGAGGTCGCCGAGCGCAGCAGAGCCGAGGAGAGGGTCCGCCGTCTCAACGCCGACCTCGAGCGGCGCACCGTCGAGCTGGAGGCGAGCAACCGCGAACTGGAGGCCTTCGCCTATTCCACCTCTCACGACCTGCGCGCGCCGCTGCGCCACCTGGTGGGCTACAGCGAGCTGCTGCAGAAGCATGGTTCCGCCGGGATGGACGAGCGGTGCCGACGCTACGTGGGCATCATCCGCGAGTCGGGCCAGCGGATGGGGACGCTCATCGACGACCTGCTGAGCTTCTCGCGCATCGGACGCGTCGAGACGCAGAACACCCTGGTCAGCCTGGGGCCGCTGGTGGCGGAGATCCTCAAGGAAATCGAGTCCGAGACCGAGGGCCGCCAGATCGCCTGGAAGATCGGCGCGCTGCCCAGCGTCTACGGCGACCGTGCGATGCTGCGCGTGGCGCTGGTCAACCTGCTGAGCAATGCCGTCAAGTTCACGCGGACCCGGACGCCGGCGCGGATCGAGGTCGGAACCCTCGGCGCGGGGCCGCACGAGGCCGTCGTGTTCGTCCGGGACAACGGCGTCGGTTTCGACATGAAATACGTGAACAAGCTGTTCGGTGTCTTCCAGCGGCTGCACGGGTCCGAGGCCTTCGAGGGCACGGGCATCGGGCTGGCCACGGTCCAGCGCATCATGTCCCGCCACGGCGGCAGGGCATGGGCCGAATCCGTCCTCGACGAGGGCGCGACCTTCTATGTCTCGGTTCCAACGCCGTAGGAGATGCACATGGCAACGTTCGGAAGAATCGTGCTCGTCGAGGACGACCCCCATGACGTCGAACTCACGCTCACCGCGCTCGACGAATACAAGCTGGCCAACGAGGTGGTCGTGCTGCGCGACGGGGAAGAGGCGCTGGACTACGTCTACCGCCGTGGCACCTACGCCACCCGCGACCCCGGCAACCCGGCCGTGCTGCTGCTCGACCTGAAGCTGCCCAAGGTCGATGGGCTGGAGGTGCTGCAGGACCTCAAGTCGCACGAGGAATTCAGGGTCATCCCGATCGTCGTGCTGACGTCCTCGCGCGAGGAGCGCGACAAGGTGGCGAGCTACCAGCTCGGGGTCAACGGCTACGTGGTCAAGCCGGTCGACTTCCACGAGTTCGTCAACGCCATCAAGGAGCTGGGGATCTTCTGGGCCATCATCAACGAGCCGCCGCCGGGAAGCGTGGGACTGCGCAAGCAATGACTGCCTCCTCCCGCCCCTCCACGCCCCCTTCGCTGCGCGCTCTTCACCTGGAGGACGATCCACACGACGCCGAGATCATCCAGGCGGTGCTGGAGGAAGCAGGCCTGGTGCTCGACATCCAGCGCGTCGATACGCGCGACGGCTTCTGCGCGGGGCTGGCCGAGGGCGGATTCGACCTGGTCCTGGCCGACTTCTCGCTACCCACCTTCGACGGCCTGTCGGCGCTGGAGCTCGCCCGGGAGCACGCGCCCGAGCTGCCGTTCATCTTCGTCTCCGGCGCGCTGGGGGAGGAGGTGGCGATCGAGGCCCTCAAGAACGGCGCCACCGACTATGTACTCAAGGCGCGGCTGTCGCGGCTCGCGAGCGCGGTGCGCCGGGCCCTGCGAGAACGGCAGGAACGCGTCCAGCGACGGCACGCCGAGGAGCGCCTGCGGCGCAGCGAGGCCTTCCTGGCGGACGGGCAGCGGATCAGCCACACCGGCAGTTGGGGGTGGGCCCTGGCCGACGGCACGGTCACATGGTCGGACGAGCAGTACCGGATGCTGGGCTTCCAGCCCGGCGGCGTGGCGCCGTCGCTCGAGTGCTTTCTCGGCGTCGTCCACCCGGATGACCTCGCGCGCGTGCAACGGGTGCTCGACGAAGCGCTTCGCGGCAGGCAGCCGTATTCCATGGACTACCGGGTCGTGCTGCCGGACGGATCCGCGCGGCATCTGCGCAGCATGGGGAGGCCGGTGCAGGCAGCGTCGGGCCAGGTGGAGGAATTCATCGGCACCACCACCGACATCACCGAGCGCGTCGAGGCGGAGGCCACGCTGCGCGCGCGCCAGGAGATGCTCGACCTGGCCCAGCAGGCGGCGCGCGCCGTGGCCTTCGAGTGCCGCATCGGGCCGGGCATGGCGCCGGGCCGATCGGCGCATGGGCAGGCACCCGACGGCGCCTACGCCAGCATCGGCGTCTGGAGGCAGCGCGTCCATCCCGACGACTGGCCTGCGGTGGAGGACGCGATCCGGCATGCCGAGCAGTCCGGCCAGCTGGAGGTGGAGTATCGCGCCGCCGATCCGGATGCCGGCGCGCGCTGGCTGCAGGCCAAGGGCCGCATGCTGCGCGACGAGGAAGGCCGGCCGGAGCGCATCGTCGGCTTCATGTTCGACGTGACGCAGCGGCGCGATGCCGAGCATGAACTGCGGCGGCTGCAGGCGCGTCTTCTGCAGGCGCAGCGCCTCGAGGCGCTGGGAACGCTGGCCGGCGGCATCGCCCACGACTTCAACAACATCCTCGGCGCCGTCCTGGGCTACGGCGAGCGCATGCTGCGCGAGCTGCCGCGCGAAGGCCGGCTGCGACGCGACATCGAGAACATCCTCGCCGCCGGCGAGCGCGGGCGCGCACTGGTGGACCGCATCCTGACCTTCAGCCGCAGCGGCATGGGCGAGTGCATTCCCGTGCATGTCGAGGGCGTGGTCCGCGAGACCCTCGATCTGCTTGCGGCGACATTGCCGGCGGGCATCTCCATCCGGAGCACGCTCAAGGCTGGCCGCGCGGCCATCCAGGGCGACCCGACCCAGGTCCACCAGTTGCTGATGAACCTTGCCACCAATGCCATCCAGGCCATGCCCGCAGGCGGCACCCTGGATGTGTCGCTCGCGCTGCTGCACGCCGGCGGCGAGCGCGCCGTGACGGTCGGCACCGTCGCTGCCGGCGACTACGTCGTGCTGGAGGTGCGCGACAGCGGCATCGGCATCGCCCCGGAGAAGCAGGACCGGATCTTCGACCCCTTCTTCACCACCAAGGAGTTGGGCGTGGGCACCGGCCTCGGCCTGTCGCTGGTGCACGGCATCGTGACGGGCGTGGGCGGCGCCATCGACGTGACGAGCATGCCCGGCCAGGGCAGCTGCTTCAGCGTCTACCTGCCGCGCGCGAGCGACGCGCCCGAGCAGGCGCATGACGCCGAACAAGACATTCCGCGCGGCACCGGCCAGCGGGTGCTGTTCGTCGACGACGAGGCGCTCCTGGTCGAACTCGCGACCGAGACGTTGGCCGAGCTGGGCTATGCGATGGTCGGCTTCACCTCGAGCGCCGAGGCGCTGGAGGCCTTCCGCGCCGACCCGGAAGGCTTCGATGCCCTCGTCACGGACGAACGCATGCCGGGCATGTCCGGCTCGGCCCTGATCCGCCAGGTGCGCAGCATCCGGCGCGGCATGCCCGTGCTGCTCGTGAGCGGCTACGTCGGCGACGTGGCCGTGCCGCGCGGCGGCGACGCCGGGCCCGACGAGTTGCTCAAGAAGCCGCTCTCGACGCGCCAACTGGCCATCAGCCTGGCACGCGTGCTCACGCCGCCGCTGCAGGCGTGATCGGACGCATGGGCTCGGAAGACTTCGGCTCCTTCGGCAAGAACCGGCCGGTGGTGTTCTGGAACCTCAATGCCTCGCCCTTCGGCGACAAGCCCGGCGCGCCCAACCATTCGTCCGAGTTCGTGATCGACGAGAAGACCCTGCGCCTGGGCGTGCGCGCGCTGGTGGCCCGCACGCTGGCCTACATGGCGGAGCGGCCGAAGGGGGCGCTGACGGCCTCGCGCCGAGGCGCCGCTTGCAGCACATCCGTTCGGTTCGAGGCAAGGCGCTCAGATCGCTCGCCACGCGTCCAGGCAATGCGCCGCCAGCGCCGTCACCCAGAATGGCTCCTTCGGATCGAAGGCCAGCCCGAACCTCGGCGAGACCACGAACTCCGCACGCTCGAACGCATCAGCATCCTCGCTCCGGACGAAGGACGCCAACGCATGAAAGGGCACGGTCAGCTGGCCGATGATGACCAGCGGCGCCTGCAGGGTGATCTCCTCCAGCCGGCCGCTGTCCTGGAAGCGGTAGACCACCGACCCGTAGTCCAGCTCGTTCAGGCCCACGCCATTGCGCCCGGTTCTGGCGGGCCGGCCTCGCGTCCTCAGCAAGTCCTCTCGCGCAATGGAGAAGGGCGTGCCGTCCACGCTGACGAAAGGCACAAGGTTCATGGCCCGGCGCCCGCCCCGCCCAGCGCCTTGGTCAGCGCCACCAGGTCCAGGGCCAGCCGTCCGCTGCCTTCCACCTGGTCGCGCTGCGCCTGCAGCAGCGTGCGTTGCGCATCCAGCTGCACCAGGAAGTCGGTCAGGCCGTGCTCGTAGCGCACGCGCGCCAGCGCCCAGGCGTCGCGGCTGTGGCGCTCCTTCTCCACGAGCTGCAGCTGGCGCTGGCGGTCGGCGGCGTAGGCGCTCAGGGCATCGTCGATCTCGTGCCAGGCCTTGAGCACGGTCTGCTGGTAGGCCACCGCGGCCTCCTGCTGCTGCAGCTCGCGCAGGGTCACGGTGCTGCGGCGCCTGCCGCCGTCGAAGATCGGCAACTGCAGGCTGGGGCCGATCGACCACTGGCGGCTGCCCCACTCGCCGAAGTCGCGGCTGCCCACCGACTCGAAGCCGAGGCGCGCACCCAGCGTGATGCGGGGGTACAGGTCGGCCACTGCCACGCCGATGCCGGCGGTGGCCGCGTGCAGCTGGGCCTGCGCGCGCCGGATGTCGGGGCGGCGCAGCGCCACTTCGGAGGGCAGGCCCGGCGAGAGGTCGGGCAGCACGCCCGCGGGCGCGTCGGCAGGCACCCCAAGCTGCGCCTGCAATGCGCCGGGGCGCTCGCCAGCCAGCAGCGTGATCTGGTTGATCGCCCGCGCCTCCTGGGCCAGCAGTTGCGGCACACGTGCGCGCAGCTCGGCCGCCTGCGCGGCCTGGCGCGTCACGTCGAGGTCGGTCGTCAGGCCGCCGTCGGCGCGCGCGCGCACCAGCGAGAGCGTTTCCTCGCTGGCCGCGATGTCGGCGCGGGCGAGGCCGAGCTGCCGCTGGGCCGTGCGCAACTCGAAGTAGTTGCGCGCCAGTTCGGACTGCACCGCGAGTTGCACCTGCGCCAGCAGGGCCTGCGAGGCCGCGACGTCGGCCTCCGCGGCCTCGATCGAGCGCCGCACCCGGCCCCAGAGGTCCAGCTCCCAGGAGGCGTCGAAGCCGGCCTGGTAGAGGTTGTAAGGCTCGCTCAGCACGCCGATGAGCTGCTCGCGGTTGGAGGGGTTGAGCGCATCGATCAGCCGCGTGCCGGAACCGACCTCGCTCTGCCGCTGTCGCGAGGCGGCGGCGCTCGCATTGAGCTGAGGCCCGCGCTGCGCCTCGGCCTGCTGCCGCTGCACGCGGCTCTGCGTGAAGCGCAGCGTGGCGCTCTGCAGGTCGTGGTTGGCCCCCTTCGCCTTGTCCATCAGCGCGTCGAGCACCGGGTCGGCAAAGGCCGACCAGCCGATGGGCGCGCCCTGGGTGCTGCGGACCTGCGCATCCAGCAGCTCGGTCGAGCCGCCGTGCCATGCCGAGAAATCGGCCGGCGCCTCGGGCGTGGACGGCTTGAAGTCGGGGCCGACGGCGCAGCCGGCCAGAAGGAGCGCAGCAAGCAGTGTGGAAAGTTTTTTCATGGCAAGGACCATTCAGGCGAGACGATGGCGGAACAGCCAGGCTGCCAGGGGCAGCGTGACCACCGCGATGACGAGCAGCGGGATGAGGTTGTGCCAGACGGCCGCGAGCCCCACGCCCTCGAGGTACACCCGCTGCACCAGGTCGATGGCGAAGCGCAGCGGGTTGGCCAGGGTGACGATCTGCAGGGCCTCCGGCATGTTGCGCACCGGCGTGGTCAGGCCCGACAGCAGCATCAGCGGCATGATCAGCACGAAGGTGTAGAGCATGGCCTGCTGCATGTTGGCCGACACCGCCGAGATCGACAGGCCGATGCCCACGCTGGCGATGGTGAAGCAGGCCAGGCCCGCGTAGAGCGTGAGCAGCGAGCCGGCCATCGGCACCTTGAACCACAGCAGCGTCACCAGCAGGACGATGGTGGACTGCAGCAGCCCGATCAGCACCGGCGGCGCCGCCTTGCCCACCATGATCTCGGTGGGCGACAGCGGCGTGACCAGCAACTGGTCGAAGGTGCCCTGCTCGCGCTCGCGCGCGACCGACAACGCGGTCAGCAGCAGGGTCTGCAGCATGCTCAGCGCGGCGATCATGCCGGGCATGAGGTTCCAGCGGGTCTCGAGGTTGGGGTTGAACCAGGCGCGCGAGTCGATGCGCACCGGCGCCTCGGCACCCCCATGCTGGCGCCGCCACTGCGCGTTGAAGTCGGCCACGATCGCGCTCACGTAGCCGGCGGCGGAGCCCGCGGTGTTGGAGTTGCGCGCATCGACGATCAACTGGACGGGGGCGCTCTCCCCTGCCTGCAGCTGCTGCTCGAAGCGCGGGCCGATCTGGACCACGAAGAGTGCATCCTGCGCGTCGATCACGCGGGCGATGTCGGCCGGCGTATTCAGCGTCGCGGCGCGGCGGAACACGCCGGTGCCCTCCAGCCGGGCGACCAGCTCGGTCGAGGCCGCGCTGCGGCTCTGGTCGAGCAGCGCATAGTCGGCCTGGTTCAGGTCGTAGGTGGCGGCGTAGCCGAACAGCAGGCTCTGCATCAGCGCCGGCACCACCAGGATGGCGCGGCTGGCCGGGTCCTTGAGCACCGCGAGGAACTCCTTGCGGCAGAGGTTGAGGATGCGCAGCAGCGCGTCGAGAAGGGAACCGTTCATCATTCGCCCTCAGTCCAGCGACTTGCGCGTCACGGCGCGCGCCACGCCCAGCAGCAGTACGGCATAGGCGATCAGGATGCCCCCATTGCGCAGCACCAGCGGCCACACGTCGCCGGCCAGGAACAGCGTGCGGATCAGCTCCATGAAGTAGGTGGCCGGCAGCACCTGCCCGACCACGCGCACGGCGGTGGGCACGTTGCGCAGGTCGAACAGGAAACCCGAGAGCATCAGCGAAGGCAGGAAGCTCGCCAGCAGCGCGACCTGGCTGGCCAGGAACTGGTTGCGCGTGGCAGCGGAGATCAACAGGCCGATGCCCACCGCCACCAGCATGTAGAGCATGGCGCACAGCACCAGCAGCGCGAGCGAGCCGACCATCGGCACCTCGAACAGGAAGCGCGCCGCCAGAAGGCACAGGGCCAGGCCCACCATGCCGATGCCGAAGTAGGGAATGATCTTGGCCAGCAGGATCTCCACCGGCCGCACCGGCGTGACGAACAGCGCCTCCAGCGTGCCGCGCTCCCATTCGCGCGCCATCACCAGCGCGGTGAGGAAGGCGCCGACCAGGGTCATGATCAGCACGATCAGGCCCGGCACCAGGTACCAGGTGCTGGTGTTGGCGCTGTTGAACCACAGGCGCTGCTCGATGGCCACTGCGCCGATGGCCGGCGCATTCTGCCCGCGGTCAGCCTGGCGCAGTGCGTTCTGCTGCAGGGCCGCGGTGGCATAGCGCAGCACGATGCTGGCCCGGCCCGCATCGGCGCCGTGCACGATGACCTGGATGCGGCCGTCGCCGGACGCGAGGCGGCGCGAGAAGTCGTTCGGCACGCGCACGATGCCGTCGACGCGCCGATCGCGCATCAACTGCTCGGCCTCGTGCATCGAGCCCAGCATGACGGGCGAGATGTAGGGCGTGAGCTGCAGGCCGGCCACCGCGTCCATCGCGGTGGGCGAGGCATCCTCCATCACCACCGCCATCGGCGCGTTCTTCACGTCGAGCGAAAGCCCGAAGCCGAAGATCAGGATCAGGATGATGGGCAGCAGGACGCCGATGGCGATGCTGCTCGGGTCGCGCAGCAATTGACGTGTTTCCTTGCGGGTGAGCGCGCCCAGGCGGCGACCGAATCCACTGCTCATGTCCGTGCCCTTTCCTCGCGCGCCTGCGTCACGATCCCGATGAATGCCTGCTCCATGTCCGGCGCGCTGCCCGCCTGCACGCGCACCTGCTGCGGCGTGCCCAGGGCCAGCAGCTGCCCGGCGTCCTGGATCACGATGCGGTCGCAGTACTCGGCCTCTTCCATGAAGTGGGTGGTGATGATGATCGTCACGCCGGCCTCGGCCAGCGCGGTGATGCGGCGCCAGAACTCCCGCCGCGCCAGCGGGTCGGTGCCGCTGGTGGGCTCGTCGAGGAACAGGATCTCGGGCTCGTGCAGCAGGCCGGTGGCCATGGCCAGCCGCTGCTTGAAGCCGCCGGGCAGCTGGCCGCTGGTGGCGCCCTCCTGCCCCTGGAGCTCGAACTGGTCGAGCACGGCCTGCATGCGCTCGCGCAGGCGCGCACCGCGCAGGCCATAGGCGCCGCCGAAGAACTCGAGGTTCTCCGCCACGGTGAGGTTGCCGTAGAGCGCGAACTTCTGCGAAACGTAGCCCACCCGCGAGCGGGCCTGCGCGCGCGCATGGCGCAGGTTGACGCCCGCCACCTGCAGGAAGCCGCTGCTGGCGGGCAGCAGGCCGCACAGCATGCGGAAGGTCGTGGTCTTGCCGGCGCCGTTGGGGCCGAGCAGGCCGAAGATCTCGCCGCGGCGCACGCTGAAGCTGGTGCTGGCCACGGCGGTGAAGTCGCCGAACTTGCGCACCAGGTCCTTGACCTCGATCACCACCTCGCCCGGCGCGCCAGGGGCCGCGGCGACCGGCGAGGACTGCGGCGCCGCCATCGCCGGCTGCGGATGCTTCGAGCGCAGCAGCACCATGAAGCCATCCTCCAGCCGCGCCGGCACCGTCTCGACCGGCATGCCATCGAACAGCGCGGCGAGCGCCGCCTCGTCGGCATCCGGCCGGCGGATGAAGCGCACGTCGCCGCCTTGCGGAACGGCGTCGATGATGGAGGCGGGCGCATCGAGCAGCCGGGCCTGCAGGGTGCGCGCGGCCATGCCCGGGGGCGGCTTCGCGATGTGGCACAGGCCCTGCGCGTTGTCGCGGATGGCCTGCGGCGCGCCCTCCGCGATGAGTCGCCCCTCGTGCATCACGAAGACCTGGGCGCAGCGCTCGGCCTCGTCGAGGTAGGCGGTGCTGACGATCACGCTGAGCCGCTCGTCGTCGACCAGCTGCTGCACGATCTGCCACAGCTCCCGTCGCGAGAGCGGGTCCACGCCCACCGTGGGCTCGTCCAGCAGCAGCAGCTGCGGCGAACGCACCAGCGTGCAGGCCAGGCCGAGCTTCTGCTTCATGCCGCCGGAAAGCTTGCCGGCCGGCCGGGCGGTGAAGCGGCCGAGGTCGGTCATCTCCATCAGCCGGGCATAGCGCGCCTGGCGCAGGTCCTTGGCCACGCCGTGCAGGTCGGCGTAGAGATCGAGGTTCTCCTGCACGCTCAGATCCTCGTAGAGGCCGAAGCGCTGCGGCATGTAGCTGATGCGGTCCTGCACCGCCTGCGGATCGGCCGCGACGTCGATGCCCAGCACCTGCAGCGTGCCGCTGTCCGCGCGCATCAGGCCGGCAGCGAGGCGCAGCAGCGTGGTCTTGCCCGAGCCGTCGGGGCCGACCAGGGCGCTGAGCCTGCCGGCGGGAATGCGCAGCGAGACGTCGGCCACCGCCTGCACGCTGCGCTTGGCGCCCTTGGGCATGAAGCCCTTGTGCAGGCCCTCGCCCACCAGCGCGGGCATGGCGGCGTCCATCAGCGTCCGCCCGCGGCCTGCGCCGATTGGCCGTTCAACGAGAGGCGCACGGTGACCGGCATGCCCAGGCGCAGGCGGTCTTCCTTGTCGTCGGCCAGCACGCGGATCTCGTAGACCAGGCTGCTGCGCAGTTCCTCGGTCTGCACGGTCTTGGGCGTGAACTCGGCCACCGAGGAGATGTAGCCCACCTTGCCGGACAGGGGCTGGCCGGGATGGCTGTCGGTGCCGAGGGTGGCGGCCATGCCGGGCCGGATGCGGCCGAGGTCGGCCTCGGCCACATAGGCCCGCACCCACTTGGGGTCCGTGATGGCGAGGGTGTAGACCGGGCGCTGCGGCGAAGCCATGTCGCCGGGCTCCATCAGGCGCGCGCGCACCACGGCGTCGATCGGCGACTGCAGCGTGGCCTCCTCCACCTGGCGGTTCAGCACCGCGAGCTCGGCGCGGGCGACCTCGAGCTGGGCCTGGGCCTGCGCGATGTCTTCCTTGCGCGGGCCGGTCACCACCAGCTGCTGCGCCTTGCGCACATTCTCCAGCTGGGCCAGCGCGACCTTGCGGCGGGCCTCGGCGCTGTCGAGGTCCTGCTGGCTGACCGCGCGACCGGCGGTGGTCTGGCGGATGCCCTGCAGACGGTCGAGCTGCTGGCGGGCGAGCTCGGCATCGGCCTGCGCGGCGGCCACGCCGGCGTGGGCCTGGGCGATCTCCTCCGGGCGGCTGCCGGTCTTCAGGCGCTGCAGGGCCTGCTCCTGCACGGCGATCTGGGCCCTGGATTGCGCGACGCGCAGCTTCAGCGTGCGCGTGTCGAGCTCGCCCAGCACCTGGCCGGCCTTGACGCGGTCGCCCTCCTGGACGTCGAGCCTGCCGATGCGCTCGCTGCCGTTGAAGGCGAGCGAGACCTGGCGCTGGTCGACGTTGCCGTACAGGACGAGCGTCGAGGCGTCCGCGGGCTTGCGGGTGAAGTACCAGGCGCCGGCGGCGAGGGCCGCGACCAGGAGGATGCCGCCGAGGACGAGGGGTTTCTTGTTCATGGGCTGGGGGCGAGGGCTCGCCGTTGAGTCGTCGATGAAGTAGACTGGATCTTAGCGAATTTGAATTCAAATTCAAACTAAACCCGAGTATTTCGCAGTCCCATGCCCATTGCCCCCCGAAAGAAAGCCCCCGCCTCCGTGGCCGTACGCGCCTCGCGTCCCGACGGCACTGCCACCCGCGCGCTGCTGCTCGAGACCGCCGGCCAGGTGTTCGCTGAACGCGGCTACGCGGATGCCACGAGCAAGGAGATCTGCGAGCGCGCGGGCACGCCGATGGCCTCGGTCAACTACCACTTCGGCAGCCGCGAGGGGCTGTACGAGGAGGTGCTGATCGAGGCGCACCGCCAGATCGTGAGTGTGGAGGAGCTGGAGGAGATGACGCGGGCCATCGGCGATCCGCGCGAGAAGCTGCGCGCCCTGCTCCAGCACCTGCTCGCGCCGTCGAGCCGCGAGGGCAGCCCATGGGGGTTCCGCGTCGTGCTGCGGGAGGTGATGTCACCGGGGCCGCTGGCGCCGGCGCTGGTGGAGAAGGCGGTGCGGCCGAAGGCGAAGCTGCTGCTCGGGTTGATCGCGCAGATCCTGGGACTGCCGCCCGACCATCCCGCCGTGCAGCGCGGGCTGGTGTTCTCGGTGCTGCCGTGCATCGTGATGCTGGTGGCGCCGAAGGAGATTCCCAGCAAGGTGCTGCCGGCCATGGCGGCCGACAGCGGCGCGGTGTTCGAGGACCTGATGCGCTACGTGTTCGCAGGACTGGAGGCGCTGGGCAAGGCGCACAAGCCGCCCAAGCGCAAGGCCGCGGCCTGAACGGAACTCAAACCATCCTCTCGGGCAGCACGTCCAGCGCCCGCAGCTTCGCGATCTCTTCCTCGCCGTAGCCGTGCGCTGCCAGGATGTCCGCCGCATGCTGCCCGAAGCCCGGCGAGGCGAAGGCCTGCGGCCCCGGCGTGCGGCCGAACTTCACCGGCTTGTCGAAGCCGCGGTAGCCACCCACGCCCTCGTGGCTGAAGTGGCTGACCATGCCTTCCGCCAGCACCTGCTCGTGCACGAACATGTCTTCCACCGCCCGCGCTGCCGCGCAGGGCACGGCCTCGCCGAAGATGTCCTCCCATTCGAGCGCACTGTGCTTCAGCAGCGCCTGGCGCAGCAGCGGCACGATCTCGGCGGCGTGCTGGGCGCGCTTGCGCACGGTGTCGTAGCGCGCGTCGGTGGCCAGTGCCTGCAGGCCGGTGCGTTCGCACAGCGCGGCCCAGAAATGCGCCGTGTTGGCCGACAGGTACAGATGGCCCTCCCGCGTGGGATGCAGCCCCGTCACGCCGCCCGAGCGCATGTCGCGCCCCACCTCGCGGCCTTCGCCGTCGGCCCACACCAGGCGCGCCGACTGCATGGCCAGCGCGCTGCGCAGCAGCGAGACGCCCACGTACTGCCCGCGCCCGCTGCGCGCGCGCTCCACCAGCGCAGCGCTCACGCCCATCGCCAGCATCGAGGCCGCGTAGTAGTCGACCACCGAGCCGTAGACGATTTCCGGCGGCCCGCCGGCCCTGCCCTGCATCGCGCAGATGCCGGTCATGCTCTGCAGCACCTGGTCGTAGCCGGCCTTGTCCTTCAGCGGCCCCTCTTCGCCGTAGCCGGTGACGGCGCAGTAGACGAGCGCCGGGTAGCGCTCCTGCAACTGCCCGTAGGCGATGCCCAGGCGCGGCGGCACCGCGGGCCTGAAGTTGTGCACCAGCACGTCGGCCTCGGCCAGCAGCCGGTGCAGCACCTCCAGCCCCTCCGGCTTCTTGAGGTCCAGCGCCAGGCCCTTCTTGTTGCGGTTGACGCCGAGGAAGGCGCGGCTCTCGGCCTCCAGCGTCGACGGGTACTTGCGCAGGTTGTCGCCGCCGGGCGGCTCGACCTTGACCACCTCGGCACCCATGTCGGCCAGCAGCGTGCAGCCGTAGGGCCCCGCGATGTAGGCGCTGAGGTCCAGCACCCGGATGCCCGACAGCGGCCCGCGCGGCGCCTCTTCTGCCTCTTCTCCCTGGTTCGCGCTCGTCATCTGCATGTCCTCCTGCTCACTGGGGCGCAATGCGCGCATTCTTCGCCGCCTGGCCCCACTTGCCGATCTCGGCGGCGATGAAGCGCCCGAAATGCTCGCGCGTGTCGGCCGCGGGCGTGAAGGACAACGTCTTCAGCCGCTCCTGCATCTCCGGCGTCGCCAAGGCACGGTGCACGGCCTGGTTGAGCTTGTCCAGCACCGCGTCCGGCGTCTTCGCCGGCGCCGCCAGGCCGATCCAGCCCACCGCCTCGAAGCCCTTGAGCCCCTGCTCCGCCAGCGTCGGCGCCTCGGGCAGCAGCGGCGTGCGCTGCGCCGAGCCGACGCCGATCACCTTCAGCTTGCCGGCGCGCACCTGCGGCAGCACCGCCGGCAGCGCGTCGAACATGAACTGGACCTGCCCGCCGATCAACTGGGGCTGCGCCTCGGCCGCGCCCTTGAAGGGCACGTGCACCGCCTGCAGGCCGGCCTGGTGCAGGAACATCTCGGTCGCCAGGTGCGAGGTCGAGCCGTTGCCGGCCGAGGCATAGCTCATCGAGCCGCCCTTGGCCTTGGCGATGAACTGCGGCAGGGTGTCGAAGGGCGCGTCGCGGCTGGCCACCAGCGTCTGGATCACCAGGCCCACGTTGGACACCGGCGCGAAGTCGCGCACCGGGTCGTAGGGCAGCTTCGCGTACAGGGCCGGCGCGGCGGCGAAGCCGGCGCTGGTCGCCATCAGCAGCGTGTAGCCGTCCGGCGCGGCCTTGGCCACGAAGTCGGTGCCGATGGTGGTGCCGGCACCGGCCTTGTTCTCCACCACGAAGGGCTGGCCGAGCGAGCGCGAGAGCTGCTCGGCCACCAGGCGCGCGAGGATGTCGGTGGCCTGGCCGGCGGCGATGGGCACGATCAGGCGCACGGGGCGGCTCGGGTAGTCGGCCTGCGCGTGCGCGCGCGGCGCCATCGACAGCAGCGCGGCGCACAGGGGAAGGACAAGAAGGCTCGGAAGGCGTCGGATGAAAGGCATGGCGTATGGGAGGAGTTCCGGGGTTGTCAGGCAAAGCCGTAGAGGCGGGCCGGGTTGTGCACGAGGATGGCGTCGCGCGTGGCGGCATCGGGGACCCAGTCGCCCAGCAGGTCGAGCAGCGCGGCGTCGTCGGGCTTGTCGAGGGGCTCGGTGGCATGAGGCCAGTCGCTGCCCCACACCAGGCGCTGCGGCGCGATGCGCACCAGGGTGCGCGCCACCTCCACCGTGTCGGCGTAGGCCGGTGGACCGCTGCGCGTGTTGAGGTACGCGCCGCTGAGCTTGACCCAGGCGCGCTCCCGCTCGAGCAGCTCGCGCACGAGGGCGAAGGCCGCCTCCTGGTGCTCACCGCCCAGCGGCAGCCGCGCGAGGTGGTCGAAGACGATCGGGCAAGGCAGCTGCCGCAGCAGCGCCGCATGCTGCGCGATCTGCGCGGCCTGGAAGTGCAGCTGCAGGTGCCAGCCCAGCGGCGCGATGCGCTCGGCCAGCGGCATCAGCATCTCGAAGCGCGTGGGCGCGCCGGCGGCCGCGTGCAGCGTGAGCCGCAGGCCGCGGATGCCGCCGGCGTCCAGTTGGCGCAGCATGGCCTCGTCGGCCTCGGGCGTGAGCACGGCGATGCCGCGGGTGCGCCCTGCGCCCAGCTGCGCGATGGCATCCAGGGTCGCGCTGTTGTCGGTGCCGTAGGCGCGCGGCTGCACCACCACCGCGCGCCGCGTGCCCAGGCGCTGCTGGATGCGGCGGTAGTCGGCGGCCGTGGCCTGCGCGGGCGTGGCCGTCAGCTTCTCGCCGGGCGCCTCCGCGAAGCGCGGATCGAACACGTGGATGTGCGCGTCGCAGGCGTCATGAGGCACCGGCATGCTCGGCGGTGCGCTGCCGGCGGAATTGGGGAAGACGGTGTCCATCATTCGGTCGAGATGCCGGCGTCCTTCGCCACCTTCTGCCAGTACGGGATCTCGCGCTGGATCTGCGCCGCGAACTGCGCCGGCGTGAGGCCCGCGGGTTCGGCGCCCTCGCGGAGCAGGAAGGCCTTCATCTCCTGGCTCTCGACGATCTTGTTGATCTCGGTGTTGAGCCGCTGCACCACCGCCGCCGGCGTGCCGGCAGGCGCGAGCATGCCCCACCAGATGCTGAAGCTGTAGCCGGGAATGGCCTGGGCCATGGGCACCAGCTCCGGCGCGACGGCCGAGGGCTTGGCGCTGGTGACGCCGACCGCGCGCGCCTTGCCCGAGCGCAGCGCCGGCTGCAGCGAGGGGCCGCTCGCGATCAGCACGTCGACGTTGCCGCCCATCAGGTCGGTGGTGGCGGGCGCCATGCCGCGGTAGGGAATGTGGGTGATGAAGACGCCCGCGCTGGACTTCAGCAGTTCGGTGGCGAACTGGTTGGTGCTGCCCGGCCCCGAGGAGGCGTAGTTGAGCTTGCCCGGCCGCTGCTTGGCCAGCGCCACCAGCTCGGCCGGCGTCTTCACCGGCAGGTCGGCGCGCACTGCGACCACGAAGGGCCCCTGCGCCATCATCGCCACCGGCGCGAAGCTCTTGACCGGATCGAAGGGCAGGCGCGGCTGCACCGCGGCATTGGTGACGAAGCTGGAGGACACCGCGACCAGCGTGTAGCCGTCCGCCGGCGCCTTGGCGACGATGCCGGTGCCCAGGGTGCCGCCGGCGCCGGGCTTGTTGTCGATCAGCACCGGCTGGCCCAGCGCTTCCGACAGGCGCCGGCCCACGGCGCGGGCGAACACGTCGTTGGAACCGCCGGCCGGATAGGGCACGACGATGGTCACCGGGCGCGAGGGCCAGGCCTCCTGGGCCAGGGCATGGCCGCAGGTCAGGGCGGCAGCCACCGCAGCCAGGGCCGCGAGGCCGCGGCGTCGCGTGGAAGAAGAAAGGGAAAGTCCGGTCAATCGCATGTCGTCTCCGTTTTGCTCGTGGTGTTGAAGTCGGTCCTCAGGCGTCGGGCAGCAAGCCGAGCCGGCGCGCGTCCGCCAGCACGGCCTCGGCGCCGCGCACGAAGGGGCCGTCGACCATGCGGCCGTCGACCATGTAAGCCCCGACGCCGCGCGCCTGTGCCTCGCGCGCCGCCTCGACGATGCGCAGCGCGCGCTCGATCTCGGCCTGCGGCGGGCGGAACACCTGGTGCGCCAGCGCGACCTGGCTGGGATGGATGCAGCTCTTGCCCAGGTAGCCCAGGCGCCGCGCCATGTCGGCCTCGGCCAGGTAGCCCTCGGCATCCTTCACGTCGGCGAAGGCGGCGTCGTAGGCGAACACGCCGGCTTCCCCTGCCGCCATGCGCATCGCGAACATCGCGGCATGCACGTTGGCGGCGTCGCGGCGGGCGATGCCCAGCGGCTCGAACAGGTCGCCGAAGCCGAGCTGCAGGCCGGCGACGCGCGCATGCGCGCCGGCCATCGCCGCGGCCTCGCGCAGGCCGCGCGGGGATTCGATGTTGAGCAGCAGCCGCACCGGCTGGCGCACGCCGTTCGCGCGCTCGGCCGCCTCCAGCGCGGCAGCGGCGGCGCGCACCTGATCGGCCGATTCGGCCTTGGGCAGGTTCACGAGGTGCACGCCCTGGCGCACGACGGCCGCGACGTCGGCCTCGAAATGCGGCGTGTCGATCGCGTTGACGCGCACGATCAGCGTCTTGCCCGAGGCCTGCGCCTCGGGCAAGCACAGCAGCGCGCGGACCCACTCGCGCGCCTCGGCCTTGCGCGCCTCGGCCACCGCGTCCTCGAGGTCGAAGGACAGGGCATCGGCCGGGCCGGACAGCGCCTTGGGGAACAGCTCCGGGCGCGAGCCGGGAACGAAGAGCTTGCTGCGCATCATGTCTCCAGAAGAATCTCCGGAGTCTGAGCGCTTGCATCAAAAAGAAAAACCGCTTGGTGCTATTTTTAGAATGTAGTTTTTCTTTATCGTCGCAAGCGCCCATGAACACCGACTTCCTCAGGAGCTTCGTTGCCGTGGTTGCGCACGGCTCCATGGCCGAGGCCGCGCGCCGGCTCAACCTCACGCCGGCGGCCGTCGGCCAGCAGGTGCGGGCACTGGAGCGCGAGATGGGTACGGCGCTGGTGCGGCGCACCGGCCGCACCGTCACGCCCACCGAGGCCGGCGACCGCATCGTCGAGCGCGCCCGCGAGCTGCTGGGCCAGGTGGCCGACCTGCGCTCGCTCGCCAACGACGCGACGCTGTCGGGCGACCTGCGCCTGGGCGCCGGCACCAATGCGCTGCTGGGCATGGTGCCGGACATCCTGGCCGGGCTGGTGAAGCGCTATCCCGCGGTCAATGTGTTCGTGCAGCCCGGCTATTCCGTGGACATGCACCCCGCGGTGCAGCGCGGCGAGCTGGATGCTGCCATCGTGCTGGAGTCGCCCGTGGCCCTGCCCAAGGCGCTGGGCTGGCAGCTGCTGCGCGAGGAGCCGCTGGTGGTGCTGGCACCGGCGAAGTGGGCCCATGCCGATCCGCACGCGCTGCTGTCGACCCAGCCGCTGATCCGCTACGACCGCACGCAATGGGGAGGCCGCCAGGCCGAGCAGTACCTGCGCAAGGCCGGCATCAAGCCGCGCGAGCGCTTCGAGCTCAATGCGCTGGGCGCGATCGCGGTGATGGTTGACCGGGGCCTGGGCGTCTCGCTGGTGCCGGACTGGACCCGGCCCTGGCCCGAAGGCCTGCGCCTCGCGCGCATTCCGCTGCCCCTGCCCTTCGAGCCGCGGCGCATCGGGCTGATCTGGTCGCGGGCCTCGCTCAGACTGCGGCTGGTGGAGGCGGTGCGGGAGGAAGCGATGGCGCTGTTCCCGATGACCGCCGGGCGGAAAAAGCGCGGGGGGCGCTAGGGCCCCTCAGCGATCGACGGTCAGGACGGCTCGTCCTCTGCCGGCCAGTCCCGGATGTAGGCCTTGAGCATCTTGTTCTCGAAGTTCTGGCTGTCCACCACGGCCTTGGCCACGTCGTAGAAGCTGATCACGCCCATCAGCATGCGCTTGTCGATCACCGGCATGTAGCGGGCATGGCGCTCCAGCATGATGCGACGCACTTCGTCCAGGTCGGTTTCCTGCGTGCAGGTGACGGGGTGGTCGTCCATGGCCTTGCGCACCAGCGTGCTGCCGACCTGGCCGCCGTTGCCGACGATGGCGACGATCACCTCGCGGAAAGTCAGCATGCCCACGAGGTCGCCGTGCTCCATCACGACCAGCGAGCCGATGTCCTTCTCGGCCATGGTGTTGACCGCCGTGGACAGGGGTTCGTCAGGGGTGACGGTGAAGAGCGCGTTTCCCTTCACGCGCAGGATGTCGCTGACTTTCATCGTGATGCTCCTCTCATGCTCGGTGCTGATGCCGAATTGAATATAGCCCACAATGGCCGCCCATCCTCCGGCCCCTGCGGCGTCGCAGGCATCGCGCGCGTAACGGGGCATTGCAGAAAACGGTTGCTTCGAAAGGTCCCCATGCCCGGTTATTCCGATCCCGGCTTCGACACGCTCGCGCTGCACGCCGGTGCGGCGCCCGACCCCGCCACCGGCGCGCGCGCCGTGCCCATCCACCTGAGCACCTCCTTCGTGTTCGAGTCGAGCGACCATGCGGCCGCGCTCTTCAACCTGGAGCGCGCCGGCCACGTGTACTCGCGCATCAGCAACCCGACCAACGCGGTGCTCGAGCAGCGCGTGGCCGCGCTGGAAGGCGGCATCGGCGCGATCGCGACGGCCAGCGGCCAGGCGGCGCTGCACCTGGCGATCGCCACGCTGATGGGCGCGGGCTCGCACATCGTGGCCAGCACCGCGCTCTACGGCGGCTCGCAGAACCTTTTGCACTACACGCTGCGGCGCTTCGGGATCGACACCACCTTCGTCAAGCCCGGCGACCTGGACGGCTGGCGCGCCGCCATCCGGCCCGAAACGCGGCTGCTGTTCGGCGAGACGGTGGGCAACCCCGGCCTGGACGTGCTCGACATCCCGGCAGTGAGCGAGATCGCCCACGCAGCCGGGGTGCCGCTGCTGGTGGACTCCACCCTCACCTCGCCCTACCTGATCAAGCCCTTCGACTGGGGCGCGGACCTGGTCTACCACTCGGCCACCAAGTTCCTCTCCGGCCACGGCACGGTGATCGGCGGCGTGGTGGTCGACGCGGGCAGCTTCGACTGGGAGCGCTCGGGCAAGTTCGCCGAGCTGACCCAGGCCTACGAGGGCTTCCACAACATGGTGTTCAGCGAAGAGAGCACGGTGGGCGCCTTCCTGCTGCGCGCGCGGCGCGAAGGGCTGCGCGACTTCGGCGCCTCGATGAGCCCGCACACGGCCTGGCTGATCCTGCAGGGCATCGAGACCCTGCCGCTGCGCATGGAGCGCCACATCGACAACACGCAGAAGGTGGTGGAGTTCCTGGCCTCGCATCCCTTCGTGGCGCACGTGGGCCATCCGCTGCTCGAATCGCATCCCAGCCACGCGCTGGCCAACCGGCTGCTGCGCCACGGCGCCAAGGGCGCGGGCGCGGTGTTCAGCTTCGATCTCAAGGGCAACCGGCAGCAGGGCAAGGTGTTCATCGAGACGCTCAAGCTCTTCAGCCACCTGGCCAACGTGGGCGACTGCCGCAGCCTGGTGATCCATCCGGCGAGCACCACGCACTTCCGCATGACGGACGAGGCGCTGGCGGCGGCCGGCATCTCGCAGGGCACGATCCGCCTGTCGATCGGCCTGGAGGATCCGGCGGACCTGATCGATGACCTGAAGCGCGCACTGAAGGCGGCAGAAAAGGCCGCGGAAAAGGCAGGCTCCTGATGGATCTCATCGTCAACGGCCACAAAGCCTACTGCTACACCGGCGGCAAGCCCTTCGATGCCGCGAAGCCGACGGTGGTCTTCATCCACGGCGTGCTCAACGACCACAGCGTGTGGATTCTGCAGAGCCGCTGGTTCGCTCACCACGGCTGGAATGTGCTGGCGGTGGACCTGCCGGGGCACTGCCGCAGCGAAGGCGCGCCGCCCGCCAGCGTGGAGGCGGCCGCGCAGTTCGTGCTGGCGCTGCTCGATGCGGCGGGCGTCCAGAAGGCGGCCCTCGCCGGCCACAGCTTCGGCTCGCTGATCGCGCTGGAGGCCGCGGCGCGCGCGCCCGGGCGCATCACGCACCTGGCGATGGTGGGGACCGCCTACCCGATGACCGTGTCGCCCGCCCTGCTCGATGCATCGCTGAACGACCCGCAGCGCGCCATCGCCATGGTCAACAGCTTCTCGCACTCGATGCTGGCCCCGCCGCCCTCCACGCTGGGGCCGGGCACCTGGCTCTACGGCGGCTCGCGCGCGCTGATGCGCCGCGTGCTGGCGAGCAACCGCGAGGTCAACGTGTTCCACGTCGGCTTCAAGGCCTGCAACGACTACGCCAACGGCGAGGCCGCGATGGCCGCGGTGCAGTGCCCCGTCCTCTTCGTGCTCGGCAACGCCGACCAGATGACGCCACCGCGCGCCACCAAAGCGCTCGCGGCGAAGGCGCGCGATGGGCGGACGGTGCAGGTCACGGCGGGCCATGCGCTGATGAGCGAGGCACCGGACGAGGTGCTGTTCGCGCTGCGGGATTTCTTCAGCGCAGCGCGTTGATGTCGGACATTTCCACCAGCGGCGCGGGCGCGCCGTTGCGGGCCGCGGCCAGCATGGCGCGGCCGATCTGCTCGCTGGTGGTCACGCGATCCGGCGACAGGTGGCGCACCAGGCCGAACACCGGGGTGGCCAGCACGTAGATCCACCGGTACAACGCCGTCTTGGAGCGCACGCCGTTCAAGGGCTGGATGAAGCCGGGGCGGAACATGTAGGCGGCCCTGAAGGGCAGGCGCATCAGCGCGTTCTCGGTCTCGCCCTTGACGCGCGCCCACATGCTGGGGCCGCGCTCGGTGCTGTCGGTGCCGGCGCCGGAGACGTAGACAAAGCACATCTGCGGGTTGAGCCGCACCAGCAGCCGGGCTGCGGCCAGCGTGATGTCGAGGGTCACGCGCCGGTAGTCCGGCTCGCTCATGCCGACGGAGGACACGCCGAGGCAGAAGAAGCAGGCGTCGTAGCCCGCCAACCGGTCCTCGACCGCGCCGTAGTCGAGCATGTCCGGCACCACGAGCTCCTCGAGCTTCGGATGCACCTGGCCGGTCGTCCGGCGGCCGACGCTCAGCACCTTCGTGACGCCGGGATCGAGCAGGCACTCGCGCAGCACGCCCTGGCCCACCATGCCGGTCGCGCCGAAAAGCAGGACCTTCATGGGGCGTTCGTCAGTGGGTGATCTCGAAGCTGCCCGGATCGCGCGCCAGCGCGGCGATCAGGGTGCGGACTTCCGGCGCCGGCGCCTGGGCCTGTTGCAGGGCGCCGAGCATGCGGGCCAGCGTCTCGGCGTGCGGCAGCAGCGGGCCGAGGAAGCGGGTGCCGGATTCGCCGGCCACCAGCAGCGTGGGGAAGGTCTCGACGTCGAAGTCGTCCGCCAGCTCGGCATGGTCCTCGATGTCGACCCAGGCGAAGCGGAAGCGCGGATGGGACCGCGCCACCTGCTCGAACAGCGGCCGGTACTCGCGGCAGCTGCCGCACCATTCGGCGCAGAGGCAGACCACCCACAAGGTGTCGTCGGCGGCATCCAGGGTCGCGGGGGAGACGGAATCGTTCAAGGCTGAATGAATGAGGTTGGAGCGAAGCGAAAGGCCCCGCCATTATCGATACGGCAGCAAATCCTGCAGCAGCAGCGAGCGCAAGGGGCCTTTCTGCCACAGGTTATCGAGCGGCGGCGCCTGCGGCAGCAGCAGTTCCCTGAGCAGGGGCTCCAGCGGGGTGCGGGCCGGGTCGGCCAGCAGCACGTAGCGCGGGTCCTCGTCGACGGGCTCCTCGGCCAGCGGCCCGACCCAGTCGAGCGCCACCAGTGTCTCCAGCACCGGCGCGAGCTGCAGCACGTCGACCCGCATTCGCGCGACCAGGTCGGCCGCGCCCAGGCCCTTGACCTGCGAATCCCGCGCCTGCGCCAGGTGCTGCAGCACCTCCACCGCCAGCTGCAGCGGCCAGCCGGCCATGCCGCCGCGCCGCGCCACCCCGGTCAGCAGGCTGGGCAGGTAGGCGGCGATCACCGCGCCCAGCAGCACGATCACCCACGCCACGTAGATCCACACGAGCAGGATCGGCACGGTGGCGAAGGCGCCGTAGAGCACCGAATAGGTCGGCACCAGGCTCAGGTAGTAGCCCAGCACCCGCTTGGCGACCTCGATCGCCGCCGCCACGAAGACGCCGCCGGCCCAGGCATGGGCCCATTTGACGTTCGTGTTGGGCACGTAGTGGTAGAGCGAGGCCATGCCGCCGGCCAGCAGCACGAACTCGAAGGCGTCGAACACCAGCTTGAGCATGCCGCGCCCGACCCACTCCCGCGAGACGGAGAACACGTAGGCGGTGGTGCTCAGGCTCAGGGCCAGCACCAGCGGCCCCAGCGTGAGGGCGGCCCAGTAGATCAGCACCCGCTGCGCGAAGGGCCGCGGCGTGCGCACCCGCCAGATGTTGTTGAGCGTCTTGTCGATGGTGAGGATCAGCGCGATGGCCGTGACCAGCAGCACCACCAGGCCGGCCACGCCCAGTTCGCTGGCCTTGCTGGCGAACTGGTTGAGGTAGCCCAGCACCTGGCGCGCGATGTTGTCGGGGATCAGGCTCTCGATCAGCCAGCGCTGCACGCGCCCCTGCATGGCGGCGAACATGGGGAACACCGTGAACAGCGCCAGCGCCACGGTGAAGAAGGGCACCATCGCGATGGTGGTGGTGAAGGTGAGGCTGCTGGCGGTGAGGCCGAGGCGGTCCTCGCGGAAGCGCTCGCCCAGCACCGCCGCCGTATTGCCCCAGGGAAAATGCGAAAGATCCCTCCAGAGTTGCCGGCGATTCATGGCGGCTATCATGCCATCGGGTCATCTGCCAGCCCGGCGCCGACCGCCCCGACTCCGCCGCCGTGAAAGCTCCCGCCGCTCCCCCTTCCGTCTCCGCCACCCGTTGGCTCGCCGCCGGCAGCCTGCTCGGGCTGATCGCGCTGGGCCTGGCCTGGGAACTGTGGCTGGCGCCGCTGCGCCCGGGCGGCTCCTGGCTGGCGCTCAAGGTGCTGCCGCTCGCCATCCCCTTGGCGGGGATCCTGAAGAACCGCATGTACACCTACCGCTGGGTCAGCCTGCTGGTCTGGCTCTATTTCACCGAGGGCGTGGTGCGCGCCTGGAGCGACGTGGACGGCACGAGCCGGGTGCTCGCGCTGGCCGAGGTCCTGCTGTGCCTCGTGCTCTTCGCCGCCTGCGCCTGGCATGTGCGCCTTCGCCTTCGGCACGCCAAGTCCCACAGCCTGGAAGGAGCCGCGCCATGAGCGTCGCACGGCCGCCCGAAGGCGCTCGCACCGCAGCCGAAGGCGGAGGTACCCAATGAACACCGAGTTGATCGAACAGTTGCGCGCCATCGTGGGTGCGGCCAACGTACTGACCGAGGGCGACCTCGGCGCCTGGGAGCAGGACTGGCGCAAGCGCGCCCGCGGCAAGGCGCTGGCCGTGGTGCGCCCGGGCAGCACGCCGCAGGTGGCCGAGGTGGTGAAGGCCTGCGCGGCCGCCGGCACCGCGATCGTCCCGCAGGGCGGCAACACCGGCCTCGCGGTCGGCTCCATCCCCGACGAGAGCGGCACCCAGGTGGTGCTGAGCCTGCAGCGCATGAACGCGGTGCGCGAGGTGGATGCGGCCAACCTCACGATGACGGTGGAGGCCGGCTGCGTGCTGCAGACGCTCCAGGAGACGGCCGAGAAGGCCGGCTTCCTGTTTCCGCTGAGCCTGGCGGCCGAGGGCAGCTGCACCATCGGCGGCAACCTCGCGACCAACGCCGGCGGCACGCAGGTGCTGCGCTACGGCAATGCGCGCGAGCTGTGCCTGGGCCTGGAGGTGGTCACGCCGCAGGGCGGCATCTGGGAAGGCACCAGCGGCCTGCGCAAGGACAACACCGGCTACGACCTGCGCGACCTGATGATCGGCAGCGAAGGCACGCTGGGCATCATCACCGCCGCCACGCTGAAGCTCTATCCCCTGCCGGCGGCGCGGCTGACCGCCTGGGCCGCCGTGCCCACGCTGGAGCAGGCGGTGGAACTGCTGGGCCTGGCCCACCAGCGCCTGGGCGCCGGGCTCACCGGCTTCGAGGTGATGGGCCGCTTCGCGCTCAGCCTGGTGGCCAGGCATTTCCCGGCCCAGCGCGTGCCCTTCATCGAAGACGACGGCGTGCCCTACTGCGTGCTGCTGGAGAACTCCGACAACGAGTCGGAAGACCATGCGCGCGCCCGTTTCGAGGCCCTGCTCGAAACGGCCTTCGAGTCCGGCTGCGTGAGCGACGCGGTGGTGGCCGAGAACCTGACCCAGGCCCACCAGCTCTGGCACGTGCGCGAGAGCATCCCGCTCGCGCAGGCCGAGGAAGGGCTCAACATCAAGCACGACATCTCGATCCCGGTCTCGCGCATCCCGGCCTTCGTGGCCGAGACCGATGCCCTGCTGGAGCGCGAGATGCCCGGTGTGCGGCTGGTGAACTTCGGCCACCTGGGCGACGGCAACCTGCACTACAACGTGCAGGCGCCGGCCGGTGCGCACAACGGCGACTTCCTGCGCGACCACGAGGACCGGATCAACGGCCTGGTGTACGAATCGGTGCGCCGCTTCGCCGGCTCCTTTTCGGCCGAGCATGGCGTGGGCTCGCTCAAGGTCGAGACGCTGGAGGCGCACAAGTCACCGGTGGCGCTGGAGATGATGCGCGCCATCAAGCGCGGGCTGGACCCGCAGAACCTGCTGAATCCGGGGCGGGTGATACGGACCTGAGGCGGGGACACATGAGCAGCCGTTCCGTCCTGGCGCTGCGCCACCTCGCCTTCGAAGACCTGGGCCTGCTGGAGCCGCTGCTGCGCCGCCGCGGCTGTTCGCGGATCGACCACCACGACGTCGGCGTGGACGACCTCGCCCGCATCGACCTGGATGCGATCGACCTGCTGGTCGTGCTGGGCGGCCCCATCGGCGTGTACGACGATGCGCTGTACCCGCATCTGGCCGCCGAGGTCGAGCTGATCCGCCGACGCCTCGCCAGCGGCCGGCCGCTGCTGGGCATCTGCCTGGGCGCGCAGCTGATGGCGCGCGCGCTGGGCGCCGGCGTCGCACCCATGCCCCATGGCCGCAAGGAGATCGGCTTCGGCCCCATGACCCTGACCGAAGCCGGCCGCGCCTCGCCGCTGGCAGCGCTGCAGGGCCAGAGCGTGCTCCACTGGCACGGCGACCAGTTCGCGCTGCCGCCCGGCTGCGCCAGCCTGGCCGAGACCGCGCTGTGCCCGCACCAGGCCTTCATGGCCGGGCCCGCTGCCATGGCCTGGCAGTTCCACCTGGAAGCCGACCCGCGCCGCATCGAGCAATGGCTGATCGGCCACACGGTGGAACTGGCGCAGGCCGGCGTGGACATCGCCGCGCTGCGACGCGACGCCGCGCGCCAGGGCCCGGGCCTGGCGGCTGCACTGGAGCGGGTGATGGGGGCCTGGCTCGACGAACTGCAGGGACGGGACAGCGGCGTTGCATGACCCTACCCGGGGGTGTCATGTTCACGGGTCATGCGCGTAAACTATGCGCATTCCCGACGCTCAAGGAGCCTCCCCATGTTTCGCTTCGACAACGCGCCCAAGAAGGCCGCGAACCTCTCGCTCAACAGCAAGGTGCTGGAGATGGCCCGCGAGCTGGGCATGAACGTGTCGCAGACGGTCGACCATCTGCTCGCAGAAGAGGTGAAACGCCGCTATTGGGAGAAATGGGCCGAGGAGAACAAGGAAGCCATGGAAGCCTACAACGCGCGTATCGCCAAGGAAGGCCTGCCGTTGGCCAAGTACCGCACATTCTGAGCCCGTGCATGGCGCGCTTCGACATCTACCGGCACCCCGATGCCAGCCTCCGCAAGAGCACCCCGTTCCTGTTGGACCTGCAGAACAACTACATCCACGGTGTCGACACCCGTATCGTGGCGCCAATGCGGCTCGCCAGAATGTTCGGCCTGCCGATGCGCGATCTCAACCCCTCGTTCGAAATAGCCGGGACGCAGGTCGTCATGGACATTGCTGCGCTTGCTGCCTTTCCTGCCGCGGATCTTCGAACGCCCATCCTCAACCTGCAAGGGCAGAGCGACGTGATCGTCGACGCACTCGACATGCTCTTTGGCTCCTACTGACATGCCCACTCGCCCCATCCGCTCCCAATACGAAGACTTCATGCGCCACGTGGACACCCACGGCGTCTACAAGAGCGACCGCACCGGCACCGGCACCAAGAGCGTGTTCGGCCATCAGATGCGCTTCGACCTGAACGAGGGCTTTCCGCTGGTCACCACCAAGAAGGTGCACCTGAAGTCCATCATCGTGGAACTGCTGTGGTTCCTGACCGGCTCCAGCAACAACAACTGGCTCAAGGAGCGCGGCGTCACCATCTGGGACGAATGGGCGCGCGAGGACGGCGACCTGGGCCCCGTCTACGGCGTGCAGTGGCGCAGCTGGCCGACGCCGGACGGCGGCCACATCGACCAGATCCGCCAGGTGATCGACACCCTCAAGACCAACCCCGACTCGCGCCGCATCATCGTGAGCGCCTGGAACGTGGCCGACCTGCCGAAGATGGCGCTGATGCCCTGCCATGCCTTCTTCCAGTTCTACGTGGCACCGCCGCAGAACGACGGCGAACGCGGCCGCCTGAGCTGCCAGCTCTACCAGCGCAGTGCCGACATCTTCCTGGGAGTTCCCTTCAACATCGCCAGCTACGCGCTGCTCACCCACATGGTGGCGCAGCAGTGCGACCTGGACGTGGGCGACTTCATCTGGACCGGCGGCGACTGCCACATCTACAGCAACCATGCCGAGCAGGTGGCGCTGCAGCTCAGCCGCGAGCCGTACCCGTACCCGACGCTGCGCATCAGGCGCAAGCCGGCCTCGATCCTCGACTACGAGTACGAAGACTTCGAGATCGTGGACTACCGCCACCACGACCCCATCAAAGCGCCCGTCGCGGTCTAGCGCCATGACCACCACCCGCATCAACCTGATCCTGGCCCGCGCCGCCAACGGCGTCATCGGCCACGAGGGCGGCATCCCCTGGCACCTGCCGGAGGACATGGCCCACTTCAAGCAGCAGACCGCCGGCGCGCCGGTGATCATGGGCCGCAAGACCTGGGACTCGCTGCCGCCGCGCTTCCGGCCGCTGCCGGGGCGGCGCAACATCGTGATCAGCCGGCAGCCCGGCTGGCAGGCCGAGGGCGCCGAGTGCGCCGACGGCCTGCGCGAGGCGCTGGCACGCTGCGAGCAGGCCGAGGAGCCGGAAGTGTGGGTGATCGGCGGCGCCCAGATCTACGCCGAGGCCGAGCCGCTGGCCCAGCGCGCGATCGTGACCGAGATCGACCGCCACTACGAAGGCGACGCCTGGGCGCCGCGCTTCGACACCTCCTGGCGCGAGACCGCGCGCGAGTCGCACATGGCGGCCAATGGGTTGCGCTACAGCTTCATCACGCTCGAGCGGCCCTGAGCACCGGCATCTTCACGTGCACTTGCGGCATTCCATCCGGTTTCCATCGCCTGGCTTCCACCGGCTGGCCCTGACGGCGCTTGCGGCTGCCCTCCTGGGAGGCTGCGCATCCGCGCCACCCAGCGCGCCCTCACCCCCACCCGCCGCCAGCACGCCGACCCCGGCAGCCGCTCCCTCGAGCCAGGCCAGTGCGGACGACGCGCAGTTGCAGCAGGGATTCACCCGGTGGGTGGCCGACTTCCGCGCGACCGCACGCGCGGCAGGCATCGGCGAGGCCACGTTGCGCGCGGCGTTCGACAAGGTCCAGTACCTTCCGCGCGTCATCGAGCTGGATCGTGCGCAGCCCGAATTCACGCGCGCGGTCTGGGACTATCTCGATGGCACCGTCTCGGCCCAGCGCATCGCGTCCGGCCAGGACAAGCTGCTGCAGGTCCGCGGCGAGGTCGACGCGGCAGCCGCGCGCTACGGCGTGCCGCCGGCCATCCTGGTGGCCGTCTGGGGCATGGAAAGCAACTACGGCAGCAACTACGGGAGCACCTCGACCATCGACGCGCTGGCCACGCTGGGCTTCGAAGGACGGCGCGCGGACTGGGCGCGCGGGGAGCTGCTCGCGGCCTTGAAGATCCTCGACAGGGGCGACATCGGCCGCGACGACATGATCGGCTCCTGGGCCGGCGCGATGGGCCAGACCCAGTTCCTGCCCTCGAGCTTCCTGGCCTACGCGGTGGATACCGATGGCGATGGCCGTCGCGACATCTGGGGCAGCATGGCCGACGTGATGGGCTCGACCGCGAACTTCCTCGCGCGCGCCGGCTGGCAGGCCGGGCAGCCCTGGGGGGCCGAGGTCCTGCTGCCGCCGGGCTTCGACCACGCCCGCGCCGATCCGTCGATCCGCCAGTCCAGCGCCCAGTGGGCGGCCGAGGGGCTGCAAGGCATGAACGGCCAGCCGCTGCCGGAATTCGCCGACGGCGCGATCCTGCTGCCGGCCGGCGCCCGCGGCCCCGCCTTCCTCGTCGGGCCCAACTTCCGCGCCATCCTCCGCTACAACAATTCGACCAGCTACGCGCTCGCGGTCGGGCTGCTGTCGCAGCGAATCGCCGGCGGCGCCGGCGTGCAGGCACCCTGGCCACGCGACCTGGCCATGCTGACGCGCAGCCAGATGGCGGAGCTTCAGACCGCGCTCAACCAGCGCGGCTTTGCCAGCGGCACGCCCGACGGCGTGATGGGGCCGGCCACGCGCGAGGGCGTGCGCCGGTATCAGCGCAGTGCCGGCCTGCCCGCGGACGGCTATCCGACCCTGGAGTTGCTGCAGCGCCTGCAGCAGCCTTAGCCACTGTCGTGTCGCGCGGCGGCGGGCCGCCGGCCTGCGTCATCCGCCTGCGGCGCTGGGACGTTGGCCTTGTACCTCATGTCCGCGCTTCCCCGCTTCTCCCCGCCGCCGCTGGCCACGGCGCACGACATCCTGCATGGCCCCTCCCGTCCCGACTTGCTGCGCGAAGAGGTGCTTGCCGACCTGTTCGAAGCGACCGCCGCCGAGCGGCCCGAGCATCCGGCCCTCGTCTTCGGCGAGCGCACGCTCAGCTACCGCGAGCTCGACGCGCTCGCCAACCTCGCCGCCTCGCGCCTGATCGAGGCCGGCATGCGCCCCGGCCAGATCGTGGGCCTGTGGCTGCCGCGGGGCATCGAGCTGATCGCGATGCAGCTGGCCATCGCCAAGACCGGCGCGGCCTGGCTGCCCTTCGACGTCGACACGCCGGTGGAACGCATCGGCATCTGCCTGGACGATGCCGACGCGGCCGGCGTGCTCACCGGCGAGGAGCTGGCGCCACGCCTGGCCGGCCTCGGCCGCACGGTGTGGACGGCGGAGGCGCTGCTCGCGTCCGCGCCCGAACAACCGCTGCGCCGCCGCGAGGGCGCCAGGCCCGCGCATCCGGCCTACGTGATCTACACCTCGGGCTCCACCGGCAAGCCAAAGGGCATCGCCATCACCCAGCGCAGCATCTGCCACTTCCTGCGCAGCGAGAACGCGGTGCTCGGCGTGCGCGGCGAGGACCGGGTGTACCAGGGCTTCTCGGTCGCCTTCGACATGAGCTTCGAGGAGATCTGGATCAGCTGGCTGGCCGGCGCCACCCTGTGGGTCGCGCCGAAGGAGATCGCCGCCAACCCCGAGGCCCTGCCCGCGGCGCTGAAGGCCCAGCGCATCACCGTCCTGCATGCGGTGCCCACATTGCTGGCCCTGTTCGGCGAGGACGTGCCCGGCCTGCGCATCGTGAACCTCGGCGGCGAAGCCTGTCCCGATACGCTGGCCGCGCGCTGGGCCCGGCCCGGCCGGCAGGTCTTCAACACCTACGGCCCCACCGAGGCCACCGTCTCCGCCAGCCTGGCCGAGCTGCGCGCGGGCGAGCCGGTCACCATCGGCCGGCCGCTGCCCAACTACGCGCTGCTGGTGGTCGACGCAGAGGCCGACGGCGAGCAGGGCCCGGCCCTGCTGCCCCGTGGCGAGACCGGCGAGCTGTGCATCACCGGGCCCGGCGTGGCCGCCGGCTACCTCGGACGGCCCGAGCTCACGGCCCAGAAGTTCCTGCCCAACCCCTGGGCCACCGGCGAGCACGACCAGCGCCTCTACCGCACCGGCGACCTCGCGCGCATCGATGCCGCCGGCCGCGTGCAATGCCTGGGCCGGGTGGACGACCAGGTCAAGATCCGGGGCTTCCGCGTGGAACTGGGCGAGATCGAGGCCGCGCTCGCGCAGCAGCCGGGCGTCGGCACCGCGGCCGTGCTGCTGCGCGCCGAGGAGGGCATCGACCAACTCGTGGCCTTCATCGTGGCCGATGCGCCGCTGTCGGTCACGGCGCTGCGCGAGGCGCTGGCCGCGCGGCTGCCGCCCTACATGCTGCCCGCACGCTTCGAGATGCTCGAGGCGATGCCGCGCCTGACCTCGGGCAAGATCGATCGCAAGACGCTCAAGGCGCGGCCGCTGGCGGCAGCCGCCGAAGCTGAAGACTCCGATCGTCCGCAGGGTGCCGCCGAGCATGCGCTGTTCACGGCGCTGGCCCGGATGTTCCCGGGCCTGGCGATCCGGCGCGATGCCGATTTCTTCGCCGACCTCGGCGGCCATTCGCTGCTCGCCGCGCGCCTGGCCTCGGCCCTGCGCGCGGACCCGCGCTTCGCGCACGCCACCGTGCGCGACATCTACCAGCACCGCGTGATCGGCCGCATCGCGTCGGTGCTGGAGCGCGATGGCGTCGCGGCGGAACACACGCCGGACTGGGCCCCGCCCTCTGCCCTGCGCCGCTGGCGCTGCGGCCTCGCCCAGGCCGCCGCCATCCCGCTGCTGGTGGCGCTGCGCATGATGCAGTGGCTCGCGCCCTTCTTCACCTACCACTTCCACACCGGCAGCCCGGGCGATTCGATCCCCTACGCGATCGCGATGTCGGTGGCGATGTTCCTGCTGGCCACGGTGCTCGAGTTCGCGCTCGCGATCGGGGCCAAGTGGCTGGTCGCCGGCCGACTCGCGCCGGGGCGCTATCCGCTGTGGGGCCTCGTGTACTACCGCTGGTGGCTGGCCGACCGGCTGATCGATGCCGCGCCCACCTACCTGCTCAGCGGCGCGTCGCTGCATGCCTGGTGGTGGCGCGCGCTGGGGGCGCGCATCGGCGACGACGTGGTGATCGGCTCGGTCAAGCTGCGCGCACCCGACCTGCTTGCGCTCGGCGACCGCGTGAGCGTGGGCAACGCGGTCAACTTCGAGAACGCACGCGTCGAGCGCGGCGAACTGGTGCTCGGCCGCATCGAGATCGGGGCCGACGCGCACGTGGGCTCCTATGCGGTGCTCGAAGGCGACACGCGCATCGGCGCCTGGGGCCACCTCGACGGCCAGTCGGCGCTGCGCGAGGGGCAGTCGGTGCCCGAGCGCAGGCTCTGGGTGGGCTCGCCCGCGCGCGACGGCGGCGCCTTCGATCCGGCTTCCCTGCCGCCGCGGCCGCCGGCGAGCGCCGCCCGGCGCGGCGCCGAAACGGCCTTCTTCGCCATCGGCGCGGCGCTGGTCTCGGTGCTGTTCTTCCTGCCGGTGTTCCCGACCTTCCTGCTGATCGACGTGCTCGACGACACCGAGCGCTTCCCGTGGCTGGAGACCAGCTCCACGGCCCTGCAGCTGCTCAAGTATTTCGTCTTCGCGCTCCCCGCCAGCGCGGTGATGGTGGTGCTGACGGTGCTGGCCGCCGCCGCCCTGCGCTGGGGCCTGATGCCGCGCCTCGCCCCCGGCAGCTGGCCGGTGCACAGCCGTACCTACTGCGTCAAGTGGCTGGTCAACCAGATCCAGGAAGGCAGCCTGAACGTGCTGCACGGCCTGTACGCGACCGTGTTCGCGCCGACCTGGTACCGCCTGCTCGGCGCCAGGGTGGGCCGCGATGCCGAGATCTCCACCGCCCTGGGCGTGGTGCCCGACATGCTCACGCTCGGCGACGAGACCTTCGTCGCCGATGCGGTGCTGCTGGGCGACGAGGAGATCGACGGCGGCTGGATGACGATGCAGCCCACCGTGGTCTCGCGCCGCAGCTTCATCGGCAACGGCGCCTACGTGCCCGACGGCACCACGCTGCCGGAGAACGTGCTGATCGGCGTGCTCTCGCGCGTGCCCGACCGCCACGCCATCCAGAGCGGCGACACCTGGGCCGGCTCGCCGGCGCTGCACCTGCCCGCGCGCGAGACGGTCACGGGCCACCCCGAATCGCTGACCTACCGCCCCTCGGCGCTGCGCCGGCTCGGGCGCGCGCTGGTCGAGGGCTTCCGCATCGTCGCGCCGCACGCGATCGTGATCGCGGCGGGCTACAGCATCGTGCTCGCGGTGATGCCGCTGGCCGCGGCCAGCCAATGGGGTTGGGTGGCCTGGTACCTGATGGTCGACGGCCTGATCTTCGGCCTGGGCACCTTCGTCTTCGTCCTGCTCTTCAAGTGGCTGCTGCTGCGCCGCTACCGGCCGCGCGAGGTGCCGATGTGGACGCCCTTCGTCTGGCTCTCCGAAGCCGCGACCAACCTCTACGAGGGCATTGCGGTGCCGAACTTCATGCACTACCTGCGCGGCACCCCCTGGCTGCCCATGGCCTTCCGGCTGCTGGGCTGCCGCATCGGCCGCGGCGTGTACCTCGACACCACCGACATCACCGAGTTCGACTGCGTGCACATCGGCGCGCACAGCGAGCTCAATGCGCAGAGCTGCCCGCAGACCCACCTGTTCGAGGACCGCGTGATGAAGATCGACCACGTGCGCATCGGCAAACGCGTGACCATCGGCCCGCGCACCACGGTGCTCTACGGCGCGCGGGTCGAGGACCGGGCGCAGCTCGGGCCGCTCACGCTGGTGATGAAGGGCGAGACCATCCCGGCCGCGAGCGTGTGGAGCGGCAATCCGGCCGCGCCTGCCGCGGCCCGCTGAGCCGCAGGGCGCGAGTCACTGGAGCTGGATCCGCCGTCGCGCGATCAGCTCGCCCCAGCGCTGGCGCTCCTTGTCGATCAGCGCGTCGAAGCGCGCGCCGTCGAGCGCCAGCACCTCGGCATCGAAGCCCGCCAGCTTGGCCCGCACCTCCGGCTGCGCCATGCCGCGCTGGAACTGCTGGCTGAGCCAGGCCACGACCGCCGCAGGCGTCCTGGCGGGCGCGGCCACGCCGTACCAGGACTGCACCAGCGTGTCGGGAAACCCGGCCTCGGCCACCGTGGGAACGTCCGGCAGCGAGCGCGTGCGCGCCGCGGCGTTCACCGCCAGTGGGCGCACCTTGCCGGACTGGATCAGTGGCAGCACCAGGTTCTGCGTCACGATGGCGAACTGCAGCTGCCCCGAGCCCAGGTCCACCAGCGAGGGCGGCTGGCCCTTGTAGTTGACGTTGGTCAGTTTCAGGCCCGTGCGCTCGAAGAACAGCTCCTGCGCCAGGTGGATCGAGCTGCCCGTGCCCGGGTTGGCGACGTTGAACTCGCCGGGCTTCGCACCCGCGAGCGCGACGAACTCCTTCAGCGTGCGCGCCGCCACGCTGCTGTGCACCACGAACACCGTGGGCGCGGCCGCGATGCCGCACACGCCGCTGAATTCCTTGCCCCGGCCCTTCATGTCCGGAATGAGGTGCTCGCCCACCGCCAGCAGCGGCGAAGCGCCCAGCAGGGTGTAGCCGTCCGGCGCGGCGCGGGCGACCGCGTCGAGGCCGATGCGCCCGTCGGCGCCGGGGCGGTTCTCGACCACCATGCGCTGCGGCAGCTCGGCCGACAGCGGATCGCTGACGGTGCGCACCAGCCCGTCGACGATGCCGCCGGCCGGATAGGGCACCACGATCTTCACCGGCTTGTCGGGATAGCCGCCCGGGCCGGGCGGGACCGCGGCCCCGGCCGGGCGCGACAGAACGGGCAGGCCTGCCGCCATTGCGGCGAGGACGCAGGAATGGAAGTGGCGTCGATGCATGCTGTCTCCTCTCGTCGTGTCATGCCATGTACGGCGTCATCGATCGCAGCGCGTCGCGGGTCTCCCGCACCAGGCGCTCCATCACGTCGGCGACCGGCTCGATGCGGCGCAGCCAGTCCACGCTCTGCCCTGCCGCCTCGTACATGAGCGGCGCGATCTCGTGCTCCTCCACCGCCGCCAGCAGCTCGCCGGTCAGCGCCTGCTGGTAGGGCATGGCCAGCGGCTGCGGCGCGCCGGGCGCTTCCCAGGCATCGCTGAAGGCGCTGCGCAGCACGCGGCAGGGCTTGCCGCTGTGGGCACGGGTGATGACCGTGTCCTCGCTGCCGGCCGCGATCAGCTTGGCCGCCAGCGCCGCGGGCAGCTCGTGCTCGCGCGTGCCCAGCCACAGCGTGCCGAGCCAGGCGCCCTGCGCGCCGAGCGCGAAGGCGGCCGCGACCTGCGCGCCGGTGCCGATGCCGCCGGCCGCGATCACCGGCCGCCCCTGTGCCGCGGCGACGATCTGCGGCACCAGCGTGAAGGTGCCGATCGGCCCGGTGTGGCCGCCCGCGTCGTAGCCCTGCGCCACCAGGATCTCGGCGCCCGCGGCGATGGCCTTCCCGGCATGGCGGACGCTGCCGACCAGCGCGATGGTCTGCTGGCCCGCCGCGCGGGCCCGCGCCAGCACCTGCGGCGGCGTGCCCACGCCCGCGGCGAAGACGTCGACATCGCTGGCCGTCACCGCATCCATCTGCTCCTCGAACAGGCTCTGCGAGCGCACGTACTGCGAGAAGAAGTTGCCATGCGTGGCAGGCGGCACCTGGTGCCTGTCGAACAGCGTGCGCACGAAGTCGCGATGCCCCTGCGGAACGGCGGCAGCCACCGCTTCGCGCGTGTTGTGCCCGGGCAGGCCGGTGGGCAGCAGCAGGTCCACGCCCACCGGGTGGTCGGGGCACAGCCGGCGCAGCAGGCGCAGCTTGTCCTCCAGCTCGTGCGGGCCGTCGCGGGCCGCAGCGTAGACGCCCAGCCCGCCGGCGCGCGAGATGGCCGCGGCCACCTCGACCCGATGCGCCAGCCCGAAGACCGGCAGCCGGATGCCCAGCCGGCGACACAGCGCATTGGTCAGCGGCTCAGCCATGGCACCACAGGTCCGGTTCCATGGCCAGGCAGGGGTGCTGCGCCATCTCGCCGGCCGTGCGCAGCACGTGGCGGCCGATCAATGTCTTGTGCACCTCGCTCGTGCCCTCGCCGATCTGGTTCATCTTGGCGTCGCGCATGAAACGCTCCAGCGGGAAGGCCTTCAGGTAGCCGTTGCCGCCCAGCAGCTGCAGGCAGTCGACCACGATCTTCATGCACAGGTCGGTCGCATGCATCTTGGCGATGGAGGCGTGGATCGACGCATCCTTGTCCCCGGCGTCATAGCGCAGCGCGGTGCTGTAGACCAGGCAGCGCGTGGCCTCGATCTGCGCCGCCATCTCCGCCAGCATCCACTGGATGCCCTGGTGCTCGCCCACCGCCTGGCCGAAGACCTGGCGTTGGCCCGCATACTGCGCCGCGATGCGCAGCGCGCCGGTGGCGCGCCCCAGCGCGATGGCGGCATGGCCGATGCGCGCGCGCAGCAGCGTGTCCTGGGCGAGGGCCATGCCCTGGCCCTCCTGGCCGAGCAGGTGGCCGGCCTGCACCTGCACGTTCTCGAAGTCGACCATCGCGATCGGCACGCCGTACCAGCCCAGCTTGGGGATCACCGGCGACACGCTGACGCCCTTCGCATCGCGCGGCACGACGAAGGCGCTCAGCCCCTTCGCGCCGGCCGGGCCGTCCTCCTGGCGCGCGACCACCACGAACATGTCGGCCACGTTGGCGCGGGTGATGAATTTCTTGCGCCCGTTGAGCACCCAGCCGCCCTTGCCGGAGGGCGCGTAGCGGGCCGCCAGCCGCGCCACGTCGCTGCCCGCGCCGGGCTCGGTGAGCGCGAAAGCCGACTGGCGCGCGCCGCTCGCCAGGTCGCCGATCAGCTCGCGCTGGAGCGCCTCGCTGGCGCCGGCCACGATCGGCCGCGAGGACAGGTCGGTGCCGGTGATGAGCGAGGCCGCGGTGGAGCACACGCCCGCCAGCTCCTCGATGATGCGCACGCGCAGCAGCATGCTGGCCTCGCTGCCGCCGTAGGCACGCGGGAAGGCGGTGCCGACGATGCCCTCGGCGGACAGCAGCCGGAAGGTGTCCCAGGCGAACACGTCCTCGCGCGCCACGCGCTCGGCGTCGGGGCCGATCTTCTCGGCCACCAGGGACTGGACGCGGGCCAGCAGTTTCGCCTCCTCGGGCGGCAGGTTCACGAGCGGATGGGGGTCGGCATGAAGGGGCATGGGTTCTTCCTCGGGTGGGGGTTTCAGATCACGCCCGCGGTCTGCAGGCGTTCGATGTGCTCGGGATCCAGCGCGAGCTCGCGCCGGTAGAAGTCGGCGTTGTCCTGGCCCAGCGCGCCGCCGCTGTGGCGGATCTCGCAGGGCGCGCCGGCGAAGCGCGGCACCACGTTGGCCATGCGCACGCGGCCGAAGTCCGCATCGGGCACGTCGCAGATGGCCTGGCGCGCGCGCAGGTGCGGGTCGGCCTCGATCTGGTCGATGCCGTAGATCGGCGCGATGGTGCCGCCCGACGCCTCGAAGGCAGCCAGCACGGCCGACAGCGGATGTCGGCCGCACCACTGGGCGAAGACGCCGTTGAGCTCCGCCGCATGGGCCACCCGCGCGCTGTTGTTCGCGAAGCGCGGATCGGCGATCAGGTCCGCCCGCCCGATGGCACGGCAGTTGGCGGCGAAGAGCGCGTTGGTGCTGCCCGCCAGCGACACCCAGTGCCCGTCGCCCGTGCGGTAGACCGCCGCCGGCGCCGAGTACTGGTTGGCGTTGCCGGAGCGCTGGCGCACCGCGCCGAGCTGGTCGTGCTCGATGGGCAGGAACTCCAGCAGCTTGAGCGTGGCCTCGGTGAGCGAGAGGTCGATCTCCTCGCCCGGCGCATTCGGATCGCGCGCACGGCGCCACAGGGCGGCCAGCACACCCACGGCACCGAACAGGCCGCCCACGTTGTCCGCGACCGGATAGCCCGCATGCATGGGCTCGCCCTCGGCTTCGCCGGTGAGGTGGGTGAGCCCGCCCATCGCCTCGAACACGCGTGCGAAGCCGGGGCGGTTGCGGTACGGGCCGGTCTGGCCGAAGCCGGTGGCGCGCAGGATCACCAGGCTGGGCTGCGCCGCCCACAGCGCCGCCTTGTCCAGGCCCCAGCGGTCCAGCGTGCCGGGGCGAAAGTTCTCGATCAGCACGTCGAACTGCGGCAGCATCTTCAGCAGCAGCGCGGCACCCTCGGGCTTGCGCAGGTCGAGCGTGATCAGCCGCTTGCCGCGGTTGGTCACCTTCCACCACAGCGGCTTGCCGTTCTTGTGCGGGGGAAAGTCGCGCGCGCCGTCGCCGCTGCCCGGCAGTTCGGCCTTCACCACGGTGGCGCCGTAGTCGCCCAAGAGGGCGGCGGCGGAAGGGCCCGCGATGATCGTGGCGATGTCCAGTACGCGAAGGCCTGTCAGAGGTCCGGTCATGTCGTTTCGTCTCCTGAGGAAGACTCTAGTTGCCGGACTTCCTCGGGCCAATGTCCAATCTGGAAATCAGCTATCTGCTTTCGAGATGACTTCAATGACATCCACCGGCGACATCGCCGACCTGCTCACGCTGCGCGCCCTGCGCACGCTGGCCGCGGTGGCGCAGGCCGGCAGCCTGACGCGCGCGGCCGTCGCGCTCGGCCTGGCCCAGTCGGCGGTGAGCCGGCAGGTGGGCGAGCTGGAGCGCGCCTTCGGCGGCGCCCTCTTCCACCGAACCGGCCGCGGCGTGCAGCCCACCGATCTGGCGCGCCAGATCCTGCCGCGCGTGGACGGCCTGCTCGCGCAGGCCGAAGAGCTGGCCCAAGCCGGCCGCGCGCTGTCCGGCACGCCCAGCGGGCTGGTGACGCTGGGCCTGGTGCCCGGCGTGTCGGGTTTCCTGGCCGCCGCGCTGTACGGCGCGGTCGCGAAGCAATACCCCGAGGTCCGGCTGCGCGTGATCGAGGGCTACAGCGGCGACATGGAGACCGCGCTCACCCAGGGCCGCATCGACCTGGCGGTGCTGAACCGCTACCGCGCCAAGGGCAGCAACAGCTACCGGCGCCTCTTCGATTCGCCGGTGTGCATCGTCGGACGCCGGCCCTTCCTGCAGCGCGCGCTGCTGCCGAGGAAGGCCGGCGCGAAACCCGCGCTGCCGCCGCAGACGACCCTGCACAGCCTGTCGGGATTGCCGCTGGTCCTGCCCGTGCCGCCCAACGCCATCCGCAACCTGCTCGACGAGGTGGCCCATCGCCACCGCCTGACGCTGAACCTGGTGCTGGAAGGCAGCTCGTCGGTGATCGTCAAGAGCATGCTCGCGCGGCACGATTGCGCCAGCGTGCTGCCGCGGCACGCGGTGGCCGACGAACTGCGCGCCGGCACGCTCGCGGCCGTGCCGCTCGCGGAGCGCATGTTCCGCCAGCACGTGCTGCTGGCGACCAGCGCGCAGCGGCCCTTCACGCTGGCCAGCAAGGCCCTGGCCGGGCTCATACCGGCCGTGGTCGCCACGGCGCTGGCACAGATGGCGGTGGCCGACCCGGCGGAGCGCTAGCGGGCAGAGCCGGGTGCATTGGCATCGCGCTTGCATGCCGCAGCACCTTGTTTCGGGCAAGAACCCGAATCGAAGCACCATGCCCCAGACAGTCAAGAAGTTTCTCGATCGCCCGCAACCCACCTCGGCCGAGGTGACGGCGAGATGAGAATTGCCACACTCATATCGGATCCGGGCTCGTTGTCCCACATCACGCGCTCGCTGGCCGCCCAGGGGATCGAGGCCGTGCCATTCGCCGCTGCCGGCGCGCTCATCGCTGCACAGGCCGCACAACCGTTCGCCGCGGTTCTGGTGGACGACGCGGCGCCGCGCGTCGATGAGCGCCTGCCAAAGCTGCAGCCGCACCTCGCGGCGCAGACCGCGCTCATCGTGGTCGGCGCAGGCGGAGCGGCCAACATCTCGCGCGCCCTGCTCCAGGGTGCCGACGACTATGCGATCAGCTGCGAGCAGGCGTCCAACCACCTGGTCCAGCGCGCCATCGCGCGCGTCAGCGTCAAGCTGCGCGCGTCGCAACAGAGCACGTTGAGGGTCGGCGCCTACACGCTCGCCTTGACGCACGGCGACTTGCGCACGCAGGGTCGGCAGGTGCGCCTGACTTCGCGCGAGCTCACGCTCGCGCGTCTCCTGTTCGAGCAGTGCAACCAGTTGGTGGCAACCGAGCAGCTGTGCCAGGCGCTGTGCGGCCGCGTCGACGACAGCGCGGAGCGCGCGGTGAAGCAGCACGCCTACGAGTTGAGAAGAAAGTTCGAGCGCGTCGTGCCGCCAGACGGCGACGCGCTGCGCATCGAGACGGTGTACGGCAAGGGCTACCGGCTCGCGTGCTGATGGATGGCGTGCGACCGGTTCGCGCGCGACGTGCCCGGTGACGCTGAGTGACATGCACGGCTGTCGTTGAGCGTCAGACGGCTGACAACTTGTGTCACACCGTGACGCATTTCACGCCAACGCCGTTTTGGCATGAAGGCTGCCTCTTTCGTCGACAAAACCCCCATGAACTTTCCTGAAGAAGTTCGGGAACACGTGCGCCAAACGAAATACAAGGAGAACCTTCTTGGCCAAGAAAAACGTCGACCCCGGAAGACTGCCATCGCCCGCGACAGCCACCCTGGCGGGCCTGCTCGTCGCAACGGCCATGCTGACCAGCTGCGGCGGCGGATCGGGTTCCGGATCCGCCGCCGGGGTGTTCACGCCGCCGCCCGCTGCAGGAGCCCCGCCTTCTGCATCGCCCGGGGACAACGCGCCGGAGCCGGAGAACATCGGCACCCACGTGGACGCGCCGAATCCCGTGCCGCCTTCACCCTCCCTGCCGCCGACACAGCCCGTGACGGTGGACGCGAGCCTGGGTGTGACCAGCTTCTATCCGTTGTTCGCCGCGAGCACGCCGGTCACCGAACAGATCCAGTACCGCGAGCCGGACGGCACGCTCGTCACGCTGATGGGCATGCGGCCCACCGAGCGTCATGCCCGCGAGCGAGGCGAGCCGTGGACCGCGGCCGACCAGGGGCCCGGCCGCTATCTCACCTTCCCGTCGGCCTACTTCCAGAACCGCACCTACGGCATCGAAATCCGCGACCACGTTCCCGCGGGAAAGCAACTCATCGAGATGATCCTGATCGTCAATGACGGCACCTTCGACGGCACGACGTTCAGCCTCTTTCGCAACAGCAACGACGAAGGCGTGCGCGACTTCGGCTGGGCGCTCAACACGGGCTTCGACAACCCCAACCGGGGCGGCAAGCCGATCTGCACGGCGGGCAGCCGCGACTGCAAGATCAGCTTCGACTCCTACTGGGACGTGCCCAAGGGCCAGCCGCACCGCGCGCTCAAGATGGGCGACGTGATCGAGCTGTCGCCAGCCCAGCGCATGGAGCGCTATGGCGACGGCATGCATGCAGGCGAGCCGGTGCCCGACAGCCTGCGGGGCAAGGCCGTGGTCGACGGCGCCGGCAGCCGCTACTACTCCTTCGAACAACTCTACGTCGTCGGCCAGGGCCTGGTGCCGTGGTACGGCGTGGCACCGCGGCTGAATTCGGCCCCGCTGCCCGAAGCGACGCTGCTGGGCGGAGCGACGAGCCTGTCGTACAACTACTCGGAAGAGCCGATGCGCGTCTTCCAGCAGATGGCCAACAACATCGGCATCGTCAACAGCAAGCGCTTCGTGCAGGGCCGGCGCCTGTTCCACACTTCGTTCCTGGACGGCAAGCACTCCGAGCATCCCGACGACAACCCGGTGTTCGCCGCGCACGTGGGTCAGCTCGGCCCGCGCTTCAACCAGGAGCGCTGCATCGCATGCCACACGCTCAACGGCCGCAGTGCCATGCCCGGGATCGGCGCCCGCCTGGACACGATGGCCGTGCTCACCGGCGCCGCCGGCTCCACCGGTGCCAATCCCCTGCCTGATGGAACCTACGGCGCGAACGTGCAGCAACGCAGCCGCGACGCCGGCGCGACGGACCTGTCGGTGAGCGTGGCGTCTTACCAGACCTCGGTGCGCACCTTGCCCGACGGCGAGACGGTCGAGCTGCAGAAGCCCGTCTATGCCTTCAAGGGGCCGGTGCCGGCGCAGTTCTCCGTGCGCCAGGCATCGCAGATCGTGGGCATGGGGCTGATCGAGGCGGTCGACGAGGCCACCATCCTCGCGCTGGCCGACCCCGCCGACCGCGATGGCGACGGGGTGAAGGGTGTCCCGAACTGGATCACCAATCCCGAGAACGGCAAAGTCCATCTGGGGCGTTTCGGCTGGAAGGCCGCCAAGGCCACGATGCGCCAGCAGATCGGCGACGCGCTGCTCAAGGACATCGGCGTCACCAGCCCGGTGTTCCCCTCGCGCGGCTGCCAGCGCCTGGATCCCGACTGCCGCAACGCGACCGGCGCCACCGCGATCTCCGAAGCCGAGCTGAGCCGGCTGACGGACTACCTTTCGCTGCTGGCCGTCCCGGCGCAGCGCAGCCTGCGCAGCGGATTCCCGAACGACACGCGCGTCTCGCCCGAGCACGACGTGAACCCCGGCCAGATCGTCCGCGGCAGCGCGTTGTTCGCGCAGGCGCAATGCGTGGCCTGCCACACCCCGCAGCTGAGGACGGGCAGCGCGCATCCCTTCGCCGAGCTGCGCAACCAGACCATCCGCCCCTACACGAACCTGCTGTTGCATGACATGGGTCCGGGCCTCGCCGACACGCTGGCCGAAGGCAAGGCGGCGGCCAGCATGTGGCGCACGGCGCCGCTGTGGGGGCTGGGTTCGCTCAAGTACGTGCAGGGCAGCGAGCAGAACGTACGCTTGCTGCACGATGGCCGTGCGCGCACGCTGATGGAAGCGATCCTGTGGCACGGCGGCGAGGCCGCCGCGAGCCGCACCCGGTTCGAAGCAATGTCCAGGGACGATCGGGCAGCCGTGATCGCCTTCCTGAGCTCCCTGTGATGTCTGCCGCCGAGAGTCACCGAATTCGCCAACTGGCACAACGGGGACGGCAGTGCACAGATCGACACGGCGGACAAGCAGATGGCGCAGATGACGGAGATGACGACGCTCGGCGCGCACTACCTCCGGTTGCCGTTCTGATGTGCGCCGCGCGGCGCCGCGCGCCCGCTCAGCCCGCGCGCCGCTTGCCGGCCAGCCCGCGCACCACCGCCACCAGGCGGTCGATCTCGTCGAAGGTGTTGTAGAAGGCCAGCGAGGGCCGCACCGTGGTCTCCAGCCCGAAGCGCCGCAGGATGGGCTGCGCGCAATGGTGGCCGGTGCGCACCGCGATGCCCTCCTCGTTGAGGGCCTGCCCCACTTCCTCGGTGCTGTAGCCGGCCAGAACAAAGGACATCACGCTGGCCTTGTCAGCCGCGGTGCCGACCAGGCGCACGCCGGGGATCGCAGCCAGCGCCTGCATGCCGTGGCACAGCAGCGCATGCTCGTAGCGCGCGATGTTCTCGATGCCGATGCGGTTCACGTAGTCGATCGCCGCGCCCAGGCCCACCGCGTCGGCGATGTTGCCGGTGCCGGCCTCGAACTTGTTGGGGATCGGCTGGAACACCGTCTTCTCGAAGGTCACGTCGGCGATCATGTTGCCGCCGCCCTGCCACGGAGGCATGTCCTCGAGCACGTCGCGCCTGCCCCAGAGCACGCCGATGCCGGTCGGGCCGAACACCTTGTGGCCGGAGAAGACGAAGAAGTCCGCGCCGATGTCCTGCACGTCCACGCGCATGTGCGAGACCGACTGCGCGCCGTCGACCAGCGCCCTGGCACCCGCGCGGTGCGCGAGCTCGACGATCTGCTTGACCGGCACCACGGTGCCCAGCGCGTTCGACACCTGCGTCACCGCGACGATTTTCGTGCGGTCGCTGAGCAGCTTCTGGTACTCGTCGAGCAGCACCTGGCCGCTGTCGTCCACCGGGATCACCCGCAGCTTCGCGCCCCTGGCGGCCGCAAGCTGCTGCCAGGGCACGATGTTGGCATGGTGCTCCAGGTGCGAGACGACGATCTCGTCGCCCTCGCCCACGTGCTGCCAGCCCCAGCTCTTGGCCACGAGGTTGATGGCCTCGGTGGTGCCGCGCACGAAGATCACCTCCTCCACCTCGGGCGCGTTGATGAAGGCCCGTGCGCGCTCGCGCGCGCCCTCATAGGCGTCGGTGGCGCGCGCCGCGAGCTCGTGCGCGGCGCGGTGGATGTTGGAGTTCTCGTGCTCGTAGAAGTACGAGATGCGGTCGATCACCGCGCGCGGCTTGTGCGTGGTCGCAGCGTTGTCGAACCACACCAGCTGCCGGCCGTTGACGCGCTCCTGCAGCACGGGGAAATCGCGCCGCACCGCGTGCACGTCGAAGGCCGGGTGGCGGTCCTTTCCGGCCGGCGGCGCCGTGCCGTGCGGCGCGGGCTTGGCCGGCGTGACGTAGCCGCTGGGCAGCACCACCGCGTCGACGAAGTAGAACTTCGGCTCGGCCGAGGGCACGGTCTGCGGCACGCCCGTGCCGGCCGGCGCCGCCGCGCGCGGCGGTTCGGCCTGCGCGAAGGGCTCGGCGGCCAGCGCGTCGAGCGGATCAGGCACGCCCAGTACTCCGCTGCCGAAGCGTGGCTCGTAGGCCGGCACGGTGCTGACCACGTTGTCGGGCAGCCCGTTGGCCGCGGTGGCATGCGGCAGCAGCGCCGGCGCGCGGTGCGCCAGCGAGGCCAGCGGCGTCGGTGACGCCGGCAGCAGGTTGGCGCCGGGCACCAGCCCCTGCGGAACGGGCGTGCCCGGCACGCCGGGGCCGAAGCCGCCCGGGCTGGCCAGCGGCGAACCCGGCGGCGCGATGTTGACCGGCGCCTGCACGCCCGGCGCGGCATTCCCGGGCAACGCCGCGAACATGGCCGAGGCCATCCGCGCCAGCACGGCGGGATCGAAGGGCGCCTCGAAACCGGGGCCCGGCGAAGGAAGCGAGGTGCTCACCGCGTCTTACTTGTAGGTGTCCAGGACCGAGTAGTCGTGGTACTTGCCGACCTCGACGTCGTCGAGCACCGCCAGCGCATCGGTGGTCAGCACCGCGAGCGAGCAGTACAGCGAGATCAGGTAGGAGGCGATCGCATGGTTGTTGATGCCCATGAAGCGCACCGACAGCCCCGGGCTCTGCTCGCCGGGCAGTCCCGGCTGGAACAGGCCCACCACGCCCTGGCGCTTGTCGCCCACGCGCAGGAGCAGGATCTTGCTCTTGCCGTCGGCCACCGGCACCTTGTTCGAGGGGATCAGCGGGATGCCGCGCCAGGTGATGAACTGCGAGCCGAACAGGCTCACGGTGGGCGGTGGCGTGCCGCGGCGCGTGGCCTCGCGGCCGAAGGCGGCGATGGCCAACGGGTGCGTGAGGAAGAAGGCCGGCTCCTTCCACACCTTGGTCAGCAACTCATCGAGGTCGTCGGGCGTGGGCGCGCCTGTCAGCGGGAAGATGCGCTGCTCCTCGCTCACCTGCGCCAACAGGCCGTAGTCGGGGTTGTTGATGAGCTCGCTCTCCTGGTTCTCCTTGATCGTCTCGATCGTCAGGCGCAGTTGCTCCTTGATCTGGTCGTGCGGGCTGCTGTAGAGGTCGGAGATGCGGGTGTGCACGTCCAGCACCGTGCTCACCGCGTTGAGGAAGTACTCGCGCGGTTGGTCCTCGTAGTCGACGAAGGTGCGCGGCAGCTGGTTCTCCTCCTCCTTGGCGGTGCAGGTGACCTTGATCGCTTCCGGGTTCTTCACCTTGTTGAGGCGGTAGATGCCCGCCTCCACCGGCACCCATTGCAGCAGATGGGTGAGCCAGCGCGGGCTGATGGTGTCGAGCTGGGGGACGGTCTTGGTGGCGTTTGCAAGCTGCCGCGCGGCGTTGTCGCCGAGAGCATGGGTGCCACCGACTGTTGCGGTCATAGAGGGAACTCCGTGGTCAGAAAACGCCCGCCAGTGTCCTGGCCGGCACCCCTTCGTTCAACAGGCTATAGCCGCCAAGTTGATGCGTCGGGCCAGCCGCGTGCGCTCCAGCGCCTCGCAGTGCGCGAACAGCGCCGCGCTGTGGATGCCCAGCGAGCTGGCGAGCTTCTGCGCCGTCACGATCGAAGCGATCACGCTGCCGCGCTCGATCTCGCCGACGTAGGAGCGGTTGAGGTCCGAGCGCTCGGCCAGCCGCTCCTGCGACCAGCCCTGCGCCTCGCGCAGCTGGCGCACCACCACGCCGAAGTCCTGGACGAAGGCCTTCATGCCACCCCTCCCGGCGCCTTCTGCAGGCTGGCCTGCGTGACGCTGGCGCCGGGGGCCACGTCGTCGGTCACCCAGACGTTGCCGCCGATGGTCGCGCCCTTGCCCAGGGTGACGCGGCCGAGGATGGTGGCGCCGGCATAGATGACCACCTCGTCCTGCACCACCGGATGCCGCGGCAGGCCCTTCTGCAGATGGCCCTCGGCATCGGTGGGAAAGCGCTTGGCGCCGAGCGTGACGGCCTGGTAGAGCCGCACGCCCTGCCCGATCACCGCCGTCTCGCCGATGACGACGCCGGTGCCGTGGTCGATGAAGAAGCCCGGACCGATCTGCGCGCCCGGATGGATGTCGATGCCGGTCTGCGAATGCGCGAGCTCGGCCACGATGCGCGCCAGGAGCGGCAGCTCCAGCATGTAGAGCTTGTGGGCCAGCCGGTGATGGATCATCGCCAGCACGCCGGGGTAGCACAGCAGCACCTCGTCGACGCTGCGCGCCGCCGGGTCGCCCTGGTAGGCGGCGAGCACGTCGGTGTCGAGCAGCCGGCGCAGCGCAGGCAGCGCGACCGCGAATGCGCGCACCGCCTGCATGGCCCGCTCCTCGATGTCCTGCGCGGCCGGCGACGCATGGCGGGCGCTGAAGTTCAGCTCCAGCCGCGCCTGCGCCAGCAGGCCCTGCAGCGCCGCGTCGAGCGTGTGGCCGACGTAGAAGTCCTCGTTCTCATGGCGCAGGTCCTGCGGCCCGAGCCGCATCGGGAACAGCGCGCCTTTGAGCGATTCGATGATGCCGGCCAGCGCCTCCCGCGAAGGAAACTCGCGCGGGCCCAGCTCGCGCGATCGCTTCTGGCGGTCGCGCCATTCGTCGCGGGCACCGCGCAGCGCGCGCACGACCTCGCCCACCTCGACATGAGCCATGGGAAACCTCCTCGAAACCGTCTTGTGTTTTCTGTTGTTCTTGCGCGCGGGCGGACCTCAGTCCTGCACCCAGGGCAGCCCGCGGAAGCGCCAGCCGTCCGCGCCGCCACGGTGCTGCTGCGCGTCGATCTCGCCCTCGAAGCCTTCGAGCACGTTGAAGACATGCGCGAAGCCGGCCCTGGCCGCGGCCTCGGCGGCCAGCTTCGAGCGCTTGCCGCTGCGGCACAGCAGCAGCGCCACGGCCTGCTTGCCGCCTTCCTTGGCGAGCCGGGCCTCCAGCTCGCGCTCGAAGCGCGGATTGCGCGTGAGCGCGGTGCCGGTGGCCCAGGGCACGTGCAGGCTCTGCGGCACATGGCCGACGAACTTGCGCTCCTCGCCCGAGCGCACGTCGACCAGCACTGCCTGCCCGGCCTCGACCAACGCCCAGGCGGCCTGCGGGCTCACCCCGCCCGAATAGGACCATCCCTGCGCCTCGGCCTCGGCGTGGGCCGTCTGCAGCACCTCGGGCAATGCGACTTCCTCGACTTCCAACGACATCGTGCTCGACTCCTTCTGATGCGGTTCGCCCCTTGGCTGGTGGCGATGACCATCAATGTAGGAGGCGGGGCCCCGATTCCCAACGAAGGAAAAGTGGATTTCTAAGAACCATCTCAGCTATGGCGCTCCCCGACCGCGCACCGCCGGCATGTTTCGCATGGATTACGAGGGCAATACAGGGCGCGAGCGCGAGCCCTGTGCGCGGCTTTGTATGCCACCGTATCCCGCGGCGCGCGCGAACACACGCGAATGCAAAACGGCCCCCGCTCGACATACCGTCGATACAAGCGCCTTCTTTAATTCATCCCAGGCGCAACGGCATCGACCTTCGCCGAAACCCAGTGAATCAACCCCTTGAAGGAAACGACATGAAGACCTCGAAGTTCATCGCCGCCGCCGCGCTCTCGCTGCTCGCTGCCGCCGGCGCACAGGCCGAAACCTATGACGGCGTGCATTCGATCTCGTCGGCCACCAGCCGCGCCGATGTGAAGACGCAGGCCGTCGCTGCCGCCCGCAGCGAGAACCCCTATGCCGAGGGCGCGTCCTCGCGCGTGGCGCCCGTGCTGTCGAGCACCCTGGCCCGCGCCGCGGTCCGCTCCGACGCCGTCGCGGCTGCGCACAGCGCCAATCCCTATGCGGAAGGCTACGGGCAAGGCGTGAGCCGGGTGCTGAGCGGTTCGGTCGATCGTGCCAGCGTTCGCGCCGCAGCGCGCGCCGCGGCCCGAGGCGACCAGCTCCCGCTGTAGGGACGCACCGGCTTCAGGCCTTGACCTGCGACTCGAGTCGCTGGCGGGCATCCAGCGCGTAGAGCACCGCCTTCTCGTCCTTCGGATCCGCCAACTGCATCTGTGCCGAGCCATAGAGCTCGCGCTCCAGGCGCTTCGCCCGCTCGCCATACATGCGCGCCAGCGCGCCGTGGTGCTCCGCGGCGGCCTGGTGCTCGATGCGCGCCAGCTGCGCCTCCTCGAGCAGGGTCATCACGCGGCGCAGGTGGCCGTTTCGGTTGGGCTGGAAAAAGCTGAACATCGGATCCTCCTTCGCGAAGCCAACAGGAACTCTTTGTAGCTTCAGACCACCGTGTGGCGCTGTAGGTGCAAGCGCTCTTGTGAACACAATGTCACGCATTAGTTCTCAGTTTTTAACGAAAACTGTCGCAAGAAGGATCTACCAAACGGTCTATTCCGCCTTCACCCCCATGGTCTGGATGATGGTTTCGAGCTGCGGACTCATGGGCAGGTCGATGCTGGTGGACGACAACGGCAGCCGGCGCAGGAACCAGCGCTTGTACTGACGCTCGATCTCGCCGTCCTGGGCCATCGCGTTGAAGCTGTCGTTGACCACGCGCGCCATATCGGGGTCGCCCTTGCGGTACATGATCCCGTAGGGGTCGTAGGAGAGGAAGTCGCCGACCACCAGGTAGTCGCCCGGCACCTTGCCCTTGTTCTGCGCGATCAGGCCGTAGAGGAGCACGTCGTCGGTGGCGAAGGCCTCGGCATTGCCGCTGACCACCTGCGCAAAGGACTCCGCATGGTCGCGCTGCACCAGCAGCTGCAGGTTGAGCTTGAACTTCTGCGAAAGCTCCTGCATGGTCTTCTCGTTGGTGGTGCCGCGGGTGACGGCCACCTTGCGGCCAGCCAGGTCCTTGAAGTCGCGGATCGGCGAGCCCTTCTTCACCAGCAGCTTGGTGCCGGAGACGAAGATGGTGGGCGAGAAGGCCACGCGCTTCTGGCGCTCCAGATTGCTCGTGGTGGAGCCGCACTCGATGTCCACCTGCCCCTTCTCGACCGCATCGATGCGCGACTCGGAAGTGACCGGCGCCCACTTGATTTCCAAGCTCTTGTGCACCGCCTCCTCCATCGCGGCGACCAGCAGCTTGCACAGCTCGATGGAGTAGCCGATGGGTTCGTTGCGCGGCGAGAGGTACGAGAAGGGCACCGACGATTCGCGGTAGCCGATCACGACCGCGCCCGAGTCCCGAACCTTGGCCAGCGTGCCGCTGAGCGCGGCGGGCGCGGCCGGCGCGGGCTCGGTCTGGGACCAGGCCGACGTGCCCGCCAGCAGGGCCGCGGCCAGCAGCAGTCGCAAGGCTTTCATGGCCGTACCTTGTCAGGCATGCACCGGGTGGGCCAGGCTGGCCGCGCTCTCCGCGTCCAGCACCTTCTCGTTGGCGGCCGCCTCGCTCTCCGAGAGCAGCTCGCCCTCCCACTTGGCGACCACCGCGGTGGCGATGGAGTTGCCCACCGCGTTGGTGGCGGAGCGGCCCATGTCGAGGAAGGTGTCCACGCCCAGGATCAGCAGCAGCCCGGCCTCGGGGATGTTGAACTGGTTGAGCGTGGCCGCGATCACCACCAGCGAGGCGCGCGGCACGCCGGCCATGCCCTTGGAGGTGAGCATCAGGATCAACAGCATCGTGACCTGGGTGCCGAGCGACAGGTGGATGTCGTAGGCCTGCGCGATGAAGAGCACCGCGAAGGTGCAGTACATCATGGAGCCGTCCAGGTTGAAGGAGTAGCCCATGGGCATGACGAAGCTGGAGATCTTGCGCTTGACGCCGAAGCGGTCCAGCGCGTCCAGGATCTTCGGATAGGCCGCCTCCGAGCTGGCGGTGGCGAAGGACAGGAGGAAGGCCTCCTTGATCAGCACCAGCAGCTTGATGATGCGCGGCCCGAGGAAGAGGAAGCCCGCGAGGATGAGGAAGCCCCACAGCACGAAGAGGCCCAGGTAGAAGTCGCCCATGAAGACGGCGAACTTCAGCAGGATCTCCAGGCCGTTGACGGCCACGGTGGCGGCCATGGCGGCCATCACGGCCAGCGGGGCCAGCTTCATGACGTAGCCGGTGATCTTGAGCATGGCGTGCGAGAGCTCGTCGATCGCGTTGACCAGCGTCTTGGCCTTGTCACCCAGCGACGCCAGCGCGACGCCGAAGAACATGGAGAACACCACGATCTGCAGGATCTCGTTGTTGGCCATGGCCTCGGCGAAGCTCTTGGGCACCAGGTGGCTGACGAAATCCTTCAGCGTGAACTTCGAGGTCGCCAGGTTGGCCGAGGCACCGATGTCGGGCAGCGGCAGGCCCAGGTTGTGGCCGGGCTGCAGCAGGTTGGCCATCACCAGGCCGAGCACCAGCGACACCAGCGAAGCGGTGACGAACCAGCCCAGGGCCTTGCCGAAGACGCGCCCTACCGAGGCCGCGTCGCCCATGTGCGCGATGCCCACCACCAGCGTGGAGAACACCAGCGGGCCGATCAGCATCTTGATCAGCCGCAGGAACACGTCGGAGATGATGGAGATGTAGCCGGCGATCTGGGTGGCGCTCTTCTTGTCGGGGAAATTGATGAAGATCATGTAGCCGATCACGATGCCGATCACCATCGCGATCATGATCCAGGCCGCGGGTGGGAGGCCTTTCTTCTGGGCGGGACTGCTGTTCATGGAACGTCCTTTCTAAAACATGGGCACCTGAACATCTTCTCAACTCCGGGATTCGGTCAGCATCTGCGCGACGGCGGCATCGTCTGGGCCGGCGGGCGCGTCGGGCCCGGGCGTGTAAACGATCTCGCGACGGCCTTCGGCGAAGGCTTCGACGGTCTGCGGCCAGCGCTGGCCCGGCCACAGCAGTTCCATGCGTCCGCTGGCCGGGCGGTAGGCCACGCCGTAGAGCGTGCCGTAGCCGCGCAGGTAAGCCTGCTGGTAGAGCGGAGGTAGCAGCAGCGCGGCGATCGCGTCCTCCAGCGAGCCGGGGCTTTCCACCTGGCGCTGAAGGCAGTCCAGCCGCTCGGTCGCATGGGTGGCGCGTGCATGCTCGGGCCACTCGACGTGGTGCTGGAAATTCGTCACAACCCGGCGGCGCGTCACCTCGGCCGGGCGGTCGGGGCCGACGAACACGGTGGCCCAGTCGGCATTCCGGTCCAGCACCGTGATGCTGTAGGCCATGCTGACCGGCACCCGCTGCAGCAGGGCCACCGCCTCGGCCGTGCTCTGCGCCACTTCGAGCAGATAGCGCAGCACCAGCGGAATGCCGAAGCCGGTGCCCGAGACGGTGCTGCCGCCGAAGGACAGCGAGGCGGCCACGCCGGCCTCGTTCTGGCCGTCGAGCGCGCCCCAGATGCAGTCGCCCATGGCCGCGACCCGCTGGCCGTGCCAGCGCGTGGCCAGCCAGCTGCCTTCGAGCAGGGCCGGCGCGAAGTCGTAGTTGCGCAGCAGCGCGGGCTCCTCGCGGCCCGCCGGGTCCAGCCACACGGCCTGCGAGCAGCCGACGATGTAGGGCGGCGGGCACCACAGCGACAGGAAGCGCGCCTCCACGTCGCCGCCGCCAGCCAACTCGACCAGGCGCTGCCAGGTCGGCACCAGCTCGGGCATGTGCTGGCGCAGGGCGCGCCGGCTCTCCAGGTAGCTCGGCCGCGCCACTGCCCCGCCGCGCAGGAACCAGGCGCGATAGCCGGGCCACAGGCGGGCGAACAGCGCCTGCCAGCGCGTGCCCGGCTGGTCCTCGACCAGGGTCTCGAAGCCGATCTGGATCACCATGGCGACGGCCGTGGGGTTCAGAGGATCTTGAAAGAGCCCGGCGCCGGCGCCGCCTCGTGCTGCGTGGTCACGATGGGCTTGCCCGCGTAGTAGTTCTTGATGCCGCGGATCCAGTCGCGCGCGCGGATGTTCAGCTTGAAGTTGTCGTCCATCGAGCGGCCGCGCGTGATCAGGATGCCGAGGTCGGCGCCCTCGTAGCGGTAGTCGCCCGGGCCGGTGATGCGCAGGAAGAAGGCCTCGCGCTCGCTGTCGATGGCGCGTCGGTCGTAGTCGAAGCGCTGGTAGCCCACGCTGCCGTCCTCGCTCATGCGGTAGATGCCGGTGGCTGGCGCGTGCGTGACCTGGTCCACCTTGTCGTCGGTGAACTTGAGCACCACCTGCGACCAGGAGTCGATGAAGTGCGGCTGCGCCCAACGCTCGTTGATCTCGCGCACGTTCAGGTCGAAGGGCACGCCCGAGAACTCGAGCAGGTGGAAGAGGAAGAGCGGCGCGTCCGCGTAGGCGAAGGCGGCGTGGTTGGTCATCGGGCTGGCGCCGCAGATGCGGGGATTGAGTTCGCCCAGATAGACCTCGCCGTTGTCCTGGTCGATCAGGAAGTCGAGATCGAAGTAGCCGCGGTAGCCCTCCGACAGCAGCTGGTTTCCGAAACGCTCGGCCATGTCGCGCGCCTTGGCCCGCACCTCTTCCGAGAAGGCGCCGGGGAAGACCTCGTTGCCGCTCCAGCCGCCCTTGTAGGGCGTCAGCTCCTTGGCACCCACGACCTCGGTCAGGAGCGGCCCGACCAGCGTGCCCGACTGCGTGGCGCAGGCCTCCAGCGTCGCTCCGCGGCAGTTGATGCGCTTCATGATCTTGACCTCGGGGTCGTTGACGATTTCGTCCTTGTGTTTGTTGAAATCGTCTTCCGAGGCGATGAAGAAGGTGGTGTGGCCCGAGTCGCCGAAGGCCGATTGCACCACCAGGTCGCGGCCGAGCCCGTTGCGCTCGGCGATCTGCATCAGGTGCTCGAAGCTGTCGACCTTCTCCAGCGCATTGGGCACCGAGAACACACCGGCCTTGTTGCCGATGCGCACGGTCTCCATCTTGTTGTCGCAGCGGGTGCGCAGCTTGGCCGGCGGGAACCACACCTCCATGCCCAGCTCCTTGGCCAGTTCCTCCGTCTTCTCGTCGAACATCAGGAAGGTGGCGACGGGTTTGCCGCCGCGGCGCTCGATCAGGTCGATCACCTCCTTGTGCTGCAGCAGGTAGTTGTTGATGTCCTCGATGGACTGGAACTCCTCGTGCGGCGACTCGGTGGGCACGAACACGTTGGGATGTCGCCCGTCGAAGCAGTCGATGTAGTTGATGTAGCGGAAGCGGTTGACCCAGCGGTCCATGCCCAGCAGGTTGAAGTTGGTCGCGCTGATGAAGTAGATCGGCCGCTCGTTGCGGTGGAACATCAGCAGCAGATCGGCAATGCTCTGGACCTTGGTCGTCATTCTTCGCTCCTCGTTGTGGAACTGGCTCGGGTCGCCTCGGCCGGGGTCGTGGCCGAGGCGGCCTTGATCTCGTCGTCCTTCTCCTGCGGCTGCGCGGCCCGGCCGGAGAGCGCGAGCGCGGCGCGCGCGGCGGTGCCCTGGGCAGCACGCGAGAGCGCGGCGTCGTTGAAGATGCGGAAGCCCAGCTCGGGCCGGAAGCCGTGGATCTCGCGCACGTCCAGCGCGGCCATGAACTGCAGGATCTCGGCGCTGATCACCTGCCCCGGCACCAGGATCGGGAAACCCGGCGGATAGGGAATGACGAACAGCGCCGACACCAGGTCGCGCCCGGACTGGATGGCGAGCGCAGCCTCTTTCATGTCGATGTACTCGCAGTTGGCGTCGTCGTAGGAGAGGAAGAATGCGCTGCGGATGTCGCCGTCGCGCGTGCCCGAGCGCCCCTCCACGCTGCGGCCGCGGAAGGCGAAGTGGAAGCTCGAGAAATCCGGCAGCGGCGGTTGCTCCAGCGTCAGCGACTTCACGCGCTTCTCATGGATGCGGCGCTCGATCGAACTCATGTCCGCGATGCGGGCTTCGACATCACGTGCGATCTTGACCAGCACCTCGAGCAGATAGGCGATGGCAGAGCGAGTGCTGCCGATGTTCGTCATGAACAGCACCGTGTTGCGCGAGGTCTTGTTGATCTGGATGCCGTACTTGTCCATCAACTCCTTGTTCTTGAAGGTGTCGCCATCCATGCCGGTGGCGCCGATGGTCAGCGTGGCGCGGGTGGGGTCGAGCGCAAACTCGTCGGTGCGCCAGGCCGCCTCGAGGTTGTTCCAGCCGCTCTCGTCGTTGTAGTAGGACTCGACGCCCGATTCGCGGTACTCGAGGGGGATCACGTCGCTCACCCGCAGGAAGCGGAAGTAGCGCTTGAGCAGCGGATGGTGCAGCACCTGCTCGCGCAGGCTCATCGCGAGCTCCAGCTGCCGCTGGATCAGCTCGTAGCCCTCCAGCTCCACCTGCCTGCGCCCGACGTCGAGCGAGGCCAGGATCTGGTAGTTGGGCGAGGTGGAGGTGTGCGTCATGTAGGCCTCGTGGAAGGCTTCCTCGGCCTTGTCCTTGAAGTCCTGGTCCCACACGTGGATCATCGAGCCTTGCCGCAGCGCCGTGAGCGTCTTGTGCGTCGAATGCGTGGCGTACACGCGGATGCGCGCCTTCGCCGGGTCGGGCAGGAGGCGCGTGTCGAGCAGCTGCGCCTCGTCGTTCCAGTCGATGCCGTTGCTGAAGGCCGCGTGGCGCTCGGCATAGGCCGGGTCCTTGAACATCTCGCACAACTTGGCCGCGCTGGCCATGCCGGTGCGCTGGCGGTAGATCGGGTGGCAGCGCGCAAAGGCGAACCACGCCTCGTCCCACAGGAACACCAGGTCGGGCTTGATGGCCAGGCATTCCATCATCACCCGCTCGACGTCGTAGACGATGCCGTCGAAGGTGCAGTTGGTCAGCAGCACCATGCGCACCCGGTCCAGCGTGCCGGCGCGGCGGAAGTCCAGCAGGGTCTGCTTGATGTGGCGGATCGGCACCGCGCCGTACATGGAGTACTGGTCCAGCGGATAGGAGTCGAGGTAGGCCACCTGCGCACCCGCCAGCACCAGGCCGTAGTGGTGCGACTTGTGGCAGTTGCGGTCCACCAGCACGATGTCGTCGGGCCGCACCAGGGCCTGCACCACGATCTTGTTGCAGGTGGAGGTGCCGTTGGTCGCGAAGTAGGTGCGCCGCGCGCCGAAAGCGCGGGCGGCGTACTCCTGCGCCGTCTTGAGCGGGCCGACCGGATCGAGCAGCGAATCCAGGCCGCCCGAGGTGGCAGAGGTCTCGGCCATGAACAGGTTCATGCCGTAGAACTGCGCCAGGTCGCCGATCCAGTTGGAGTTCATGATCGACTTGCCGCGCGCCAGCGGCAGCGCGTGGAACACGCCGGTAGGCTGCTTGGCATAGTCGCGCAGGGCATGGAAGAAGGGCGTGCGGTGCCGCTCCCCCACCCCCTTCATGATCGAGCTGTAGAGCTCGATGTGGTCTTCCTCGCCGAAGAAGATGCGCTTGAAGACCTCGCCGACCTGCGCGGCGATGGCCTCGACGTTGACGTCGGTCACCAGGTACAGGTCCAGCTCGGGGCGGATCTGCGCGATCTGCCGGCCCAGCAGCGGCCCGCGTTCGAACTCGGCCATCTTCTCGATGCCCTCGTCCAGGCCGTCGAGGAAGCGCCGCAGCATGTCGTTGTGGTTGACCGATCGGAACGGGAAGCCGTGGCGGATCACCACCGCCTGCAGGTTGAAGTTGACCAGGGTGGCGATCAGCGCGTCCTCGAAGCTGGGCACCACCACCACGTCGAAGATGAAGTCGTCGTCAGCGCTGCGCTTGCGCTGCACGCGGCGGCGCAGGGCGTCCTCCTCGCTGGCGGACATCTCGTCGACGATCAGTACCTCGAAGTAGGGGCGCGCCAGCTGTGCGGCGCGCTCGCTGTCGGTCTCGATCTGCGAGGGCAGCTCGTTGTCGCCGTCCAGGGTGTTGACGTCGTGGCGGTAGGTGCGCGCGGCCAGCACGCGGTGGATGCGCCGCGCCGCCTGGTGGGCACGGGCCAGCTCGTCGCGCTCGATCCAGTGGGCCAGCTCGCCGAACACCCGCCCGCCCGGGAACGCCCAATAGCTCTCCACCGGCGCGAGCTGCTCGACGATGGCGCGCACGTGTGCCAGGCGCCGCTCGCGCTCCGGGTGGTCCACCGGGAGGATCGCCAGCCGGCTCAGGTCGTCGACCAGGCTGATCCAGCCGTCGGCCCGCATTTCCCACACACTGCGATGCCGGCTCAAAGAGGCTCGGCCATTCTTTTCGGATGCGCTTCCTGGCTTCATGCTTTGTCTCCTCTGGACCGGCCCCTCGATTGCGCCGGCCCGTTGTTGTGATCCGTGACGGCAGGAAAAAGAAAAAATCAGTCGGGCTTCATCAGCGGCCCCAGTGTCTGCAGGTAGGGATAGGCATCGGCGTCCCTGCGGTAGACGCCGAAATCGCAGTCGCGGTCGCGGAAGCTCTTCAGCGGCTGCCCCAGGTTGCTGCGCAGGCCCCGTTCGCGCTCGCGGCGCACGCGCGCGAAGTCCACGTCGATGGCCATGATCTCGGCGCCGCCGCCGGCCTGGTGCAGCACGTAGCCCGAGGGGTCGCAGATGATGGAGCGCCCCACCCCGCCGTCTCCCACGCCGTTGACGTCGAAGAAATAGAGCTGGTTGGTCACGGCCGAGGCGCGTGCGATGGCCAGCTCGACGTCGCGGTCGATGGTGTCGGTCATGGTCGGGTGCAGGATCACCTCCGCGCCCATGGCCGCCAGCGTCCGGGTGGTCTCCGGAAACCACATGTCGTAGCAGATGGAGACACCGAAGCGCCCGGCGCCCGGTACGTCGAAAACGCAGAACTCCGTGCCGCCCGCCACGTCGCGCTCGTAGGGGCGGAACGGGAAGAGCTTGCGGAAACGCGCGATCACCTCGCCCTGCGGGTTGATCACCGGCGTGGTGTTGTAGACCACCGGGCCGGCCGGGCCATCGACCTTCTCGAACAAGGAGCCGGGGATGAGCCACAGGCCGGTCTCGCGCGCCAGTTCGGCCAGGCGCGCCTCGGTCGGTCCGGGCAGGGGCTCGGCCTTGTCGTGCTTGGGGCCCAGCGCGGCCAGCTCGGAGAACAGCACCATCCGCACCCAGGGGAAGCGCGTGCGGATGTGGCGCAGGTAGTTGCCCATGCGCTCCACGTTGCTCTCGAAGGCCGAGACGTCCATCTGCACGCCAGCCACTCCGAAGGTGGCGCTGGCACTTCCCGGCGCGAAGGCGACGCTCATTTGTCCAGCCCCGCCAGGCAAACGTACTTGATCTCGAGGAACTCGTCGAGCCCGTACTTCGAGCCCTCGCGTCCCAGGCCGGACTGCTTGACACCGCCGAAGGGCGCCTCGGCGGTGGAGATCAGGCCGGTGTTGACGCCCACCATGCCCGATTCGAGCTGCTCGGCCACGCGCATGATGCGGCCGATGTCGCGGCTGTAGAAGTACGAGGCCAGGCCGAACTCGGTGTCGTTGGCCAGCGCGATGGCATCGGCCTCGGTGTCGAAGGCGAAGATGGGTGCGAGGGGGCCGAAGGTTTCTTCATGCGCGACCAGCATGTCGGGGGTGGCGCCGGCCACCACGGTGGGCTCGTAGAAGAGGCCGCCCAGCGCATGGCGCTTGCCGCCGGTCAGCACCTTGCCGCCCTTGGCCACCGCATCGGCCACGTGCTCCTCGATCTTGGCCACAGCCTTGTCGTCGATCAGCGGCCCCTGCGTGACGCCGGGCTCCACGCCGTTGCCCACCTTGAGGGCCTGCACCCGTGCCACCAGCTTGTCGGTGAATGCGGCCAGCACGCCCTTCTGCACGTAGATCCGGTTGGCGCAGACACAGGTCTGGCCGGTGTTGCGGTACTTGGAAATCATCGCCCCCTCGACCGCGGCGTCGAGGTCGGCATCGTCGAACACGATGAATGGCGCGTTGCCACCCAGCTCGAGCGAGAGCTTCTTGATGGTGTCGGCCGACTGCTTCATCAGCATGCGGCCGACCTCCGTGGAGCCGGTGAAGGTGAGCTTGCGGACGATCGGGCTGGCCGTCATCTCGCCGCCGATCTTCGAGGCCGAGCCCGTGAGCACCGACAGCAGACCTTTCGGCAGGCCGGCGCGTTCGGCCAGCAAGGCGAAGGCCAGCGCCGAGTACGGCGTCTGCGTGGCCGGCTTCACCACCATCGAGCAGCCCGCGGCCAGCGCGGGACCGGCCTTGCGGGTGAGCATGGCGGTCGGGAAGTTCCAGGGCGTGATCGCCGCGGTGACACCGATCGGCTGCTTGAGCGCGAGGATGCGGCGGTCGGCCAGGGGCGCGGGAATGGTGTCGCCGTAGACGCGCCGCGCCTCATCGGCGAACCAGTCGATGAAGGAAGCCGCATAGGCGATCTCGCCCTTGCTCTCGGCCAAGGGCTTGCCCTGCTCGGTGGTCATGATGAGCGCCAGGTCGTCCTGGTTCGCCAGCATCAGATCGTTGAGCTTGCGCAGGATGGCGGTGCGCTCCTTGGCGGGGCGCTTCGCCCAGTCGCGCTGCGCGGTCTCGGCCGCGGCGATGGCACGCTTCGTCTCTTGGGCGCCGCACATCGGCACCGTGCCGATCTGCTCGCCGGTGGCGGGGTTGTGCACGGCCACGGTAGCGCCGTCGTCGGCGTTGATCCATTCGCCTGCCACGAAGGCCTGCTGGCGCAGGAGGGTGAGGTCTTTCAGTTTCAAAGTCATCTGGAAAATGCCTCGTGTCTCAAGCTTGCATCGCCTGGGCCAGGATGTCGAGGCCCTCTTCGAGCACGGCGTCCTCGATGGTCAGCGGGAACAGGAAGCGGATCACGTTGGCGTACACGCCGCAGGTCAGCAGCAGCAGGCCCGCATCGCGTGCGCGCTGCTGCACCCGCTTGGTGAATTCGGGGTCGGGCTTGCCGTCCTTGCCGGCGAACTCCACCGCCACCATGGCGCCGAGACCGCGCACGTCGGCGATCTGCGGCACCTTGGCGCGCAGGGCCTCCAGCCGGGCCCTCAGGCGCTGGCCCAGGCGCTCGGCGCGCGGCGCGAGCTGCTCGTCCTCGATCACGTCCAGCACCGCGTGCGCCGCGGCGACGGCCAGCGGGTTAGCAGCGTAGGTGCCGCCCAATCCCCCGGGCGCCGGCGCGTCCATGATCTCGGCGCGCCCGACCACCCCCGACAACGGCAGGCCGCCGGCCAGGCTCTTGGCCACCGTCATCAGGTCGGGCACCACGCCGTAGTGGTCCATCGCGAACAGGCTGCCGGTGCGGCCGAAGCCGGTCTGGATCTCGTCGGCAATCATCAGGATGCCGTGGCGCTCGCAGATCTCGCGCACCGCGCGCATGAACTGCGGCGGCTGCACGTAGAAGCCGCCCTCGCCCTGCACCGGCTCCAGGATGATGGCCGCGACCTGCTCCGCATCGATGTCGGCCTTGAACAACCGGTCGATCGCGCCCAGCGAGTCGTCCACCGACACGCCGTGCAGGGCCACCGGCGCCGGCACATGGTAGATGCTGCCCGGGAAGGGGCCGAAGCCGCTCTTGTACGGCGCCACCTTGCCGGTGAGCGCCATGCCCATGAAGGTGCGGCCGTGGAAGGCGCCGCTGAGCGCGATCACGCCGGGGCGGCGCGTGGCGCAGCGCGCGATCTTGATCGCGTTCTCCACGGCCTCCGCGCCGGTGGTGAAGAAGGCGGTCTTCTTGGGATGGCTGCCGGGGGTGATGCGGTTCAGGCGCTCGGCCAGCGCAACCGCGCTCTCGTAGGGCACGACCTGGTAGGCGGTGTGGGTGAAACGCTCCAGCTGGGCGCGCACCGCTTCCATCACGCGCGGATGGCCATGGCCGGTGTTGAGCACCGCGATGCCGGAGCCGAAATCGATGTAGCGCCGCCCTTCCACGTCCCACAGCTCGGCGTTGCGCGCCCGCTCGGCATAGAAGGGGAAGCCGATGGCGACACCGCGTGGCGTCGCGGCAGCGCGGCGCGCATCGATGCCGGCATCGCCCTGTCTGGCAGTGGCGAAGGGAGCTTCTGTGACATGGCTCATGGCGCGTTCGTGCAAGATCTTCGAGAGCCTGCAATAGCTTCGGAGGGTGCCAGTCTACGCAAGTATTGATCCCAGAAACAGAACCAAGTAGTCTACTTGGCATGGAACCAATGATTGGCCAAGCCCAGCATGAAATGCAAGCCCTGCCCGACTTCGTGCTTCGCCAGTTCGACCGCCAGACCAGCGAGTACGACCATCTGCAGCTCTACCGCATCCTGCAGACCGGCATCCGGCATTCCGAGCTGTCGGCCGGACTGAAGCTGCCGCCGACGCGGGTGCTGGCGCAGGCGCTTGGCATCGCGCGCAACACGGTCGTGCACGTCTATGAGCAGCTCGCACTGGAAGGCTACGTGGAAGCGGGCGTGGGACGCGGCACCTATGTCACCCACCTCGGGCTGCGCACGGTCAAGGCGGCCAGGACGCCTGCATCCAACCGCGACGAGCCGCTCTCGCAGCGCGGCAGGGCGCTGATCGAGCACGCCGGAGCGGCGCGCTTGCAGTGGGGCGCCTTCACGCCAGGCGTGCCGGAGGTGCGCATGTTTCCGGTGCGGATCTGGAACAGTCTGCAGAGCCGCGTGTGGCGGTATGCCGCGCCCGCGCAGTTGACGTACGCCACCGGCGCCGGTGACGCCGGACTGCGCCAGGCCGTGGCCGAGTATCTGCAGGGCACGCGCGGCGTGGCGTGCACGGCGGAGCAAGTCGTCATCACCAGCGGAACGCAGCAATCGCTGCTCTTGATCGCACAGCTGCTCGCCGATCCCGGCGACACGGCATGGCTGGAGGACCCGGGCTATTGGGGCGCACGCAGCGTTTTCCGCGCCATGGGCCTCAGGTTGCTGCCGATAGGCGTGGACGGCGAAGGCCTTGCTCCGACGCCGCAGCAACTGCGAAGACCTCCGCGCCTGATGTTCGTGTCACCCGCGCACCAGTACCCCGTTGGCGCGCTGATGAGCCACCGCCGGCGGCGCCAGTTGCTCGACTATGCGGCGATGCACGGCAGCTGGGTGGTGGAGGACGACTACGACAGCGAGTTCCGCTATGGAACGCGGCCCCTCCCGGCCCTGCAGGGACTCGACGAGCACAGTCGCGTGATCTACCTCGGCACCTTCTCCAAGACGCTTTTCCCTTCGCTGCGCGTGGCCTACGCCGTGCTGCCACCGGACCTGGTGGAAGGCTTCGCGCGATCGCTCAACGAGCTGTTCCGTGAAGGGCACACCATGCAGCAGGCGGTGCTGGCGCGGTTCATGGCCGAGGGGCACTATGCCACCCACATCCGCCGCATGCGCACGGTCTACAGCGCGCGCCACGATGCCTTGATCCACGCCATACGCAAGCAGTTCGGCGCTGACCTTCAGGTGCTCGGCGGCGCAGCGGGCCTGCACGTGGTGCTCGAACTGCCGCAGCATGTGAGCGACGAGAGCGTCGCTCGCGACGCCCAGCTCGCTGGTGTCACGACGCGGCCGCTGTCGATGTACTACATGAGGAAATCGGCCGCGACCAACGGCTTGCTGCTCGGATACGGCACGGTGCACGAGAAGGAAATCGAGTCGAGCTTTGCCACGCTGGCGACCGTGCTGCGGCGCCATCTTTGAGCCGGCGCGGTCCGCGCCGCCGGCACCCGCATGAACGGATGACGGCCGTAAGCGCCCGCCCGAATGGGCGGCCGCTACGCGGCAAGTGAAGAAGACTGCCACCACTTCCTGGCGCCCCAACGACATTGTCGCCAATTGTTCTGCGACAACAACTTTCCGCGCGATTGCAAAGATGCGCGGTTGCCAAGCGCGACCAACGGGCCGGTGCTGTGATGGCGTGTTACCTAGCATCGAACGCTACCTAGACACGCTACGGAGAGTTCGCGCATGAGATCTCCCATTCATCCCGGACAGGCCGCTCATCCGCGCCAAGCGGGCTTCTCAATGGTCGAGGTGCTCGTCGCCATCGTGATTCTCTCCTTCGGCCTGCTCGGCATGGCGGGTCTTCAGGCTGCTTCGCTGCAAGCCAATCGCGATGCAAGGCTGCAGTCGATTGCTGTCGGTCTGGCGCGGGAACTCACCGAAATGATGCGAGGCAACAAAGACATCGCACTGTTGTCAACCAACAATCCTTATCTGGGCAGCTTCATCACCAGTCCGCTGGCCCCAGCGGCAGCCGGGTACTGTCTTGGCGTCGGCAACAGCTGCGCCACGTCCTCCGATGTCGCCGCGTCGCAGCTGACAGACTGGCTTGCGCGCGTCGATGCTGAACTGCCCGGTGCCCGAGTCACCATCTGCACGGACGCCGCGCCCTATGACAGCAGCAATCTGCCTAGATGGGCTTGCACCGGTACGACGGCCGCGCCCATCATTGTGAAGATCGGCTGGACCCGCGGCTCTACCAGATCGGCCAGCGCCTCGCTCGACGAGGCGTCGCGCCCATCGGTCGTCCTCTTCGTCACGCCGGGGAGCAGCATCTGATGCTTACGCCAAGAGGCTTGCCGTTCGCCCGTCGTTCTCGCCTGGTTCGAGGCATGACCCTCGTCGAACTTCTCGTCGCCATGATTGTGGGTATGCTGGTCGTACTGGCGACGGTCGCTGCACTGACAGTCACTCGCCGCGGATTCACCGCCGTGGACGCTGCATCACAGTTGCGCGACAACGGCCGTTTCGCCGCTGAGCTGATCCAGCGCGTGAGCATCCAGGCGGGCTACCGGGACGTGAGCTTCGCCTCCGGCACCCGAAAGACTCCTCCAAGTACAGATCCTCCGCCTGATGTCAGCGGCTTCAACAATGCTGCGCTGGATGCGAGCAATCCGCTCACTGCTTGGAGCTCCCGCAATTCCAGCGTTGCTGGCTACGGCAGCGACGTCCTGATTCTGCGCTATCAGGCCAGCCAACTCCGCTCTCAGTCGGCCGATCTCACCTCCGACAAATCGATGATCGACTGCGCAGGTAACCCCGTTTTGAGCGTACCGGATCCGGCCAGCCCCGACGCACGTGACACTCGCATGGTCAGCATCTTCCATGTCGATGTCCGTCAAGACGAGCCGACGCTGATGTGTACCTATCAGAATGTGTCGGGTGGCTTCACGACTGTTCCATTGATACAGGGTGTTGAACAGTTCCAGCTGCTCTATGGCGTGGATGGCGTCACCCCCGGAACGGCGCCGGCTTCTGGCGCATCGGCACCCGACGTCGCGAAGGCCTATCTACGCGCCGATGAATTGGTCGTTGCCGGCGACGCGGCGGGAACCAATGCCAACTGGCGTCGGGTGCGTAGCATCCGTGTTGGACTGGTGCTGCGCGGCGCAGCCGGTTCCAGCCAGACCGTCGAGACGCAGACTTTCTATCCCTTCGGAGCGAGCCAGTCTTCCGCAACCGCCGCAAAGGGCAGTGCTTTTGCATCGGCTGCCGACACAAACAGCACGTTCTCCGCACCAGCCGACGGGCGGCTCAGACAGTCGCTGACCTTCACGATTCACCTGAGAAACGACCAAGGGCTGGGGTACGCACCATGACCACCGCATCACTCCCGGTGGCGTCCAGCCGCTTTCCACGGCCACACGCGACAACGAACTACCAGAGCGGTGCATCCCTGATCATGGCTCTGCTCATCCTTGTGATCGTCTCGATCCTCGGTGTGAGTGCAGCGCAGATTGCCTCGATGGCCGAGCGCGGGTCCCGCAACGACCGCGACATGCAGATCGCTTGGCAAGCATCCGAAGCCGCACTGATGGACGCAGAGTTCGATATCCATGGCCCCAACAGTGCGGCGTCGAACCGCCTTTCCACCTTTACCGGCTCATCGAACCTCGGGGCTTTCGCCGCGAGCTGCGGCAGCGGCGAGCGCAAGGGCCTTTGCGCGGTCTCGACGAGCGGAAAGCCGACCTGGCTCGCTGTGGATTTCACCGACGCCAATACGGTCGCGCAGCTTGGCGAGTTCACAGGCAGATCCTTTGCCGCCGGCACGGCAGGTCCGCAGCCCGCACTCAAGCCACGCTACATCATCGAGGCGTTGTGCGACACGGCACGCCAGCGCGACCGGTCTGACCCCTGCACCAAGCTCATCTATCGCATCACGGCCATGGGCTTCGGACCTCGTGAAGACATCCAAGCCGTGACACAAACGGTCTACCGCAACTGAAACAAGTGTCGATCAGTTTCATGAACAACGACAAGCAACCACAGAAATCCTGCGCGCATCCGGCGACTCAAGTGCCACGCAACAGGACACGCTTGCGGCCATGGCCGATTTCACGGCGCGCATCGGCGTTGATGATCGCTCCGATCTTGGCATTGACCATCGCCGCCATCGCCCAAGTGGGGGCTCCCACGCCACCCGAGTTCAAGCCTGTGAGCCTGTCGAGCGATCCCCTCTACGCCAGCACGGCCGGCGACAAGCCGACGCTGGCCCTGGCCTTGTCGGTGGAGTTCCCGACGGTCGGCGCGTTGCACATCAAAGAGCCGCGCAATGCCGTGGACGACAGCTACAGCAACCTGAAGGAATACCTCGGCTACTTCGACGCCAACGGCTGTTATGCCTACAACGACACACCGACCGAGTCGCCGGCAACGGGTCTGACCCGCGCGGACTACAAGCGATTCGACCGCGTGGGCTCGGCCATCGATCGAACATGCTCGGACGTCAATGCCAATGCATTCAGTGGCAACTTTCTCAACTGGGCGTCAAGTTCCGCCATCGACATGATGCGCATCGCCCTGTCGGGCGGCGACCGCTACATCGACACGCCGGATCAGACCATCCTACAGCGAGCCATCATCCCCAATGGAGACCCGACTTGCATGTGGAATTCGCAGAACTTTCCCGGGAAGGTCCTGGCGCGTGCCGGTGGGACCAGCGGCAAGCCCTACTGGGGCGCGGTACCGGCGATCATGGCGACGGCTGCAGGCTCAAACGACATCTATGTCGGCAACACACTCAACCGGATCTATTTCGGCACGTCGTGGGGTGGGAACTGCATCGCCCCCAGCGGCTACGCCCTCGGTGGCTTGCCAATGACGTCCTCCATCGGCCGGACCCCGATCGAATCCCGATCTCAGTCCCTCCCCACCGATGCCACCTTATGCGCAGCTGAAAGCAATGCATGCAGCTTCACCGGCGTACGGGAGGTCTGGTACGGCGCCAACAACAGCTGGAACGTCGCAGTTGTGAGTGAGGGCACGACTTGCACGTACCTCACCTTTGGCGATCCTTTGGGGGGCGTCCATAAGTCCTGCTATACCCGCGCCTATTCCGGACCGTCCCTCATCGGCCCGATCGAATCCCGGTCTCAGTCCCTTCCCACCGATGCCACCTTGTGCGCGGCTGAAAGCAATGCATGCAGCTTCACCGGCGTACGGGAGGTGTGGTACGGCGCCAACAACAGCTGGAAGGTCGCACTTGTGAGCGAGGGCACGACGTGCACGTACGTCACCTTTGGCGATCCTTTGGTTGGCGTCCATAAGTCCTGCTATATCCGCGCCTTCGGGAACTCGCCAATGACGTCCTCCATCGGCCCGATCGAATCCCGATCTCAGTCCCTCCCCACCGATGCCACCTTATGCGCAGCCGAAAGCAATGCATGCAGCTTCACCGGCGTGCGGGAGGTCTGGTACGGCGCCAACGACAGCTGGAAGGTCGCAGTTGTGAGCGGGGGCACGACTTGCACGTACCTCACCTTTGGCGATCCTTTGGTTGGCGTCCATAAGTCCTGCTATACCCGCGCCGATTCGCTCAACAGCGACGGCTTCTTCTACGCGCGCGTGCAGGTGTGCCAGAAGGACAGTGCGGGCAACCTTCTCGAAGTGCGCGACTACGACTTCTGCACCAAGTATCCCAATGGAAACTACAAGCCGAACGGTGTGATCCAGAAGTACGGCAACCGCATGCGGCTTGCCGCATTTGGCTATCTGATGGATCAGACAGCAAGCTACAACCCCGGTGGACGCTATGGAGGTGTGCTGCGCGTGCCGATGAAGTATGTCGGCGGCAAGACGTTCGACATCTATGGTGCGGACAACACGCCGGCAGGCGGGAACCCAAAGGCCGAATGGGACATGTCCACCGGTGTCTTCACGGCCAATCCGGATGGCGACACCTCCCAGAACCCCGCCATTTCAGGCGTGATCAACTACCTCAACAAATTCGGGCGCATCGGCCCGGTGCCCGGTCGCTACAAGGTCTACGACCCCGTCAGCGAGATGTACTACGAAACATTGCGGTACCTGCAAGGCCTGCAGCCAAGCGACGACGCGGTCAGCAACTTGACGCCCGCGATGTACGACGGCTTCCCGGTCCACACCACATGGTCAGACCCTTACGGCGACGGCCGGCCGGCGGACGGTCAATATGGCTGTCTGAAAAGCAATATCGTGGTCGTCGGTGATGTCAACGTGCAAGAAGGCAGCAACCGCTATCCGAGTCCCGATGTCACAAAGAACATTCCCGACTTATCCCTGTGGCGGCTCACAGCCCTCGCGTTTGAGCGAAATCTTGTCAGCCGCGACTACACCGATGGCCAAGGCGTCGGGCGAGCCACAAGCAATCCGAATCCCTCCAACCTGTTGGCACCTTCGAACGCCATGATCGGATGGGCCTATTGGGCCCACACGCACGACATCCGCGGTACAGGCTGGACGGACGCGCCGACAAAGCAGCGCCCGGGACTGCGAGTCAAGACATTCACCTTCGACGTCAACGAATTTGGCGATCAGAACATCGAATCCCTGCGGCGATACAGAAATCAGTTCTTCATGACCGCCAAATACGCTGGCTTCGAAACCGAGCCTGCGAACGGCCCTGCCTTCAACAGGTTCGGCAACCCCTTCCAGCGCGAGGACGGAACCGTTGACAACAACGTCTGGCAGGATCCATCCCGTCCGGGCGAAGCCGCCGCCTACTTCATGCAGAACAATGCGCGCGGTGTGTTGACTGCCTTCGACACCCTCTTCAATCGCGCCGCCTCGTCCGCGCGCAGCATTGCCGGTGGCGCCGCCCAATCGACTTCCGTCGCGCAAGGCGCCACGACGACGATCTACCAAGGCGCGTTCGACACTTCGAACTGGACCGGTGACGTCGTGGCCATCACGTTGACCGGAACAGCCACGGGCGCAACCATCGGCTCCACCCCGCTCTGGTCTGCGAGCGCGCGCCTGGCGGCCCTGTCCAATCCAAACGCATCCCGCAACATCGTGATCGGCAGCGGGGGGGCCACCACAAACCCCGTTGCCACCAACTTCGCATGGGATGCCATTCCCTCGACCTTGCAAAGCGCATTGAACAAGCTTTCGCCGACCGCGGTGGCCGATGGGCTCGGGCAAAGCCGCCTGGCCTATTTACGCGGCGACAGGTCACAAGAACAAGAACGCGGTCTGTTCCGGCGCCGCGATGGCAAGTTGCTCGGTGACATCGTCAACTCAAACGTCGTTCACGTCGGCGCGCCTTCCAGCGCCATCCAATCCACCAGCTACGCTGAGTTCCTGAACGAATACAAGGGCCGGCAAGCTGCCGTCTATGTGGGTGCCAACGACGGCATGCTCCACGCCTTCAAGGCCGACACCGGCGACGAACTGTTCGCATACATCCCGAGCTGGATGGGCCCTAAGCTTTCGCAGCTCACCGATCCTCTCTATCTGGACAGTCATCAGAGCTTCGTCGATGGTCCGTCCATGGTGGCAGAGGCACAGCTCGGCACCAGCGGCACGAAGGAGGACTGGAAGACGGTATTGGTGTCCGGCACGGGTGCCGGCGGGCGTGGCGTTTTCGCGCTGAACGTCACCAATCCGGCCACGTTCACGGCTTCCGACGCGCTGTGGGAATTCACCTCCACGGATGACGCCGATCTCGGCTTCGTGGTCGGCCAGCCGCGCATCGTGAAATTGCGTACCAATGCGGCGAACGAACCCACGCCCACTTACAAATGGTTTGCAGCCGTTGCCGGCGGTGTGAACAACTATCTGCGGGACAGCGCAGGCGCATTCAGCTCGACGGGCAAGCCCACTTTGTTCTTGCTCGATCTGGCCAAGCCGGCAGGAACGGCGTGGACCCTGGGAAGCAACTACTACAAGATCTCGTTGCCCGTCGACACGACATTGGCAGCCAGCATCGCTCCAGGGGTCCTCAACCTCCGCGAAGTCGTGGACTCCGATCGCGTGACCACCCAAATCTTTGCTGGCGATCTCCACGGCAACTTGTGGAAGCTGGATTTTCGCGCACGGCCGTCTACCGAGTGGGACATCGCACATCTCTCGGCCTTCTACAAGGGAAGCGAGCCGGCGCCGCTCTTCATCGCCAAGGATGCCGACGGAAATCGCCAGCCCATCAGCATGGCACCGATCTTGGTGGCCGGCGAATCGTCCATCAGCTCCTACGTGGCCTTCGGCACAGGCAAATACCTCGAGGCGAGCGATCGCGGATCGACAGCAAAGAATTCGTTCTACACAGTGCTGGACAGCGGGGTGGCCACTTTCGACAGCTCCGCCGGTGCCAGCGTGATCAGCGGAAGAGGTCGATTGAAAAGCGGCACGATCGACACCAATAGCGGAATCGTGGGCGTCGACCCCTTTGTCTGGGGACGCGCGACCAGCGATGACGACACCACGCGACGCTCGGGCTGGTACATCGACTATGCCGCAACCGTCGGCGAGCGCCAGATCAGCAGCGCAGCGCTGGCAGGCGATACGTTGATCTTCGCCAGCCTCATCCCGGGAAGTACCAACGCGGCGGTCTGCAATGTCACGGCGGGCAGCGGACGACAGTACCGCTTGAACGTCGACACGGGCGACGGCAGCTTCCGAACGTCGACTGTGGGTTTCCTTGGTCAACCGTTGATGATTGAGTTGGAGAGCGCCGCAACGGAAACTATCAGCAACACCACTGGCCGTCGCGTGCGAAAAGAAAGCAAGACAGTCGTCGACTTGGGTAGCGATGGACTGTCGTCAACATCGACTCAGGTCACTTCGATCTACACAGGCCGCCTCAGCTGGCGTCAGATCAGCAACTATCAAGACTTGAAACACGCGGCAGCACCATGAAGAGATCTGGCTTTTCCAAGCAACAACCGTCGCGCGGCTTCACGCTGATCGAGCTCATGATCGTGGTGGCGGTGGTCGCGTTGCTTGCGGCGATCGCCTACCCGGCCTACACGGATTCGGTGCGCAAGGGCAGGCGTGCCCAGGCGCGCACTGCCCTCATGGAACTCCTGCAGCAGCAGGAACGCTACATGACACAGAACAACACGTACCTCGCATTCAGCAACGCTTCCGGGACCACGAACCCGGCCAACGCAAGCACGGTCTTCAAAGTCTTTGCAGGCGATAGCTCGACTGCACCGCCCTACTGGCTGAGCGCAACCACGTGCGCCAAGCCAGGCGGAGGCACATTTGCGATCAGGGACTGCGTGGCGCTGGTCGCCACCCCGACGATTGGCGATCCCGTGGTCGGTGCCCTGAGCCTGACGAGCACCAGCGTGAAAGGCTGCGACATCGCAGCGACAGATTCCAAGTTCAAGCTTTGCTGGCCATGAACAAGCGCCGTCCCCATGCAGGCGCCAGCGGATTCACGCTGATCGAGCTTCTGGTTGCCATCGCCATCGCCGTGATTCTTCTGATGATCGGCGTGCCCAGCTTTGTCACCTTCCAGCGCAACTCGGAGCTCACCTCTGCCACCAACACCCTGGTGGCCGCAATCAACGCTGCACGCGGTGAAGCCATGAAGCGCAGCATGAGCGCGCTGATCGTCCCGGCGAGCGGCAGTGACTGGGGCACGGGATGGACGGTGTTCGTCGATGTCGATCGCGATCGCAGATACGACGAATCGAAAGATGTCACGATCCTCAAGCAAGGCGCCTTGCAGAGCTACTTCTCCGCCAGCGCGCAATCGGGGGATGGAAGCGCCACAGACTACCTGATGTTCGACGCGTCAGGCTACAGCCAAACGGTAGGCACGGCGGCCTTTCGATCTGTGACCCTTTCCATTCAGCGCAGCGATCTTGCAGACGCCGCGCTCAAGGAGCAGACCCGGCTGATCGTGATTGCCGTCACGGGCCGGGTGCGTGTTTGCAAGCCAGCAACGGACACGACTTGCGTCACCACCGCGACCGAGTAGTGGCCCGTCCTGGTTACGCTCGCCTCGACCATGGCTTGTGTTGATCGTAGCGCCTCGCGGCACGTTCAGATCGGCGCCGACCCACCCGCGCTCGGCACCGGCATGCCCTCCCGCCACACGCGCAGCATGCCTTCCTGCGCGGTCGAGGCGACCAGCCGCCCGTCCGGCGTGAACAGGCTGCCCCGGCACAGCCCGCGCGCGCCGCTGGCGCTGGGCGAGTCCATCACGTAGAGCAGCCAGTCGTCCATGCGGAAGTCGCGGTGGAACCACATGGCGTGGTCCAGGCTGGCGGGCCGCACCTTGCCGCTGATGAAGCTAAGCCCGTGTGGCCGCACGGCTGCGCGCAGCAGGCCGTGGTCGGAGGCATAGGCCAGCAGCGCGCGGTGCACGATCGGGTCGTCGGGCAGGGGCGCGATGGCGCGCAGCCAGATCGCGCTTTCCGAGGGGCGCGGCTCGGGCGCCAGGATGTCGTCGGGATCGGCGCGCCGGTATTCGATGCCATGCGGCAGCAGCGCCTTCGCTCGCCAGCGCTCGGGCAGCCGGTCGCCCAGCGCGCGGCGCTGGTCCAGCTCGCTCGGCAGGCCCTCGGGGCCCGGCGTGGCGGGCATCGCGAACTGGTGCTCCACGCCCTCGTCCACGGTCTGGAAGGAGGCCGACATCTCGAAGATCACGCGCTCGCCCTGGCGCGCCACCACGTGCCGCGTCGTGAAGCTGCGCCCGTCGCGCACGCGATCCACCGAATAGTCGATGGGCGCATGCTCGCCCGGCAACAGGAAGTAGGCATGCATGGAATGGATCGGCCGGTCGGCATCGACGGTGCGGCTGGCCGCCACCAGCGACTGGCCCAGCACCTGGCCGCCGAAGACGGCCGGCGTGCCGATGTCCTCGCTCCGGCCGCGGAAGCGGTCGCCGCCCAGTGGCTCCAGTTGCATCAGGTCGACGAGGTCGCCGACGAGGCGGGCGGCGTTGGCGGGATCGGTCATTGTGGACAGGCAGCGCTGAAGGGAATCCAGCGACGATAGCAAAGAGCCCGCCGCTCGGCTGTCCCCGGTCTGTCAGCGGTCCAGGTCGGCGCCGTCGTCGGCCAGCTTCTTCTGCAGCGCCGGCACATCCACCTCGGCGAAGCGCGCCCTGCCCAGCGCAGCCGCTGCCGTGCCCGCCGCCTGTCCCATGACGAAGCAGCCGCCGCTGGCGCGGGCTGCCGACTGGCCTTCGTGCGTCATCGACGCGCAGCGCCCCGCCACCAGCAGGTTGTCGACGCCTTGCGGCACCAGCATGCGCCAGGGCAGCTGGTTGTAGGTGCGCTGCCCATCGCGTGGGAAGGCCCACTCGATCTTTCCGGCGGCGTGCATCTCCATCGGCCAGGCGTTGATGCCGATGCTGTCGTCGAAGCGCGCCGACGACAGGATGTCCTCGCCGTCCAGCGCATAGAGGCCCTCGATGCGCCGCGTCTCGCGGATGCCCACCTGCGGCGCGATCTCGACGATGGCCGACCCTGCGAAGCCCGGCACCTCCGCCTTGAGAAAGCGGAAGTACTCGACGATCTGGCGCCGGCCCTCGATCTCGCCGTCGCTCAGTTCGCGCGCGTCCACGCCGTTCATCGCACCGCCCTTGGCATTGCGGATCTGCGTGACGTTGGCGCGCCATTCGCGCGGATCGATCTGCGGCCGCAGGATCGCGCCCTCGCGCGGGAAACGATAGGCCCCGGGATCGCGCTCGAGCGCCTTCGCCATCAGTTCGTTGATGGCCTTGAACTCGCTCACGGCGGCCAGCGCGCTCGGCGCATCCACATGGCCGACGCGGAACATGGTCGAGGGAAAGAGCCCGCTGCCGTGCCCATCGCCCACCGCGAAGGGCACTCCCGCGAAGGCCGCCACGTCGGCATCACCGCTGCCGTCGATGAAGGCGTTGGCACGGATGGCGAGCCGCCCGGACTTGGTCTCGACCACCAGCGCGGCGATGCGCGGGCCGTCCATCACCACCGCCGCGGCCAGCGCATGGAACAGCAGCGCCACGCCCGCATCGAGCAGCAGCCGGTCGGCCGCGCACTTGTAGACCGAGGTGTCGTAGGAGCGCACACGGATGCGGCCCTGCATGCCGTCCTGCGGCTTGTTGAGCCCACCCAGCGCGTCGATGCGCGCCAGCAGCTCATCGACCACGCCGTGCACCAACTGCGTCATCTCGCCGCCGCGCTTGCCGTACAGCCCGGCGAAGTTGGTCACCCCGCCAGCCGTGCCCATGCCGCCGAGGAAGCCGTAGCGCTCCACCAGCAGCGTGCGCGCGCCGTGGCGCGCCGCGCTCACGGCCGCGGCGATGCCGGCGGGCCCACCGCCCACCACGACCACGTCGTACTCGCCGAAGACCGGCAGGCTGCGTTGCGGCTCGATGACGGTGGCGGTCATTGGAGTTTGATGCCCTGGCTGGAAATGATCCTGGTCATCAGCGCCGCCTCTTCCTTCACGCGCGTGCGCATGCCGTCGGGCGAGGTGCCCACTGCCTGCCAGCCCTGCTCGAAGAGCTTCTGCCGCACCTCCGGCGACTTCATCACGACCGCCAGCTCGCGCGTGATGCGCTCCTGCGCCTGCTTCGAGAGATTGGCCGGGCCCAGCAGCGCGGTCCAGACCTCGAGGTTGAAGTCCTTCACACCGGCATCGGCCAGCGGCGGCAGCTCGGGGACCAGCGCGCTGCGCCCGCTGGTCACGCCGATGGCCTTGACCTTGCCGGCCCTGACCTGGGGCATGGCCACGCCCGGCGGGATCAGCGCCATCTGGATCTGGTTGCCGATCAGGTCGGTCATGACCTGCGGGTTGCCCTGGTAGGGCACGTGCACCGCCTTCATGCCGGGCACGCGGCTCTTGAGCAGTTCCATGCCCAAGTGGCCCACCGAGCCCACGCCCACCGAGCCGTAGCTCCACTTGTCGCCGCTCTTGCGGCCGGCGTCGAAGAAGGCCGTGCCCGTCGGCAGGCCGTTCTGCGCCACAAGCACCAGCGGCGCGGTGGTCAGCAGCGAGAGGTAGGTGAAGTCCCTGGCCGGGTCGTAAGGCAGCTTCGGATAGAGCATCTTCGACGAGGTGAGGTTGCCGTTGATCACCACGCCGAGGGTGTGATCGTCGGTCGCCTTGGCCACCTGGTCGGCCGCGATGTTGCCGGAGGCCCCCGGCTTGTTGTCCACCACGATCGGCTGGCCCAGCGCCTTGGCCAGTGGCTCGGCGATGGTGCGCGCTGCGATGTCGGGCGTGGAGCCGCCGGGGAAGCCGACGACCAGGCGCACCGGCTTGGTGGGCCAGGTGTCCTGCGCGGCGGCGGCGAGCGGAAGGGCACAGGCGGCGATCAGGAGGACTCTCTTGGACAGGTGCATGAACGAGATGGAATGGAGCAATGGAAGGCAGAAGGATAAAGCCGGCCTGTCGCCGGGTGTGACGCAGCGATGTCAATCGAGGCTGATGTTCCCGCGGCGAACCAGTTCCCCATAGACCTTGGACTTGGCCTCCGCCTGCCGCCGGATCTCCTCCGGCGACCAGGCCAGCGGCTCGAAAGCAAAGGTGTCGAAGCGGGCGCGGATCTCCGGGTCGGCGATGACCTTGGCGACGTCGGCGTTGATCTTCGCCTGGATGGCCGGCGCCACGCCCTTGGGCGTGAGGATGGAGACGAAGGAATTGACCTCCAGCCCCGCCGGTCCGCCGGCCTCGGCCATGGTCGGCACGTCCGGCATCTGCGGCACGCGCTTGGTGGTGGCAACCGCGATGTAGCGCAGCTTGCCGGCCTTGTAGATGCCCTGGCTCGACGGAATGCTGGCGAAGGCCCATGGCACCTCGCCGGCGCCCACATTGGCGTAGAGCTGCGAGACCTCGCGATAGGGGATGTGCTGCATCTGCACGCCGGTCAGCGCTTCGAGCTGTTGCGCACCCAGATGCCCCGGGCTGCCCACGCCCCAGGAACCGTAGCTCACCGGCCCGGCCTTGGCGGCGGCGACCAGGTCGCTCATGTTCTTCCAATTCGAATCGGTCGGCACCGCCACGAAGAAGGGCGTGCGGAACAGCGAAGCCACCGGGTCGAAGTGTTGCAGCGTCACGAAGTTGCGCGACTTGTACAGGTGCGGCAGCGCGGCGATGTGCTCGCTGTCCAGCTGCAGCAGGGTGTAGCCGTCGGGCGCGGCGCGCTTGGCCTGGTCGATGGCGATGAAGCCGCCGCCGCCGGGCTTGTTGTCCACCACCACGCGCTGGTTCCACAGGCGGCTGAGCTTGTCGGAGACCAGGCGCAGCACCGCATCGGGGCCGCTGCCGGCAGCGAAGGGCGTGACGAGGGTGACGGGCTTGCTCGGGTAGTCGGCCTGCGCCCACGCACCGGTGGTGACGAGCAGGCCGGCGATCAGCGAGAGGATGGGTTTCATGAAGGCTTGTCTCCTTTGGATGGCGATGAGAAAGGCGTTTCAGGCGGCGGCGCGCCGTGCGTCCGCCAGACATTCAGCGGGGTTCCAGGCATAGAGCCATTCGACCGCATCGTAGAAGCGCTCGGGTGTGCGCCCAGTCCAGAGGCCGTTGCGCACCAACCGCTCCACGCCCTTGGCATGGTAGAGGCGCCCCATCTCGCGCACCGACAGCACCACGCGGGCGGTGCGCGCCACGCGGGCCGACGAATACAGCTGGAAGGCGGCCGGCAGGTCGTAGTCGCAGGCCTCGACGGCTGCGCCCAGCGTGACCGCATCCTCCAGTGCCATGCAGGCGCCCTGCGCCAGGTACTGCATCATCGGATGGGCCGCGTCGCCCAGCAGCGTGGCCGGGCCCTGGCTCCAGCTCGCGACCGGCTCGCGGTCGGCGGTGCTCCAACGGCGCCACGAGGTGGGCCGGTCCAGCAACTGGCGCGGGCGCGCGTGGATGCCCTCGAAGTAGGAAAGCACCTCTTCCTTGCTGCCGTCGGTCACGCCCCATTCCTCGTCGTAGCGGCTGTGGAAGGTCACGACCAGGTTGTATTGCTCGCCGTGGCGCAGCGGGTAGTGCACGAGGTGGCAGTTGGGGCCGGCCCAGACCACCGGCGCGTTCCAGCGCAAGTCCTCGGGCATGTCGACCGTGGGCACCACCGCGCGGTACACCACATGGCCCGAGACACGCGGCGCGTCGCCGATCAGCTTGGCACGCACCACCGACTTCACGCCATCGCAACCGACGATCGCATCGGCCTGGAAGCGCCGTCCGTCGCGGGTGACGGCTGTGACGCCGCGCTCGCCGATGTCCAGGTCCTGCACCTGCGCCGAGGTGTGGAAGCGGATCAGCGGATGCTGCTTCACCGCCTCGTGAATGGCGCCGTGCAGGTCGGCGCGGTGGCTCACCGCATAGGGATTGCGAAAGCGCGCGCGGAAGGCCTCGCCCACCGGGACCGAGGCCACCTCGCTGGCGTCCACCGCGTCCATCATCACCAGCCGATCGGTGAAGACCGCGCCGCGCCGCACGGCCTCGCCCACGCCCAGCGCATCGAGCGCCGCGAAGGCATTGGGCCCCAGCTGCAGGCCGGCGCCGATCTCGCCGATGGCCGCGCTCTGCTCCAGCAGGTCGATGCGCATGCCCAGGCGCGCCAGCGCCAGCGCGGCCGCCATGCCGCCGATGCCGCCGCCGATCAGCAGCACGGAGGGCTTGTCCTGTCGTGGGGTGCTCATGGTGTGTCTCCAGTGGGGTGGCGCAGGCGCTCAGTCGACGCGCACCGCGATGGGCGCCAGGCCGTCGATGGTCACCTTCATGGTCTGCCCGCGCTGCACCGCACCCACGCCTTCGGGCGTGCCGGTGAAGATCAGGTCGCCGGGCTGCAGCGCGAACAGGGTCGAGAGGTTGGCGATCACCTCGCTGACCGACCAGATCAGGTTGCGGATGTCGCTCTTCTGGCGCGTCTCGCCGTTCACCTCGAGCACGATCGCGCCGCCGTCGATCGCACCGCCGTCCGCGAACCGGCGCACCGGGCCGATGGGCGCGGAGAAGTCGAAGGCCTTGCCGATCTCCCACGGCCGGCCGGCTTCGCGCATCTTCATCTGCAGGTCGCGGCGCGTCATGTCCAGCCCGACCGCGTAGCCGTAGATGTGCTTGGGCGCGTCCTCGGCCGCGATGTCGCGGCCGCCCTGGCCGATCAGCACCACCAGCTCGGCCTCGTAGTGGTAGTTGGCGGTCTGGCCCGGGTAGGGGATGCCCACCGTCTCGCCGGCCGGCACCGGCACGATGGAGGCGTCGTCGTTGGGCTTGCAGAAGAAGAAGGGCGGCTCGCGGTCCGGGTCGAAGCCCATCTCGCGGGCATGGGCCGCGTAGTTGCGGCCGACGCAGTAGACCCGGCGCACCGGGAACAGGTCGGACGAGCCGGCGATGGGAAGGCCGACGGTAGCGGGCGGCGTGACGACGTAAGACATGAGGAAACTCCTGCCGCGGGCGCGGCACATGGTTCAAGAAAAGAAGGGACATGCGGCGCGGCGGCGCCGCCGGGCTCAGGCGTCCTGCAGGAAGGCCTCGCGCAGCACGCCCATGGCCTGCTGCACCGGACGGTCGGAGAAGCTGAACAGCACCGCTTCCTCCGAGGCCGAGAAGCGCAGCGGCGCCCACGAGGGCACGACAAAGGTGTCGCGCGGGCCGAAGTCGAAGCGCTGGCCGCCGATCTCCGCCGTGCCGCGCCCCTCGACCACGCTGTAGACCGTGCCGTCGGTCGCGCGGTGCGTCTTGCCGGCAAAGCCCTTGGGCAAGAGCTGCAGGTTCGTGCCGATGGTCGGCATCGGCGCGCCGCCCGTCAGCGGGTTGACGTAGCGCAGCTTGTGGCCGAGCCAGGCGTCGGGCGCCTCCTGCTTCTGCAGCTGGGCCAGCGCCTCGCGGCTGCGGGCATAGGGATAGTTGAAGATCGGCGAGGTCGGCGCGACGTGGTCATGCCGCACCGGCACCATGTTGTGGCCGAAGCGGGCCAGGCTGTTGCCCTCGGCCTTCGCCACGTGCTGCACCTTGGCATCGTCGTTCTCCGCGAAGCCGGCGTCGAAGAAGCGCAGCATCGGGATGTCCAGGCCGTCGAGCCATACCACCGGCTCGGCCACGCCCTCGATGCCCTCGTTGCCATGGTCGTGCCAGGCCCAGGAGGGCGTGATGATGAAATCGCCCGGGTACATGGTGGTGCGTTCGCCCCCCACGGTGGTGTAGGCACCCTTGCCGTCGACGATGAAGCGCAGCGCCGACTGCACGTGGCGGTGCGAGGGCGCGATCTCGCCCGGCATGATCAGCTGCAGGCCGGCATAGAGCGACTGGGTGATCGAGGAGCGGCCCGGGATGGCCGGGTTCTCCAGCACCAGCACGCGGCGCACCGCCTCCTCGGCCGTGATCAGCGCGGCCGACTCCATCAGCAGCGGGCGGATCTCGTCGTAACGCCAGAGGGCCGGCACGCAGGGCGTCTGCGGCTCGCGCGGCACCAGGGCATGCAACGACTCCCACAGCGGCGTGAGGTTCAGCGGGCGGATGCGTTCGTAGTAGCCGCGGCGTTCGGCAGCGTTGCCGGCCGGGACGGCCTGGGTGGCGGTGTTCATGGTGGGTGTCTCCGAGGCGGTGGCCGCCTTGGGATGCATTGTTCGCCGCGACCACTATTTCCTCAAGACCTGCAGCCAATACCTGCCATTCCGTTTTTCGATAATGAGTACCGAGAAGGAACACCCCATGGCCAAGCTCGACCTCGAATGGCTCGCCGTCTTCGACGAGATCTACAAGACCGGCAGCGTCTCCAAGGCCGCCGAGCGGCTGGGCCTGGCGCAGGCCGCGGCCAGCACCATGCTGAACAAGCTGCGCGCGCACTTCGACGACCGCCTGTTCGCCCGCACCGCCCAGGGCATGCAGCCCACGCCCTATGCACAGCGCATGCTGCCCCACGTGCGGGAGGCCTTGTCGCAGATCGAACAGGCCCGCGGCAGCCGCAGCAGCTTCGACCCGGCGCGGGCGCAGCGCAACTTCCGCATCTGCATGACCGACATCAGCGAGGTCGTGCTGCTGCCCGGCCTGCTCGACCACCTGCGGCGCACCGCGCCGGGCGTGCACCTGGAGACCGAGATCATCTCCACCGACAGCGGCCGCCGCCTGGCCGACGGCGAGGTGGACCTGGCGGTGGGCTTCATGCCGCAGCTGGACGCGGGCTTCTACCAGCAGACGCTGTTCATGCAGAACTTCGTCTGCGTGGCGGCGCGGGCGCATCCGCGCATCGGTGAGCGGCTCACGCGCAAGCGCTTCGAGGCCGAGGCGCATGCGGTGATCTCCTCCTCCGGCACCGGCCATGCCATCGTCGACAAGACCATCGCCCGCCTGGGCCTGAAGCGCGAGGTGGTGGTGGCGCTGTCCAGCTTCCTGAGCGTGGCGCGCATCGTGGCGCATACCGAGCTGATCGTGATCGTTCCGCGCATCCTGGGCGAGGTGCTGGTCACGCAGGAGCCGGTGAAGCTGCTGGATCCGCCCTTCGCGCTGCCGCCCTACGCGGTCAAGCAGCACTGGCACGAGCGCTTCCATGCCGACCCGGGCAATGCCTGGCTCAGGCGCACCGTGGCGCAGCTTTTCGGCGGGAAATAGTGCCCCCGGCTTGCTACTGCGTATGCTTCGCCGCCCCCGAGGGGGAGGCTCGGCCGCCGTGGGGCGGCCCGGCGGCGGCCGGGCGCGCCGCATAATCCGCGGGCGCTCCCCCACGATTCAACCCCTCATCCAGGCCGACCCATGAGCTCCATCACCCTGCGCTTCCTCGCCGAACCCAGCACCGTCAACTTCGGCGGCAAGGTGCACGGCGGCACCGTCATGAAGTGGATCGACGAGGCCGGCTACGCCTGCGCCACCAGCTGGTCCAAGCGCTACTGCGTGACGGTATTCATCGGCAGCATCCGCTTCCACCACCCGATCATGATCGGCGACCTGGTCGAGGTGGAGGCCAAGCTGGCCTACACCGGCACCAGCAGCATCAACATCGCCGTCGAGGTGCGCAGCGGCGACATGAAGGGCGGCGAGATGCAGAAGACGGCCGAGTGCCTGATCGTCTTCGTCTCGGTCGACTCGCACGGCCGGCCGCTGCCGGTCGTGCCCTACGTACCTGCCACCGACGAGGCGAAGTCGGTGGCCGCGCGGGCCAAGCAGCACCTCGAGGCCTCGCGCGCGGCGGGCACGGCCTGAACTCCTGCACAGGCCTTCAGCGCGCGTAGCGCCGGAACAGCGTCGCCAGCCGCGTGGCCGCCAGCGACAGCGGCGAGGCCCGCAGCTTCAGGATGCCGAGCGTGAGCGCCGGCAGGCTCATGGCCAGCGGCACGCGCACGATCTGGCGCGCATAGGGCTCGATCGACAGGAAGCGCTCGGGCAGGATCAGCAGCAGGTCGCTGCGCGTCACCAGGCCCCAGCTGACGCCGAAGGTGTTGGTCTCGATGGTGCGCTGCGGCACCGGCAGGCCGCTTCGCTGCAGTTGGTCGAAGAGCACGGTGTGGTGGCTGCCCGGCGCGCGGTGCACCAGCCAGTCGGCGTCGACCAGGTCCTCCCAGCGGGTGGCTCGCGCCAGCGGGTGGTCCGGACGGCAGGCGACGATCATCTCGATCGGCGCGATCGGGTCGAGCTCCAGGTCGCCGTCCAGCGCACCTTCCATCGCGCCGGCCACTGCGAAGTCGACAAAACCCTCGCGCAGCAGCGGCAGCACCATCGGCATCAGGCCCTCGTACAGCTTGAGTTGCGCGTAGGGCAGCGTGCGCCGGAACTCGCGCACCACCTTCGGCAGCGCGCCCATGAACACCACCGGCGTCACCGCCGCTGCCACGCGCGCCTGCTTGCCGCCCTGGAGCTGACGGATGTCCTGGCGCGCGAGCGCCAGCTGCTCCTGCGCCAGGCGCGCGCGCACTGCGAGCTGCCGGCCGCACTCGGTCAGTTCCACGCCGCGTGAGCTGGCGTCCAGTCGGGCCAGATCAAGGCGCTGGCGGTGACCAGCGCGAAGCGCGCCTCCGTGCTGCCGCAGGTGCCGACGCTGGCCGAGAGCGGCGTGCCGGGCTTCGACGTGGTGGCGTGGGGTGGGCTGGTCGCGCCGGTGGGCACGCCGAAGAACGCGATCGAACGGCTCAGCGCCGCGCTGCGCAAGGCGCTGGCCGACCCGGCCGTGGTGCGGGCCAACGCGGCGCTGTCGATCGAGGCGATGCCGTCCAGGCCCGAGGAGATGACAGCGCTGATGAAGCGCGAGACAGCGCGCTGGGCCGAGGCCGTGAAGCGCGCCGGCGTGAAGGGAGACTGAGATGGCGAACGAACTCTGGCGCTTCGGCGCCGCCGAACTCGCCGCGCTGATCCGCCAACGCGAGGTGTCGGCCCGCGAGGCGATGCAAAGCTGCCTGGGCCGCCTCGATGCGGTGAACCCGCGGCTCAACGCGGTGGTTGACCTGCGGCCCGACGAAGCACTGGCCGAAGCCGATGCGTCCAGATCACCTCGGTGCAGGGTCCGCTGGCGCGCAGCGTGGCCGATCTGCGGCTGGCCTTCGAGGCCATGGCCGCGCGCGATGCACGCGACCCGGCCTGGGTGCCGGCGCCGCTGGCCGGCCCTGCGCCCGCCGCGCCGGTGCGCGTTGGCCTGTGCCGGCGGATGCCGGGCTTCCACGCCGATGCGGCCGTCACGGCCGCGCTGGACCAGACGGCGCGCTGGCTGGAGGACGCGGGCTACCGTGTGGAAGAGATCGAGCTGCCGCTGTTCCGCGAGGCACACGACCTGTGGTTCAGCCTCACGCTCAACGACACGCGCCTGCTGGTGGGCGAGGCCATCCTGCGCGACGGCGACCTGCCGATCCAGCGCGCCTACCAGGCCATGCTGGCCTATGCGAAGGAACTGGACCTGCGCGGGTACCTCGAAGCCCTGGCCTCGCGCACGAAGATCCGGCGCGCCTGGTCGCTGCTGTTCCAGGACTTCCCGCTGGTACTGATGCCGGTCTCCTGGCGCACGCCCTTCGCGGTCGACGAGGATCAGCGTGATCCCGACACCGTGCGCGCCGTGCTGGAAGCCCAGAGCCCGCTGCTGGCCACCGCCATGCTGGGCACACCGGGCGTGTCGGTGCCGCTGCCGGGCCCGCGGCCGATGGGCGTGCAGCTCATGGCCGACTGCTTCCGCGAGGACCTCTGCCTCGCGACCGCCGCGGCGATCGAGCGCCGAACCGGCACGCCGCCCCCCGTCGATCCAGCCTGATCCCCCTCCCTCTCACGACGCCCGGCCCCCATGGGAGGTCGGCCGTTGTACGTTTCGTCTTACGCGGAGTCGGGACCGCGGTCGATACACTGCCCCGGCGAGCCCTGGCTCGGCGCACCGCAGCGACCATTCCGACAACGACCGGAGGCGAAGAGATGAACGTCCTGGACAAATCCATTGCGACCGGGTCGCTCGAGGAGATGGCCATCCTGCTGGATGCGCTCACGCGCCTGCGCAAGGGCGACGCCCGGGTCCGACTGCCGGTGCACTGGACCGGCCTGTCGGGCAAGGTGGCCGACGTCTTCAACGACGTGGTCGAGCAGAACGCCACGCTGGCGGCCGAGCTGGTGCGGCTGCGCCAGGTCGTGGGCAAGGAAGGCAAGCTCCGGCAGCGCGCGACGCTGGGCGAGGCGCGCGGCTTCTGGGGCGAATCGGTCGAGTGCGTCAACGCGCTCATCGACGACCTGGTGCATCCGACCACCGAAGTGGCGCGCGTGATCGGCGCCGTGGCCCAGGGCGACCTCTCCAAGAGCATGGCGCTGGACGTGGACGGACGGCAGCTCGAAGGCGAGTTCCTGCGCACCGCCAAGACCATCAACAAGATGGTGGAGCAGCTGGGCAATTTCTCTGCCGAGGTGACGCGGGTGGCGCGCGAGGTCGGCACCGAGGGCAAGCTCGGCGGCCAGGCCAAGGTGAAGGGCGTGGCCGGCACCTGGAAGGACCTGACCGACTCGGTCAACTCCATGGCCGGCAACCTGACCGACCAGGTGCGCAACATCGCCGACGTGACCACCGCGGTGGCCAAGGGTGACCTGTCGAAGAAGATCGACGTGGACGTGAAGGGCGAGTTCCTCACGCTGAAGAACACCATCAACACCATGGTGGACCAGCTGCGTTCCTTCGCCTCCGAAGTGACGCGGGTGGCGCGCGAAGTGGGCACCGAGGGCTCGCTGGGCGGGCAGGCGCGGGTGGAGGGCGTCTCCGGCACCTGGAAGGACCTGACCGACTCGGTCAACTCCATGGCCGGCAACCTGACCGCGCAGGTGCGCAACATCGCCGACGTGACCAAGGCGGTGGCGGCGGGGGACCTCTCCAAGAAGATCACGGTGGACGTGAAGGGCGAGATCCTGGAGTTGAAGAACACGGTCAACACCATGGTGGACCAGCTGCGCTCCTTCGCCGCCGAGGTGACGCGCGTGGCGCGCGAGGTGGGCACCGAAGGCAAGCTCGGCGGCCAGGCCGACGTGCAGGGCGTCGCCGGCACCTGGAAGGACCTCACGGAGTCGGTCAACTTCATGGCCGGCAACCTGACCTCGCAGGTGCGCAACATCGCCGAGGTGACGACCGCGGTGGCCGCCGGCGACCTCTCCAAGAAGATCACGGTGGACGTGAAGGGCGAGATCTCCGAGCTGAAGAACACCATCAACACCATGGTGGACCAGCTGCGCTCCTTCGCCGCCGAGGTGACGCGGGTGGCGCGCGAAGTGGGCACCGAGGGCAAGCTCGGCGGCCAGGCCGACGTTCAGGGCGTGGCCGGCACCTGGGCCGACCTGACGGACTCGGTGAACCTGATGGCCTCCAACCTGACCAGCCAGGTGCGCAACATCGCCGACGTGACCACCGCGGTGGCCCGGGGCGACCTGTCCAAGAAGATCACGGTGGACGTGAAGGGCGAGATCCTGGAGCTCAAGGCCACCATCAACACCATGGTGGACCAGCTCTCCTCCTTCGCCGCCGAGGTGACGCGGGTGGCGCGCGAGGTGGGCACCGAGGGCCGGCTGGGCGGCCAGGCCCAGGTGCGCGACGTCTCGGGCACCTGGAAGGACCTGACCGACAACGTCAACTCCATGGCCGGCAACCTGACCGGCCAGGTGCGCGGCATCGCCAAGGTGGTGACCGCGGTGGCCACCGGCGACCTGCACCAGAAGCTGACGGTGGAGGCCAAGGGGGAGATCGCCGCGTTGGCCGAGACCATCAACAGCATGACCGACACGCTCGCCACCTTCGCCGACCAGGTGACCACGGTGGCGCGCGAGGTGGGCGTGGAAGGCAAGCTGGGCGGCCAGGCCAAGGTGCCCGGCGCGGCCGGCACCTGGAAGGACCTGACCGAGAACGTGAACCAGCTCGCCGCCAACCTCACGACGCAGGTGCGGGCGATCGCGGAGGTGGCGACCGCGGTGACGCAGGGCGACCTGACGCGGTCCATCACGGTGGAAGCGCGCGGCGAGGTGGCGGCCCTGAAGGACACGATCAACGAGATGATCCGCAACCTGAAGGACACCACGCAGAAGAACACCGAGCAGGACTGGCTCAAGACCAACCTCGCCAAGTTCAGCCGCATGCTGCAGGGGCAGAAGGACCTGCTGACCGTCGGCCAGTTGATCCTGTCGGAGCTCGCGCCCGTGGTCGGCGCGCAGCAGGCGGAGTTCTACCTGCTGACCCCCGCCGGCAGCACCCCGCGGCTCAAGCTCTTCGCCAGTTATGCCTCGGGCGGCCAGCACGTGCACGGCAAGGAGATCGCGCTGGGCCAGGGCCTGGTCGGCCAGTGCGCAGTGGAGAAGACGAAGATCCTGCTGACCAACGTGCCGAGCACCGCCTTCCGCATCGCCACCGGGCTGTCCGAGGGCGCGGCCATGGACGTGATCGTGCTGCCCGTGGTCTTCGAGGGCGAGCTGCGCGCCGTGCTGGAGCTGGCCTCGCTGGAGCGCTTCAATCCGACGCACCAGGCCTTCCTGGACCAGCTGACCGAATCGATCGGCATCGTGATCAACACCATCTCGGCCAACATGCGCACCGAGGACCTGCTCAAGCAGTCCCAGTCGCTGGCCGAGGAATTGCAGAGCCGCCAGCAGGAGCTGCAGCAGACCAACGAGGCGCTGCAGGAGAAGGCGCGCCTGCTGGTGCACCAGAACCAGGAGGTGGAGCGCAAGAACCAGGAAGTGGAGCAGGCGCGCCAGGCGCTGGAGGAAAAGGCCGAGCAGCTCGCGCTCACCTCCAAGTACAAGTCCGAGTTCCTGGCCAACATGTCGCACGAGCTGCGCACGCCGCTCAACAGCCTGCTGATCCTGTCGGACCAGCTGTGCAAGAACAACGAGGGCAACCTCACGGCCAGGCAGGTGGAGTTCGCCAAGACCATCCACCTCTCGGGCAACGACCTGCTGATGCTGATCAACGACATCCTGGACCTGTCGAAGATCGAGTCGGGCACGGTGGCGGTGGAGCTGTCCGAGCTGCGGCTGGACGACCTGCAGCGCTCCGTGGAGCGCAGCTTCCGCCACGTGGCCGAGGCCAAGCACGTGGCCTTCGACATCCGCGCCGGGGCGCCACTGCCGGAGACCATCGCGACCGACGTGAAGCGGCTGCAGCAGATCATCAAGAACCTGCTGTCCAACGCCTTCAAGTTCACGCACCAGGGGTCGGTGGCGCTGACCATCGCCGAGGTGAACAGCGGCTGGTCGGCCGACAACGAGAGCCTCGGCCGCGCCGGCCGGGTGATCGCCTTCTCGGTTTCGGACACCGGCATCGGCATCTCGCCCGACAAGCAGCAGATCGTGTTCGAGGCCTTCCAGCAGGCCGACGGCTCGACCTCCCGCAAGTACGGCGGTACCGGGCTGGGGCTGGCGATCAGCCGCGAGCTGGCGCGGCTGCTGGGCGGCGAGATCCGCCTGGCCAGCGTGCCCGGGGAAGGCAGCACCTTCACCCTCTACCTGCCGCAGAGCTACAACGCCTCGCGCGGCACGCGGCTGGGCCGCCGCCCCCCCGAGGGGCGGGCCGAGGCGCGCAAGCCGGCGCGGCGCACCCAGGCCGCGGCGGCGCCCATCCCGGCGTCCCTTCCGGCGCCTGCGCAGCTGGACGTCGAAGGCGCGGCCGAGCTGCCGGCCGGGCTGAACGTCGCCGAGGACGACCGCGACAACATCCTGGCCGGCGAGAAGGTGCTGCTGGTGGTGGAGAACGACCTGGCCTTCGCCAAGATGCTGCTGCAGGCCGCGCGCCGCGGCGGCTTCAAGGGACTGGTGGCCACCAGCGGCGCGGGCGCCCTGGCGCTGGCGCGCGACCACCATCCGGCACTGATCACCCTGGACATCTTCCTGCCCGACATGGAAGGCTGGCGCATCCTCGAGCGGTTGAAGGCCGACCTGACGACCCGGCACATCCCGGTGTGCGTGGTCTCGACCGACGATGCGCGCGAGCGCGCGCTGGAGTCCGGCGCCATCGGCTTCCTGGCCAAGCCGCTGCAGTCCATCGACGAGGTCGACCTCGCGCTGGTCCCCCTGCGCCGCTACGTCGAGGCGCCGTTGCGCCGGCTGCTGGTGGCGATGCCGCCCTCGCCGCTGCGCGAGCGCTACCTGGCCGCCCTGCCCGGCGCCGAGGTCGAGGTGCTGCTCGCCGACAGCGCCGAGGCCGCGCGCGAGGCCTTGTGCACGCAGGCGTTCGACGGCCTCGTCACCGACGGCGCGGTGCCCGGCCTGCGCCGCGAGGACGTGGCCGAGTGGCTGGAAGAGGGCCGCCGCGATGCCATCCGGCCGCTGCCGATGCTGCTGCTCAATCCCGCGCCCGGTGGCCCCGTGCCGGGCTGGGAGCGCGGCGCCGGCGGCCCGGCGCTGCGCGTGGCGGACTCGCTGGAGCAGCTGGTCGATGCCACTGCCTTCATGCTCCACCGCCACACGCAGCACCTGTCCGAACCCGAGCGGCACGCGGTGGAGGCGGTGCACCAGGCCAGCGGCTCGCTGGCCGGCCGCAAGGTGCTGATCGTGGACGACGACATGCGCAACATCTTCGCGCTGGCCGCGGTGCTCGACGCGCAGGGCATGGACATCGTGTCCGCGGAGAACGGCCGCGACGCGATCCGCCTGGTGCAGCAGGACCCGGACATCGACATCGTCCTGATGGACATCATGATGCCGGAGATGGACGGCATGCAGACCATGCGCGAGCTGCGCCGCCTGCCGCGCGGCAAGGAGCTGCCGCTGGTGGCGGTGACGGCCAAGGCGATGAAGGGCGACCGCGAGAAGTGCATCGAGGCCGGCGCCTGGGACTACCTGTCGAAGCCGGTCGACACGGCCCACCTGCTGGCCGTGCTGCGGGGATGGCTGTGCAGATAGACAGAGACGGCGAGGACCCGTCGGACCTGCCCGGCATGCCGGAGCCGCCCGCCGGGGAGAAGGCCAGCATCCTGGTGGTGGACGACCTGCCCGAGAAGCTGCTGGTGTTCAAGACCGTGCTGGAGGAACTGGGGCAGGAGCTGGTGCTGGTGCGCTCCGGCGCCGACGCGCTGCGCGAGATCCTGCAGCACGAGTTCGCGGTGATCCTGCTGGACGTCAACATGCCCGGCATCGACGGCTTCGAGACCGCGACGCTGATCCGCCAGCACCGGCGCTGCGCGCACACGCCGATCATCTTCATCACCTCCTACGCCGACGAGATGCAGCAGGCGCGCGGCTATTCGCTGGGCGCGGTGGACTACATCCTGTCGCCGGTGGTGCCGGAGATCCTGCGCAGCAAGGTGTCGGTGTTCGTCTCGCTCTACCTGATGCAGCGCCAGGTGCGCCGCCAGGCCGATGCGCGCGCCGCGATGATGGCCGCACAGGCGGCGCGGCGCGTGGCCGAGGAGAACGACCGGCGCTCGGCCTTCCTGGCCGACGCCAGCCGCGCGCTCGGCAGCTCGCTGGACATCGAGATCGCGATGGAGCAGCTCGCGGCCCTGCTGGTGCCGCGGCTCGCGCCACTGGCGGTGGTGATGGCGAGCGATCCCGAGCTCGGCGCCAGCCGGCTGCGGGCCGCGGTCCAGGCGCCGGGCGAGGCGCCGCCCCGGCTCGTGGCCGCCTCGGAGGCGGCGCTGCCCGAAGGCGTGCGCGCGGCCCTCAAGGAGGCAGTGGAAGGACGCCGGCGCACGCGCGTCGAGCCGCAGGCGCTTGCAGCGCTCGCAGCTGCCTTCGCCGGATCGGCGGCGCCGGTGCCGCTGCGCGCCGGCGAGGCGGTGCCGCTGCTGCGCGGCGAGCGCGCGCTGGGGGCGGTCCTGATCGCGGAGACGGCCGAGGGGTCGGACCCCGGCCTCCCCGGCCTCGTCGACGAGCTGGCCGCGCGCGCCGCAGCCGCCCTGGAGAACGCCCGCCTCTACTGCGGCCTGCAGGCAGCGCAGGAGGAGCTGCAGCGCGCCAGCCGGCGCAAGGACGAGTTCCTGGCCATGATGTCGCACGAGCTGCGCAATCCGCTGGCGCCCATCCACACCGCCGTGGAGGTGATCCGCCGTGTCGCCGCGCCGCATCCCAAGGTGACCTGGGCGCTGGACATCGCGGAGCGCCAGCTGCGGCAACTGACCCGGCTGATCGAGGAGCTGCTCGACGTGGCCCGCATCAGCCAGGGCAAGATCGTCCTGAAGCGGCAGGTGGTGGACCTGCGCACGGTGATCGCGCAGAGCGTGGAGACGGTGCAGCCCTTCATCGACGGGCGCCGCCAGCGCCTGGCCACAAGCCTGCCGCAGCAGCCGGCCTGGCTCGCGGGCGATGCCGCGCGCCTCACGCAGGTGGTCGCCAACCTGCTGCACAACGCCGCCAAGTACAGCCCCGAGGACACCGACATCACCCTCGCCTGCGGGCTGGAGGATGGTGCGATCGTGGTGTCGGTGCGCGACCAGGGCATCGGCATCGAGGCCGCGCTGCTGCCGCGCATCTTCGACCTGTTCGAGCAGGGCGAGCGCGGCCTGGACCGCATCCAGGGCGGCCTGGGCGTGGGGCTGACGCTGGCGCGGCGCCTGACCGAGATGCACGGCGGGCGGATCGTGGCCTTCAGCGAAGGCCACCACCGCGGCTCCGAGTTCCGGCTGCACCTGCCCGCCACGGCCGGGCCGGCTGGGCCGGCCGAGCCGGCGCCGGGGCCTGCAACGGTTGCGGCCGCGCCGCGGCCGGATGCGCTGCGGGTGCTGGTGGTCGACGACAACCACGATGCGGCGGCCGGTGTCGCCGCGGTGCTGGAGCTGGAGGGGCATGCGGTGCGCACCGCGGCGGACGGCGAGCAGGCGCTCGCGGCGCTGGCCCTCCATCGGCCCGAGGTGGTGGTGCTGGACATCGGGCTGCCGCTGCTCGACGGCTACGAGGTGGCGCGACGCATGCGCGCGGTGCCCGAGGGCCAGGGGCTGCTGCTGATCGCCCTGACCGGCTACGGGCAGCGGGAAGATCGCCAGACCGCTTTCGGCGCGGGCTTCGACCACCACTTCGTCAAGCCTGCCGACGCGCAGGCCCTGCTGGCCTGCATCCGTCAATGGTCGGCGCAGCGCACCGGTCGCAACAGCAGCAACAACGGCACTGCCAGCGCCACCGCCTGAAAGAGCAGCCGCCTCAGGGTACCGGCGCCGCCAGCATGCGGTCCAGCGCCTCGAAGTCGATGGGTTTCTGCAGGTGGTGGTCGAACAGGCCGGGCGCGGCGGCATCGCCCGCGTCCTCCAGCCCCAGGCCCGAGACGGCGATCAGCAGCAGCGACCTCCCGCCCGCAGCCGCGCGAAGGCGCCGGGCCAGCTCGGCGCCGGAGAAGTCGGGCAGTACGAGGTCGACCAGCGCGGCATCAAAGGCGGTGGCGGTCGCGGCGTCCAGCGCGTCCTGCGCGCAGTAGCTGCAATGCACGGTGTGCTCCTCCAGCCCCAGCAGCTCGCGCAACAGGTCGGCCGCAGCCTTGTTGTCGTCGACGATGAGCACATTCACGGCGAGGTCCTCCAGGCAAGCATCCCAGTATGCGCAGGCGGCCCGGGGCGAGGCGTAGGAGGAGGCGCCGTCAAACAGCACGGCTCGCGCCGCGCAAGGCATTCGTCACACCATCCTGCAAGACCAGGCGTTCGCACGGAACGTCGTATCTCCGGATGCCACCTTGTCGAGCGGCGGGTTCGGGACCGACCGGCAGTTGATGACCCGCGCGCGCGCCGGCAGCCCGTCACATTCACCTGGCCCATCGCCGTTTCCCAGGTCGACTGGGCACGCGTGCCGAAGAACTGCAACCTCAGCAACACGCAGGGCGGTGGCGGCGTGCTCAGTAGGCCAGCTACGCACCCAGCGCCGGCTCCACCGTCCCGCTCACCTCGCCCAGCCCGATGCGCACCGCGCCTTCGCGCTCGCAGAAGCCGCGCAGGGTGAGCGTGTCGCCGTCCTCGAGGAAAGTGCGGCGCTCGCCGTTGGGGAGCTCGATGGGCTGCTTGCCGCCCAGCGTGAGCTCCAGCAGCGAGCCGGCCTCGTCGGGCCCGGGGCCCGAAAGCGTGCCCGAGCCCAGCAGGTCGCCGGGCTGCAGGTTGCAGCCGTTCACCGTGTGGTGGGTGACCAGTTGCGCCGCAGTCCAGTAGGCGGCCTCGCGCACGTTGCCGCGCGTGAGGCGCACCGGCGCTTGGCCGGCCTCGCGCATCTTCGCGGTCTGCAGCAGGACCTCCAGCACGATGTCGAGGGCGCCGGCCGCTCGGTTGGCCGGGGCGTCCAGGTAGGGCAGCGGCTGCGGGTCGCCGGCCGGGCGCTCGAAGGGGGCGCGGAAGGGGGCCAGCGCCTCCATGGTCACGATCCAGGGCGAAAGCGTGGTGGCGAAGTTCTTCGACAGGAAAGGGCCCAGCGGCTGGTACTCCCAGGCCTGGATGTCGCGCGCCGACCAGTCGTTGAGCAGGGTCACGCCGAACAGGTGAGCCTCGGCCTGGCCGATGGGTATCGGCTGGCCCAGCGCATTGCCCTGGCCGACCAGGAAGCCGAGCTCCAGCTCGTAGTCCAGCCGCTTCGAGGGGCCGAAGCTGGGCTCTTTCGCGTCGGGCGCCCGGGTCTGCCCTTGCGGGCGCTTGAAGCGCTGGCCCGAGATGGCGATGGACGACGCGCGGCCGTGGTAGCCGATCGGCACCCACTGGTAGTTGGGCAGGAGCGGCGCGTCCGGACGGAACAGGCTGCCCACGGTGCGGGCATGGTGGATGCCGGTGTAGAAGTCGGTGTAGTCGCCGATGCGACAGGGCACGGTGAGCTCCACCGCCGACTGCGGCAGCAGCGCTTTCGACCAGGCGGCCTGCTTGTCGCTGCCTTCGGCCAGGCCGGCCGAGATCGCGGCGCGCAGACGCTGGCGCGCCTCGCGGGTGTGGCCCATCAGCGCGTTCATGTCCTCGTCGCCGACCAGGCCGGTGGCGCGCAGGTCCAGCACCTGGTCGCCGATCGCGACGCCGATGCGGAAGGCCTCGCTGCTGCCAAAGGGGCGGAAGCGGCCGAAAGGCAGGTTCTGGATGGGGAAGTCGCAGCCTGGCACGTTGGCCGAGGCCACCCAGCTGCGCAGTTTCAGGTCGTGGGTGGGGTTGAGTGCGTCGGGGTTCATGGCTTGAATCGATCCTGGAGGCCGGCCCAGCAGTCGGCGTAATCGGTGTCCAGCGCGGGGCTTTGCAGGGCCCAGGCGCTGGGAATGAAACGGTAGCGGCACTCGAACATGAAGGCCAGGGTGTTGTCCAGCTTCTGCGGCTTCAGGTCGGCGTTGCTGGCCTTCTCGAAGGCTTCCTCGTCCGGCCCGTGCGGCACCATCGCGTTGTGCAGGCTGGCGCCGCCGGGCTTGAAGCCGCCCGGCTTGGCGTCGTACTCGCCGTAGACCAGGCCCATGAACTCGCTCATCAGGTTGCGGTGGTACCAGGGCGGACGGAAGGTGTCCTCCATGACGAGCCAGCGCGGCGGGAAGATCACGAAGTCGCAGTTCGCGGTGCCGGGCGTGTCCGAGGGCGAGGTCAGCACGGTGAAGATCGACGGATCGGGATGATCGAAGCTGATCGAGCCGATGGTCATGAAGTTGGCGGTGTCGTACTTCACCGGCGCCAGGTTGCCGTGCCAGGCGACCACGTTGAAGGGCGATTGCTTCATCGGCGCGCGCCACAGGCGGCCGGCGGATTTCTTGACCAGCTCGTAGGAGCCCGCATCGTCCTCGAAGGCCGCCACGGGCGCGAGGAAGTCGCGCGCGTTGGCCAGGCCGTTGGAGCCGATCGGGCCCAGCTCGGGCAGGCGGAACTGGGCGCCGTAGTTCTCGCACAGGTAGCCGCGCGAGGGACCGTCGGGCAAGCCGACCTTGAACACCACACCCCGCGGCACGAGCGCGATCTCGCCCGGCTTGAGCTCGAGCACGCCCATCTCGGTGGTGAGCACCACGCGGCCCTGCTGGGGCACGAACAGCATCTCGCCGTCGGCATTGACGAAGGCGCGGCGCTCCATCGAGCGGTTCGCCAGGTAGACATGCGCGGCCACGCCCGTCTGGGCCTCGGCGTCGCCGTTGGCCGCCAGCGTCCGCACGCCATCGACGAAGTCGACCTCGGCGTTCTCCAGCGGGATGGGATGCCAGCGCATCGGCTCGGGCGCGAGGATGACCTCGCGGTCCGGCCCGGTCTGCCAGTAAGGCTGCGCATAGGGCTGGTAGCGGCCCGAGACCACCGAGGGCTGGCGGCGGTACAGCCAGCTGCGGCGGTTCTCGTGGCGCGGCGCGGTGAAGGCGGTGCCGGAGATCAGCTCGGGGTACAGGTCATGGGGCGCGCGCTGCGGGCTGTTGCGGCCCTGCGGCAGGGTGCCGGGCACGGCCTCGGTGGCGTATTCGTTGCCAAAGCCACTCTGGTAGCGCAATGCGTCGGTGCTCATGGGTCTCCTTTCCGTCGGGTTCAAGGTTCAATCCACGCGGATGTTGTTGGCCTTGATCAGGCGCCCCCAGCGCTCGCGCTCGGCCTTCACGTAGCTTGCCATGTCGGCCGGCGAGCCGGGAAGGCCTTCCACGCCGAGCGCATCGAAGCGCGCCTTGACCGCGGGCGAGGCCAGCGCCTCCTGCAGGGCCTTGGCGTAGCGTGCCACCGTGGCGTCGGGCGTGCCGGAGGGCACGGTGAGGCCCTGCCAGGCATAGGCCTCGTAGCCGGCCAGGCCCTGCTCCATCAGCGTGGGCACGTTGGGCAGCGAGGCGATGCGCCTGGCGCTCGCCACGCCGATCGCCTTGACCTTGCCGGCCTGCACGAACGGGTTGCCGCTGGCCGTGTCGACCAGCATGAAGGGCACCTGCCCGCCCAGCACGTCCTGCATCGCCGGCGCGGCGCCGCGGTAGGCCACGTGGGTGAGCTTGAGCTCGGCCTTCTCGCGCAGCAGCTCGGCTGCCAGGTGGTGCGGGCTGCCGACGCCGGCCGAGCCGTAGTTGACGCCGCCGGGCTGCGCCTTGGCCCAGGCCACGAACTCCTTCCAGTTGTTCGCGGGCACCTGCGGGCCGACCACCAGCACGAGCGGGAAGCGCGCGAGCAGGCCGACCGGCTTGAGCTGTTTCTCGGCGTCGTAGCTCAGCTTGGTGAAGAGGAAGGGATTGGCCGCCAGCGTCGCGAAATCGGCCGTGAACAGGGTGTGCTCCACGTCCCGGGCGCGCACCGCGTACTCGGCCGCGATGTTGGTGGCCGCGCCCGGCTTGTTGTTGATGACGAGGGGGGCCCCGAGGCTCTTGCCCATGGACTCGGCGGTGGCGCGCGCCACCGAATCGGAACCGCCGCCTGCGGCGTAGCCGACCACCCATTCGATGGGCTTGCCATCCTGGGCGACGGCGGCAAAAGAGAGTGCGGCCAGGCCGAGGGCGGCCAGGGTCTTGCGGATCATGGGTCGTGTCTCCGGTGGATCGAAAAATTCTTCAGGCGCGGGCCGCCTCGAGGGCCTCGCGCAGCACGGGCAGCGCGCCGATGTGGTTGGCCAGCACCAGCACCAGGCGGGCGTTGAAGGCCTGGCTTTCTTCGATCGACAGGCCCTGGTGGGCGTCGAGCAGGGCCTCGTAGAAGTCGTCCGGCGCGTCCAGGTTCGGCGTCAGGATCAGGTGGTCGTTGGACATGGTCAGGGTCCTCTCAAGCCTTGGCGAGGGCGCGTGCGTGGGCAGCCCGGATCCGGTCGGCCGTGGGGCTGCGCCAGCGGGCGCACACGTGCTGGTCGGGGCGCATCAGGTAGGTGGTGCCGGGCCGCGCGTCGTAGCGCTGCGCGGCCAGCGCATGGGCCTCGTCGAGCGGGACGCGCACCACGGCGGCGGGCACGTCCGACTCGGCCAGCGCGCGCAGGCTGGCCTCGGCAGCGGCGCCGTCGCCGAACACCAGCGCGGCAAAGCCGCCATCGGTGCCGAGCGTGTTCAGCAGCCAGCCGCCCGCGCCGAAGGGCGCATCGGCCGCCACGGCGCCGGGCACCATGCGCCCCGCGAAGCCGTCGCCGTCCGGCGTGTTGAGCGTCGAGCCGTGCAGCGTGGCCGGCACCGACAGCCGCCCGCTGTTGACCAGCGAATGCGCGAAGGCATGGCGCCGGGCCAAGTGCAGCACGGCATCGCGGAACAGCCGGCTCACTTCGCTCTTGGGCGTGATGAAGTCGGTGGCGCGGGTGGAGTTGCGGATGTTCTCGTCGGCCGCGTACTCGCGCTCGCGGGCGTAGCTGTCCAGCAGCGCATCTGGCGCGTCGCCGCGCAGCACCGCGGCCAGCTTCCAGGCCAGGTTGTCGGCGTCCTGCACACCCGAGTTGGCACCGCGCGCGCCGAAGGGCGAGACGCCGTGCGCCGAGTCGCCGGCGAAAAGCACGCGGCCATGGCGGAAGGCCTCCATGCGCTGGCAGGCGAAGGTGTAGACGCTGGCCCATTCGAGCTCGAACTCCGCGTCCTTGAAGGGCGAGGCGGCCAGCAGCGCCTTGACGCGCGGGATGATGTTCTCGGGCTTCTTCTCCACCTCCGGGTCGGCGTCCCAGCCGAGCTGGAAGTCGACGCGCCACACGCCATCGGGCTGCATGTGCAGCAGCACGCTCTGGTTGCGGTGGAAATGCGGGTCGAACCAGAACCAGCGCTCGGCCGGGAAGTCGGCCTTCATCTTCACGTCGGCGATCAGGAAGCGGTCCTTGAAGATGCGGCCCTTGCTTTCCTGGCCGATCAGCTGGCGCACCGCCGAGCGGGAGCCGTCGCAGGCGGCCAGCCAGCCGGCCTGCAGGCGGTAGCTGCCCTCGGGCGTCTCGACCGTCACCAGGGCGTGGTCCGCATGCTGCTCGACGCCGGTCACCTTGTGGTTCCAGCGGATGTCCAGCAGCGGCAGCTCGGCCGCGCGCTCGGCCAGGTAGCCCTCGACGTAGTACTGCTGCAGGTTGATGAAGGCCGGGCGGTGATGGCCGGCCTCGGGCAGCAGGTCGAACTCGTAGATCTGCGCGTCCTGCAGGAACACGCGCCCCAGCTTCCACGACACGCCCTTGGCCGTCATGCGCTCGCCGCAGCCGAGCCGGTCGAAGATCTCCAGCGAGCGCTTGGCGAAGCAGATGGCCCGCGAGCCGGTGGACAGCTTGTTGTCGTTGTCCAGCAGCACCACCGGCACGTTGCGCTGCGCGAGGTCGATGGCCAGCGCCAGGCCGACCGGGCCGGCGCCGACCACGACCACCGGATGGCGTGCGGGCGAGGCCGCATCCTGGTCGGGATGGTGCCGGTAGTCGAAAGTGACTTTCTGATAGTCGAGCGGTTCCCCGCCGACCGACGCGAGGTCGTTCAGCTTCACGGTTGTCTCCTGCGGGCGAAAAGGGACTCAGCCTTCCAGCGTCTTCCACATCTCGACGTCGCGCTCGGCGGTCCACACGCGCGGGTCGGCGTACTTCGTGGCCTCGTCGTAGCAGCGCGTCACGTCGAAGGGCATGCAGTGGTCGAAGATCACCCAGTGGCCGTATTTGGGCTTGAGCTTGGCGTAGGTGTCCTTGTAGACCGCGTTGAGGTCCTTGCCGGCCTTCGTGCCCTCGGACACGCTGGCATAGACGTCGGCGATGAAGTCGCGCGTGCCGGCCAGGCCCTTGGCCACCTCTTCCGGCGTGGTGAGCGCGGCGCCGCGGCCGGGCACCAGGGCCCTGGGCTTCAGGGCGGCGATGTTGTCCAGCGTCTGGGGCCAGTCCTTGAAGTAGGCGTCGCCGGCATAGGGCGTGGCGTCGAACTCGACCAGGTCGCCCGACAGCAGGGCCTTCTCGCCCGGCAGCCAGACCACGGTGTCGCCCTTGGTGTGGCCGCGGCCGAGCTGCAGCAGCTGGACTTCGAGCTTGCCCAGCCAGAGGGTCAACTTGCCGGTGAAGGTCATGGTGGGCCAGGTCAGGCCCGGGGGCACGCTCTCGACGTTCTGGAACAGGCGCGGGAAGCGGCCGATCTCGCTGGCCTTGTCGGCCTCGCCGCGTTCGACGATCAGGTCGTAGGTGTCCTGGCTGGCCAGGATGTGCTGCGGCTGGTAGGCGCTGGCACCCAGCACGCGCACGGCGTGGTAGTGGGTCAGCACCACGTATTTGATCGGCTTGTCGGTGACCTCGCGGATGCGGCGGATCACGTCGGCGGCCATGGCGGGGGTGGCCTGGGTGTCGGCCACCAGCACGGCGTCGTCGCCAATGATGATCCCGGTGTTGGGATCGCCCTCGGCCGTGTAGGCCCAGGCGTGCTCCGAGATCTGGCTGAAGGTGACTTTCTTTTCTTCGAGGTCGGCCTGGCTGGCGAAGGCCTTGGTGGTCTGGGTCTGGCTCATCGGGGTGTCTCCTGTTTATTCGTCTAAAACAAATTGGTTTGCAAGGAACGAATGACGGCAGTGTAGTCGGCTTTTTGGATCATGTCTAATGCCTTCTGCATGAACGAACGACGGAGCGGCCATGGCCTCTGACAGCGGCGACCGCGCGCAGCGCGGCATCCAGAGCATCGAAGTGGGCGGCCAGCTGTTGCGTGCCCTGGTGCACCACGGCCGGCCGATGGCCTTGAAGGACCTCGCGCGCGAGGCCGAGATGTCGCCCGCCAAGGCGCACCCCTACATGGTCAGCTTCGGCCGGCTCGGCTTGATCGAGCAGGACCGCGCCAGCGGCCACTATCTGCTCGGCCCGCTCGCCTTGCAACTGGGGCTGATCAGCCTTCAGCAGGCCGATCCGGTGCACCTGGCAACGCCGCTGGTGAGCGCGCTGGCGCAGGAGATCGGCCACACGACGGCCATCGTCGTGTGGGGCGACCGCGGCGCCACCATCGTGCGGGTGGCCGAATCGCCGGCCGCGCTGCACATGAGCATGCGCCACGGCACGGTGTTCTCGCTCGCCAGCACGGCGTCGGGACGGCTGTTCGGCGCGTACCTGCCGCCCGAGGAAGTGAAGCGCATGCTGGAGAAGGATCGCCGCCGCGAGAAGAGCAGCGGCCCGGCGCCCGAAAGCCACGTCGGCATGCCGCCCGCGCCGCCCGTGCCGGACTGGAAAGGCTTCGAGGCCCAGCTGCACGCGGTGCGCGAGCACGGCATGAGCCGCTCCGACGGCGAGATCGTGCCGGGGGTGAGTGCGATGTCGGCGCCGGTGTTCGACCACACCGGGGCGATCGCGCTGGCGATCACGGCGATCGGCACCACGGCGGTGTTCGATGCGAGCTGGGACGGGCCGGTGGCGCGGGCGTTGAAGCGGTGTGCGAGCGAAGTGTCGCAGCGCTTGGGGGCGGCGGGGCGCTGAGGCGCGGCCTCAGCCGCCACCAGCAGCAGCAGCAGCGACGCGCGCGGCCTTGAGCGCACGCCCGCGCTCCAGGCTCTCCGCCGGCCAATGCTCCGCACTCCGGTAGTACTCGTACACCGCCGGCACGCCCTCCGGCAGTTGCACCCACGGCTGCTTCGACATCGTGAAAATGTGGATGTCCGGCGGCAGGTGGTCCGGCATGTCCAGCGTGCCCACGCGCACGAAGCACACCGCCTCGCCGGAACCGGCGTAGTGGCTCCACAGCGCGACGCGGCACTGCGGGCAGCGCGCGATCTTCTGGCCCTTGCCGCTGTGAGATGGCGTCAGCACCAGCTCGACCTCGCCCTGCAGCCGCTCGATGCGGTCGGCCTCGATCATCGCGTTGAGGGCGAAGGCGCTGCCGCTCTCGCGCTGGCACCAGCGACAGTGGCAGCAGTGGACGAAGAGCGGGCGCGTCGTCATCCGGTAGCGCACCGCGCGGCAGGTGCAGCCGCCTTCGAGCGGGAAGGGAGGCTCAGGGCTCACTTGGAGCGCCCGTCGAAGTGCTGCACGGGCACCTTCTCCAGGTCGATGCCCTCCAGGCAGCGGATGTTGATGGCCGCCATCTTGTTGCCCTTCGGATCGGCGCCCTCGCCGAAGGGATGGATGCCGCAGACGCCGCAGAAGCGGTGCGAGATCACGTGCTTGTTGAACAGGTAGGTGCTCATGTCCTCGGGCGGGGTCTTGAGCACGAGCTTGTCGTGCGGCACGAACCACATCAGGGAGCCCTTGCGCTGGCATATGGAGCAGTTGCACGCCATTGCGCCCTGGATCTCGCCCTCGACCTCGAAGGCGATCCGGCCGCAGTGGCAGCTACCTTGGTATTTCATCGTTGTCTCCAAAAAAGAAATGCGCGGACCGCCGAGTATGCGGACCGCGCAGTGCGGCGTCTGTAGGCGGCCTCTACGTCATGAATCCGATGTTCTTCGGGTAGTTGATGCCGTTGACGTTGCCGCCGAAGTTCCTGAGGTTGGGCAGGATGCTCTCCAGGCTGCCCACCGGCACGCCAAACCAGCTCGCCAGCGTGGCGCCGTACTGGTCGACCGAGGTGGAGGGAATCAGCCGCCCCTGCCCCACGTGGCCCTCGTAGCCTGCCAGCTTCGAGTCGTTGTTGATGCTCACCACCTGCGGCGTGCCGTAGATCTGCTTGCCCTTCACGGCGCCGCCGACGATGAGGTGGTGGCCGCCCCAGCCGTGGTCGGAGCCGTCGCCGTTGGAGGCCAGGGTGCGGCCGAAGTCGGAGGCGGTGAAGGCGGTGACCTTGTCGGCCACGCCGAGCGCGACCGTCTGCCGGTAGAAGGCGGCGAGCGCGTCGCTCAACTGCTTCATCAGCCCGGGCTGGTTGGCGATCAGGTTGTCGTGCAGGTCGAAGCCGCCCATCGAGACGAAGAACACCTGCCGCTTGGCGCCGAGCGTGGCCCGGCCGCGGATGAGGCGCGCCACCATCGCGAGCTGGTTGCCCAGGCCCGTGGCGGGGAAGGTGCCGGCGCTGAAGGCCGAGCCGATGGCCGAGGTGACGGAGCCCTCGGCATCCACCGCGCGCTTGGTGACCTTGGTGTACTCGTTCTCCAGCGCATGGCCGCGCGCCTGCTGCACCATCTGCGCCATCGCGGCCTTGACGGTGCTCGAGCCGTACACGTTGCCGCCGGTCACGCTGTTGATGCGCACCGCGCCGCCGGTGCTCACCTGGTACTGCAGGGCCGTGTCGCCCGACAGGAAGACCGCGTTGCCCGACACCGACATGCAGGTGAAGAGCGAGTTGGTGTTCTGCCCGAGCATCAGGTCGCCGAGGTTGCCGCCCCAGCCCACCGTCGAGCCTTCGGGCGAGGAGGACTGCCAGGTCGACTGCTGGTCGTTGTGCGAGAACAGCTTGGGCGGCACCGGGTAGAGCTTGCGGTTGCCGCTGTTGTACTGGGCGCGCGTGAGCGGCACCACCAGCGGGCCGACGTTGAGCTGCACCGCGGCCTTGGCATCCGTGTTGAAGAGCGTGGCCAGCTCGGTCATCGACGGATGCAGCGCGTACTGGCGGCCATCGGCCAGTGGCGTGGTCGGCGTCAGCAGCGTCGGCGTCAGGTCCGCCTTGGCGATCGCGACGCCGCCGGCGGTCTGGCCGGCACCGCCGCCGCGGATCGCGCTGTAGGCGTTGTAGCTCGTGTCGTCGTAGGTGATGACGGTGTTGGCGTAGTCGTTGCCGCCGAACAGGAAGACGCACACCAGCGCCTTGTAGTCGTCACCGGCGGCCTGGGCCGCGGCCTCGCCGATGGCGGCCAGGTTGAGCGCGAAGGGCAGCGCGCTGCCGGCCATCGCGAGCTGGCCGGAGCGGCGCAGGAAGGCGCGGCGGGTGTGGGCCTGGGGATCGATCAGGTGCATCGCGCGTTCCTCATTTCTGGGCCAGGTAGCCCGGCGCGGCCATCACCAGCAGCACGGCGGCGTAGACGCGGTTGTTCTTGACGGTGTCGGTGCTGGCCGCGGTGACCGCCGGCGTGTTCAGGGCGTTGGTGATCAGCGCGACGGTGCCGGCATCGAGCTGGTTGGCGGTCATCAACAGGTTGAGGCGGCGCACCAGCGCGGCGGGGTCGAGCACCAGCGCCTTCTCGGCGGCATAGCCCGCCACCACGTCCTTGCTGTTGAAGCCGTTGGGCAGCACGTTCTGCATGAAGTTGAGGTACCCGCCCACGCTGGTCTCGTTGACCAGCTGGAACTCGGGCGCGACCAGCTTGGCGCTCGCCATCGCGCTGGACGGCGGCACGTAGCCCGGCCGGAAGAAGTTGAAGACCGAGGGCGAGCGCAGCGGGCTCTGGCCGAGCTGGTCGTTCGGGCGGGAGAGGTTGCCGATCTTCCAGGTGTCCTGGGTCGAGGTGATGCCGAAGGTGCGACCCCACTGCACCAGCCGCAGCATGGGCTCGCGCAGGCGGCCGAAGCTCGCATCGGCCAGGCCCGCAGGGCTGCGCGCCTCGTTGTCCAGCAGCACGGCGGCGAACACGCTCTTCATGTCGCCTCGCACGCCCGCGCCGTTGTCGGCGAACACATCCGCCACGCGCTTCACGTAGGCGGCGCTGGGGTTGCTGGTCACCAGGCGCTGGATCAGCTGCCGGCCGATGAAGGGGCCCACGTTGGGATGGTTGTGCAGCGTGTCCAGCGCGGTCTTGAGCGCGACCTTGCCTTCGGTGTTGGCGGGCACGGTGGCGCCGAGGAACTTGGCCTCCAACGTGGAATGGCGCGAGGCGGTGAGCGCCATCGGCCGCGTGGTCCAGGCATTGCTCTCGATGGTGAAGCTGGCGCCGGGCGGGGTGAAGGCATTGCGCTCGCCCGAAGGGATGTCGAGGTCGTAGCCGGTGAAGACGCGCGCTAGGTTGGTGACGTCGTCCTGCGTGTAGCTCTCCAGCGGCGCGCCGTCGGCGCCGGTCTTGACCGAGCCGTCGGGGTTGAGCTGGTAGAGGCCGATGCTCATCAGCTGCATGACCTCGCGGGCGTAGTTCTCGTCCGGCTGGCGGCCCTGGGCGTTCTCCTTCTGGTTGCCCTTGGTGTTGAGGTAGTAGCCCATGGCCGGGTTGAGCGACACGTTCTCCAGCAGCTGACGGAAGTTGCCGGTGACGCCGGCGACCAGCATGTCCCAGTACTGGGCGAACATGTGGGCGGTCCAGTTGGAGCTGACGTCGTTGGCCGAGACCACGAAGATCTCCGACAGGGCCAGCGCCATGCGCTTGCGCAGGGCGTCGGGCGAGGTCATGAGCTGGTTCCAGACCATGTCGTCGCTGTTGACCGCGTCGTAGGGCTTGCTCGCGATCCAGGCCCAGCCGGTCTGCGTGGCCGCGCGGTCCATCTGGGCGCCGAGCCAGGGCAGGTAGCCCTGGCTGCGCACCGCGGCGATTTCGGCCTCGGAGGCGGAGAACTGCGCCTGCAGCAGGAAGCGGGCGGCCTCGTCGTCGGTCTTGGCCTGCGTGTAGACGTAGGACTGGCCGCTCGGGGTGCTCGCCAGCGGCGTCAGGGAGCCGGCCTGCACGCCCTCGCCATTGCCGCCGCCCAGGCCGGGGAAGAACCCGGCGCCGCCGCCCCCGCCTCCACCGCCTCCACCACCGCCGCAGGCGGCCAGCGCCGCGGCGGCGGCGGCCAGGGCGGCTGCCCCCGGCAAGGGGTTGCGCGGCGCGGCCGCAGGGCCGGCGTCGGGTGTGGCCGTCGTGTCAGGCGCGCGCGGCGGCCCGTCGGCCGCCTCGGGGCGGCCGGTCGCAATGTCTTCCACCATGAGTTCCTCGCTCCTCGGCGCTGCGGCGCCGCGGCTGCTGAGGCAATCGCCGTGCCGGGCCCGAACCGGGGCTGGACGGCGCTTCAGGCAGCGAAGAACGACAACAATTGTCGCGAAATGTGACTTTTTCCGTCAGGGTGACGCACTCGGCTGCTTGCCATCACCTGGGAAAGTGAACTAAGGCTTGGCTTGCTCGAGGCCGTCGCGAGTACGAATAGCCTCATTGCGTGCCACTGCCGCGAAGTCCTCGCCATCCGAGGCGTAGCAGATGGCTCGCGAAGAATTGACCACGATCGGCGCATCGGCCCGCCAGCCCGCGCGCACGGTGGCGACCGCGTCGCCGCCCTGGGCGCCGACCCCCGGGATCAGGAGCGGCACCGTCGGCGCCAGCGCCCGCACCCGCTCGATCTCGGCCGGGTAGGTGGCGCCGACGACGAGGCCCAGTTGGCCATTCAGGTTCCACGGGCCCTGGGCGAGGCGCGCGACATGCTCGTAGAGGAAGGGCTGGCCGTCGACGTCCGCCAGCCGCTGGGCCTGCAGGTCGTCGCCGCCCGGGTTGCTGGTGCGGCACAGCAGGAAGGCGCCCTTGCCCTCGTGGCGCAGGTAGGGCGCGACCGAGTCGAAGCCCATGAAGGGCGAGAGGGTGACGGCATCGGCGCCATAGCGCTCGAAGGCCTCGCGCGCGTACTGCTCGGCCGTGGAACCGATGTCGCCGCGCTTGGCGTCCAGGATCACCGGCACGTCGGGCGCGTTGCGGCGCAGGTGCTCCATCAGCTTCTCGAGCTGGTCCTCGGCGCGGTGGGCGGCGAAGTACGCGATCTGGGGCTTGAAGGCGATCACCAGGTCGGCGGTGGCATCGACGATGGCGGCGCAGAAATCGTAGATCCGCCTGGCGTCGCCCTTCATGTGGGCGGGAAACTTGGTGGGCTCGGGATCCAGGCCCACGCACAGCAGTGAGCCGTTGCGGCGCTCGGCGGCGCGCAGCTTGTCCAGGAAGGTCATGGGGGAATTCTAGGAGGGGCCGAACTGGTCGGCGGCCAGGCACAGGTCGGCCCAGGCGCGTGCCTTGTCGGCCGGGTTGCGCACCAGGTAGGCGGGGTGGTACGTGGCGACCAACGGGACCGCCTCCCAGCCCGGCAGGACGGCCCGTGCGGCGCGGCCGCGCAGCCGGCCGAGCGGCTCGCCGCTTTGCAGCAGGCTCTGCGATGCGAGCGGGCCCATGGCCAGGACCACCTGGGGAACGACCGCCGGCAAGGGCAGGCCCTCGGCGATCGGGCGCGGGCTGCCGGGCTGGCCGGAGGCCACGCCGCGGTGGGTGCGCATGAGCTGCACGGGCACCGCGCCCGTGTGCAGCTGCAGGGCGCGCAGCATGGCCTCGAACAGGCGGCCGGCATCGCCGTCGAAGGGCTCGGCGTGGCGGCCGTCGAGGCCCGGCGGCATGTCGGCAACGATCAGCCAGCCGCCCTGGGCCGCGCCTTCGGGACCGTACAGCAGGCGGGGCACCTCGACAAGGACACTGGCGGCGGAAGGCGCAGCCGCGGGGCGGGCGACGACCGGCGGCGCGGGCGCGGGCACGGGCACGGGCACGGGCGCGGAAGGCAGCGTGCTCGCGCGGGGCATCGGTGGCGCCGCGGCCGGCACCGCAACGGCCGCCGGCGCCTCGGTCGACGCTGCCACCGGCCACCAGACCTTCACGCCCATCTCGTCGAGCATCGCGCGCTGGCGCGCATCCAGATTCAGCATGCCCTCTTTCATCGGAGCACCGCGGCCGGCGAAGCCAGGCCCGTTCGGGAAACACCGCGGAACCGGCTTTGCCGGGCCTCTGGTGTTGCCCCCGGTGAGGGGGTTGGCGGACCACACGAAGTGGGGGGAGCCTGGGGGAGAGTCATGGTGCTCCCCACGCACTGTTCGATTCGTTGAGACGCAGGCTCATCACCACCGCGTCCTCACGCGAATGGCCCTCGGCCGGGTAGTAGCCCTTGCGCATGCCCACGCGGCGGAAGCCCTGGCGCTCGTAAATGGCCAGGGCGCGCTGGTTGCTGGCGCGCACCTCCAGCCACAGCCACTGGGCGTTCTGGCCGCGCGACCAGCCGGCCAGCGCCTCCAGCATCAGCGGCGCCCAGCCCTGGCCCTGGAAGGCGGGCGCGACGGTGATGTTGAGCAGGTGAACCTCGTCGACGCCCTTCATGGCGACGAAGTAGCCGATCAGCGTCTCGCCGCCGGACTGCGAGGCCGGCCGGCCCCACAGCGCGCGCGGCCGCCGCGCTGGCGCGGCCTCGCCCGGCAGGAGCGCCGGGGCCACCAGGCACTGGCAGTGGTAGCCGGCGTGCAGCGAATCGCTGAAGTTGGCGGGCGTCCACGGGTGGGTGTAGGCGCTGCGCTCGATCGTGCACACGGCCGGGATCCGCTCGAGCGTGATCGGCTCGAGGCGGGCTTCTCGCGGCTGCAGGACGGCGCTCATGACTTCGGGGGGATCGGCGCCGCCTTCAGGGCGGCACGCTCTTCGGTGGTTTGCGCAACTTTATCGCGAACATAGAGCGGCCAGGCCTGCGCCGGCTCGACCGCCCTGCCAGCAGCAAGCAATTCCGGAGCCAGCCTCAGCATCGCCTCGGCGGTGGGTAGGGCCTCGTGGCGGGCCGCGGCGGGCGGCAGGCGCTCGCCGTAGGCGGCGAAGACGTTGCCGGCCAGGGCCCAGTCCGGCGGCACCTGCAGTTGCTCCGGCGCCATCAGCTGCGGCTCGGCGCCGGCCTGCACGGGCTGCCCGAAGTCGTAGCGGGCGGCGTAGAGCTCGTCCATGCGCGCATCGAGCAGCGCCAGCACGCGGGTGGCGCCGAAGCGGTGGCGCGCCTCCTCAGCCACCGCATGCAGGGTGTCGATCGGCAGCAGGGGGACACCGGCGCCGAAGCCCAGCCCCTGGGCCACGGAGCAGGCGGTGCGCAGGCCGGTGAAGGAGCCCGGACCGCGGCCGAAGGCGATCGCGTCGAGCCCGGCCAGCGTGAGCCCGGCCTGGGCCAGCAGTTGCTCGATCGTCGGGATCAGCGTGCCTGAGGCCTGCGCGCCGCCCGCCCCGGTGTGCGTGAGCAGCAGGTCGCCATGGCGCACCGCGACCGACAGGACCTCGGTGCTGGTGTCGAAGGCCAGGAGGCGGGTGGCAGCCATCGGCCTCATCCCCGGGCGGCGACCGCCGCGCTCACGCCGCCCGCGCGCATGCGCTGCACACCGAACAGGATGCCGGCCGTGACCAGCAGCAGCCCCGCGATCAGGTTCCAGTGCAGCGGCTCGCCCAGGAAGAACACCGCACCCAGCGCCGACAGGCCCGGCACCAGCGCGGTGATCATGGTGGTCCGCACCGGCCCGAAGTACTCGACCATGCGGGTGAAGGTGATGCCGGAAACGACGACCGAGCCACCGCCCTGGAACAGCAGCTGGAACGCGATCTCGCCCAGCGGCGCGCTCCCGAGCCGGCTCGTCACCTGGCCCAGGTAGGCCAGCAGCGCATAGGCCGGCACGTAGGCGAGGAAGGCGAACACCGTGATCGCGATGGTCGCGCGCACCGCGTCCAGCCCCTCGCGGCGCACCACCACGCTGTAGCAGGCCCAGCAGAAGGCCGCGCTCATGAACAGCAGGTCGCCCTTCCAGAGCTCGCCGCCCTCGAAGGCATGCAGCAGGCTGGCGCCGCCCACCAGCAGGTCGCCCAGCACGATCAGCGACAGGCCGAACAGGCGAGCGGGCGTCAGGCGGTCGTGCAGCACCACGGCGGCGAGCACCGCGGTCCACAGCGGCAGGCTGCCCGGCATGAGAACCGAGGCATGCGTGGCCGGTGCATAGAAGAAACCGGCGTAGGCCAGCAGGGCGTAGGCGAGACCGCCGAAGACGCCCGCCACGACGGTCGGGCGCAGCGCGACCGGCGAGAGCCCGAACAGCGAGCCCTGCGAGGGATCGCGCCGCCGCGCCTGCGCCACCAGCCAGGCACCCCAGGGCACCAGCACCAGGCTGGCGCCGCAGATGCGCGTGAAGGCGATGTCGAAGGGCGTGAGCGAGCGCCCGGCCGAAGCCCGGGCGATGACGATGAAGGCGGTCCAGACCAGGACGGTGACAACTGCCGCGCCGATGCCGAGCGCACGGGGGGACAGACGGGGAACGGCGGGCATCGGGCGATTATCGAGGGGCCGCCATGCACCGCGCCGCGGCAGGCCCATGAGCGGCCCAACGCACCGGGAAGGCCCCGGATAATCGCCCGATGCCTGCTGCCCCGAAGCCATCCGCGCGCCGCGTCCTGCGCCTGTTCTCCCTGCTCGCCGCGCTTGCTTCGGTCCCTGCCCTGGCCCAGAACCTCCCGCCCGAGGTGGAGGCTGCGCTGGCCCGCGCCAAAGTGCCGCGCGAGGCCGTCACGATGCTGGTGGCGGATGCGGACGGGGTGCGCCCGCCCCGGCTGGCCTGGCGCTCGCAAGTGCCCGTGAACCCGGCGTCGGTCATGAAGCTGGTGACCACCTACGCCGCGCTGGACCTGCTGGGCCCGGCCTTCACCTGGAGCACGCCGGTGTACGCCGACGGGCCGGTGCAGGGCGGCGTGCTGGCCGGCAACCTCTACATCAAGGGCCAGGGCGACCCGAAGCTGGTGATCGAGCGCCTGTGGCTGCTGCTGCGGCGGGTGCAGGGGCTGGGCATCCACACGATCCGCGGCGACATCGTGCTGGACCGCAGCGCCTTCGAGGCCGCGGAGACCGACCCCTCGGCCTTCGACGGCGAGGGCCAGCGGCCCTACAACGCCGCGCCGGACGCGCTCTTGATCAACTTCAGGTCGGTGGTGATGACCTTCCAGCCGAACCGCGACGGCCAGGCCGCCCAGGTCAGCTACGAGCCGGCGCTGAGCGGGGTCGGCATGCAGGCCAGCGTGCCGCTGGTGCCCGGCGAGTGCGGGGACTGGCGTGCCGCGCTGGCGCCGGCCTTCGCCGATCCGGCCCGCATCGGCTTCGCCGGCAGCTATCCCGCCGCCTGCGGCGAGAAGAGCTGGGCCGTGGCCTACGCGGAGCCGCGCAGCTACGCGGTGCGCGCGGTCGGCGGCATGTGGGCCGAGATGGGCGCGAAGCTGCAGGGCCAGGTCCGCGAGGGCTCGGTGCCGGCAGGCCTGCGGCCGGCCTTCGAGGCCACCTCGCCGCCGCTGGCCGAGGTGGTGCGCGACATCAACAAGTACAGCAACAACGTGATGGCACAGCAGCTCTTCCTGACCCTGGGGCTGCAGCAGAAGCGGCGCGGCACGCCGGAGGCCGCGCGCGCCGTGCTGCGCCAGTGGTGGAACGAGCGCATCGGCACCGGCGAGGGCCAGCCGGTGTTCGACAACGGCTCCGGGCTGTCGCGCGAGGAACGCATCAGCGCGGCGGCCCTGGCGAAGATGCTGCAGGTCGCATGGCGCTCGCCGCTGATGCCCGAGCTGGCCTCCTCGCTGCCGGCCATGGGCGTGGACGGCACGCTGCGCAAGCGCACGTTGCGCTCGGGCGGGGCGGCCCACCTCAAGACCGGCAGCCTGCGCGATTCGGCCGGCATCGCGGGCTACGTGCACGGCGCCAGCGGCCGGCGCTGGGTGGTGGTGGCGATCGCCAACCACGGCAGCGCGAATGCCGCACGACCGGCCTTCGATGCGCTGGTCGACTGGGCAGCGCAGGACAACTGAGCACGGAGCGTCGCCAAGGCGACTGCGGTGGTGCGACGGCTCGGGGTTTCCCTCGGTCCGGCTCGGCAAGGCACAGGCCTAGGATCGTGCGCCTTCCTCATCACGACAACACGCACAGCACGGAGACAAGCCATGAATCGTCGTCTGCATCTACTCTGCGCCGTCGCCACGGCCAGCCTGCTCGCAGCCTGCGGCGGCGGTGGTGGCGGTGGCGGCTTCGCCTTCATCGGTACCGGGACCGGCACCGGCACCGGCGGCAGCGGCGGCCCCGGTACCGGCGCGCTCCGGGAGCCGCCCGTGATCGTGACCACGCTGACGACGGCGCAGATCGATGGCGCCAGCGCGCAGAGCGGCCTGCAGGCGCTCAGCGGCAAGGCGAAATGCGACGTCAATGTGGTCTCGCTCAACTACAGCACCGTGGGACCGAAGGGAGAAGTCACCAACGCCTCGGGCGTGCTGCTGATGCCGGCCGGCACCTGCGCCAACGGCGCGCCGCTGGTGGCCTATGCCAAGGGCACCGACGTGCAGAAGCCGCGCACGCTGGTCAATCCGCAGGATCCGGAGACCTTCCTGCTGACCGCGATGTACGCGGCCCAGGGCTATGCGGTGGTGGCGACCGACTACCTGGGCTACGCCAGGTCCACCTTCCCCTACCACCCTTACCTGCATGCCGATTCCGAGGCACGCACGGTGCTGGATTCGGTGCGCGCCGCCAGGGCGGCCGTGGTGAGCGCAGGCGGCTCGCTGTCGGGCAAGGTGATGTTCACCGGCTATTCGCAGGGTGGCCACTCCTCGATGGCGGCGCACCGCGCGGCCGAGCGCGACAACGCGGCGGAGATCAACGTGGTGGCCGGCGCGCACCTGGCCGGGCCCTACAACCTCTCGGGCTCCTTCAAGCTGACCCAGGCCATCGCGGGCTACCAGTTCTTCGTGCCCTTCATCGTCAACTCGTACCAGAAGGTGTATGGCGACGTCTACACCGACGCCAACACGGTCTACAGGCAGCCCTACGTCAGCTACATCGAGAACCTGTTGCCGAGCGCGACGCTGAACTACACCACGCTGGTGACCAGCGGAACGCTGCCGGGCGCCAACGGCGAGACGCCGAACCAGGCGCGCGACGCGATCTTCCAGAGCGCCTTCCTCACCGACGTGCAGACCAACCCGAACAACACGCTCTTCCTCGACGCGAAGAAGAACGACCTGTTCGGCTGGAACCCGCGCGCCAAGACGCTGCTGTGCGGCGGCGCCGGCGACCCGACCGTGCCGCCGGCCGTGCACATGGTGCCGATGAAGGCGGATTTCGATTCACGCGGCGTGACGACGGTGACGACGGTGGACGTGGATGCCCAGATCCAGGCCACCTACGGACCGGGCGGCAAGGCGCCGACCGACCCGACGACGCCTGCCTACGCGGCCTATTTCGGCGCTTACCACGGCACCTATGAGCCGCCGTTCTGCCACGTGCGGGCACGGGCGCTCTTCGACACGGTGAAGTAGGCTCTCCCCCGGGCTTGCTCGCTTCGCGCAGCCGCCAACCCCCCTCACCGGGGGCCCCGCCAGCGGCCCGGCAAAGCCGGTCAAGCGGCGGCCCCGAACGGGCGCGCTGCGCGCAGGCCCTATGCAGCGGCGGCTCTTCGAAGGCGGTCGTGCACGCCTTCCCATTCGGGGCCGGCCGGCGGGGTCTCGACCCAGATCAGCTTGGCGCCCTCGTCGTCGAAGGCGCGCAGGATCGCGAACAACTGCTGCGCGACAGCCGCCGCATCGTCGGGCATGCGACGTAGCAGCACCCGCTGAGAGCGGCTCTTGAGCGGGCTGCGCGACCACACGGCAATGTGGGCCGCATTCGGGCCCAGCACGTCCAGGCCGGTCTGCAATGCCTTGGCATCCATCAGGCGCAGCTTGGCCGCGGGCGCGTAGTGCGCCTCCAGCGTGCCGGAAGCGCGCGGGTCGGGCACGGCCAGTTCGTTCCTGTCGCGCAGGGTCTCGCCGCAGGCCGCCTCGATCTGCATGCGGGTGATCGCACCGGGGCGCAGCAGCACGGGCTGGCCGCGGCTGCAATCGACGATGGTGGACTCGATGCCGACGTCGCAGGGGCCGCCGTCGATCACCAGCAGGTCGTCGCCGAACTCCTGCCGCACGTGCTCGGCAGTGGTCGGGCTCACCCGCCCGAAGCGATTGGCGCTCGGCCCCGCAATGCCCGGCACGCCCTGCTCGGCACAGGCCACGAGCAGGGCCTGCGCCACCGGATGGGCGGGGCAACGCAGACCGATGGTGTCCTGCCCGCCAGCCGCCGCCGCGGCCACGCCCGGCTGGCGGGTGACGATCAGCGTCAGCGGACCGGGCCAGAAGGCCTGTACCAGCTTCTGCGCGAAGGGTGGCAGCGGCTGGGCGAAGCGGGACAGTGCCTCGGTGCCCTTGGCGCCAGCCGCCACGTGCACGATCAACGGATGGTTGCTGGGCCGCCCCTTGGCCGCAAAGATGCCGGCCACCGCCTCGTCGCTGCTGGCGTCGGCGCCCAGGCCATAGACCGTCTCGGTCGGGAAGGCTGCCAGGCCGCCGGCGCGCAGCACGCGCGCGGCTTCCTGGATGGCGTCGGATGAATGGCCGTCGCGGATGGCCATCGTGCTCATTCCGACAAGGGGATCGGCAGGCCCAGCAGCGCCGCGGCGAAATCGGCCGTGCTGCGCACCGTGTCGATGTCGTTGCCGGTGATGGTGAGGTGCCCCATCTTGCGCCCGCGCCGCGCCTCGGCCTTGCCGTAGAGGTGCAGGTGCGCGCCCGGCAGCGCGAGCACGTCGGCCCAGCGCGGCTCGACCGCGGTGTCGGCGCCGCGCGCCGAGCCGGCCGCATCGACGTCCGGGAACCACAGGTCGCCAAGCAGGTTCAGCATCAGCGCCGGGCTGTGCTGGCGCGGCGTGGTGAGCGGCAGGCCGGCGAGGGTGCGCACCTGCAGCTCGAACTGCGAGACGTCGCAGGCGTCCAGCGTCCAGTGGCCGCTGTTGTGCGGGCGCGGCGCCATCTCGTTGACCACCAGGGCACCGTCGGCCAGCACGAAGAACTCCACGCACAGCACGCCCACGTACTGCAGGCCCTCCGCGATGGCGATGGCCGAATTCACCGCCAGCCGTGCCACGGCTTCGGGGATGTTCTGCGCATGCACCTCGGTCACCGCGAGGATGCCGTTGCGGTGCAGGTTGCGCTGCGGCGGGAAATGCACGACCTGGCCGTCCTGGCCGCGCGCGACGATGACGGAGCACTCGTAGTCCAGCGGCATCAGCTTCTCGAGCACGCAGGGCACCTGGCCGGCGCTTTCCCAGGCGGCAGCCAGTTCCTCGCGCGTGCCCACGCGCTGCTGCCCCTTGCCATCGTAGCCCAGGCGCGCAGTCTTCAGGATGCCCGGCAGCAGGTTGGGCGGGATGAGTGGGATCTGCTCGGCCGTCTCGATGACCGCGTAGGGCGCGCAGTCCACGCCGCAGCTGACGAAATGGCTCTTCTCGCGCATGCGGTCCTGCGCGATCGCCACGGCGGCGGCAGCCGGCCGCACCGGCCGGGCCACCGCGAGATGCTCCAGCGAGGGCGCCGGCACGTTCTCGAACTCGGTGGTGATGGCGTCGGCCAGGCCTGCCAGCCGGGCGAGGCCGTCGACGTCGGCGAAGTCGGTGTGGATGTGGTGGTGGCTCACCCGGCCGGCCGGGCTGTCGGCGTCGGGGTCCAGCACGGCCGTGAGGTAGCCCATGCGCTGGGCGGCATGCGCGAACATGCGGCCCAGTTGCCCGCCGCCGATCACGCCGAGGGTGGCGCCAGGCAGGATCGCGGTCATTGGCCGACCTCCCCCAGGCTCGTCACTTCGTGTACTTCGCGCACCCCCTCCTGAAGGAGGGGGCGAGCGCCTTCGGGCGGCCG
>NZ_LYMK01000001.1 GCF_002157355.1 Variovorax sp. JS1663 | reverse complement strand
TGAAGTGCACACCATCCTTCGGCGAGCACGATCACACGATCGTCTTCATACAGTACGTCGCATTCAAGAGGGCCTCGGTCGCACGCTTACGACTCAACCGGCCAGCCGAATCGAAGACCTGCTGCCGCACCGCTGGAAGCCGTCTGCCTGAGCGCAGTTACCGGCTACACGCTCGCCCGCTCGGGGGCAAGGTGACTTGGCCAGACGCATACCAAGAATGCGCGCTGCGGACAAGCAGTCCGCATTCGGTGGCGGCCTTCAACTGCTGCAAGAGAGGTTTGCTTTACTGCGGATCGATTTTGCGCTCGGCTTCGAATCGCTCAACAATGCTCGCGAAGCTCGGATCTACATATGGCCCGCTAGCCGGTTCGTCGAACCCCGGCCAATCCCCCCATTTCCCTCGCGTCAATCGCCTTTGCGCCGGTAGGACATGCTCCAACTTCTCCAAGGTCGGACTCGAAAGGTTCTCGAAGATGGCTACGGGACCTTTTCCATCGTATTCGCCACACAGCACCCGGTGGCTACGCCACGGATATAGCTGCGCCTTATAGGCAGCAACACCGACATGTTCGATGCACCTGCCGCCTTCGTCGAACCGGCGAGCCCAGAGCTTTGCACTGCATTTGGGTTCCAGACGTGGTGAATCGCCATGGACCATCGCTAACCAAAGGATGCTCACCGGCCCAGGTGTCGATCAGACCAAGACGCTCTTCGTCCGTTCTACCGATGCCGAAGAGCGCCTCGAGGGGCCGAGGATCGACGGAAGAAAGTGCGCGAGCAACATCCACCAGGAAGTCCTCCTCGTCCGTTTCAGCTACATCCGCGATCGCAGTCACTCCGACGGTGGGGCCAGGCCAATCGAACGGGTGTTCGTTTCCGGTGCGACGCATGAACTGGTAGTACGGAAGATCCGACATGCCGCTGAAGTGGAGTTCGGCCCGCGGCCATTTCGCAATGAACTCAGCTGGCGCGCGCGTCAACAAGTCAGCTACTGCGTCAATGGCGTCCGAGTAGAAGCCATGGTCCTGAAGGTCCGCCTCCGACTCTGCGTACACATGAAGGCACCATGGCCCATCCAGTTCGGATGTTCGGTCGCCATGCAGCGACGCCAGGTGGTTCCAAGAAGGAGCGTCTAACGCCGCCGCCGCTACCGACTCCAGGAAGCTTCTCTCAGGATCTGGACGGCCGCATCGGGCGCAGAGGGCGCGAGCCGACAGTAGCCATTCCTTAGGCACTGGATGATGCCAGAACTCAGCCGCAGGGTATGGAGCCCCCGCTCGCCCACGCTTCATGTTCTTCTCTTGCGCGACCCCTCCTAGACCAGGCCAGCGGTGCACCCGCTTAAGCAATTCCGCCTCGGGATGGTCAAACTTTCGCAACCCGATGATTGTTCCTTCTGCCCGCTCGCGCGCTGCGTCTGAGACGCGTCTCATCTCGATCGGTCGCACGCTGAACATCAGTTCCGCGCCAGACCACAGGTCGAGTGTTTGCCTATCTGCATCGAGCTTGACTGCCGTCGGAAGCGTGCTGCGACGGCGACACTCCTCGACAAGATGCCCCACGGCCTTTTCGAATGATGGAGCGCACCGAAGATCAGAATCATGGATGGGATTAGTGGCAAGGAACGGGCGAACCGCGAACCACTGACGGTCAGATTTTCCTCGATAGCGCAGCCGCTCGGCCACCCGCAGGTCGGCCCTCGTGAAGATCTGATCCAACGCAACATGCCAGTGCTCGCCCATGTGCACTTCGAGATCGCCAAGCAGCGGCTCGACCCGTGCGCGCAGCTTGTCCCAGGGCCCGTCGTACTCGGCCAGATTGGTTTCAGCGGGCGCACCGGCGCCCTCGGATGGGGATGTGCTCATGATCACCTCGAACGTTTGGGCGTTGCGGTGTGCACGTTGCCGCGCCCAGTTCAAGGTACTAAAGCGGGTGGGAAAGATCCGGCCCTGGTTCACCTTCCGCAGGATGCGGGTGCACGGCGGGCTTGGGCAGCTAGTGGTAGTTTAGCGCCGGCCGGCTGGCGCACACAAGGGGGCAGGGGATCGCATGCAGAATCCGGCAATTGGACCCAGGTAGGATCGACCGAATGCCCATGAACCAAGACCTCTTCGCCGACTCGGCGTCCATTCTGCGCATGCCGTCCTGGCTTGGTCCGGGCGTCCATGAGGAAACCGATCTCCCATTCGAGCCGGGCGCCTACAACATCACACCCGGCGAGCGCTGGACCGTCACCGCACTGAAGACTGGCGAAACCGTCTACTCCGGCACTGGCCCGGTGGAAATCATCAGGGCGTAGGCCGCACAGCGCCTTCTCTCGACGCTCTGTGGGCGGCGCGCGACAGATCGCAGTTTCGCGGTGCAACGTGCGATCCTTCGCGGCGGTGTCATGCCGACCCGCCCCACAATTTCGGGTCATGAGCACTACTCGCGCCCCTCTCTGGTACCACCACGCATGGTGGTTGCCCGGTGCGAGCTCGGTCTTCGCACTCGCCCTGGCGGTGGCCACACTGCACCCCACCGAGCAAAGCATCCTGCTGTCCGTCGCGATCCTATGCGCCCTGCCCTGGTCTCTCGCCCTTCTTCTCCTTGACTTCGGCGAAGGGTTCGCCGACCGCGCCGCCCTGGTCGTCTGCATCGGGCTGTGCGCGAACGTCGCTCTGTTATGGTGGTCTACCGCGCTGCTGCGCGACCGCTACCGCGATCGCCATGCAGATCTGGTCGATGTCGACGCATGAAAACGCCCCATTAGGAACCGCCCCATGAAGTCCGAACGCAAAACCCTGGTATGGGGTCAAGAAGCGGTGGTCGAGCATCTCGAGAGGCTCCTCGCTGCTGCGAAGGCCGGCGAGTTGGACGACGTCGTCATGGCTCACCGAGTTTTCAAGAGCGACGGCACGTTCGAGGACATCGTCTTTGGCGGTACCGAGGAACAGCGCCAAGCCGCACTCGCGAAGCTCAGAGCCACGGACGATTGACCGCTGCTGATGTTTATGCTGACCGCAGAAGCCACCGTGCAGCAAAGTAGACTGCCCGCCACCGGGCTATTTTGCCTTCACCAACTTTGCCTCCGATTCAGCGTCGATCTTCAGGCCGGCAGCTCGCATCTTCGCGATGATTTCGGCGATGCGCTTTGGGTCGCTGGCCTGCGCTTGATTGATCGCCTTTGAACAGCCCTTGGAACAGTCGACCTTGTCGTCGACAGCACGTGCCATCGCCTCGACCGAAACGGTCAGGCGGACCGCTGACGGAGTGGTTGCTTCGCCTTTGAGGAAGCGCTCAACCTCTTTGCCAAGCTTGGCGCCCTCTTCCTTCGCGATACTCGCTGCGAAATGACAGTCGCCAAACATGGGCACGCCTGCAACCGAGCCTTTTCCGTTGCAGACAAGCGCGACGGACTGGCCCTTTTTTAGTTGTGCTGCAGCAGGGGCAAGGTCCCTAGAGAGGTGCGCCTGAGCCCCGATCGGGCCTGTATCCCGGTAGACGATGTAGGGTGTGTTACCCAGGCCACTGCTGATGCTTTCAATCTTTCCGCTCAGAAGCAGCCGCTTCCTGAAGAACTTCTGATCTCCAGCAACCTGGTTGTCGGCATAGATCTTTGCGACCTCTTTTGGCGTTGTCACAACAAGATCGAGCCTTTGGCCAAGCAATGTCTCATCGCCACGTATGAAGCCGGAGATATCGTCTGCCAGCAGGTACTCGAACAGCGACATGAACTGGAGGTCAAACTGATATGGGGTCGCACCCTTTGCTGAGCTCACGAGAACCTGGCCGGGTGCGGCGAAGGACGCTAGGGGCGCAGCAGTGGCTCCTACAAGAAGCATGGCAGTCAGAGCGAGGTGAAGGAGGTGTTTGGTCACGCCGAAATCGTCATGAGAGGTGGTGGTGGAACTATAAAGCGCGAAGGAGCCGATTCAGAGTCCGCGCGCCCAGGGGTGCTGCTGAGCCAGCGCCGGGAAGCGTAGCGCTCGCGCCCGGTACGATCGGCGCATGACCGACACCATCGACCTGTTCTCCCGCTCCGCCACTCTCCTCCGCATGCCCTCGTGGCTGGGCTCGGGCGTGCATGAGGAACTTGAACTCACGCGTTCGATCAACGCTCTGACCAGCGGCCCCGCACTCGCCCGTCGCCCTTGCGCGACCGCGTCGGCCCACTTCATTCTGTTCCGCGTTACCGATCACACCCGTATGTCGCCAGCACCGTCGCGCCGCCCATCACCAGTTCCGCCGCGCGAACCGAAGAAGCGTGAGCCTCAGGAGGCACCATGAAGCTGCGCGCCAGGCGCAAGCTACTGTCTCGGCTCCGGGCGAAGGTAGCGAAGCAAGATAAGCGGCCATCACCTTCACCCGCCGCCATCCGCGCGACGATGCGCCGGATCTACAGGGAGAACCAATCCCTCTTCGAACGACTTGCTGACTCGTAAAGCCGGCCCGGCGTTGCTCACCCGGTGCTACCCGCCCAGACGCACCAGGACCCCGAGAAGCAAGGCGACCGAAAAGCCTCGCGCCGGAGCGATCAGATTCAGGACACGGCCCGCTGCGCGGTTGACTGGTCGTTTTCATTACGCTTCAGGCTGGTCGAACGTGCGACAGCGCGGCCGCGAGGTCCACGCCTCCATGCTCTCGCACTGCAACCCCGACGCTCGTGTCCTCGGTCAGATCCATCTCCACCATGTTCCCCACGAACTCGACCAGCGTCTCGCGATCGAGCATGCCGGGTATCGGTTCATCGACGTAGCCAAACCCAGCGACCACCTCGCCGTCGACCCGGCGGTACAGCAGCAGAATCCAATGGTAGTTGTCGAGCTCCGGTGACTGCTCGGCCGTGGCGATGAACCCCGGCGCCGCGGCGATCGCGCGCAGGCCCGCAGCGAACGCCTGCAGCGTCTCCGGCGACGCCATCGATCCCTCCTTCGGCTGCACGGCCTGGCTGGCGCTTGCCATGGCCACGGCTGCGCGCGCGCGCAGCTCGTGGCCGTCGCCCCCCTCGACCTCGTCCCTCACTGCGACCAGCTGCGCCGGCGAGATCGCCGCGGCCGCGATCCAGACATTGCTCGTGTCGACCAGGTAGACGAACGCGTCGGTCGCCAGGGGCTGCCGGCCCGCGTGCAGATCGAGGCCCCAGTTCGGCCTGGGCTCTTGCGCCAGGGCGCCAACGGCCTTCCAGAACGAACGCTCCGGGCCGGTGGGGGCGGCAACGCGCCGCAGCAGCGCCTGGGTCTTGAACGATGACAACTGTTCGCTTCCATGGACAGACTACCCGGAATGCTACGCCTCCGATTTGCAAGCCGGCCGCCCCCCGCCCTAGCGCGATCGGGAGCGTCTCCCGTAAGCTGATCGCCACATGAAGCTCCTCGTCCTCTCCGACCTGCACATCGACTCCGGCACCTTCCGCGTGCCCGCTGTCGAGGTCGACGCCGTGATCCTGGCGGGCGACATCGCGGCAACCGCGGCAAAGGCGCTTCGCTGGGCGAAGCGGCCCGGCAACTTCGCCGAGCACACACCGATCATCTTTGTGCCGGGCAACCATGAGTTCTACGGCGGCGTCATGGACACGGCGCTGTCGGACATGCGCCAAGCAGCTGCCAGCAACGTTTATGCACTGAGTCCGGGCGAGGCGGTGCTCCAGGGCGTACGGTTCCTTGGAACGACCCTGTGGACCGACTTCTCGCTCACGATCGAGACCGATGCGGGCGCTGTTACCGATGTGGCTCGCGCCATGAAGGCCGCACAGCGAACGATGAGCGACTACAAGTGCATCCGGGTGGCCGAGAATGTCGGCCGCAGCGGCTATCCCGACAGAGTCAAGCGGCGCAAGCGCCACCTGACGCCCGAGGACTCCGCCGCGCTTCATCTCGTGCAGCGCCAGTGGCTCGCCGAGAAGATGGCCGAGCCCTTCGAGGGCCCCACGGTCGTTGTGACACATCATGCGCCGCACCGCCGATCGCTCCACCGAAAGTTTGCTTCGGACTGGATCTCGGCAGCGTACGTGAACGAGCTTCCTGAGAGCTTCTTCGAAGTCCCCAGGCTCTGGATCCACGGACATTTGCATGACAGCATGGACTATCGGGTCGGCAACACCCGGGTCGTTTGCAATCCCCGTGGCTACGCGAACGCGTTCAAGCCCGAGCTGAATCCCGCGTTCAACCCCAGACTGATCGTCGAGGTCTGAGCATCCTCGGTTCGCGCCGCGGTATCGGCGCGGACATTTTTTTTCGATCTGTCCTAGCGCCATTGCGGATCCGGTCCGTATGCTGGTTGCATGACCTTGCTCGCCATCGATACCGCCACTTCCGAAGACGGCCTCGCCTACATCAACGACGAGGGGATTCCAGATCTGGCGTCCTACGACCGGATCGTTTGCTTCTTCTCAACGGGCAAGGACAGCCTGGCCTCCGTGCTCCACCTGCTGGAGCTGGGTGTGCCGGCGAACAGGATCGAACTGCACCACCACAACGTCGACGGTGACCCGGCCGCGGGCGACGGCCTGATGGATTGGCCCGTGACCCTGGCCTATGGCCAGGCCCTGGCGCGCCACCTGGGCATGGAATATCAGACGTCGTGGAGGGAGGGCGGGATCGAGCGCGAGATGTGCAGGCAGGAGACGCGAACGGCGCCGGTGGTCTTCTACAAGGACGGCCAGCGCATTCAGACCGGCGGCGTCAACGGCCCGCTCGGCACGCGGCGCAAGTTCCCGCAGAAGGCAGCCTCCCTGAGTGTCCGCTGGTGCTCGAGCGTGTCCAAAATCGACGTCGGCGTGGCGTACCTGCGCAACGATCCGAAGTTCCAGAACCAGCGCACGCTGGTGGTCACCGGCGAACGGGCCGAGGAATCCAGTTCGCGTGCGCGCTACGCCACGTTCGAGCAGCACCGCGCGGATGGCCGCGGCGGGAAGCTCGCCCGGCACATCGACCACTGGCGGGCGGTGCACAGCTGGTCCGAAGCGCAAGTATGGGCTATCATTGAACGGCATCGATTGCAAGTTCATCCCGCGTACGAGCTTGGATACGGACGTGTTTCGTGCCAATTTTGCGTGTTTGGTTCGAAACACCAATGGGCTACTAATCGCGCGATCGCGCCGCGCGCATTCGGCCGGATCGCTGCCTATGAACACAACTTCGATGTGACGATCGACCGCAAGCTCACCGTCGGCGAGATGGCCGATCAGGGCGTTCCCTACCCCGCGGCTGTCGGCATCTGGGTTGAGCGCGCGATGGCTACGACCTGGGACGCGCCGATCGTGGTCGAAAGCTGGAAGCTGCCGGCAGGAGCGTTCGGCGAAAGCTGCGGCCCGACCTGAACCGTGCGAGCGACCCCCCGGGCCCGGCAGAAGGAGCGCGCCGGCGTCAGTTCGTGTGAAACGTCGCACTCAACCCACGCGATCACACCGTTCCAACTGGGGATCCCTGCCGATCCGGGCTCAAAATGGTGAGTTTTCCAAGCAACTATCACGCCACACGGGCGTGACGCGACACGCCCCCATGAGCATTTACGTCATCGACGATCACCCTCTCATCCGCGACGCCGTATCGATGGTGCTGCGGACTCTTCGCCCCGCCGCGAACATCGTCGAACTCGATCGTCTTTCTCGCCTGAATGCAGCAGTCAGCAAGCACGGGCCGCCGGAATTGGTCTGCCTCGATCTGAACCTTCCCGACACGAACGGGTGCGACGGCGTCGCCGAGGTGAAGCGGACGTACGCCGACGCGCCCCTGGCCGTCTACTCGTCTTCGCCTGCAGAGGAGATGGAAGCTCAGTGCCTGGCCCACGGCGCAGATCTCTACGTCGCCAAAGACGTCGGGGGCAAGCACTTGGCCACCTCCCTGCGCACGCTCCTGTCGGGCGGCACCGACGGCGCCGAGGCATCGGATGCGGGCCCTGTCGACCACGAACCGCTCACCAAGCGCCAGCTCGAGCTGGTCAGCTTGCTGAACGAGGGGGCGACCAACCGCGATATCGCCGATCGCCTCGGGATTGGCGAGGACACGGTCAAGGTGCACATGTACCGCCTGTTCAAACGCCTGGGCGTCAAGAGCCGCACGCAAGCCTTGCACTACACGCGGTCGAACGACCTCCTCATCGGGGCGGCAGACCAGAAAGCTGCGCGGGAACGAACTACGGGCACCGATACGGAGGCCTCCATACCGAGCCTTCCTCGCCCTCCTTTCCCCTCATACCCACGGAGCGCTGACCAGTTCGGCTCCAGCCAGGAGCCCAGATGTCCAGCTCTCAGCATCCTCTCCCCTCGCCCGCACCCATCTTCGCAGCGCCGAAGCTGATGTTCTTCGGTGATCCGCACGGGGACTTCAGGCCCATCATCGCCGCGGTCCAGCGCTATCGACCCGAGGCGATCATCCTGCTCGGCGACCTCCAAGCCCGTCAGCCGCTGCATATCGAGCTCCAGTCGATTCGCGAACTCACGCAGATCTGGTACATCCACGGAAACCACGACACGGACACGGACGCCGACTACGACCACCTCTGGGGTTCGGAGCTCGCGGATCGCAATCTGCACGGCCGGGTGGTCGAGATTGCCGGGTATCGGGTTGCCGGCCTGGGCGGGGTCTTCCGGGGCAAGATTTGGAACCCGGACGAGCCAGAGGCGAACGCCCCGTTCCGCTCCCGCGCCGACATGCTGCGCCATGTGACCCGAGGAGGAACGGTGGAGGGCCCATGGCGCGGCGGCATCGCTCGCAAGCACCACTCGAGCATCTTTCTCGACGAGTACGAGGCGATGATCGGGCTGGAGGCCGATGTTCTCGTGTCGCATGAGGCGCCGGCGGCGGCGCCGGGCATGCGGCACAACGGCTTTGCGGCGATCAGCGAACTGGCGGCCTCCCTGGGCGCAACGCTTGCCGTCCATGGGCACCACCACCGCGCGATCGACTATGTCCACGAGGGCTTGATGCCCGCCTCTGCGCCCTTCCGGGCCTTCGGCGTGGACATGGGGTCCCATCTGGCCTGGCCGCTCATCGAAGGACGGGGGCCACGATGATCCTCTTCCTGGATTTCGACGGCGTTCTGCATCCGGAAGGCGAAGGCCACCTTCCAAACGACGGCACCGACTTCTGCTTCCTGCCGCGCCTGGAGGCGCTGCTGCGCGACTTCCCGCACGTAGGCATTGTCGTCAGCTCGACGTGGCGCGAGCGCCTCTCGCTCGACGAGCTGCGCTCGTTCTTCTCGCCCGACATCGGCGCACGCATCATCGGAGCGACTCCGCCCCCAAGGCGCGATCCGGCCGGCTACGTGCACGCTAGGCGCGAAGGCGAGATCTGCGCATGGCTTGAGGCGCATGGGGGCGTTGACCAGCCGTGGGTTGCCCTCGATGACGCGGAGTGGCAGTTCGATCGCCACGTCGATCACCTGGTCGCCTGCGGTTCGTTCGTCGGGTTCGATGACCAGGCGGCCCAGGCCCTGCGCGCCCACCTCGCTTCGCGTCCATAAACTGCCGCCGGCCGGCATTGTGACCGGCAGTTCCAACGAAAGGTCGCCTCGACTCAGCGTGTCGATTCGCGGGGAATTGGGGGAGGAGAGGGCCGCTATGCCTGGCGCAGCATGTGCGCGTCCAGCTTTCAGAGTACTGCAGTCAACTCAGTGCAGTACGAGAGATCTTCAGTAGATCAGGCGCCTCCGGCGCTTCTTTGAAGGTTTGCATTCGCAATCCTCTCGGATTGATTGTACACAAAGCTGCAGTTTCGCAGCAGGTCCTTCAGTCCGGCCTTCAAAGGAGTGAAACATGAGCGACTGGGCTGATTTTTGTGAACACGTGGACATCGATCCCAACGACCCCGACCAGTTCGATGACTGGCTTTCAAGACAGGACGCGCCTCATGAAAGCCGCAGCGCTGGACCCGTCCCCGCCTCTCGAGCCCTGTGGCGCCAGCTGGCAGACCCGCAGTGCAACAGGTGCAGCGGCACGGGCTACATCGGCCGGTACCGCTGGAACTGCGGCGGCCGGTGCTTTCGGTGCATATCGGATGAAATGCTCCAGCAAGCCCGCCTCGCGTAGCTGAGGTCAGGCTCGGAAAAGTGGCGTTCCGCCTTGCGCGAATCGAATGCAGTCCCGCATACTGTTTTCATCCTCGCGACAAGCTATCACCGTGAACGAAACCAGCACTTCCGACAGCATTGCCGGCGACGGCGTCCTCTCCGCTGAGCAATGGCGCGCCGAGGCCTCCCGCTTGTTCGGGCCAGATCCACTGAGATGGCGCTTCGTGTGCCCGAGCTGCGGACATGTCGCCGCGGTCGAGGACTGGAAGAACGCCGGCGCAAAGGACACGCAAGCCGCGTTCTCCTGCGTCGGCCGCTACATCGGCGCCGACGATTCGCGCACCTTCAGGAAGGAAGGCGGGCCGTGCACCTACGCCGGTGGTGGTCTCATCCGACTGAACCCAGTGGCGGTTCGCCACGAGGACGGCGCGATCACTCATGTGTTTGCTTTTGCAGGGGCCACCACCGCTGCGGCGGCCTGAGGGAAGAGGCCGATGCTTGATATTCGCCCCTTCACCAACGAGCAATGGTGGGCCATGTGCGATGCGCACATGTCGCTGCCGGAGCCGCTCGCCAAAGCCGACCTCAACAAGCCGTTCGTCTACGACCGCCGCTACGGCGTCTTCTACGTTGCCCCGGGCCATCACCAGCACGCCATGAGCATCCTGCTCGCGTTCCGGCACGGCCACACCAAGGGCCCGGCTGTGGCCGAGCTCCTGGGCCTGAAGTTCTCGCACGGGACAGCCGACGAGTGGCTGCGCACCACGCCGGGCGCGTGCTTTCTCAGTTCAGTGGGGAAGAACGTCCTGGCCGGCAACCGTGACTCGCTCAGTATCATCGAGCGCCGAATGATCGGCAGGAGGGTTTCGTATGCGTTTGAGTGAGTCCGGCGGTGCTTCGATCGAGGAACGTCTCGAGCGGTTGCGACCTGCGCTGGACCAGGTGCGCTGCGAAGACGCGCGGCAGCATCGAACCGAGCTTCGGAAGCGCATCGTCACCGGGGGAGCTGTTCACCATGTACAGCAGTGCATGCGATGCGGCAGCCAAGTCGGCAGCCCCGAGCCGCGTCCACCAGTCGAGCCTAAGGCGTTCGACCAGAAGCTCGTGGCGCGGCACCAGGAGGTGATGCGCGAGTATGGGGAGCTGCTCCGTGAGAAGGCTCGCGCCGACCTTGCAAGCGCTGGTGGCGGTGATCCTTTCGACCCCACAACGGCCCGACAAGATGCTCGGCAACACATGGCTGACTCGGTCGACGAACTTCTTTCACGCATGAGCGAGATCGATGGAGAGACGGCCGCTCTCCAGGTGTTTCAACAAAGGATCTCCGCGGTCAAAAAGAGGAGACGCGACGAACTCGCCGCCTCCACGAATCGCTTCGCCTCCGAGGTGGAGTTGTCGGCGTGGCTCAAGAGCCACCTTCAGGCCGATTTCTTCCTCCACGAGGAAGTGCGAGGCCGCCACCTTGCGGAGGACCTGGGGGTTCGCATCGACTTTGTGGCCTACCCCAAGCAGCACTTGATCGATGCAGGATTCGAAGCGGGTCCGTTCGGCATCGAGGTCAAGTACATTGATCCCATGAACGGATTCAGCCGCAAGGCCAGTCGAGCGTTCTGGCAAACCGTGACCTATACAGATTCCGAGTTCTACGTGGGCGCAGAAGCGGTGCGGTTGAATTTCGCCATGCTGTTTACCAACCTAGGCTTCGATGCAGAGTACAAGCTTCTCGCATCCGACGACGTTGAGCAATGGCATGCCTTCGTCAACCTCGCGCATCATTCCAGGGTGGCACGCCTTGAAGTGAAGGGCACCAAAGCTCGATTGGAGCAATGGACCATCATGTTTAGCAGCAACGCCTACTTCTATCGCAAGGCTGAGTTCCGCACCGGCGAGGTGAAGTACTGGCGGCCGAACACCAACGCCCTTCGAAAGATTCAGCGCGTCGGCAATTTCTAGCTAACTGCCCTTACGCGATTGCAATCGGGCCGGTATCTTGGCCTGATGACGTCCGGCTCCTCACTTCATCTCAAGGCCACCCGCAACGACTCGACCTGCACTGCCAGCGCTGGAACCACGGCCGTGCCAGCTATCGCCCAGCAGGCGAGATATTCGACCCGCGCCGCGCGAGCGTCGAGCCAATCGAAGAGCGCGAGGCAAAGGCCTTCGTGGAAAAACACCACTACTCCGGCAGCTATCCAGCAGCGCGGTTCAGATCGGGTGTGTTCGTGAAAGAGCCGTTCCAGAAGGCCCGGCTCACAAGCGCGGCATCGAGCAGCTCGCCGAGGCGCTGCTTGGTGAAGAGTTCCGCGCGGCGATGAGCTACTTCCTGGAAGCCAGCGAGATCCGCGGCGGACACTACCTCTCCCTCAGCTCCCTCGCCAACGTGGACGACGCGCTCGCAGTGCTCGATGCGAGCTACTGGTCGAAAGCGCTCGCGCTCACCGACGTCCTGGACTGCATGCCGCAATGCCGCCGTGATCAGTGGAACAAGGCCATCTCCGATCGCAAGACCGTGCCCTTCACCGAGGAAGCCGTCAGGCCCACGATCGCCGATCTGCTGTCCTCGCGCCACAAGTTCTTCTGCGAGCGCGTGGACGGCATCTTCCGGGGCCTCTCAGGAACGCATGTAACAAACCAGCCGGAGGGCTTCTCGAAGCGGATGATCCTCGACTACGTGCTGCGGGATGGATACCCGAACCACAGCCGCGCGGGCCTCATCAACGATCTGCGCTCCGTGATCGCGACGTTCATGGGCCGCCCCGGCGGCTTGAAGCACTATGAGACGGCTAACCTGCTTCGCCGAATCTCAGAGATGCACGCCTGGGGCGAGTGGCACGACATCGACGGCGGTGCGGTGCGCATCCGCATCTATCGAGGAGTCGGCACCGCGCACCTGGAAATCAATCCGGAGGTCGCATTTCGGCTGAATAACGTGCTGGCGGGCCTGTATCCGATGGCCATCCCGGCCAAGTTCCGCGCGCGCCCGAAGACCAAGTCCAAGACGTTCAAGCTCATGGAGCGACCCCTGCCCTTTGCGGTGTTGCGCCTGCTGGAAGCTGGCGGCGTCGGTCGAAGCGAGGCGGCCGGCACTTGGGAGTTTTCGTTCTCCTATGGCAGCGGCAACGACGAAGGAAAGCACGCTGTACGCGAAGCCGAGCGCGTGCTGGAGAGCATCGGGGGCGTGCCTTCGAAGTACGGCTACACGTTCGATTTCAACCCGAGCGCTGTCCTCAACACCATCCGGATTTCTGGATGCATTCCAGACGCTGCGTCCTTCCAGTTCTATCCCACACCGAGCACCGTAGCCGAAGCCGCATTCGACATGCTCGGCGCCGATCGCCCGCAGGACGCCTACCTGGAGCCGAGCGCCGGCATTGGCGGTCTCGCATGCCTGCTGCCGGCCGATCGGACGACATGCATCGAGATCGCGGGCCTGCGGTGCGACGTGCTGCGCGCGCGCGGATACCAGGCGCACAAGGCGGACTTCATCGAATGGGCAGCAGTTGCGCGCACCGGCGCCACCAGGTGGTCCAAAGTTCTGATGAATCCCCCCTTCGCCGACGGCCGCGCCCTGGCGCACCTGCAAGAGGCTTCGACGTTGGTCGGAGCCGGCGGGAGGATCGTTGCTATCCTGCCGGCTTCCATGTGCGGCAAGGATCTGCTCGAAGGCTGGGTGGGCGAATGGTCCGGCGTGTTCTCGAACGAGTTCGCTGGTACCGGGGTCAGCGTGGCGATCTACGCTGCCACGCGGCCATGAGAGCCAAAGCAGCGCTACTCCTACGAGTTTGCCGAAGATGCGATCGAGGCGTTGGATGAATGGCCTGGGCAGAGCCATCCGGGTGGGCCGCTGACACCGGACTTTGGCTGAGCCAGGCGGGCGCCATTGCTGCCGCGGGCTGGGACAATGCACGATCCTTCCCATGTGCCTGCCACGAAAGCCTAGATGAAGCCCCATGAGCTTTGGCATCCGAATCCGCGCCCTGACGACGACCATGCCCTCCGCGCACCTCCGCTAAAGGCGTCGGGGCGGCCGGCCAGGCCGAGACCCGAAGATCTGACCACCACCGATGCCATCTTGGAGAAATTCAAGGCTGCTCTTCAGATCAAGACCGACTACCGATTGGCCAAGGTCCTGGGGATCAGCAACACATCGGTCACCCACTGGCGAAGCGGTCGAACCCGGCCCGATGATTCTTTGGTCGTCCGCATGGCCCGATTGATGCACAGCGACCCGGCTCCGATCGTGGCCGAGCTCCACGCTGAGCGCGCCAAGGACCCAGAGAGCCGCGAACTGTGGTTGCGAATCGCCGGCCAGCTGCGGGCGACCGCCGCGTGCGACTGCCCTGAATGCCGCGCCAATCCAGTGAGCCCATCAGCGCCAACGAGATCGTCAATCGATGTCCGACCAGTCTGAGGCAACTCCCGGACCAACGCGCCCGGTGCCGCTTGCGGAGCAGGCCGATCTGACGCCCGAAGTCGTTCAGGAAATGTTTCGCGAGCTGCGTGAAAGAGCCGCCCTGCCAAAGAAGCGCATCACCGATGTCATGCAGATGGACTACCACAAGCAGTATCTGCAGTCTGCGCGATGGAGGAAGATAAAGAAGCGTGTGCTCGAGCGCGACAATAGGATCTGCCAGTGCTGTGGAGGTCGCGGCAGCATCGTCCACCACCGCAGCTACGAACGCGACGTGCTGGAGGGCCGGAACGACACCATGCTTGCGACGGTCTGCAACGGGTGCCACGACATCATCCACTACCTGGACGACGGGCAGAAGCGGCCCGAAGAGGAGTGGGATGCCGTCTTTCTACTCGGACAGCACCAGACGGACATACCTGCGATCGGGAAGATCGATCTCCGAAACCTCAAGATCGTCGATCCCCCGAATTTCAAGCGCATGACCGCCGTGCAGATCAGGCTCTATCGGGAGGCTCACCTAAAGGCGATCAGCGACAAGCGCGAGGCGAATCGTCTTGCGGCCGAACGGAAAGCTGCCCGGAAGACTAACGCCGGCAGAACATGAGGCGCCGGTCGCGGCGCGATCGTGAACACGACTTCGGAGGTGCTTCGTCCAATCGCGCTTATCCGCAAGGCCTCGGCCGTTCGGAGTCCGCGACGATCGGCTGCTCGGCAAGCTCATCCAGTTCGCTCCATATCTCGTCGCACAGGCCCGGGCGATAGGCTGCTGCACGGAACGTCGGATGCTCGGAGCGGTAGACCTCGAGGAGGCGTTCGTTCCCGTCGGCGACACAGGCACGCATGTTGGCCAGGCGGTCGCACGGCTTCACGATCAAAGCAAGTCGATTCTGCGTCACCGCCAGCCGGCCATAGGCCTTCACCTTTCGCTCCTTGCGATTGGCCCCCGGTGGGTCGCTCAGCAGATCGACCGCCTCCGTCACCTCGTTGCCAAAGCGCTCGCGAAGCGCGTCGAACGACATGCCGGCGACGTCCTCCTTGATATCGTGCAGGTAGGCGGTGGCCTCTGCATCGTCACCATATGGGCGCGCGAGTCCTGCGACCGCGTCGAGGTGATGAGAGTACCGGTGCGGCCCGTACATCTGCTCCCCGTGCGCCTCCACGGCGAAGGCGCGAGCGGCAACTGCTTTCGTGGGAGTGTTCTGCGTCGTCATTTCGCCATCGCCTACTTCAGACGATTCCTGCAGTGGTCGATCGCTTCACGGAACGTCCGATCAAGATTGGTGGTGGCCAAGGCTATACGCTCACCAGATGGCGTCACGTACTCCAGCGAGCTCACCTTCATCAGCATTTCCATCACGAGGTCATTGGGCATTCCAAAGCCGGCTTCGTACCCGTTGTCGTAAATCGTCTGGGCGGCGTGCCACGTGTAGAAACGGCCATTCAGAAAAACGCCAATCTTGCTGTCATTGAGCCGGGACTGTGATCTCGGGGTCCCGGGCCGCGACCCCGCAAACTCGCCGAATGAGAAGATTGGGTCGCATCGCCGAGCATATTCGAACACGATCAAAACCACTCGGCTTTTGCCCGCTGTGCCCGGCAGGTCAATCTGGGCCAGCGGGCCCGCAGTAGCGTCTCGATTGAGGCGCCAAGCGCCTACTTGAGCGGTAGCGAAGTTGGCAATCATTGCCGCCGTCAAGACGGCCCACGCGGCCAGTTTCCGAGTCTTCATGGCTCCATCCAGTTTGCCGAGACGGGCTTCGCCTTATGGCGCTCTCCCCCGGCTATACCTGATGTTACAGCGTGACAATTGAGGAGGACCCGTTCGGCGCCTTGCGGGATCGATGTCAGATATGCGATCTTGTTTGCAGTGGAACACCGCTGCGAACAACGACCTCAAATGCAACAGTCTGACCTCTTCGAGCCGCTCCTCGCGGCCTACCGCGGCGTCCAGATCCACGACGACGGGATCTCCAACGCAGCGCTCTACAAGGCGCTCAACCTCGACGGCGGCGAACGCAAGCCCGTTGGTCGCGCACGCGAGCGCCACAACCTCGAGCACAGGAAAGTACGCTGGCAGCAACAGACACTTCGGCGCCTCGGCCTTCTAGAGCGAGTACCCGGCCAGAGAGGCCGATGGCGCCTCACGCCGAAGGCGCAGCCGGACGGAGACCTGACGCCAGCCCCTGAGGGCGTCGCCCTAGTGGCCTTCAGCACTGATCTGGGCCTGGCCATCTGGACGCGCACCGAGACGCTCGCAGGCAAGCTCACGGACCAGATCTCCGCGATCATCACCTCGCCGCCCTACCCGCTGCGCGAGGCGCGCGCGTACGGGAACTGTTCGGAGAGGGAGTACATCGACTTCATCTGCGGCGCGCTGGAGCCGCTCCTGAAGAACCTGATCGCCGGGGGCTGCATCGCCCTCAACGTGAGCAACGACATCTTCCTGTCCAAGTCCCCTGCCCGGTCGATGTACGTCGAGAGGCTCACGCTGGCGCTACATGACCGCCTTGGCCTGCAGCTGCTCGAGCGCGCGGTGTGGCACAACCCTTCCAAGCCCCCGGGCCCGACCTACTGGGCGTCGATCAAGCGCCAGCAGCTCAATGTGGGCTACGAGCCGGTGCTGATCTTCTGCAACGACCCGGTGCGTTGCGTCGCCGACAACCGCCGCGTGCTGCAGCCCCATTCGAAGCGCCACGCCCAGCTGCTGGCAGCCGGTGGCGAGGCCCGCACAGCCACGTACGGCGACGGCGCCTACACACTCAGGCCGGGCTCCTTCGGCAAGGTCACCCCAGGGAAGATCCCCAGGAACGTGATCTCCATCCCCCACGTCAGCAGGGAGGTCGAGAAGACCCGCAAGGAGGCAAAGGCGGTCGGCCTCCCGGTGCACGGCGCCCTGATGCCGGTGAAGCTCGCCAAGCTGCTGGTGGAGTTCCTGACCCCCCCTGGCGGGCTGGTGCTCGATCCCTTTGGCGGGTGGTGCTCTACGGCGATGGCCTGCGAGGAGGCCGGCTACCGCTGGATGGCCCTGGAGATGATGGCCGAGTACGCAGCCGGCGGCGGCCTGCGCATGAGCGATCGCCCCGGCTTTCGCGCGTGCTTCGACCTGGAGGGTTGGCAGCCCCCCGCCGCAGCGGGGCGTAACTGATCGCGAAACCGCGCAAATTTTCGCGCTCACGCGGACTGTTTTCCCGCTCGTTCGGCCATCCGTGCCGCTTCTGCGCCAGACTCCGCCTTGGAATGGACGCGAACCGGACCGAAGTGTCCCATCACTGAGCGGCTCGACTGCTCGGCACGCCTCTTTCCACGCTGCAGAAGCGCATCTGTAGCGACGTCGGAAACGACACCCAGATTCATTTTTCGCGACCCCCGGATGTGCAATGGGTCAGGAGGACCATTTCTGTGTCGATGACGATCTATGCGGTCGACGACCATCCAATGCTGCTCGATGCCATCGTCATGGCCATGAAGCGCCTGCGCCCGCACTCGACCATCGTCGAGCTCAGCAGTCTCGCGGCCATCGACGACGCCTTGATCAATCACGGACCGCCCGACCTTGTCTCGATGGACATCAACCTCCCGGACAACGACTCCGACGCGGGTGTTGCCAAGGTCCGGTCCATGTTCCCGAAGGCGCAGATCGCAGTGTTCTCGACTCACCCGTCGAGCAAGATGGAGGAGATCTGCATTGCCTCTGGCGCGGACATCTACATCGAGAAGGCGAGTGGTCGCAATGAGTACGCCGACGCCTTGAAGGCCCTCCTGGCCGTGGGACCCCGCTCGGACGATGGCACCCCATCTGGAGCCCCTGAGTTCAAGCTGTCAAAGCGCCAGCGTCAGCTCGTGCAAATGATGGACCGGGGCCTCACCAATGCGGAAATGGCGACGGCACTCGGCTTGGAAGACGTCAGCGTCAAGGTTCACCTCTGGCGTCTGTACCAGAAGCTTGGCGTGAACAACCGTTCGCGGGCCCTTTTCGTGCTTCGGCCGAACCATCTTCTCGACTGAGTTGGGCCGCGCCCGGCTCCGTGGCAGACGGGGGCATACGGCGCAAACGCGGCGTGAATTGGACTGTCCCGGCGCAAGCTGTAATTTCGCCATGCGCGAAAAAATCAGCAGTATCCTTCCGCCCCATGGCTTCCATCCTTCCTCTGCCGCCCGCCATTGCCTACGGACTGCCTTGGAGAATGGTTTTCCCAACGAATAGAGATCCAGTTCTGCTGGAGCGTTTCGCATACCCGGATTTCGTTTCCAGCCTGACCCCGGAGGAACTCGAGTACTGCGAGACCGTCCTTACAACCCTTCTTTCGAGGATGCTGGCGTCCCAGAAGGTTCCGAGGACGCTCACGCGAGCGCATGTGAATCAAGCCGCTTCCGAGATCGTGCTCGCGGAGCGCTCGCCCCCAGGACTGAAGGTTTCACTGGGCACCACGCGATACGCCCTAGGACCGGCTCTGCCCTGGATCGGAACCAGCGTGAACCGCCTGACGAAGGCGCTGCGGCCAGACCCCGGCACGCGGCAGCCCGAGTACCAGAACCAGTTCACCGATGCGGACTGGGAGACGATCGGATATGAAGGAACGCCGCCGGCGGCCCCACGAGGGCCGAAGCCCGGATCGGCACCTGTCAGACGCCCTGCCAAGTTGGTGCTGACGCCACCGGCCACCAAAGCGGAGCGCCGCAAACGCCAGAACGACGCCATCCGGTTTCGCTCACAGTCGGGCCATACGATCAATGGCGACGACTATCGGCTCGGCTGGCTGCTCTTCGAGGCGCACAAGGTCGTGTCACTGAACCGGCCCGAGATCCGCGATGCGCAGCAGGTCATTGGAAAGTTGTACCGGAGCGTCATCCCTGGCGCATCAAAGCTAGCGAAGATCCTCGAGGCCCAGCTCGATGCGGTGGAGAAAATGGATATCACGCAGGAGATTCGCTGGGTGCTGCGGGAACTCATTGCGAATGCCAGCACGCCTGAGCCGTGGACGGAGGAGAGCCTCCTTTGGGCCTTCGGTGTGTCCGAGGATGGCAAGTTCGATCCGCATTTCTGGTCTGCAGCCGCGCCTCCGAAAACCTTTCAACTGCGCCGCAAGCTCCTGGCGATTGCGACGCCCTTCCTCGCGGCCACCTTCTATTCCCCCGCCTTGGCCGAAATGGCCGACCACCTCACATCGCTGGGCTTCATTGGGGCTCGCCATCTTCAGGCCCGGCTCGCGCCGGTCATCGGCCATTCGAACATCATCGGCGTGGCGAAATTCATGACCGACTTTGCCCTCGTGAAGGTCGGACGCATGGACAACGTCCCGATCGCTGTCGACGGCCCCGACTTCGACCTGTTCTACTGGAACCAGGACGTCAAGCCCTTGACTGTTCTGGAGGTCTGCGAATTCGCTCGAAACCTGACCGCAGCCAGGGGCGCGTTCCGCTTCGAACACATCGCGGATGCTTTCGGCGATGATCGCGAAGGACTTCGCAAAGAAATCCTTCTCCGCGAGATCCTGAACGAGTGGAGCGCAGTCCAATGGCTGGCCCAACCAGGCTATGGCGTCGTCATCGGTGCGAGCCCCATCGTAGGCGTTGTTGAGCATATGCTCCACGCGGCCTGGCCTCGCCCCTTGCCCATCGAGAACGTTTCCCAGGCCCTGCTCGCGCTGAGAGCCCCGCCCAGGGGAATGACCGCGGCACGTGAAAAGCTCAAGGAACCCATGTCAGGGTTCGTTGAGGACGAGGTGCTTCTTGAGGCCCTGGTTGCCTCGGGCAGGATGCGTCGGGTTGGCCACGGGTCGGTCGCACTCAAGCACAAGCCTGAATCCAACTACTGGGAATGGCAACGTCCGGTGGAACGGGACCTCATCGACTATCTACGGTCGGTCGGCGGCGCGGCTACGAACCGGTCGATCTACCAGCACTTCGAGGCAGACAAGTCCGTGGAGCCCCAAGCGCTGGCGGAGGCTATGAAGACCTATCCCTATCTCCACGCCCCAACGAAGGGATCGACGGCTTTGTGGCCTTGGGCGATGTGAGGGACGGAGAATTGACGAATGAATCGGCCAACGAAAATCTGAAGAACGCTCAGTTTCTTCATCTTGATCGCAAGATCTATGACGGGTGGCTGCTGGGCGACGGGGTCGGGGCATTCGAGGGGGGCTGGTGGATCGCGGTCCAAGATCTGAAGACCGTGTTTCAGTTTTACCCGAACCAGGTGATAACTCCCCAAAGCACCGGACTGCCGCTCGTGTGCGGCTACGACTTCAAACGGACCTACGATCAACTGCGCGACGATGACGTCGCCATGCAGTTCTTTGCTGATGCCCGCGATCCCAGCCAGCTCGTCGGCCTAGTGAGAACGTTCGACATTCTCTCTACCTGAAGGCGAATCGAGTCGTTCGCAGTAACTCTCGAGCACGAAGTCAGTTCCCGCTAGGTAGAGTTGCGAAAAGCCGGCGGCACTCTTCGATCCGCGGGGGACTCTACTGAGGAATGCTCGAAAATCACCTCATGGAAGAGCGCTACTACCTCAACGTCCCCTTCAAGGAGAAAGACGCCGCGAAGGCATTGGGCGCCCGCTATGACCCCGAGAGCCGACGTTGGTGGGTTCGGCCCGACATAGATCTGTCGGCCTTCGCGAAATGGGACCAGCTGGCGAGCACCACCGGTGCGCCTGCGGTACCAGCACGATCAGCCCCAGCGGCCAGCGCCCCGGACCTCTTCGCCTCGCGCGAGCTCGCCGCCCCCGCCGGTAGCGAGGTCACAGCGCCGGCCAAGGGCATCCCTTTGTCGCGTCTCCTGGGAGGCGATCGCACAGGCTTTCAAGGGCGGCGTCTGGACGATGGTCGAAGTCGTGAACGCGAAGCTCGGCAGTGGCCACGTCTACCTCGAAGTGTCGGAGCGGGACAAGGCTGGCCAGGTGCTCGCAAAGGCGCACGCCATGATCTGGGCAAACGTCGCTAGCAAGATCCTGCCCGAGTTCGAGCGCGCCACCGGCGCCTCGATCGCCGCGGGCATCAAGCTGCTCGTTCGCGCCAGGCCAACCTTCAAGGCCCAGTACGGCTTCAGCGTCGAGATCGATGCCATCGACTCGGAGTACACGCTGGGCGATCTGCAAGCCCGCAAGAGGGAGATCCGAGCTCGCCTGCAGCGCGAGGGCGTCTTCGAGCAGAACAAGCAGGTGCCACCCCCGTGGGACTTCACCTCGGTGCTGGTCGTGGCGCCGCACGAGGCGGCCGGCCTGGGCGACTTCCGCAAGGAATCCGACCGCCTGGAGCAGTTCGGCATCTGCCGCTTCACCTACGTGCACAGCCGCTTCCAGGGCGAAGGTGCGGCCCGCGAGATCGTCGCGGCGCTCTCGGCCGCGCTGGACGAATGCGCAGCGGATGATGACCTGCCCGATGCGATCGCCATCATCCGGGGCGGCGGCGCGGTGAACGATCTTGCATGGCTCGACAACTACGACCTGGCAAGATTTATCTGCGATCAGCCCCTCCCGGTCCTGACCGGCATCGGGCACGAACGCGACAGCACCATCCTCGACGAGGTCGCATTCGCGAAGTTCGACACGCCCAGCAAGGTGATCGGCGCGATCGAGAAGCTCATCGCCCGCCGGGCGCGCGAGGCCAAGGCCGCCTCCGAGGCGATCATGAGCGCGGCGGCGCGCTCGGCGCGCGAGATGCGGAGGGCCATTGAGCGCGCCCACGGCCAGGTGGCGGCGGACGCTACCGCCAGCGTGGCGCGCGTGCGCCAGAAGAGCCGGGACGCAATTAATGCGATCGGTTTAGCGGCCGTGCGGGACGTGCACCAGGCCGGCCGGGCCAGCCTGAGGCTGATGACCCAGGTGCGCGAGGACGCCGCGGCCCAGGTGGCCACCGCGCGCCAGCTCGTGCCGAAGCACATGGCCGAGGTACAGGCTCGCGCCACCTCCGGCCTGCCGGAAGCCCGCAGCAGCTCGCGGCTCGCGCTCAACACCGTCCTCGACCGGGCCAGCGCCGGCGCGCGAGCTGCGCGGCGCCAGGCGGACACCCAGTTCGCGGTGATGGGCGAGCGGGCCACGACCACGCTGAGCCGCGTGCGCGAGAACTCGGAAGCGCTGATGCGCGAGATCACCGGGCAAGGCCCCGAGAAGACCCTCAATCGGGGTTTCGCCATCGTCCGCGACGCAGCGGGCCAGCCCATCACCAGCCTGGCGCAGGCCGCGCCAGACCAGCCCATTGAGATCCAGTTCCGGGACGGCACCATGGCTGCGAGTTCCGGCAAGCCGAAGTGAAGGACATCAAGCATGGAACAGCAGACCTTTCGCGCCGCGTACGACGTGCTCCAGAAGCACGCGGAGACATTACGCGAGCAGAAAGAACCCAACATTGACGATCTGCTCAAGATCGTGACCGAATCCGTCGCTGCCTACAAGGTCTGCACGAAGCGGATCGACGCGGTGGAGGAAGCCCTCAAGGCTGCGCTTGAGGGGGCCGGCGTCGACGGTACCGGCCCCGCCGTGTGAAGGGAGCGGCGCGGCCGCAAGCGGCCGCCGGCCGCGTACGAGCGAATGATCAGCGACGGGTGAGGCGCCGAAAGGCCGCCACGTAGCTCCCAGCGAGGCGGCGGCTTGGTCGCGTCTGCTGGAAGCTCGCCATCGTCGCTTGCCAGCAAGGCAAGAGAGGAAGCTGCTGCTGCTTACCTTCGTCTTAGTGCGTGGAACGCGCACGAGAAAATATCGCACTTTTTCGATTCGCATCTGTCTACTATCGCGGCATGAATTTCCGCGATGACTTCTTCCGCCGCCGTCCAATCCTTTCCGAATCGCAGATCGCCGACCTCCTTGAACGGGTCTGCCCATCCCCCGCAAAGACCGGAGCCGTCCGCACGAAATCGCAGATGTGGCTGTGTCTGCCGAACAATGGCAAGTGGCGTCAGGGCGCTTTCGGCGACATCGACGCGACGCCGGAGCTGATGGGCCTGCTCGGCCGCGAAACGATCTACCAGGTGGTCGGAAACGACACTGCCGACCGTCACTACTACGTCGAGCTCGTCGAGCGCGTCGACGGCGTCCATGACCTGTACCTGAAGTACCAGCACATCATCGGCTCGCGCCTGCTGGGCGGTGTCTCCGGCGCCCAGATCCAGACGCTGCGCGCCCGCTTCGAGGGTCGTCTGCCCTTGGCCGAATTCAAGGCCGGCCCGATCGTCGCGCACGTACGCGTGGTCCCGGAGGTTGGCGCAGGGAATGCCCGAATCGGCTCGCTCCTGAGCCAGATCCAGTCGGCTGTACTGCCTGAAGCCCAACCCATGCCGGCGGCGACCCTGGCCGCACAGCCGGTTGCTCCGGAGACCAAACCTAGCGTTGTCGCCAGTGCGCCGGCCGCGCCCGTGCCTGCACCTACCCCTGCTCCCGCGCCCACGCTGGACGGGGCTGCAGTGCCTGACGCTGCTGGTTCACGCGGTCGTCGCATCTACGACGACGTGCTGAACGTCCTGCGCGCCGGACGCACCGAGGACAACAAGTTCTTCCTCGGCCCGGAACGTCTCGACCCCAAGCTCTACAAGCGCGTCAACGTCGTGCTGAAGGACCTGGGCGGCGCGTGGAAGGGCGGCAAGACGCAGGCCCATGTGTTCGAAGGCGCTGCCGACGAAGCACTGGCCGCTGTCATCGCCTCGGGCGAGTACCTCACTGCCAAGGATTTCGGCTTCTTCCCGACGCCTGGCGCGCTGGCTGACCGGGCGGTCGCCATGGCGGGCTTGGCGCCTGGGATGAAGGTGCTCGAGCCGAGTGCAGGCGACGGGAGCCTCGCGCTACGCGCCGCGGCAATTGTGGGAGCGCAGAACGTCACAGCCTGTGAGTTCCTGGACCGCAACGTGGCGAAGCTCAAGGCAGCCGGCCTGACAGACGTGATTCACGGCGACTTCCTCGCCACTGAGCCTGCGCCCATCTACGACGCCGTCGTCATGAATCCACCCTTCGGAAATCTCCAGGACGTCAAGCACGTCGAGCATGCAGCGCGATTTTTGAAGCCCGACGGCGTGTTGATCGCCATCACGAGCCCGAGCTTCCAGCATCGCAACACGTCTGCCGCCGCGGCATTCCGCGACTTCGCGACCGCGAGCCAGGCCGAGGTGGTGGACCTCCCGGCAGGCACCTTCCGCGAATCCGGTACCGAAGTCGCCACGGTACTACTGAAGCTGGACGCCTGCAACTTCCCGTGGCACATCGCCCCCGATCTCGACGAGGAAGAAGCCGAGGAATCGGAAGAGCTGGCCGAAGCGCCACGGGGATGACACAGTTGCTCACCGACCTGGTCGCTCGCGACCTCCTGACCGCCGCCCTCGCGCGCCTGGTTGCGCCGGACACAGCGGCCACGATCCTTGGGATGCAGGTCGCCTGCCGCCCTGACGGCGGCGAGATGGTGGTCCGCGACCCTGACGGACACGTGCTGGCACACCTCTCCATCCCGGGCTTCATCCGCGCCGACGCGGACGCCGCGCTCGCCTCACCCGACGAGTCCAGCAGCGCTCCTGCGATGCGCGGTTGATCGCCCTCCCCCTTTGAGTACCCACAGCCGCAACATGAACGCCGCTCTCCAAACAAACGCCGCCTACTACGCACGTCTGCTCGCCACCGTTCAGCACAACGGCTTCCTGCTGCGCACCATCAACCGCCGGGAATGGACCGAGGAGCTGATGCTCGCGGCGGTCCGCAGCGAAGGCCGCGCTCTGCAACTCATCCCCGATCCGAGCCAGGCCGTCATCCGCGCGGCAGTTGAGCAAGACGGCGATGCCCTCCGGTACGTGGTCGAGCAGACGGACGAGATCTGTGCGGTTGCATGCCGGCAGTGGCTCAGTGCGCTCCACCACATCGCCGACGACGACATGCGCGAGCGCGTCATCGAAGAGCTGATCGAGGAGGGCGTCCTTTCCAACCATCCGTTCAACGAAGCCGCCAACGCCCCCGCATACGCCGGCTGACCCTCCCAGGAAAGAGCACATGACCTGCCTCATTGCGGCCGCCTCGTCGGCTCCTCAGCCCTCCACGGCTGTCTCCCTCATGGCCATCGAGTACGTCACGCGCGACCTCTTCAAGGGCAAGTCGCTGCGAACGGCCGCCAAGACCTTCTGCACGAAGTTCAACGGTCAGGACAACATGTTCCTCGGGCGCGTGAACCACTCGGTAGAGGAAGTCATGCAGGCCGTCCTCGAAGACAAGGCCAAGCTCGCGATCGCCGGTGCGGCGCGGATGAAGCCCGGCAACGCCGAGATCGCCATCCAGGGCACGGCCAAGCAGTTCAACCTCACCCCCGCCGAGCTGGGGCGCGAGGTGGCGGCCATCGTCGCCCGTTCGGCTTCGATGGAGCTCGTCGAAAGCCGCGACCCGCTTGCCCTCGCGGTGGGCCTGTTGAATGCCGCGCACCCGGCGGCGCGCAAGTCGCTACCCGACGAAACCGAACAGGACGCCGCCCCGGCGCCGCGCGCATGACCTGGCTCGCTCATTGCAACTTCAGCGTCCCGCTTCGCGAAGGCGTCACTCGTGCGGACATCGAGGCAGCGATCCGGCCGCTGACCGACTACTTCAAGATCACCGTCGCACCCGGAGACGCTTCCTGGAAGAGCACATGGGTGATGATGCCTTCCGAGCGTGAGCTTTCGATTCGCTTCGATGGAAATGTCTCCGAGGACTTCTCTAGGCGCGTCCTCGAACCGACTCTCAGCGGGCTCGAGCCCCTCGCCGCAAGCCCAGTGGCGATCGCCGTCTTCGATCTGGACCATCGCGTCTACAGCACGCTCACGCCCGCTGTGCCACGGCTCAGCAAGACGCTGGGCGCCACTGCGGTGCTGCCGCAGCTGCAGCCTGTCCACGAGCTGATCGACGCGGCGCTCCAAGCCGCCAGACAGCTTCCCGGCGGTCCGATTCGCGCCCGCCTTCTGAAGGCCGTCTCCGAATTCGCCGACCTCCGCACCACCCAAGGCTGGGCGGTGGCCGACGTGATGGAGCACGCCCAGAACCTCGACCCCGCTCCCACTGTGACCCAGGCAGCGGCCCGGTCGATCCTGTTCAGGATGGACGAACTCACCGAGACGACCGACTTCGAGGCTGCGCTCTTCAGCCGCTGTGTGGCCGAGGGCCTGATCGCCGAGGACCCGAGCATGCCCGACGAGGAAGAGTGGGAAGCGGTCCGCGAAGCGTTCGGCCTGGACGGATCCTTCCGCTACAGCGATGAGCAGGTGCGCGAATACACCCAGATGCACCGGGCCGGGCCAGACGACTCCGCGCGCGATGGCGAGCGGCAATGTGCCAGGTGAGGTTGCAGCTATGACCAGCCGGATCAATCCCTCCATCTCCACCATCCTCGCAGCGCTTGAAGGCGCGACTTATGCGAGGCGCTACCTCGTCTTCGGTTCCGTGGCCCGTCAGGAACAGGAGCCCAAGGACCTTGACCTGGCGGTCGACCTTCGGGAGCGCAGGTTCACCGGAGAGATTCCAGCCGAAGCTCGCGGACTGCTGGCGCTCGCGCGCCGCCACTACGGGCATTTTGACCCCTTTCTGATGTTCAGCGACGCACTGCTGGTGCGCGACGCCGAGGCAACTTCATGGGTGCGTGCGAAACACGCCAGGGCGCTGCGCTCCGACGTCCTCAGCCAGGGCGTCTCGCTCGGTGTAGTCCTGGAGCGGCTGCAGGCGGACGCCGCTGCAATCGGCACCACCGTCCTGGAAGAGCCGCCCGCGGAGGTTCCGCGATGAGCAACCGCCCCACCCCGCCCGCACTCGTCTTCCATGGCACTGGCGCGACCTTCGACTCGTTCGCCCCCAATGAGCGCGGGATCTTCTTCGCAGAGCAGTACAACGCAGCAGCGTCGTACCAGCGCATCCGCAGGGAATCCGAGCCGCGCGTCATTGCCGCAAGCCTGGACATCAGCAACCCCTGGACCATGGTCCGCTACGGTCTCGACGTTCCGTACAGCCAGCACCTCGACCAGTCTGCCGCGGCACTCAAGGCCCGGGGCTTCGACGGGATCTACATGCCCAAAGAGCGGGTCTGGGTCGCCTTCGAACCCGAGCAGATCTGCATCATTGAGCATGCCGTTTCTCCGACCTGCTTTGTCGAGCATCTGCAGGCCGCAAATGACCAGGCCGAGGCCGGCTGGTACTTCGAGGAAGGCGGCTGCTGGGGCATGACCCTGGCGCTGCGCACGGCGCTGGGCCCGGGCAGCGAGATCGTAGTGCGAGACGACTTCGTTCATGCCTACGTGCGCGCCGGAGGCCGCACCTTCGACTGGCAAGGCGAGGCCGACTTCGCCGGCGGCCGCCTGGTCACTCGCGACCAACTCACCAAGGAAGCCCTTGCCAACGGTTGCTCACAGGAGCAGCTCGACGCCGACACCGCCTGGGCCGATCAAGTGATCGAACGTGCCCGCGAGATCGCTCTTCTCGAACAGAACACCCTCAACCACAACGACGCAGAGCGTCCACGACCATAGAGATCAAGCAGATGAACTGGAATGCCCGATCCGAAATCACGATCCCAGTCCGCCCAGGCGTCACCTGGGGCCAGGTAGCCGAGGCGGTGCAAGCGATCACCGAGCTGGCAGGCGTGCCGCTGTCGCCCTTTAAGGAACAGAAGGCGCCGAGCTACGCAGCGTGGGGCAATGACCGAGAGCTCGTCGTTCGCATCGATCGCGAAGCCGATGAGACCTTCATCGCGACGTTCGTCGAACCGCTGGCGGTGCGCCTGAACGAGATCGCTGCCGAGCCATTCGAGATCGCGGTCCACGACTACATCTCCAGCTGGAATAACGGCGTCGTCTTCAAGGCGAGCGGTGGCCCCTCGAAACCGCTGTCGATCGATCTGCCATACGCGCCGGCCGAAACGGCTGATGCCCCGCGCGGCTGAGGAGGAGGAACATGGGATACGACGCACGCATCAGCTTCGAAGTCACGATCCGCGAGGGTGTAACCAGGGAAGCGGTCGAGGCTGCGCTCAAGCCTCTGCTGGACGACTCGAAGTTCGACCTTCTCGACCACGACGACCCGTTGGAGGAGAGGTTGGCAGCACTGGTCGACGGCATCCTGATCGTCCGCGCAGACATCAGCGCGGGCTACAACTTCCACGATCACGTCTTCCTTCCTGTCGTCGAAGCCGTCGGCGAACTTGCAGATGACGCGTTCGAAGCCACGCTGGAGAATCAGGACACAGGCGATGCAGAGGAGCGCTACACGACCGTCATTGCCGGTCCTGCTCACCTCATTCCTGAATACAAGACACGGACGGCGCGCTGGGGCCTTCGGGTCGAGGACATCGCCCTGCCCCTGAGCTCCCGCGGCTGGCCGCTGGAGAACATCGCCACGCGCGAGTGCATGACGATCGCAGCCTTCCCGAAGGATGGCCACCACACGGACGCTGTCTCCCGCGTGTCCGTCGACTTGGTCGGCCTGGACCTGGACGATGCACGTCGCGATCGCATCGGGCGCCTGGCAGTGCTGCTCGCGCGCGAGATCGCCGGCGAGGAGCTGATCCTGCACCCCCGCCCGGGCTATGGCGCGGCGGAACGCGTGCTGGACGCCGCTGGCGACGCCCTGCGCGCGGTGAACGACTACGACGCCGGCCTGAACGCCGGCACGGGCAGGCCGCCGGAGGCCGCCGACTACCAGGTGCTTCTCGACCTCGTGAAGTCCGGGCTCGGTCGCGTGCGTGAGGAGGCGGTGGCGCGCTCGAATGCGGTCGTGGCGATCGAATCCGACACCGAACAAGCTAGCGCCCCGAGGGGCTGAAGGAGAAAGAGAGATGGGATTTAACGCATATGCGCGGGTCGAGGCAAGCCTGCGCCCCGAGGTCACTCGCGCGCAGGTGGAAGCCGCGTGCCGTGACTTCCTCGACTGGCGCGGCTACGACTTGCTCCACGACGACTTCCATCTGCACGAAACGGGCGTCGCCTACGATGTGGCCACCCAGTGCTTCACGCTGCAGATCACGAGCGAATGCCCGCACGGCTTCGCCGTCGAGACCTTCCAGCCGCTGGTGCTGGCCGTTGGGGAACTCGCTGCCGAGCCGTTCGCCGCCACGCTCGTCGACGAGGACACCAGCAACGAGGACTCCCGCGAGTTCGTGGTGCTCGCCGGGCCCGCAGACCAGATCGGCGAGTTCCGCTTCCAACGAGCTCGATGCGCGATCGAGGAGCAGCTCAAGGATGTCGATCTGCCACCAGACACACCAGGCGCCTCAGTCGCGGAACTGGCGGTGCAGGACACGATGACGTTCTCGACGATGGCTCCGGGCGAGGTCGAGCCTGCAGAGGTGGCTCGGGTAGCCTTGGATCTCACCGGCCTCGACTTCGTCGCGGCCCGCCGCGACCGAATCGCCCGGCTGGCGGTTGCGCTGGCTCGCGAGATCGCAGGGGAGGAGCTTCGTCTCTCGGCTCGGCCAGGTGCTCCTGCCCCAAACTGGGCCGACGAGGAATCCGAGCAGCGCTCTGCTCCCCGCGGCTGATCTCCATGAGCCAAACCCCCACCTACTGGCGCAAGCTGAAGCTTCGGCTGATCCAGGACGCCTCCGCATATGCGGAGATTCTCGAACGGGAAGCCCGGGGCGAGGCTCCTGGTAGAGCGCTCTCGGACGCTCGCTTCCGGTACGACTGGGACCTCTTCGAACTGGGACCGCGCAACATCGCGGCCCTCGCCGAGCGAGCCCTCGCGCGCGCGGAGGAATCAGCAGGAGACGGCTCGGCCGAAGCCACGCAGAACTTGATGGAGCGGGCGAGAGAGATGGCCCGCGTGCAGGACCTCTGCAATCATCCGGACAGGGCCCGCCGGGAAGTCTGGGGACGCGCCAACGATCGATACGACGAGGCGTTGGAGGCAATGGGTCCAGGTGGTCTGGCCGACCTGGTCCGGCGCGACCTCGATCCGAATGCCGACATCCTCACGGCACTCGACGACGATGGGCAAGATGCCGCCGATTTTAAAGGCGCCGGGGCGCACAGGCCTTAGCCCTGAAAGCGCGGGGGTCGCTCGGCCAGGCAGCGCGGCGCTCCATCGCAGCGCTGCTCAGCCCAGGCACTTGACTGCTTCCGCTGCCCGCTCCCGCGTTGCGCGCGCCCAGCCCCCGGGCGTGCCGACCCAAGCCTCACCGGTCTCCATGTCAACGGCCACCCATTTGCTGGGCACCCGGGTGGACAATTTCAGCTCGCACACCTCGGGCTGCTCGGGAACCTCTCGCCCCGAGCGAAGCGTGCGACCAGACTGCACCTTGACCCAGTGGAGATGGCCATGGCGCACGACCTTGCCCGCTTTCGCAGCTTCCCGGATCAACCCGTCGGCGATGACGCTCGTGCGTTCCCTGTTGCGGGGCTTTGTCAGGGGATAGATCAGCGCGTGCAGATCCTGGCGACGAAAGGGGCTGGCGCCCACACGGTCAAGCAGCGATGCGAACGCCGTCCGCATCGCTGGGGTGGGGGCAACCTTGCTTGGGGGCGACGCCCCCGTCGTGGCTGCGCTCATCCACCGGACCCGCCCGGCGCGGGGATGGACCAGCCGAAGGCGCGGCTGCAGCGTTCGGTCATCCCCTCCTGCCCGATCTCGCCCCTCAAGCGAGCGTCTTTCTGCCTGATGCACTCGGGATCCTGCCAAGCGGGCAACTCTGCAGCCTTGGCCTTGTCCTGCGCCTCCTGAGCCTCTTTCAGGTCGCGCCAGCTCCTGGCCTCATCGGACTCACAGCCGGCTGCAAACACACATGCCAGGACCATTGCGGCGAGGAGAAAGCGGTTCATCGATTTCGTTCTCATGAGGACCAGAATACGGAACGGGAAAGCGATCCGTAAGGGCAACTCGAGAATAATCCACGATCACGACGAAAAAGCCCGCCGCACCATGCCCATCGAGCAGATCCTGCGCCGTTCGGAAGAGCTCGACGACACGATCGTCACGATGCTCGACCCCGACAGCTACCCCGTGTACGGCCCCGACAGGCTGCGCATGGGCTTGAGCGTCACTGCCGCATCGCTCTCGCTCGAGCATGCCCGTGCGCTGCGCCTGCTGGTCGCTGGGGGCTTCATCTCCTCCGCCGTGCCGACCATGCGGATGCAGTTCGAAGCGACGACGCGCTCGGCCTGGCTGCTCTTCGCGGCAAGCGACGCCGAGGTCGCCCTCGCCGGAGCGCCGCTCACGGCCGAAACCGAGGAAGCTGCGCGTCGCATGCCAATGGCGGCCGGGATGATCAAGGAGCTGGCCAAGGCCGCAGCCACCGTGCCGGCCGCCAACGCGCCAGCAGTCATGCTGGGGCAGTTCGACCGCACGCAGCGCAAGGCCCTCAATTCCTTCGTCCACGGCGGCATCCATGCCCTGCGCCGCCATGAGGACGGCTACCCGGTTCAGCTGGTGCGCCAGCTCGTGGAGTGCTCGAACGGTTTGGTGACGATCGGCGCGATGATGCTGGCCATCCTGTCCGGCGATACCGTGCTGATGCGTCGGATGAACCGCGTGCACGAGGGCTTCGAGGACTGCATCACGCCGATGTTGCCCGCCAACTGACCTTTGCTTTCGACCTCTATTTTGTGGGTCGCACCCGTTGCTTGCGTCGCTCTACGAGGAACGTGCGGATCTCCCGCTTGCCTCGCGAGTTCGATGCATCCCACTCCTCCTTCAACATCGCAACCACGCGCTCCCACGAAGGGTCGACTGTCGCGTCCTGCAGCAACGCTTCAGCCCTTTCTTCGTCAAGCCAGCCCTGCGGCCTCCCTGTTCGATGCTCGATCTGGCGCGCCAGAGCGTCCTTGATCGGGCGGCCCTTCTTCAGCTGGCTCCATAGCGACGCATGTATACCTAGCAACTCGGAGAACCGCTTCTCGAGCCCGTAGGTCGCACCAGCAGCCACCTCCTTGTCAATGAACTCGCGGTACAGAATCAGGGCGTTCCCCTTGCGAACGGGGAACAATGCATCGGAGGGGATGGATGAGGTCACAGATCGAGCGAGGGGTCCGTCAACTGTGCACTCAAGTCAACAGCCGCGACCATGGGGGCGAAAAATTTATTGTCGTGCCCCTTGCATCCCCAGTAAAGAACCTTTACAGTCCAGCCCATCGACGAACTTGTTTCGTCCCGTTTCTTCAACCCAGCATCGATTCATCGAGAACAACGCCACCAACTGGAACCATCGTGAAAGCAAACCTGACCTCACTGAACATTCGACCCGCATCGGGCCGGGCGTTCGTGCGCGTCTCGTTTTGTGGTGGTCGCAGTCTGACGACATCCAAGATGCATTCGCAGCTGAACTCCATTCCGTCGATCCCGGCCGCTCTGTGGCTTGGACAGTATGAGGATCAGCCGCCCCCGGGTGGAGGTAGCGCGTAGGCGCCAACCTTCCAAGCTCTCTCACCAGAGGCCCGGATTCCGAAATGGATCCGGGCCTTTTTGTTTCCTTCGTGCAGATCTCGATCGGCACACAGCCGCGAACGGCATCCGTGCCGGCCGGCACAGCAGTGATCGCGCTGCCGTGAACTCACCCGCCGAGTGGCGCCGGTGGGTGATCCTTAAAAATTCGCCGCGAGTCGCGCCCCTCACTGGTGGGGCCAACGGCTCGCACAACATGCAGCCGTAGCTCAGTCAGGCAGAGCGCAACGTCGCCAACGTTGAGGCCGAGGGATCGAAGCCCTCCGAGCTGCTCCATTTCGGGTGTGCCTTTGCAGCACCTCCAGAGGCCAACCGCGTCGGCGGCCTGGGGGGATGTGCATGGTCTGGACCCAACCATCGTGCAGCGATGTCGACGTGAGTGCGAAAGCGCTCGAATCGCGTGAAGACACAACCGAAATGGAAGATCCCTCCCCTGATGGTGGAATTGGCAGACACACCGCGTTCAGAGCGCGGCGACGCAGGTCATGAAGGTTCGAGGCCTTCTCAGGGGACCAAAGATACCAGGGTGTCTAGCTCAACTGGCAGAGCGCCGGTCTCCAAAACCGAAGGTTACAGGTTCGACTCCTGTGACGCCCGCCAAATACGCGTCAATTACTTTTTGCAGATCCACTTTCCTCGCCCGCATAGCTCAGTTGGCAGAGCACCATTTTTGTAAATTGGTTGTCGTCTGTTCGATTCAGACTGCGGGCTCCAAAACAGCTTCTTGTCGGATTCGTCTAGTGGCTTAGGACACAAGGTTTTCATCCTTGTAGACACGGGTTCGAATCCCGTATCCGACTCCAGTTGCAGACGAATTGTTCGTCAATTGTTCCGCGCAGTAGGGGAGCCTGGTCGTCCCCGCGAGCTTCATGCGCTCGAGATCGTCAGTTCAAATCTGGCCTGCGCAACCATTTGACCGAGGCAGCTCGAAATCGCTGCTTGGAACACCATACGCGCCCTTCGCCAAGTTGGACTAAGGCACCGGATTTTGATTCCGGCATTCGACCGTTCGAATCGATCAGGGCGTGCCAGCAAATTGTAGATTCTTCCGTGTTTGGCGCAGTCTGGTAGCGCATCTGGTTTGGGACCAGAGGGTCGCAGGTTCGAACCCTGCAACACGGACCAACAAGGAGCGAGACCGGGCGATGAACATCGTCCTCTCGCGGAAACCGGACTCAAAGATTGGGAGTCGCCGGAACCAGTACCCGGACACCATTGTCACGCATCAGGAGCATTGGCCGAGAGGTAAGGCACCGACCTGCTAAGTCGGGACTGCGAAAGCGGTTGGTCGGATCGATACCGACATGCTCCGCCAGACTCCCGGGGATGTAGCTCAGCTGGGAGAGCACCTGCCTTGCAAGCAGAAGGCCGGCGGATCGTACCCGCCCATCTCCACCATTCTTTCCTGCTCCGATAACTCAGTGGCCAGAGTGCCTCCCTGTCTAGGAGGAAGCCGGGGATTCGACTTCCCCTCGGAGCGCCACTCCTTTCGCAGTCCAAGCTAACCCGGTGGAAGCGCCTGTTTGAAGCACAGGAGGGCGAGGCTCGACACCTCGGGACTGCACCATCATCACCGGAAGACTGGCAGAGCGGTCTATTGCGCCTGGCTTGAACCCAGGTATCGAGGAAACCCCTCGGTCGCGGGTTCGATCCCCGCGTCTTCCTCCACCCCGGTGTTTGTTTGCGGAGAAGTGCCAGAGCGGTTGAATGGCCCGCATTGGAAATGCGGTGGTCGCAGAGATGCGGCACAGGGGTCCGAATCCCCTCTTCTCCTCCACCTTCAGGATGCGTGCCCGAATGGTCTAAGGGCGCTGATTCGAAATCAGATGGACGGCACCGCCGTCACGAGCGTTCGACTCGCTCCGCATGCGCAAATTTCAACTTCGCCCGGCGCCGTCGAACGACGACACGATTTGCCGGAATCTGTGCAACGGCGACACGATATGCCGGAATTTTCCCCGAAGCCGGCCGCCGTCGCTGCGAACACGTGACACCCGATGCCGGAACCCCCGGCTCACCACCTCAAGCCCCCGCGTTAGCTCAATGGATCAGAGCACTGGCCTACGAAGCCAGGGGTTGTTCGTTCGACTCGAACACGCGGGACCAACTTCACCTGGAGTGCGAGCAGCATGGGCGACTGCACTGGACTGTAAATCCGGCGTCTCTGACATACGGGGTTCGAAGCCCTGGCACTTCACCAACCTGACGCGAGCCTGGCCGAGCGGTTAGGCGGCGCCCTTCCAAGGCGTAGAGGCGGGTCCAACTCCCGCGGCTCGCTCCATCCACATCCCCAAGGAGGACACCATGGAACCGCGACTTCTCACGCGCGACGCATTCCGCGACGTCGTGTTCTTGAGGGATGGCCGCCGCTGCGTGTTCTGCGAGCGCCCCGCCGTGGATGCCCACCACATCCTCGAGCGCCGGCTCTGGGCTGATGGCGGCTACTACCTCGCCAACGGTGCGTCCGTATGCGAGGAGCACCACCTGGCCTGCGAGATGACCACCATCCCGGTCGAGCAGGTGCGCGAGGCCTGCGGCATCCGCAAGCCCGTCATTCCTTCGCACCTCTACGACGACGTCGTCTACGACAAGTGGGGCAACCCGGTCATGGCCAACGGCACCAGGTTGAAGGGCGAGCTCTTCTTCGACGAAAGCGTCCAGAAGATCCTGGCCGCCGGCGGCGTGCTCGCTGAGTTCAGCGACCGGATCAAGTATCCGCGCACCCACCATGCTCCGTGGTCGGAGGGCATGCACGGCGACGATCGGAGGATCGCCAGCATGGACGCCTTCGTCGGAAAGCGGGTCATCGTCACCGAGAAGAAGGACGGCGAGAACACGACGCTCTACGCAGACGGCATGCATGCCGGCTCCGTCGACGGACGGCATCACGAGAGCCGCAACTGGGTGAAGGGTATGGTCTGGGCACGCATCGCCGGCGACCTGCCGCCAGGCTGGCGTGTGTGCGGTGAGAACCTCTATGCGCGCCACTCGATCGAGTATGAGAACCTCCCGAGCTACTTCATGGGACTCTCGATCTGGGACGACACGAACACCCGCCTGGGTTGGGACCAGACCCAGGAATGGTTCGAGCTGCTCGGCATCGTGAGCGTCCCGGTGCTCTATGACGCCATCTACGACGAGCACCTGATCCGTGCGCTGTATGACAGCAAGCGGGACTGGGCGCGCAGCGAGGGCTACGTGGTCACCGTCGCCGATGCCATCGGCTACGGGCAGTTCCGCACGCATGTCGCCAAAGTCGTTCGCGCTAACCATGTGCAGACCACTGCGCACTGGATGCACGGCCAACGGATCGTTCCGAACGGCCTGGCGCGCATCGCCTCCGAGGCGGTCCCGGCTCGGCCTTGATGGCCGGGCCGGCGCCCCTCCCCAGCACCCCTCAAGTTTTCAACGAGGTAGCCAAGCGGTCGAAGGCGCCGGTTTGCAAGTCCGGTGAGCGTTGCTCCACATGGGTCCGAATCCCATCCTCGTTTCCATTCGCCACCCCTGCCCTGCTAGCTCAACTGGATAGAGCAGCCGCCTTCTAAGCGGCAGGTGGACCTTCGACTGGTCCGCAGGGCGCCAGCTTTTCGCCTGCAGCGGGACTTGCGTCACTGAAACATTTCACCGCGATCTCCGATATCCGGAGATCATCACTTCACCACCCCATCAGCTCCATTGGAGGACCACATGCGACTCACCACCAGCCATCGCCGGCCGGCGAACCGCAATGCGTTGCCAGCCTCCAAGCCCCGCAACCCCGTTGTGCAAGCCGTCGTACATGGGTTCGGCACGATGACGGGAAAGCGCCACCGAGACGCCGAACGCGCTCGACAGCGCATCGAGAGGCTCGATCTCGATCAGCGCGTGCGCGAGATCGGCGAGTGGTAACCCGTGGCGGCCGCGCGCCGTCGCGCATACGGATTTTTCCTCGATAGCTCAGCTGGCAGCAGCGGCGCACTGTTAATGCGCAGGTCCCTGGTTCGACCCCAGGTCGAGGAGCCAGTTTCCCCCCAGCTCTTTAGCTCAGAGGCAGAGCAATCGGTCGATAACCGATAGGTCGACGTTTCGAAATCGTCAAGAGCTACCAGTTCGATGGCGGCCGTAGTTCAAGGGTTGGAACCGCGGGTTGTGATCCCGCTGATTCGGGTTCGAGTCCCGGCAGTCGCCCCATACCTCAATCCTCACATCCCCGCGTGGCGGAACCGGCAGACGCGGTTGCCTCAAAAGCAGCTGCCCACAAGGGCGTATCCGTTCGAATCGGATCCCGGGGACCACCAGGCGCTTGCCCCTTTCATTCGCTTCATTCCTTTTTCCGGTGCTGTAGCTCAGTCGGCAGAGCACGTCCTTCATACGGACGGGGTCGATGGATCGTTCCCATCCAGCACCACCAGACACACCTGCACGGCTGGCGGAATAGGCAGACGCGCGACGTTGAGGGCGTCGTGCCCGAAAGGGCATCCCGGTTCGAGGCCGGGGTCGTGCACCAACACATTTCAGCCGTAGCGCAATCAGATAGCACGCGCGCCTCCGAAGCGCGAGGTCGCTGGGGCCGATCCAGCCGGCTGGACCCATCACGCAGGAGATCTTCCACAACCTCGGCCATGAAAGGAGGCCGCCCCATGAAGCCCCAAGTCCTACAGCTCGACATCCAGGGAACGCCGCAGGCCTGGATCTCGCAAGAGCAAGCTGCATCGCACTACGCCACCGGCGCCGTCGTCTGGGAAGACGGCGCGGGGCCGCTGGCCACGATGCGCGGGGGCTTCAATGTGGCGCGCCGCGTTCAGTCCCGCATCGACATCTCGCCGATCATCGCCCTGAGGGGCTGTGCCAGGGTGAACCTGTTCGACCAGGCGCCGGCCTTCAGCCGCCGCAAGCTGTTCGTGCGCGACCGCCACACGTGCGCCTACTGCGCCGAGCGCTTCCGCGAGCAGGACCTGACCGTCGAGCACATCGTCCCGGAGAGCCGCGGAGGTGCCTGGGATTTCAGGAATTGCGTGAGCGCATGCAAGCCTTGCAATACGCTCAAGGGAGCGCGGACCCCGGAGGAAGCCGGCATGAAGCTGGTGTACCTCCCCTACGTGCCCAGCCGCTTCGAGGACTTCCTCCTGGCTGGCCGGAACGTGCGCGCCGACGTGCACGAGTGGCTCGCGAGCCGGCTGCCGAAGGGCTCGCGGCTGTGCTGATGCACCAGCAAACGACAAAGGGGCGTTCCAGACAGGGACGCCCCTTTTTCATTGCCCGCTTGCGGCTCTCAGCCCCGAGGGCGATCCGCTTCCTGGGCGATCGCGTCGTTCAGGGACGCCAGCAACAGCCGTTCCTGAGGATCCTCGAACCCTTCGAGGATCTGCTGGCTGCGCGGATGGGTCAGCGCCGCGATCACGTTGGCCTTGTGGTCTTCGTCGATGTGAGCCACGACGCCGCCGTGTGGTGGATATTCGTAGCACGTGCGAACGCTCACGAGGTCGTCCAGGCTGAGTGAGGCTACCGCCTCGATCAACGACGCGTCGGTCGCGTTTGCACACCCCCAGTGCCCACACTGCGCCGCGGTGGCGATCCATTGCTTCTCGTCGCGGTCGATCCAGATCGTCTTGGAGATTGCAGCCACGAGGGCCTGCCGCTGCTCGCCGGTCAGGAATCGCTCGCGGTCGTTGCGCACACGCTGGACCAGCACCCCGATCGACATGCGCAGGTATTCCGCGTCGCTGCCGCCGGGCGCAAGTTGCCCTAGCGCCGCCATCACGGCGTCGAACGCCTTTTCGTTGAGTTCGCCGTGGCTCGGGCTTTGTGTCGTCAGCGGACGGGGTTCTGAGTGGGTAGTGGTCATCTTTCAGGTGCGGGCAAAGGTTGCAATGGCGCCCGGCCGCGCCGGGCGTCGTTCAAGGGGTAGGGCGGACAGCAGCCGGTCAGCCGGCCGGCGCGGCCATGGCCTGGCGGTCCAGGTCCTCGACCTCGGAGGCCAGCACGCATCCGTAGTCGGGATGCATCGTCCACGGCGAAGCATCGAGGAGCCGTTCCACCTCGCCATGGATGGCGTCAAAGCTCGCCGAGCAGTCCTCGCCGCGCGCTACCGCCTGATCCAGGGGCTCTTCCATCGACTGCAGCGCCTGGTACACCGGCTGCGACATCGACTCCGGCCGAATGAGTGCCGCGAGGAATTCCGCCTCGCCAAGCTCGTGCGCGCCGAACAGCGCCAGGCGCTCCGCAACCTTCGTGGTGAGCGCGCCCGCAGTGTGGCGCAGGCGGGCAAGCTTGAATTCCTCGTAGGTGTCCTTGCGCGCGCCGCGGTCGAACGCGGTGGCGATGGCGTACGCGACGGCCCCCACGTTGGAGCGCAGCCCGATCGGCTTGCCGGCACGCTTGCCTTCCATCTCGAGTTCGATGCCGTCGGGCCCGACCTTGGTGACGACCATTCCCGTGTTGCGCTTGCCGTCATTGAAGATCAGCGCGCCAACCTTGTCACCGGGCTGGAACGCCAGGGCCTGCGCCGCGGCGACGAGCTTGCGGTGGTGACGGATCGCCTCGACCGCGCTGCGCGCAAAGTAGACGTCGTAGGCAAAGTCGCCGCCGTCCACGCGCTCGGTGTTGCGCGCCAGCTGCTCCTTCGTCACCCCGAGGTCCTTCGCGACAGCAGCGTTCACGTCGACGTTGTAGAACAGGCCAGCATCGATCGCCCGCTCGGCAGCCTCCATCACCAGGCGCTGGCGAGGCGTCGGTTCAAAAGTCGTTGACTTGCATAGGCGCCACTCGTCGTAGCAGGTGCCGACGACGGGAAGTTCGTAGCGGGACATCGAGGAATCTCCTTCGTTGATGAGGAAATTGTCTTCCGCATCCGAGTATTTCCGCGATTTGTTTTCCTCGCCGTTCCTTTCTCGGCAATTCCGCCTGTGCTTTGGCGAACTCAGCACATGTCCCTCATCCATGAGATCGCCAGTGCCGTGGCACACGCACGCGCGCGCTGGGCCTCAGCCAGGCCGGCCTCGCCACCGTGAGCGGACTTCCGCTGTCCGCGATCTGTTCCGCGGAGGCGATGACAGGGCCAGGCCTTCCCGTTTCGGAGGCGGAGGCATTGCTCGAATCGATCGGGCTGTCCCTGCAGGTCGGTGGCGAACGGTTCGAGGACGATGGCCGCCCAGCGTTCCGCCCCACCGGCCAGGTCGGCACTGGAGGCTGCCGCAGCCACAGCGAGCGTGAGCTACGCAGGCCACCTCTCAGGGGAACAGCTCCACCACACACTGCTCAGTCGGGAAACCCCACAGCAAGAGATCTGGCCGTACGTGGCGGCCCTCCTCGACGAGGCGCCGATGTCGCTGCTCGCGAGGGTCGTCGACGAGATGAACGCCTCGAATGGGCTCGCGCGGGCGGCGGTCTGGTCTCGAATGGGCGAGCTCGCCCGGCACCTGAACTGCGCACGGACGATCTGGCGCCTGCAGCAAGACGACGCCGGGGAGCCTTGACTCGATGCGGGGCCGACCTCAAGCTCCGTACCGCTGCAGACGCCCCTCGGAATCGTCGTCCTCTATGAAGTCCTCGCCGCCTCGCCCGCTCATCTGCAGCGCCGCGGCGATCACCTCCGGCCGGCGGGCGTAGTCGGTGCAGAGGCAGTAAGGGTCGGGGACGATGTTTACCCGTCCAAGGTCAAGCCTATCGCTGTCCCAGCACGCCCGCACCCAAGCCTCGCCCTCGGTCTGGCCGTCGCTGTGCAGATCGCAGGCCAGCGCCAACGCCTCCACCGCCTCGTCCGGCAGGAAGCCGAACAGGTCGTGACGGCGCTCGCACACGAACGCGGCCGCGCGCGGGCCATGCTCCGGGTCGGTTCCATCGTCCAGCCGCTGGCTGTCGTGCACCAAGCCGAAGATGTACGGCACCAGCGGATCGATTCCGAGGGAGCGCGACACCGCCAGGGCATGCTGGGAGACTCGGGCCCAGTGGTCGGGCCCGTGGTACAGGCCACAGGCCTCCACGTCGAAGTTGCGGTGCACGTGGTCTTCGATCTTGCGGATCTCGCGCGCATGGCGCGTGAGGCTCGACATTTCTCCGTCGCAGAACATGCGCAGCTGCTCGGGCGTGAGCGAGCGCAGGTATTCCTCGCGGCTCGTGCCCTCACGGCGCCAGGCCGTCGGCAGGTACAGGAACTCGCTCTCATCCGATCCTGCCCAGAAAATGTCCTCGGGATGCACAAGCGGCAGCGTCTTCACGAACGCAGCCTGGCCGCGGCCACCATGCTCGCCGGCGTACCGCGCATTGAGCGCAATCCAGTCGCCCGGCAGGATCTCGTAGGCCGCCGGCACGCCGCGATACACCGGCTGCGGCGCGCCGGTGATCCCCATGGCTTCGAAGTTGCAACGAGGCACGACCCGGTGCACGCGATCTGCACGCTGATCGTGGTCGGGGCGCCGCATGCGGTCGATGCGCTCCAGCACGCCTGCCTGTGGATGATGGGCTTCCAGCCAGGCCTCGATCGCTTCCCAGGGCTGCTGCTTGAGCCGGGCGCCAAGCTCCTCGCCCAACGTGGCCAATCGGATGGTGTCGCGCTGGTGGGCCACCCACACTGGAACCGGTTGGCCCTTGGTGCCATCTGTCATGTCGAGCACGCGCACGGCATCGGCGTGCTCGAAGGCGATGCGGAACAGGGCATTCCAGCGCTCTCCACTTCCCGTGCCCTCGTAGTCGTAGAGATCGCCAGTCTCGAGGAAGCTCCACGCGTCCCGCCGCTCCCCGCTGGCCCGGCATGTCCAGTCATCGAACTCCGCCGTGAGCGCATCGACAATCACGCGGTGCCGCACGTCGGCCGGGTCTGGCGCGGTCAGGTCCAGCACCGTGCGGCCGGCAAGGACGCATGCGATCGGCTCGTCCCTCGGATCGCGCCATTTTTGGATCCCGGTGTAGAGCTTCGCTTGCGAGTAAGCCTCGGTGAAGAACCATGGCCGCTGCCAGTCCCCGCGCTCACGAAGGCGGTTGTCGGGCTCGCCGCGAAAGACGACGGGAGAGAGGTCGCGCGCAATGGCCATTTCAGCTTGATGGATTGATCGGCGGCTGGGCGGGGCCGCCGGACACATGATGAGGCGCATGGAGTGGACGAGGGCCTCCACCAAGTCCACGTGCATGAGATCCTTGCCGCATCAACTCGAGGAGACGTTGGGTTTTCACTGCAAATGTGCGCTTCGTCGATTCATGGTGAAAACCATTATGAATCAGGTACTTAGCCGCGCGGCGCCGCCTCGGCTGTGGCCTCCGCTTCGTCCTCGGGCACCTGGTCATTCTGGCGCATGGAGTCGGCGATCCTGCGAACCTCGTCGTCGACGAAGAGCACCTTGCCGCCCGAGATCTTCAGCAGGTCCCGGCACTCGAAGCGCTGGAACGTCAGGTCCGTCCGGGCGCGCGCCATCATCTTGAGGCCGAGCTCCGAATTGTCGAGCACACGCTCATGGAGGATGTTGCCGCGTTCGCCCATCAAGAGCCAACCGTGGGTCACCACCGGAGCCGGGAACTGGTGGCGGGTCTCCTTGTCACGCATGTGCATGACGCGCACTAGGTCTTTCAAAGCGCCAAACGGCACGGGTACATGGGTGCCGCGGAACGCGAGGGCTCTTCAGCCGCGGGGCGCCTGCTCGGCGGCAACGGATTCAAGCTCGGGTTGGGGCTCGGGCACAAACGCCTCGGCAGGCATCTCCCGCTGGATCTCGCTGAAGCCGAACTTGTCCACGATGAACGTGGTCCCATCGCGCACAACCAGGTCGCCGACGGACGTGCTGCGGCGCGGGTTGGTCGTCTTGACCTCGACATCGGGGTTGTCGGACCAGTCTCGGTCAATGTGGTTCGTCGCGGAGAAGGCCCGCTCAAGATCGTCGCCCTCCACCTCGGCAACCAGCTCGAACGACAGCCCGAGGTCGCGCCACTTGGCTTCCTCGCTGAAGATCTCCGCGAGCGCCTGACGTTCGACACGGAACGCGATGCGCGCGTGCATGTCGACCACGCCAGGGTTCAACTGGCCCGCCCGGCTCACCTTGCAATGGAATACCTGCATCATGTTGCTGACGTGCTGTCCTCTTGAATACCTACCCGCGCGGGACCTGCGCATCGTCGCGCCCCGCCTCTGCGAAAAGGTGGGAAAAGGGGCTGTCGATCCCGTGCTGCTGGAGGCGACGCTGAATCGCCGGGAGCATTGCGGCGCTCAGAACCTGGGGGCATGCCGCGGTGGCGGCCTCGATCGCCGCTACGCCTGCCTCGCTCGCGAACGCCTCGAGCAGGCCGTGCTCGAAATCTGTATCCATGTTGTCGAACAAATCGTCGGGCGATGCTGACAGGATGAGGCCGCAAAGCTCCTCGTCCGACTCATGACCAGCCAGCTCGAACCGGCCTTCGGCGAAAGTCTCGTGGAGGACCTCTCGCTGCACTTCGTCGAAGATCACCAGGCGGTCCGTCCGATTCGCCTCCACCACGTCCTTGAGCATCTCTCGCATACGGGTCGCTTCGAGGGTGCCCGCCGGAGGTGCGCTGGCCCCCATGGCTGCAAGCGCCGCGTTGAACACGCGCTCAAGCAGTGCAGCCTTCTCCGCCGCGCGGTCCACGGCATGGTTCTTGGCGTCTGCGAAGGCGATCCACCGGCCGTACTCGGCGGGGCCGCCGGCGAAGAGGTCCGGCTTGGCGATGGTTTGGTGATAGAGCGCCGCCCTGGCAGGATTCAGCGTGAAGGGCTCCGGCTCCCGGGGATCGGCGACAAAGCCTTTGCCCGGGACCTCGCAAATTCGCAGGTCCCAGATCGAACCGTTCACTGGCCACCGCCGGGCCTGCGCCACCTCCCTGGCGTAGGCGATCGCCTCTTCCTTGGTCGGCATGTCGGCGATGCACACCGCGCCGCCGCCTTCCTCGCGCAGAAAAATGGAGCACATTTTGAGGGGGCCGTCCTCGGGCGAAAACACGAGGCGGGTGCAGAACACCTTGCCGCCGTGATCCTTCTCGATCGCTACCGCCTCGACCTCGATGCGCTTGAATCCCTTCGCAGGGATGTCGGCGATGGTTGGGTACAGGGTCCAAGGCGTAACGGGGACCTCGGGAATGATGGGTGCGGGCACGGTGGCTCCTTCTTCAGGTGGGACGCGCGGCCATCAGCAGTGAGGCGCTTCGGCTTCGACCCGACTGTTCGTCCAGTCGGCGATGCGGCCGTGAATGCTCTCTGCAAGATCCGGCGGGCTCATCAGGCCTACGCGGCGCACGATCTCCTGCGGGTCGGCGGTCCCGACATCGGGGGTGTAGTTGTAGGGAGCCCATTCGCCGAGGAAGGTGCCGTCGGGACCAATCACGCTCAGCAGCAGGCCGCAGGCCGGCTCGCGTGGCTCCTTGGTGAAGGCACGTTCGTCGCCGTCGGTCAGGAGCATCTCCACGTTCACTGCCCCATCCAGGTCACCGTAGTGGACCGAGAAGCCGACGCCGCGCTCCACATCATGGTCGATCTCGACGAGGCGGCCGCAACGAAGCCCTCGCACCTTCAGCTGGGCGTTGAGAGATTCCATCGCGCTCTCGATGGCCGGCTTGGCCGCTACTTCGAAGATCTTGTACTGGTCGCTGTTCATGTGTCAGTATGGACGTCGTATCGACGGTGCTTATCGCCTCGCGAAGGGATATTGCTACGGGCAATTCTCAGACATCCAAGGCAAAGAGCGTGCGATTTTTGCGGGCTGCTGGCTAACCTGCCGGGCGCGGGGCGGCCTCGTTGTCGACCTCGTCCGCGACCTCGACCCGCCCTTCTCCCATGAGGTAGGCGGCGAAGCCGTGCTCCTGCCCGCTCCACCCGTGCAGGTCCTTCAGCGTGACCTGGTCGCGCTGCGGGTTGGCCGGGTTGAAGGCCGAGTCGTCGAAGGCAACGGACAGCGCCTGGGCACGCGTCAGGCCGTGCCGCTTCGCCCAAGGATCGAGTGCGTTGGAGATCCACATTTCGCGCGCAGCCGCTTCATGGCGAACCGCCCGGGCTGCCGATTCCTCCAGATCGAGGCCATCCTCGAAGTCCCGGATTGCGCTGTGCGCGCGGGGGTTCGTCCGGCCGATGCCGGATTGCTCCAGGCGCAGGCGAAGCGCCTCTACCTCTTGCGGTGTCCGAACGTTGATCATGCCCGGGGCCTTTCGGCGTCGCCGTCCGACTCGGCTTCAGCTGCTGGCGCTGAGACGTACCTGGGCTGATCGCTGGCAACGTCCCATTCGACCAGGCCGGAGCCGAATGGCAGATCCTGCAGCATGGCCTGCCCGATGGCCACGAGCGGCCCCGGATAGACACCGATGCATTGGTTCCCAGCGGGCTGGAACTGGGAGATGCGGGTGAGTTCGCCGGCTTCCGCATCGAACTTCACCGTGGCCACGTTGGCGGCCAGGAGCTCTACGCGCAACTGCACGCGGGTCTTCGGCGCGCCGTACGGGTGCGAAAAGGCTGTCGCGACCGTAGGATGCCGGGCCTTGTGGGCGCGCGCCGACGGCATGGGCGCCGGTTCGGCGAAGAGGTCGAAGCTTGCTTGCATGGCCTCCTCCGATCAGCCCCGCGGGCCTGCGTCGACTTCGATCTCTGCATCAGCTTCCAGCTCGACCGCGAGCTCCAGAGCTATCCATTCGCGAAAAACGTTTCGCTTGAGGCCGGCTGGAGCGTTCACGAAGTAGGCCGTCGCTCTCGCAAGGTCGCCCCAGCCACCTGCCTCGCTCCAGTATTCCGAGCGATCCGGGTGTCTCGCAACCTTCGGGACGAAAGGCATCCCGGTGATGGCGGGCATCTTTTCCTGCACGTCCTGCAGCCACTCGCCAAAGTTGCTCACCAGGTCGCCGCCGTTCACGTCGCCGTCGCCGCTGTGCACAGGCCGGAACAGCCGGAAAAGCTCCTTCAGCACTTCGGACCCGGGATCAGCTTCAGGTGCGGCCATGCCCCCCACGGTAGCCTTGTGCTTGCGCAGCCAGCCCCCGAGATCGTCCACCAGGTCGGCGCCGCTGATCTCGCGGTCCTCGAACTGGAAGTCGCTGAAAGTCTCGAACAGGTTCACCAGCAGTGCGGTCGACGCGCGGGCATCGGCATCAAGCACCATGTAGCCGGTTTCGCGTGCCCACTTCTCTGCTTCCGAGCGGCTGAGCCAGTGGTGGTCGAGGCGCTCGCCAGCTCGGTAGCCGCTCTCGATCTGGAGGCAGACACGCGGCGTATTGCCGTAGGGCTTCCCGGGCACGGCCTTGACGAAGATGGGCATGGTTCTCCAGTTGAGGGCGCCTGCTTCGAAGCGCTTCGGTTGCGTGCGGTCATGGCTGGGACGGTCATGCGGCGGGCGCCTCCAGGCCAACAGCCTCCTCGTCCTCTTCCGGCTCAGGAAGAGACTGGAGCATTGCGTCGCCCCAGGTCTCGGCGACAGCCTCAAGGGCCTCACGGCTCTGAGGCATCGAGAACAACTCGATCAGCGAATGGCGCTTGCTCTGCTCCTGGTCGCTCCCTCCGACGATGTGCAGCGGGCCGCAGATGCCCTCGATGACGTCGTCCAGCGATTCCGTGGCGAGCTTCTGCACCAGCTCAGCGTCGGGCGCATGCTCGTAGCCGTGATAGCCGTGTCGCACGACATCCGAGATCCACTCTTGCTCATGGCCATGAACGGTCCGCGTGCCAGCGATCCCCTCGACAAGAAGTTCTCGCTGCGCGTCAGTCAGGAACCGGGCCTGGTCCGTGCGCGTGCGGTCGACCAGAACCACGAGGCCGTCGCGCAAGCGTTGGATAGTCGCCCGATCTGTGGGCGCCACGCCGCCCAGGGCAAGCTGCACCGCCGCGACCGCGTTGTCCGCAAGGATCGTCGACGAGTGGGCCGAGGTTTCCGCGCCGAGGACGCGCTGCCGCTCGAACTTGACGTTGTCGTAGTGCCGATGATCGATGGCATCCACTTCGACAGCCCAATCGATCTGGCTGCGGCCACCATCTCCTGCGCTCCAGCCGGGTACACGCTCGTCGACCAGGGCCGACAACACGCGCGTGACGAGCGCATTGAGGGAAGGGTCCGCTTCGACCGCTCCGTCCCTCTTGGCCAGCACGGCCTGCGATGCCCAGAACCCACCATCGTTCGCCGCTTCACTGATGAAGCGCACAGTGACGACACCGGCGGTGATCAGCTTTTCGCGCAGTCCCGCGCGTGCCTCAGCCAGCGCAGTGCCAGCCAGAAAGTTGGGTATTGGTTGAGTCATCTCGGTCAGCCCTTCGGGCGCTCCGCTTCGGATTCGGCTTCGGCTTCGGCCTGGTTGGGGTCGAGGCGGACGTATCCAACCCCGAACTCCGATACCAATTCAGCCCCGCGCTCGGCGAGGTATGCCTTCAGAGCAAGCTCGACGCGCCCGATGGCCTCGCGCTCCTCACTCTCGATGTGCACCAGGCGCTGGGCGCCTTCCCTCGACCTGAAGCTCACTTCGAGGCCTTCAGCCAGGGCGACGTTCTGCAGGCCCAGGGCGATGTCACGCACGTGCACGTCGGCCAAGCTCTCGGGCTCGGCGCTGCGGAACGTGAGCTCCAGGAACGGCAGTTCGTTCGGAAACAAGCCGCGGAACTCGAACGGTAGGTCTCGGCGCATGGTTTCCTGCGCCGGCCGGTCGTCATAGACCTTCACCGTCGAATGCATGATCTTCGTTGTGTGCTCGATTGGCGTCTCGCCTCGCGCCCGGTCGCAGAAGATCACGGCGCCCTTCGCGGCCTCGTTGCGCACGTCGACAGCGCCGGTGCCCGGAGGCATGCGCACAGTGCTCACACATTCCTTGCCGTACCAGAGCCAGTAGGTGACCAGGCCAGCACCGCGCTGCGCCGCCGGCAGATAGTCGGGCACTTCGGCGAGACTGCCTGGTTGGGCGGAACTCGGCGCGGCGGCCTGCTCGCTCGGAACGGCAGGCCCAACCGGTGTGGGGGATGGCGCGGGCGCAGCTGGGGCAGCGGCCTGGGCATCCACAGTGCCGATGCGATCCGCCCGCTTCTTGAACTCGTAGATATCGCTGCGAAGCCCCTGGGCGAACTCGCCGACCGCCTCCTGTGCGCGCGCCAGGGCTGCCTCGAGGTCCTCGTCGACCTCCTCACCGTCGTCGATGCGAACCAGGATGGCGTCTCTGGCGTTCACCGCATCGATGAAGCGCTCCGCACCCTTCGCAAGGTAGTGCGCGAACTCGACAGCCTTGTTGAGATGGGCGATCTGGGTTGCGGGATCAGCCACGAGCCGCCTCCGTCCTGCCAAGCTCCTCGGCGATCGCCTCGGCGACCGCGGCCTCGAACGGGTTGGCCATGCCGCGCCGGGTCAGCTCTGCGTTGAGGCTTCCCAGCAGGCCGAGGTCCGGATTCGTGGGATCAAAGGAGCCTCGCAGCACCATGTCCACGGACTGCGGGCTCGAAAGCGACTCCAGGATATTCACGCTCAAGGAGCCGACGGCCTGGACGGGCGATTCGAGGCCAGCGGCGAGGATGTCCTCGTAGGTCAGGTCCAACGCGGCCTCGATGACGTGCTCGTCGCTGGCATAGGCAAGGCCGTGGTGCCCGTTCATGATGATGTCCACGACGTCGTCCGCCTCGCGCCGGTGTGCGGCGATAGCGCCGATGAGCGCGTCGCGCACCTGGCCGGAGAGGAACCGGGGGTTGTCGTCCTTGCCATCCTCCAGCAGCACCGCAATCTGGACCTGAAGGTGGCCATAGCGAGGCGTGCCGGGCTTGGGCGCCGACTCGCCGAGGGCGGCCAGCGTTGCTTTGAGCACGCTGTCGCGCGCGGAATCGTTGTTGCTCATGATGGGATCTCGCTCTCAGGCGTACATGCGCGGGCGCTCAGCCTCGGGCTCGGGTTGGTCTTCTGCGGGCATGGATGCACGGGCCGCGAGTTCGCGGAGGTCCTCGCCCATCACCAGGTCATGCTCGCTGCCGGGATAGTTGCGGTGCGCGATCGTCACGTCGCCGTCGACGAGCCATTCCAGGACCCCAGCGCAGCGCTGCCACAGCTCGGCACCACCCGGATTCGCAGATAGCTGGGACGCGGCGATGTGACGCAGGTTGTCCGCTTCCTTCTGGGTGATCTCCCGAACAGGATTGCCGGCCGCGTTGAGAAGCTCGGCGCTGATGTACTCGCCCTTGTAGCGAAACATCACCATCGCCACGCCGTCGTGCTTGAGCAAGAGCCGCATGCCGGCGCGCTGGCCCTTCAGCGAGCCCTGGATTTCCTGCCAGGACTTAGCCACGGGGACGCTCCCCGTCGAATTCAGTCTCTGGCTCTTCCAGGCCAGGCGCGATCGACTTGTGGTACTCATCAACCCAGAGGCTGTGCCGTCTGAAGTCCTGGTCGTAATTGAGAAGCTCGCCCTCCTCCGAGACGAACAGGGTCTCGCCCGCCGGCCGGGTGTCGACCCATTGCAGGAAGAGCCGCAAGGGAACCTTGCCGCTGTTCATTGGCCAGGCCTCTTCGTTGAAGCCGGCCAGTTGCACACTCTCGCCGGCATCGCGAATGAGGAGTTGTGGTTCTCTGAAATGGGCCGAAGCCGCTTTCCCCTTGGCGGCCCCGCCGGCACGGACAGGCAACGCGGAGGTGCCCAGCGTCAGCTCTTGACCCTGCCGAAGCTGCTCTAACGCGGTGCTATTCAGAGTGAGCTCCGCCCAGCGCGGCATCGCATGGCCGAGCGCCGGCTGCAGCTCCATGACAACCACGCGCTCCTCGCGCCAGCCGTCGCCAGTCTCAGGAAGCAGATGACGATCGAGGGCGGCGGATGCATCGCGCCATCGCAAGGGCTGAATGTTTCGATCGATGCCTTCAATCCGTACCGAGTGGGTCAGGGCATCGTTCAAGAGATCCCAGTCGAGCGTCGAGACCCATGCCGGTTCGACGGACTGGGGCGGCATGGCCCCCAGCAACTCGGCGTCGAGCCGCCTCGCCACCATCCTCAGCTCATGCGTATCGATGTCGCTCTCGGCCGCGTCGAGCTCGTCGCCCGACGCGTCGAATAGCTTCAGCGACGACACCGTCGGCTCATCGCCAGCGCCATCGCGGATCACTTCGATCTGGACCCGGTGGACGCCGCTCTGGTTCATCAAGTAGGCCCGCAACTGCGCGACCTCGACGAAGTCGTCCCCGGCACGCAGGACTTCCACGGTTTCTGCGGCTGCCATGACCTGGTTTCGCTGCTCCAGCGTCAAGAGAGACCAGGCCGCGCGCAGAACGTCCTGCAGGTCGCCCACCTCGTGGTCGGGATCGTCGTTCTCGCCGTGCTGCTGCGCAGCGTTGAGGACGCGCTGAATGCGCGGGTCATTGGGTGTCGTCGTGTTCGTGGTGGTGGTCATGAATGTGCGCATATTCCAGCAACGCAAAATAATTCAGTTAGTTGTCTGCATTATTACTATGCTACGGGCCAGTCGTTTCTTTTGTTTTCTGGAGCTTTCACCATGGCGATGACGTCAGCAAGCGTGTCACCCGACGCGGAAACCGCACCGGCCCGAGCGCCTGCCCCGGCTCCCGCCGTTCTGCGCTTCGCACCGTTCCGTCGGCCCACGCGCGCTCCCGCGCCCGCGCCCGCCCCCGCCCCCACTCCGGTTCCGGTTGCGGCTCCGGCGTCCACTTCGGCCCGCGCCCAATTGCCGGCGCCGGCAACGGCTCCTGCGCCCGCGGCCCGGCCGCTGGGCTTGCGGTTCCCTGGTGCGGCTGAGGCACCAGCAGCACTCTCCGCGGCCTCCGCGCCGGCGCCTACCCCCGCTCCAGCGGCCGCCGTCCCGGCTGCCGCTGCACCGGCGGCATTCCGATTCCGCCCTCTTTCGTTCGGCCGCGGGCCGGCCGCCGCCCCTGTTGCTCCCGCTGCCGCCCCGGAAGCCATCGATCCGTCCGCCGCCCCCGCCTCCGCCCCGACCGCACCGGCACCTACCCCGGCACCCGCGGCGCCGGCGTTTGCCTCTGCTCAGGAAGAGCTGGACGACCTGACCGCGCCTGCGCCGGCCGCCCCGGTACCGAAGGGTTTCGGCTTCGGGTTCAAGGCGTCCGCCAGCGAGTCGACGCTTCCGCTGGGCTTCGGCGGCATGGCCAAACCGGCTCCCGACGAGATCCATGTGGGGATCGTCAAGAGCGTCGCGATCTACGGCGACTGGGCAGTCGGCTACATGGACACGCAGGAGCGCGAGTCCCTGAAGATCACCGGCTCGGCCGTGGCGCATTTGAAGGAAGGGCTCGAGTACGCCCTGACCGGACGCATGAAGGTGCACCCGAGCCACGGACAGCAGCTCGATGTCGTGAGCTTCGAGCCGCACATCCAGCCCGACGTCCAATCCATGGCGCGATTCATCGCCGCCAACTTCTCGGGCATCGGCAAGAAGCTCGCCGAGAAGTATCTCAGCAAGGTCAAGGACGAAGGCGGTGAAGAGGGCCTGGAGGCCCTGCGGCTGAAGCTCGTCAACGAGCCGTGGACTGTCACCTTCGAATCGGTTTCCAACCGGAAGACCAGCTTCGGGGACAAGAACACCCCTCCTGCCGATTCGGACAACCCGACTGCGCTCGCTGACTCGCCCGAGGTCCCCTACATCGAACGCATGCTAGCTACCAAGTTCGGCGCGCTGCGCGAGCTGAAGGCCTCGGCGATGAAGCTGCTGGCGATGAATCTCTTCTCGGAGGCGAAGAAGCTCAAGGACGACTCCCGTCCGATCACCGAGGCGGCGGCCGCCCTGCTCGCGAAGGATCCGTACCGCCCCATGCGCACGATCCCGGGCTACGGGTTCCGCAGCGCCGACGCGATCGGCAAGGCGTTGAACATCCCTCGCGACGCTCCGGTGCGCCTGACCGCCCTCGCCTCCTTCCTCGTGATGGAGGAATGCGACTCGGCCGGCCACGTCTTTGTGGGCGAGCCGCAGCTGCGCAACCGCCTGGCCAAGACCGAGCCGATGATCTCGCTGGAGACGCTGATCGAGTACGCAACCGAGAGCGGCGACCTGCGCATCGAGGAAGACGAGCAGGGCAACCGCCGGATCTACCCGGCCAAGCTCTTCGAGGCCGAGGTCCGCCTGGCCGAAGATCTGCACGGCATGCTCGTGTCGGCCAAGCCCCTGCTGCGCCGGCGAACCTACGAGCAGTTCCGCACCAAGGCCATCGAGGTGAGCCAGCGCCTGCTGGGCTACGAGCTCGACGAGGACCAGATGAAGGCCCTCTACGGCATCGCCACCAGCGAATCGCGCCTGCACGTCGTGACGGCAGGTCCGGGCTGCGGCAAGACCGCGATCATGGAAGTGTTCAGCGCCATGATGTCCCACAAGGACTGGGCGTTCTCCGCCCCGACCGGCAAGGCCGCCAAGGTCCTGTCCGCGCGCGTCGAGCGCAACGGCTACTCGGCTTCCACCCTGCACTCTCTGCTGAAGGGCAGCCCCGAGGGCGGCTTCATGGTCAACCGGAACAGCCCCCTCGGCTGCCAGATCCTCGTGGTGGACGAAGGCACGATGCCGACGCTGTCTCTCTTCGAGGCGGCCACCGCTGCCCTGGGGCCGGATGCGCACCTGATCATTCTGGGCGACCCCGGTGTCGACGGCCTGGCCGGCCAGCTGCCTTCCATCGGCGCCGGCCGCGTGCTCAGCGACATCATTCGCCTGCCGGGCGTGGACCACCATCACCTGACCGCCACGAAGCGCAACTCCGGGGCCATCCTGGAGACCGTGAACCAGATCCGCCAGTACTCGCTCGCGTGCGAGGATGGCCCTGGGGTCACCTTCTCCCACGGCCTGCCGCCGGCGGATCGCTACTTCGAGTCGGTGGCCGCCAAGTACGTCGAACGCGCACAGGCCAACGGCATCGAGAACGTGGTGCTGCTCATGTCGCGTCGCAGCGGCGCTGCCGACGAGCCCACCTGGTGCACCGACTACGCGAATGCCCGCCTGCGCGACCTGCTGAACCCGCACGCGATCAAGATCCCGGGCACCGCCTCCCTGCACGTGAACGACCGGATCGTGATCCGCGACAACATGACGCTCGGCGAGGACGAGGAAGGCATGGACGTCCGCGTGGTCAACGGCGATACCGGGACGATCACCCGCTTCCAGCCCCACAGCGATCCGAAGCACCGCGGCCCGCAGTACGTGGTCATCAAGCTCGACGACGGACGCTTCATCCAGTTCCCGGGCGACTCGCTCAAGGATCTGCAGCACAGCTACGCCGCGACGGTGCACATGGCCCAGGGCAGCGAGTACAAGGACGTGATGCTGGTCATGACGCCCGGCCAGGCCTCATTCATGAACGCGAACATGTTCCTGACAGGCGCCAGCCGCGCGCGCGAAGGCCTCTGGATCTACGGCGACGACGCCGAACTGCGCCGGATCGCGGCAACGAAGCTGCCCGCCCGGAACACCACGCTCGTGGAGCGCGTGAACGAAAAGCTGGCCGAAACGCTCAGCAACATCGACGACGCGAGCGCGGATGAGGTTCGGCCCAAGGGCTAAGCAAGATCATGGCTGCTCATACCCAGATAGAAGTCCGGACGGCCTGCGATCCGACCGACCCGAACGGCTTCGAGGTCCTCGGCGCGAGCATCCCCGAGGCGCGGCTCGCCGCGCTCATCGCCCGTGACCGGTTCGTCGACGTCGTCAACCAGGACGGGGTGCGGCTTCAGCTGAGCTTCGACATGGACCGGGCGACGCTCGTGTGCGGGCGCTCGGAGCCCGATGCAGCACCCTTGGTCGATCGCATGACCGGAGCGGGCATCACACTCGCTCGGCACCCTACCTTCGACATCACATTCGCGCAGCAGGAGAGCGGTGCGAGCCGCGTCGCCTACGACGACCTGATCGGGCCCAACATCGCGGCGGTCATGGCGCGCGTGGGTTGGCGCTACGACGGGTCGATGCTGCGCATGAACGCCCTCTCGGCAACGGCAGCCCGCCGGGTCGTGGCATCCGGCTGGGCCGGCACGATCAAATCGCGCGACGGCGCTCGCGGCATCAACGTCAGCTACGGGGTCGCGGCGAGCCATCGCGGCGCCGGGCTGAGCCGCCTGCTCGCCTACTGCGCGGTGGCGGAATGCATGGACCACCAGGTGCTCGAGGGCGCGCCGCTCCCGACGTTCGTGAACATCCAGGCGCGCACGACGAACGCTGCGTCCCTGGCCGTGGCCCGCTCACTGGGTATACCGGCATGCCCGGAGGCGAGCTTCATCGTGCCGGAGGACGGCCGCCGGGTGGCGTACGTCGGCTTCCGAGAGCCCGTTGAGCACTTCCTGGCCAGAGGCCTGGAGCACACCAGGGACCGCTTGCCCGAATACGACCCCGGCTCGATGGCGGCCGCCCGCATCGGGAACATCGCAACGCTGCCCGGCCTCGCGCTTCACTCGAGAAGATGAAGCGCGTCCTTCACGTCATAGCTAGTCATCGGGCGACAAAGCTCTCTTCCCACCCTTGACCTGCACCGGCTCAGACCGTTTCACTGGTGATGCAGTTGTCGAGGAAGCGACTCAGGTCTAGCATCGCACCCTACACCACGGGGGTTCCATGGGCGTTCCCATTGTCGAACACGCAACCGCTTCTGCCTCCCGGGTCCGTCGAGGCATTGATCCGGACGAATTAAAGGGCTGGCAGCTGGCGCAGGAACCCGCCACCAGCCATTTCACCGCCTCATTACAAGTCGCTCATGCGACATTACTGGGGCTTGCGTTCTGCCTGTGCGGTCAAGTGCACGCTCAACGTGCCGCACCCCCACCAAACCTTAACTTGGAGAAGAAGAGTAAACCCATTCCTGCTTCTCGCCTCAAGGAAACACTGGCCCGGGCGAAACTCGCCAATTTGAGGCCATTTGGAACCCCGGGGACGATATGCTACATCGGACCCTGCAACGGGGGATACCGGGAAGAGTGTGTTTATGCAGACGACGGGGCTTGCACTTCATGCACGGACGTCACTTCCCCAGTTTGCGGCGAGCCCAAATAGTAAGAACGTCGTGCACCCAAAATCACTTACAGGATGTTTGATCGGTGCCATTCTATGCTTGGCGCCATTCGTTTGCTTCTCAGCACAGTATGAGGCGTTTCGCGAATACCCTTTTACGCAAATCGCCCTTAGCAACTATGACGGCTACTACACCCCCACGGTGACAAAAAAAGATGTCGTTTGGCTTTCAGAAACGATCACAATCGACTCGCCGCTAATGAGCAACGGGGGCAACATAATCCTGATGGCGAACACGGTCCGCATCAATGCCCCGATAGACTCTAGAGTTTACTTCGAGTTCTCAGAGACGTACTGGCGCGGGGCAGTTAGTGGCAACGAGCGCCAGCAAGGATATGTCCTTGAATGGCCGAACATCCTAGCTGCTTTCGACCGCCTTTATTTTTGGACGGAGAATTACGACACTGCTACAAAGACATACACTTTCAGCGCCCCGGCGGGGAAAACCTTGCTCGAGCGATACAATAACGCCACCTTGAAAAAACAGCGGCGGGCGCCTCAGCTGCCTTCGGGAATGATTCAAGCCCTTCCTTTTCCGAGTTACCCCACACAAAGCGAGGATGCGCCAGTAGTGCCCCGAGATATTTCGCGATCCGGAGATATCGTCATTATTGCAAGAACTCTAGAGTTTTGCGACCTCTGTCTTGCGAGTTTTGATCCCGTTCCAATTCCGGATGGCGATCCGTCAGATGTAATTTATCGCGCTATGCTAAATGCTGCCGGTTTAAAAGGGGGCCGCGGGGGAGCAGGCGCCAATTTTGTGCCTTGCCTGCCTCGGGGTTCTTGCGCAGACACTGAGCGCGGCGGCCTCTCCGGTCTCCCTTCGGCCGGCGGCGATGCTGGCAACGTGTCCATTTTCATGGTCGGCGAATCTAACATCGAGAGCCAACGGCAGTTGATACAAGCCGTCACGAATGTACGCGGAGGAAAGCCTCCTCAGGATTTCCGCCTCAGGACTGGAACGCTTAGAACGGTAGATGCGTCCCGAGCCCGCGGGGCACCTGCTTTCAACGCGGAAGGTCCGGCGGTTGCCTCAGCATTGGGAGCAGACGGTGCATTCAGCCTTGCTCGCGGCTTGAGCTTCAATGCCGCACTTTCCGCTGCCGTCGCAGCAATTACCTCGCATTCGCTAAACGCTTTCGATGCAAAACAGCTAGCTTCTGACGCGAACGCCGCGGGCAAAAGAATCAACGTTTCCCCCAGAAGGCAGTTCGATCAGTATCTTCTTGCCCACCTCCGTTCTTTGCAATCAAGCCTTCTAACGGCGGTACCTGCTTCTTTGCAAGTTCAGCCACCGCCTGATACTCCTCCGGCAGCGAACGATTTGTTCGACAACTTGGATTGCACCGAGCGCGATCTCGTGTCCTTTACCGACTCTGAGCTTGAATATGTCAGAAAAATTTGCGGATTCAAGGCCTTGCGCCCTACGACATTATCTAATTACCTCATAACCGTTGGGGGAATATACAGTCACATTCCAGGCGACCTAAATCAGCAGTTGACATACCAGAGTTTGGCAACTGATTTAGCCTCGATAAATGAAAACTTAACCGACGCTATTGTCGAATTACAAAATATCGACACACTACTATTGCGGCAACAGATCACTCAGCAACGCGACCGACTGCTTGGCCGCGTTAACGCTCTACAAGCTGCTATCGAAAAACTCAAGACTGAGCTTAACAAGGATCCAACGTTGCAAGACATGGTGGATTCCGTCTCCCGGATAACGGGAGCGTTGTCCTCCGTAGGAGTTGCATTGTTGCAAGACAGCTATATTCAAGCTGGAAAGGAAGTTGGCAGGGCCTACAACGAATGGCAGCAGTTTGAAGGACTATTTGCCGGCAGCAGTAGCTCCGGGCTTCAAAGGCTGCATTCGGAGTTGGACGACGCTCGCCGAAGCCTTCGCATGTTTAATTTTGAGGTACAGGCCACAGAAGCTCAACTGGTTGCCGCGCAAAGCAAAATCCTAAAACGAAGCATTGAAGCTCAAACCAGAGTCGACGATAGAGCTGATTTGATAGCTTTTCTATTCGATGACTTACTCAGAGCCGCTTTACAGGCGTACATTCAGCAGCCGGCTGCCGACCAAGCGACGCTCGTCAGTAGCCTGAGGGCCATTCGTGTCATCGTGAATGATTTTCCAGACGTAACGATCCCCTTCTCTATTCCTCCCCTTCAGAACTTCTGCTCGGTGTCTGCACCTGTGCCGTTCCCCCCTAAATCCCCGCGAGACAAAAGACCTTTTACCTGTGTCCGATTGACCGCACGGGGCAGTACTCATGTACTGCATGCGGCAAAACAGTTCAGTCACCTACCTCTAGTTGTCGTGCGGGAAGGTACAGGAACATTCTCAGTATCGCTCGGAAGACTTGGCTACGATCAATTGGTCTTAGAGGATCTCACGAGCTTTCGGGCTCATGGCGCGGCGCGAGCAAGCGATGCCGCAGATCACCGGAATGAAGCCTCAGCATCGTCGGTGACGATCCCGATGCGGCGGCCGCCATCGAGCTGGGGTGATAGCTTAGACGGCGATCAGTAGACGCAAGCGAGAATCAGTCTCATGGATGCGACGACCGCCCTTGATCTCCTACGCTGACTTGATCTCCCCGCGAATGGCCTTGGTCAACTACGGTTTACCTCGGCTTCCGAGAACGGGTTGAAGACTTTCTGGCTCGGCGCCTGCATCACACGAAGGAGCTTTCCCCTGCGCCCTGATGACTGGAGCACAATCAAGCAGCCCGGCTGCTCTGATCCTTGCCGCCGTGAATCCGCTCCGGAACCTACCCCTTCCAGCAGATTCAGCAGATCTACCTCGATGCTCACACCATTGAGGCTGACGGGTCCCATCGTCCTGTGAACCATCTAAATGCAAGCGGCGGAATGGCGACGATGAAGGAACCGCAGTAGTCGGCCTTCGCAATCAGGAGTTGTGGATCGACAAGGCATTTGACGAGCGGTGGTCGAGCTGCATTCTTCGGCATCCATGCGAATGACCTTGGCGTCGATCCCTGAAAAATCGAGAGCTTCGATTCAGATCGCGTCTTCGTTGAACTGTGGCATCGCGAGGGCCCAAAAACCTACCTGACTGCGACCGTAAGAAACTCGCGTAGGTTCCATCTTGCTCACACGTTCTCACGCAGTTGCATCATCCTGCAGCGTTCACTGCATCCTTGAGCGCCTTGCCCGCGGTGAACTTCACTGCCTTGGTGGCTTTGATCGTGATGGCCTCCCCGGTCGACGGATTGCGGCCCGCGCGCTCGGCGCGGTCGGAGATCGAGAAGTTGCCGAAGCCGAGCAGCTGCACGGTGTCGCCTTTGGTCAGCGCACTGGCCAGGTGCTCGAGCGTGGAATCGAGAGCGCGGCCGGCGTCGGCCTTCGAGAGGTTGGTGTCGGCAGCGATGGCGGCGACGAGTTCGGCTTTGTTCATTGAGGCTCCTTTTTTGAGGCGTGGAAAGTTGGGGCCGACGGGCGGCGCATCGATGCGCGGAAGCGCTGCTGGCATGCAGTCTGTCCGGCCGGGCCCTCCATTGTGGCCGATGGCCATTGATGACTCACGCAACACCCGGCCATGCACGCGGACCAGCACTTCCTGCTCAACACCCTCTTGTCGCGCGCCCAAAGTGAACTGTTTCTCGCATCTGCCCTAGCGCAAACACGATCCGCGTCAGTAGACTCGTACGCAAGAAAGAATCCGCTTCATGCAAATGACCACTACCTCCATCGATTCCCTCCGCCAGCTGATCGCAACGCGCATGGCCTCGATCGACGAAAGCTTCGCAACACGCGAGGACGGCTCACTTCGCAACGCCGACGGCGAGTCCGATGACGCCCGCGTGCTCTTGCGCCAACACTCGATGCTGACGGACCTGCAGGAAGCAGCGGCGATCGGCGTGACCGAGCTGGACCTCGCGTTCGAGGGAGAGTTCGACCCGGTGGAGCATTCGCTTGTGCCAGAGGGCGAGACCGTCTTCGAAAAACACAAGGCGATGCATGAGATCGCCCTGGCCGGCATCGAGCGCATCATTGCCGCGGCGCGCGCTGCCGGCATCACGATCCACGCACCCGAACTCGAGCAGGAAGGCGAGACGGCCGCGGATGAATCCGAACAGCGCCTCGAAGGGCAGCATCGTGGCTGATATGAATGAGCGGCTGCACTCCGCAGCGACCGTGTTCGCCCAGCTGCGCACGCGCCGCGCCGGCCCGCGCATCGGCACCCTCTCTGGCCGCCCGATCCACGACTTCATCGAGAGCGACGGCGCCCGATGGTCCTTTGACGGGAAGAACTTTGCCGGTCGCGTGCTGGCTAGTGTGCTGTCCCGCTGATACGTGAGCAAAGTCGATGCAGTTTCTCAAGGATCGACTCGGCAGTGGCAGTCCAGCGGAAGGGTCGGCAGTTGGTGTTGTGATGGGTGACGAACTGGTCGATGCGGTTGACGAGTTGCTTGACGCTGGTGAACGAGCCGCGCCGGATGGCCTTGTCGGTGATCAGCGCGAAGAAACGTTCGACCTGGTTCAGCCAGGAACTGTAGGTTGGCACGAAGTGCATGTGCCAGCGCGGGCGGCCCGCCAACCAGGCCTTGACCTTCGGATGGCTGTGGGTGGCGTAGTTGTCGACGATGCAGTGAACGTCCAACTCGGCCGGCACGGCCTTGTCGATCTCGCGCAGGAACGACAGGAATTCCTGATGGCGATGGCGCGGCTTGCAAGCCGCCAGCACTGCACCGTTGAGCACATTCAGGGCCGCGAACAGCGTGGTCGTGCCGTGGCGCTTGTAATCGTGCGTGACGCCTTCGACATAGCCCAGGCCCATGGGCAACATCGGCTGCGTACGCTCCAGCGCCTGGCATTGACTCTTCTCATCCACGCACAGCACCAGCGCGTTCTCGGGCGGGCTCAGATACAGGCCCACCACGTCGCGCAGCTTCTCCACGAAGAACGGATCGTTGGACAGCTTGAAGCTCTCGGTGCGATGCGGCTGCAGGCCAAAGAGCTGGAAGTAGCGCTGCACGCTGCTCTTGGAAATGCCGGTCTCCGCGGCCACCGAGCGCACGCTCCAGTGCGTCGCGCCGTCGGCCGGCTTGGTGTGCAGCGTCGTCTTGATCAGGTTGGCCACACGCTCGTCGTCGATGCTGCGCGGCGGGCCGGGGCGCATGTCGTCGTAAAGCCCCGCAATGCGGCGCTCGATGAACCGAGCGCGCCACTTGCCCACGGTGGCCTTGGTCAGTTGCAGACGCTCGGCGATCGAGCTGTTAGCCTCGCCGTTGGCGCTGCTCAGAACGATGTGCGCTCGCGCACTCAACGACGCCGGCAGCGAGCGGCTGCGCGCAAACGACACGAGTTGCGCCCGCTCATCGTCCGTCATCACCAATTGCGCCTTCGGCCGGCCTCTGTTCATCGCGGTATCTCCAGTTCCAAGATACCGCAAAGGCATGCATTATTTATGCCACTTATTAGCGGGACAGCACACTAGTTCATCCTGGTCAAAGGAACCATACGCCTTGGTGCGAATCACCACCTTGCAGCCGAGAGAATCAGCGTCATAGGCGTTCTTGACGCATTCGAGGATGGCTTGCTCCGCATCCGTCACAAGCTCCTCACCCAGTTGGACGAGCACCCGGGCAGAGACTTTAATCTCGTCTGGGCGATGATTTTGTTCGTCCAATCCCATGCTCTCCCTTAAGCGGCCCATTAGCTCTTCTTTGCGCTCTTCTTCGCCAGGACGATGATTTCTGTGTTCATCGTGCTGGACAAGTTGTTGCGCGCCGCCATTTTCTTGGCATGGATAGACCGGTGTATCCGGCCAACGGTGTCCATACCGCGCTTGTCGAGCATTTCCTCAAGAATCTCTTCCATCGGCACTCGGATGCCTTCGATATGCCGGCTGCCAATCGTCCAGGCGTGATATCCACCGAGGTTGGTCGAGTTACAGATCTGCTCGATGCAGGGGTTGAGGTCGCCGAAGAACGCACCGAAACGCTTGACGCCGCTGCCCTTGGAAGAAAGCTTGACCAGATACTTCCTCACCGACTCGAACTCGTTCCGAAGCACTTCGGCCCGCTCTGTGGCATTCTTAGCGCTGCCACCGAGGCTGGCCGTATCCAGCGCATGAGCGTTCGCGAGTACGCTAGCTTCGATCGAAGGGCTGATGTCTTCCGCCGAAATCCACTGCAGAGGCAGGAAGGCATATTGGCCGTAGGGGATCGTGGTCTTGTTATCCCCATAGGGCGGCGATGTCATGATGACATCGAACAATTGCCCGGCCTCTTCCAGAGTGCTGGTGCTGTCTCCCACTGTGATGCTCACGCTGTTCTGATACCGCCCGCGCTTCAGGAGGCCCTTTTCAGACCAGTCGACGGTCTGGTCCTTCAAGTGCTTCTTGTAGGCCTCGATCGTTTCAACGAAGGCTTTCACCGGATCGGCCTCGGGGTTGATATCCGCCGCCTTCTTGATGTGAAGCTTGTACGTCGAGTTGCGGGAGTTGCAGCAGGCGCGGATAACACGGGCCAATGCCAGCCAAAACAGCCGTCGAGCCCAGAGCGCGTCTACATCCTTGATGTTCCGTGCGACCTTGGAGATGCCGAGCGCCACGTCTTCCTCGAACCACTTTTCTCGGCCGATGAAGGTGGCTTCGTGACGTGTGATCCCATCGGCGCGGATTCTCGCAATCAACTTAGAAGCTTCATCCTTGAACGCATCAATGAAGTAAGGGCCGGACTTGACGAGACATGACAGCACCGCCAACGGGTTGATGTCTACGCCGGAAAAGTCAAGCCCCAAGTTCATGCTCTCTACGAGTACAGTCCCCGAGCCAACGAAGGGGTCCAGTACCTTTTGGGATTTGGGCGATGCCTGTTTGATAGCGTCGAGGATGTTGCCCTGCAGATTTGGCACCATCATGGCGGGATAGTGGATCAGCGCATGAGCTCCACGGCGCTTGGACGCGTTTTTGAAGGACCAGAAGTCTTTGTCATGCTTCTCCTGGATGGCCATTAGGATCTCAAGCAAAGGGTCTTCTATAACTTTTTGCAGCATGCCCCACCCCGGCCAAAAATGTTGGCGCAACCTGCTGAAGTCTATAGCATCCGGCACGATCTCCTCTTGGACTAGGAGCCGAGTGCCCGTTTAGGGTCGAGAGCACCAGTTCATCGTCGGCGCGAGCAGTCGTTGCCATGGTCTGGTCTGGTTTGCCTCGGTCGAGCGACTAGTCTGGGTAGCCAAGCGGTCGCCTGTGGCTTTGCTCGGCGAATGACCGGTTCGCGCACTCGCGAACGCTCAGTCGCTAAGTCCAGCACCGTGCCGCCCACCCTCTACTGCGAGACCTTCACCCGCGCAAACTCGAAGACCGCAGTTCTCCCATTCGCTGTAACTTCAAAGCGAATCGCGTCATCAGGTCTCGGATACGGATCGCAGCAGCCCTTCAACACGAGATCACCGGTGACCATGTGAAACGGATCCACCGTGTTCGCCTGCAGTATCGAATTGGCGGCCTGCTCCTGATTCTGGGCGTTGTACTCAAGCTGCCGTATTCCCAGCCCCGTTGCGCCTCCCACTGCCGCGCCCGCCACGATGCCGGCCAACGGGTCGTAGACGCGAACGGTGCTGGTCCCGGCGAAGCTCGTGACGCCGCCCCGCCCTGAAGCAAAGCCGGAGTAGTTGGACCGATAAGTCTGGCGCGAAGCACCATACGCAGCAGCACCAGCGGCCAAGCCACCGACGATGGCCAGCGCGATTTGCTGGCTCCGCTTTTCGCTCTGAATCTCAGCGATTCGCTCGGTGTAGGTGTAGATCGGAACCGGCTGGCCGCGGAAGAAGGCCTTGACGTTGTCCGGTGTGAAGTTAACGGCTTCGCTGCCGTTGTTGGCGTAGCCGATCGTGAAGGTCGGCATCGTCGTACCCTGCGTTCTGAACGTGGGGTACATGAAGATCTCGTTGCTCTCGCTCTTCTCGGTGACGGTGCCGATGCCCTGCGTGTACTTCAACGTCTGGATCGGCTCTATGGGTTTGGCCGAGTACGCAACCATCGTGCTACAGCCGCTCAATGCGACGGATGCTGCGGTAACGAGAGCGATGGTCTTTGCGGGTCGGTCATTATTCTTGTTCGTGAACACGGTCAATGCCTGTCGTTGTTGTGGCGGGAGCGGCGATTGTTGGCAACTCTCGACGATCAGCGTGAGGTAAAAAGTCTCGGTTGTCTCGAGAAAATATGCAGTCGCGTACCGTGGCTTAACCCATCATCGCGGCGACTCCCCGACCCGAGCTGAGCCCACAATGACCAACTGGACCCTCACCGAAGCAACCCAAGAAGAAGTGAGATCCGGCGAACTCGGCCGCCGCCTTCGCCACTTCAACTACACCTTCGTGGGCGAGTACCCCGAATCCCAGCCCATCTGGCTCAACGCCAAGGACGAAGAAGGCCGAACGATCGGCGGCCTTCGCGGCTACGTGTTCCTGTATTGGCTTCACATCGACGTGCTGTGGGTCGACGAGGCAGCCCGTGCTTCCGGCCTCGGGAGCGAACTGCTGGCGCAAGCCGAAGCGAGGGCCAAGCACCTGGGCGCGCACAGCGCCAAGCTCGAGACCTTCGAGTGGCAGGCGCGCGGCTTCTATGTGAAGCGCGGCTACAAGGAGTTCGGCCGCATCGACAACCACACCCAGGGCTTCTATCTGGCGTGCATGATGAAGACGCTCTGAGCCGGCTGCAGCCAGCGGCAGCGGGCGCATTCGGCGGGCATGCGACTGTGTTGCATTTCTACTGCAAAAATTGACTTTCACAGTGCTCTCACAACAGAATCCGCCAATGAGAGCTCCGACGGCAGCAACCGCCACCCAGGAACAGCAGGTGTTGCGCCTTGCTCGATCACGCAAACTGCTGCGCGCGCGTGACGTGACGCAGCAGGGCCTGCCGACGATCGCGCTGACGCGCCTCGTCCAGACCGGCAAGCTCGAGCGCGTCGCGCGCGGGCTCTACGGCATTCCCGGCGCGAAGACCAGCGAGCACCGCTCCCTCGCCGAGGTGTCGGCACGTGTTCCGAAAGGTGTCGTGTGCCTGCTGTCGGCTCTTCGCGTGCACGAGATCGGCACGCAGGCCCCCTACGAGGTCTGGCTCGCGATCCCGCAGCACATGGTGACACCACGGCTGGACCAACCGGCGATCCGCGTCGTCCGCATGTCCGACGCAGCCCTGGCCGACGGTATCGAGCGCCGAACCATCGACGGCATCAAGGTGCCCGTCTTCAATGCAGCGCGGACCGTCGTCGACTGCTTCCGCTTCCGCAACAAGATCGGCCTCGACGTCGCGCTCGAAGCGCTGCGCGAAGGCTTGCGCCAGCGCAAGTTCACGCTGGACGAGCTCTGGCGTCACGCCACGCGCGGTCGCGTGGCCAACGTGATGCGGCCCTATGTCGAGGCGATCACGGCATGACGGCGAACCGCGCGGCTTCCATCCGTGCACGGTTGAAGCAGCACGCCGATGCCGCGAAGGAGGACTTCAATCTGACACTGACCCGGTACGGCCTGGAACGCCTGCTGTACCGGCTATCGATCTCGGACCACGCGGCGAACTTCCTGCTCAAGGGCGCCCTGCTCTTTCAGCTTTGGTACGGCCACTCGCACCGGCCGACCCGCGATGCCGATCTCCTGGGTTTCGGTCCGGCCGATGTACCAACCCTGATCGGCATCTTCCGTTCGATCTGCAGTATTTCGAACGACGACGGCATCGTGTTCGATGCCGACTCGGTGACAGGCGCCGAGATCCGTGAAGCGGCCGGCTACGGCGGCGTACGCGTCAATGTGCGCGCAACGCTCGACGGCGCACGCCTGGCGCTGCAGGTCGACATCGGATTCGGCGACGCGGTCACGCCGGCCGCACAGACTGTCGACTATCCGACCCTCCTCGCCGATGTTCCCGCGGCGGCGCTGCGCGCCGCCAGTGCGAGTTCGCCAGCACGTAGTCCCGGCACATGTCCTCGATGGGCTTCGAGCCCCAGGCACGACTAGAAACCTCACATGGCCACCTGGACCATCACCGAAGCAACCCCAGAAGAAGTGAGATCCGGCGACCTCGGCCGCCGCCTTCGCCACTTCAACTGCACCTTCGTCGGCGAGTACCCCGAATCCCAGCCCATCTGGCTCAACGCCAAGGACGAAGAAGGCCGAACGGAGTTCGGCCTCATCGACAACCACACCCAGGGCTTCTATCTGGCGTACATGATGAAGACGCTCTGAGCCGGGCAACCGTGTCCGCATAACGGTCCCTCCTTTCTCCCCTCCTCCACGGGTTCATGCCGAGCCCGCTGGCATGAAAAACTTCACGGCGGCCTCAGCGCATGGCGCACGGCCCACGCCCCGCCAGCGCTTCGATCGGTGACATTCGGGGGCCTATGCGCAAGGCTGATTCCCGCGACTCGTGGCTGAATGAATCCCGTGACCCCATGACCGCCTGGGAGCGAGCATTGCGGCCGTCGAAGTCGTCGAACCGTTGGCTCTTCGTTCTGGCTGCCATCGCTGCATCCGTCGCGGCGATCGTCTATTTCATCGATGGGGCCGACCGGCTTCGCTTCGGCAGTCCACGCAACGCGCAGGGCGCACCGGCGCCTCTCCCGCAGCGGGACGCGACGCCCACGGCCGGGCAGCCCGTGCGCCCGCCCGAGCGTCGGCCGATGCCCCGCACACAGCAGGTCACCAAGTGCGTCTCGCCCACGGGCGCGACGACGTATTCCGATGGCGCGTGCCCACCTGGAACGAAGGCGGGCACGACGACGGTCCAACCCGACATCAACCTGGCCGACGGCATGTCGCCGGAAGCCAGGGCACAGTCCCTGCGCAGCAACAGCGCGGTCGCCCGCAGCGTTGTCGAGCACGAGCGCCGCGTCGCGATGAATGTGGATCAGGCGCCTCTTGAATGTCCGCATCTTGCAGCGCAGATTGCCGCGATCGATGCGGCGACCCGGCAGCCGCTGTCAGGCCATGAACAGGATCGGCTGCGGAACCTGCGCAAGCAGGTGAGGGATCGGCAGTTCGCGCTGCGTTGCTGAAGCTCGGCTGCAACTGCTTGACGCGCGTTTCGCTCGATCGCGGCGTCGCACACGCGCAGACGGGTGGCTCGGCGCCGCGTAGGCGGTGTCAGTTGAACGCGCGGATTTCCTTCGTGCGGGCCTGTGTCATCCGGGTCATGCAACCCATCGACTCGAGGTGCCCGGCGCTGGCCGGGCCTTGGCCGTGGGTGCCGTCGTCCTCGCATTCGGCATCGCGCTTCTTGATCCAATTGCGCTGCTCCGCGCGCAGTGCGTTCTTCGCTTCCGTGCTCAGTCTGCCCATGGTGTCCTTGTAGGCCACGTTCAATGCCTTATCCGCGGCCTCGAATTCGCCCGCAGCGATGTCCTGCGGAAGAGGCGCTTCTTCGACGACCTTCTCCGGGTCATCCTTCGGCAACCGGGCGGGTACGGAGGGCGCCGGTTCGACAGCCGCGAGCGGTGCGGGCTCAGGCGCCGTCTTCACGTCGGCAGGGGTAGGCGCGCTGATTGCGGCTGGTGGTGCGGCAACGCTTTCTGCCTTCGGAGGAGACGCCGGCTTGTCGAGGCTTGCCAGAAAAGCGCCAGCCAACGCGGCTTGAATTTCCTGCAGGTCGCTCACGCGCACAATGTGCTGCCCGTCCACGTTCTGGCTCGAATAGTTGATGTTGAAGTCGTACCGTGGCCCATCGTTGCCCTTCGTGATGATCTGGTCGATCGCAGAGGGATGACTGCCTAGCCGAGCCAGAACCGCGAATGCCAAGGCAGTTTCAGGCTCAAGTCCCGCCGATGCGTCGACAGAGAAGCGCGCTTCACAGGTGTACTTGTGCACGTCCTTGTCGAACTTGCTCGGAGTCGGCAGTTCGAGACGCGTGCCCCTGTCGAAAGTGCTCGCAGAGATGGCCTTGAATTTTTCGGGCAGCAGTTGCTCACGAAAGATGCTCTTCACGAGAGTCACTGTCTCTGGGGCGCCGCATGTTGGGGGCTCCTGCGAGCAACCCACAAGTGTTGCGGCCACCAAGGCCAGGGCGGGAAGGGCGATCTTCAAAGTCTTCTCCTAAATGATGATGTGACATTGTGAAACATTTAGAAGTGGCGGAGCGCCGGCGATCGGCGGCCGCAGGCGGCGCAGCGGCTGGCGGTGGAAGACCACGCGATCGGGCCGCACCACCCGGCCCCAGCAAAACAACTCGCGCCCGAGGTTGCCATTGCCGCAGAAGCGCGTAGCATGCCAGCGGCATCTCTCAGCGAAGTCCTTTGCCGCCGCGCGCGAGGTCCGCCTGCTTCACCGGGCCCGCCTTGCCAACGACTCGCAGATCATTTCACTCCCTGTGCGCTCGAACGGCGTTTGGCGGCTGCGTCGGTTTGAGAAAGTTGGCATCGGCCGCCTGCGTCGAACCTTGAAGGAGATGACATGGTTACCTACGTTGGCTTGATGACCTTCACCGAGAAAGGCATTCAAACGGTCAAGGACTCGACCAAACGCGCCGCCGCCGCCAAGGAGGCTGCGAAAAAGTTCGGCGTCAACATGCGGGAAATCCTCTGGACCATGGGAGAGTTCGATCTTGTTTCGATCATCGAGGCAGAGGACGAGCAGGCGTTGGCGGCGTTCAGCCTTGCCATCGCGACGCAAGGCAACGTTCGTTTCCATTCACTACGCGCATATACGAGTAGCGACATGGACGCGATCCTCGCCAAGCTTCCATAGATGCGTGCGACCGGGTGCAAATCCCGGCGCGTCCTGGATGGCGCGGTTTTCTTGTTCCCGCTTGCCCCTATGCGGTGCCGCTCGGTTTCTGCTCGGGATGCAATATTTCCATTCGTACGCTCGGCTCGCGCTTGCTGCGATCGAAGTAGAGCATGCCCGGTTTGCTGGTGAATCTGCCGAAGGCGTCGGTGTATGAGGCGGTGAACGGGGTATCCATGAGTTCATGGCCTGGTGGCAAGCGAAAGGTGAACGAGACGAGTCCATCCCTTGCAAGATGTTTGAAATCCTGAGGTTCGAACAAGTTGCCCTCCGGAACGATCTTCAAGCTCGTGCACATGTCTCCTCCAAGATTCTTGATCTCCACTTGGAAGGTATTCCCTCGCGACGAACTTGCGGTTGTGTGGACTGCAAAGGAGAGGGAGGGCTGGGCCGACTGACGCTGTTGTTCTTGAGCGAGCGCGACTTGGTCAATCTGGTGCTGGAGCGCTTGGCTGTCGACCTGATGTTGAAGAGCTGCAATTTCGACGAGCTTGCGCTGCTGCTCAACGGAGTTGGCAAGTTCCTCCGCCTGGAGATGCAGCGCTTTGCTGTTCTGCCGAAGTTCTATGCCTTGCTGGAAGTAGCCCAGGACAAGCCACAAGATGGCCAGCGGCCCGAAGGCGCCAGCGAGGAAGTCACCCAGCTCATTGAGATCCAGCGTGCGCAGGTTGTGCCATCTGCCGCCGATGAGCTCATTGAGGATCGTCAGGTACGTCGCCGACGCGAAGACCCCTATCAGTGCAAGCACTCGTCCCATGGCTACCTCCAGCTGTTCTTGGAGTGGCAGTATGACGCGGCCACCCGCTTCTTCGAGGCCTTCCACTTCGAGGTCGTTCCTTTCGAGCAGGTGACGGCCGAGTTCGCCGCGACAGAAGGCGAAGGAGACAGCTCCCTCGCCTGGTGGCGAGAGGCCCATTGGCGCTATTTCGGGCGCGAATGCGCACGCATCGGTAGAACGCCGAGCCAGCATATGCCGGTCGTCTGCGAGCGCTTCCGGGTGGCCTTCAAAGGCGACATGCTCAGCCGGAACCGCGCGTACGATCACCTGTAGGGCCTCCTTCATTCACATGTCTCGCCGGCTTTTGAACCGGCGCCCAGGAGCCAACCATGGGCTGGTACGAAGACGAGGAACGGCGCAAATGGCTCAAGGGTGAAGTTCCATTGCCGCCGACGAATGACCCGCACGAGCTGCGTGGACGGCGCTGGAACGGATCAACCGCAGTACCGGAAGTCCCATGGAAACGACATGCATGGTGGGTTCATGCTTGTGTCGCAAGCCACTCCCACTGTTCCGGACCAGCGACTGGTGTTCGGCGCGGTCATGGATGCGTTCTACCGGACGCTTCCGGCCCCGGCATCAACACGCTCCACTGAGGGCCGCATCCATGCTGCGGCCAGGATCATTGCGAAGATGGGTGATGCGTCGCCCGATGGCACACGCTTCGCCTTTGTCGACAACCGCATGGGGAACGAATCAGTGCTGATTTCCAGCGGCCCTGTGAGTGATAGCGGTGTCACTCGGGCCTTCATCTGCGCAGCTGATCTCAACGGCAGGATCCTCAACATCAATCATGTGCATGCCGTCACCACCGACAGTGGTGAGACTCGCGTCCAGCTCAGCCATCTGATCCCAGGACAACTACGGGTATATGAAGGGACTGAACATGATGAACGCCTTCGGCAAGCTCCGTGGCTGCGACCGTGTGTTCAACCAGATGAACCGCGAACTCAACGGTTCCGAGGAGTTGGGGGACTACGTTTCACCGGGCAGGCGCGTGCGCTGATCCCGGTGATGGCTGGACGCCCCTGTCACTATCGCCGCCTCGGCTCGCAGACATGGTCAAGACGCATCGTCAAGGGATTCGCATCTGCTGCCGAAAGATCCATCACCTCGACGAAACAGCGCTCGGCTTCGCCTGCCGCAACGGCAAGGCGGCGTCCCGGCTTCATGTGGGACACCTTGTGGCCGTTGACAACGACAGTTCCGCCGAGGCGATTGATTTCCAGGAGGGTTGCCGTCAGGCCGTCGGATGTCAGGACCGGTATTGACGCCCGGAGCATGATTTCAGTTCGACGCGGTCCTTTTTCCGCTGGTTGCCTGGGCACAGGAACAGCGGCCGGCTCCGCAGGATCTCTTTGTTGAGGAGGCTTTGGCGCTGTCGCGACAGCATCACCAGTTGGACCAGGCGGCGGAGCGGATGCAGAAGGCTTGGTGCGGGCCAACCGCAGGTCTTCGCGGAGCTGCGCGATGGCTGCTTCGGAGGTTTGTAGTTTTTCCCTGGTGGTCTTCAGTTCAGACTTCAGCAATGCCTCTTCTTGCACCATCGCTCTGAACTGATCGGAATTCACGAGCTGCTTTTCAGACGGCTTGGATAGCCCAATCCACGCCGCACCAACTGCACCGAGAGCGCCGAGGGCCGCTCCTCCAAGGGTCGCGACCGCGGTAATAAAGGCGCCCTTGGTCTCCATTGTCACGGTCAGCTCCCCCAGAAAGTGTGGCCAACCGCCGCGTGCTCCCCGCGGCACGTCGCGCCTTTGGCCAGTTCGCTCCCCTCCATTCGGGCACTGTGCCACAGCCCGACACCCAGCGCGAGCGCTTCGCGCCCGTCGCTGCGCCATTCGCGCTCACCCCCGGCCAAGAGCACGCAAGCCTGCAAATGCCGTGAACGCGCAGAGGCCCTGCCTGTCCTGCACGAAGCACATCGGCCCCTCGCCACGCTCGAGAAGCAGCACCCGAGTCCCTGCGGCGAAGTGGCCGTCCGGCGGCGCGTCGGCTGGTCCCGCTGCGAAGTGGAAGGCTTGATCGGCAATTACCTCGTGGGTGAACCGCCTCGGCGGCGGCTTCACATTGGCCTCCGGGACCACCGCGGACTCCGGCAGCACGACCGACTTCGGCCGCAGCATCCTGGGCATCGCCGGCACTTGTGATGTCAATCGACCAGGCTGTCGTCGGGCAAGACGGCCGGCGCGAAGATGGGCAAGGCGTGTGGATGTTCGTCGGCGCGGAAGGCCATCAACCCAGCCTCGGCCATGGCCTGAAGGTTCGGCAGCGCATAGGGCTCGGCAGCGCTCAGGTCGACGACATAGCCCAGGTCCTGCAGGCTGGCGACCGTCAGCCGGCTCAGCGGGTTGTTCGGCGCCGCAATGAAGCCCGACATCAACTCGTTCTTGAATACGGTTTCCCGCCAATGGCTGTTCGCCGTGCCCGACCCCCCGGTGTTTTCGACCGGGACCGCCGTGGGGCCGATGCCCTTGAGCGCGCCGAACTCCTTCTTCGCCCCCGCCCCGGTGAAGCGCGGATTGACACCGCCGGAGCCGGTCAGCAGGCCCTTGCGGCTCCAGATCGTGCCGATGCCGATCACGTGGCCCATCTCGTGCGTGATGACGTCAACCAGGGTGCCGTCGGCCTGCATCTGGGCGAGATCGGCGGTGTCGAAGGACATCAGGCCCTTGGCCGGCAGGAACGCATTGACGCCCGCCGAGGCCGGGCGCAGGTGCGTCGGTCCGGCCTGGCCAAGGATCTGGCCGGGGCCATCGATGGGCACGCCCTGCGCCATGATCAGCAGGTCATCGATCATCTCGCCGCTGACCATCACGCTGGGCAGGTCGCCCACGATGACCTTGGACCACCGCTTCGCCGCCGTCTTGAACGCATTCTTCTGCGTCGCCGTCAGCCCGCCGACAAAGCGCACCTCGATCTTGTAGGCTGACTTGATCGCGGCGGCGCTGGCGCTCGCCTTCACACTGGCGTGCGCAACGAACGTCTCGATCGCTGCCGTCTTCTTCGCTTTCGCCATCGTCGACCTCCACATGGATTGGCCGGAGCTTTCAATGGAGATCGGCCCGCTGCATGCTCCGTGTTGCAGCGCCCCGGCACAAGATACTCGGGCCGAGATGGTGCGTCATCCCCTGTTTGATGGGCGCCTTCGGCAGCCAACGCGGCGCTTGCCGAGCACACTGAGGTTACTTCTTGGCTGCTCCTGTTTGATGGATTTCGATCAGGGTCTCCAAGAGAGTCAGCCCACTTCTCGCGAACCCATTGCTGTCGCGAATGATGTTCAAGATGCCCTTCAGGCACCCAATGGCCATGCCCGCGCGGGCAAGCGCCGTGCGCTTTTGTGCAGCCCATTGACCCTTGGACGGGCTCTCGGGCGTTCTCGACCGCAGAGCATCCAAGTCACTGGCGGCTCCTTTGAGCGCCTCGGTCAGCGCGCGCGCGATGGGTTCGCCAGGGCCGTCAACATCCTCGTTTGCGGGGTCGATGAAAAAGGCAAGCCGATCCACGAATCGCTTGTCCGTGATCAGCGCCAAAACAGCCTGCTTGAACGTCAGATACTGCTCCAGGCCTTGGTCGGGGTGATCCAGAGCTGCATCGAGGCTCGCGACAAAATCAAGCCAGATCCGCTTGACCATTCGAGTTCTTGCAGGCCCATGGCGAGCGGGCAAAGGGGCCATTCCGACTTCTCCATGTCACTTGGCGGCGGTGAGCTTCCGAGGAAGTGCCTCGAGCGGCTGACCTACTTGACGCCAGCTTTGCGGATGTCAATCAGCTCCATCAAGAGGGTGAGTCCAGCCTTGGCGTACTTGTTCTGCTCCAAGAACATATCGGCAAAGTCCTTGATGCTTCCGGTCACGGTGCCCGCGCGCCCAAGCGCCGCATCCATGCGGGCTTGGGTGTTCTTTTTCCGTGGATACCTCGCTTGGCGCTCCGCCAGACTCTGCAGTTCTCGCGTGTTTGCCTTGATTTCCTCAGCAAGCGCATTGACGAGCTTTTCTGCGATGGCCTTGCGATCCGCGGTTGTTTCGGCCGGTGGGGTGAGGACGCCCACGATCTGTTCGCGGTATGCCGGGTCGTCCCGGATCATGGCGAAGACCTGGCTCTTGAACGTGAGGTATTGCTCCCAGCTTCGATCCGGTCCTGGCTCCAAGCCCTTCCACAGTGCGTTGACGTAGTCATTCCAGATGCCGGAGGCTTCATCACGGGTCAGCATCGCGATCCCCTTCGCAAGAACGTGGCCGGCGAGATACCCCGAGGCGCGGGCCACGGACGGCCGCCTCGCAGGCTATTCGAAACCGCAGCAGGCTCAGCGCCCGGCTGTTGCAACACGCGCACCACTCACGCACGGCGTGCCTTGCTCCGGTCGCCAGTTCGTTGCTGATGGTCAGACTACGGCAGAGAGAAACGCTTCACAAGCAAGACCAGCTCGGAACGTCCCCAGAATGGGGGAGCTTTCAGATTCGGGGCGATCTGGGGGCCTTAGCCCGAGGGAGCGCACAATGCGCCCCTATGGTCAATATCGCATCCGTACTGAAGGCAGAGATTGCACGTGTCGCGCGCAGGGAAGTCCGCGCCGAGATCGAGCAATTGAAGAAGGCCAGTTCATCACAGCGCAGCGCCATCGCGCAGCTGCGCCGCCAGATCGCCGCTCTGGAAAAGGCGCTCAAGCAAGCCAGGCGCCAGAGCGCTTCGGCGACGCGCACTCAAGTTGCGTCTTCGGAGAATACGCCGCGCCGCTTCAGCGCCAGCCGCCTTGCGGCACACCGGGCCAAGCTCGGCCTGTCTGCGGCCGCGTACGGCAAGCTTGTCGGAATGAGCGGCGCCACCGTCTACTTGTGGGAACAGGGCAAGTCCCGCCCGAATGCCGAGCAGCTTCAGAAGATTGCCGCGATTCGTGCCTTGAGCCGGACTGCGTTGCTGCAGCAGCTGTCCGACGGGTAGTGTCCAGCGCGGGCTGGCAACCCGGCGCCACGGCTTGTGAGAGGCGTGCGTACACAAATCTGAGGATGCCCGTGCAGTGGCGCCGGTCTAGAGTTCAGCGCAACGAACTCCGGTGATGCTTTCGCAGGCGCAGTGCATCTCGGGACCGCGCGTGCCGCAAGTACAAGCGGCGCACGCCACTTCTGCGCCTGACTCATCACAGGTAGGAACAGCCATGCGAAGCAGTTTTCACGGTCTGGTGCGCACCGTTGGGCCCGATGTCGCGTCAACGGTCATGGAGGGTGGCCAGCTCAAGTACTCGAAGATCCTGAGCAAGAAGGAAGCGGAGGAGCAGAAGGGCCGTGCCCAGCCCAACGTGTTCCCCTTTGGCTACATGTTCGACGCGCTGAAGGCGGCCGATGGCTCCATTCGGCCAGAGCACCGATTGCCCGATGGCGGCAGCACGCCGGCGAATCTCGCAGCCTTGGCGGCAACGATGAGCGAGGACAATCCCCGGCTCGATCGCAAGACGAACATCGGCGCTGCCTACACCTATCTCGGCCAGTTCATCGATCACGACATCACCAAGACCGAGACGCTGGACCCGGCCGTCGGTTCAACCACGGAAGCGGCCTTCCAGGCGGCAAAAGCGGGCGCTTCGTTTTCGCCGCTCGACCCGGACCGCCTCGCCAGCCTGATCAACAAGCGCATGCCGGCGCTGAACCTGGACAGTGTCTTGTCCAATGCGGCACCTCGCGATGAAAAGGGCGCGATGATCGTTGGCCGGGTGACCACGGCCAATGTGCCGCCGCGGCCACAGCTGCCGTTTACCGAGCCGGCCGACTTGTTCGAGTCGCATGACCTGCCACGACTGCCGGCCACTTCCACCAACGAAGAACTCGACCGGCGCGCACAGATCGGCGATCCGCGCAACGACGAGAACCTGGTGGTCGCACAACTGCACGTGGCATTCCTGCGGGCACACCGGCGCCTCGTGCATGGCGAGCAGATGAGCGCGGCGCAGGCGGACAAGGCGCTGCAGCAGTTCTACCAGGCCGTTGTGGTGCAGGACTTCCTGCGGGTGGTGTGCGATCCGGCCGTCGTCGATGCCGTGCTCCAGTCGCCCGGGCGCTTCTATCGCCCGACACCGGACTGCCCCTACATGCCGATGGAGTTTTCCGTGGCGGCCTATCGCTTCGGGCACTCCATGGTGCGTGAGCGCTACAACTACAACTCCGAGTTCTCTGGCCAGGGCGGCAAGCCGTTGGCGACGCTGGCCGACCTGTTCACCTTCACCGCATTCAGCGGCCAGAACTTCGACCTGCCGACTGTTCCCCAGAACTGGATCATCGATTGGACACGGTGGCTGAAGCGCGCCGACGACTCGCTGGACAACGACGCTCGTCCCATCGACACGCTGCTCGCGCCAGGTCTGATGAACCTGCCTCAACATCAGGGCGTGATCGGCGGCACCGATGTGAACATCCTGGCGCTGAGGAACCTGGTTCGCGGCTATCTGCTCAGCGTGCCGACCGGGCAGGCGGTGGCCCAGGCCGTGCGCGATGCGCTACCCCAGATCCAGCCACTCACGGCCGAGCAGTTGCGCGCGGTGGCGAAGGACGCAGGCGATGCCCAACTCAGCGCGCTCGTTGCCGGTGGCTTCGACGTCCGGACACCGCTGTGGTACTACATGTTGGCCGAAGCCGCTCACGTGCGGGCGACGAGCGGCCAATCTCACCTCGGGCCGATCGCCAGCGCAATCATTGCCGAAGTGTTGGTTCAGCTGGTCATGCTGTCCGCGGACAACTTCATGTCCGTGCCTGGATGGACTTCACCGATACCGCTCGAGCGTGCCGGTCGCGCCCAGCTGGTCGACCTGTTTCGTTTCGCGCAGCTGTTCCCCTGAGCGATCGCCGTCTTGAAGCCTTGCGGCATCGGCCGCTTCGACGAGCCGGCTCAGGCCGCCTGCACCGCCACAAGCCAGAGCTGCGCCCCTTGCTGCGGCGTCGAGGCCCAGGTGACGTTGTAGGTCCCGGCCGCAGCCACCTGCCTGGCGGCCACGGCGCACTGCACCAGGGCACCCGAAGCCAGCACCGAATCGATCACGGTGAAGCCGTTGTTGGGCACGGCGGTCTTATTCTGGTCCACGCCTGCATCGCCCCACCACCATGCGACGAGCAGCGCCGGGCCGGTGGTGGTGACGCTGGCGCTGGTCAAGGGCTGGCCCGAGGGCACCTCGCGCCATTGCACGTCGCGCACGACACCGCCGTTGACGATCTCGACGGCGGTCAGGGTCGTCTCGTCGGTGACCTTGGGCGTCTCGGCGGTGACGACGTGGCCGTCGCGGCCCCGGGCCTGCGCGCAGGCATACAGGGCCGTGCCGGAGTTGGGCCAGAGGGTGTAGGTGTGCGGCGTGCCGAGCTGGACGAAGGTGTTGCCCGCGTTGTCCCTCGGCAAGGAGGCCACGAGCACACCCCTGCCGACGCAGACCAGCAAGGTGCTGCCGGTGGCCCGCGTGGCGAAGGCGGAGGTGGAGAGCGTCGGGGACGACACGCGGTCGAGGATGGTGAAGGCGAGCGTGTGGGCGCCGAGGGCCGGTGCCGTCGAAGATGAAGGGGGCGCGGGCGCAGGGGCCGGCGCAGGCGCTGCTGCCGCGCCGGGTGCCAGCGCGGCGGCGGCCAGGGCGGCGGACCCGCCTCCCCCTCCACCGCCGCCTCCGCCGCAGGACGTGAGCGTTGCGCCGCCGGATGCCACGCCGACCGTGGCCAGTGCACACATGCGACGCAGCAGGACGCGGCGCTCGTTCGGCAGCGCGGGGGCCGCACCGTCGGAGGGTTCATTCATGTCGGCGCTCCGTTGTCTTTGTCTTTCGATTGTGGGGCGACGTGGCCTGCGGACCAACACGTCGCGCAGCTCAGCTGTTACCGGCCGTCAGCGCCGGCATGCGTGCTTCAGAAGCCATCACTTGCCGGTCACCTGCGCCGGCGAGACAATTTGCGCGCAGCAAAGCCCCTGCTCCCCTGCCCTTCGCTGCGGCCTGGTAGATCGAGCCTGTGAAGGAGACACTCCCCATGACGCCGAGCATGGAAGATGCGATCGACTGGGAGCGGTCGACCCGCGCCTGACGGTGGCGATGCATGCCCCTGCCATGGGCCCGTACATCCTCCAGACCGCGCGCCTGGGCTTGCGCCGCTACACAGCCGACGACGTCGAGCAGCTCCGCCCTGTCTTCGCAGACCCCTACAGCGCGACGTTCTACCCCGGAATGGATCGGCAAGAGCTGCTGGAGCGCTGGATCGACTGGAACCTCCGGAATTACCGGGACCACGGCTTCGGCCTCTGGGCGCTCGAATGGCGGGAGGACGGGACCTTCGTCGGCGATGCGGGGATCACCTGGCAGACCGTGGAAGGCGAGCGCATTCTCGAGATCGGCTGGCACATCCACCCGCTGTTTCGCGGCCGCGGTCTTGCCACGGAAGCGGGCCGGGCCTGCATGGCCTACGGCTTCGAGCACCTGCGGGCCGGCTCGCTCGGCTCCATCGTCGATCCGGCCAACATCGCGTCGATCAAGGTGGCGTCGCGCGTTCATTCAGGGCAGCGGGAGTACGAGGGAGCGAAGGGGCCCATGCTCCTTTTCTCCACGTCCGCAGCGCAGTTCGCAAGCGCCCGCGGCGTCCCGCCCATCCCATGACGACCATCCATCGGCCGCGTGCAGAACGCAGGGGAGCAAAGCGCTGACATGGCTTGATCCTGTCGCAGATCCGAAAGGCCACCGGCTGCGTACAACGCTGCGGGCGCATGTCGCCGCCCGATTGCCTGGAAGGACTCATGCGTCGACTGATCATGCTGCTGGCAGCAGCGCTCGCCATCGCATCGTCATTGGGCGGCTGCTCGGCCGTCGGCACGCTCAACGCACTTTCCGCCCGTGGCGATTCGATGCTGAGCGCAGGTGTCGCATACGGCGAACTGCCTCGGCAGAAGCTCGACATCTACACGCCGGCGGGCATGGCGCCGGCGCACGGCTGGCCGGTGGTGGTGTTTTTCTACGGGGGCTCGTGGAACACGGGCGCTCGCCAGGACTACGAATTCGTGGGGCGAGGGTTGGCGGCGCGCGGCGTGCTGGTCTTGATCGCCGACTACCGGCTGTACCCGGAAGTGCGGTATCCGCAGTTCCTCGAGGACAGCGCACGGGCGCTCGCTTTCGGGCTCGAGCATGCCGCGCGCCTGGGAGGCGACCCGCGGCGGGTGTTCGTGATGGGCCACAGCGCCGGCGGCTACAACGCGGCCATGCTGGCGCTGGATGCGCGCTGGCTCGGGCACACCGGCCACGCGCCCCGCGAGCTTGCGGGCTGGATCGGACTGGCCGGGCCCTACGATTTCCTGCCGACCGGCAACCCCGAGGTGCGGCCGGTGTTCTTCCACCCGAACTATCCGCCGCACGCGCAGCCCATCGAATTCGCGTCGCGGTCCGCACCGCGCACTTTCCTCGGCGCGGCGGTCGACGATGCGCTGGTCAGCCCCGACCGCAGCACGCGGCAGCTGGCGCGCAAGCTGGAGACGGCAGGCGTGCCGGTGACGCTCAGGCTCTACGAGCGTGCGCGGCACACGACGCTCATCGGCGCGTTCGCGTGGCCCTTGGGCTGGATTGCGCCGGTGCTGGAAGACGTGCAGGCCTTCATCGACGCCGCCGGTCCTACTTCGGCCTCACCGCATCCGCCGTCCCCTGGATGAAGGCCTTGATCTTCTCCACGTCATCCATGCTGAGCTTGCCGCTGAAGTCCGGCATGCCACGCTCCATCGCCGGGCCCTTGAAGACGAACTTGTCGAGGTTCTCGATCATGGACGCGTTCATGTAGCCCAGGTTCGGGATGTTGCCGCCGCGGTCCACGCCCGGCACGCCATGGCAGAAGACGCAGTTGCTCACGTAGAGCAGCGTGCCGTCGGGCACCTTGGCGGGGTCGTACTTCACGCCCTGCAGCAGCTTGTCCATGCGGTACTGCACGAAGTCGGGCTTGGGCGCCTTGCCGCCGATGACGAAGGTGTAGACGGTGCCCGGGCCCTGGCGCTCGGTGGCGCGCGCGGCCAGGCCGTAGACGCCGCCCCAGCCGACGGCGATGGAGACGTACTGCTTGCCGTCGACCATGTAGGTGGCCGGCGCCGCGACCACGCCGGTGCCGGTGGCGGTCTCCCACAGCTTGTCGCCGTTCTTGGCGTTGTAGGCGACCAGGCGGCCGTCGGCGGTGCCCTGGAAGACCAGGTTGCCGGCGGTGGTCAAGGTGCCGCCGTTCCAGGGCGAGACATGCTCGACGCCCCAGGCCTCTTTCTGCGCGACCGGGTCCCAGGCGACGAGGCGGCCCGCGGGCTTGCTCTTGGGCGGCTCGGCGTTGATGAACATGGCGGTATTCCAGCCCAGCGCGGCATGGGGGCGGGCCGGCTTGTTCTCGTTGAACTTCCAGTCCTTGTCGTCCATGAGCGAAAGCGGGATGTTCTGCGCGGGCAGGTAGGCCAGGCCGGTCTGCGGGTTGAAGGACATCGAGTGCCAGTTGTGCGCGCCAAAGGGGCCGGGGATGCTGTCGCCGGGCTTCTCGTTCTGGCGCGCGGCGGCGACCTCGATGGGGCGGCCTTTCTTGTCGTAGCCGGTGGCCCAGTTGACCTCGACGAAGTTCTTGGCGGAGATGAACTTGCCGTTGGTGCGGTCGATGACGAAGAAGAAGCCGTTCTTCGGCGCATGCAGGATGACCTTGCGCGGCTTGCCTTTGATCTTGAGGTCGGCCAGGATCATCGGCTGGGTGGAGGTGTAGTCCCAGTTGTCGCCGGGGGTCTCCTGGTAGTGCCAGACGTACTGGCCGGTGTCGGGGTTGAGCGCGACGATGGAGGCGAGGTAGAGGTTGTCGCCGCCCTTGGGGCTGCGCTTGCTGCGCGCCCAGGGTGAGCCGTTGCCGGTGCCCACGTACATGAGGTTGAGCTCGGGGTCGAAGGCGAGCGTGTCCCACGCGGTGCCGCCGCCGCCCGCTTCCCAGTACTTGCCGCTCGGGTCCCAGGTCTTGGCGGCCTTGGCCATGGAGGCGTCCTCGAAGGGCTTGGAGGGATCGCCCGGCACGGTGAACCAGCGCCACTTCTGCTCGCCGGTGGCGGCGTCGTAAGCGGTGATGTAGCCGCGCACGCCGTATTCGGCGCCGCCGTTGCCGATGATGACCTTGCCCTTGAAGACGCGCGGCGCGCCGGTGATGGTGTAGGACTTGGAGCGGTCGGCGATGGTGTCCTTCTCCCAGACCGGCTGGCCGGTGGCGGCATCGAGCGCGATCAGGCGGCCGTCGTAGGCGCCGACGAAGACCTTGCCCTGGTAGAGCGCAACACCGCGGTTGACCACGTCGCAGCAGCCGCGGAAGCCCTTGGACTTGTCGACCTTGGGGTCGTAGCTCCAGAGCTTCTTGCCGGTGCGCACGTCGATGGCATGCACCACGCTCCAGGAGGCGGTGACGTACATGATGCCGTCCACCACCAGCGGCGTGGCCTCGACGCCGCGTGTGGACTCGAGGTTGTAGGACCAGGCCAGGCCCAGTTCCTTGACGTTGCCGGTGGTGATCTGGTCGAGCTTGCTGAAGCGGGTCTCGGCGTAGTCGAGGCCGTAGCTGGGCCAGTCGTTGGTCTTCGCGGTGTTGGCGCGGATGAAGGCGCCGTCCACGCGGGCGGTGGCGGCCTTGATGTGATCGGGCGAGCCCTTGTCCTGGGCCGCCGCGGGCTGTGCCTGAAGGCACAGCAGCGCACCGAGCGCCAGCACGGTGTGGAGCTTGTTCATCGTGTCGTCTCCTGGGTCGTTGTGAGCTGAAGAATCGTTCGCCCGGCCTCTTTCTTCACCCTCGGGATTTCCCGGGGGCGGGACTGTTCCATTGCGGAACACATTCCACCGGCAACGGTGTCCCCCACGCCCAGGAGAGCCCCATGTCCCTGCCCCCGAGCCGCCGCGCCGCAGGCGGCCCGCGACAGCTGTTCTCGACCACGCGCGCCGAGCGGGTGGCGCTGGCGCGGCAGCAGTTCTTCGAGGAAGGCGTGCGGCCCTCCGGGCTGGTGGGCGAGCAGGTGATCCAGTCGTGGATGCGCTGTACGCGCGCGCACACCGACCGCGGCCGCCTGATCGCCTTCGACCCCGTCACGCCGAGCCGGCTGCATGCGACGCTGAACCGCAACCACGAGTTGCTCGATGCGGCGCGCGCCGAGTTGCAGACGATGGAAAGCTCGCTGGCCGGCACCGACTCGCGCGTGCTGCTGACCGATGCGCAGGGCGTGATCGTGCACGTGACGCACAACCCCTCGGCGCCTGCGCAGCCCATCCTGTGCAAGACGGCGCGGCTGGGCGTGAACATCGCCGAGAGCGTGGTGGGCACGACCGCGCCGGGCATCGTCACCTGCACCGGGCAGGCCTGCACGGTGGATGGCGCCGAGCACTACTTCGACTACCTGCGCGAGATGCAATGCGCGGCCGCGCCGATCCGCGACGTGCACGGGCGGCTGGCGGCGGTGCTGGACATCACGGTGGAGGCGCGGCCCTTCGGCTTCGACGCGGCCTCGATGGTGGCGCTCTATGCCACCACCATCGAGAACCGGCTGCTGCTGGCCCAGTCGGCCGACCGGCTGGTGCTGCGCTTCCAGGCCAGCCCGGGACTGCTGGGCACGCCGCTGGAAGCGTTGGCGGGGGTCGGGCCGGATGGGAGCGTGGAATGGCTCAACGCGGCCGGGGCGCGGCTGATCGGGCGGCTGCCGGAGTCGGGGCCGCGCGACGTGGAGCGGGTGTTCGGGCTGGACCTGCGCACGCTGCTGCGCCTGGGCCGGCGCGACGCGGCGCAGCCGGTGCGGCTGGCGAGCGGGTTGGGGGTGTGGCTGCGGGCGCGTCTGCAGGCACCGGACGGCGTGGACTTCCGGCATGCGGTGGGCGTGACGGCGGCGCCGGGCACGAGCATCCCCGCGATCGAACCGCTGCTCTCCGATTCGCCGGCGCCGGCGGTGGCGGACGACGGCACGCTGCGCGGCCACAGCCGCAAGCTGATCGAGGAGACGCTGGCGACGCACGGCGGCAACATCTCGCATGCGGCGCGGCAGCTGCGGGTTTCGCGCGGCACGCTGTACCGGCGGCTGCGCAGCTGGCAGCAGGACGATCCGCTCGGCGAATGATGAGGCTGCGGCGCGACCGCGCGGGTTAGCCCGCTCACGCGCAGTTGGTCACGATCGATACGATTTCCTGCGAAGCGCAGCCCGGTCCTGCGCTGGAGCCGAGATGAATCCCCAGACGAGTGAAGCCGAGCGCCAGGCGCTCTACCGGACGATGCAGCGCATCCGCGCCTTCGAGAACGCCGCCGAAACGGCGAGCCAGGGCGGCGTGAGCGCCTATGGGCAGGAAGCGGCAGGAGCCGCCCAGGTGCGCGGGCCGTTGCACCTGTCGACCGGGCAGGAGGCGGTGGCCGCGGGCGTCTGCGCGCACCTGCATCCGGCCGACTACCTGACCTCCACCCACCGCGGCCACGGCCACACGCTGGCCAAGGGCGCGGACCTCGCACGGATGATGTGCGAGCTGTTCGGCAAGGCCACGGGCTTCAACGGCGGCAAGGGCGGCTCGATGCACATCGCCGATTTTTCGGTGGGCATGCTGGGCGCCAACGGCGTGGTGGCGGCCGGCCTGCCGATCGCGGTGGGCGCGGCGCATGCGCAGAAGCTGCAGAAGAAGGAGGCGATCACCGTGTGCTTCTTCGGCGACGGGGCGATCAACCGCGGGCCTTTCCTGGAGTCGCTGAACTGGGCGCGGGTGTACGGCCTGCCGGTGCTGTTCGTGTGCGAGGACAACCGCTGGAGCGCGACCACGGCGAGCGGGCCGATGACGGCCGGCGACGGCGCCTCGGCGCGCGCGCTGGCGCTGGACATCGCGGCGACGCAGGTGGACGGCAACGACGTGTTCGCGGTGCACGAAGCGGCGCGCCGTCTCGTCGCCGAGGTGCGCGCCGGTCAAGGGCCTCGGCTGCTGCATGCCCTGACCTACCGCGTGAAGGGGCACGTGTCGGTCGACGCGGCGGCCTACCGCGATCCGGGCGAGCTGGCGGCGGCGCTGGAGACGGATCCGCTGGCGCGTGCACGCGCACGCCTGCTCGCGGAGGGCGTGACGGCGCAGGCGCTCGATGCGATCGAGCACGCGGCGCGCGTGGAGGTCGAGGCCGCGGTGGCGGCCGCCGATGCCGCGCCCTGGCCCGAGGCCTCAGCCGCCTTCACCGACGTGCAGACCACCGGAGCCGGCCAATGGACATGAGCAGCGACACGGCGAAGGCCGCCACGGCCGTGGCGCCGCGCGAGATGAGCTACGCCGAGGCCGCGGTGCTGGCGGTGCAGCGTGAGATGGAGGCCGACCCGCGCGTGGTCGTGCTCGGCGAGGACGTGGGGCGCGGGGGTATCTTCGGCCAGTACAAGGGCCTGCAGCAGCGCTTCGGCGCCGAGCGCGTGATCGACACGCCGATCTCGGAGGCCGCGATCATGGGCGCCGGCGTGGGCATGGCGCTGGCGGGCCTCAGGCCGGTGGTCGAGATGCGCGTGGTGGACTTCGCGCTGTGCGGCATGGACGAGTTGGTGAACCAGGCCGCGAAGAACCGCTTCATGTTCGGCGGTCAGGGTCGCGTGCCGATGGTGGCGCGCATGCCGGGCGGCATCTGGGATGCCTCGGCGGCGCAGCATTCGCAGTCGCTGGAAGCCTGGTTCGCGCACCTGCCGGGCGTGGTGGTGGTGTGCCCGGCGACGCCGCAGGACAACCATGCGCTGCTGCGCGCGGCGATGCAGTGCGGCGATCCGGTGGTCTACATCGAGCACAAGGCGCTGTGGGGGGTGCGCGGGCTGGTCGACGAGTCGGTGCCGCTGCCGCTGGGCCGCGCGGCCACGCTGCGCCGGGGCGATGCGCTCACGCTGGTGAGCTGGAGCCGGCAGCTGCAGGCCTGCCATGCCGCCTGCGAAACGCTGGCGGCCGAGGGCATCGCGGTCGAGTTGATCGACCTGCGCACGCTGTGGCCCTGGGACCGCGAGACGGTGCTGGCCTCCTGCGCGCGCACGCTGCGGCTGCTGGTGGTGCACGAGGCGGTGCAGGCCGCCGGCTTCGGCGCCGAGATCGCGGCCAGCGCGGCCGAGGCGACGGGCTGCCGCATCGCGCGGCTCGGTGCGCCGCGCATTCCGGTGGGCTATTCGCCAGTGCTGGAGGCGCAGTCGCGCGTGGGTGCCGAACGCATCGCCGAGGCGGCCAGGGCGTTCGTTCGATGAACGAGTCGGCCGGCTTCGAGGACTCGGTCTTCTTCAAGCTGGTCCGGGTCGTGAACCTCACGGCGCGGCCCTTCCAGCAGCGGGTGGGGCGCGTGCACCAGCTCACGCTCAACGAATGGCGGGCGATGGCGGTGCTGGGCACGCGGCCCGGCATCACGGCGACGCAGCTGGCCGAGCTGACCGGGCTGGACAAGATGTCGGTGAGCCGCGCGCTCGCGGGGCTGAAGCGCCACAAGCGCCTGCACCGTCACGAGGACCCGACGGACCAGCGGTGCAGCCGGCTGTACCTGAGCAGTGCAGGCAAGACGCTCTTCGCCGCGGTCAGCGTGGAGGCCAAAGCGCGCGAGGCGGAGCTGTTCGCGGGCGTGGCCGCTGCGGATCTGGAGCACCTGAACGCCACGCTGGACCGGCTGATCGCCTCGGCGGCGGGACCCGACGCTCAGGCCGCAAAGCCGCCGTCGATGTTGAGGCCCGCGCCAGTCACGAAGGCGGCTTCGGGGCTCGCCAGGTAGGCCACCATGCCGGCAATCTCTTCGCCGCGGCCGTGCCTCGGCAGCGCCATGAAGCCGTGCATGGTGGAAGCCATCGGGCCACTGGCCGGGTTCATGTCGGTGTCGACCGGGCCGGGCTGCACGTTGTTGATCGTGATGCCGCGCGGGCCCAGGTCGCGCGCGAAGCCCTGCACGAGGCCGGTGAGCGCGGACTTGCTCATGGCATAGACGCCGCCGCCGGGGAACGGCATGCGCTCGGCGTTGGTGCTGCCGATGTTGATGATGCGGCCGCCGTCGCCCATGTGGCGCAGCGCGGCCTGGATGGCAACGAAGACGGCGCGGACGTTGACGTTCAGCGTGAGGTCGAAATCCTCGAGCGAGATTTCGTCGACGGCGCCGAGCTTCAGGACGCCGGCGTTGTTGACCAGGATGTCGAGCCGCCCGAACGCCTGCGCAGCCTGGTCGATGGCCGTGCGCAGCGCGGCCGCGTCGGCGCTGTCGACGCGCAGGGCCAGCGCCCGCCCGCCCGCGGCCTCGACAGCGGCGGCCAGTTCCTTGGCCGCGGCGTCGTTGCTGGCGTAGCTGAAGGCGACGGCAGCACCGTCCTTGGCGAGACGCCGCACGATGGCGGCGCCGATGCCGCGGGAACCGCCGGTGACGAAGGCGGCCTTGCCGCCGAGGACGGGCTGGGAGAGAGTGGCTTGGGACATGGTGGACTCCAGGGTGTGTGTTGCGATGGCTCCAGTGTCGGGATTTCATTGCCTTCGCGGTAGTCATCAAGCTGCCCTATCAATTTCAACTTTGGGTTGAAAATCGGCGCATGCAGCCCCTGAGCCATCTCGAATCCTTCGTCCGGAGTGCCGAGAGCGGCAGCTTCTCGGCCGCGGCCCGGCAACTCGGCCTGACACCTGCGGCCGTGAGCAAGAACGTCGCGCGGCTGGAGGCCGGCCTGGGGCTGCGCCTGTTCCAGCGCAGCACGCGCAAGCTGACCCTGACCGAGGGCGGCGAGCAGCTGCTGCAACAGATTTCCGGCGCGCTCGGGACGCTGGCTGACGCGGTGGCCGGGGCCTCCGAGGCCGGACGGCAGCCGGCCGGCACGCTCAAGGTCAGCATGGGCCAGGCCTTCGGGCGCGAGTACCTGGTGCCGCTCCTGGGCGACTTCCTCGCGCGTTACCCGGCCATCCTGCCGGACTGGCATTTCGACAACCGGCAGGTGGACCTGATCGGCGAGGGCTTCGATGCGGCGGTCGGCGGCGGCATCCAGCTCACGCCGGGGCTGGTCGCGCGTGAGCTGGCGCGCGTCCACGTGGTGGCGGTGGCGGCCCCGCGCTACTTCGGCGGCAAGCCGGCGCCCACGCACCCGGCCGAACTGGCGGGCTTCGACAGCATCGTGCGCCGCTCTTCGCCCACGGGGCGCCTGCGAACCTGGACGCTGCGCAATCCTGCCGGCGAGGAGGCGGCGGTGGAAGGCCGGCCGCGCATGATCCTCAGCGACCCGGAGGCGATGTGCCGCGCCGCCGCGATGGGCCTGGGCATCGCGCTGGTGCCGATGCCCTTCGCCCTGCCCGCCCTGCAGGCCGGTGCGCTGGCGCGCGTGCTGCCGGGCTGGTATGCCGATGCCGGCCCGCTGTCGCTCTACTACCCGAGCAAAAAGCTGCTGCCGGCGAAGACGCGGGTGTTCGTCGAATTCGTGGTGGAGCAATTCCGTGCGCACGGCTTCGCGGAGCGCATGAGCGGCGCCTGCAAGGTCCCTGCATGAACACGGGGTTATTCCCTGCGGCGGATGCCGTCCGCGCCCTGTACAACACGGCGGCACGCATCAACAGGAATCCAGCATGAGACCTTTCCCCTTCGCCTCGCGCCGCACGGCGCTCGCCCTGGCGGCAGCCGGCACGCTGCTGGCCGCGGGCCCGGCGTTCGCACAGGGCGCCTGGCCCAACAAGCCGGTACGCATCGTCGTGCCTTTCGCGCCCGGCGGCACCACGGACATCCTGGCGCGCGCGGTGGCGCCGGAACTCTCCAAGGCCCTGGGCCAGCAGTTCATCGTCGACAACCGCGCCGGTGCCGGCGGCAACGTGGGCGCGGAGATCGTCGCCAAGTCGCCCAATGACGGGTACACGCTGCTGATGGGCACGGTGGGCACGCACGGCATCAACCGTGCGCTCTACCCCAAGCTGCCCTTCGACCCGATCAAGGACTTCGCGCCGATCACGCTGGTGGCCGCAGTGCCGAACGTGATGGAGATGAACGTCGACAAGGCGAAGGCGCTCAACATCAACAACGTGGCGGACTTCGTGAAGTACGCCAAGGCCAACCCGGGCAAGCTGAACATGGCTTCGAGCGGCAGCGGGACCTCGATCCACCTGGCCGGCGAGCTGTTCAAGACCATGACCGGCAGCTTCATGACCCACATCCCCTACCGCGGCTCGGGCCCGGCGCTGCTGGACCTGGTGGGCGGCAACGCGGACGTGATGTTCGACAACCTGCCGTCCTCGATGCAGCAGATCAAGGCCGGCAAGCTCAAGGCGCTGGCCGTGACCAGCGCGCAGCGTTCGCCCGCCCTGCCCGACGTGCCCACGGTGGAAGAAGCCGGCGGCCCCGCGCTCAAGGGCTACGAGGCCAGCTCATGGTTCGGCCTGCTGGCACCGGCCGGCACGTCGCCCGAGATCGTGAACCGCATCCAGCAGGAAGTGGCCAAGTCCCTCGGCACCGCGGCGATCAAGGAAAAGATGATGGCCCAGGGCGCGATCCCGAGCGGCAACACGCCGGCCGAGTTCGCCAAGCTGATCGACAGCGAGCACGCCAAGTGGGCGAAGGTGGTGAAGGCCTCGGGCGCGAAGGTGGACTGAGCGCCCTGGCCGATCTGGGGTGACTAGGTCCCCCAGGTCACGTCCTTGCCGTCGCTGAGGGACTCTTTGAGCATATGCAGCAGCGGCACGGCGCGCTGGTGCAGGCCGACGTGCTGCTTCTCGGCATCCTCGTCATGGCCCTCGACGGCATAGTCGTCGTGGTTGTGGGTGTTGCGCCCCTCGCGGGCGATGGCGGCCTCCAGCGCGGCGATCGCGGCGGGCATCTGGTCGATGGTGATCACGCCTTGCTTGGCCGGCGCCTTGCCGATGACGTCGAACAGCTGCCTCGCGTGCGTCTCGAGCATCTTGAAGGGTGGTGCGGCGCGTGACTTGAATTCATAGAGCATGGGTGCCTCGCTTTACTTGTAGATGTAGTCGCGGACAAAAGGGTACACCGATTGCGCACCGTGCAGCGGCCCGGCCTTGACCTTTCCGTCGAGCCGGGCGGCGAGCATCTGGTGCAGCGCGATCCAGCCCTGCTCGAAGCTCATGGCCGATCCCGCGAGGTAGAGGCGGTAGGCACGCAGCACGCGCTCGGCCCTCTCCTTGCCGCTGCTGCGCACCAGCACCTCGCGCGCCTCATCGAAGCGCGCCTCCAGCGAATCGGACCAGTTCCAGAGCGTGCGCGCGTAGTGCGGGCGCAGGTTCTCGGTGTCGACCATCTCGAGGCCGGCGGCCGCGGTCTCCCGCAGGATCCGGGTGACGTGCAGCAGCTCGCCGCCCGGGAAGATGTATTTCTCGATGAAGTCGCCCAGGCCGGCGCCGAGCTGCGCGTAGTCGAGCTGGCCCGAGGTGATGCCGTGGTTCAAGACCAGGCCGCCGGGCTTGAGCAGCGCATGGAGCTTTCGGAAGTAGGCCCCCATGTTCGCGCTGCCCACATGCTCGAACATGCCGACCGAGGAGATCTTGTCGAAGGGCTGGGCCTCGTCGAGCTTTCGGTAGTCGCGCAGCTCGACGCGCACGCGGCCCTGCAGGCCCTTTTCCTCGATCAGGCGGGTGACGTAGGCATGCTGGTTCTTCGACAGCGTGATGCCGGTGGCGTCCACGCCGTAGTGCTCGGCGGCCCACAGCAGCAGGGCGCCCCAGCCGGAGCCAATGTCCAGGTAGCGCTCGCCGGGCTGCAGCATGAGCTTGCGGCAGATGTGGTCGAGCTTGGCCTCTTGCGCTTGCGCCAGCGTCATGCCCTCGTCACGGAAATAGGCGCATGAATAGACGCGGCGCGGGTCCAGCCACAGCGCATAGAAGTCGTCGGAGACGTCGTAGTGGAACTCGATCTGTGCCGCATCCCTGTTCAGCGAGTGCGAGCCGCGCGACTTGGCGCGCCGCTGCAGGCGAGCCCACCAGCTACCGGTGGTCTCGGCGGGATTGTGCGGCAGCAGGCCCACCGTCACGTCGATCAGGTCGCGCATGGCGCCCTGGATCTGCACCTTGCCCTCGACGTAGGCCTCGCCGATGGCGCCGAGCTGGCGCGCGCCCAGCTTGGCCAGCGCCGACCACTCCGTGAAGGCCAGGGTGACGCGGGAGCCTGGCCTGCCGAACTGGCGGCCGTCGGGCAGCTGAAGAGTGACGGGGACTTGCAGCGATGACAGCTGCGACTCGATCTTCGGCAACAGGCTTGGCATGGAGCAATTCTTGCCAGCAACCCGCAAGGTCGTCAACCGACCCCAGAAATACCCTGATCGGTGTTGACATCAGATTGTTTAGACCTAAACTATTGATCCATGAACAGCTTCACCACAGACCTTCGGCGTATCCTGTGCATCGGCGGCGGCCCGGCCGGCCTCTACTTTGCGCTCCTGATGAAAGCCAGGCAGCCGTCGCTGGAGGTCACCGTGGTCGAACGCAACCGCCCCTTCGACACCTTCGGGTGGGGCGTGGTGCTGAGCGACCAGACGCTCGACAACCTGCGCGCGGCCGACCCCGAGACGGCGGCGCTGATCGGCAACGAGTTCCACCACTGGGACGACATCCAGGTCTTCTTCAAGGGCGGCCAGGTCCGCTCGGGCGGCCACGGCTTCTGCGGCATCGGGCGCAAGCGGTTGCTCAACATCCTGCAGGAGCGCTGCCTGGCCCTGGGCGTGAAGCTGGTGTTCGAGACCGATGTGACGGACGATCAGGCCCTGGCCGCGCAGTACGACGCCGACCTGGTGATCGCCAGCGACGGGCTCAACAGCCGCATCCGCCAGCGCTATGCGGACGTCTTCGAGCCGGACGTCGATCTGCGCCAATGCCGCTTCGTCTGGCTCGGCACGCACCAGACTTTCGACGCCTTCACCTTCGCTTTCGAACAGACCGAGCACGGCTGGTTCCAGGCGCATGCCTACCAGTTCGACAACGACACCTCGACCTTCATCGTCGAGACGCCCGAGGAAGTCTGGAAGGCCCACGGCCTGGACCAGATGGAGCAGCCCGAGGCCATCGCCTTCTGCGAGAAGATGTTCGCCAAGTACCTGGGCGGCCATCAGTTGATCAGCAATGCAACGCACCTGCGCGGCTCAGCCAACTGGATCCGCTTCCCGCGCGTGGTCTGCAAGCACTGGACGCACCGAGTCGACGTCAAGGGCCGCAGCGTGCCGGTGGTGTTGATGGGCGACGCGGCGCACACCGCGCACTTCTCCATCGGCTCGGGCACCAAGCTCGCGCTGGAGGATGCGATCGACCTGTGCAATGAGTTCGCGCAGGGCGGCGACGTGGACACGGTGCTCGAGGCCTACGAGGCCCGCCGCAGCGTGGAGGTGCTCAAGATCCAGAACGCGGCGCGCAACTCGACCGAGTGGTTCGAGAATGTGAAGCGCTACACCGGCATGGAGATCGAGCAGTTCGCCTATTCGCTGCTCACCCGCTCGCAGCGCATCAGCCACGAGAACCTGCGGCTGCGCGACACGCAATGGCTGGGCGGCTACGAGCAGTGGCTGTCGGGCGGCAAGGCGGTGCCCCCGATGCTGATGCCGCTCCAGGTGCGCGGGCTCACACTGAAGAACCGCATCATGGTCTCCCCGATGGCGACCTACAGCGCGGTCGACGGCGTGCCGCAGGACTTCCTGCTGGTGCACCTCGGCGCACGTGCGCTCGGCGGCGCAGCGATCGTGTTCGTCGAGATGACCAGCCCCACGCCCGAGGGCCGCATCACCCCGGGCTGCACCGGTCTCTACAACGACCAGCAGCAGGCAGCCTTCCAGCGCATCGTCGACTTCGTGCACGCCAACTCCAGCGCCAGGATCGGGATGCAGCTGGGCCACAGCGGACCCAAGGGCTCGACCCAACTGGGCTGGGAAGAGACGGATGAACCGCTGCCCCAGGGCAACTGGCCGCTGCTGGCCGCCAGCCCCCTCGCCTACGGCGAGCAGAACCAGGTGCCGGCTGCGATGACGCGCACGCAGATGGACCTGCTCCGCGACCAGTTCTTGGCCTCCACCCGCCGTGCGGCGGAGATCGGCTTCGACTGGCTCGAGCTGCACTGCGCGCACGGCTATCTGCTGGCCTCCTTCCTCAGCCCGCTCACCAACCAGCGCACCGACGAGTACGGCGGCAGCCTCGAGAACCGCTGCCGCTATCCGCTGGAGGTGTTCCGCGCCATGCGCGCGGCCTGGCCCGCGGAACGGCCGATGAGCGTCCGTATCTCGGCGCACGACTGGGCGCCGGGCGGCAACACGGGTGACGACGCGGTCGAGATCGCGCGCTTCTTCAAGGAGGCGGGCTGCGATTTCATCGACGTCTCCTCGGGCCAGACCACGCGCGCCGCGAAGCCGGTGTACGGGCGCATGTACCAGACGCCCTTTGCCGACCGCATCCGCAACGAGGTGGGCATCTCGACCATCGCGGTGGGCGCCATCACCGAGGCCGACCAGGCCAACAGCATCATTGCCGCCGGCCGCGCCGACCTCTGCGCCATCGCGCGTCCTCACCTCGCCGACCCGGCCTGGACGCTGCACGAGACAGCCAAGCTGCAGAGCCGCGACGTCGAGTGGCCGAAGCAGTACCTCAGCGGGCGCGACCAGATGTACCGGGAGATCGCCAAACAGCAGCAGCTGGCCGCCGCCATGGCCGCCGCTGGCGCGCGGCGCGATCCCGACGAGGAGCAATAGCATGGATCTCGAAGCCCGGGCCCACAGCGAGCACCCCGACGAGCTGCGCCTCTGGCTGCGCCTGCTGACCTGCACGCAGCTGATCGAGAAGCAGGTGCGCAACGGGCTGCGCGAGCAGTTCAACACCACCCTGCCCCGCTTCGACCTGATGTCGCAGCTGGAGCGCGAGCCCGACGGAATGAAGATGAACGAGCTGTCCCGCCGCATGATGGTGACGGGCGGCAACGTCACCGGCATCACCGACCAGCTGGTGGCCGAAGGGCTGGTGGAGCGCGTCGACGTCGAGGGCGACCGCCGCGCCTGGCGCGTGCGCCTCACGCCGCGCGGGCGCCGGCTCTTCAACGACATGGCACAGCAGCACGAAGCCTGGATCGTCGACGCCTTCGCCGGGCTCAACGCCAAGGAGATCGCGCAACTGCACAAGCTGCTCGGCAAGGTCAAGCAGCATTCCCATCAGCAACTGGCGGAGACCGTATGAAGCACTACATCGGCGCAGGCAATCCCATGCATGCGCAGTTCGAGCCGAAGGCCGGCTACCAGGCCGAGCACTTCAGCTGGGCCTTCGAGGCCGGCGTCGGCACCATCACCCTCAACCGGCCGGAGCGCAAGAACCCGCTGACCTTCGATTCGTACGGCGAGTTGCGCGACCTGTTCCGCGCGCTGTACTTCGCGAATGACGTCAAGGCGATCGTGGTCACTGGCGCAGGCGACAACTTCTGCTCGGGCGGGGACGTGCACGAGATCATCGGTCCGCTGACGAAGATGCGCATGCCGGAGCTGCTGGAGTTCACCCGCATGACTGGCGACCTGGTGAAGGCCATGCGCCATTGCCCGCAGCCGATCGTGGGCGCGATCGACGGCGTCTGCGCGGGTGCCGGCGCGATGATCGCGCTGGCCTGCGACCTGCGCTACGGCACGCCGGCGACGAACACCGCCTTCCTGTTCACGCGCGTCGGGCTGGCCGGCGCCGACATGGGCGCCTGCGCGCTGCTGCCCCGCGTGATCGGCCAGGGCCGTGCATCGGAGCTGCTCTTCACAGGCCGCGCCATGACGGCGCAGGAAGGGCATGCCTGGGGCTTCTTCAACTCGCTGCACGACAGCGACGCGCTGCTGCCGGCCGCCACCACCATGGCGCGCAAGCTGGCCGAGGGCCCAAGCTTCGCGCACGGGATGACCAAGACCATGCTGTCGCAGGAATGGGCGATGACCATCGACCAGGCCATCGAGGCGGAAGCCCAGGCCCAGGCGATCTGCATGCAGACCGAGGACTTCAAGCGCGCTTTCGAGGCCTTCGCGGCCAAGCGCAAGCCGGTGTTCGGTGGAGATTGAAGCAATGGCAGCTTCCGCAACGCCCCCCTCGACAGCGCATCTGGCGCTGCCCTTCTTCGACGACGTGCACCGCACGCTGGCGCGCGAGCTGCTGCCCTGGGCCGCCACCCAGTCGGTGGACGAGCGTGACGACCGCGCCGCCTGCCGCGACTGGGTGAAGCGGCTCGGCCAGGGCGGATGGCTGCGTTATTGCGTGCCGGCCGCGTCGGGCGGCGCGCTGGAACGCCTGGATTCGCGCGCCCTGGTGCTGTTGCGCGAGACGCTGGCCTTCCATTCGCCGCTGGCTGACTTCGCCTTTGCGATGCAGGGGCTGGGCAGCGGTGCGATCACGCTGGCTGGCAGCGCCGCGCAGCAGCGCGACTACCTCCGCGCGGTTGCGCAAGGCGACAAGATCGCCGCTTTCGCGCTCTCCGAGCCGGAGGCCGGATCGGACGTGGGTGCGATGGCGATGCAGGCCGTCGCCACACCGCAGGGCTGGCGCCTGGATGGCCAGAAGACCTGGATCAGCAATGGCGGCATTGCCGATTTCTATTGCGTGTTCGCCAAGACCGAGCCGGCGGCGGGTTCGCGCGGCATCACGGCCTTCGTGGTGGATGCGAATGCACAGGGCCTGGACACATCGGCCCATATCGAGGTGATGGCACCGCATCCGCTGGCGACGCTGAGCTTCGAAGGCTGCACTGTGCCGCGCGAAGCGCAGCTGGGCGAGCTGAATGGCGGCTTCAAGCTCGCGATGCGCACGCTCGACATCTTCCGCGCCTCGGTCGCCGGCGCGGCGCTCGGCATGGCCCGGCGCGCGCTCACCGAGGCGGTGCGCCACGCGAGCACGCGCCGCATGTTTGGCCAGACGCTCGCCGACTTCCAGCTCACGCAGGCCAAGCTCGGCGAGATGGCCGCGCTGATCGACAGTGCAGCGCTGCTGACCTACCGCGCCGCCTGGATGCGCGACGACAGCGAGCGCCGCGACGCGCCGCCAGCAGGCGACATCACCGCCGCGGCGGCGATGGCCAAGATGTGCGCCACCGAGAATGCCAGCCGCGTGATCGACATGGCGCTGCAGATGCATGGCGGCCTGGGCGTGAAGGTGGGCACCAAGGTCGAGAGCCTCTATCGCGACATCCGCTCGCTGCGCATCTACGAGGGCGCGACGGAAGTGCAGCAATTGATCATCGGCAAGTCCGTCCTGCGGAGCCTGGCATGAGCGCACAGATCGATCGCTTCGTTCATGACCGCCTGCCGCCGGCAGAGCAGTTGCCGATGTTCCGCTACGACCTGCCGGAGCTGCAGCTGCCAGATCAGCTGAACCTGGTGGAAGAGCTGCTGGACAAGGCGGCCTCCAAGCCCTGGGCGAATCGCCCGATGCTGCGCTCGCCGCAGCGCACGCTGAGCTACGCCGAGGCCGCGGCAGAGGTGAACCGCATCGCGCAGGTGCTGGTGGAGGACCTGCGCCTGGTGCCCGGCAATCGCGTGCTGCTGCGTGGCGGCAATTCGATCGGGATGGCGCTGGGCTGGCTGGCCGTGGTGAAGGCGGGCCTGATCGCGGTGGCCACCATGCCACTGCTGCGCGCCAAGGAGCTGGGCGACATCATCGAGAAGGCTCAGCCCACGGTGGCGCTGTGCGACGGCAGGCTGCTCGAGGAGCTGCATACGGCACAGCAGGCGCATCCGGTTCTGAAGACGGTGATCGCCTTCCATCAGCCGCAGCAGGCCGATTCGCTGGAAGCGCGCGCCGCCGCCAAGAGCGGCGTCTTCAAGGCCTGTCCGACCGCTGCCGACGACATCGCACTGCTGGCCTTCACCTCCGGCACCACCGGCAAGCCGAAGGCACCCGTCACCACGCATCGCGACGTGCTGGCGATGTGCCAGACCTGGCCGCGGCACGTGCTGCGCGCCCGCAGCGAGGACATCGTGATCGGCTCGCCGCCGCTGGCCTTTACTTTCGGCCTGGGCGGGCTGCTGATCTTCCCGATGTGGGCCGGTGCCTCGGTGTATTTCAACGACGGTCCCTACACACCGGAAAGCATGGTCAAGACCATCCGCGAGGTCGGCGCGACCATCAGCTACACCGCGCCCACGTTCTACCGTCAAATGGCGCCTTTCGCGAAGGCCCTGGGCGTACCCACGCTGCGCATCAGCGTCAGCGCCGGCGAGGCCCTGCCCGATGCCACGCGCGAACTGTGGAAGAGCGCCACCGGCATCGAGATGCTCGACGGCATCGGCGGCACGGAGGTGTTCCACATCTACATATCGGCGGCCGGCGACGAGGTGCGGCACGGCGCCGTGGGCAAGGCCGTGCCTGGTTTCACCGCGAAGGTGGTGGACGAAGATGGCAACGAGGTGCCGCGCGGCACCGTCGGCAAGCTGGCGCTGATCGGGCCGGTCGGCTGCCGCTACCTCGACGATCCGCGTCAAGCCGATTATGTGAAGAAGGGCTGGAACTACCCGGGCGATGCCTTCGTGCAGGACGAGGACGGCTACTTCTTCTACCAGTCGCGGGCCGACGACATGATCATCACGGCCGGCTATAACGTAGGCGGACCGGAGGTCGAGGACGCGCTGCTCAAACATCCTGCCGTCGCCGAATGCGGCGTGATCGGCAAGCCTGACCCAGAGCGCGGAATGATCGTCAAGGCTTTCTGCGTGCTCAAGCCCGGCCATACCGGAGATGCGAGCCTCGTCAAGGCGCTGCAGGACCACGTCAAGGCCACCATCGCCCCCTTCAAGTACCCACGGGAGATCGAGTTCGTCGCCGGCCTGCCGCGCACCGAAACCGGCAAGCTCCAACGATTCAAACTGAGGCAAATCACATCATGATCAAACTCTTGCAACCGCCCGGCTGGGCACCTCCCAAGGGCTATGCGAACGGCGTCGCCGCGCGCGGCACCATGGTCTTCGTCGGCGGCCAGGTCGGCTGGGATGCACAGCAGCAATTCGTTTCCGACGATTTCATCGAGCAGACCGGGCAGGCGCTGCGCAACATTGCCGCCATCCTGCGTGAGGGCGGGGCAGGTCCGGAGCACATGGTGCGCATGACCTGGTACGTGACGGATCGTGACGAATACAACCGGCGGCTGGGCGAACTCGGCCCGGTGTATCGCGATGCGATGGGGCGCAACTTTCCCGCCATGACCTGCGTGCAGGTGGCGGCGCTGGTGGAGGCGCGCGCCAAGGTGGAGATCGAGGTCACCGCCGTCGTGCCCGACTGAGCAACCGGGCCCGGACGCCGTCGCGCTTATTGGAGGCTGCTGCGCTCAGCGCCGGGATCGGACAGGATCAAGGCGGCGCGGTAGGCGGCCCGCCCCGCCATTTTGGTTTCAGCGGCCAGCTTCTTCCAAAGCTGGTCACGCTCCACCGGCGACAGCACCTCCGGCTGGTCGACGAGGGAGTGTGCGATCGCCAGCAGGGACAGGACCGAAGTCAAGCAGAAGCTGAGTGCCGATATGGTGGGGCGGACGCGATAATTTTCTTCTTCATCGCGCTGGATCTCTTCTCGCTCTTTCTCGTCCAGGGAAAGAAGATCCGTATTCGAATGGAATGGGACGGCGGGCTGGTTGCTGAAAATCGAATCAGCGGCCTGCTGGACTGCATCCACCGCGTTTTCGATCAAATTGCGCGAAATGGAGGCCTCAGTCATGGAATTCTTCGTCTCCACCGTGCATGAACTTTCCTTGGTCATCCAGCTTTTTTTGCTGACCAAATGTTACACACGGTGGGGGCCTCTATCCATGACTTTTGTCACGGCACCAACTCGTTTGAGGCCATAGAGCAGCAAAAAGAATGCTTTCTTATTAGAAATCGCATTAGGCTTACGCCGCGCGCCGCTCACGCACTTTCAGGCAACGAAGCCATCAGTGGCCGTCGAATTTGCGACAAAAGCGGCAAAAACAAAAACGCCCACTCAAAGGTGGGCGTTTTGCAATTTGGCGGGGGAAATCCGCCTCAATTTGGTTGCGCGAGCAAGATTTGAACTTGCGACCTTTGGGTTATGAGCCCAACGAGCTACCAGGCTGCTCCATCGCGCGGCAGAATAATATTATAGCTTATTCTTCGCCGCCCTGCTCGTCGGCAGGGGTATCGGCAACTTCGGGGCGATCCACCAGTTCGACCAGCGCCATCGGCGCGTTGTCGCCGACGCGGAAGCCCATCTTCAGGATGCGGGTGTAGCCGCCCGGGCGGGCTTGGTAGCGCGGGCCCAGTTCGCCGAAGAGCTTGACCACGCTGTCGCGGTCACGCAGGCGGTTGAAGGCCAGGCGCTTGTTGGCGACCGTCGGCTTCTTGGCCAAGGTGATCATCGGCTCGATGACGCGGCGCAGTTCCTTGGCCTTGGGGACCGTGGTCTTGATGGCCTCGTGCTCGATGAGCGAGTTCATCATGTTCTGCAGCATCGCCTGGCGGTGCGAGCTGGTGCGGTTGAGTTTGCGGAGTCCGTGTCCGTGACGCATGGTGAGTTCCTTTCCTTATCAAATGCGCGAGGCCGTGTCAGGTACCCCGCGTTCACCAGTGACTAATCAGAAGGGAGAAGGCCCTGAGACCTCTTTCCCTCTGGATTACCTTTTGTCGAGGCCGGCCGGCGGCCAGCTTTCGAGCTTCATGCCCAAGGTCAGGCCGCGCGAGGCGAGCACTTCCTTGATTTCGTTGAGCGACTTGCGACCCAGGTTCGGGGTCTTGAGCAACTCGTTCTCGGTGCGCTGGATGAGGTCACCGATGTAGTAGATATTCTCCGCCTTCAGGCAGTTGGCCGAACGCACGGTGAGTTCGAGCTCGTCGACCGGGCGCAGCAGGATCGGATCGAACTGCTGCGCGCTGCGCGGCGCAGGCTGGTCGAAGGCGGCAAGCTCACCGCCTTCCAGCTGGGCGAACACCGCGAGTTGCTCGACCAGGATCTTGGCCGAAGCGCGCACTGCGTCTTCGGCGGTGATCGCACCGTTGGTCTCGATCTCGACCAGCAGCTTGTCCAGGTCGGTGCGCTGCTCCACGCGGGCGCTTTCGACCGTGTAGCTCACACGCTTGACCGGCGAGAAGGAGGCGTCGAGCACGATACGGCCGATCGACTTGGTGGGCTCGTCGGCGTAGCGGCGCATGGTGCCGGGCACGTAGCCGCGGCCCTTCTCGACCTTGATCTGCATGTCCAGCTTGCCGCCCTGCGACAGGTGGGCAATCACGTGGTCGGGATTGATGATCTCGACGTCGTGCGGCGTCTGGATATCGGAGGCCGTCACGGCGCCCTCGCCGTCCTTGCGCAGGCTCAGCGTAACCTCATCGCGGTTGTGGAGCTTGAAGACCACGCCCTTGAGGTTCAGCAGGATGTTGACGACATCTTCCTGCACGCCGTCGATGGACGAGTACTCGTGCAGCACACCGGCGATCGTCACTTCGGTGGCCGAGTAGCCCACCATCGAGGACAGCAGGACGCGGCGCAGTGCGTTGCCGAGCGTGTGCCCGTAGCCGCGCTCGAAAGGCTCGAGCGTGACCTTGGCCTTGTTGGCGGCCAGTTGCTCGACCTGGATGGTCTTGGGTTTCAACAGGGTGGTTTGCATGCAGACTTCCTCTCAATACCCCCGGCTCGTTACACCGGTAAGGCTGGTGAAGCGCCCGTGCACATGCACGGGTCACGAAATATGAAGGCCGGGCCGCCGGCGGGGCGGCACGTTCCGACCTGTTTAACGCGAATAAAGTTCGACGATCAGCGATTCGTTGATGTCGGCACCGAACTCATCGCGATCGGGCACCTTCTTGAAGGTGCCTTCGGCCTTGTCGATGTTCACTTCGACCCAGGCCGGGATGCCGACCTGCTGGGCAAGCTGCAACGCTTCGACGACACGGTTTTGCTTCTTGGACTTGTCGCGCACCGCCACCACGTCCCCGGTCTTGACCAGGTACGAGGGGATGTTGACCGACTGGCCATTCACCGTGATCGCCTTGTGCGACACCAGCTGGCGCGCTTCAGCGCGCGTGGAGCCGAAGCCCATGCGATAGACGACGTTGTCCAACCGCGATTCGAGCAGGAACAGCAGGTTGGCGCCGGTGTTGCCACGGCGACGATCGGCTTCCTCGAAGTAGCGGCGGAACTGCTTCTCCAGCACGCCGTACATGCGCTTGACCTTCTGCTTCTCGCGCAGCTGCAGGCCGAAGTCGGAGGTGCGCTGACCGGAAGTGCGGCCGTGCTGGCCGGGCTTGGAGTCGAACTTCGCCTTGTCCTGGATGGAGCGGCGGGCGCTCTTGAGGAACAGGTCGGTGCCTTCGCGGCGGGAGAGTTTGGCCTTGGGGCCGAGATAGCGTGCCACTTGATCGTCCTTCGTGTCATCTTCCGCAGGGGACTGCGGGAGCCATCAGCGGCGTGCCGATGGCGGTGGGCTTGTTGAAAACAAAAAACAAAACGCGCAGCCGGCCCGAGAGCTGGCTGCGCCGTGCGCCTTCGCTTCAGATGCGGCGGCGCTTCTGCGGGCGGCAGCCATTGTGCGGAACCGGGGTCACATCGGAAATCGAGTTGATCCGGATACCGAGCGCGGCCAGCGCGCGCACCGACGACTCGCGACCCGGGCCGGGGCCCTTGATCTCGACGTCGAGGTTCTTGATGCCTTGTTCCACCGCGGCGCGGCCAGCCACTTCGGAAGCGACCTGCGCGGCAAAGGGCGTCGACTTGCGCGAGCCCTTGAAGCCCTGGCCACCCGAAGACGCCCACGACAGGGCATTGCCCTGGCGGTCGGTGATCGTGATGATCGTGTTGTTGAACGAGGCGTGCACGTGCGCGACGCCGTCCGCCACGTTCTTGCGGACCTTCTTGCGAACGCGCTGTGCTGCGTTGTTGGCAGGAGCTTTAGCCATGCTTGTCTATCCTTACTTCTTCAGGGACTGCGCGGCCTTGCGCGGACCCTTGCGGGTGCGGGCATTGGTGCGCGTGCGCTGGCCGCGCATGGGCAGGCCGCGGCGGTGACGGAAGCCGCGGTAGCAGCCGATGTCCATCAGGCGCTTGATGTTCATCGTCGTTTCGCGGCGCAGGTCGCCTTCGATGGTGAAGAGCGCGATCTGGTCGCGGATCTTCTCCAGATCGGCGTCGGTCAGATCCTTGATCTTCTTCGAGTAATCGATGCCGCTCGCTTCGCAGATCTTGCGAGCGCGCGAGCGACCGATGCCGAAGATGGCGGTCAGGCCGATCTCGGCGTGCTTGTGCGGCGGAATGTTGATGCCAGCAATACGTGCCATGTGCGTCCTCTTAAATCTTTCTCAGCTCAACCCTGGCGCTGCTTATGGCGCGGGTCGGTGCAGATCACACGCACAACACCCTTGCGGCGGATGATCTTGCAATTGCGGCAAATGGTCTTGACCGAAGCCGAAACTCTCATTTCACTCTCCTAAAACTCTGTTCAACCCGGCGACTCACTTCGCCCTGAATACGATGCGCGCCCGGCTCAAGTCATAGGGCGTCAACTCGACGGTGACCTTGTCACCTGGAAGGATGCGGATGTAGTGCATCCGCATCTTTCCGGAAATGTGTCCAAGAACGATGTGTCCGTTTTCCAGCTTCACCCGAAAGGTGGCATTCGGCAGGTTCTCCAGAACCTCACCTTGCATCTGGATGACATCGTCCTTCGACATCTTCGCTTCATCTGCTACGAGGTCTTGAAATTGGCCTTCTTAAGCAGCGATTCGTATTGCTGGGACATCATGTAGTTCTGCACCTGGGCCATGAAGTCCATGGTGACCACCACGATGATCAGCAACGAGGTGCCGCCAAAATAGAACGGCACGTTGTATTTCAGGATCAGGAACTCCGGCAGCAGGCAGACGAAGGTGATGTACACCGCGCCCGCCAGCGTCAGGCGAACCAGGATCTTGTCGATGTAGCGTGCGGTCTGGTCGCCCGGGCGGATGCCCGGAATGAACGCGCCGCTCTTTTTCAGGTTGTCGGCCGTCTCGCGGCTGTTGAACACGAGCGCCGTATAGAAGAAGCAGAAGAACACGATCGCAGCCGCATAGAGCAGCACGTAGATCGGCTGGCCCGGGGTCAGCGCGCTCGCGATATCCTTGATCCAGCGCATGCTCTCGCCCGTACTGAACCAGCTCACCACCGTCGTCGGCAGCAGGATGATCGAGGACGCGAAGATGGGCGGGATTACACCGGCCATGTTCAGCTTGAGCGGCAGATGCGAGGACTGGCCGCCATACACCTTGTTGCCCACCTGCCGGCGCGCATAGTTCACCAGGATCTTGCGCTGGCCGCGCTCGACGAACACCACGAAGTAGGTGACCAGGATCACAACGGCGACGATGAACAGCGCGACGAGCACGTTCATGGCACCCGTGCGCACCAGTTCGAGCAGGCCGCCGATCGCGCTCGGCAGGCCGGCTGCGATGCCGGCGAAGATCAGGATCGAGATCCCGTTGCCCAGCCCCCGCTCCGTGATCTGCTCGCCGAGCCACATTAGGAACATCGAGCCTGCCGTCAGACTGATCATCGCGGTGAGGCGGAAGCCGAAGCCGGGCGAGATCACCAGGCCGGCCGACGATTCCAGTGCGACCGCGATGCTGAAGGATTGGAACAGCGCCAAGCCCAGCGTACCGTAACGGGTGTACTGGGTAATCTTGCGCCGGCCGGCCTCGCCTTCCTTCTTCAATTGCTCGAAGGTCGGCACCACGTAGGTCATCAACTGCATGATGATCGACGCGGAGATGTACGGCATGATGCCCAGCGCGAACACGGTGAATCGTGACAGCGCCCCGCCCGAGAACATGTTGAACAGGCTCAGAATGCCGCCCTGCTGGCCCTGGAACAGCTGCGCCAGTTGGTCCGGGTTGATGCCCGGCACCGGAATGTGCGCGCCGATGCGGTAGACCACGAGGGCGAGCAGCAAGAAGACAAGCCGGCGACGCAGGTCGCCGAACTTACCTGTCTTTGCGAGCGTCGCCGCGTTCGTTGCCACTATGACCTTCTTTCCCTGGCGGTCAGGCCACGCTGCCGCCGGCCGCTTCGATCGCAGCTTTGGCACCGGCGGTCGCGCCGATGCCCGTCAACTTGACGGCCTTGGTCAGCTCGCCCGACTTGATGACCTTCACCACCTTGGCGATCTGGCCCACCAGACCGGCTTGCTTGAGGGCGAGCAGGTCCACTTCGGCCAAGCCGAGCTTTTCCAGCGCAGTCAGCGTCACTTCGGCGTTGTACTTGAGCGATTGCGACTTGAAGCCACGCTTGGGCAGCCGGCGCTGCAGCGGCATCTGGCCGCCTTCGAAGCCGACCTTGTGAAAGCCGCCCGCACGGGACTTCTGACCCTTGTGACCGCGGCCCGCGGTCTTGCCCAGGCCGGAGCCGATGCCACGGCCGACGCGGCGCTTGGCGTGCTTGGCGCCATCCGCAGGCTTGATGCCATTGAGTTCCATATCCGTCTCTCTTAGAGCACTTTGACCAGATAGCTGATCTTGTTGATCATGCCGCGCACGGCGGGCGTGTCCTGCAGCTCGCTCACACTGTTGAGCTTGCGCAGGCCCAGGCCACGCACGGTGGCGCGATGCGATTGCTTGGTGCCGATGGGGCTCTTGACCAGCTGCACCTTGAGCGTTTGTTGTTGCGTCATGAAGCTGCTCCCGTTCAGGCGAAGAGTTGCTCGACGGTCAGGCCGCGCTTGGCCGCAACTTCAGACGCCGTGGTCGAGTTGCGCAGGCCGTCCAGCGTGGCGCGAACCATGTTGTAGGGGTTCGACGAGCCGTGGCTCTTGGCCACGATGTCGGTGATGCCCATCACTTCGAACACCGCGCGCATCGGGCCGCCAGCAATGATGCCGGTACCCTTCGGTGCCGGATACATCACGACGGACGACGCGCCGTGGTGACCGGTCACCTGGTGATGCAGCGTGCCGTTCTTGATCGACACCTTCATCAGATTGCGGCGGGCCTCTTCCATCGCCTTCTGCACGGCGGCGGGCACTTCCTTGGACTTGCCCTTGCCCATGCCAACGCGGCCATCACCGTCACCCACCACGGTCAGCGCCGCGAAACCGAGGATACGACCACCCTTCACCACCTTGGTGACGCGGTTGATCGCGATCATCTTCTCGCGCAGACCATCCTCGGGGCCTTCGCTCTGCGTTCTTGCCTGAATCTTTGCCATGTTGAATCTCGTGTCCGGTTAGAACTGCAGACCGGCTTCGCGGGCCGCATCAGCCAGCGCCTTGACGCGGCCGTGATAGGCGAAACCGGCGCGATCGAAGGCGACCTTCTCGATACCGGCGGCCTTCGCCTTCTCGGCGATACGCTTGCCGATCATCGTGGCCGCGGCGGTGTTGCCGCCCTTGCCCGAGCCACCCAGCGAGTTGCGCACTTCGGCTTCGGCCGTCGAGGCGGAGGCAATCACCTTGGTGCCGTCGTCGGAGATGACGGCAGCGTAGATGTGCAGGTTGGTGCGGTTCACCGTGAGGCGCGCCACGCCTTGCGTTGCAATGCGGATACGGGTCTGGCGCGAGCGGCGAAGACGCTGTGCTTTCTTGGTCAACATCATTTTGCTGCCCCTTACTTCTTCTTGGTCTCTTTGATCACGATCTTCTCGTCCGAATACTTGATGCCCTTGCCCTTGTAGGGCTCGGGCGGACGGACGGCGCGGATCTCAGCGGCCACTTGGCCGACGCGCTGGCGGTCGGCACCCTTGATCACGATTTCGGTCGGGGTAGGCGTTGCCACCGTGATGCCTTGCGGCATATCCATGTTGACCGGATGCGAATAGCCGACCTGCAGGTTCAGCTTGGCGCCTTGCGCCTGGGCCTTGTAGCCCACGCCGACCAGGTTCAGCTTCTTCTCGAAGCCCTTGGTCACACCGACCACCATGTTGTTCACCAACTGGCGCACCGTGCCGCTCATCGCGTTCGCTTCGCGCGAATCGTTGGCGGGCTCGAAGCTCAGCTTGCCGTCCTTGTTGACGACCTTCACCAGCGCATTCGCCTGCAGGCTGAGCGTACCGCCCGTGCCCTTGACGCTGATCTGGTCTTCCTTGATCGCCACATCCACGCCTTGCGGGATGGCAACCGGCATTTTTCCTACTCGGGACATTTCAGTGTTCTCCTCGATGTCTCGGTCAGGCGACGTAGCACAGCACTTCGCCGCCGACGCCGCTGGCGCGGGCCTTGCGGTCGGTCATCACGCCCTTGGGGGTGGTGACGATGGCAACGCCGAGGCCGTTCTGGACCTGCGGGATCGCGGCGCTGGCCTTGTAGACGCGCAGGCCAGGACGGCTCACGCGCTCGATGCGCTCGATGACCGGGCGGCCAGCGTAGTACTTCAGCGAAATCTCGAGCTCGCTCTTGCCGGCTTCGGTCTTGACCTGGAAGCCGTCGATGTAGCCCTCATCCTTCAGCACCTGCGCGATCGCGACCTTCACCTTGGAAGACGGGACCGACACGGTGGGCTTCGCCACCATCTGCGCGTTGCGGATGCGCGTCAGCAGGTCGGCAATGGGATCACTCATGCTCATGTTCTTTGCTCCTGCCTGGCTTACCAGCTAGCCTTGGTGACACCGGGGATGTCGCCGCTGAAGGCCAGTTCGCGGATCTTGGCGCGGGCCAGGCCGAATTGGCGAAAGGTGCCACGCGGACGGCCCGTGATCTCGCAGCGGTTGCGCTGGCGAGTCGGGTTGGCGTTGCGCGGGAGCTTCTGCAGGGCCAGGCGCGCGGCCGCACGCTCGTCATCGCTCTTCTTCGCGTCGTTGGCGATCGCCTTCAGCTCCGCGTGCTTGGCGGCGTACTTTGCGACCAGTTTTTCTCGCTTGAGCTCGCGCTCGATCAAAGCTACTTTAGCCACAAGTCACCTCAGTTCTTGAACGGGAAACGGAAGCCCGCGAGCAGCGCCTTGGCTTCCTCGTCGGTCTTGGCCGTCGTCGTGATGCTGATATTGAGACCGCGCAGGGCGTCGACTTTGTCGTACTCGATCTCGGGGAAAATGATCTGCTCTTTCACGCCGATGTTGTAGTTGCCGCGGCCGTCGAAGGCGCGGCCGGAGATGCCACGGAAGTCGCGCACGCGCGGCAGCGCCACCGTCACGAAGCGGTCCAGGAATTCGTACATCTGGACGCCACGCAGCGTGACCATGCAGCCGATCGGCTGGTTCTCGCGGATCTTGAAGCCGGCAATGGCCTTCTTCGACTTGGTCACGACGGGCTTCTGGCCGGCGATCTTGGTCAGATCGGCAACGGCGTTCTCGAGAACCTTCTTGTCGGCAACCGCTTCGCCCACGCCCATGTTCAGGGTGATCTTGGTCAGGCGCGGAACCTGCATCGGCGACTTGTAGCCGAACTTCTCGGTCAGGTCCTTCGCGATCTTCTCGCGGTAGTGTTGTTGGAGACGTGCCATGTGAGTACCCCTTAGGCGGCCTTGATTTCTTCGCCGCTGGACTTGAAGACGCGCACGCGCTTGCCGTCCGTGACCTTGATGCCCACGCGATCGGCCTTGCCGGTCGCGGCATTGAAGATCGCCACGTTGGATTGGTGAATCGGCATGGCCTTTTCGACGATGCCACCGGTCGTGCCCTTAAGGGGGTTCGGCTTGGTGTGCTTCTTGACGAGGTTCACGCCCTCAATGACGAGATGGGAGTCGTCCTTGCGCAGCGACACCGTGCCGCGCTTGCCCTTGTCGCGCCCGGCCAGCACGATGACCTGGTCGCCCTTGCGAATCTTGTTCATGGCGAGATGTCCTTACAGAACTTCGGGGGCCAGCGACACGATCTTCATGAACTTCTCGGTACGCAGTTCGCGCGTGACCGGTCCGAAGATGCGGGTGCCGATAGGCTCCAGCTTGGCGTTGAGCAACACGGCGGCATTGCCGTCGAACTTGACGAGCGAACCGTCGGCGCGACGGATGCCCTTGGCAGTGCGAACCACCACCGCACTGTAGATCTCGCCCTTCTTGACGCGACCACGCGGGGCAGCTTCCTTGACGCTGACCTTGATGACGTCGCCCACGCTGGCGTAACGCCGCTTGGAGCCACCGAGCACCTTGATACACAGGACGGATTTCGCGCCCGTGTTGTCGGCCACATCGAGCCGGGATTCAGTTTGGATCATTTCGTGTATTCCCAACTTGTACCGGTCTCCGCCCCCAAGGATCGAGAACGGTTCACGGTCAGTCTTGGGCCCGTCGTCCACGCTCCGAAACCACTTCGAAGCGCTTCCGCTGGGCAGAAGCTTTTTCACCCTTTCAGGCGAAGCCCGCGATTTTGGCACGGTAGCGCGCGGCTGTCAACCAGGCATCCGCCAACGGAAAGAAGGGACTGGCCGGCATGTCGATCCATCGGGCGTGAGCGACGACAATTTCATCTCGCCGAAGGTCAGACACCTCGCCGCTTTGTCTATTGGAAGTCAAATGAACATTGCCGTAACTTTTCTGCCCCGCCAGGAGCGCGCGCCCCTTCCACCCATCGGCTTCATCGGCGGCGGCAACATGGCCAGCGCCATCATCGGCGGGCTGATCAAGCGCCAGGTACCGGCCGAGACCTTCGAGGTGGTCGAACCCTTTGCCGAGGCCCGTGACCGGCTGCACCACGACTTCGGCATCACGGCACAGGCCGAGGCCGGTCCTGCGCTCGGCCGCTGCGCGGTGCTGGTCTGGGCGGTCAAGCCCCAGACCTTCGCCCCGGCGGCACAAGCCGTTCGCGGCCTGGCGCCGGACGCGCTGCATCTCAGCGTCGCCGCCGGCATTCCTTCCGACAGCATCGCGCGCTGGCTCGGCACCGAGCGGGTGGTGCGCGCCATGCCGAACACGCCGGCACTGGTCGGCGAGGGCATGACAGGACTGTTTGCGCGTCCGGCCGTCAAGCCGGACGAGCGCAAGCAGGTGGAACAGGTGCTGGACGCCACCGGCGAGTTGCTGTGGGTCGACGCAGAAAGCGCCCTGGACGCCGTCACCGCCGTTTCCGGCTCCGGCCCGGCCTACGTGTTCTATTTCATCGAGGCGATGACGGAAGCCGGTATCGAACTGGGCCTGAGCCCGGAGCAGGCGCATCGGCTGGCCATCGGCACCTTCAGTGGCGCCTCGGCCCTGGCGCGGGAGGCCAGCGAGCCGCCGGCGGTGCTGCGCGAGCGGGTGACGTCCAAGGGCGGCACCACCCATGCCGCCATCAGCTCGCTCGACAGCGCCGAGGTCAAGACCCGCTTCAAGGCCGCGATCGCCGCAGCGCACCGGCGCGCCGCGGAGCTTGGGGAAGAGTTCGGCCGAGGCTGACACCGCGGCGCGGGGCCCTCAGCGCAGCAGATAGCCGGCCACGACGCCGGCGAAAACTGTGAAGCCCAGCCAGTGGTTGAGCCTGAAGGCCTGGAAGCAGCCCTCGCGAGTGCGCTCGCGGATCAGGCGCCAATGCCACAGCGCCTGCGCCGCCGCGATGGCGATGCCGGCGAAAAAGACTGGCCCCAATTGGAGACTGGCGCCGGCCACCGTCCAGATCGCCAAGTAAAGGGCATAGCTCACCATCACCGCCGCGACGTCGAAGCGTCCGAAGGTGATCGCCGAGGTCTTCATGCCGATCCTGAGATCGTCGTCGCGATCGACCATCGCGTACTCGGTGTCGTAGGCCAGGACCCAGAACAGGTTGCCCGCCAGCAACCACCAGGCGAGCACCGGCACGGCGGACTGCACCGCCGAGAAGGCCATTGGGATGCCGAAGCTGAAGGCGATGCCCAGCACCGCCTGGGGAATCGAGACGAAGCGCTTGGCATAGGGGTAGAGCAATGTCACGGCAAGCGCCACGACGGACCACAGGACCGTTACCGGATTGGTCGTGAGCACCAGTCCGAAAGCCAGCAGTGCGAGCACCGCGCCCACCGCCAACGCCTCCTTGACCGACAGGGCGCCGCTGGTGACCGGCCGCTGGGCAGTGCGCTTGACGTGACGATCGAAGTCACGATCTGCCACATCGTTGACGCAGCAGCCCGCGCTGCGCATGAGGATCGTGCCGAGCAAGAAGACCGCCAGCAGATGCCATCCGGGGAAACCATCAGCCGCAAACCAGAGCGCGGCCAGCGAGGGCCACAGCAACAGCAACCATCCGGCCGGACGGTTCCAGCGGATCAGATCCAGGTAGAGCGACAGGCGGCTGCGAGGCTCGAGAACGGAGACGGACATGGCGCGATTTTGCGCCACCGCCGCGGCGCCTATCCGACCTACGACAGCCTGCCGGCCCGGGCTCAGTCCTCGAGCAGCGAGCGCAGCATCCAGGCCGTCTGGTCGTGCACCGTACAGCGCGCGGTCAGCATGTCGGCGGTCGGGTCATCACCGGCCTCCTCGGCCACGGGGATGAACTCGCGCGCGATGCGCGAGACGGTCTCGTGGCCCTTGACCAGGATGCGCACCATCTCCATTGCCTTGGGCGGGTCCTTGGGCACGTCGGGCACGGTCGCGATCTTGCTGAACTCGGCATAGGAGCCGGGCGCATAGTGGCCGAGGGCGCGGATGCGCTCGGCAATCACGTCGGTAGCGCCCCACAGCTCGGTGTATTGCTCCATGAACATCGCATGCAGCGAGTTGAAGTGCGGGCCGGTCACGTTCCAATGGAAGTTGTGGGTCGTGAGGTAGAGCGTGTAAGTGTCCGCCAGCACGCGGCTCAAGCCTTCGGCAATGGCAGCGCGGTCCTGGCGGTCGATGCCGATGTTGATGATCGGCGCGTTGCGGCTGCCCGACTCCTGGGCCACCACCGTGCCGCCCTTCTTGGGCACCTTGCCGGCAGAAGAGGCTGACTTGGATTTCTTGTCGTCTTTGGCCATGGCGCGGATTCTTTCTTTGAAGTTGTGGAAGGTCTGGAAACTTTAGAAGCTGGAAGCGGGCTTCGCAACAGCCGCAGGCTATGGCGGGTATTGGCAACCGACCCGCAGCCGCGACGTCAAGACAGGCGCCTGACGCCTCGCAGCTCGCAGGCGTAGATCGCGTTGCGCAGCGCGGCGATCGCCTCGTAGCGCGTGAAGCTGCGGCGCCAGGCCAGCACCACGCGGCGCGTGGGTGGCTCGCCCCCTTGGGCGTCCCGCACGGGCAGGTAGCGCACGATCTGCTCCGGCTCCTTGCCGCGCCCCTTGGCGGCCCGAGGCTTGAGCGCGTCGGCAGGCACCGACAGCCGCGGCACCAGCGTCACGCCCATGCCGGCGGCCACCATGTGCTTGATGGTCTCCAGCGAAGAGCCTTCGAAGCTCTTGCGGATGCCCTCCGCATCGCTGGAGAAGCGCGCGAACTCCGGGCAGACCTCGAGCACGTGGTCCCGGAAGCAATGGCCGGTGCCCAGCAGCAGCATTGTCTCCTTCTTGAGCTCGTCCGAACTCACCGACTCGCGCTCGGCCAGCGGATGGTTGGCCGGCACGGCCGCCATGAAGGGCTCGTCGTAGAGCTGGGCGACCGCCAGGCCGGTGTCGGGAAAGGGCTCGGCCATGATGGCGCAGTCGATCTCGCCGGCGCGCAACATCTCGAGCAGCTTGACGGTGAAGTTCTCCTGCAGCACCAGCGGCATCTGCGGTGTGCGCGCGATGTTCTGGCGCACCAGATCGGGCAGCAGGTAGGGCCCGATGGTATAGATCACACCGAGGTTGAGCGGCCCCGACAGCGGGTCCTTCCCGCGTTTGGCAATCTCCTTGATGCTGGCGGCCTGGTCGAGCACGCTCTGGGCCTGCTGCACGATCTGCTCGCCCAGGGGCGTGACCGTGACCTCCCCGGCGCTGCGCTCGAAGAGCTTGACCTCGAGCTCGTCCTCCAGCTTCTTGATCGCCACCGAAAGCGTCGGCTGCGAGACATAGCAGGCCTCGGCCGCCTTGCCGAAATGCCGCTCGCGCGCGACTGCAACGATATATTTGAGTTCGGTGAGGGTCATAGCTTGCGTCAATTATGCGCAAGAGATGCGCTCGGTGCGGCACAGGGTCGACCCGCCCCGGCAGATCCTCGCCCCATGCCATCGATCAGCGTGGCGCGATGAGCTGCAGCGCGAGCCGCAAGCCGCTTTCGTAGGCCTGGTCCGCAGCCGCGCCGAAGCCCCGCGCGACCGGGGATGCATCGGCGGCATCCGCTGTCGTGGCGCCGGCCAGCTGGCGCCAGCGCGAAGCGGGCAGCATCAGCGCATCACTGCCCGGCCCCCGCAGGACGATGCCCGCGAGGCGCCCGCCCGCATCGAGTACCGGACCACCCTGGCGCTGGCCGGCGACCTCGATGCCCAGCCGACGCAATCCGGCATCTCCCTCGCCGGCCCCGAAGAAGCCGGGCGTCAGCCAGGGCCAGGCGGGGATCGGATTGTCGGCCTCGGCGTATTCCACGGCGAAGCCGGGACTGCCTGCGAAAGGATCGCGCGGCGCCGGCCCGCGCGCGCTGCCCGGGTCCAGCGGGACAGCCAGACGCAGCACGGTGACGCCGAATACCTCGAGCGGCTGCGCGCCAGCATCCACGCTGGCCAGCGTGGTCTGCCCCAGGCCATTGCGAACCCACAGCGGACCGGTCGCCGCCGGCCGCACCGCCGCGCTCGGCGCCAGCGCCAGGCTGCCGTCGCCGATCAGCACGCCGCTCGAGACCACCGCCGCCCGCTCCGGCACGGGTGCCTGTCCTTCCAGCATCACAGCTTGCGGCGCCATTCGGTGTGGCGCCTGCAGCAGGAGCCCGGCCGCGACGGGCCGGGGCGACGCGAAGGCTTCGCGCGCCGCCAGCGCGACCGCGTCCTGCGGTGCACGCTCCAGCGTGGCGCTCAGCGTGCGGTCGGCAAAGGCGGCCTGGCCGCCGGCTCGTAGCAGCCACGCATACAAGGCGCCCGCCGCGGCCGAGTCGCGGTGCGCGCCCGCGACGTGCGCGCAGAAGGCCAGCGCGCGCCGGTACTGCCCGGCCTGCATGTAGCTGCGCACGAGGCCCATCTCGATGTCGGCCGCATGCTGGGTCTGCGCCACGCGGTCGAAGGTGTCGGTGGCGGTGGCGGCCTCGCCGCGTGCGAGCTCGGACTCCCCGCGGCTCATCAGTGCGGCGCGCAGCTGCGAGAAGGCTGCCGCCTGCGGGCTCGACGGGTCTGCGAAGGACCGCACCGCCGAAGCCTCGACACCGGGCCCCTGGGCTGCCGCAGGCGCGCCCAGCAGGCCCGCCACGGTCCACGCGGCAGCGGCGATGCGGATGGCGCGTACTTTCAGTTCCAACCGTTGCGTCCTCAGGGCAGCATCGTGATGCGCGGAATCGCCAGCGCCGGCAGGGCCGGGTCGTAAGGCAGCTTCGGCGACTTGTAGCCGGCATTGAAATAGGCGGTCAGCGCATCGATGTCCTGCGCGCCGCCGAGCACGTTGGTGCCGCCCACCAGCACGGTGAAGCCGTCGCCCCCGGTGGCGATGAAGTTGTTGACCGTGACCCGGTAGGTCTTCGCCGGGTTCTGCACCACGCCGTTGGCGACGATGGTCTCCGGCGCGCCGGTCGCCACTGGCGGCGTGACGCCCACGTCGGTCGGCGTGAGCACCACGTCGACGATTTTCGCGCACGGCGCGGCCGAGGCGCGCCACGAGTACTTCAAGCCGTTCGACACCTGCAGGATGCGCTGCTGGGTCTGCCCCTGGCAGCCGACGAATTGCTGCTCCAGCAGGTTCTTCAGCTGCACCGCGGTCAGCGTCATCGTGACCAGGCTGTTGCCGAAGGGCTGCACGGTGAAGGCATTGCCGTAGGTCACGTTGTACGGATAGCTCGCACCGGCGAAAGCGAAACCCGGATTGCGCACGCCGCCGGCATTCATGAAAGCCATGACCGCGCCCCCGAGCGCCGCCGGCTGGGTGGCCTGCAACTGCGCATCGGCGATCAGGCTGCCGGCCGGCATCTCGCCGGCCGCGTTCGCGCTGTTCGGCAACGGGACGGCGATGGTTCCGATCACCTCGTTGGCCAGCGGCGACACCAGCGCGCTGTAGCCGTCGACGATGTTCTTCACGCCCGGATCGGTGGCGATGGCCTGGTTGATCGCCGCATCGGTGCGGTCGACCAGCCGGTTCGTGGGCCGCACCGCGAGCACCTTGTGCGAACGCGGATCGAGTTGGAGGTCGACCTCGGTCAGCACACGCCCGAAGGCGCTGGCGCTGGTGACGGGCACCAGCCGGCCTTCCCGGTTCGGCAGGCCGGTCGGCCGCGGTGTGCTGGCCGCGGCGCCGTTCACGCTCTTCACGTCGACCGTGTTGGCGGAGCAGTTGTAGGCGGCATGGGTGTGGCCGCTGATCACCAGGTCGACCTCGTCGTGCAGCCGGGCGACGATCTTCGCGATGTCGGACTCGCTGCCGTCGGCGTTCTTCAGGTTGCCGTCGCAGCCGTTGATGTCGCCGACATTCGGGCTGCTCTGGAAGCCGCCCTGGTGGACCAGCACGATGATCGTCTTCACGCCTTGCGCGCGCAGACGCGGGACCAGGGCGTTGACGGTGTCTGCCTCGTCGCGGAACTCGAGCCCGGCAACGCCGGTCGGCGTGACGACGCTTGGCGTGCCCCTCAACGTCATGCCGATGAATGCGATCTTCGCGCCCTGGAAGCTCTTGATGCCGTAGGCCGGCAGCAGCGTGCGGCCGGTGGCCGTCTCGACCACGTTCGCCGACAGCCACTTGAAGCGCGCGCCATCGAAGGTGCCGGGAGCATTGGAGCCCAGGCCCTTGCAGCTGTTGGGATCGGGCACGCCGTCGGTGAGCTTGCAGCCGCCGTTCTGCAGCCGCTTGAGCTCGGCCGCGCCCTTGTCGAACTCATGGTTGCCCACGGCATTGAAGTCGACGCCGATCCTGTTGAGCGTCTCAACCGACGGCTCGTCGAAGAACAGTGCCGAGATCAGGGGCGTGGCGCCGATGAAGTCGCCCGCGCCGACGACCACCGTGTTCGGGTTCTGCGCCTTCATGCGCGCCACGTAGGCCGCCAGGTATTCGGCGCCGCCGACGGCGGGGCGGTTCGCGGCCGGCACCAGCGTGTTCACGCCGAAGGTGCCGGGCGACTGCAGGTTCCCGTGGTAGTCGTTGAAGCCGACGATCTTGATCTTGATCGGTTCGCGACCGTGGCCATGGTGGCCGTTGCGGTCGTCATCACGGTCCCGGTCTCGGTCCCGACCTCGATCGTGATCGCGGTCGCGGGCGTTGCTTCGTGCCTCGGCCTCGTCCTGACGGGCATGCACAGGCATGGCAAGCAGGCTGCTGCCAGCGGCGAGCGTGATCGCGCAAGTCAGCGCGACGCGGCGGAGCTTTCTCATGGCGGGGTTCTCCTCGGGGATTCGTGCTGTGACGGCAAGCCGATGGACGGTAAGCGCCGTGCATGACAGGCCAGTGAACGGCGCCCGCGGCGTCCGTCGCCCCCGGTCCTCAGGCCTTGACTCAGGCCTTGAGGTACTCGGCCTTGCTGCCCAGCCAGCGATCCACGTGCGCGCTCGCCAGCGCCGGATGCCGGTCCAGCATGCGCGGTGCCAGCGCACGCGCCCAGTCCAGCAGCAGCACATCGGTGCTGAGGTCGGCGAAGCGCAGCAGCGGCGCGCCCGACTGGCGTGCGCCGAGGAATTCGCCCGGGCCGCGGATCTCCAGGTCGCGGCGCGCGATCTCGAAGCCGTCGCTGGTCTCGGCCATCGCTTTGAGCCGCGCCCGCGCCGCCTCGCCAACCCGGCCGCCCTCGTTGGGCGCGTAAAGCAGCACGCAGGCAGAGGCCGCGGCACCGCGCCCCACGCGGCCGCGCAGCTGGTGCAGTTGCGAGAGGCCGAAGCGCTCGGCATGCTCGATCACCATCAGCGAGGCATTGGGCACGTCCACGCCGACCTCGATCACGGTGGTGCTGACCAGCACCTGCAGCCGGTTGGCGGTGAAGGCCTCCATCACCGCCTGCTTCTCGGCCGTCGGCATGCGCGAGTGCAGCAGGCCCACCCCGACATCGTCACCCAGCGCGGCGGCGAGCTCGTCGCGCGTCTCGGTCGCGTTGCGCAGGTCGATCGCCTCGCTCTCCTCGATCAGCGGGCAGACCCAGTAGACCTGCCGCCCCTGCGCCAGCTGTACGCGGATTCGGTCGACGACCTCGTCGCGACGATGCTCGGCCACCAGCTTGGTGACGATCGGCGTGCGCCCCGGAGGCAGTTCGTCGAGCGTGGACACGTCGAGGTCGGCGTAGTAGCTCATCGCCAGCGTTCGCGGGATGGGTGTGGCGCTCATCATCAGGAGATGCGGTTCCAGGTCCCCTCCAGCTTTGCCGCGTAGCGCGAGGCGCTGCGCGACGCCAAAGCGGTGCTGCTCGTCGATGATCGCGAGCGCGAGGTTTTGGAAGCGCACCTTCTCGGAGATCACCGCATGGGTGCCGATCACCAGCGCTGCCTCGCCGCTCTCGACCGCCGCCGACATGGCATCGCGCTCCTTTTTCTTCTGGCTGCCGGTGAGCCAGGCCACCCGCAGGCCGCGCTCGGCCAGGAGCGGATCGAGCCAGCCGACCAGCTTGCCGAAATGCTGGGCTGCAAGGATCTCGGTGGGCGCCATCAGCGCGCACTGGTGGCCGGCGTCGATGCAGTGCGCGGCCGCGAGCGCCGCCACCACGGTCTTGCCCGAGCCCACGTCGCCCTGCAGCAGGCGGTGCATCGGCACCTCGCGGGCCAGGTCGCGGCCAATCTCCGCGACCACGCGCTGCTGTGCGCCGGTCAGGGTGAACGGCAAGGTCTCCCGCAACGCATGCCCCAGCGAATCCCCGGCCGCAGCCGGCGAAAGAATCGGCGCCCGCTGCGCGCCACGGGCTCGCCGCGCCTGTAGTTGCGACAGTTGCTGCGCCAGCAGCTCGTCGGCCTTGAGCCTCTGCCAAGCCGGATGGCTGTGGTCCTCCAGCGTGGCGATCGCCACGTCGGGCGCCGGATAGTGCAGGAAGTTGAGGGCGCGGCGCAGTGGCCATGCGCCCGGCGGCGCCAGGTCCGCGGGAATGGTCTCGTCCAGCACCGACCGCGCCAGGCCGGCGCGCACTTCCCGCCGCAGCACCGGCTGGGCCAGGCCCGCGATGGTCGAGTACACCGGCGTCAGCGCCTGCGGCAGCTCGGTCCCCGCGGCCTTGACGCCCGGGTGCATCATCTGCCGCCCGACGAAGCCGCCGCGCACCTCGCCGCGCACGCGCACCCGCGCGCCGACGGCCAATTGCTTCTGCTGCGAAGGATAGAAGTTGAAGAAGCGCAGCTGGCAGGTGTCGCTGCCGTCGTCCACCGTCACGATCAGCTGGCGGCGCGGGCGGAACACCACCTCGCTTGCCGTCACCACCGCCTCGATCTGCGCCACGTCGCCGTCGCGCGTGTCGGCCAGCCGCACGATGCGCGTCTCGTCCTCGTAGCGCATCGGCAGGTAGAGCGCGAAATCGATGTCGCGCACGAGGCCCAGCTTGCGCAGCGCGCGCTGCACCGCGCTCGGGCCGACGCCGGGCGCCTGTGCGGGCTTTTCCGGGGATGGGGACTTGGCGGCGGCGGGCATGGGACAATTCTGCCCGCCTCTTCGGCCTCCTTCCCCTTCTCTTCGCCTCCTTGGCACGGGCCCGTCCGGCCCTCAAGATCCATGCGCGCCTTCACGCTTTCCGATTTCGATTTCGACCTGCCGCCCGAACTGGTGGCCCAGCACCCCGCTGCCGAGCGCAGCGCATCTCGGCTGCTCGACGGCACGGTCCATCCACCGGCCGACCGCATCTTCAAGACTCTGCCGACGCTGCTGCGCGCGGGCGACCTGCTGGTCTTCAACGACACCCGCGTAGTCAGGGCGCGCCTCTTTGGCGAGAAGCCCACCGGCGGCAAACTGGAGCTGCTGGTCGAGCGCGTGCTGCAGGACCACGAGGTCGTCGCGCACATGAAGGTCAGCAAGAAGCCGCCCGTCGGCACGGTGCTGGCGATGGCCGGCGGCTTCTCCGCGACGCTGCTCGGGCGCTGGCCCGACGAGCAGGGTGCCCTGTTCCGCCTGCGCTTCGTCAGCGATGCCGGCGAAGACCCCTACGCGCTGATGGCGCGCTGCGGCCATGTGCCGCTGCCGCCCTACATCGAGCATGCCGACTCGCAGGACGACGAGCGCCGCTACCAGACCGTGTTCGCCCGCGTGCCGGGCGCGGTGGCGGCACCGACCGCGGCGCTGCACTTCGACGAGCCGCTTCTGGCAGAGCTGGAGGCCCGCGGGGTAGTGCGCGCCAACGTTACCCTGCACGTGGGGGCCGGCACCTTCCAGCCGGTGAAGACCGAAAAGATCGCCGAGCACCAGATGCACGCCGAGCGCTACGAGGTGCCCGAGGCCACGCAGCGAGCGATCGCGCAAGCCAAAGCGCGCGGAGGCCGCATCGTCGCCGTCGGCACGACCACCGTGCGCACGCTCGAAGCCTGGGCCACGAGCGGAGAGGCCAGCGGCGACACCCGCATCTTCATCACGCCAGGCTTCGCCTTCGAGCACGTCGACCTGCTGGTGACCAACTTCCACCTGCCGAAGAGCACGCTGATGATGCTGGTGAGCGCCTTCGCCGGCTACGAACGGGTGATGGCGCTCTATGCCCACGCGGTCCGCGAGCGCTACCGCTTCTTCAGCTACGGCGACGCGATGCTGCTCGCACGCGCCAACTGACCAGGGACACGCACAGATGCTGAACTTCGAACTCCTCGCCACCGATCCCGACAGCCACGCGCGCCGCGGCACGCTCACGCTCAACCACGGCGTGGTGCAGACGCCCATCTTCATGCCCGTGGGCACCTACGGCACCGTCAAGGGCGTGATGCCGCGCAACCTCGAGGAGATGGGCGCGCAGATCATCCTGGGTAACACCTTCCATCTCTGGATGCGGCCGGGCCTGGACGTGATGGCGAGCTTCGGCGGCCTGCACCAGTTCGAGAAATGGGACAAGCCCATCCTCACCGACTCTGGCGGCTTCCAGGTGTGGTCGCTGGGCGCGATGCGCAAGATCAGCGAGGAAGGCGTGAAGTTCGCGTCGCCGGTCAACGGCGACAAGCTGTTCCTCACGCCCGAGGTCTCGATGCAGATCCAGACCATCCTCAACAGCGACATCGTCATGCAGTTCGACGAGTGCACGCCCTACGATACGAACGGGCATGTCACGACCGAGGCCGAGGCGCGTTCGTCGATGGAATTGAGCCTGCGCTGGGCGAAGCGCTGCCAGGCCGAGTTCGCGCGGCTGGCCAATCCCAATGCGCTGTTCGGCATCGTGCAGGGCGGCATGTACGAGAACCTGCGCGAGGAATCGCTGGCGCAGCTGGTCGAGCTCGATTTTCCCGGCTATGCCATCGGCGGCGTCAGCGTGGGCGAGCCCAAGGAGGAGATGCTGCGCATCATGGCGCACACGCCGCACCGGCTGCCCGCCCACAAGCCGCGCTACCTGATGGGCGTTGGCACGCCGGAGGACCTGGTCGAGGGCGTGGCGCAGGGCGTCGACATGTTCGACTGCGTGATGCCCACGCGCAATGCACGCAACGGCACCCTCTTCACCCGCTTCGGCGACCTGAAGATGCGCAATGCGCGCCACAAGAACGATCCGCAGCCTATCGACCCGAGCTGTACCTGCCACGCCTGTGCGGGCGCCTCGGGCGTGCCGTGGAACGAAGGCGGGCGCGAGGGCTTCAGCCGCGCCTACCTGCATCACCTGGACCGCTGCGGCGAGATGCTGGGGCCGATGCTCACCACCATCCACAACCTGCACTACTACCTGAACCTGATGCGCGAGATCCGTGCGGCGCTTGACGCGGACCGCTACTCGGCGTTCCGCGCGCAGTTCAAGGCCGACCGCGCGCGCGGCGTCTGAGCCCCGCCCTACTTCGCGGCGCCCGGCACCTTGATCGGCAGCGGCGTGCTGTAGGGCTCGATGCGCACCAGCTCGTTCTTGAACAGGGCCACCTGGCGGATCGGTGCCTGCACCAGCGCGCCGGCCGTATCCTTCTGCGAGGCGTACTGCCAGACGGTCAGCGGGCTCTTGTCCTGCACCAGGGTCGCGAAGCGCTGAACGTCCGGCCCGCTGCCGCCACCGAGCTGCACGGCCTCGATGCCGATCACGATCTCGTCGCGCGGCGAGACCACCTTGAAGAGCCGGATGCTACCGGGCTCCTGCGCGTAGGCGACCAGGCTCGCGGCCGACAGCAGCGCGGCGGCGATGCACAAGAGATAAAGGCCGGCGGCGGCGTGGCGGCGGAGAAACTGGCTGAACATGGCGGGGGCTTCATCAAAGGCCTCCAGCGTACCGAGAAGGCTTGTCCGCGTGAACACGCCGGAAGCCATACGCCGGAGATCCGACGCGACTGGCAGGCCGGCCCGTCGACGTAGAGAATGCAGCAGCATCCTTCGCTCGCAGAGGCTTAGACCATGACCGCATCGACCTCCTTCGCTTCGGCTCGCTATCCCTCGCTCGCTGGCCGCTGTGTCTTCATCTCCGGTGGGGCGACCGGCATCGGCGAAGCACTGGTGCGTGCCTTCCATGCGCAGGGCGCGCGGGTCGGCTTCTGCGACATCGACGTGGCGGCCGGCCAGGCGCTCGCCGCCGGCCTGCAAGGGGACGATGCGGTGTTCTTCCAGGAATGCGACGTCACCGACGTGGCCGCGCTGCTGGCCACCCTCGCGGCGGTACGTGCGCGCTTCGGACCGATCCGCGTGTTGCTCAACAACGCCGCCAACGACCGCCGTCATGACATGGCCGATGTCACGAGCGAGGACTTCGACGCGCTGGTCGCGATCAACTTCAAGCACCAGTTCTTCGCCGCGCAAGCCGTGGCCGAGGACATGCGGGCGTCCGGCGGCGGCTCGATCATCAACTTCGGGTCGATCAGCTGGATGATCAAGGGCGCCGGCTACCCGGTCTATCAGGCCTGCAAGGCGGCCGCGCGCGGCCTGACGCGCTCGCTTGCGCGCGACCTCGGCAAGGCCGGCATCCGCGTCAACTCGATCGTGCCCGGCTGGGTGATGACCGAGCGCCAGCTGCGTCTGTGGGTCAAGCCGGAGTCGGAGGCCCAGATCGATGCCGCCCAATGCCTGCCCGGCCGGGTGGTGGCCGAGGACATCGCGAGCATGGCCCTCTTTCTCGCGGCCGACGATTCGAGGATGTGCACCGCGCAGGACTACGTGGTGGATGCCGGCTGGACCTGAACAAGCTGTGAAGAAGGAAGCCCGTCCGAAGGGCCCGACGCGGCCATCGTGCCGCAGGCATGGCAGAAACGCGAGAACGCGCTCTTGCGCGCCTCGCAGGCGCGGCAATGGTCGAACAGGCCGATGCCGCAATGCGGGCAGAAATCGATCTCCGTGTTCTTCAGGTCCACCGGCCGCTCGCAGCCCGGGCACACGCCCTTGGCGAGGCGGGCCAGTGCGGTGTCATAGCTCAGCTCGTTGCGGCGCACGGTATCCGGCTGCGCCTCCGCCAGCTTCTGGCGTGCGAGGTAGCGGTTGAGCGCAATGATGGCGTAGCGGCCGACGAGCACCGTCAGCACGATGCCGACCACGTAGCGCACATAGCCGCCATAGCTCGGCAGATAAGGAACGAGCTCGACGAAGAAGGCGAACAGCGCGAACAGGATGAAGCCCCAGACGAAGGGCCACCATGTGCTTTTGCGCTTCTTCGCGAACAGCCATCCGGCGATCACCAGCAGCGGCAGCGTGAGTGCCAGCCGATAGGCGAAGACGCGCAGCTCCACGCGCCGGCTTTCCGCCTCCATCGCCTTGTACGCCACCTCTTCGAGGGTCGCGAGCTGCTGCTGCGCACTCTGGCGCGCCTGGCGGGCGTCGAGCGCGACCTGGCGCTGCGCACCGACGGCGCGCTCCGCCTCGTTCTCCTTGGCCTTGAGCGCATCGAGCGCCTTGGTGCGTGCGATCAGTTCGGTGTCCTGATCCGGCTGCGCGGTCACCCGCCGTGTGGCGAGCCAGTTGCCGAAGGTCTCACGCGCGGTGCGGCTGGCCTGCTGAGCGGCCAACAGCGCGAGCTCAGCCTGCTCTCGCTCGCGAGAGGCCTCCTGCTCGGCGCGCTGGCTGTCGCGGATGGTCTTGCGCAGCGGCTCGGCCGCGGTGCGGTCGATGAAGTCGTCGAGCGTCAGCGCGCGCTCCACCCGCGGCAGGTCGCCCACGATGGTGCTGCCCAGCCCGACCAGGAAGCTCGCGAACACCAGGGCCACCACCCACAGGCCACGGCGGAACCATTTCTCCGACAGGCGCAGGGATTTGCTCATTTCCAGATCTCCGTTTCACTCGAGTGTTGTTGTTTCAAAGGTAGCGCTGCCACAGCGCGTTGCTGAAGCGCCCCTGAGGGTCCGCAGCGCGCTTCACCGCCCGGAACGCGTCCGCCTGAGGATAGGCGGCGGCAAACTGTGCCCGGGTCGCATGCAGCTGGTAGGGCAGGTAGTAGCTTCCGCCGCAGCCGAGCGCAGCATCCGATCCGCCATTCGCCGCCCGATGATCTGTCGCTGCTGCGCTGGGCGCGCGAGGAAGTGTTCTGCTTCGTCGTCTACTACAAGCAGCGCATCGACGGCGCGGCCATGGAGGCGGCCGGTCGCTGGACCCGGGACATGATCGAGGCTGCGGCGAGAACGGTTCGCCGTGACAACTCGGACGTGTCGGTCCGGATGCCGGGATCGGCAAGCGCTGCGGACCGGGTCCTCATAGGCGCAGAACGGTCGGCGCGGCCCCGAGTCCCGCGCGGGGCAGCCAGGCGAACACCGAATCCACCGTGACCGTCTCGATGCGGTCGGAGAAGCGCTTCTCGTTGGGATGGTCGTCGAAGGCCACGTTGGCGGCGCTGATGCGGCCGCCCAGCCGCGTGAGCGGGCCCAGCTTCAGCGTGGTGGGCTCGTAGCCCTTGAACTGCAGCCAGGCCTGCGCCTGCTCGCGGGTGCGGATGGTGCCGGGCTCCATCGCCGCCGCCAAGGTCTCGATGGCCCACTGGTTCGACTGCTGGTACTTGCGGCCCCAGGCGTAGCTCACGACGCTGTAGGGCGCCTGGTGCAGGCGGGTGATGCGCGTCGGCTCGTCCTTGAGCATCGCCAGCAGCTGCGCCTGCACGGCGGGCGTCGGCACCACCCACGCCGCTTCGTAGCGCCAGAGGTCGTCGAGGAAGAAGTCGCCCAGGCCCTGGCGGTAGATCGCCGCGACCGCGGTGCTGCACTGGTTCAGCTTGTGCACCACGCGCCAGGCGCCGGCCTCGGTCTTGTAGGCCAGGCCCAGGTGGGAATAGCGCAGCCCGTACTTGCCCAGGTCCTGCCCGGCCCGTGCCAGCACGACCACCCGCGCGCCGCTGGCATCGAGCTGCTCGGCCGCGCGCTGGGCCAGCGCCAGGCCCTGGATGATCGAGACCGGGTCCGGCTTGCGCTCTTCGCAGGAGCGGCCGGCGTGGGCGTTGATCGGGAACAGGAACAGCCCGGCCAGCACCACGGCCACCGCCGCCGCAAGCATCTGCACGGCAGCCCGCAGCCAGCGCCGCATGCGCGGCACGCGCCTGTGGTACTCGGCCTCGTAGTCACCGAAGTTGGTCGGGAAGCGCCTCACGACAGCCTCTCGTTGTAGAGCAGGGCACGACCGATCGCGTTGGGCACGAAGGCCAGCACCTCGCCCGCTGCCGACAGTACGACCCCGGTGCCGATCACGCTGACCGTGACCACGGTGCCGACGGCGACCGCGCTGCCGTGCACGGCGCGCCCCAGGACCTTGACGCTGGCGCGGGCACCGTCGGCCGTGCGCTCCAACAGATAGACGGTGCCGTCCACCGAGGCCTCGACCGCCACCACCGTCAGCGCCGACCCGGCCACCGACAGCGCCGCCGGCACGGCCACCACGGCACTGGCCGCGCTGCCGGCCACCGAGGCGGTGCCGACCACCGAGGCCACCGGCAGCATCGACAGCGCGGCCGAGGCCTCGCTCTGCGCGTGCACCTGCAGCGGGGCGGCGGTGCCCGCCAGCCCGGCACAGACCGCGATCAAGGCCGCGGCGAAGGACTTCTTCATCTTCATGATGTGTTCTCCAGCAGGAAAGGGTTGAACAAGGGGTCGGGACTTCATTGCTCGTCGCCGGCTTCGGCGCGGGCGGCGCGACGGCCTTGCAGGCGTGCCTCGGCGAGATCGGCTTCGTGACGGTCGCGCAGGGTCTTGGCCAGCGTGAAGGCGCTGCTGATCAGGAACAGCCAGCTCACGCCAAGGAAGGCCTTGTAGGTCTCACTGATCTCCATGCGCAGCAGGCCCCAGCCGGTCAGCCCCATGGCGGCGAAAAAGCCGCCCCAGACGACCAGTTTCCACATCGGCGCGTCGCCGGCGCCGGCGATGGCGCCGCGCTGGCTGTCGCGCACGAACTTGGCCAGCACGAAGGCGGCCGAGAGGCAGAACATGTAGCCCATCACCATGAAGGCCCGGTCCAGCGCCTGCCCGGGCAGCCAGGCCAAGCCGGTTGCGCAGAGGAAGACAGCCAGCCCGAAGGAGATCCAGACCTGGACTTGCCAGGCACGGGTGTCGCGCTGGATGAGGACGTTGGCAGAGGAGGGTTGCATGAATGCCTCGCGGCGTAGTGAAGGTGCGCGAATGATGGTTCGCGCCCCCCGGGCGAGGTTCAAATTAATGCACCGGTGGCGACTCTCGCCGCCACCGGTATCCCTATTTGATACCGGCGCGGTGCCGCCGCAGCATCAGGTCGGCACGCGTGAAGGGCCGCTCGATACCGGCCAGGCGCACCGCGATCACGCCCAGGGCATCCTGCGTGGGCGCGGGCGTTCCGGGCCGCAGGAAGACCAGGGGCGACACGATGCTGATCAACAGCAGGATCCAGTGCAGCCGCGGAGGCGGCCTTTGGTGCTGGCGCCAGAGGAAAAGCCCGCTGACGGCCGCGCCGAGCGCGAATCCGGCGGCCACCTCGGATTTGGAATGTGCGTAGATCGCCAGTCTCGACAGGCCGATCAACGCCGCAAAGATCCACCCCAGCGTTGCGGCCGAGAAACGCACGCGCGGCTCTCCATGCGCGGCGGTGAGCCAGAAGGCGACCGGCCAGACGCTGGCCGCGAGCATGGTGTGTCCGCTGATGCCGGTGAAGTTGAGCAGCGCGCTGCCGACGCCCCAGCCCATGAAGGCGATCTTGGAAAGCGCCACCAGCGCGCCGGCCGCACCGAACAGCAGGAGCCATCGCCATGCGATCGGCCGCGTGACCGTGCGCACGCCCAGCCACACGGCGATCCAGGCCGCCACCGGCAGCAGGAAGCCGCTGTCACCGAACCAGGTGATCGTGTACCAGAAGCCGTCGGGCAGGAAGAACATCAGGTCGGCTGGCTGCCCAGCAGCCCGCTCACGCGCTGCTGCAAGGCCTCCGGCTGCACCTCGGCGCGCGGCATCGCGCTGCCCACGTGCAGCCCAACCCGGCTGAAGAAGCCGCGCCGGAAGGGACGCACCATCGCCACCGGCTCGCCGTCGCGCACCTCGATGCGGCTGAAGTAGGAGCCCCAGAGGTTGGTCAGCGCCATCGGGATCACCGGCGGCTCGATGCCCTCCGCGCGCGCATCGTCCAGGATCTTCATCACCCCGCCCTTGAAGGGCTGCAGCTGGCCGTCGCGGGTGATCGCGCCCTCGGGGAATATGGCGAGCAGGTCACCCTCCCGCAGCACCTGCACCGCGCGCGCAAAGGCCTGCTCATAGGCCGCGGGGTTCTCCTTCTGCGGCGCGATCGGGATCGCCTTGGCGAGCCGGAACAGCCAGCCGAGCACCGGCACGCGGAAGATGCGGTGGTCCATGATGAAGCGGATCGGCCGCGGGCTGGCGGCCATCAGCAGCACAGCGTCGATGAAGCTCACGTGGTTGCACACCAGCACGGCCGCCCCCTCGGCCGGGATGTGTTCCTCGCCCTCGACGTCGAAGCGGTACACCAGGCGCGTCAGCACCCAGGCCACGAAGCGCAGCAGGTACTCCGGCACCAGCATGAAGATGTAGAAGGCCACCACCGCGTTTGCGATACCGGTGAACAGGAAGATCTGCGGGATCGTGAAGCCGGCCTGGAGCAGCGCCCCGGCGATCACGGCGCTGCCGATCATGAACAGCGCATTGAGAATGTTGTTGGCCGCGATGATGCGCGCGCGGTGCGTGGGCTGGCTGCGCAGCTGGATCAGGGCGTACATGGGTACGCTATAGAGACCGGCGAAGAGCGAAAGCAGGCCCAGGTCGGCCATCACGCGCCAGTGCGCCGGCTGCGCCACGAAGCCGGCGAGGCCCATCTCGGCGGCCGGCGGGAGGGCGCGGGAAGCGAAGTAGAGGTCGATCGCGAACACGCTCATGCCGATCGCGCCCAGCGGCACGAGGCCGATCTCGACCTGGCGGCGGCTCAGCGTCTCGCAGAGCAGCGATCCGATGCCGATGCCAATGGAGAACACCACCAGGAGCAGCGAGGCGACCTGCTCGTTGCCGTGCAGCACCTCCTTGGCGAAGCTGGGGAACTGGCTCAGGAACACGGCGCCGAAGAACCACATCCACGAGATGCCCAGCAGCGAGCGGAACACCACCAGGTTGCCATGCGCGAGGCGCAGGTTGCGCCAGGTCTCGCTCACCGGATTCCAGTTGATCACCAGGCCCGGGTCGGTCGCCGGCGCGCGCGGAATGGCCTGGGCCACGCCGCGCCCGACCAGCGCCAGCAGCAGGCAGGCCACCGCCACGGTGGTGTGGCCGATGCCCGGCAGCGCGACCAGCAGGCCGCCGGCCACCTGTCCCAGCAGGATGGCGACGAAGGTGCCCATCTCCACCATGCCGTTGCCGCCGGTGAGCTCGCGCGCATCCAGCACCTGCGGCAGGTAGGCGAACTTCACCGGTCCGAAGAGCGTGGAGTGCAGCCCCATCAGGAACACGCAGCCCAGCAGCAGCACCGCGTCGGCACGCAGGAAGCCCCAGGAGGCCAGCACCATGATCGCGATCTCGAGGTTCTTGACGAAGCGGATCATCTTCGTCTTGTCGTACTTGTCGGTGAGCTGCCCCGCCGTCGCCGAGAACAGCAGGAAGGGCAGGATGAACAGCGCGCCGATCACCAGCCCCGCCATGGCCGGCGGCATCCAGGCCAGTTGCAGCTGGTAGGTCACCATCACGGTGAAGGCGAACTTGAAGAGGTTGTCGTTCGCCGCGCCCGCGAACTGGGTCCAGAAGAAGGGAGCGAAGCGCCGCTGGCCCAGCAGCGCGAACTGGTTGGCATGCGCGCCCGGCTCGGGCGCGCCGGCCAGGGTGGCGGCATCGGCGGGTGTTGTCATTCGAATGTCCCGGGCGGGCTCCTCAGGCCGTCACCACGGCCGCGCCCGGATTGTGCCGCAGCGTCTCCCGTCCCATGGCTTGCAGCGCGTGCAGCATCGGCAGTGCGGCCAGGGCCGCGGTCAGATGCTTGAGGCTGTGGCCGGACACGAGGTGGTGCGTGGCCTCGTAGATGGCGTAGTCCCCGAGCTCGAACAGCTTGGCCAGGCCGTAGAAAAAGATCACCCAGCCCAGGCGCAGGCCGATGGCACCCTGCACGGGCTTCGCCAGCGCGAGCACGAGCACCAGTGCCATGCCGCCGAACTGGACCAGCCCCCACGGCAGCACGTTGCCCGTCTGCTGGCTGATCGCCACCGCCAGCAGGCCGCCGCCGAGCACGAACCAGGCCGCCGCCCATCCGGCCCGCGCGCTGATCCGCTCGCACACGGCGCAGCCGATCAGGCCGGCGAAGGCCACCGTCATCCCGGCGCGATCGGCCGCCAGGCGCAGGGCGTCGGGTTGCAGGTGGTAGAAGGCGGAGCCGGCCGCCGTGATGATCAGGCCGGCGAAGAACATCCAGGCGCAATCGAGCAGGTTGACCGGCGGCTGCGCGAGGAGCCGGTGCGGCACGGCATCCTGGACGTCCTCGTGCGCCTGGTCATGCCAGTGCAGCCAGCGCAGGCCCCAGACGCCCAATGCCGCGAAGGGCAGGTTGCTCAGCACGTCCATGGCATAGGGCAGGTTCTGCCAGCCACGATCATCGGCGAAGGGTGCGCCGCCCAAGCCCACGGGCATCAGTTCGGGCCCGAACAGCGCGACCAGCAGCAGCGAGGCGAAGAAGAACAGGAGGGCACGTTCGCGGCGGGACAGGGACGACAAGAACATTTCGGCTCCGGGTGAGATGCGGTGCGGCGGAATGTAGGTTGTCAACCCGTTCAGGGGCATCGAGAATCGATACGGAGTACTTTTTCACGCCCCCCGGTATCAAGAAGCAATACCTGATCCATGAGCACCACCGTCGATCTGATCCAGGCCCTCAAGAATGAACTCAAAACGGCCCACATGACCTATGCGGACCTGGCCAAGTCGCTGGACATGGCCGAATCCAGCGTCAAGCGCATGCTGGCCAAGGGCGACATGCCCTTGACGCGCGTGGACGCGATCTGCCGCGCGCTGAAGATCGATTTCGCGGAATTGGCGCGGCGGGTCGCCGATGCCCAGCCCTTGCTCAAGGAACTGACGCTGGAGCAGGAAAAAGCGGTCGTCAAGGACAAGAAGTTGCTGCTGCTGGCCATCTGCGTGCTGAGCCAATGGACCCTGGAGCAGATCGTAGCCGCCTACCGGATCAGCGAGGCGGAATGCATCGGCTATCTGGCGCAGTTGGACCGCATCGGGATCATCGAACTGCGGCCCCTCAACCGCTACCGGCTCAAGCTCGCCAAGACCTTCCGCTGGCGCCCGCACGGTCCGGTGATGGACTTCTTCCGCGAGAACGTCGTGCTCGACTACTACCGCGGCGGGTTCGACGGGCCGGCCGAGGGCCTGCTGCTGGTGCACGGCTCGATCAGCAGGTCGCTGGCGCCGGCCTTCCTGGACCGCCTGCAGCGGGTGGCGCAGGACTTCGCCCAGCAGCACCAGACCGACCAGAAGCTTTCGCCCAAGGAGCGCGAGGGCTACACCCTGCTGCTGGGCATGCGCAACTGGGAATTCGAGTTGTTCACGCGGCTGCGGCGCTCTTGACAATCGCCCAAAGAAACCGGTTCCAGGTAAAATTCCACATTCGGCAGTCAAGCGGATGGCGTGCGCCATCCCACCGCAGGCGCAAATCTCCCATGGACGCCAGCGGTGAGCCCCCGCGGTTCATTCTCTGCCTCTTTCGTCAATCGCCGACTGGAGAGCCATCACCGCGCGTGATGCGCCGAAGGAGCAAATCCGCCGCGACGGCGCGGCAGATGAATCTCTCAGGCATCAAGGACAGGGGGAGCGGCAACCTGGAACCCGGGTCGGGGCGCCTGCACATCAGGCCCCGCGGCCCGCCGTTCATGTCATCCCATAAGGATCTGGACATGCGCGTGCTCGTACTCGGCGCCGGCCTGCTCGGCGTCACGTCGGCCTATTACCTTCAGCAGTTGGGCCACGAAGTGATCGTGGTCGACCGCCACGCGACACCGGCCGCCAAGGCCCGCGGCCTGGCCGGAACCGGACTGAGCCCGGACGCCACCCGCCTGTTGCAGCAGGCGGCAGCCCGCCGGGCGGCGCGCCCCGGCTGGCAGGCCTTGCGGCGCAATCTCCGCCAACGCATCAGCCAGCTCCTCGACCGCGCCTTCGGTGCCTCCTCCCGCCTGAAGCCGCTCGAGCACCTGGTGCGCTTCGGCGCCTACAGCCGTGCGAGCGCCCGCGCCCTGCGCGACGAGGTGGGGGTGCCCACCGGCACGCGCGGCGCGGGCCTGCTAAGCCTCTACACCGACGAACGCGCCTTCCAGGCCCGGGTGAGCGGCCAACCCCGCTGGCACGCGCTCGGCTGCGAGGAGCAACTGCTGTCGACCGCCGAAGCGCTGCACCTGGAGCCGGCCCTGCAGGCGACGCGCATCGCGCTGGCCGGCGCCGCCCACGCGCTCGACGACGCGGCGATGCGCGACCCGGCTCAGTTCGCCGCCAGCCTGGTCTTCCTGTGCCGCGCGGCAGGCGTGCGCTTCCTGACCCGGCACCAGGTGCTTTCCCTGGACGAGCGTGCCGGCCGGATCGACCATGTCGACGCGCTGGACGCGGCCGGCCGCCCCGTCAGGCTCGAGGCGCAGGGCTACGTCCTGGCCCTGGGCGCCTCCAGCGTGATCCATGCGGAAAAGCTGGGCATCCCGATGCCGCTCGACTTCCAACGGGAATACACCCTCACGCTGCCGATCCTGGATGCGACGCGCGCGCCACGCACCACGCTGCACGACCGGCAGGCCCAGTTGCACATCCGCCGTGTCGAGACGCCGACCGGCGACTGCCTCCGGGTCTCCGGCTCCGTGCGCGCCCGCCTCGAGGACGAGGGCGAGCCTGATTCGGACCGCTTCCAGGCCATGCTCCGCCGCATCGAAGCCCTGCTGCCCGGCGCCGCCGACGCGAGCCAGGCCGCCTTCGAGACGGCCACGCATGCCGTCAGCCGCAGCGGCCTGCCGATGATCGGCAAGACCCGGCTGCGCAACCTGTTCCTCAATACCGCGCCGGGTTCGCGCGGCTGGATCCATGCCTGCGGCGCCGGCAAGTCCATCGCCCGCATCGTCAGCGGGCTGCGGCCCGAGCTCGAGTTCGCCTTTCGGCGCATGTAGCGCTTGGTGCGGCCGCCTGCCGCCTCTACAATCCGCCTCACTGCAGGAGAGCGGGCTGCCGGCAGGCAGCCCCACCGAAGGCGCAAACTCCCATAAACGCTCAGGTCGGCTCGCGCAAGCGGGCCTGTACTGCACGAACTGTCAAAGCCGTCTGGAGAGCCATCGCCCCGCGCGATGCACCGAAGGAGCAAGTCCGCTGCGGGCGCAGCGGATGAATCTCTCAGGTACCGAGGACAGGGGGAGCGGCAACTTGGACGCGCGGTCCGGTTGCTTGTTGTTCTTCGCAAGCTTCCCGTGCCATCGCGTTCGAGCACCGCAACTTCGAAGGTTCTCGAAATGCATGTGATCGTTCTCGGCGCCGGCCTGCTCGGCGTCACTTCCGCCTACTACCTCCGCCAACTCGGCCACGACGTGACCGTGATCGACCGGCAGGCCACCCCGGCCGCCGAAACCAGCTTCGCCAACGGCGGGCAGATCTCCGTCAGCCACGCCGAGCCCTGGGCCAACCCCAGCGCACCGCTCAAGGTGCTGCAATGGCTGGGCAAGGAAGACGCGCCGCTGCTCTTCCGCCTGCGCGCGGACATGCGCCAGTGGCGCTGGGGCCTGTCTTTCCTGCGCGAATGCACGCCGGCCCGCACCCGCCGCAACATCGAGCAGATCGTGCGCCTGGGCACCTACAGCCGCGCGCTGCTGCAGGAGCTGCGCAGCGACAAGGGCATCCAGTACGACCAGCGCATGCAGGGCATCCTGCACTTCTACACCACGCAGAAGGAATTCGACGCCGCGCTCGAGCCGGCCGAGCAGATGCGCGCCCTGGGCTGCGAGCGCCGCGTGATCTCGGCCGACGAAGCCGTGCAGATCGAGCCCGCGCTGGCGCACATCCGCCCCACGCTCGCCGGCGCCACCTACACGGCGGCGGACGAGTCGGGCGATGCCAACCGCTTCGCGCGCGAACTGGTCGCGCTGGCCGAGGCCGACGGCGTGAAGTTCCTGATGAGCCACACCGTCACCGCGCTGCGCGAGTCCGGCGGCGCGATCGACCACGTCGAGGCCACGGACAGCGAGGGGCGCTTCCAGCGCGTGCGCGGCGATGCGGTGGTGCTGGCGATGGGCTCGCTGTCCCCCCTCTACGCCGAACCGCTGGGCATCCGCCTGCCGATCTACCCGGCCAAGGGCTATTCGGTCACGGTGCCGGTCAAGGACGCCTCGAAGGCCTACCGGGTCTCGCTGACGGACGACGAATACAAGCTCGTGTTCTCGCGCTACACCTCGGCCAGCGGCGACCGCATGCGCATCGCCGGCACGGCCGAGCTCAACGGCTACGACCGCGACCTCAACCGCGTGCGCTGCGAGGCCATCGTGCGACGCGTGGAGGAGCTCTTCCCCGGCGCGGGCGACACGGCGCAGGCCCAGTTCTGGACCGGCCTGCGCCCCGCCACGCCGAGCAACGTGCCGCTGATCGGCCGCACCCGCCTGTCCAACCTGTTCCTCAACACCGGCCACGGCACGCTTGGCTGGACCCACGCCTGCGGCTCGGGCAAGTCGATTGCGCGCATCGTCAGCGGACTGAAGCCCGAGGTCGACTTCGCTTTCGCAGGCGCATGAGGCACGCGTTCAGTCGCGCATCAGTTCCTGCATCAGCGCGCGCAGGATGCCCAGCGCCGGCGCCTCGGTGCGCCGGCGCAGCGTCACGAGGCCGAAGCGCGCCACGCCGTCGAGCGGCGGATCCATCCTCAGCTCGACCAGGTCGGGCGCCGCCGCGCGGATCGCCAGCAGCACCGCATCGCTGCGCCGGACCACCTCGACCAGGCTCGGGACTTCTTCGCACTGCACGCTCACGCAGTGCGCGGGGTGCGCCTGCGGCCCGTAGGCCTCGACCAAGGTGCGGGCCACCTCGTCGCTCAACGGTGTGGAGGCGATCGGGTAGCGCTGCACCGCCTCGAAACGCACCCCCTTGCGCAGCCGCGTCAGCGGATGACCGCGTCGGCACATGAAAGTGCCGCGCATCTCGCGCACCAGGCCCACCTCCAGATCGGGCGCAGGCTTGAGCGAGCGCGCATCCACCACCAGCGCATCGAGCACCCGATCGCGCAGCGCCTGGGCCAGCATCTCGGTGCCGCCGCGCGCCACCGCCACGCGCACTTTCGGGTGCCGCGTCGCCATGTGCATCAGGAAGGGTGTCATCAGCATCGCGCCGGGCCCCGAGCCCATGCCGATGCGGACCACGCCGCCCTCCCCCTCGCGCAGCTGCCGGCCGCTGTCGCGCAACGCGTCGGCCTCGAACACCAGCTGGCGCGCGCGCTCCAGCACTTCACGTCCGAACGCCGTGAGCTCGTTGCGGCGCCCGACGCGGTCGAACAGCGGCATGCCCAGTTCCTCCTCCAGCGCGCGGATGCTGCGGCTGAGCGCCGGCTGTGTCAGGTGCAAGGCTTGCGCGGACTGGCTGAAGGAGCCGCTCTGCGCGAGCGAAATCAGATGCCTGAGTTGGACCAGCGTCATGACCGGGCTCCGGGGAAACATTGCATTGAACTCATGCTAATGCAGACAACAATGCATTGGACGTTCGGATTCGCGGCTCCTACGATTCGCCGCACCCCACCCCTCGGAGCCCCGATGACCTCGCTCTTCCAACGCTCGTGCCTGCTGCTGGGCGGCCTGCTGCTCGCCGCCGGCGCCGCCTCCGCGCAGACCTACCCGTCCAAGCCGGTGACACTCATGGTCCCCTACCCGGCCGGCGGCCCCTCGGACGCGACGGCACGCATCTTCACCGTGCCGCTGGGCAAGGAGCTCGGCCAGCAGGTGCTGGTGGAAAACCTCGGCGGGGTGAGCGGCGCCCTGGCGGCGCAGAAGGTGCTCGCGGCACCGCCTGACGGCCACTACATCTTCCAGGGCTCGCCCAACGAGGTGATCCTCTCGCCGCTGGCCAACGCGGCCGTCAAGCTCAAGGCCGAGGACTTCCGCCTGGTGCACCCGGTGGCCGACGCGGTGATGGTCTTCGTTGCCCGCAAGGACCTGCCGGCCAACAGCGTCGACGAGTTGATCGCACTGGCCCGCAAGTCGCCCGATCAGCCGCTGAGCTACGGCAGCGTGGGTGTCGGCTCGCTCTACCACCTGTTGCTCGAGAAGGTGCAGCAGCAGGCCGGCATCAAGCTCATGCACGCGCCCTACAAGGGCAACGCACCCCTGCTGCAGGACCTGGGCGGCGGGCAGGTCGACTTCGCCGTGCTGGTCTACAGCGCCGCCATGGGCGCGCTGGCCGAGCAGGGCCGCCTCAAGGTGATCGGCCAGCTCGGCGCGCAGCGCTCCGAGCTGCTGAAGAACGTGCCCACCGTCAGCGAGGGCAAGGAGCTCAAGGACTTCGCCTACAAGACCTGGAGCGGCTTCATGGTGCCGAAGAACACCCCGGAGGACGTGGTGCAGCGCCTGCACAAGGCGGTCGGCGCGACCCTGAAGGATCCGGGCGTGCGCACGCAGCTCGCCGCCCAGACGCAGGTGGCCTCCGCGCCGATGACGCTGGCCGAGGCGGCGAAGTTCTTCGAGGCCGAGACCGCCCGCTACCGGGAGATCGCCAAGTCCATCCACCTGCAGCCGCAGTAAGCTGAAAAACCATGAGCCGCTGGGCCGTTCCCAAGGCGAATACCGCACCGAAGGCGGAGGTAACTCAATGAGCACGCTGCTCGATCAACTGCACGCGCAAGCCGACACCTTCATCGCGCTGCGGCGCGACATCCACCAGCATCCGGAGCTCGGCTTCGACGAGCACCGCACCTCGGCCCTGGTTGCGCAGCGCCTTGAGGCCTGGGGCTACGAGGTCGAGCGTGGCCTCGGCGGCACCGGCCTGGTGGGGCGCCTGGTGCGCGGCAGCGGCCAGCGCCGCCTCGGCCTGCGCGCCGACATGGACGCGCTGCCCATCGACGAGGCCACCGGACTGCCCTACGCCAGCCGCCACGCCGGCGTGATGCACGCCTGCGGCCACGACGGCCACACCGCGATGCTGCTGGCCGCGGCGGAGCATCTCGCCGCGCGCGGCCGCTTCGACGGCACGCTGAACCTGATCTTCCAGCCGGCCGAGGAAGGCGGCGGCGGCGCGGTGCGGATGATGGAGGACGGCCTGTTCGACAAATACCCCTGCGACGCCATCTTCGCGATGCACAACATGCCCGGCATGCCGCAGGGCCGGCTGTACCTGCGCGACGGGCCGGCCATGGCCTCCTCCGACTACGCGACCGTGACCCTCACCGGCATCGGCGGCCACGGCGCCCTGCCCCACCGCACCGCCGACCCGATCGTGGCCGCGGCCAGCATCGTGATGGCGCTGCAGACGGTGGTCTCGCGCAACATCGACCCGCTGCAGATGGCGGTGGTGACGGTGGGCGCGGTGCACGCCGGCAAGGCCAACAACGTGATCCCCCAGACCGCGACCCTGGAGATCAGCGTGCGCGCGCTGGACCGCGAGGTGCGCAAGCGCCTGGAGGAGCGCATCAAAGCCTTGATCGTGGCGCAGGCCGAAAGCTTCGGCGTGCAGGCCCGCGTCGACTGGCGTCCCGGCTACGCGGTGCTGGTCAACACGCCGGCCGAGACAGACTTCGCCCGCGAGGTCGCGCTGGAACTGCTGGGGTCCGATCGCGTCACGCTGCAGGGCCCGGCCCTGCCCGGCAGCGAGGACTTTGCGTTCATGCTGGAGCGCGTGCCCGGCAGCTACCTGCTGATCGGCAACGGCGCCGGCGAGGGCGATGGCCACGGGGCCTGCATGGTCCACAACCCCGGCTACGACTTCCACGACGCCAATGTCGCGATCGGCGCGGCCTACTGGGTGCTGCTGGCCGAACGCTTCCTGACCTGAGCTCTCCCCAGGCTCGCCCACTTCGTGTGGTCCGCCGGCCCTCTTCCGGGGACAACACCAGCGGCTCGGCAAAGCCGGTTCCGCGGTGTTCGCCGACGAACACGCGCTTTTCAGTCGTCGGCCGCGAAGACGGTCAGCACGCCCGTGTAGCCATACAGGTGATGGCGCGCGATCTCGCCGGCGGCGAAGAAGCCGACCAGCGGCACGTCGCCCAGCGCATGGCGCACGATCTGCAGCTCGGCGCCCGGCGCGCCGAAATGCGGCCCGCCACGGCCCGAGCAGCTCACGTACACGGCCCCCGCGATGCGCCGCGCGGGGTGCGGCGCAGCCTCCGCCTCGCCGGCCGCCACGGCACGCGCGGTGGCGAGCGTCTGCTCTTCCGGCTCGAGTTCCTCGCGCACCTCGGCGCAGATGCGCATCAGGTCGGCGCGCGCCGCCTGCGCGTTGCGGCGCACGAAGCTCATCCGCATGCCGGCCTCGGCCCGGTCCGCGATGGCGATGCCGCGGCGCGTGGGATCGAGGCCGATGATGTGTCGCACCAGCACGTCGGCACCCAGGTCGCCGGTACGCCGGATGCCGTCGCTCCCCGCATCGACCAGGCCGACCAGCGTGGCACGCACCGCCTCGATGGCCTGCTGCGGCTCCGACAACGACACATCCAACTCGGCCAGCAGCACTTCCAGTGCGGGCTCGCCGTCGAGCTGGAGCAGCACGTTGCCCTCGACCTGCGTGATCACGCGCTCGCGCGACACCGGCTGGCAGCCCTGGGTCACGCGCGACACGAGGCGCACGCCCTCGCCGAAGACCACGCCCGACAGCCCGCCCGAGAACACGCCGCTCGCCGCGCCGTGGCCGCGGATGTTGCCGTTGCCGCCGATCGCGAACTGCAGCGAGCCGGCGCGCCCCGAGGACAGGCCGCCGAACAGATAGCCGGTATCGGTGCGCCCGGCCATCTCGGCCACCAGCTCGGCCAGGTCCGGCGTGCCGGGATCGGCATGCACCAGCGCCGTGTGCGCCGAGAAGCCGCTCATTTCCGCGCCGGCCAGCGGTGCGACGCCGGAAAACACGCGGTACTGGTCGCTGGACAGTTGGCACAGCATGACGGTCAGGGCCGGCTCGTCGAAGTACTCGGCATTGTTGGCCGCGACCCCGATGCCCACGGTGCCGGACCAGTCGGTGATCTCTGGCAACTCGGCGCCCAGGTGATCGAGGATCTCCTGCGCCTCGGCCGCGTAGTGGTCCGTGATGTAGAGCAGGCCCAGCGTGGGCGCGTGCGCATAGTCCGGCAGGGCCAGTTGCGCCCGCAGTTGCGCGAGGACCAGCCCCGCGGCCATGCGCCATTGGGGGTGGGTGGCGTGACCCGTCGGAAACAGCTTCATGGACTCGCTCCCCGGCGTTGGTTGGAAGGAACTCAGCGCGTTCGCTTGCGCGGCGCCGTCTTCTTGGCCGCCGCACGCTTGGCCGGCGCCTTCTTGGCGGCAGGACCGGCCTTGCGTGCCGGCTGACCCGCGGCGGCACCCATCGCCTGGCCCACCGCATCCGCCAGCGGCTGGGCCACGGCGGGCATCTTCAACTGCGACGCATCCTGAAGGGCCGAGCTGGCGATCTGCTGGAACTGCTGGGTGAGCGCACCCCACCATTGCAGCGGATCGACCACGCCGCCGGCCGCGGGCGCGGCCGGGCCATTGGCGGCCGCCGGCCTGGCCTTGGCGCCGCGCTTGGAGGCAGGCGCTTCGGCGGCCTCCTCCGGCTCGGCCGCTGTCTCGGGTTCGGGCTCCGGTGCCGGCGCTGGCGCCGGGGCGGGCGCCGCAGCGCGGGGCGCGGGTGCCGCCGCAGCGGGAGCAGGTGCCGGCGCCGCCGGCCGGGTGAAGGCGTTCGCCAGGTCCTCCATGCGCAGGTTCATGCCACGCAGGGTCGACAGCGTCATCTTCTGCACCTCGAGCGCCTGGATGGTGGCCTTGAGCGCATGCCCGTTCTGCTCCAGCCAGAACTGGACCGCCCTGAGCTCCTGGATGCGCTTGTCGACCTCCTCGACGCTCAGCGTCGGCGCGACCCAGCTCGACAGGCTGGGCAGGCCGGGCACGGCGCCGCTGCCGCCCGCCGCCCCGCTCGCCAGGCTCTGCAGGAAATCGAAGCCCGGGACGAACTGGCTGAAGGCGAAGGGCTTGGCGTCACTCATGGGAGGTCTCCTCGAACAGAGTTGTTGTGCGGCCAGCTTACTCCAAGCGCGCAGATTTGAGACCTGCTCAGTGCTTGTGCGCGCCCGGCGCCGCGGCACCGGTTCGCACCGGCAGGTTCAGGTCCAGCGTGCTTTTCTGGCCCTTCGCGTCCTCGAACTGCAAGGTCAGCGGCAGGCTGCTCCCGTTGGCCAGGGGTTGCTTCAGGTCCATCAGCATCAGGTGGTAGCCGCCGGGCTTGAGCTCGACGGTCTGGCGCGCCGGCAGCTCGAGGCCGCGGTCCAGCGCACGCATGCGCATGGTGTCGCCCTCCATCTTCATCTCGTGGACCTCGGCCACGCCGGCCGCGGGCGTGGAGGCACCGACCAGGCGTGCGCCCGCAGGGGCGGTGAGCTTCATGAAGGCGCCGGTGCCGCTCTGGCCGGGCACGGAGGCACGGGCCCAGGCGTCACGGACCTCGACGGCGGCCGCGCCGGACGCAGGCGTTTGGGCCAGGGCGCTGCCGGCAACGGCCAGCAACAGGGAGATGACGATGCGACGGGGAACAGGAAGGTTCATGACGGGGGTCCTTGGGTCAGAGTGTGGATCAAAGATCGAAGCGCAGCTCCGCGCTGTACGTGCGCTGCGGATAAGGATGAAAGTTCCAGTACTTGTCGTTGTTCGCGTTGTCGATGCCGAAGGCGGCCGACCAGCGCTTGTCGATCTGGTAGCGCACGCGAAGGTCTACGGTGAAGTAGCGGCTGGCGCCGAAATAGGCGTTGGCGTTGACGTCGCTGTTGTCCAGGTTCGAGTACTGGCGGCCGCTGTAGCGCGCGGCCACGGTGAAGGCCCAGCGCGCATCGGGCTTGTAGCTCGCGTAGACGGTGGAGCGCCAGCGCGGCACCCGGGGCTGCCACTTGCCCACGCTGGCAGGGAAGGCGGCGTTGGCCATGATCTTCGAATCGGCGTAGGTCAGACTGGCACCGAGGTCCAGGCCCTTGGTGAACACGTCCTGTCCGGTGTAGGCCAGTTCCAGGCCGGTGGTGCGCACCTTGTCGACGTTCTGCACGCGCGAGACGGTCGAGTTCGGGATCAGCTGGTTGTAGAGCGCGTCGCGCGTGGTCTCGTGGAAGAGCGTGGCGCGCGCCAACCCGTGGCCCAGGTCTTTCTCGGCCGAGAGCTCGCCGGTCCACGATTTCTCGGGCTTGAGGTTCGGGTCGTTGATGAAGGACAGCGCCCCGCCCGAGGTCGCGCCATACAGCTCGCCCACGGTGGGAAAGCGCACCGCGCGGCCGAGCGAGGCCTTGAGCACGGTGTCCTGCGCCAGCTGGTACGCCAACGCCGCCTTGGGCGAGAGATGCGATTCGCTGCGCGAGGCGTAGGCCTGGCGGCTGCTCGCGGTGGCGGTGAAGCCGTCGCTGGCCTTCCAGTCCTCGTAGCGCAGGCCGAGCACCGCCTTCCAGCGCGGCGCGAAGGCCCAGCTGTCCTGCACCCAGGCATTCAGCGTCTGCGTGCGGCCGCCCACGTCGCTGACCGGCGACCCCGGCAGCGCCGGCCCGTCCAGCCAGTTGCCCAGCACGTTGTCCTTCGCGATGGCGAGCTTGTAGGCATCGCGGCCGATGCCGAAGTCCACGATGTGCGCGCCCCCCACGCCCTGAGGCCGCCAGGTGCCCCTGGCCGCCAGCGTGTTCCAGCCGGTGCCGTCCTGGTCCTGCAGGGTGCCGGCGCCGCCGACGGCGGCCAGCGGCAGCGCGACGGTCGGCGCGCGCTGCCGGTCCTTCGCGTAGTCGTAGAGGCTCGCGGCCAGCTCCCAGTCGAATTCGCCCTTGGTGTTGCTCTTGACCGAGAGGCCATGCATGTAGTGCGTCTGGACGTCGTTCGTCAGCGGAAAGGCGGTGGGGGCGACCGTATAGCTGCGCCCACCGATGTTGACGGGCCCGCTGAAGACCGGCTGGCCGGCGGCGTTGCGCAGGTAGCTGTCGGGCCGCCCTTCGGACGCGTTCTGCCACCAGCCCAGCGTGTAGGTCGCGCGCACGGTGGACGAGAAGTCGTAGGCCAGCTTGAGCTTGGCATGGTCCTGCACCGTGTGATAGGCGGTGCCGGTGCCCAGGATGTACCAGGGGGTGTTGGTGGTGTTGAGCCCCGGCACGAAACCGGCCACCGGCGTGCCGCCGCGCCCTGGTGCTGCGGGTGTGCCCGAGGCCACGGTCGCCGTGGTGAAGGTCAGGGGCTGGCCCCGGCTGTCGGTGCGGTTCACGTCGATCCACCAGGACCACTCGCCGCTCTTGCTGCCCAGCGAGGCGCTGGTCTGCCAGCCGTCGAAGGTCTGGCGCGTGTTGTAGAGCTCGAAGGGCTGCGAGAAGTAGCCCGCCTTGACGTGGGCCTCCAACTGGGTCGGCATGCGCGTCACGTAGTCGACCACGGCGCCCGCCGAATTGCCGGGGTAGGCGGCGGAAAACGGACCGTACATCACGTCCACCCGCTCGATCTCCTCGGGCGTGACCAGGCCCCAGCGCGGGGCGTAGTTCGTGCCGTTGGCGATGCCGTTGCCCAGGTAGTTGGACAGCAGGATGCCGTCGGCATAGACCGCCGAGCGCGCGCTGTTGCCGGTGCCCGAGGCGCGCGTGGACAGGATGGCGTGGTTGTAGTCGCCGATGTAGCGCTTGCGCACCAGCAGGCTGGGCAGGTACTTGAGGGCGTCCTCGCTGTCGGTGGCGTTGATGCGGGTCTCGATCTCCTCGCGCGTCACGCCTTCGATGGTGGTGGGAATCTGCGTGGGCAGCGAGGTCGGCTGGCCGCCGGTGACGGTCACGATGCCCAGCGACTTGACGCGCTCGGGCGCGGTGTCCGCGGGCGGGGCTGCGGTCTGGGCGGCCGCGGGCACGGCCAGCCAGGGGAAAGCTGCGCCCAGGGCGAGCGACAGCACGGTTTTCTTGTTCATGGAAGGCGCTCCTCGGCGCCGCGTGGCGCCGGTGCATGACGAGGGAATCGAACGCAGGGCACCCGTGCCGGGGCGCCTCGCGTTACGGAGTCGACGGCAGGCTCAGAGCGCGGGTGGACCGCGCGCCGGCAGCGGCGCGGCGGTGGCCGCGGCGATGCGCGCGGCCGGGATGGGCTGGACCGCATGGGCCAGCGGAAGCGGGTGCGGCAGCGCCTGCAGCGTGGCCGGCGGCGGCGCGCCGGTCAGCAGGCACAGCGGGCAGTCCAAGTGGCTGACGCCCATTTCCTGGGCACCATCGTCGGTCTGCACCACCACCTTGATGGCGCCGGCGCTGGAACACACCAGCTCCAGCGCCTGGGGATGGACGACCGGCGAGGCGATCGCCGCGCCCAGCGACAGCACGAACCACAGCAGCACGAGGCGGCCGAGGTGGTGGGCGTGACGCAGGCAGGACATGAACCCGCGATTATCGGCGAGCCGCGCCGTCCGGCGTGGCGGCCGGGACCACGGCGGTGACGCGGAAGCCGCGCGCCGCCATCAGCGCCGGCAGCCCCTGCGGGCCGACCATGTGCAGCGCGCCGACCGCGCCGAACACCCGCTGCCCCGACGCGTGCAGGCGCGCGATGCCGTCGGCCAGGCCGGGGTTGCGCTCGTCCAGCAGGCGCCGCAGCGCACGCCGCTCGGCCGGCGTGCGTACGCAGTCGCACCACCGGGTGTAGCCGTCGAGCCGGGGCCAGTCGCTGCGCGCCCAGGCGTCGGCCAGCTCGCCGGCCAGCACGGCGGCCCGGCCCGACTCGAGCTCGTCGAGGGCCTGGTCGACCTGCTCGCCCTCCTCCGCCTCGGAATCGCCGGCCAGCATCTTCAGCTGCGCCGCCGCGCTTTCGAGCGCGACCACCGGCTTGCCGCGCGCGCGGGCGAAGGCCGAGAGGAAGACCTCGCTGCCGTAGTCGCCATACAGCCCCTCGGCGCGCGCCGCGAGCATGGCCAGGGTGGTGGCCTGGAGGATCGGCCGCAGGCTGGCCAGCGCGCCCTCGGGCAGGCAGGCCTGCGCGGCCTGCCGGGCCAGCCGGCGCTGGCGCTCGGGCGTGAGCAGGCGCTCGCGCAGGGCCGGGTCGGACGGCTCGCTGAAGACGGCCACGGTGGCGGGATCCTGCAGGTCGAGCTCCAGCGCCAGGGTGTCGCTGCGTGTCAGTGCGCGCAGCACCCGCGGGCCCGGCAGCACCCATTCGGCCTTGCCCAGGTGCATGGTGCCGTAGAGCCAGGAGCTGCGGCCGTCCTTGTCGATGCGCCACAGCAGCCCGTGGTCGGCCGCCGCGGCCACGGCGGCCGGCGACAGGTCCGGCGCGGGCGCGGGTGGCGGGCAGGCGGGCGCGGTGCTGGCCTCGCCGGCCGCCAGGACCGGCCCGGCACCGCCGCACAGGACGGCGAACGCCAGGGCGCGCAGGGCCCGCGACCAGGGCCGTAGAGGGAAGCTCACCGGGCGTCCAGCGCCGCCGCGAAGTCGGCGATCAGCTCGCTCTCGCGCTCCAGTCCGACCGAAACGCGGACCAGCCCCTCGGCGATGCCCATCTCGGCCCGCTTCTGCGGCCCCGCCTCCCAGAAGATGGTGGGCGCGACCGGGATGATCAGCGTGCGGGTGTCGCCCATGCCGGTGGCCTTGACCGGGATCTGAAGCCGGTTGATGACGGGAATGCAGTCCTCTGGATCTCGCAGCTCGAAGGACAGCAGCCAGGCCCCGGCCTCGAAATGCGCGCGTGCCATCGCGTGCTGCGGATGCGATTCCAGCCCCGGGTAATGCACGCGGGCAACGGCCGGATGCGCCTCCAGGAAGCGGGCCAGGGCCAGCGCGGTCGCGCTGGTCTGGGCCACGCGCAGCGCCAGGGTCTCCGCGCCGACGGCGATGCGGTGTGCATGGTCCGCGCTGAGCGTGCCGCCCAGGTCGCGCAGCCCCTTCTTGCGCAGCTGCGCGAGGCCCCACGCTGCCGGGTCGCCCTGGCGGTAGCCCTCGAAGAGGTTCGGGTAGCGCTGCCAGTCGAACAGGCCGGTGTCGGTGACCGCGCCGCCCAGCGCGTTGCCGTGGCCGGCGATGGTCTTGGTCAGGGAGTTGACGACCAGGCTGGCGCCCACCCGCTTCGGCCGGAACAGGGCCGGCGAGGTGATGGTGTTGTCCACCACGTAGAGCAGGCCCCGTTCGGCGCACAGCTGCCCGATGCCGGGCAGGTCCGGCACCTGGGTCCCGGGATTGGCAATGGTCTCGACGAAGACCATGCGGGTCTGCGGCTGCAGCGCCGCGGCCACCGCGCTGGCCGTGGCGGCATCGACCAGGCTTACGCCGACGCCCAGCCCCTGGAGGGTCCCCAGCACGCTGTGGGTGTTGCCGAACAGGTGGCGGCTGGCCACCAGGTGATCGCCCGCGCGCAGCAGCGTCAGGAACACCGCCGAGACGGCGGCCATCCCGGTCGCGAAGCTGACGCTGCCCGTGCCCTCCTCCAGCGCCGTGATCTTGGCCTCGAGCGCGGCGGTGGTCGGGGTGCCCTGGCGGGCGTAGTTGAAGCGGTTCTTCAGACGGCCCTGGAACACGCCGATCAGGTCTTCCACGCGCTCGTAGCCGTACTGCACCGAGGGATTCACCGCCATGTGCACCCCGCCCTGCTCGGCGCCGAATCGGCGGTCGGCATGCAGCAGCCGGGTGATCGGGTCGGGCGGATCGGAGGGACCGGACGGGTTCATCGCAAATGTATCCAGGGGTTTCGAGACGGCGGCGGCGCCGCTATGCTCTTCGCATGCGCAGCATATTTCACCTCGCCATCCCCATGCGCGACGCCGGCGAGCCTTTCGCCACCGCCTGAAGACACCATGCCTGCTCTCCTGCGCCCGGCCGCGCTGGCCATCGCGCTGCTCGCTTTCCTGCCCCTGGCCGCACTGGCCGTGCAGGACTGCGAGCTGGGCGGCCAGCACGTGAACCCGGCCAACGGCAACACGACCGCCGGCAAGACCGGCCTGATGCGCTGCAAGGACCGCGACAGCGGCGAGCTCGTGCGTGAGCAGCAGCTCCAGAACGGCGTCTTCATGGGCATCGTGCGCTACTACGAGAAGGGCAAGCTGCTGAAGGAGCACAGCGTGAACGCGCGCGGCAACATGGAGGGCCTGGCGCGCGAGTTCGCGCCCGCCACCGGCCGCGTGCTGCGCGAGGCGCGCTACGAGGACGGGCACGAGACCGGCCTCTCGCGCAGCTTCCATCCCAACGGCCAGTTGCGCCGCATCACCTTCTATGCCGAACCGGGCGAGCGCGCCTATGCCGAGTTCACCGAGCGCGGCCAGCTGTCGGCCCTGCGCTGCGGCGACAAGCCGCTGCTCGCGCCCGCGGCCGACGATGCGCAGCTGTGCGGCTTCGGCGGGAGTCCCTCGCAGGTCCAGCTGTTCGATGCCAAGGGCATCCTGCGCTCGCGCCTGAGCTACCTGGCAGGCAAGCGGGTGCGCAGCGAGGAGCTCTACGACAACGGCAAGCCCTCGGCGCAGGACGAGGTCATCGGCAACCAGCGCATCGAGCGGCGCTGGTCCTCCGAGGGCGTGAAGCGCCGCGAGGTCGCCTATCTGGTCACCGAGCGCGGCTCGGTGAAGCAGCGCGAGCAGGAGTTTTCCGAGAAAGGCACGCTGGTGCGCGACCAGCGCTGGGGCCCGGGCGGCGAGCCGCTGTCGGACGAGAGCTACTACCTCAACGGCCAGCCGCGCAGCAAGGCGGTGTATGGCGAGGGCAACGAGGCACGCACGGTGGAGATCACCGAGTTCCACGACAACGGCCAGCGCGCCGCGCTGGGCCGCTTCCTGGTCGTGAGCCGCTTTCGGCAGACCCCGATCGGCACGCACCAGCGCTTCGGCGACAGCGGCAAGCTGCGCGCCGAATCCAGCTACGACGACAAGGGCCGCGTGACGCGCGAGCGCAGCTGGGATGCCGAGGGCAAGCTGGAGCGCGACGACGAGGTGTTCGAAGACGGCTCGCGAAAAGCCTACACCAAGTAGGCCCTGCGCAGACTCAATCCAGCTTGATCCCCGCCGACTTGATGATCGGCCCCCAACGTTGGGACTCCGCACGCGACAGCGCCGCGAACTGTTGCGGCGTACCGGGCATCGCCTCCATGCCGAAGTCGCTGAAGCGCTTCTGCACCGCCGGCACGCTGAAGGCCTTGTTGAGTTCCGCGTTGAGCTTGTTGACGACGGGCGCGGGCAGGCCGGCCGGGCCCAGGATGCCCTGGAAGGCGAACACCTCCGTGTTGGGCACGCCCACCTCCGCCAGCGTGGGCACGTCCGGCAGCAGCTTCGAGCGCGCGCCTGAGCCGATCGCCAGCACCCGCACCTTCTGCCCTTGCATGATCGGCAGGCCGGAGGCGAGGTCGAGGAACATGCACGGCACCTGGCCGCCCATCACGTCCGCCATCGCCGGCGCCGCGCCGCGGTAGGGGATGTGGGTGATGAAGGTGCCGGTACGGTTCTTGAACATCTCCATCGCCAGGTGGTGCGGCGAGCCGTTGCCGGGCGAGGCATAGTTGACTTTGCCGGGATTGGCCTTGACGTAGGCGAGGAAGGCCTTGAAGTCCTTCGCCGGGAAGTCCGGGTGCACCACCAACGCCATCGGGAACTTGCCGATCGCGCCGATGTAGCTGAAGTCCTTCTCGGGGTTGAAGGGCAGCTTGCTGAACAGGTACTCGTTGAAGGCCAGCACCGCGTTGTCGGCCGACATGATGGTGTAGCCGTCGGGCTTGGACTTGGCGACCAGGTCGGCCCCGATGTTGGTCGAGGCGCCCGGACGGTTGTCGATCACGATCTGCTGGCCCAGCGTCTGGCGCATGGCCTCGGCCAGGGTGCGCGCGATCACGTCGGTGCCGCCGCCGGCCGGATAGGGCACCACCCACTTGATGAGCTGGTCGGGGTAGTTCTGCGCGCGCACCAGCGGGGCGGCGCCGGCGGCCGCGCTGGCGGCCAGGGCGGTGAGCAGGGTTCTGCGGTCCATGAAAAAGTCTCCTGGTTTCTTGGCGTGAGTGTTCAAGAGGATCGGGCCGCGCCGGCCTCGGCCGCCGCTGCGGAGAGCGAGGGCATCGGCAGGTCGCGCAGCGCTTCCGCCAGCGCGGCCCGGCAACGCGCCTCGTCGCCGAGCTGCTCGAACAGCAGCAGGGCGAGTCGCGCGAGGAAGAGTGATTCTCGCTCGGCGCCGGCTTCGCTGATGGCGCGGGCGCAGTCGGCATAGAGCCGGTCGCGTGCTTCGAGGCTGAGGATGTTCATGCGTGCTCCTTGAGGGCCGATGCCGATGCGCGCGCCAGCGCTTGCGTCAGTACGCCCGGGCGCGGACGGCGCCAGCGCGCCGCCACGTGGCCGTCCGGGCGCAGCAGGTAGACCGCACCTTCCTGCGCGCCCAGGGCCTCGAACACCGCGGCGTGTTGCGCGGCGGGCGGCAGGCGGTGCAGCGCGGGTTGCAGCGGGCCGGCCTGCGCGGCCGCCAGCTCGGCCTCGAAGGCCGCATCCGGCCGATCGATGTTGAGCATCAGCACCGTGAAGCGCGGGCCGATCCAGTCGGTCAGGTGCAGCGCTTCGGCCAGCGGATGCTCGGGCACCGTCTCGCCGGGCCGCGGCCCCGCCGGCAGCGGGTCGCTCTCGCTGGACAGCACGGAATCCTCGTAGCGCACCGCCTGCGTCTGCCGCGGGTTGATCAGGTTCGCGATGCCGCGGTGCACGCCCGAGAGCGACAGCGCCGCCTCGCGCAGCAGGTCGAAGCCGCGCGAGGGCGGCGACATGAACTCGGTGCTGCGCATCGCGCTCTCCGCATTGATGTGGAAGGCGGCGATGCGCTCCTGCGAATAGCTGTCGAGCAGCGAGGCATCCGACAGGCCGCGCGTCACCAGCGCCAGCTTCCAGGCCAGGTTGTCGGCGTCGTCGAAGCCCGAGTTGAGGCCGCGCACGCCGAAGATCGGCATCGCGTGCGCCGCATTGCCCGCGAACAGCACGCGGCCGTGGCTGTAGTCGGGCAGCGTCATGGCGCCGGCGCGGTAGACCGAAGTCCAGACCGTCTTCCACGGCAGGTGGCCCTCGCCGATGGCATCGAGATGGCGCTGCACGAAGTCGGCCACCGCGTCGGGCTTCAATGCCTCCTCGGTGCTCTGCCCGGCGCGCAGCTGGTAGTCGATGCGCCAGATGTCGTCGGGCTGCCGGTGCATCAGCACGGTGGAGCCCGGATTCCACGGCGGATCGAACCACGCGCGGCGCTCGGTCGGGTGCCTGCTGTGCAGCTCGATGTCGATGATCACGTAGCGGCCCTCGTAGGCCGTGCCTTCCAGGTTGAGCCCGAGCGACTTGCGCACGAAGCTCTGGCCGCCGTCGCAGCCGACCAGCCATGCGGCCGCGAGCGTGTACGCGCCCAGCACATTGCGCGCCTGCAGGGTCAGGCCGTCGCCGTCCTGCTCGAAGCCGGTGAGTTCCGTGCCCCAGCGGATGTCGATCAGCCCCGGCTCGGCCGTGTTGCGCCGCGTGATCTCGTCCAGCAGGTACTGCTCGATGTAGTACTGCTCGAGGTTGATCATCGGTGGCAGCTTCTGCAGCGTGTCGTGCGGCATCTCGAAGCGGAACACTTCCTCCGTCTTGTAGAAGCTGCGCCCGCCGGTCCAGGCCAGGCCCTTGGCCAGGAAGGCCGGCAGCGCGCCCAGGCGCTCGATGATCTCCAGGCTGCGCCGCGAGACACAGGCAGCGCGGCTGCCGACGCAGACGGTGTCGTCCGCCTCCAGGATCACGCTCCTCACGCCATGGTTGGCCAGGCCCAGCGCCAGCGCCATGCCGACCGGGCCGCCGCCAGCGATCACCACCGGGTGGCGACCTGGCTCGACGCCATTCGCGAGCTTCGGCAGCAGGGGCGCGAAGCGGGTGTAGTGGAATGCGCCGACCGGCGGCGGCAGGCCGACTGCCTCGGGCGGCAATGCGCCGGTGGCGGCGTCGCCGGGGCGCGCGGCAGGTGCGGCGGACGCGGACGGGACAACAGCGGTGTTCATGCAACGGGATTGTCCCGATGCCATCGCGTCACCGTTGTCCTAACTTCTTACGACGTGTTTTCCCTGAGATTCCCATGAGACGCTGGCCCCTGCGCCCGATCGACCGCCCGCTGGCATCGCCAGTGGTGAGCGGCGTGCTGGCCGGCATCGGCACCCCGCACCTGGCCGCCAGCTACCTCGGCGCCATGCACCACGTGCTGCCGGTGACCTTCTGCACCGTGTTCGCCGTGAGCGCCAGCGGCCGGATCGAGACGGTCTCGGCCGCCAGCAGCTACGGCAGCACCGCCGAACGCACGGCGGAGCGCTACGTCGCCCAGCGCTTCGACCGGATGGACCCGAACATGGTCTGGCTCGCCAGGCGAAAACTGCCGCAGCGTCCGCAGCTGTGGCTGGGGCACCAGCACGCCGACGAGGTGGCGGACCCCGATTACCGCGCGGCCTGCTACGGCGACGTCGGCATCCGCGAGCGCACCTCGATCCTGCTGCTGTCGCCGGCCGGCCAGCGCACCGCGGTGAGCTTCTACCGCAGCCTGGCCCAGCCCGAGTTCGGCGAGCTGGATTTCGCCCTGCTGGAGGCCCATGCCACGCTGCTGGCGGACGCCACGCTGGCGCACGGGCGCAGCGCGATGGCGGCGCGCGAGGCGGCCGAACCCAGCCTGGGCGCGCGCCTGCTGGCGCTGAGCCTGCGGGAGCGCGAGGTCATCGGGCATCTGCTGGCGGGCAAGACGGCCAAGGAGGCGGCGCGGGAGATCGGCGTGGAGCTCACCACGGTGCGGACCCACCAGTACCGGGCGTTCCGGCGGCTGGGGATCGGAAGCTTGAAGGAATTGCTCAGGGGTGCGGGCGGCTGAGCACGCTCCCCGCAACGTCAGTCCGCCCCGGGCGCCACCACCTCCTGATCGATCGCCCCGAAGATCGACTGCCCGTCCTTGCCCTTCATCTCGATGCGGATGGTGTCGCCGTACTTCATGAACTCGGTGCTGGGCTGACCATCCTGGATGGTCTCGATGCAGCGCTTTTCGGCGATGCAGCTGTAGCCCTTCGGCCACTCCATGCGGCCGTTCTTCTCGACGCCCTTGTTGCTGACCGTGCCGCTGCCCACGATGCTGCCGGCGCGCACGTTGCGGGTCTTGGCGATGTGGGCAATGAGCTGGCCGAAGTGGAAGCTCATCTCCTCGCCGGCATCGCACATGCCGACCTTGCGGCCGTTCCAGCTGCTCTGCAGCGTGAGGTGCACGCGACCGCCCTGCCACGCATCGCCCAGTTCGTCAGGGGTGACGGCCACCGGGCTGAAGGCGGTGGCCGGCTTGCTCTGGAAGAAGCCGAAGCCCTTGGCCAGCTCGGCCGGGATCAGGTTGCGCAGGCTCACGTCGTTGACCAGCATCAGCAGGCGGATGCCGTCGAGCGCCTGCTCGGGCGTGGCGCCCATCTTCACGTCGCCGGTGACGACGGCGATCTCGGCCTCGAAGTCGATGCCGAAGGCCTCGCTGGGCACGACGATGCGGCCGCAGGGGCCGATGAAGTCGTCGCTGCCGCCCTGATACATCAGCGGGTCGGTGTAGAAGCTCTCGGGCACCTCGGCGTTGCGCGCCTTGCGCACCAGCTCCACGTGGTTGAGGTAGGCCGAGCCGTCGGCCCATTGGTAAGCCCGAGGCAGCGGCGCCATGCAGTGCGCGGGATCGAAGGGAAAGGCATGGCGCGCGCGGCCGGCGTTGAGCTGGTCCGACAGGTCCTGCAACTGCGGACTGATGAAGCCCCAGTCGTCGAGCGCCTGCTGCAGGCGGTTGGCGATGCCGGTGGCGTAGTGGGCGCTGGCAAGGTCGCGCGAGACGACGACCAGTTGGCCGTCGCGCGAGCCGTCGTGGAGAGTGGCAAGTTTCATGGTCGAAAGAGGAACGAAGCGGGCGCGGATGCGCCCCCCGCATCGCTGCCCTAAACTGGTTGGACGGGCGGCAGTGTACCGAGCTGAACCTTGGCAGCAGCCTCCGATCCCACTCCCCGATGCGCCTCCTTCCCCCTGCCGCCCCTGCCCTGCCCGGCGTGCCCTGGCGCACGCTGGTGCTGCTGGCGGCCGCGGTGCTGCTGGCGCACCTGGCGCTGCTGGGCCTGGCGCCCATGGCGGCGGGGCCGCATCCTTCGCCGCTGGGTGCCAGATTCAGCACGCGCACGATCGTCGTCACGCCCCCGGCGCCCGAGCCGGTGCCTGCACCGCCACCGCCGGTCGCCGCCAAACCGCCGGCGCCCAAGCCCGTGCGGCCGCGGCACGCAGTGCCCGCGCCCCGCGAGCCCAGCCCGCCAGCGGCCCACAGCCCGGCACCCGAGCGGACGGCCCCCGCCGAGGCCGAGGCACCTGCGGAGCCCGCCACCGCGGAAGCCGCGCCCGGCCCGGCCGCCGGCGATCCGGCAGGCGCGGCCTCGGGATCGGCCGGCGCTGCCGGCAGCGGGACCGCCACCGGCCCCACCGAGGCGCCGGCCCCGATCCAGGTGTCGGGCCCGGTGCAGCTCGCCTTCGCAGTGACCGGCCAGTTGGGCGCGGCGCCGATGCAGGGCGTATTCGGCAAGCTGGTCTGGCAGCAGGACGGCCAGCAGTACGACGCCCAGCTCTCGCTCAGCTTCCTCTTCAAGACCATCCGCAGCCAGCACAGCAGCGGCGTCATCGGGCCGGGCGGCATCGAGCCGGCCCGCTTCTCGGACAAGCGCCGCGGCGAGGTGGCCTCGCATTTCATGCGCGACCAAGGCCAGATCGTGTTCAGCAACAACGCGCCGAGCGTGCCGCTGCTGCCCGGTGCGCAGGACCGGCTCAGCGTCATCATGCAGCTGGGCGCCCTGCTGGCAGGCGATCCGGCGCGCTACCCGCCCGGCGCCGCCTTCGCCATCCAGACCGTGGGGCCACGCGATGCCGACCTCTGGATCTTCAAGGTGGAGGAAGACGAGCACCTGAGCCTGCCGGCCGGCGAATTCGAAGCGCGCAAGCTCACCCGCAATCCGCGCAAGCCCTTCGACGACAAGGTGGAACTCTGGATCGCCCCCGCGCTCGGATACCTGCCGGTGCGTATCCGCCAGACCCAGTCCAATGGCGATTTCGCCGATTTCCAGTTGCGCGACGCGCAGGGCGCGCGGCCCTGAGGCCCAGGAGTGCACAAAAAATCACGGCCTGTACCTACAAAACAACAGCCCTTCTTGAAACTGGCGCGTTGATTGCTATCTAACCATCATGAAGGCCATCGACATCCGCACTGGACCCGCCATGCAAATGCTTTACGACTCCGACTCCTTCGTCGTCGTGCACGTGCAACCGACCGAGGACGACAAGCCGCTGGCGCCCAACGTGCCCGTCCTCGCCCGCCACGGCTTCGAGATCGTGGACAAGCGCTCCGGCAAGGAGGTCTACCTCGACGGTTCCTGGGCCGAGCTGTTCCAGCAGCAGATCGCCGCCTGGCAACTCAACACCCCGACCCAGGAAGAGGTCGAGGACACCCTTGAGGGCTACGCCGAGCTCGCCCACACCCCCGTCCTGGTGCACTAGCCGGACTTCTTCCCGCCGTACAGCCAGCCGTACATCGGCCCCACGATCAGCAGGACCGCCACCAGGCGGCACACCTGGAAGGCCGTCACCACCGGCACCCCCAGCTGAAGCACCTTCGCGGTGATCGCCATCTCGGCAATGCCGCCCGGCGAGGTGCCGAGCACCAGCGTCGCGGGATGCAGCCCGGTCGCCCAGGCCAATAGCCAGGCGAACCCGGCGCACACCACGATCATCCCCACCGTTCCCCCCGCCACCGCCGCCAGCCAGCGCGGCGCCGTGTGCAGGAACTCCCGGCTGAAGCGCACGCCCAGGCTGACCGCGATCACCAGCTGGGCCGCGTTCGACACCCAGGCCGGCACCACCGACAGCGGGTGCCCGGCCACGGTGAAGCCCATGGACACGAGCAGCGGCCCGATGAACCAGGGGTTGGTGCGCCCGGCCAGCCGCATCGCCAGCCCGCCGACACCCGTGGCCAGCACCAGCAGTGCCAACCCGCCCCAGCGCACTTCCCGCGGCCCCGCCGCATGGATCTCCAGACCGTGCAGGCCGCTCCACTGCATGGCGAAGGGAATCGCCACCGTGACCACCACCAGCCGCACGCTGTGCGCCGCGGCCACCAGATCGGTGCGCGCGCCCACCCGCTCGGCCAGCAGCGTCTTCTCCGACGCACCACCGATTGCGCCAGAGAAGTAAGTCGTGGCTCTCATGGAATGCGTTGGCACATGGGGCATCCGTGGCGCGTGCAAGCCGTGCAGCCAGTGCCCGAACAGCCAGCCCAGCCCGAGTGCCCAGACGATCGCCAGCACGATCGCCCACCAGAGACCGGCCACCAGCCCCACCATCTGCGGCGTGAAATACAGCCCCAGCGCCGTCCCGATCGCCCATTGCCCGGCATTGCGCAAGGGGGTGTGGCTGGCGGTCGGCGCCCCCGCGATGGAGGCCAGCGAGACCGCCAGCAGCGGCCCGATCATCCAGGGCAGCGGCGCGTGCATCGCCAGGCAGGCGAGCGCGGCCAGGAGTGCAAGCAACAGGGTGGCGAGGACGCGCAGCGTCAATCGGGGCGGGAGCACGGACGGGCGGAAGGGGGCGATGGATGGCTGCCGGGCGCGGCTGCCGTCGCTTAGTATGGCCTGATGCCCCGACGCCTTTCCCGGCTGCATGCCTGCCTGTCCCTCTCGTTGACGATGGCCCTGCTCGCGGGCTGCGCAGGCTCTGCGCCCGCGGCGCCGGACACGCCGATCCCCCGACGCGCCCTCTCCCTGCTGCCGGCCGACGCATTGCTGCTGGGCGAGCAGCACGACGCCCCCGAGCACCAGGTCATCGAGCGCGAGACGGTCGAGGCGCTGGCCGCGCGCGGACGCCTGGCGGCGCTGGCGATCGAGATGGCGGAGGAAGGCCACAGCACCACCCTCATGGACCCCGCCGCGAGCGAGGAACAGGTCCAGGCCGCCCTTGGCTGGAACGAGAAGGCCTGGCCCTGGGCGTCCTACGGCCCGGCCGTGATGGCCGCGGTACGTGCCGGCGTCCCGGTGTTGGGCGCCAACCTGCCGCGTGCACGCATGCGGGATGCGATGACCGACGTGTCCCTCGACGCGCAGCTCGGCACCGAAGCCCACAAGGCACAGCAGGAGGCCGTGCGCAGCGGCCACTGCAACCTGCTGCCCGAGTCGCAGATCGGGCCCATGACGCGCATCCAGATCGCACGCGACCGCGCGATGGCGCAGACCATCCTCAAGGCGCGCACGCCCGGCAAGACGGTGCTGCTGCTGAGCGGTGCCGGCCACAGCGCCAAGGGGCTTGGCGTGCCGCAGCACCTGCCCAGCGACCTCGCGGTGAAGACGGTGCAGCTGCAGGCCGGCGCCTCCCCAGGCGCGCAGCGCGAGCCGGGCGCCTTCGATGCCGTGTGGCGGACGCCCGCGCTGCCCGAGAAGGACTACTGCGCGGCGCTACGCGCACAGGCCGAGCCGAAGCGCTGAAGAACCGCGACGTCCGGGTCAGGCGTTCCTGCGGATCGAATCCGCCAGCGTGTTGACCAGCGTCTCGATGTGCGACTTCTCCACCACGAAGGGCGGTGCAATGACGATCACGTCACCCGCCGGGCGCACCAGCGCGCCCTTGTGGAAGCAGTCCAGGAAGATGTCGTAGGCCCGCTTGCCCGGCGCGCCCGCGATGGGCGCCAACTCCACCGCCGCGGCCAGCCCCAGGCTGCGGATACTGACCACGTTGGGCAGGCCCCTGAAGGTGGCGTGGAAGGCATCGCCCAGCACCTTGCCCATCTCGCCGGCGCGCGCGAACAGCTTTTCCTTCGCGAACAGGTCCAGCGTCGCGATCGCCGCGGCGCAGGCCACCGGATGGCCCGAGTAGGTGTAGCCATGGAAGAACTCCACCACGTGCTCCGGCGCGTTGGTGTTCATCATCGCGTCGTAGAGCTTGTCGCGGCAGATCACGCCGCCCAGCGGGATCACGCCGTTGGTCACGCACTTGGCGAAGTTCAGCATGTCGGGCACCACGCCGTAGAAGTCGGCCGCGAAGTTCGTGCCCATGCGGCCGAAGCCGGTGATCACCTCGTCGAAGATCAGCAGGATGCCGTGCTTGTCGCAGATCTCGCGCAGCTTCTGCAGGTAGCCCTTGGGCGGCACGTACCAGCCGGCCGAGCCGGCGATCGGCTCGACGATGATCGCCGCCACGTTGCTCGGGTCGTGCAGCGGCAGGATGCGCTGCTCCAGGTCGGCCAGCGGGTCCTCGGCCCACACCGGCTCCTGGTTGTGGATGTAGGCATGGTTCGCCGGGTCGTGGATGAAGCGCATGTGGTCCACGCGCGGCAGGAAGGCCGAGCCGAAGACCTTGCGGTTGCCCGGAATGCCGCCCACCGACATGCCGCCGAAGCCCACGCCGTGGTAGCCCTTCTCGCGGCCGATGAAGACGTTGCGGTGCCCCTCGCCGCGCGCCCGGTGGTAGGCCAGCGCCACCTTCAGCGAGGTGTCGGCCGCCTCGCTGCCGGAGTTGCAGAACAGCACCTTGTTGAGGTCGCCGGGCGCCATGGCGGCGATCATTTCCGCGGCGCGAAAGGCCTTGTCGTTGCTCACCTGGAAGGCGGTGGCGTAGTCCAGCGTGTCCAGCTGCGCCTTGATCGCCTCGTTGATCGACTTGCGGTTGTGCCCCGCGCCGACGCACCACAGCGAGGAAATCCCGTCGATCACCTTGCGTCCGTCGTGCGTGGTGAACGCCATGCCGTCGGCGGCCACGAAGACCCGCGGGTCCTTGCGGAAGTGCCGGTTGGGGGTGAAGGGCAGCCACTGGTTGTCCATGCGGAAGTCGTTGTAGGCCATGCTGTTCGCTCCTGCCGGTTGGCGCTGGGGGGAAGGCCATTTTGTCACCGGCCGGGTTTCGCGGCAGGCGCCTGCGACAATCCTGGCCCTTATGAGCTGCGCCTACATCCTGACCCTGTCCTGCCCCGACCGCACCGGCATCGTCCATGCCGTCTCCGGCTTCCTGCTCGAGCGCGGCGGCAACATCGAAGAAGCGGCCCAGTACAACGACCACGGCACCGGCCTGTTCTTCATGCGCGTGCGCTTCGCCTGCGGCGACCAGGCCGAAACGGCGCTGCGCGAGCAGATCGCCAACCTGGCCCAGAGCTTCGGCATGCGCTGGAAGCTGCACGTGGCGGCCGAGCCGATGAAGACCGTGCTCCTGGTCAGCAAGGAAGGCCACTGCCTCAACGACCTGCTGTTCCGCTGGAAGAGCGGCCTGCTCGCGATCGACGTGCGCGCCATCATCTCGAACCACCGCGACTTCTACCAGCTGGCCGCGAGCTACAACGTGCCCTTCCACCACATCCCGGTGACGGCGGCCACCAAGGCGCAGGCCGAGGCGAAGCAGCTGGAGATCATCGAGGCCGAGGGCGCCGAGCTGGTGGTGCTGGCGCGCTACATGCAGATCCTCAGCAACGACCTGTGCACCCAGCTCGCGGGCCGCGCGATCAACATCCACCACTCCTTCCTGCCCAGCTTCAAGGGCGCCAAGCCCTACTACCAGGCGCACGACCGCGGCGTGAAGCTGATCGGCGCCACCGCCCACTACGTGACGGCGGACCTCGACGAGGGCCCGATCATCGAGCAGGACGTGGAGCGCGCCGACCACACCGACACGGTGGAAGACCTCACCGCCCGCGGCCGCGACACCGAGACCCAGGTGCTGGCGCGCGCCGTGAAATGGCACAGCGAGCACCGGGTGCTGCTCAATGGCCATCGCACGGTGGTCTTCAAGTAGGGCCGGGCACTCGCCGTAAAGTCCGGACCATGAACGCGCCAGACACCACGATCCAGCACGCGCGGCATCAGGCTGCGGAGCACCAGTTGCAGGTGGTCCGCGCGCTGCAGGCCCGCCTGCCCGCGCATGCGCTGATCTGGCAGTCCGAGGACACCACGCCCTACGAGTGCGACGGCCTGACCGCCTATCGACAGCGGCCGCTCGCGGTCGCACTGCCCGAGACGGAAGAGCAGGTGCAGGCCGTGCTGCAGACCTGCCACGCGATGGGCGTGCCGGTGGTCGCGCGCGGCGCGGGCACCGGGCTGTCCGGCGGCGCCATGCCGCATGCCGAGGGCGTGACGCTGTCGCTGGCCAAGTTCAACCAGATCCTCAGGATCGACCCGATCAGCCGCACGGCGATCGTGCAATGCGGCGTGCGCAACCTCGCCATCAGCGAGGCGGCCGCGCCCTTCAACCTCTACTACGCGCCCGACCCGTCCAGCCAGATCGCCTGCACCATCGGCGGCAACGTGGCCGAGAACTCCGGCGGCGTTCACTGCCTCAAGTACGGCCTGACGCTGCACAACGTGCTGCGCGTGCGCGGCTTCACCGCCGAGGGCGAGCCAGTGGAGTTCGGCAGCGAGGCCCTGGACTGCGCGGGCCTGGACCTGCTGGCCCTGGTGGTGGGCAGCGAGGGCATGCTGGCCGTGACCACCGAGGTCACGGTCAAGCTGGTGCCCAGGCCGCAGCTGGCGCGCTGCATCATGGCCAGCTTCGACGACGTGCGAAAGGCCGGCGACGCGGTGGCCGCGGTGATCGCCGCCGGCATCATCCCGGCCGGGCTGGAGATGATGGACAAGCCCATGACCGCCGCGGTCGAGGACTTCGTGCATGCGGGCTACGACCTCGACGCCGCGGCCATCCTGCTGTGCGAATCCGACGGCACGCCCGAAGAGGTGGAAGAAGAGATCGAGCGCATGAGCGCCGTGCTGCGCAGCGCCGGCGCCACCGCGATCTCGGTCAGCACCAGCGAGGTGGAGCGCCTGCGCTTCTGGAGCGGCCGCAAGAACGCCTTCCCCGCCTCCGGCCGCATCAGCCCCGACTACATGTGCCTGGACTCGACCATCCCGCGCAAGCGCCTGGCCGACATCCTGCTCGCCATCCAGCAGATGGAAAGGAAGTACGGCCTGCGCTGCTGCAACGTCTTCCACGCGGGCGACGGCAACCTGCACCCGCTGGTGCTCTTCGATGCCAACGATCCCGACGAGCTGCACCGCTGCGAGCTGTTCGGCGCCGACATCCTGGAGACCAGCGTCGCCATGGGCGGCACCGTCTCGGGCGAGCACGGCGTGGGCGTGGAGAAGCTCAACAGCATGTGCGTGCAGTTCACCGCCGAGGAGAACGAGCAGATGTTCGGCGTGAAGCGCGCCTTCGACCCGGCTGGGCTGCTCAACCCCGGCAAGACCATTCCCACGCTGCAGCGTTGCGCGGAATACGGCAAGCAGGTGTTCCGCGCGGGCCGGATGCCGCACCCCGAGCTGCCGCGCTTCTGAAGATGCAGGGTCTGCGCGGCCTCGCCTGGCTCCTGGTGCTGCAGTCGATCGGCGAGTTGCTATCGCGCGGGCTGTCGCTGCCGCTGCCGGGCCCCGTGCTCGGCCTGGTGCTGCTGCTGGGTGCGCTCAACTTCGCCATCGTGCGGGAGCCGGTGGCCGAATGCGCGGGTTTCCTGCTCTCGCATCTGTCGCTGCTCTTCATCCCGGTCGGGGTGGGCGTGATGACGCACCTCGCACTGCTGGCCCAGTATGGCGGCCGCATGCTGTTCGTGATCGTGCTGTCGACCTGGATCGGCCTGGCGGTGACGGCGACGGTGCTCTACTGGCCCGACCGTGGCAGGAAGACGCAGGACTGACGCCATGCCCCGCTTCGTCGAGCTCTGGATCTATCTCTCGGCCACGCCGCTCTTCGGCCTCACGGCCACGCTGGTGGTGTACCTGCTGGCCAATGCGGCCTACACGCGGCTGGGCAGCGCGCCCTGGGCCAACCCAGTGCTGTGGTCGGTGATCGTGCTGGCGGGCGGCCTGCTGGCCACCGGGGTCGACTACCCGACCTACTTCGCGGGCGCGCAGTTCATCCACTTCCTGCTGGGGCCGGCGGTGGTCGCATTGGCCTGGCCCCTGTGGCAGCGGCGCGCGGAACTGAAGGCGCGCCTCGGCCGGGTGTTGCTGGCGGCCCTGCTGGGCGGCATTGCCGCCGCCGCCTCTGCCGTCGCGCTGGGATGGGCGGTGGGCCTGCCGCACGAGGTGGTGCTCTCGCTCGCGCCCAAGTCGGTCACCGCGCCGGTGGCGATGGGCATCTCCGAGAAGATCGGCGGTATCCCGGCGCTGTCGGCGGTGTTCGCCGTGCTCACCGGCATGATCGGCGCGCTCTCGGGCAAGTACTTGTTCGATGCACTGCGCATCGGCACCGATGCGACCGGCTTCGCCGCGCGCGGCTTTGCGCTGGGCACCACGGCCCACGGCATCGGCGCGGCACGCGCGCTGCACGTGGACGAGGGTGCCGGTGCCTATGCGGGCCTGGCGCTGGGCCTGCAGGTGGTGCTGGCGGCGCTCCTGATGCCGCTCGTGTTCCGCCTGTTCTAGGAACGGGAAAACGCCCGCGGAGGCGGGCGTTTTTTCAGCGCTTAGCTGCGGTTCGGATTGTTGGGCCGGTTGTCGAAACGGTTCGGCACGCCGTCGTTGTCGCGGTCCCGATCCATGCGGTTCGGCACACCGTCGCGGTCACGGTCCCAACGGCCGCGGTTGTATTCCCAACGCCCGTCGCGCTCGCGCCACTCCGGCGCACGGTAGGCGTAACCCGGCCGGGCGCGAACCCAGGTGCCGGCCACCCAGACGTGGCGGCCGCCACGCCATTCCCAGTGGCCCGGTGCCCACGCATAGCCGCGGCGCGGCGGGGGCATGCGCTCGGAACGCGGCGGGGGCGGCGGCGTCTGGATGATGACGGCCGGCTGGGCCTGCGCGGTGGTGGGCACAGTGACAGCCGCACCGACCGAGAGGAGGGAGGCAGCGCCTACAGCAAAAGAGACGAGAAGCTTTTTCATGGGGAAGGTCCTCATGAGTTGTTGGAGCCTTCATCGTCTCCGCCCTGTGTGAAGCCCTTGTAAGCCTCGCCCGAAGTGTTTTGTAAAGCTCTGTCGCTTCTTGTTGCAGCCCCAGGCCGCTATTCCTGCAGCTCGCGCAGGTCGATCGCATCGGCCATCGCCGCGTTACCGGCTGGGCCGGGATGCAGGTGGTCGCCACTGTCGTAGGCCGCGCTCATGGCGGCCGGATCGGCCGGATCGCGCAGTGCGCGGTCGAAGTCGACCATGCCGTCCACGCCCTGCAGGCCGCGGATCCATCGGTTCACCGCCTGCCGCCGCAGTTCCTTCTCCTCGCTCCAGTAGGCCGCACCCTTGAAGGGCGTGATGGTGCCGAGCAGCACCTTCACGCCCTGCCGGCGCGCCTGGTCGACCAGTTGCTGCAGGCCGGCCGTGAGCTGCTCGGCGCTGGCCGGCCTGAAGGCCGGCGACAGCGCCTGGACCGGCGCCGGCAGGCTGACGCCGATGTCGTTGATGCCGATCAGCAACAGCACGTGCGTGACGCCGCTCTGCCCCAGCGCGTCGCGCCGGAAGCGGTCCAGGGCGCGCGGACCGGTGCCGTCGAGCAGCAGCCGGTTGCCGCCGATGCCGGCGTTGATCACCGCGAATCCGCCGTTGCTGCCACGCAGATTGCGCAGCCGCGCGGCCAGACGGTCCGGATAACTCTCCTGCGAAACGTCGGCCGCGCCCTGGGTGATCGAATCGCCGAAGGCCACGATGACGCGTGGCGTCGCGCGGGCAGCGACGTCCAGGCCGGTCACGAGGTGGTTGTTCGGCGAGGGCAATGCACCAGGCCAGTTGGCGCGCATCACAGCGGCGCCGGGCACCATGGCCGTGGTGGCCATCAGGTGCAGGGTCGCAAAGGGCGTGTGTGCCCGAACCTGGTAGCTCACTGCCACCGTCTGTCCGGGCTCGACCGCCAGCGGCGCCGCGTCGCTCCAGGCCTCCTGGCCCGGCGGGATGGTCAGCCCGACACGGCCGCCGAAGCGCAGGCGCTGCAGGCTCGCCGGCGAGACCGCCTCGGCGCTGGTGCTCAGCGCCACGCTGGCCTCCACGACATGCAGCGGCTGCCGCCCGAACAAGTTGGAAAAGCGTACCCGCACGCGCTCGCCGCCCAGGGTGGACACCATGCGCTGGCGCAGGCTGCGGCCGTCGAAGCTCTGGGGCTCGCGCGGCAGTGCGGGCAGGCCAGGAAACAGGGGCGCGGGCATGTAGTCGAGCGGCGCCCCGGCCCAGCTCGCGGCCCAGCGCGGCTCGGCAGTTGGCCTGGTCTGCGCCAAGACGGTCGGCGGCAGCAGCGCCGGCGACAACACGCCCGCGCCATGCGCGAGCCCGGCCAAGGCAAAGCGTCGTCGTGAGACTGTGTTCATGCGCAAAGCAGGCCAGTGTATGCAAGCCGCACGCGGCGTCGCTGGACAGCGGCGGACAACATCGCGGCTGCTATAGTGAAAAGCACCATTCCTGGAAGAACATGACCCTGCCAGAAGCCGTTGCGCGCGATGTCGCGACTGTGCAGCGCATGAGTGCAGTGCCTGCATTGCCGCGTGTCATCTGCGACAACACCGGCATGGGCTTTGCAGCCGTGGCGCGTGTGGACGACGACAGCTGGACGGCATGTGCGGTGCTCGACACGAGGCGGCCATCGAGCTGCGGGACCAGTTCATCGCCGTGCTGGGGCACGACCTTCGCAACCCACTGGCCACGCTGAGCCTGATCGGCGAACTGATGGCAAGGCGGACGTCGGAGCCCGATCTTGCCAAGACGGCGCAGCTCATCCGATCGACCACCCGTCGAATGGGACACCTGATCGGCGACGTCATGGATTTCACCCGCGCACGCATCGACGGCAAGCTCGATCTTTCCTTCGGCGATATCGACGACATAGAGGTGGCGCTCGGCGACGTGGTCTCGGACATCGGCGCATCCATCGAGAGCGATCCGGCAGGACATCCACGTTCCCGCACGGAGGGACCCTCCAGGTTTCATCCACCCGGGAGGATGGAACCTGGTTCGTCATTCGCATCCCGGCATCCACAAGCAGCAGCGCTCTGGCCTTGAGCTGAGGGCGCGCCGCTACCAGGTGTCCACGTAGGGCAGCGGCGCACGCGACGCGGCTGCCGCGGCCGAGGACAGACCGCGCACCAGCCAGGCGCGCGTGTCGGCCGGATCGATCACCGCGTCGATCTCCAGCGTCTGCGCCATGTGGATCGCCTCGCCGTTCGCGTACTGCTGCGCCACCAGCTTGCGGAACAGCGCATCGCGTTCGGCACCCTCGGGCACCGCTTCAAGCTCCTTGCGAAAGCCCAGCCGCACCGCGCCCTCCAGCCCCATCGCGCCGAACTCGCCGGTGGGCCAGGCGACGGTGAAGACCGGCGCGTCGAAGCCGCCCGCCGTCATCGCCTGCGCGCCCAGGCCATAGCCCTTGCGCAGCACCACCGCGAAGTAGGGCACGCGCAGGTGCGAGGCCACCATGAACATGCGGCACACGTGGCGCACCTGCGCCTGGGCCTCGATCTCGGGGCCGACCATGAAGCCCGGCGTGTCGCACAAGGCCACCAGCGGCAGCCCGTGCGCGTTGCACAGCTGCATGAAGCGCGCCGCCTTGTCGGCCGCCTCGACATCGATCGCACCGCCGAGGTGGTGTGGGTTGTTGGCCAGCAGGCCGACGGGTTGGCCCTCGATGCGCGCCAGCGCGGTCACGATGCCGGCGCCGAAGCCGGCGCGCAGCTCGAGCAGCGAACCGGTGTCGGCCACGCCGCGCATGGCGGCGCGTACGTCATAGACGCGCAGGCGGTTCTCGGGCACCGCGTGGCGCAGCGCACGCGGATCGGCGCACTGCCATTCGCCCGTCGCGCCCTGGAAGTAGGAAAGGTATTGCTTCGCCGCAGCCACCGCCTCGGCCTCGTCCTTGACCAGGATGTCGATCACGCCGTTGCGCGACTGCACGCTGCTGGGCCCGATCTGCTCCGGCGCGAAGCTGCCGAGCCCGCCGCCCTCGATCATCGCGGGCCCGCTCATGCCGATGTTGCTGGCCTCGGTGGCGATGATCACGTCGGCACAGCCCAGCAGCGCCGCGTTGCCCGCGAAGCAGCGGCCGTGCACGATACCCACCACCGGCACCTTGCCGGAGAGCGCGGCGAACTGGCTGAAGGTGTGGTTGTTGAGGCCCGCCACGATGGGCATGTCGGTGTCGCCGGGCCGCCCACCGCCGCCCTCGGCGAACAGCACCACCGGCAGGCCGAGCCGGTGCGCGATGCCCAGCATGCGGTCGGTCTTCTGATGGTTGCGCAGCCCCTGCGTGCCGGCCAGCACGGTGTAGTCGTAGGCCATCACCACGCAGCGCGACTTCTCCGGGCCGAACTGCCCGGCGTTGACGCTGCCGATGCCGGTCACCATGCCGTCGGCCGGCGTATTGGCGACCAGGTCCTCCAGCGCGCGGCGGCGCGTCTGCGCGGCGATCGCCAGCGCGCCGTATTCGGTGAAGTTGCCGGGGTCCGCGGCGAGGTCGCACAGGTCGGCGATGTTGGCACGCGCCGTGCGGCCGCCCTGCGCCTGGCGCTTCGCGACCGCGGCGGCGCGGTTCGCATCGAGCGTGAAGGCATGGCGGTCGATCACCTTCTGCAGGTCGGGGCGGACGGCGTCGAGGTCCTGCTCGGCATGGGCCTCCGCCTGCACGGCCTGCGCGTCCACCGGCTCGAGGCGCAGGAGCGACTGGCCCTCGACCAGGTAGTCGCCCGCCGCGGCCAGCAGCGCCACCACGCGGCCGGCCACGGGCGCATGCAGCAGATGCTCCATCTTCATGGCCTCGAGTACGCCGAGTTGCGCGCCGGCCGGCAGCACCTCGCCCACCTCGACCTCGAACTGCACCAGGCGCGCGGGCATGGGTGCCCGCACCACCAGGCCGCCGTCGTCCTGCTCCGCAGGCATCGCTTTCGCTTCGACGGCGGGCGGATGCGCTGCGCGGGCCGTCGTGGCATCGATCCGCGAGGCCGCCGCGAGCAGATCGGACAGATGCGCCTCGACGAAGCGCGTGTGCAGCGTCTGCGCCGCGAACTCGGGCCGCTCACCGATTGCGCGCAGCAGGCCGAGGTTGGTCGCGATGCCTTCGATGCGGCATTCCTCCAGCGCGCGCAGCGAGCGCCGCAGCACGTCCTCGAAACGCGGCGACGCGGTATGCACGATCAGCTTGGCCAGCAGCGTGTCGTAGTGCGGCGACGGCGCGAGGCCGGTGTAACCCTGGGTGTCGACACGCACGCCGGGGCCGGCCGGCAGATCGAAGCGCGACAACGCACCGCCGGCCGGGCGCGCCTGCCCCTGCGCATCCAGCGTCTCGGCGTTGATGCGCCATTGCACCGCGAAGCCGCGCTGCGGCGCGCTGCGATCGGCCTCGATGCCCAGCTCGGCCAGGCCCTGCCCGGCCGCGACGCCGATCTGCAGCTGCACCAGGTCCAGCCCCGTGACGGCCTCGGTCACCGTGTGCTCCACCTGCAGCCGCGGGTTGGCCTCGATGAAGACGAAGGGCAGGCGGGTGGAGGCCTCGTCCACCAGGAATTCGAAGGTGCCCAGCCCCTGATAGCCCACGGCCTTCGCCATGCGCAGCGCGGCCTGCGTCAGGCGATCGCGCAGCGGCGCCGGCAGCGCGGGGCTGGGCGCGATCTCGACCAGCTTCTGGAATCGCCGCTGCAGCGTGCATTCGCGCTCGCCCAGGCTGGCGACGTCGCGGCCGTCGCCGAGCACCTGGATCTCGACGTGGCGCGCGCGGCGCATCAGGCGCTCGACGTACACGCCCTCCACGCCGAAGGCGGCCTTCGCCTCGGACATGCAGCGCGCATGCGCCTCGGGCAGCTCCTCGGCCTTCAGCACCGCGCGCATGCCGCGGCCGCCGCCTCCGCCGATGGCCTTCACCATGACGCCGGGTCCGGCGTCCTTCTTGCCGCCGCCTCCGTCCTCGGCTTGCTGCGCCGCGAAGAAGGCCTGCGCCTCCGCCAGCGTGACCGCGCCCTCGCTGCCCGGCATCACCGGCACGTCGCATTGCTGCGCGAGCGCCCGCGCCCGCGCCTTGTCGCCGAACAGCGCGAGCTGCTCGGGCGTGGGCCCGATGAAGCGCAGGCCCGCATCGGCGCACGCCTGCGCGAAGTCGGCCCGCTCGCTGAGGAAGCCATAGCCGGGATGCACTGCGTCGCAGCCCTGCGCGCGCGCCACGGCGATCAACGCATCGCCGTCGAGGTAGGCCGCGGGGCCGGTCGCGGCCAGCGGCACGGCGGTGTCGGCCATGCGCACGTGCAGCGCCTGCGCATCGTCCTTCGCGTGGACGGCCACGCTGCCGATGCCCAGGTCGCGCAGCGCGCGCACCAGGCGCACCGCGATCTCGCCGCGGTTGGCAATCAGGATCTTCTTGAACATGGGTGCCTTCAGCCTGCGTCTTTCAACAGCCGGCGCAGCACCTTGCCGGCGCCGGTGGTCGGCAGCGCATCGATGAAGCGCACGTGGCGCGGCGCCTTGTAGCTGGCCATGTTCTCGCGCGCCCACGCGACCAGCGCCTCGGCCTCCAGCGCGGCGCCGGGCTTCTTCACGATGAAGGCCTTGACCACCTCGCCCTTCTCCGCGTCCACCTCGCCGATCACCGCGGCCTGCGCCACCGCCGGGTGCTTGATGAGGATGGTTTCCACCTCCTCCGGGAACACGCTGTAGCCCGAGACCTTGATCATTTCCTTGAAACGGCCGATGAAAGTCAGGTAGCCGTCCGCGTCGAGCTTGCCCATGTCGCCGGTGTGCACCCAGCCGCCCTGCAGCGTGGCGGCCGTGGCCTCGGGCTTGTTCCAGTAGCCCTTGAAGCTGCCGGGGCTGGTGAGCACGATCTCGCCGATCTCGCCCACCGGCCGGTCCGCGCCCGTGTCGGGGTCGATGATGCGGATCGTTACGCCCGGCACCGCCACGCCCTGCGTGCCCCAGCGCGGCGCATGGTGCGGCGTGTAGGTGTCGCAGGTGTGGGTTTCCGAGAGGCCGTAAGCGGCCTCGAAGGAGGTGCAGTTCTTCGCGAGGCCGCGCCACTGCGCCGCCAGCGGCTCGGTGAAGGCGATGCCGAAGCTGGTGACGGGATTCATGCGCAGGCTCGCCAGGTCGAAGCCCGCCGCGCCTTCGACCTGCATGCAGGCCACGTTCATCGGCGCGATGCTGTACCACCAGCTCACGCGGTAGCGCTCGATCGCCTGCAGCACCGCACGCGGCTCGAAGCGGTGCAGCAGCACCGAGGTGGCACCGGTGAGGACCGGCACGTTGACGCCCATCAGCATGCCCGCGATGTGATACAGGGGCGCGATGGAGAGCAGCACGTCGCTCGCCGCCACGCCGTTGCAGTCGGCCGCGGCGCGCGTCTTGAAGAGCGCGTTGCCATAGCTCAGCATCGCGCCCTTGGGCAGGCCGGTGGTGCCGGAGGTGTAGGTCATCAGCGCCACGTCGTCCATCGAGAGCGATACCGGCGCCGGGCGCGCCCCGCTTCGCGTGACGGCGAGGAAGTCTTCGCAGCCCGGCGGCACGGCGCGCGGCTCGCGCTGCGCCGCCATCAGGTCGGCGGGCAGGTCGAGCGTGGGCGACTCGGGCAGCAGGTCGGCGTAGTGCACCACGAACACGTGGGCGAGCGTGCTGGCTTCGCGCACCTTCTCCACCACCGGCAGCAGCGAGGATGCGGCGACGATCACCTGCGCCTTCAGGTCGCCCACCTGGTAGGCCAGCTCGTGCTCCTTGTTGAGCGGCCCGCTGGGACAGACGATGGCGCCGACCTTCTGGATGCCGTAGTGCGCGGCCAGATACTGCGGGCAGTTGTTGAGGAAGAGCACCACCGGATCGCCCTTCTTCACGCCGAGGTCCTGCAGCCTCGCCGCAAAGGCATCGCTGGCGGCGTCGAGTTCGGCGTAGGTGATCGTGCGCCCGTACCAGATGCAGGCCGCATGCGCGCCGCGCTCGCGCGCATGGGTGCGCAGGTATTCGTGCAGGGGCTGCTGCGGGCGGTCGGGAAGCGTCATTGTCTCCATGGCGTCACTCTCACAGGGTTATCGATAGGGCCGGGTCCCGCATGGTGCTCCAACAATCCTACCCATGGGTATAACTTCGGCGACACCGCACAAACCCTCTGCGCGCACCGACCTGCCGCAGGGCACCGGGCGGCAGCGCGTCGCCACCGCCGGCACCGACGCGCAGCGCGAGCGCATCCTGCAGGCGGCCGCCACGCTCTTCGCCGCGCAGGGCTACGCCAACACGACCATGGCGCAGATCGTGCGCGCGCTCGACGTCACCAAGCCCTTCGTCTACTACTACTTCCGCGACAAGCAGGAGATCTTCGAGACGCTGTCCTGGCGCCCCGCGGTCGACTGCTTCACCGCGCTGGATTTCGCCGAGGGCGACCCGCGTCCGGCGGTGGAGAAGGTGAAGGACGGCATCGAGCGCCTGATCCGCGCCACCGTCGCGCACCATCCCTGCGCCTTCTTCCCCTACCGCGAGCCGCAGGTCTACCGGCCCGAGTACCTCGAGGCGCAGAGGAAGCTGGCGCATCACTTCTACGACCGCCTCTGCCCACTGCTCGAGGAGGCGCGGCGCGACGGCGACCTGGACTTCCGCGAGACCAAGCTCACCGCGCTTGCCGCGCTCAGCCTGCCGGGCTTCCTCTACAGCTGGTACCGGCCCGACGGCCGCCTCTCGCCCGACGAGGTCGTGGCCGAGCTCGCGCGGCTGTCGTGGCGCGTGCTGGGCCTGCGCGAACGCGGCGGCTGAGCCGCGCCCACGTCCTTCCCGTTCCTTCCTCATCCCCCGGAGACATGCCATGAAGTTCCCCTGCGCCCTCGCGCCGCTCGCGGCCGCGGCCCTGCTCGCATCCGGCGCCGCCTCGGCCCAGCAGACCTACAAGATCGCCTACATCGATCCGCTCTCGGGCCCCTTCGCGAACGTCGGCGAGCTGATGCTCACGCACACGCAGTACGCGGTCGAGGACATCAACGCCAAGGGCGGCGTGCTGGGTGGCACGAAGCTGCAGCTGCTGCAGTTCGACAGCAAGCTCTCGGCGCAGGAAAGCCAGAGCGCGCTGCAGGCGGCGATCGACCAGGGCGCGCAGGCCATCGTGACGGGCGGCTCGGGCTCCTCGGTGGTGGCGGCGCTGGTGCAATCGGTCAACCGCTGGAACCAGCGCAACCCGGGCAAGGAGCTGATCGTCCTCAACCACTCCTCCATCGACCCCGAACTCACTGGCAAGGCCTGCAGCTTCTGGCACTTCCAGACCGAAGCCAACACGGCGATGAAGATGAAGGCCCTGGCCAACTACATCAAGAAGACGCCCGACATCAAGAAGGCCTTCCTGCTCAACCAGGACTATGCGCACGGCAAGCAGTGGGCCAGCTATGGCCGCCAGCTGGTGGGCCTGGCGCGGCCCGACGTACAGTTCGTCGGCGAGACGCTGCACCCGATTGGCCGGGTGAAGGACTTCGCGCCCTACATCGCCAACGTGCGCCAGGCGGGCGCCGACACGGTGATCACCGGCAACTGGGGCCAGGACATGACGCTGCTGCTCAAGGCCGCGGGCGATGCCGGCTACAACCTGCGCTACTTCAACCACAGCGCCGGCTCGGTGCCGGGCACGGTGCTGGCGGTGTCGCAGGCCAAGCTGGGCCAGCTGACCTGGGTCGCCGAATGGCACCCGGGCCAGGCCGAGGCGCTGAAGGCCGATGCACTGGCCAAGGCCTACAAGGCCAAGACCGGCAAGGATTTCCTGGCCCCGCGCATCGAGATGACGCCGCGCCTGCTGGCCGCTGCCATCAACAAGGCCGGCAGCACCGACTCGACCAAGGTCGCGCGGGCGTTGGAAGACCTGAGCTTCGACTCGGTGGTCGGCCCGGTGCGCATGCGCGCCGAAGACCATCAGCTGCTGCTGCCGCAGGTGGTCAACACCATCGCGCCGGTGGACGGCAAGGCGGTCAAGGTCGGCTGGGAAGGCACGAACTACGGCTTCCGTACCGATGCGGTCTATACCGGCAACGAGCTGGCGCAGGGCACGGAATGCAAGATGGTGCGGCCGGCGCCATGACCTTGCGTCGCGGCCATGCGCGTCCGGTTGCACCGGAATGCCTGTTGCCGCCCAAGGCATGGCAATATCCCGGGCTATGCGCCGCCTGGAAAAACTGTCGATCCGAAACTACAAGTCGATCCAAGACCAGACGCTTGAGCTCGGCCAGTTGAACGTGTTCATCGGCGGCAACGGCGTCGGCAAATCCAATCTCATCTCGGTATTTCGATTTCTGCGTGAGGTCGTCACGCAGAATCTGGCTGGATACACGGCGACCAAGGGCGGGGCAGAAACCCTCTTGCATTTTGGCCGCAAGATTTCGAAGTCGATGTCCTTTTCTTTGGAGTTTGCCGAAGGGGACAAGGCGAACGGCTACAACCTCTGGCTGCTGCCGACCGACGACGACTCGTTCCTCATTCAGGTCGAACAGGCAACGTACCAGGACAAGAAGAGGTACCCGCCCCCGCACAAGCCATTCGACATTCCGGTTGCAGCCAACGTCAGGGAATCGGGGCTTCGAGAGCATCCGCACCAATGTGCCCAACAAGCCTTGAGTGCACTGGAAAGCTATCGCGTCTATCACTTCCACGACACGAGTGATTCAGCGCCGATGAAAGCGACGGGCGCCATCGACGACAACCGCTTTCTCCAGCCGCAGGCAGAGAACCTCGCAGCCTTTCTCTACTGGATGCAGGAAAAGAAGCCGGACCACTACCGCACGATCGTGGATACCGTTCGGCAGATCGCACCCTTCTTCGATGATTTCCGGCTCGCCCCGTCACGCCTGAACGAATCCCGTATCCGGCTCGAGTGGCGTGAGAAAGGCAGCGATGCCTATTTCAATGCGCATGCGCTCTCGGACGGCACGCTGCGATTCATCTGTCTTGCCACGCTGCTCCTTCAGCCCGAGCCGCCGGCGGTGGTCTTGCTCGACGAACCGGAGTTGGGTCTTCACCCTGCAGCGGTCTCCTTGCTCGCGGACTTGCTTTCCTCGTCATCGACCGAATCACAGGTGCTCGTTGCCACCCAATCCGTCACGTTGGTCAATCAGTTCGGCCCGGATGACATCTGGGCGGTGGATAGGCAGGATCACGCCACCATCTTCCGGCACTTGAGCAACGAGGACATGGGGCAGTGGCTTGACGACTATTCACTCGGAGAGCTCTGGGAAAAGAACCTGCTGGGTGCCCGTCCCTGATGCGTCGCGTGCTGATACTGGTCGAAGGCCAGACCGAGGAACGGTTCGTCAAGGACGTGCTCGCGCCCTTCTTCGAGCCTTCGGAGCTTTTTGTCACGCCCGTCGTCTTGGTGACCAAGCGAATCAAGGATGGTCCGAACTTCAAGGGAGGCGTCACCCACTTTGCGAAGTTCGAAAGCGATCTCCGCAGGCTGCTGCGAGATTCGGACGCGTTGGTCACGACCATGCTGGACTACTATGGGTTGCCGGCCGACTTTCCCGGCATGTCAACAAGACCTGTGGCGGGTTCGCCGTGGGACAGGGTGCGGCATATCGAGATGGCCGTCGACCAGCATTTTGGCAATCCGGACAACCTTCGAACCTTTCTCGCGTTGCACGAATTCGAGGCTTGGCTGTTTGCCGACACTGGGGTGCTGCCAGATGTCATGGCGGCAAAGGATCTGGAACCTGCGCTTGCGGCCATACGCGCCGGCGTCGACACCCCGGAACACATCAATGAGGCGCCGCAAACTGCGCCATCCAAACGGATAGAGGGGCTGTTTCCGGCGTATCGCAAGCGGCTCCACGGGCCCAACACCGCGCAGAGGATCGGCATCGAGCGGATTCGCCAGGAGTGTCCGCATTTCAGCCGATGGGTGGCGGAGCTCGAGGCGTTTGCGCGCTGATGGGTCGCAAACCGACTACTGCGCGACTTCGTTAGCCTGTCTAGGGGAAACCCGTCCTGCGACCTCACCAGGGGGTCGAGATACTGCGTGCGCAGCGCATCGCTGTTCCCAACTCGCCCAGGAAAAGGCAAGAACATGGCAGGCAAGAACCCGCTCTACCCCATCCCGCACCCGGCACGGAAACCCTTCGTCGGCAACATCCTGTCGATCGGCTCCGACTCGCCGGTGCTCGACATGTGGAAGATCGCGCAGGAGCTCGGCGAGATCTACTGGCTCGACATGCCAGGCATGCCCGTGATCGTGGTCTCCTCGGCCGCGCTGGTGGACGAGCTGTGCGACGAGAAGCGCTTCGACAAGAGCACCAAGGGCACGCTGCGACGGCTGCGCGCGCTGTCGCACGGCCTGTTCACTTCCGACACGCACGAGTCGACCTGGTCCAAGCCGCACAACATCCTGCTGGCCAACTTCAGCCAGCGGGCGATGCAGGCCTACCACCCGATGATGCTGGACATCGCCGAGCAGCTGGTGACCAAGTGGGAGCGGCTGAACTTCGACGAAGAGATCGACGTGGTGCGCGACATGACTGCGCTCACGCTCGACACCATCGGCCTGTGCGGCTTCGGCTACCGCTTCAACTCCTTCTACCGCGAGGGCTTCCACCCTTTCGTCGACGCGATGGTGCGCACGCTGGAGACGGTGCAGAACCGGCGCGGCATCCCGCTGGAGGAGCTGATGCTGAAGAAGCAGCTGGCCCAGCAGCGCAAGGACATCCGCTACATGCACAAGATGGTGGAGGACATCATCCAGGAGCGGCGCGCGAGCGGGGCCGACATCGCGACCAAGCCGGACCTGCTGAGCTACATGATCGCCGGCGTCGACAAGAAGACCGGCGAGCGGCTCGACGATCGCCAGATCCGCGACGAGTGCATCGAGTTCCTGATCGCGGGCCACGAGACGACCAGCGGCCTGCTGTCCTTCGCCATCTACTTCCTGCTCAACAACCCCGACGTCCTGGCCAAGGCGCAGGCCGAGGTCGACAGCGTCTTCGGGCCTGACCTGTCGGTGAAGCCCACCTACGCGCAGGTGAACCGCCTCACCTACGTGCTGCAGGTGCTGAAGGAATCGCTGCGCATGTTCCCGACCGCACCGGCCGTTGCCATGGCCGCGAAAGAGGACACGAAGATCGGCGGCCAGTTCACCATCAAGAAGCGCAACATGGTGATCCTGCACGCGCTGGCGCTGCACCGGGACAAGGCGGTGTGGGGCGAGGACGCGGACAAGTTCAACCCGGACCACTTCAGCCGCGAGGCCGAGCGCGAGCGGCCGGTGAATGCCTTCAAGCCTTTCGGCAACGGGCAGCGCGCCTGCATCGGGCGGCAGTTCGCGCTGCAGGAGGCGGTGCTCACGCTGGGCATGATCCTGCAGCGCTTCGACCTGCTGGACCACACGGGCTACAAGCTGAAGATCCGCGAGGCGCTCACGATCAAGCCCGAGGACTTCAGGATCCGCGCGTTACCGCGCGATCCCGCCACCCGCGCGCGCGGCGACCACCTCGTGGCGCAGCCGGTGCCGGCCGCGGCCGAGCGGCCGGCGACCCAACCGCAGGCCGCGCGCCACGGCACCTCGCTGCTGGTGCTGCAGGGCTCCAACCTTGGTACGGCCGAGGACCTGGCGCGCCAGCTGGCAGAGGCGGCCGAGATGCGCGGCTACTCGACCCAGCTCGCCTCGCTCGACGACTACGCCGAGCGCCTGCCGGCCGAGGGCGCGGTGGCCATCGTCTGCGCCTCCTACAACGGCATGGCGCCTGACAACGCGGCCGAGTTCCACCGCTGGCTGGACCAGGCCGACGATTCGCTCAAGGGCGTGCGCTTCAGCGTCTTCGGCTGCGGCAACACCGACTGGGCCTCCACCTACCAGGCGGTGCCGCGGCGCATCGACGAGCGCCTGGGCGTGCTGGGCGCCACCCGCGTGCACGACCGCGGCGAGGGCGATGCGCGCGAGGACCTGGACGGCGCCTTCCAGGACTGGAGCGACGCCCTGTGGCCGCGGCTCGCCAAGGCCTTCGACCTGAAGGCGACCGACTCGGCGCCGCTGCAGAGCGAGCCGCTCTACACGGTGGAGGAGATGCCGCCGCCGCAGAAGAACGCGCTGGTCGACGCGCTGGGCGCGGTGAGCCTGCGCGTGCTCGCGAACCGCGAGCTGCAGAAGCAAAGCGGAGATGCCGCGCAGGACCGCTCCACGCGCCACGTGGAACTGCAACTGCCCGAAGGCGTGAGCTACCGCGCCGGCGATCACCTCAGCGTGGTGCCGCGCAACGGCCCGGCACAGGTGGAGCGTGCGATGGCGCGCTTCGGCTTCGACCGCAAGACGCACGTGCGGCTGCAGGCCATGCCGGGGCGCAAGGCCGCGCTGCCGGTGGACGAGGTGATCGCGGTCGACCGCCTGCTGGGCGACTACGTCGAGCTGCAGGACGTGGCCACGCGCAAGCAGATCGCGCAGCTCGCGGCCCACACGCAATGTCCGTTCACGCGCCCGAAGCTGGAAGCGCTGTCGGGCGCCGACGAGGCCTCGGCCGCGCTCTACCGCGGCGAGGTGCTGCAGAAACGCAAGTCGGTGCTGGACCTGCTGGAGGAATTCCCTGCGTGCCAGCCTCCCTTTGCCGTGTTCCTGGAAATGCTGTCACCGCTGTCACTGCGCTACTACTCGATCTCCTCCTCGCCGGTGGTGGATGGCAGGCGCTGCAGCGTCACGGTGGGCGTGGTGGGCGGGCCGGCGCGCTCCGGCCTCGGGCAGTTCGAAGGCGTGTGCTCCAACTACCTCGCGCGTGCCGAGGCCGGCGAACTGGTGCACGGCGTGGTGCGCGAGACCACGGCCGAGGGCTTCCGCCTGCCCGAGGACCCACAGCGTCCGCTGATCATGGTCGGCCCGGGCACCGGCCTGGCGCCCTTCCGAGGCTTCCTGCAGGAAAGGGAATCGCAGCTCGCCAAGGGGACGGCACCGGGCGAGGCCCTGCTGTTCTTCGGCTGCCGGCATCCGGAGCAGGACTTCATCTACGCCGACGAGCTCCAAGCGTGGGCCGAGCGCGGCGTGGCGAAGCTCTTCACCGCCTTCTCGCGCGCCGGCGAGCGCAAGGTCTACGTGCAGGACCGCATCCGCGAGCAAGCCAAGGACGTCTGGCGCCTGCTGGACCAGGGCGCCATCGTCTACGTCTGCGGCGACGGCTCGCGCATGGAGCCCGACGTGCGGCGCGCACTCTCCGACATCGCCCGCGAGCACGGCCAGGACGGCGAGGCCTGGCTGGAGAAGATGATCGCCGACAAGCGCTATGTGCTGGACGTGTGGGCGGGGAGCTGAAGGGTGTGCCGGACCTAGGATGAGCGTTCGGGGCTGGGCGAAGATGGGCGTTCGGGGCGGGCCGAGGGCGGTGGGGCGTGCTGCGTAGTGAAGTAAAGGAGGAGGCGGCCCGCAGGCCGCCGGGGGACACGAACGGAGCAGCACGCCCCGCCGGCCTGATCCCGCCCCTGTGCGAGCAGCTCTATCCATCGGCAACGAAGTGATCAGCTGCGCTTGCGCGCCGTGACCTCGATCTCGATCCGCATGCGCGGATCGGCGAGGCCGGCCGAGATCATCGTTGCAGCGGGCCTCGATTCACCGAAGCACTTGCGCAGCGCCGGCCAGCACGACGGGAAGTCTTCCGGCTTGGGCAGGATGTAGTGGACGCGCACCACGTCCGCGAAGGAAGCGCCGGCCTCGGCCAGCGCGGCTTCGACGTTGCGCAGGCACTGCTCGGCCTGTTCGACGATGCCGTCGGCAATGGTCATGGTCGCGTAGTCGAAGCCTGTAGTGCCGGAGACGAACACCCAGTCGCCGTCGACCACCGCGCGCGAATAGCCGATCTCCTGCTCGAAGGTGGAGCCGGAGCTGATGAGTCTGCGTGTCATGGCGCCGACGCCTACTCCGGCCGCGCGGGATCCGGATAGATCAACGGCCCCCACATCCCTCGGTCGAAGGGCTTCCACTGCCCTTCCGGCTGCGCCAGCCGATCCGCCAGCGCATAGAGCACGGCCGGGTGCGCGCCCAGCCCCAGGTGGCTGGCCACGACCTCGATGTTCTCCGCCTGCGGTCCCGCGGCCTCGATGCTGCACTGCCAGGCGACCACGCCGTCGCTGCGGCTGAAGATGGAGGTGGTGGGCACCGGGGGCGTGGGTTGCACGTGCCGCATGCGCCGCGGATCGATCGAGCTCTGGCCGCTCACGCCCTCGTAGATGCGCCAGGCATTGGTCGCGCGCGCGCTGCCGGTGAAGGGGCTGCCCAGGGTGACGACGCTGCGCACCCACTGCGGATGGCGCGCGGCCAGGAGGCGCGCGTAGACGCCGCCCAGGCTCCAGCCCACCACGCTGACCTTGCCGCCGCTCTGGTCGTGCAGCGCCTCGAGCTTGGCGACCATGCCGTCCTCGATGCCGGCGCGCGGGCCGAGGTTGCGGCCCAGGCCCCAGCCATGAGCGTCGTAGCCGCGGCCCTGCAGGTAGCGCCGCAGCAGCTTGGTCGAGATGTCGCTGGCCACCAGGCCGGGCAGGACCAGCACCGCATGGCCGTCGCCGCGCGGCGCGAACTGCAGCAGGGGCCACAGGGCCAGGGTCGCCCCGGCTTCCCAGAGGGCGCGCGCCTCGGCCAGCAGCAGCAGGCGCGAGGGCGGCGCAACACGGTCGTGGGTGGCTGCCATCATGAACATCTCCTTTGCTTGTGATTGACTGTAAGGGCCGCTGGCTGCGGGTCAATCGGCTATCCGAGGTACTTTCCTCGCAAATAGTCAAGGTAGGCCCGCGATTCGCGCGAAACATAGGGGGAAACCAGTGTCAGCGTGTAGAAGGCCGCAAGACCGGGGTCGGCCTGCTGCAGGGCGTCGCGCCCCGGCACCAGCCGCTCGAAGGAAAGCCAGCAGGTGGTGGTGAAGACCATCTGCAGGGCGAGCATCTGCGCGTCCTCCGCTGTCGCCTCGATGACACCCGCGGCCACCAGCGCCTCGCACAGGGCCTGCGCAGCCAGCAGGTTCTGCGCCGTGAGCGCCTGGGCGCGCTGGCCCAGCGCGGGGTACTCGCCCGCCAGGAAGGCCATGTCGCGGTAGACGAAGCGGTAGGCGTCGATGGCCTCGAAGCGCAGGTGCAGGGCGAGCCACAGGTCGTCGATGGCGCGCACCGAACTGGAAGAGGCGTTGAGCAGTTCCAGCCGCTCCTCGAAGCGCCGGAACAGCCGCTCGACGATGAGCTGCTTGGCCTTGAAGTGGTAGTGCAGGTTGCCGGGGCTGATGCCCAGCTCGGCCGCGATGCGGTGGGTGGATACGGCCGCCAGCCCCTGCGCGTTGAACAGCGCCAGGCTGGCCAGCAGGATGCGTTCGCGGGTATTGGGGCTCGCCACGTTCAGCGCTTGCGGCCGGCGGATTCGATGCGCTCCAGGTGCTCGAGCAGGATGCGCATCTGTTCGCGCAATTCCTGGATCTCCTGCGCGGTCGGCATGCCCAGGCGCTGCAGCGCGGTGGCTACCCGCTGGTCGAACACGTCCTCGAACTTGCGGATGCCGAAGCTCTCGAGCCCGAAGCCGCGCGTCGGCGCATCGGCCTTGGGCTGGCCGATGCCGAGCAGGCTTTCGATCACGTTGGTCTGGCGCTTGACGACGTCGTCGCGCACCTGGCCCAAGGCCTTCAGGCCGGCGCGCAGCAAACCCTGCGAGCCGGCCTGTTCGGTGAGTTCCTCGGCCTTCCCGGCCGGGGCTGTCTTCTTCGCGGGCGCCGCCCGCTTGCGCGGCGGCGCCGCTTTCTTGGCCGTCGCCGTCTTGCTGCCGGCCGCGGCTGCCTTCTTCTTCACCTTGGGGGTTTCATCTTCATCGCGGCGAGTCGCCATTCAGTGCTCCTGGAACCTGGGGAAGACAAGGCGGCCCTGCGGCCGCGACAGTCACGGTTTCTCAGGCCTTGCGCGTGCGCACCGGGCGGCGCGCGGCCGTGGTGCGGGCCTTGGCCTTCACGACCTGGACCGGCGCTTCATCGGCGCTGCCGGCCAGGCGGCCTTCGATCTTCTTCGCACCGTCGGCGATGCGGTCGGCGATCTGCACCGAGAGGGTCGCGAAGGGCTGGTTCAGCGTGCCCAGCGCCTGCAGCACCGAGGTGCCCAGGGGCGACTCGACGCGCGCGGCCACGTTGGCGACCGATTCGATGCCGCTGGTGGTGGTGCCGGCGACGCGGTCCATCACGGCGACCACGCGGCCGGTGTCGATGTCGAGGCGATTGGCCAGGAAGCCGTTGACCTTTTCCTGCGCGCCGATCAGGCGGGCCTTGAGCTGTTCGCTCACCAGCGGCAGCTGGCGGGCGCCCAGGAATTCGCTGGTGCGCGAGGCGGCGCCGTCGAGCAGGCGGCGGGCGCCGGTGCGGTAGGCGCCGACCAGGGTCTTGCCGGCTTCGTTGTACTGGCCGACGACGTGGATGGCGGCGGAAGAGATGGTTTGCGTGGACATGATGATTTCCTCGAAGTGGATGGACACAGGAGGATGGGAAGGCTCCCGATCCTCTCGCGCCGAACTTCCGACGCGATGGCCACATCTTCTTCGCAAAGCCCTAGGGCTGAAAAACTAGAAGCGTCGGATAGTTAGGCCAACTGCCCCAATTTCCCCAGGCGATGCTACGACGGGCGGGCCGCCGTCCGGCGTGCGCGGGCCCTCGGGCTTACCCGCTATCCGGGGCTGCATGCATTGCGGAATCATTTTTCCTTTCGCGCCGCGCGTCCCGCGCCCACACCACGTCACGGAGGAGACACCCGAATGCAACACCTGAGCGGCCTGGACGCGACCTTTCTGCACACCGAGACGCCGGAGACGCCGATGCACGTCGGCGGCCTGCACCTGCTGGAGCTGCCTGCGGGCTACAAGGGCGACTTCTACGAGGACGTGAAGGCCCACGTGGCGAACCGCCTGCACCTGTCGGAGATCTTCACGCGCAAGCTGGCGCTGATGCCCTTCGAGCTGTCGAACCCGGTGTGGGTGGAGGACGAGGACGTGGACCTCGACTACCACGTGCGCCGCGTCACCCTGCCGCGCCCGGGCACGTTGCGCCAGCTCGAGCAGTACGTGGGCCGCCTGCATTCCACGCTGATGGACCGCAGCCGCCCGCTGTGGGAGTTCTACGTGATCGACGGCCTGCAGGGTGGTCGCCACGCGATGTACACGAAGGTCCACCATGCGGGCATCGACGGCCAGGCCGGCGCCGCCTTCGCGCAGGCCATCATGACGCTGGAGCCGCATCCCGAGCCGATCAAGCCGCCGCGCCAGAAGGCACGCCGCAGCAACCGCTACCAGCTGGGCGTGGCCGAGCTGGCGGGCGCCGCGATCAGCAACACGCTGCAGCAGTACGTGAAGCTGGTGAAGACCTTTCCCGACATGGCGCGCGCGGTGCAGAGCCTGGTCGTGCCGCAGCCCCGCAGCGAGGGCGCGGGCCCCTGGCAGGTGCCGAAGAACCTCAACCTGCTGGGGCCGCGCACGCTATTGAACGTGGCCATCACCAACCAGCGGGCCTATGCCGTCCGCTCGATCCCGCTGGCCGAGGTCAAGCAGGCCGGCAAGAAGCTGGGCGCCAGCCTCAACGACGTGGTGATGGGCATCTGCGCCGGCGCGCTGCGGCGCTACCTGGCGGACCACGGCAAGCTGCCCAAGAAGCCGATGAGCGCGGCCATCCCCGTCACGCTGCGCGCGCCGGGCGACACCTCGCCCGACAACCAGGTGTCGATGACGGTGATGACGCTGGCGACCGACGTGGCCGACCCGGTCGAGCGCATCGCGCGCATCCGCGAGTCCTCGGCGGCGGCCAAGGACCTGATCGGCAACATCAAGGCTGCGATTCCGACCGACTTTCCCTCCTTCGGCGCGCCCTGGCTGATGTCCGGCCTGGCCTCGATGTACGGCCGTTCGCGGCTGGCGGACCGGCTGCCGCCGGTGGCGAACGTGGTGATCTCCAACGTGCCGGGCGCCCAGGCCGCGCTCTACTTCGCGGGGGCGAAGCTGCTGACCTACTACCCGGTGTCGATCCCCAGCCACGGCATGGCGCTCAACATGACGGTGCAGAGCTACAACGGCAGCCTGGACTTCGGCCTGATCGCCTGCCGCCGCGCGGTGCCGGACGTGGACGTGATCGCGGACTACCTGCTCGATGAGCACCGCGCGATCCAGGAACGCGTGAAGACGCTCGATGCGCCTGCGGCAACAGCGGCGGCGAAGGAAGTGAAAGCGCCGCCCGAGGCCGCGCCACAGCCCACGGCAGCAAAAGCACCGCCACGAGCGCGCGCCCCGCGCAAGGCGGCTGCGCCCGAGGCGGCACCCGCCAAGGCCGCCAAGCGTCCTGCCGCACGCAAGGCGCCGGCCCGCGGCCCGGCCGCCGCGGCTACGCGCTGACGCGCAGGCCGGCCGGGCCGGTTTCCATGCGGCCGATCACGCGCGCAGACTCGAAGCCCTGCGCCTGGAACAGCGCCAGCACTTCCTGCACGGCGCCAGGCGCGCAGCTCACCAGCAAGCCGCCCGAGGTCTGCGGATCGCACACCAGGTCACGCACCACGGGCGCCAGCGCCGGGTCGAGTTCGACCTCGGCGCCGTAGCCGGCCCAGTTGCGTCCCGATGCACCGGTGACGAAGCCCTCGGCCGCCATCGCCTCGACGCGCGGCAGCAGCGGCACCTGGGCCCAGTCGATCACCGCGCGCAAGCCCGCGCCGCGCGCCATCTCCAGCGTGTGCCCGGCCAGGCCGAAGCCGGTGACGTCGGTCAGTGCATGCACGCCCTCGATCGCGGCCAGCGCCGTGCCCGGCTTGTTGAGCCGCGTGGTGGACGCGATCAACTGCGCATAACCCTCTGCATCGAGCTTCTCCTTCTTCAGCGCGGCCGACAGCACGCCCACGCCCAGGGGCTTGCCCAGCACCAGCAGGTCGCCCGCCTTCGCATCGGCGTTGCGCTTGAGCCGCTTCGGATGCACCAGCCCCATCACGACCAGGCCATAGATCGGCTCGACCGAGTCGATCGTGTGGCCGCCGGCGATCGGGATGCCGGCCTCGCGGCACACCGCCTGGCCGCCGCGCACCACTTCGCCGATGACTTCCAGCGGCAACTGGTTGACCGGCATCGCCACCAGGGCCAGCGCCATGATCGGCGTGCCGCCCATCGCATACACGTCGCTGATCGCGTTGGTTGCGGCGATGCGGCCAAAGTCGAAGGGATCGTCGACGATGGGCATGAAGAAATCGGTGGTCGCGATCAGTGCCTGCTCGTCGTTGAGCTGGTAGACCGCGGCATCGTCGGCCGTCTCGATGCCGACGAGCAGCTCGGGCGGGATCAGCCCGCTGCCGCTCTTCTTCAGGATTTCGGACAACACCCCTGGCGCGATCTTGCAGCCGCAGCCGCCGCCGTGGGAGAAGCTGGTCAGGCGCAGGGCCGGAGAGAGGGAGGCGGGCGTTCGGTCGTTCATGGGCGCTTCCGGAGTACAGGGCGATTATGGAGATGCCAGCAGATCGTGCAGCAGGCGCCGCACATTGTTCCGCTCGGCCGCAGGGCTGAACCCCGGCTCGCGCAGCGCGCACTGCGCCCTCAGCCGTGCCGCGAAGGCCTGCTCGGCCGCGAAACGCTGCATCAGCGCGGCCAGCGCCGCGTCGTCGCCCACCGGGAAGCAGCCTTCGTAGTCCTCGCCCAGCAGGCCCAGATTGCCGCCGATGCGGCTGGCCAGCACCGGCACGCCGGAGCGCACCGCCTCGATGACCACCTGCGCGCCGCCTTCCATGCGGCTCATGTGCACCAGGGCGCGCGCACGGGCGATCCAGCGCCTCGCGGCCTCTCGCGGCAGGCCGCCCAGCCAGCGGTAGCGCGGGCATTCGGCCATGGTGCGGCGCGCAGCCTCGCCGAGCTCGGGCGCCAGCGCCTCGCCGATGTGCACGATGCGGATCGGCGTGTCCGCGGGCAGCCGGCGCGCGGCGGCCATGAGGGTGAGCGGGTCTTTCTCGTCGCGCAAGTGACCCACCGCGACCAGGTCGACATGGCGCTGCGACGGCCGTCCGCGCACGCGGCTGGCCGATTGCACGATGACGCGGGCCTTCGCGCGCTCGGCCCGGCCGAGCCGTTCGAGCGCATCGGGCTGCAGCACCACCAGCTCGCTGGCACACTGGAGCGAATGTTGAGCTGCACGGCTTTCCTCGATATCGCGGTAGACATCGGTGCCCGTCAGGACCAGCGCGAGCGGACCGGCCGGGCGCGCCGCCCGCCACTGCGCGATCGCCTCGGCCGACCGGCGCGCATGCAGGGCGATCAGCGCGTCGTGCGGCGCGCCGTCCCAGCCGCGGGCGATCTCGACCTCGGCCTGGGCGGACAGGAATCGCTGCCAGCGCGAAGCGGTCCGCCAGTTGCCGTTGTTGGCCTCCGCCAGCGCCGGCGAGACGATGAGGACGCGGGGCTTGGGCATCGCTTCATTCTGGCAGGCTGCCACGGCCCGGGCGGCGATGGCTGCTGAGGCCCGCACGCTGGCCGGCAGAGCGCTCGCCGAGGCGCTGCGCGAAGCCCGTGCGCGCACGCGGGCCTGGACCTTCGACCTCGACGATGCGCAATGGCAAGTCCCGCGCCAGGCCGGCGTGAACCTGGTGGCGTGGGAACTGGCGCACCTGGCCTGGTTCGGCGAGTTCTGGGTGCTGCGCGGACCGCACGCGGTCGACGCGCGCGGCCTGGTGCAGGCCAGCGCACCGGCGCGTATCGCGGGCCCCGATGCACTGTTCGATTCGGCCCGGCTGGCCCACCTGGCGCGCTGGTCCGCGCCGCTCCCTACGCGCGACGCGCTGGGCGCGCGGCTCGATGCGCAGCTGGATGCCTGCCTCGAAGCGCTGGACCGGGCCGCCGCCGACGACGAGGCGCAATATTTCCACCGCCTGGTGCTGTTCCATGAGGACATGCACGACGAGGCCTTCGCGTGGTCGCGCGCGACGCTGGGCTATCCCGCGCCCGCCGGCATGGCGGACTTGCCGCGCCTGGCACAGGCGCCGGCGATCGCGCTGCCGGCGGCCACGGCGACGATCGGCTGGCCCGCAGCCCGCCCCGGCTTCGCCTTCGACAACGAGCGCGATGCGCATGAAGTCGCGCTGGACGCCTTCGAGGTCGACGCCACGCCCGTCACCGCCGGCCACTACCTGCGTTTCGTGGAAGCGGGCGGCTACGACGACCCGGCCTTCTGGCCCGGCGAGGCAGGCCGCTGGCGCGCGACGCACCCGCATGGCCACCCCGCGAGATGGCGGCTCGTCGCGCAGGAATGGGAGCACCGGTGGTTCGATCGCTGGTTGCCGCTGGACCCGGCGCAGCCTGTCCTCCACGTGAGCGCCTGGGAAGCCGAGGCCTATGCCCGGTGGGCCGGCCGCCGCCTGCCGCGCGCCGCCGAATGGGAGCACGCAGCTGCCACGCAGGCGCGCTTCACGTGGGGCGGCAGCGTCTGGGAATGGACGGCCGACACCTTTTTGCCCTATCCGGGTTTTGCGCCAGGCCCCTACCGCGACTATTCGGCGCCCTGGTTCGGCGATCATCGCGAGCTGCGCGGCGGCGCCTTCGCCACCCATGCGCGGCTGCACGACGTGCGCTACCGCAACTTCTTCCAGCCCGGCCGCACCGATGTCTTCGCGGGCTTCCGGACTGCCGCATCTCCGTAAACTGGCAGACCTCTCCTCCACGGGGCACGACACCATGAAACGCCAACTACTCCAGACCGCACTCCTCTGCCTGCTGGGCCTCGCCGCCCACCTCCCGCTGCAGGCGCAGACCACCATCCTGCGCGTCTCGGCCATCCCCGACGAGGCCCCCACCGAGCTGCAGCGCAAATTCAAGCCGCTGGGCGAGTACCTCAAGAAGGAGACCGGCGCCGACGTGCAGTTCACACCGGTCACGGACTACGCGGCCGTGGTCGAGGGCCTGGCCACGAACAAGATCGACCTCGCCTGGCTCGGCGGCTTCACCTTCGTGCAGGCCAAGCTGCGCACGCAGGGCGGCGCGGTGCCGCTGGTGCAGCGGGCGGAGGACGAGGTCTTCACCAGCAAGTTCATCGTGCCCACCGACAGCAAGGCCAAGACGCTGACCGACCTGCGGGGCTCCACCTTCGCCTTCGGCTCGCCTTCCTCCACCTCGGGCCACCTGATGCCGCGCTACTTTCTGATGCAGGCCGGCCTCGACCCCGACAAGGACTTCAAGACGGTCGCCTTCTCTGGCGCGCACGACGCCACCGTCGCCTTCGTGGCGGCCGGCCGGGCCGAGGCGGGTGCGCTCAACGCCTCGGTCCTGGACAAGCTGGTCGAAGCGAAGAACCCGAACGCCGCCAAGGTGCGCGTACTGGCCACCACCGCGCCCTACTACGACTACAACTGGACCGCGCGGCCGGGCCTGGACGCCGCGCTGCAGAAGAAGATCACCGAGGCTTTCCTCAAGCTCAACGCAGCCGAGCCGGCGCACCAGGAAATCCTCTCGCTGCAGCGGGCCTCGAAGTTCATCCCCACCAAGGCCTCGAACTACGACAGCATCGAGTCGGCCGCGCGCGCCGCCGGGCTCCTGAAATAGCCGGGCCGCCCTCTTGACCGCCGAAGCCGCGCTGGCGCTGGAGGACGTCGGCCTGGTCCACGCGAACGGCCAGCGTGCGCTCCAGGGCGTGACGCTGCGCCTGGCGCCGGGCGCGCGCGTGGCCGTGATCGGCCCCTCGGGCGCGGGCAAGACCAGCCTGCTGCGCATCGCCGGAGCGGGGCTGCGCGTCAGCGAGGGCCGGGTCGCGCTGCTGGGGGCGCATCCCTGGCAGCTGCGCGCGGCGGAGCTGCGCAAGCTGCGCGCGCGCATCGGACTGATCCACCAGTCGCCGCCGATCCCGCCGCGCCTGCGCGTCATCACCGCGGTGCTGGCCGGGCGGCTGGGCCGCTGGTCGGCCGCGCGGGCATTGGCCTCGCTGCTCATGCCCTCCGACATCGCCGGCGCGCAGGCCGCGCTGGCACGGCTCGATCTGGCGGACCGGTTGTTCGACCGCTGCGACCGGCTCTCCGGCGGCCAGTTGCAGCGCGTCGGCATGGCGCGGGTGCTCTACCAGGCGCCCGAGCTGCTCCTGGCCGACGAGCCGGTCTCGGCCCTCGACCCGGCGCTGGCCGACCTGGCGGTGGGCGAACTGGTCGCCCAGAGCCGGGACACCGGCGCGACGCTGCTGGCCTCGCTGCACGCGGTGGACCTGGCGCTCAAGTGGTTCGACCGCATCGTCGGCCTGCGCGCCGGCAGCGTGGCCTTCGATGCGCCGGCCGGCGAGGTCAGCCGCGCGATGCTGCAGGAGCTCTACGCGACCGAAGGCAGCCTGCTGCCGACCCAGGCCGCCGGCTTCGAGCTCGACCGCCTGCGCATGCCCATGCCCGCGGCCGCCTGCCGATGAGCACGCTGCCGCATCCCGCCCAGCGGCGAGACCCGCGCGACCCGCTCGCGCGCCGCCGCCTGAGCGCCCTGCTGCTGGCGCTGGTGGTGCTGTGGCCGATGCTGGTGATCGCCGAGTTCAAGCCGCAGGCGCTCCTGGCGCCGGCCGGCCTGCGCGCGATGGGCGGCTTCCTGGCCGGCTTCCTGCCACCGGCACTGTCGGCGGAGTTTCTCGGCCTGCTGGCGCGCGCCACGCTGGAGACGCTGGCCATGGCGACGGCGGGCGTGACGCTGGCCTTCGCACTGGCCGTGCCGCTGGCCTTCGTGTCGACGCGCTCGCTGTCGGTCTCGCGCATCGGCCCAGGGCCCGGACGCTGGCGCGGCGGACTGCTGCGCACTGCCGCCCGCGGTGTGCTCACCATGCTGCGCGCCATCCCTGAGCTGGTGTGGGCGCTGGTCCTGGTGCGCGCCTTCGGCCTGGGTCCGGCGGCCGGCGTGCTGGCGCTGGCGATCACCTACGCCGGCATGCTCGGCAAGGTCTACGCGGAGATCCTCGAGTCGGGCGACACGCGGCCCGCCCGCGCGCTGCTCGAGGCCGGCAGCGGACGCCTCGCGGCCCTGGGCTACGGGCTGCTGCCGGGCGCGGCGCAGGAACTGGCCTCCTACACCGTCTACCGCTGGGAATGCGCGGTGCGCGCCTCGGTGGTGATGGGCTTCGTCGGCGCCGGTGGGCTGGGACAGCTCATGGACCAGTCGATGAAGATGCTGAACGGCGGAGAGGCTTGCAGCATCCTGGTCGTGTTCCTGCTGCTCGTCTTCCTGGCGGACGCCCTCAGCGCGGGCCTGCGGAAGTGGCTCGCATGACCGCCTCGCGCGCGACGGCTTCCGAGCGAGCACGCGCCGCGGGCCCTTGCGTGGCCTGCGTGCTCGCCACCGTCGCGATCCTGGCTGCGGTGATCGCGAGCTTCCTCTACCTCGGGATCGACTTCCGGGCCCTCGTGGCGCACGAGTCGCTGGCCTCGATGGCGCGCTTCGTGACCGAATTTTTCCCGCCGGACCTGTCGAGCGCCTTCCTCGCCAGGACGGCCTGGGGCGCGCTGCAGACGCTGGCCGTCTCGGCGCTCGGCACCCTGCTGGCGATGGTGGGGGGAGCAGCCCTGGCGCTGCCCGCATCCGGCCGCTTCGGCCCGGCGCTGCGCCAGGCTGCGCGCTTTTTGCTCAACCTGCTGCGCAGCGTCCCCGAGCTGGTGTGGGCCGCGCTGATGGTCCTGGCCGCCGGGCTCGGCCCCTTCGCTGGCGTTCTGGCACTGGCGCTGCACACCAGCGGCGTGTTCGGCCGGCTGTTCGGCGAGACGCTGGAGAACCTGCCGGAAGGCCCGGAGCGCGCCTTGCGCGAGGCCGGCAGCGGCGCGGTCGCGGCCTTCTCCTACGGCAGCCTGCCGCTGGCCTGGCCCCAGTGGCTGGCCTATGCGTTGTACCGTTGGGAAATGAACATCCGCATGGCCGCCGTGCTCGGCTTCGTCGGCGCCGGCGGGCTGGGTCAGATGCTGTACTTTCATCTTTCGCTGTTCCAGCAGGCACAGTCGGCGACCGTGATCGGCGCCATGTTCCTGCTGGTCTTCCTGGTCGACAGTGCGAGCGCGCGCCTTCGGCGTGGCCTCGCGCCCGCTTTTGCCTGAACCCTCCGGAGGCTTGCGCCGATGACCACCACCACGACAGTCGAGCTGATCGGCGCCCCCACGGACATCGGCGCCAGCGTGCGCGGCGCCGGCATGGGGCCGGACGCGCTGCGGGTGGCGGACATCGCCGGCACGCTGTCGCGCCTGGCCTTTGAGATCGTCGACCGCGGCAACCTCGCCGGCCCCGCCACGCCCTGGACCGAGCCGGCCAACGGCTTGCGCCACCTGGCCGAGGTGGTGGAGTGGAACCGCTCGGTCTACGAGGCGGTAGAGAAATCCCTGGCGGCCGGCCACCTGCCACTGCTGATGGGCGGCGACCATTGCCTGGCGATCGGCTCGATCAGCGCCATCGCCCGGCATGCGCGCCAGGCCGGGCGCAAGCTCCGCGTGCTGTGGCTGGACGCGCACTCGGACGTGAACACCGAGCGCACCAGCCCCAGCGGCAACATCCACGGCATGCCGGTGGCCTGCCTGCTCGGGCAGGGGCCGCAGGCGCTGACCGGCTGGAGCGGCGAGCCCGCGGCGCTGGGGCTCGACGCGATCCGCTTCATCGGCATCCGCAGCGTCGACGCGGAGGAGAAGGCGGCCATCCGCGCCCTGGGCCTGAACGTGTTCGACATGCGCCACATCGACGAGCACGGCATGCGCACCACCATGACCGAGGCGCTGCAGGACATCGACGAGGACACCCACCTGCACGTGAGCTTCGACCTCGACTGCCTGGACCCGGACTACGCTCCCGGCGTGGGCACCGGCGTGCGCGGCGGGCCGACCTGGCGCGAGATGCAGCTGTGCATGGAAATGATCGCCGACACCGGCCGGCTCGCCTCGCTCGACGTGGTCGAGCTCAACCCGGCGCTGGACGTGCGCAACCGCACGGCGGAAGTGGCGGTGGAGCTGATCGAGAGCCTGTTCGGCAAGTCCACGCTGGTGCGCTGACCCGCCGGCTTCCGTCAGCGATTGATGAGGTTCAAGATGTTGCCGTCCGGGTCCTTGAACCAGGCGACCTTCATGTCGCCCGAGACATGGAGATCGCCCTCCAGGCGCATGTCGGGCATCTCGTAGTGCTCGAAGCGCACGCCCTTGGCGCGCAGCGCGCTGACCAGGGCCTCGATCTCGTCGCCCACTGCCCAGGTGACGGCCGTCGCCTGGTTCGTGCCCGCGAATTGCGAGCGATACACGTTGAGGCTCGAGACGCCGCTCTGGAAGACGATCAGGTCGTCGCCCTCGGCCTCGACCGGCGTCAGGCCGAGGATCTCTTCGTAGAACTGCCGTGCCCGCTCGAGATCCTTGACGGCGAGGTTCGCGACGGCTTCCTTGTTGCCCAGCATGGCCTGCTCCTTGAAGACGGGATTGAAAAGAGAACCACTCGGTACAACGTCGCACAGCGCGGGCGCGAAGTCAATCGGCCCACGTCCATCGTCACGGAAAGCCGCAAAAGGCGGAGAAGCGTGATTTTTCTCCTCCGAGGACTAGACACATGGTTTTACATTCTTAAGTACTCATTTTGACTACGACGGAGCGAAAAACATGGACGTGAGGAAGATCGGGCTGCTGGTGGAACAACCCTTTGACGGTTCCTACTACTGGGTGATCCACGAGGACGCACACCACGACGGCCACTTCGAGCCGCTGCACCGTGCGGAGCGCCCTTTCGCCACCTACGCAGCCGCCCTGGCCCAGGGCTACGGCGTGATGCAGCGCCTGTGCGGCCTGACCGGGCTGCCGGCCTACCAGGCCCGCTCGGTTTCGATCTGACTCAGCCCCGGGTGGGAGACAAGGGCACCGGGCGCAGCGGTGCCTCGGTGCTCGGCGACACGGGCGAGGGCGGCGCGACCGGTTCGCTCTGCGCCGCCTCCGGCACCACCAGGAAGCGCTCGACCAAGGCGAAGAGCCGGTCGTAGAAGCGTTCGTCGGTCAGCGTCTCGCTGGCCACCTTGACCAGCGCATCGTCGCTGGAGGAAAAGGGCAGCGACACGGAGCCGATGGCGCCCACGCCCACGCTGGCGGAGTTGTTGACCTTCTTCAGGCTGTAGCGGTCCTGCAGCGCGCTGGCGAAAGCGATCGTGCTGCCAGCGCCGCCCTCTCGCGCACAGACCACCCGCAACTCCATCTCCACGTGCACTTCGCGCGCCGGCTGGAAGCTCTTGCGACCTGCCACCAAGTCGGCATTCGCCGCCGTCACCAGGTAGCCCTGGCTCAGCAGGGCGCGGCGCGCAGCCTCGCAGGTCTGGGCCTGGCTGGCGGCGAAGGTGCGGGTGTGGGTGGTGGTCGAATCGAATTCCTCGGGCTCGTAGGAGGCGCGCGGGGACGGCAGGCTGCCGCAGCCCGCCAGCGCGAGCGTGAACAGCAGCGCGGGGACTGCGTACGGGAGAAAGGAACGCATGGAGACAACGGAAGAATCGGGAGATGCGGAATGCTAGCGGCAGCCTGCCGCTTCGCGGGCCACGATTCGACGCTGCGGCGGCCTGCTTGTTCCCCGACCGTTCAAGTGTCGATGCGGATCACGCGGTGCGCCCGCGCGCGCGTGGCGACGATGCGGCGGGCATTGGGCTCGTCGGTCTGCGCCACCCAGGCCAGCGCCTGCTCTCGGCTGCGGCCGAACTGCTGATGGCGGCGCACCAGACGCTCCAGGCGCAGTGCGTCGTCGACCTCCACGTACCAGACCTCGTCCAGCAGCGGCGCGGCTTCGGCCCAGGGGCCTTCATCCAGCAGCAGGTAGTTGCCTTCGGTGATCACCAGCTGCGTCTGTGGCAGCACGGCGATCGCGCCGGAGATGGGCTCCTCGATCTCGCGGCGAAACTCGGGTGCATAGACGGTCTCGCCCGCGCGCTGCTCACGCAGGCGTCGCAGGAGCGCGGCATAGCCCGCGCTGTCGAAGGTGTCGGGCGCGCCCTTGCGTTCGGCGCGGCCCAGGCGCTGCAACTCGGCCTGGGCCAGGTGGAAGCCGTCCATCGGCACGACCTGCGCCCGCCCGGGCAGGGCCTGCACGAGCGCCTGCGCGAGCGTGGACTTGCCCGCCCCCGGCGCGCCGACCAACCCGAGCAGCTTGCGCTGTCCGTCGGCCAGCAGGGCCTCGATGTGGCTCAGGTCGTGCGCTGGGATCACGGGTACAGGCCGGCGCCGGGCCACCCAAAGCCGGCCTGAGCCCCCTCGGGGGGCAGCGAGGACACGCAGCGCCGGGCGTGGGGACTCATGGATACAGCCCGCGCTCCTGCCGCGCCATCAGGATGCGCTCGCAGGCCACCGCGAAGGTCGCCGTGCGCAGCGTGATCCGATGGCGGTCGGCCGTATCCCAGATCTGGTTCAGCGCGTTCATCATGATGCGGTCCAGCCGCTGGTTGATCTCGTCCTCGTCCCAGAAGAAGGACGAGAAATCCTGCACCCACTCGAAGTAGCTGACCGTCACGCCGCCGGCGTTGCAGATCACGTCGGGCACCACGAGGATGCCGCGATCGGCCAGGATGTCATCGGCCTCCGGCACTGTCGGGCCGTTGGCGCCTTCGAGGACGAGCCTTGCCTGGGTCTTCTTCGCGCGCTCCGCGGTCAGCTGCCCTTCGAGGGCCGCGGGGATCAGGATATCGCAGGCCACGTCCCAGAAGGACTCGTTGGCGACCACGTCGCCGCCCTTGAAGCCCACCACGCCCTCGGTGCGCGACAGCGGCACCAGGGCCTTCAGGTCCAGCCCGTTGGCGTTGACGATGGTGCCGGTGTGGTCCTGCACCGCGACGATCTTCGCGCCGGCCTCGGCGAACAGTTCCGCCGCCACCGAGCCCACGTTGCCGAAGCCCTGCACCGCGATGCGCGCGCCGCGCAGGTCCAGGCCCAGACGCCGCGCTGCCTCGCGGCCGGTGACGAATACGCCGCGGCCGGTGGCCTTCACCCGGCCCAGCGAGCCGCCCAGGTGCAGCGGCTTGCCCGTGACCACGCCGGTGGAGGTGCCGCCGACGTTCATCGAGTAGGTGTCCATCATCCACGCCATGATCTGGGCGTTGGTGTTGACGTCGGGCGCGGGGATGTCTTGCTGCGGGCCGATGATGATGCCGATCTCGCTCGTGTAGCGGCGGGTCACCTTCTCCAGCTCCTGCCGCGAGAGCTTCTTCGGATCGACGCGGATGCCGCCCTTGGCGCCGCCGTAGGGCAGGTTCACCGCGGCGGTCTTGACCGTCATCCAGGCCGACAGGGCCATCACCTCTTCCAGTGTCACGTCGGGGTGGAAGCGCACGCCGCCCTTGCCCGGGCCGCGCGACATGTTGTGCTGCACGCGATAGCCCTCGAAGTGGGCGATGGTGCCGTCGTCCATCTCGATCGGCACGTCGACGATCAGCGCGCGCTTGGGCCGCTTGAGGGTCTCGACCCAGCGGGCCAGATTGCCCAGGTAGGGCACGACGCGGTCGACCTGCGACAGGTAGGTGCCCCAGGGGCTGTTGGCGGTCGGTTGAACGTAGGACAGATCGGCGCTCATGGCTCTTTGCGTTGTTGCGAAGCCGCGCACGATAGTCCTGCGCACCGGCCCGCGCCATGGTCTATGCGCGATGCGTTGGGCCTTATGCGCTTGCGGCAACCGGGCCGTTCAGCGCGACCCGAAGATGGCCGTGCCGATCCGGACCATCGTGCTGCCGGCCGCGATGGCCGCCTCGAGGTCGGCCGACATGCCCAGCGACAGCGTGTCCACGTCCAGCCCCGCGCCGCGCAATTCGCCGAGCACCGCCGCGGCGCGCAGGAACACAGCCCGCTGCGCCTCGAAATCCGGCGCCGGCTCGGGGATCGCCATCAGCCCGCGCAGCCGCAGACGTGGCAACGCCGCCACAGCCCGGGCCAGTGGCAAGGCCTCCTCGGGCGTCACGCCGGACTTGTTGGCGCCGCTGTCCACATTGACCTGCAGGCAGACCTGCAGCGGCGGCAGTTCCGCAGGGCGCTGTTCGGCCAGCCGCTCGGCGATCTTGAGCCGGTCGATGCTGTGCACCCAGTCGAAATGCGCCGCCACCGGCCGCGTCTTGTTGCTCTGCAGGGGGCCGATGCAGTGCCATTCGAGGCCGCCGCGCAGGTCGGACAGCGCCTCGATCTTGGCCACCCCCTCTTGCACATAGTTCTCGCCGAAGGCAATCTGGCCGGCGGAACGGGCTTCCCGCACCGCTTCGGCGGGGAAGGTCTTGGATACCGCAAGCAAGCGCACGCTCGCCGGATCGCGGCCGCAAGCCGTGCACGCTGTCACGATCCGGGCTCGAACCTGCTGGAGCTTGTCACCAATCATCGTCATAATCGTTCAAACGTATCAAAACGTCACCGAGGAACTTCGTGGACATCACCCAACTGCTGGCCTTCAGCGTCAAGAACAAGGCATCGGACTTGCACCTGTCGTCCGGCCTGCCCCCGATGATCCGGGTTCACGGCGACGTGCGGCGCATCAACGTCGACGCACTCGACCACAAGGCGGTGCACGCCATGGTGTACGACATCATGAGCGACACGCACCGCAAGCACTACGAAGAATTCCTCGAGGTCGATTTTTCCTTCGAGATCGACGGCCTCGCGCGCTTCCGCGTGAACGCCTTCAACCAGGCCCGGGGCGCGGCGGCCGTGTTCCGGACCATCCCCTCGAAGATCCTCACTCTGGAGCAGCTGAACGCGCCCAAGATTTTCGGCGACCTGGCGCTCAAGCCGCGCGGCCTGGTGCTGGTGACCGGCCCCACGGGCTCCGGCAAATCGACCACGCTGGCGGCGATGGTCAACTACCTCAACGAAACCGAATACGGCCACATCCTGACGGTGGAGGACCCGATCGAGTTCGTGCACGACTCCAAGAAGTGCCTGATCAACCAGCGCGAGGTGGGGCCGATGACGCTGTCCTTCGCCAACGCGCTGCGCTCGGCGCTGCGCGAGGACCCGGACGCCATCCTCGTGGGCGAAATGCGCGACCTGGAAACCATCCGCCTGGCCATGACCGCGGCCGAGACCGGCCACCTCGTGTTCGGCACCCTGCACACCTCCTCGGCGGCCAAGACCATCGACCGGATCATCGACGTGTTCCCCGGCGAGGAGAAGGAAATGATCCGCGCCATGCTGTCCGAGTCGCTGCAGGCCGTGATCTCCCAGACCCTGTGCAAGACCAAGGACGGCCAGGGCCGGGTCGCGGGGCACGAGATCATGCTGGGCACACCGGCCATCCGCAACCTGATCCGCGAGAACAAGGTCGCGCAGATGTACTCGACGATCCAGACCGGCATCAACCAGGGCATGCAGACGCTCGACCAGTGTCTGACGGACCTCGTGCGGCGCAACGTCATTTCGCCGGCCGAAGCGCGCAGCAAGGCCAAGATCCCCGAAAACTTCCCGGGCTAGCACCATGGCCCCCCGGCTTTTCACGCGCCGCGCGCGTGCAACTCCACCCCCCGAGGGGGAGGTGCGGCCGCCTTGCAGCGGCCCGGCGGTCGGCCGCATCGCTTACGGACCAACGTCATTCAACTAGGAGCTGCATCCTCATGGAACGCGATCAAGCCAGCCAGTTCATCAACGAACTGCTCAAGCTGATGGTCAGCCGCAACGGCAGCGACCTGTTCATCACCGCCGACTTCCCGCCAGCGATCAAGGTCGACGGCAAGGTCACCAAGGTCTCACAGCAGGCCCTGGGCGCGCAGCACACGCTGGCGCTGACGCGCTCGATCATGAACGACCGGCAGACGGCCGAGTTCGAGCGCACCAAGGAGTGCAACTTCGCGATCTCCCCGACCGGTATCGGCCGCTTCCGGGTCAACGCATTCGTGCAGCAGGGAAAGGTGGGCATGGTGCTGCGGACCATCCCGGCCACACTGCCCACCATCGACGGCCTGAACATGCCGCAGATCCTCAAGGACGTGGCAATGACCAAGCGCGGCCTGTGCATCCTGGTGGGCGCCACCGGCTCGGGCAAGTCGACCACGCTGGCCGCGATGATCGACTGGCGCAACGAGAACTCCTACGGCCACATCGTGACGGTGGAGGATCCGGTGGAATTCGTCCACCCGCACAAGAACTGCGTGGTGACCCAGCGCGAGGTGGGCATCGACACCGACAGCTGGGAGGCCGCACTCAAAAACACGCTGCGACAGGCGCCCGACGTGATTCTGATGGGCGAGATCCGCGACCGCGAGACCATGGAGCACGCGGTGGCCTTCGCCGAGACCGGCCACCTGTGCATGGCCACGCTGCACGCCAACAGCGCAAACCAGGCACTGGACCGGATCATCAACTTCTTCCCCGAGGAGCGCCGGGCCCAGCTGCTGATGGACCTGTCGCTCAACCTGCGCTCGCTGATCTCGCAGCGCCTGATCCCGACCGAAGACGGCCACGGCCGCGTGGCTGCGGTGGAGATCCTGCTGAACACCCCGCTGATCGGCGACATGATCTTCAAGGGCGAGGTGGGCGAGATCAAGGACATCATGAAGAAGAGCCGCAACCTCGGCATGCAGACCTTCGACCAGGCGCTGTTCGACCTGTTCGAGACGCACATGATTTCCTTCGAGGACGCACTGCGCAACGCCGACTCGGCCAACGACCTGCGGCTGCAGATCAAGCTCAACAGCCAGCGCGCGCGCACGACCGATCTCTCGGCCGGCACCGAGCACTTCGCGATCGTCTGAACCCGGCGCTCAGTCGGGCGCTGGCAACTGCTCGCGCAGGAAGCCCAGGAAGGTCCGCACCACCTCCGGCAGCGTGCGATCGGCCAGCGTCTGCAGCTCGATCGCGCGACCGCGCATGCCGCGCTCGCGGATCTCGGCGGCATGCAGTTCGCCGCGCCGCACCCTCTCGCGCACCGTGACCTCGCCCGAGATCGAGAGGCCACCGCCGTACAGAACGAAGTTGGTGAGCGCCTCGAAATGGTTGCTGACCAGCACCGGCTCGAACACCATGCGGCGTTCGCTGCAGCCAATGTCGAAGAGCTGGCGCACCGTGTTGTCGGCCTCGGGCAGCGCGATCGGATAGGCCCGCATCTGTGCCAGCGTCACGCTGCGCAGCCGCGCCAACGGATGGTCGATGCGCATGATGGCCAGCACCGGGGCCGGCTGCCGGAGTTCGACGCGGATGCCCTGCTCGGCGGTGCGGCTGTAGGTCAGGCCGATATCGGCATCGCCGTGCAGCACCGCCGTGGTCACTTCCATCGGGCTCGCCACCCGCAGGTGGAACTGGATGCCTGGGAAGCGCTCGCGGAAGGCCGCAATGGCACGCGGCAGGAACTCGATGGCGAAGCCCGCCGAGCTGGCGACACGCACCCGCCCGCGCCGCAGCCCCTGCAGGCCCTGGATGTCCGACACCACCCGGTCCGCCTCCAGGGCCACGCGCCGCGCGTGCGCCGCCAGCAACTCGCCGGCCGCGCTCGGCGCCATGCCGCGCGGACGGCGGTCGAACAGCGGCACGCCCAGCACGGCCTCCAGCATCGCGACCTGGCGGCTGACGGCCGAGGCGGTCACGTTCAGGCGTACCCCCGCCTCGGTGAGGGAGCCGCAGCGCACCACCTCGAGGAAGTAGCGCAGCGAGGTCTCCTGCAAGCGGTGAGACAGCATCGGCACAGCGGCTCCGGTTTGCGTAAATCGCAAAGATAGCTGGAAAAAACGGCGATTGTCCTCAAGCCGTACCTTGCCTATCCTGCGCGCAGCTTCCCCATTTGCTGTCACCGACCCATGCCCTTGAGCCTGAGCCCTCCCACGCCGGGCGACGACATCGTGGCGCTCGACGCCACGGCCCTGTCCCGCGCCATTCACGCCCGCACCCTGTCCTGCGCCGAGGTGCTCGACGCCTACCTCGCGCAGATCGACCGGCTCAACCCGGTCGTCAATGCCCTGGTCGCGCGGCCGGATCCCGAGGCGCTGCGCCTGCAGGCCGCGGCCTGCGACGAGCGACTCGCGCGCGGCGAGTCCCTGGGCCCGCTGCACGGCTTCCCGCAGGCGCCGAAGGACATCATGCCGGTCGCCGGCATGGTCACGACGCGCGGCTCGCCAATCTTCCAGGGGCAGGTCTCGCGCACCGACGCCGTGGTGTTCGAGCGTATGCGCCGTGGCGGTGCGATCTTCGTCGGCCGCAGCAATTCGCCCGAGTTCGGCCTCGGCGGCCACACCTACAACCCCGTCTACGGCACCACCCGCAACGCGTTCGACCCGGCGCGCTCCGCCGGCGGCAGCAGCGGCGGCGCCGGCGTGGCCGTGGCGCTGCGCATGCTGCCCCTGGCCGACGGCTCGGACATGATGGGCTCGCTGCGCACGCCCGCGGCCTTCAACAACGTCTACGGCCTGCGCACCTCCTTCGGCTGCGTGCCGCACGGCCCGACCGACGAGCTCTTCTTCCAGCAGTTCAGCGTTGCCGGCCCGATGGCGCGCAACATCCCGGACCTGGCGCTGCTGCTGTCCGTCCTGGCCGGCTTCGACCCGCGCCTGCCGCTGACCCGCCGGCAGGACGATCCCGCCGTGTTCACCCAGAGGCTGGCGCGCGACTTCCGCGGCACCCGCATCGGCTGGCTCGGCGACCTGGGCGGCCACCTGCCGACCGAGCCCGGCCTGCTGGCCACCTGCACGCAGACGCTGCGCCATTTCGAGACCCTCGGCTGCACGGTCGACCCGGTGCGGCCCGACTTCGACCTCGAGGCCCTGTGGCGCGCCTGGATCGATCTGCGCAGCTTCACCTTCACCGGCGCCAACGCGCCGCTCTACGAGGACCCGGCCCAGCGCGCCCTGCTCAAGCCCGAAGCGGTGTGGGAGATCGAGCGCGGCCTGCGGCTCTCGGGCCAGGAGGTCTATCACGCCGCCCGCACGCGCTCAGCCTGGTACCAGGCGCTGCGCGGCCTGTTCGAGCGCTTCGACTTCCTCGTGATGCCCGCGGCCCAGGTCTTCCCCTTCGATGCCGATCTCGACTGGCCGCACGCCATCGACGGCCGGGCCATGGATACCTACCACCGCTGGATGCAGGCCGTAGTGCCCGCCACCATGGCCGGGCTGCCGGCCCTGGCCGCGCCCGCCGGCTTCGGCCCCGGCGGGCTGCCCGCGGGCATCCAGATCATCGGCCCGGCCCAAGCCGACTGGGCCGTGCTGCAGGTCGGTCATGCCTACGACCAGGCCAGCGCCTGTGCGCGCGTGGCCAGCCCGCTGCTGGGCTGAGGGCGTCTCTTTCTTTGATCGACAGGAGCTCGCCATGAGCAAGAAATCTTTGCGCCATTTCCTCCGCGGCCTCCTGGCCGCCTGCACGCTGGCCGCCGCCTCCACCGGCAGCCTCGCCCAGGCCGACTACCCCACCCGGCCGGTCAAGCTGCTGATCCCCTTCGCGCCGGGCGGTGCCACTGACGTGCTGGGCCGCCTGCTGGCGAGCGGGCTCGGCGAGAAGCTGCGCCAGCCGGTGGTGGTGGAGAACAAGCCCGGCGCCAGCACCGTGATCGGCGCCTCGCTCGTCGCCAAGGCGCCGCCGGACGGCTACACGCTGCTGCTGGGCTCCAGCAGCACGCTCACGATCAACCCGGCGATCCGCCCCTCCCTGCCCTACGACCCGTTGCGCAGCTTCACCCCGATCGGCATGGTGGCCGACATGAGCCTGGTCCTGGTGGCCGGCGAGGCCACACCCGGCAAGACGCTGAAGGACATCGTGGCGCAGGCCAAGGCGGAGCCGGACAAGCTCTCCTACGGGTCCTTCGGCACCGGCTCCTCGGTGCACTTCGGCGGCGAGATGCTCAAGTCGGCGGCCGGTATCGGCATGGTGCACGTGCCCTTCAACGGCAGCGCGCCCAGCCTCACCGCGCTGATGGGCGGCCAGGTGCAGGTGGCGGTGGACACGCTGGTGGCCACGGCGCCGCTGATCAAGGCCGGCAAGATCAGGCCCATCGCCGTGCTCTCGGCACAGCGCCTGCCCTTGCTGCCGCAGGTGCCGACGGTGGCCGAGAGCGGCTATCCGGGCTTCGAGATGGGCACCTGGTTCGCCCTGCTCGGCCCGGCCGGCCTGCCGCCCGCGGTCCAGCAGAAGCTCGAGCAGGCCCTGGCCGAGGTCGCGAACACGCCGGAGATGAAGAAGAAGCTGGCCGAGCTCGGCCTGACCCACGCCTGGGGCAACGGCGCAGCGCTGAAGGCGCGCATCGAGACCGAGTTGCCCCGGATGCGTGCCGCAGCCGCGCGCTCGGACATCAAGGCGGATTGACCGGAGGGCGCCGAAAAGCGAACTAAGCTCGGCTCCCATGAGCAATCTCATCCCCAAGAGTTACGACCCCGTCGCGGCGCACAGCGTCGCCTTTCTCGGCCTCGGCGTGATGGGCCACCCCATGGCTGGCCATCTCGCCCTGGCGGGCCATGACGTGGCGGTCTACAACCGCACGGCCGCGAAGTCGGCCGCCTGGCAGCAGGAGTTCGCCACCCAGGCCAAGGGCCGCGTGCGCCACGCGCCCACGCCGCGCGAAGCCGCCGCCGAAGCCGACATCGTGTTCTGCTGCGTCGGCAACGACGACGACCTGCGCTCGGTGGTGCTGGGCGAGGACGGCGCCTACGCCGGCATGGCGAAAGGCACGGTCTTCGTCGACCACACGACCGCCTCGGCCGACGTGGCGCGCGAGCTGTCGAAGGCCGCGCTCGAGCGCGGGCTGCAGTTCATCGACGCCCCCGTCTCCGGCGGCCAGGCCGGCGCGCAGAACGGCATGCTCACGGTGATGTGCGGCGGCGACGCCGCGGCCTTCGAGCGCGCGAAGCCGGTGATCGCGGCCTTCGCGCGCGCCGTCACCCGCCTGGGAGAAAGCGGTGCGGGCCAGCTCGCGAAGATGGTCAACCAGATCGCCATCGCCGGCCTGGTGCAGGGCCTCGCGGAAGCCATCGCCTTCGGCCAGCGCGCCGGGCTCGACATGAACGAGGTGCTGGCCGTGATCGGCAAGGGGGCCGCGCAGAGCTGGCAGATGGACAACCGCGGCAAGACCATGGTCGAGGGCCAATTCGACTTTGGCTTCGCCGTCGACTGGATGCGCAAGGACCTGGGCCTGGTGCTCGACGAGGCCAGGCGCAACGGCGCGCAACTGCCGGTGACCGCGCTGGTGGACCAGTTCTATGCCGACGTGCAGCAGGCCGGCGGGCGGCGCTGGGACACCTCCAGCCTGATCACTCGACTCAAGTAGCGTCTCAGCGCACGGGTGTTGCCACCGCACCCGCCCCGCCCGAAGGCGCCGGCGAATTGGCCGGCGGCAGCGGCTCCATCGGTGGCAAGGGCACGTTGGAGCGCGATGCAGGCGACGGGCTGCCGGTGCCGCCAGGCTGCTGTCCGGCCAATTCCGCCTCGCTCACGACCTCGACCACTCGCACGACCTTCTCCACGCCGGACACGCCGCGCGCGATGTCGGTGGCCCGGTCGGTCTCGCGCCGCGTGGCCAGGCCCATCAGGTAGACGGTGCCGCGATCGACCACCACCTTGAACGAGTTGGCGAAGACGTCCTTGGCATCGAGCAGCGAGGCCTTGATCTTGCCGACGATGAGGGTGTCGTTGGAGCGTTGCTGGAAGGTGCTCGGCGGCCCGATGGTGAGCTCGTTGACCACCGAGCGCACGTTGTCCACGCGGCGCACCAGCTCTTCTACCCGGCGCTTGTCGGCCTCGTTGCCCACGGCGCCGGTCAGCAGCACCTGGCGGTTGAAGCTGGTGACGCTGACGTACATCTGGTCGTTGGCGATCTCGCGCACCCGCGCGGCTGCACGCAGTTCGATGCCCTGGTCGTCGAGCTGGGCGCCGGAGCTGCGGCGATCGGTGGCCACCATGCCCGCGCCGACCACCGCGGCGCCGCCGACCACCAGCGGCACGCAGGCGGACAGGCTCGCGGCCAGCGCGGCAGCGGCGGCCGCGCCCAGCACGAGGCGATGGATGGATGTCAACGTCATAAGGAACCTTCCTGTTCTCCGAGTAACTGGGCATCCACGCCGTCGCACAGGCAGTGCAGCGCAAGCAGGTGGACTTCATGGATGCGCGCCGCGCGTTCGTGCGGCACGCAGACCTGGACATCGGTTTCGCGCAGCGCGCGCCCGACGGCGCCGCCGGGGCTGCTGCTCGCGCCACCGCCCGCCGCATTGCCGAGCAGGGCGATCACGCTCATGTCGCGCGCATGCGCCGCCTCGACCGCGGCCAGGACGGCGGCCGACTGGCCGCTCGCGCTCAGGGCCAGCAGCACGTCGCCGGCCTGCCCCAGCGCGCGCACCTGGCGCGCGAAGCGATCGGGGTCGGCGGCCGCCTCGGTGTCCGCGGCGGGGTCGGTGGTGTCGTCGAACGGCAGCGCGATGGCCCCCAGCCCCGGGCGCTCGCGCTCGAAGCGGCCGACGAACTGCGCTGCGAACTGCGAGGCCAGCAGGCCCGAGACGCCGGCGCCGCAGGCCAGGATCTTGCCCCCGCTGGTGACACAGGCGAGCAGCGCCTGCATCGCCTGGGAGATCGGTTTGCTGAGAAGCGGGCCTGCCTGGTACTTGAGGTCGGCGCTGTCGATGAAATGCTGCTGGATCCGTTGCTCGAGCATGGGCCGGGATGATAACTGCGGGTCGCGAAACAAAAGGTTATTGCAGGCGTTGAGTGCCATGCGCGCGAAGGGTTCCGTCGATGTGAGGGCCACATGATTTCAGTCGGCATCGAAGGCCGCGCGGACCCATTCGATGCGCCCCTCCACCAGCACCACGTCGAAGCGGCAGGGCGGCCACACACGCAGCCGGCTCAGGTAGTGCCGCGCGGCGAACACGATGCGCCGGCGCTTGGTGGCCGTGATGCTGCCCGCGGCGCCGCCATGGCTGGCGCCCGCGCGCTGGCGCACCTCGACGAAGACCAGCGTGCCGTCGCGCGGGTCGCGCATGACCAGGTCGATCTCGCCGCCGCCGCGGCCCGGAGTTCGATAATTGCGCGCAACCAGCGCGAGGCCGGCTGCCTGCAGATGCGCGAGCGCGGCCTCTTCCGCCGCATCGCCGCGCTGCTTGGTGGTGGCGCCCGCCACCTTCTTGTTCTGGAGAAACACCCTTGACCTCCCTCGCCCCCGCCTCCTTCGGCGCTGCCCTGCAGGCCGCGCGCGATGCCGCGGGCGCCCAGCATTATCCCGAAGGCACGCTCTACATGGTCGCGACGCCGATCGGCAACCTGGCGGACATCACGCTGCGCGCGCTGCAGGTGCTGCAGTTCGTCGACGCGGTGGCCTGCGAGGACACGCGCCACACGCAGGGCCTGCTGCGCGCCTACGGCATCGAGCGCCCGTCGGCGCAGCTGCTGGCGCTGCACCAGCACAACGAGGCCGAGGCCGCCCAGGCCGTGGTGGCGCGCCTCGCGGCCGGCGAGCGCATCGCCTATGTCAGCGATGCGGGCACGCCCGGTGTCAGCGACCCGGGTGCGCGCCTCGCAGCCGCGGTGCACGAAGCCGGCCTGCGCGTGCTGCCGCTGCCCGGCGCCAGCAGCGTGACCACCCTGATCGCAGCCGCCGGGCTGGTAGGCGGCGCGGAAGAAGGCGCCTTCGTCTTCGCCGGCTTCCTGCCCAGCAAGGCCGGCGAGCGCGATGCCGCAGTGCAGGCGCTGGCCGCCGAGCCGCGCAGCGTGGTACTGCTGGAAGCGCCGCACCGCATCGAGGCCCTGGCGCGCGCGCTGGCCGTCCTCGGCGAACGGCGCGTGACGCTGGGACGTGAGCTCACCAAGCAGTTCGAGGAGATCGCCACCACCACGGCCGCCGCCCTGCCCGCGTGGCTGGCAGCCGGCCGCGACCGCACGCGCGGCGAGTTCGCACTGGTGCTGCATCCCCGGCCCGCCGCGCAGGACGACGGCGCCGAGGGCGAGCGGGTGCTGCGCCTGCTGCTCGCCGAGCTGCCGCTCAAGAGCGCGGTGCGGCTCGCCGCCGAGATCAGCGGCGCGCCGCGCAATGCGCTCTACGACCTGGCGCTGCGCCTGCGCGAAAAGCGAATCGACTGAAACGGATCTCGTTGCACGCGGCCGGCAAAGCCAGGCCCATTCGGGAGACACCGCGGAACCGGCTTTGCCGGGCCGCTGGTGTCGCCCCCGGTGAGGGGGTTGGCGGACCACACGAAGTGGGGGAGCCTGGGGGAGAGCGTCATCTCACCCGTCGAGTTCCGGATAGCAACGGAAGATGCCCTCTTCATTGAACGGGATGCGCCGTGGGCTCTTCAGGTAGTCGTGCACCCGTTGCCGGCGCGCGATGCTGGCATGCAGCTTGACCACCGCCGGCGCGTTCGCAAGCGCGCGCGCCGTGGCCTTCGGGAACGCGTAGCGCAGCCCGGCCACCAGCTGGAACAGCGACAGATCGGCATAGGTCAGGCTGTCCCCCACCAGATGCCGGTCGCCCGAGGGATTGAGCTGCAGCACGCGCTCGAACCAGTCGAGGAACTTCGGAATGCGCTCCTCGCGAAAGGCCTTGGCGCGCGCGCGCGCCGCCTCGCGCTGGTCTTCGTAGTAGGCGCCGGTGGAGATCGGGTGGTGCGTGTCGTGCGCCTCGGCCACCGCATCGGCGACGGTGAGCTGCAGCTGGTGCGTCCACAGTGCGTCGGTCTCGCCGATGCCGGCGAGGCCCAGCCGCGGCCCCAGGTACAGCAGGATGGCGGCCGTCTGGCCGACCACCACGTCGCCGTCGACCAGGAAGGGCGGCGCAAAGGAGGCACGCGGATTGCCGGGGTCGCGCAGCCGCCCGGCCAGCGCAGCCTCGCCGCCGCCCTTGCCGGACGGCGCGCGCGCCACGTCGACGTACTCGGCACCGGCGGCCTCCAGCGCGAGCCGGACAAATTCGCCGCGGCCCTGGATCGTGGGCCAGTAGTGGAGCTGGTAGGTCATTGGAGTTCCTTCGCCTTCGGCTGCGGCATTCGCCTTCGGAGCGGCCGTGCGGCTCATGAGCGCATTGTCCGCGCCGGCTGGGCATCCGCGCCGTCGGCGAATTCCGCCAGCTGTTTGCGGCGCTCCCGCTCGCGCCTCACGTAGGCGCCCGGCGTCACGCCCGACCAGCGGCTGAAGGCGCGCGCGAAGACCTTCTCCGATTCGTAGCCCGCCTCTTCGGCAATGCGGCTCGCGGCAAGCCCTCCCGCTTCGAGCTTCTCGGCCGCCAAGGCCATGCGATGGGCCGTCAGGTAGCCGATCGGCGTCTCACCGACCAGTGCCTTGAACCTGGCGCAGAAGCGCGAACGCGACATGGCGGCCTCCCCAGCCAGCTGCTCGACGCTCCATGCCTCCTGGGGTGCGCGATGGATGCCCATGATCGCGCGCGCGATCGCCGGGTCGGTCAGCCCGCGCAGCCAGCCCGGGTCGAGCGCCGCCTGGCGCCCCAGCCGCTCGCGCAGGATGTTGACCAGGAGCAGCTCGCCCATGCGACCCGCCGACAGGCGCCAGCCGGGACGGCGCTGCAGTGTCTCCAGGATGAGCGACTGCATGGTCGTGGCCAGGCAGCCGGCCATCGGCATCTCGCTCTCGCGGATGTGGATGAGGGGTGGCAGCATCCGGAACACTGAGTGGCGGCAGTACGCGGAGAACCACAGCAGCGCGGAGAACATCTCGGTGCCCTCGCCTCCGCCGCCGTGGCTGAAGACCAGGGGGTTCTCGTCCTTGGGGCCGTCGGCATGTTGCGCGATGAGATCGGCGAAAGGCGTCGCCGCCACGCCGGGCACCGAGGCGATCGTGTGCGGCGCGCCCAGCGGCAGCATGACCAGGTCGCCCGTCTCCACCCGCACCGGCGCGCTGCCTTCCAGTTCGATCCAGTAGGGGGCGCCACGCGACAGCCGGATCATCGCGCCGGGCACGCCGGCCGAATGCAGGCCCCACGGCGCACTCAGGGAGAAGCGCGCCGTCACCGCACGCTCCGAACGGCAGATCGCGAGCACCTCGCTCAGGACATCCATCGCCCCTCGCTCCTGCAATGCATCGCGGCGGGCGGGACGAATCGTGCCTCTTTGTGGACGCCCGGCGGTTGAGGGCAGGACACCGTTTCCGAACAATCGAGCTCATGTCCCATCGAGAGGACATCTTGACACAACGGCGCCGGGCTGCCCCCCGTTTGGCGCACATCGCCCGCAGGAAAGGACAACCATGGGTACTTTGAAGATCGGCGTCGTCGGCGCCGGGATCGGCGGCCTCGCCGCGGCGAACGCCTTGCACCGTGCAGGCCACGACGTCACGGTGTTCGAGCAGGCCAGGCAATTCTTCCGCGTCGGCGCGGACATCAATCTCACGCCCAATGCGGTGCGCGCGCTCGACGGCCTGGGCGAAGGCATCGCCAGGGCCGCGCGGGAATCGGGCGCGCGCCCCACCCATCGCATCAGCCGCCTGTGGGACACCGGCGAGGAGACCTCGCGCCTGCCCATGGGCGACGAGGCCGAACGCAAGTACGGCGCGCCGCAGTTGACGATCCACCGCGCGGACCTGCTGGCCGCGCTGGCCGACGCCTTCCCGGCGGAGCGGGTCCGCTTCGGGTGCCGCGCCGCGTCCATTGCCGCGACCGCCGAAGGCGCGAGCATCCGCTTCGAGGGCCAGGAGGACCAGGACAAGGCCACGACCTTCGACGTGCTGGTCGGCGCCGACGGCATCCACTCGGCCGTGCGCACCGCGATGTTCGGCGCGGAGAAGCCGCGCTTCACCGGCGTGGTGGCCTTCCGCGCCGTGGTGCCGACCGAGCGGGTGCGGCATGTGCCGAACATCGCGGCCTTCACCAAGTGGTGGGGCCCCACGCCGCAGAGCCAGATCGTGACCTTCCCGCTCAACCAGGGGCGCGACACTTTCGTTTTCGCCACCACCGCGCAGGCATCGTGGCACGACGAGTCGTGGACGACGGCCGGCAGCGTCGACGAGCTGCGCGGCTTCTACGCCGACTTCCATCCCGATGCGCGGGCGCTGCTCGACGCCTGCGACAGCGTGCTGAAGACGGCGCTGTACGAGCGCGACCCGCTGCCCCGCTGGTCGATCGGGCCCATGACGCTGCTGGGCGACGCCTGCCACCCGATGATGCCCTTCATGGCGCAGGGCGCCGGCATGGCGATCGAGGATGCCGTGGTGCTCGCGCGCAACCTCGCCGCCGTGCAGGGCCCGCAGGACGTGCAGGCTGCCCTCGCGCGCTACGAGGCCATTCGCATCGAGCGCGCCGGCAGGATCCAGCTCGGCTCGCGCGGCAACGAGTGGCTCAAGGCCGGCGGCAACGCCGACTGGGTGTACGGCTACGACGCCTGGACGATCCCGCTGGAGACGCCGTAAGAGCGGGCATCGCGCGGCACCCGCTCAACGCCCCCAGCGCAGCACCAGCGGATCGAGCCGCCGGGCCACCTCGACCAAGCCCTTGCGCGTCTGCGGATGCAGGCCCGGCCACGGATGGCGCGGCGCCTCGCAGGCGATCACGCCGCCCTCCTTCATCAGCGCCTTCGCGGCCAGGAAACCGGCCTGGCGGTTCTCGTAGTTGATCAGGGGCAGCCAGCGCTCGTACAGCGCCAGCGCCTTTTCGCGGTCGCCGTTGCGATGGGCTTCGATGATGGGGCGGATGCCGTCCGGGTAGCCGCCGCCGGTCATCGAGCCGGTGGCGCCGGCGTCGAGGTCGGGCAGCAGCGTGATCGCTTCCTCGCCGTCCCACGGCCCCTCGATGGCCTGGCCGCCGAGCCGGATCAGCTCGCGCAGCTTCGACGCGGCACCCGCGGTCTCGATCTTGAAGTAGGCGACGTGCTCGATCTCCATGGCCATCCGCGCGAGGAAGGCCGCGGACAGCGGCGTACCGCTCGCCGGCGCGTCCTGGATCATGATGGGGATGCCGATGGCATCCGAGAGCCGCGCGTAGAAGGCGTGGATCTGCGGCTCCGCGAAGCGGAAGGTGGCGCCGTGATAGGGCGGCATCACCATCACCATGGCAGCGCCCATGTCCTGCGCGCGCCGGCTGCGCGCGGCGCACACCTGCGTGCTGGTGTGCGTGGTGGTGACGATCACCGGCACGCGGCCCTTCACGTGCTCGAGCGCCGTGCGCGTGAGCAGCTCGCGCTCCTCGTCGGCCAGCAGGAACTGCTCGGAGAAGTTGGCCAGGATGCAGAGCCCGTCCGAGCCGGCATCGATCATGAAGTCGATGCAGCGCCGCTGGCTGTCGAGGTCGAGCTCGCCCGTGTCGGTGAAGGTGGTGGGTACCACCGGGAAGATGCCGCGGTGGCGCGGTGAATCCAGGGTCATGCGAGCTCCAGGAGAAGGAAGTTCAATGCGAGTGGCGCGGCACCTCGGCGCCGCGGCAGCCGACCAGGAAATCGAAGTCGCAGCCCTCGTCGGCCTGCAGCACGTGGTCGACGTAGAGGCGGGCGTAGCCGCCGCGCGCGGCCGGCGGCGCCGCCGGTTGCGCACTCGCCCGTGCCGCCAGCCGCGCGGCGAGTTCCTCGTCGCCGACGTCCAGGTGCAGGCGGCCGGCCTCGCAGTCCAGCTCGATCCAGTCGCCGTCGCGCACCGCCGCCAGCGGTCCGCCCGCCGCGGCCTCGGGCGCCACGTGCAGCACCACCGTGCCGTAGGCCGTGCCGCTCATGCGCGCGTCGGAGATGCGCACCATGTCCTTGATGCCCTGGCGCAGCAGCTTGGGCGGCAGGCCCATGTTGCCGACCTCGGCCATACCGGGGTAGCCGCGCGGTCCGCAGTTCTTCATCACCAGCACGGAGCTCGCATCGACTTCCAGCGACTCGTCGCCGATGCGCCGCTTGTAGTCGTCGAAGTCCTCGAACACCACCGCGCGACCGCGGTGCTTCAGCAGCTCCGGCGTGGCCGCCGAGGGCTTGAGCACCGCTCCCCGCGGCGCCAGGTTGCCGCGCAGGATGCAGATGCCGCCATCGTCCAGGAGCGGCTTGTCGAGCGGGCGGATCACCTCGTCGTTGTAGCTGGGCGCGTCGCGTACGTTGTCCCACAGCGAGCGGCCATTGACGGTCGGCGCGTCCGGGTGCGGCAGCAGGCCGGCCTCGCCGAGGCGGCGCAGCACCGCGGGCAGGCCGCCGGCGTAGTAGAACTCCTCCATCAGGAAGCGGCCCGAGGGCAGCAGGTCGACCAGGGTAGGCGTGCCGCGGCCGATGCGCGTCCAGTCCTCCAGCGCCAGGTCGACGCCGATGCGGCCGGCGATCGCCTTCAGGTGAATCACCGCATTGGTCGAGCCGCCGATGGCCGCGTTCACGCGGATCGCGTTCTCGAAGGCTTCGCGCGTGAGGATCTTCGACAGCGTGAGGCCCTCCTTGGCCATCGCCACCACTCGCGCACCCGACATCTGCGCCAGCACGTAGCGGCGCGCATCCACCGCGGGGATCGCGGCGTTGTGCGGGAGCGCGACGCCCAGCGCCTCGGCCATGCAGGCCATGGTGGAGGCCGTGCCCATGGTGTTGCAGGTGCCGGCCGAGCGCGACATGCCGCCCTCGGCGGCGAGGAACTGGTGCAGGTCGATCTCGCCGGCCTTGAGCGATTCGTGCAGTTGCCACACCGCGGTGCCCGAGCCGATGTCGCGCCCCTCGAGCTTCCCGTTGAGCATGGGCCCGCCGCTCACCACGATGGCCGGAACGTCGCAGCTGGCCGCGCCCATCAGCAGCGCGGGCGTGGTCTTGTCGCAGCCGGCCAGCAGCACCACCGCGTCGATGGGGTTGCCGCGGATCGCCTCCTCCACGTCCATGCTGGCCAGGTTGCGGGTGAGCATCGCGGTCGGCCGCAGATTCGACTCGCCGTTGGAGAACACCGGAAACTCCACGGGAAAGCCACCGGCCTCCGAGATGCCGCGCTTCACGTGCTCGGCGAGCTTGCGGAAGTGCGCGTTGCAGGGCGTGAGCTCGGACCAGGTGTTGCAGATGCCCACGATCGGGCGGCCGTCGAATTCGTGGTCGGGGATGCCCTGGTTCTTCATCCAGCTGCGGTACATGAAGCCGTTCTTGTCGGCCGGGCCGAACCATTGGGCGGAACGTAGTTTCTTGGGGGCATCCGGCATCGAAAGGGCCTCGTTGGGAACAGAGAGGAAAGACGGGTCTCAGCGCCGCGGCGCCCGCGCGGTGAAGAAGCGCTGCAGCAGGCAGAAAAAGAACAGCAGCGCGCCCACGACGATGCGCGTCCACCAGGAGCTCAGCGTGCCGTCGAAGGCGATCAGGGTCTGGATGATTCCCAGCGTGAGCACGCCGAACAGCGTGCCGGCCACGTAGCCCACGCCGCCGGTCAGCAACGTGCCGCCGATCACCACGGCCGCGATGGCGTCCAGCTCCAGGCCCATCGCATGCAGGCCGTAGCCCGAGAGCATGTAGAAGGTGAAGATCACGCCGGCCAGCGCCGAGCAGAAGCCCGAGAGCGCATACACGCCCACCAGCGTAGAGCGCACCGGCAAGCCCATCAGCATGGCCGAGTGCTCGCTGCCGCCGATGGCGTAAACGGTGCGGCCGAAGGGCGTGCAGTGCGCGACGAACACCGCCGCCAGCAGCACGAGCAGCGCGATCACCGCGCTGATCGACAGGGAGGCGTCACCGCCCACCGGGATGCGCAGCTGCGACACCGAGGAATAGAACTCGTTGGTGATGCTGATCGAATCGATGCTGATCAGGTAGCACAGCCCCCGCGCGAGGAACATGCCGGCCAGCGTGACGATGAAGGGCTGCAGCCGGAAGCGCTCGATCAGCACGCCCATCACGCCGCCGAAGGCCGTGCCCATCAGCAGCACCAGCGGGATCACGGCCACCGGGTTCCAGCCGTGCTTCTCCACCAGCGAGGCCGACACCATGGTGGTGAGCGCGATCACCGAACCCACCGACAGGTCGATGCCGCCGGAGAGGATCACGAAGGTCATGCCCACCGCCACCACGATCAGGAAGGCGTTGTCGATCAGCAGGTTGAGGAAGACCTGGGCCGAGAAGAAGCCGTCGTAGAGCACCGAGCCCAGCGCGCCCATGGCGACGAAGAGCGAGATGGTGGCAGCCAGCGGCAGGTACTTGGGGTTGAAGCGCGTGCGACGGCCGGCCCCCGGCGCGGCGGCGACGACCGGCGCTTCCCGCTTGTCCATCACCGCGCTCATCGCTGCGCTCCTTCCAGCGGCGCTCGCCGTGCCAGCGCGCCGATGGTGGCGCGGAACTCCGGCGACTGCAGCAGCATCACCGCGAACACCACCACCGCCTTCACCACGAGGTTGATCTCCGGCGGCACGCCCAGCGAGTAGATCGCGTAGGTCAGCGTCTGGATGATCAGCGCGCCGATCACGCTGCCCACCAGGCTGAAGCGCCCGCCGGTCAGCGCGGTACCGCCCAGGGTGACGGCCAGGATCGCATCCAGCTCGAGCAGCTGGCCGGCGTTGTTGCCGTCCGCGCTCTTCACGTTGGAGCTGATCAGGAGGCCCGCGACGCCGGCGCAGGCGCCGCAGAAGGCATAGGCGCCCACCACCAGCCGCCGTGCCTGCACGCCGGCCACGCGCGCCGCCGTGGGGTTGATGCCCACCGCCTGGATGAAGAGACCCAGCGCCGTGCGCGTGATCGCCAGGTACAGCAGCACGAACACCAGCCCCACCACGAAGAGCGAGAAGGGCAGCCCCAGCAGGTAGCCGCTGCCGAGGAAGAAGAAGGGCTGGTAGTAGATGGTGATGATCTGCCCGCCGGTGATCAGCTGCGCGATGCCGCGCCCGGCCACCATGAGGATCAGCGTGGCGATGATGGGCTGCATGCCCACCCGCGCGACCAGCAGCCCGTTCCACAGGCCGCACGCGAGCGCGATGCCGACGGCCGCCGCGATCGCCACCGGCATCGGGAAGCGGCTGACGTTGCCCGAGACCGAGCCGCCGATCATCCAGGCCGCCGTGGCCGCCGCGATGGCGACCACCGCGCCCACCGAGATGTCGATGCCGCGGGTGGCGATGACCAGCGTCATGCCCAGCGAGACCAGCACCAGCGGCGCCGCGCGGTTGAGGATGTCGATCAGGCTGCCGTAGAGATGGCCGTCGCGCCACTCGAGGTGCAGGAAGCCCGGGTTGAAGGCCGCGTTGAGCGCGAGCAGCAGCACCAGCGTCAGGAGCGGCCAGGCCAGCCGATGGCGCAGCGCCGCGGCCACGGGGTTGGAAGAGGGAGCCTCACTCATGGGTCGCCGCAATCAGTTCGCAGACCTCGTCCTCGGTGCTGCCGGCCGGCAGCTCGCCCACCTTGGCGCGGTCGCGCAGCACCACGATGCGATGCGCCACGCGCACCACCTCGCTCATCTCCGAAGAGATGAAGAGCACCGCCATCCCGGCCTGCGCCAGGCGCACGATCTGCGCCATGATCTCCTGCTTGGCCGCGACGTCGATGCCGCGCGTGGGCTCGTCCAGGATCAGGAGGCGCGGCTCGGTGGCGAGCCATCGCGCGATGATGGCCTTCTGCTGGTTGCCGCCGGAGAGCAGGCCGATGGGCGTGTCCACGCTGGCGGTCTTGATGTCCAGCGCCTGCACGTAGCGCTCGGCCAGCGCCGCCTGCTCGGCGCGCGAGAGAAAGCGGCGCATGCCCCGCCGCGCCTGCAGCGCCAGCGCGATGTTCTCGCGCAGCGACAGCTCGGCGACGATGCCGTCGGTCTTGCGCTCCTCGGGGCACAGCGCGAGGCCGTGGCGGATCGCATCGGCGGGGCTCGCGAAGCGCACCACCTCGCCGTCGATGCGCAGCTGGCCGCGGTCCGGCGCCTCCAGCCCGAAGAGCAGCCGCGCCAGCTCGGTGCGGCCCGCGCCCAGCAGGCCGGCCAGGCCCACGATCTCGCCCGCGCGCACGCGCAGGTCCACCGGCTGCAGTTGCCCGGCCTGCGCCAATCCCTGCGCCTCCAGCAGCGCGGGCGCGTCGATGCCGACGGGCGGAAGCCCCGCCGCGCGCCCGGACTGCGCCGCCAGCTCGCGGCCCAGCATCGCGGCGATGAGCGCCTGCGGGCCCAGTTCGGCGGCGCGCCACTCGCCCACCCAGGCGCCGTTGCGCAGCACGGTGATGCGGTCCGACACCGCATAGACCTGATTCAGGAAATGGGTCACGAAGACGATCGCCAGGCCTTCGTCGCGCAGCCTGCGCAGCACCTCGAAGAGCTTGCGCACCTCGTCCTCGTCCAGGCTGGAGGTCGGCTCGTCGAGGATCAGCACCTTCGAGGACACGCCCAGCGCCCGCGCGATCGCCACCATCTGCTGCACCGCCACCGGGTAGCTCGACAGCAGCCGCGAGACGTCGATGTCCAGCCCGATGCGCGCCAGCAGCTCGCGCGCGCGGCGGTTCACCGCCGACCAGTCGATGCGCAAGCCCTGCGCCGCGCCGTGCCGCGGATAGCGGCCGGCGAACACGTTCTCGGCCACCGAGAGGTTGGGACAGAGGTTGACTTCCTGGTAGACGGTGCTGATGCCCAGCTTCTGCGCTTCCAGCGGCGAAGCCGGCTGGATCGGCTCGCCGCCCAGCCGCATGCTGCCGCCGCCGGAGCTGAGCGCGCCGGTCAGCACCTTGATCAGCGTGGACTTGCCCGCACCGTTCTGCCCCATCAGCGCATGGATCTCGCCGGGGTAGAGGCGCAGCTGCACGTCGCGCAGCGCATCCACGCCGGCGAATTGCTTGCGAATGCCCGTGAGCTCCAGGACCGGTTCCATGGTCTTCCCCGACGGCCTCACTTGTTCTTGTTGTACACGTCCACGAGCACCGCCGCCAGCAGCACCAGGCCCTTGATGACCTGCTGGTAGTCGATGCCGACGCCGAGGATGGACATGCCGTTGTTCATCACGCCCATCACGAAGGCCCCGATCACCGCGCCCATGACCTTGCCCACGCCGCCCGAGGCCGAGGCGCCGCCGATGAAGCAGGCGGCGATCACGTCGAGCTCGAAGCCCAGCCCCGCCTTGGGCGTGGCGGTGTTCAGGCGCGCGGCGAAGACCAGCCCCGCGAGCGCGGCCAGCACGCCCATGTTGACGAAGGCGAGGAAGGCCAGGCGCTGCGTCGGGATGCCCGAGAGCCGCGCCGCCTTCTCGTTGCCGCCCAGCGCGTAGATGCGCCGGCCGACGGTGGTGCGGGTGGTGACGAAGTCGTAGGCCACGATCAGCACCGCCATCACGATCAGCACGTTGGGCAGGCCCTTGTACGAGGCCAGCAGCCAGCTGAAGAAAACGATGATGGCGGCGAAGACGACGTTCTTCACCAGGAAGAAGGCGAAGGGCTCCGTCTCCATGCCGTGCCGCGCCAGCTGCGCCCGGCCGCGCAGCTTGAAGAACAGCAGCGCCGCGGCCGCCAGCGCGCCGAGCGCGAGCGAGGTCAGCCGCAGGCCGTCGGCGGCCAGGGCCTCGGGGATGAAGCCCGAGCTCAGGCGCTGGAAGGCGACCGGGAAGGGCCCCACCGACTGCCCCGCCAGCAGCGCCAGTGCCAGCCCCTTGAACACCAGCATGCCGGCCAGCGTGACGATGAAGGACGGCACGCGGAAGTAGGCGACGAACCAGCCCTGCGCCGCGCCGATCACGCCGCCGGCGATCAGGCAGGCGATGAAGGTCGGCACGAAATGCCATTCGTACTCCACCATCAGCACCGCCGCCAGCGCGCCGATGAAGCCGCAGACCGAGCCCACCGACAGGTCGATGTGGCCGGACACGATCACCAGCAGCATGCCCAGCGCCATGATTACGATGTAGCTGTTCTGCAGCACCAGGTTGGTGAGGTTGAGCGGCTGCAGCAGCGTGCCGTCGGTGAGCACCTGGAACAGCACCATGATCGCGACCAGCGAGATCAGCATGCCGTATTCGCGCAGGTTGTTCTTGAGAAATCCCGGGTGGAGGGTGGCCTTGGTGGCGCTCCCCGGCGCGGCCTCGGCCGCCTGCAGTTCATTGGCCATGGACGCCACCTCCCGAGTTCACGATCGCGCGCATGATGCGCTCCTGCGAGGCCTCTGCCGCCGGGTATTCGGCGACGAAGCGGCCCTCGTTCATCACGTAGATCCGGTCGCACATGCCCAGCAGCTCCGGCATCTCGGACGAGATCATCAGGATGCCCTTGCCCTCGCTCGCGAGGCGGTCGACGATGGTGTAGATCTCGTACTTGGCGCCCACGTCGATGCCGCGCGTCGGCTCGTCGAGGATCAACAGCTCGGGGTTGGCGAAGAGCCACTTGCTCAGCACCACCTTCTGCTGGTTGCCGCCCGAGAGGTTGACCACCTGCTGGTAGACGTCGGCGCTGCGGATGCGCAGCGCGCGGCGGTAGTCGCTCGCGACCTGGTACTCGCGGCCCTCGTCGATCACCATCGCGCTCGACACGGCCTCGAGGTTGGCCAGGCTGATGTTGGTGCGGATGTCCTCCTCCAGCACCAGGCCGGCGCCCTTGCGGTCCTCGGTGACGTAGGCGATGCCGTGATCGATCGCCTTGCGGATGGTGCTGACGTCGACCTCCCTGCCGTGCATGCGCACCGTGCCGCTGATGCGCTGGCCGTAGGAGCGGCCGAACAGGCTCATCGCGAACTCGGTGCGGCCCGCGCCCATCAGGCCCGCGATGCCGACGATCTCGCCGCGGCACACGTGCAGGTCCACGCCCTTGATCTGCTCGCGGTCGGCGTGCTGCGCGTGGTGCACGCGCCAGTCGCTCACCTCCAGCACGCGCTCGCCGATGCGAGGCGAGCGCTCGGGGTAGCGGTGTGCCATGTCGCGCCCGACCATGCCGCGGATGATGCGGTCCTCGCTGATCGGCGCGGCGCGGCAGTCCATGGTCTCGACCGTGCTGCCGTCGCGCAGCACGGTGATCGCATCGGCCACCTTGGCGATCTCATTGAGCTTGTGCGAGATCAGGATCGAGGCGATGCCCTGCGCCTTGAGCTCCAGCAGGAGCGCCAGCAGCGCGTCGCTGTCACTCTCGTTGAGGCTGGCGGTGGGCTCGTCGAGGATCAGCAGCCGCACCTTCTTCGACAGCGCCTTGGCGATCTCCACCAGTTGCTGCTGGCCCACGCCCAGGTCCGTGACCAGGGTGGTCGGCCGGGCCTTCAGCCCCACCTTCGCCAGCAGCTCGCCGGTGCGGCGCCAGGCCTCGCCCCAGTCGACGATGCCCCGGCGCGCCGTCTCGTTGCCGAGGAAGATGTTCTCGGCGATCGACAGCAGCGGCACCAGCGCGAGCTCCTGGTGGATGATGATGATGCCCAGGGCCTCGCTGTCGGCGATGCCGCGGAAGCGCCGGGGCTCGCCGTCGAAGCGGATCTCGCCGGCGTAGGAATCGCAGGGGTACACGCCGCTGAGCACCTTCATCAGCGTGGACTTGCCCGCACCGTTCTCGCCCACCACCGCATGGATCTCGGCCGCGCGCACGGCGAGGTTGACGTTGTCCAGGGCGTTCACGCCGGGGAAGGTCTTGGTGATGCCGCGCATCTCCAGAAGAATGGCGTCGTCGCTCAATCGGTCTCCTTGGCCGCACCGGACGGGCGTGCCCGCCCGCCGTGCCGCGCACTCACTTGATCTGGCTTTCCTTGTAGTAGCCGCTGTCGACCAGCACCGGCTTCCAGTTCGAGGCGTCGACGCTCACCGGCTTGAGCAGGTAGGAGGGCACCACCTTCACGCCGTTGTTGTAGGTCTTGGTGTCGTTCACCTCCGGCGTCTTGCCGGCCAGCATGGCGTCCACCATCGCGACCGTGACCTTGGCCAGCTCGCGCGTGTCCTTGAATACCGTCGAAGTCTGCTCCTTGCGCAGGATGGACTTGACCGATGGCACCTCCGCGTCCTGGCCCGAGACCACCGGCATCGGCTGCTGCGGCGTGCCGTAGCCCACGCCCTTGAGCGAGGACAGGATGCCGATCGACAGGCCGTCGTACGGCGAGAGCACCGCGTCCACCCGCTCCTTGCCGTAGTAGGCCGACAGCAGGTTGTCCATGCGCGCCTGCGCCACCGCGCCGTCCCAGCGCAGCGTGCCCACCTTGTCCATGCCCATCTGCTTGCTGCGCACCACCAGCTTGCCGCTGTCGATGTAGGGCTTGAGCACGGACAGCGCGCCGTTGTAGAAGAAGAAGGCGTTGTTGTCGTCGGGCGAACCGCCGAAGAGCTCGATGTTGAAGGGGCCCTTGCCGCTCTTCAGGCCCAGCCCCGCCTCGATCGACTGCGCCTGCAGCACGCCGACCTGGAAGTTGTCGAAGGTGGCGTAGTAGTCGACGTTCTTCGAGCCCTTGATGAGCCGATCGTAGGCGATGATCTTCACGCCCTTGTCGGCCGCCTTCTGCAGCACGTCCGACAGGGTGGTGCCGTCGATGGCGGCGATGACCAGTACCTTCGAGCCCTTGGTCACCATGTTCTCGATCTGCGCGAGCTGGTTGGGGATGTCGTCGTCGGCGTACTGCAGGTCCGTCTTGTAGCCCTTCTCCTTGAAGTACTTGACCATGTTGGAGCCGTCCGCGATCCAGCGCGCCGAGGACTTGGTGGGCATCGAGATCGCGATCAGGCCCTTGTCCTGGGCCTGCGCCAGCGAGGGAAGGCCTGCCGCGCCGGCAATGGCGAGGGCCGCGAGGGCGAGGGCCGACTGGAGGAAGTTGCGTTTCATTTTGGGCTTGTCTCCTTCGAACTGGATGAGCCTGGGGGAGGGCTCAGTACTTTCGCTTCGGGAATTCCTTGGCGGCGACTTCCATCGGGAAGATGGTCTCCTCCGTCACGATGCGCTTGGGCAGCGCCTTGCCCGCCTTGATGTCCTTGACGGCGGACATGAGCTGCGGCCCCAGCAGCGGGCTGCATTCGACCGAGACGTTCAGCTTGCCGGCGATCATGGCCTCGAAGGCACCCTTGACCGCATCGATCGAAATGATGGTGATGTCCTTGGCCGGCTTCAGCCCCGCCTCCTCGATCGCCTGGATGGCGCCGATGGCCATGTCGTCGTTGTGCGCGTAGAGCACGTTGATCTTCTTGCCGTCGGCCTTGAGGAAGGCCTCCATCACCTCCTTGCCCTTGGCGCGGGTGAAGTCGCCGGTCTGCGAACGGATGATCTTGAACTTCGGGTCGGCCTTGATGATTTCCTCGAAGCCCTTCTTGCGGTCGATCGCCGGCGCCGAGCCCACGGTGCCCTGCAGCTCGACGATGTTGACCTCGCCCTTCTGGTCTTTCATCTTCTCGACCAGCCAGCGCCCGGCCTTGCGGCCTTCCTCGACGAAGTCGGAGCCCATGAAGCTCACGTAGAGCGAGTCGTCCTTGGTGTTGACGGAGCGGTCGGTCAGCACCACCGGGATCTTGGCGGCCTTGGCTTCGCGCAGCACAGTCTCCCAGCCCGACTCCACCACCGGCGAGAAGGCGATCACGTCCACCTTCTGCGCGATGAAGGAGCGGATGGCCTTGATCTGGTTCTCCTGCTTCTGCTGCGCGTCGGAGAACTTGAGCTCGATGCCGGCCTCCTTGGCGGCCGACTTGATGGACTCGGTGTTGGCGGTGCGCCACTCGCTCTCGGCGCCGACCTGGCTGAAGCCCAGGACGATCTTCTTCTGCGCCAGCGCGGTGGCCGGCAGGAGCGCGCCGAGCGAGGCGGCAGCCATGGCAAGGGTCAATGTGCGGCGGGTCAGTTTCATCTCATGTCTCCTGGTTGCTCTGGTTGAACTCGTTCAGGCTCGGATGTAGCCGGTCTTCACCGTGGTGTAGAAGCCGGCGGCATGGCGGCCCTGCTCGCGCGCGCCGTAGCCGGACGCCTTGCGTCCGCCGAAGGGCACGTGGTAGTCGACGCCGGCGGTCGGCAGGTTGACCATGGTCATGCCCACGCGCGCATGGCGGCGGAAGTGCATCGCATGGCGCAGCGAGTTGGTGCAGATGCCGGCGCACAGGCCGAAGGGCGTGTCGTTGGCCAGCGCCAGCGCGTGATCGGCGTCGTCGGCGCGCAGCACGCAGGCCACGGGGCCGAAGACCTCCTCGCGGGCGATGCGGTGCGCGGGTTTCGCGAGGAAGAGCGCGGGGCTCAGGTAGTGGCCTTCGCTGGGGCGCTGCAGCAGCTCGCCGCCCCAGACATGCTCGGCCCCCTCTTCGCGCGCGACCTCGATGGCGGCGATGTTCTGCTCGAGCTGCCTGCGGTCGGCCACCGGGCCGATGTCCACGCCGGGCTCCAGCGCATGGCCGACCTTCAGCGCGGCGATGCGCTGCTTCAGCCGTGCGACGAAGGCATCGTGGACCGCCGCCTCGACGATCAGGCGGCTCGACGCGGTGCAACGCTGGCCGGTGGAGAAGTAGGCGCCCTGCACCGCGCAATCCACGGCCAGCTCCAGGTCGGCATCGGCCAGCACGACCAGGGGGTTCTTGCCGCCCATCTCCAGCTGCACCTTGGCGCGGCGCGCGGCGGTAGCCTGCAGCACGCGCTCGCCGTTCGCGGCCGAGCCGGTGAAGCTGACGGCATCGACCAGCGGATGCTCCGCCAGCGCCTGCCCCACCTCGCGGCCGCTGCCCATCACCAGGTTGAAGGTGCCCGCCGGCAGCGCGGCGCGGCTGATGATCTCGGCCAGGGCCCAGCCGCAGGCCGGCACCAGCTCGGAGGGCTTGAACACCACCGCGTTGCCGCAGGCCAGCGCCGGCGCGATCTTCCAGGCCGGGATCGCCAGGGGCAGGTTCCAGGGTGCGATCAGGGCGACCACGCCCACCGGCTCACGCGACACGTCCACGTGCACGCCGGGGCGCAGCGAGGCGATGCTCTCGCCCCCCACGCGCAAGGCCTCGCCGGCGAAGAACTTGAAGATCTGGCCGGCGCGCGCGGCCTCGGCCACGGCCTCCGGCAGGGTCTTGCCCTCCTCGCGCGCCAGCAGCAGGCCCAGCTCGTCGCGGCGCGCCAGGATCTCGCTGCCGATCTGGTCCAGCGCATCGGCGCGGCGCTGCGGCGTGGTCATGCTCCAGGCCCGCAGGGCATCGGCGGCGGCGCGGACCGCCTGCTCGGTCTGGCTGCGGTCGGCCCGTGCGTATTCGGCCACCGTCTCGCGCAGGTCCGAGGGGTTGGTGCTGCGCCCGGTGGTCACGCCCGTCTCCCAGCGGCCATTGATGTAGTGGCGCACGCTGTGCGGGACCTCGGGACTGCGCTTCAACGTCGTGATTCCAATGGATGGGAGTGCGGCGCAGTTTAGGAATGGCACCGATATCTTTCCAATCAAGATTTGGATCGAATCGATGCCAGAAACAGGATTGGCGAAAACCCGATGACGAACTACACCCACTGGTTCATCCGCGCGCGACTCAAGACGCGGCAGCTGCTGCTGCTGGTCGCGCTGGCGGAAGAAGGCAACATCCACCGCGCGGCGCAGGTGCTGAACATGACGCAGCCCGCCGCCTCGAAACTGCTGAAGGACCTGGAGGACGTGCTGGAGGTGCCGCTGTTCGAGCGCCTGCCGCGCGGCATGCGGCCGACCTGGTACGGCGAGAGCATGATCCGCCACGCCCGCATGGCGCTGGCCAGCCTGAACGAGGCGCACGACGAGCTCACCGCGCTCAAGGCCGGGCGCTTCGGCCAGGTCAGCGTGGGCACCATCACCGCGCCGGGGCTGACGCTGATGCCGCCGGCCATCGCCCTGGTCAAGCGCGACCAGCCCCAACTGCGCGTGGCGCTGGAGATCGAGACCAGCGCGGTGCTGATGGAGCGCTTCGAGCAGGGCAAGCTCGACATCCTGGTGGCGCGGCTGTCCGCCGAGCACGACAAGGCCAAGCTGCGCTACGAGCCGCTGACCGAGGAGCCGGTGTCGGCGCTGGTGCGCCCCGGCCACCCGCTGCTGGCGATCAGCGGCCTCACGCTGCGCGACCTGGTGGGCGCGGGCTGGATCGTGCCGCCGGCCGGCAGCGTGCTGCGGCACCGCTTCGAGCTGATGTTCCGGGAGGAGGGGCTGGCGCCGCCGATCAACGTGATCGAGACCGCCGCCCTGCTCTTCCTCACGCGCATGCTGCAGCAGAGCGACATGCTGGCGGTGCTGGCGACCGACGTGGCGCGCTACTACGCCGCGCATGGCATGGGCGTGGTGCTGCCGGTGTCGGTGCCCTGCCACATGGATGCCTTCGGCATCATCACCCACACCGACCGGCTGCTCTCGCCGGCGGCGAAGGTGATGCTGCGGGCGCTGAAGGAGGCGAGCCTGGAGGTCTATGGGCGGCGGCTGGAAGCGGCGGGCTGAGCCCCATCACTGCAAGACTATTTCTCGCACTTTGTTGCAGCGAGCGCGTATTTCCATCAGCGTGCTTTAGGGTCTCGCCGCCCATGTTCGGGCAGCAACAACCCAGGGAGCGGAATGATCAACAAAAGACTATGGCACGTCGCGCTCATCATGCTTGCGTGTTTTTCGGGCCAGGTGCATGCGAAGCTCTGGTACTACAACCGCTGGTTCGACCGACCCCTGCCGTTTTACGAGTCCATCGAAGAATTCTGCACCGCGTGGACTCCCCCTGGCCACTTCTTCCTGTCCCACATAATTCCTCCAAACCGAGAGGGGAGTTGCGAGTATTTCAACTCGTCGTCCGGGCAATCCATTGGCTCATTCACCGTTGAAATCATCAACTGCGAAGATCCAAACTCGCGCCCGCGAGAGGAGCCCTCTCCCCATCCCGCGTCGTGTCAATGCAATCCGGGATACAAACCGAATCCTCAGGCACGTGTCCCCGCAGAAGCGTGCATCGAGAACTCGCCGCCCGAGCCCCCTGCGGATCGAGCGTGCCGAGCAGACGGCTTGTTCTCCGGCAACCCCATCCTCCCCGCCACCGCCGAGAAGTACCGCTCGGAAATCGACTGGACAGACTCCGGTCCTTCCCCGCTCAATCTGCAGCGCACCTACCGCAGCAACCGGGCCAGCCATGTCGCCCAGACCGACCCTGGCCTGGGCGCCGTCTGGACCCACAACCACGGCGCTCGCCTGAGCGCAACACCGGCGCTGGTGCCAACTGAAGTCGCCATTGCCATGCCCGACGGCAGCCGTCGAACCTTTGCCAAGCCAGCGGGCGCCTCGGTCTGGATCGCCAACGACCATGCCGATCGCCTGGAGCAGGGCCCTGGCGACACATGGACCTACCGGCGGGCCGATGACGACACGAGCTGGACCTTCGACAGCACCGGCAGGCTGCAAGCGAAATTTCAGCGCAACGGCTGGGGTACCACCTATGCGTACAACGCCGCCGGCCAGCTCGCCACCATCGGCAACGGCTTCGGCCGCAGCCTGGCATTGGCGTACAACGCCAATGGCCAGCTCACCACCGTCACCACCCCCGATGGCCGCGTCATTGGCTACGCCTACGACAGCCAGGCGCGCCTTTCTGCAGTGACCTATCCGGATGGCAAGACCCGCACCTTCCTCTACGAGGCCCCCACCTTCCCTCAGGCGCTCACCGGCATCCTGGACGAAACCGGCGCACGCTGGAGCACCTTCGCCTATGACGCACAGGGCCGGGCGATCAGCACCGAGTTGGCCGGCTCGGCCGAGCGCTACCAGGTCAGCTATCCGTCTGCCGGCACAGCAACTGTTGTCGATCCCCTGGGAACCAGCCGGAGCTATAGCTACGGCACCGCCAAGGCCAAGCTGGCAGTTACCGCTGCCTCTCTTCCTTCCGGTACTGGAGACTCGGATGCGTCCAGCCGCGTGCAGGACGCCAACGGCCTGATCATCAGCGAGGCCGACTTCAAGGGGGTCGTCACCACCACCACCTGGGATGTGGCCCGCCGCCTGCCCATCTCGGTCACACGCGCCGCCGGCACGCCCGAAGCGCAGACCGTCACCACGCAGTGGCATCCCTCCTTCTCCTTGCCCGTGCTGGTCACCGAGGCTGGCCGCACCACCGCCTACACGTACGACGACAAGGGCAACACCCTCTCGCAGGCCATCACCGACACCGCCTCTTCGCCCAACACCACCCGCACCTGGCGCTGGACCTGGAACGCCCAGGGCCTGGTCGCCACCGAGACCGCACCCAACGGCGCCCTCACCACCTTCGAGTACGACACCCGAGGCAACCTGGTGAAGTCCACCAACGCCCTGGGCCACATCACCCAGTACGCCTACGACAGCGCCAACCGCCTCACCAGCACCGTCGCCCCCAACGGCCTGGTCGCCACCTACACCTGGGACACCCGGGATCGCCTCCTCACCAGGACCGTCGGCAACCAGCTGCCCACCACGTTGACCTACCAGCCCACGGGCCTGCTCGATACCCTGACCCAGCCCGATGGCTTGTCGCTCTCTTACACCTACGACGCTGCCCACCGCTTGACCGGCTGGAGCAACAACCGCGGCGAGCGCGGCAGCTACACCCTCGATGCGATGGGCAATCGAGTGGGCGAGCAGGTCAGGAACAGCGCCAGCGCGGTGGCCTGGACGGTGGCGCGCAGCATCAACAACCTCAACCGCCTCGCCGCCAGCACCGACGGCTCCAACCAGACCCGCAGCTTCGCGTACGACGCCAACGGTGAGCGGGTCTCCGAGACCAATGGCCTGAACCAGAGCGCCCGGTACGGCCTGGATCCGCTGCGCCGCGTGACGGCCATCACCAACGCAGCCAACGCCACGGCCACCCTCGGCTACAACGCCCTCGATGCCGTCACCCGGGCCAGCGACTTCAAGGGCGTGACGACCACATACGCCCGCGATGCCCTGGGCAACGCCATGTCGGAGACCAGCCCCGACATCGGCAGCCAGAGCACCCAGTACGACACCCTGGGCCTGCCGAGCACCATCACCGATGCGATGGGCCAGGCCACCCGGATCCAGCGCGATCTCCTGGGCCGCCCGACCTCGATCACCTTCGCCGACGGCAAGACCACCACCCTGGTCTACGACAAGGCCAAGGGCTCCAAGGGCTACCTCACGTCCTTCACAGACCGCAGCGGTACCACCACCTACACGCGGGATGTGTTCGGCCGGATCCGCATCCAGATCCAGACCTTGGCCAACGGCCTGAGCCAGCGGGTCGTCTATGGCTACACCCCTGCCGGCCAGCTCTCCGGCATCACCTATCCCGATGGATCGCAACTGGACTACCAGTACGATGCCACCGGCCGCATCATCCAGATCAACAGGAATGGCAACCCGCTCGTCGCAGGTCTGGCCTGGAATCCGATGGGCCAGCCCACGGCCTGGAACTGGGCCTTTGCGGGCAATCTCACCGCGAATCGCAGCTATGACACGGCTGGGCGACTCACTGCCACCGAGTTCAGCAGCTACGTTCACGACGCAGCCGGGCGCATCACCAGCCTGACGCAGAAGCTGCTGCAGCCGGGAGACAGCGATCCGACCCACAGCAGCATCACTGCGGCCGACACCACCTGGAACGTGAGCTATGACGCAGTGGGGCGCATCACCGGATTCAATACCACGGCAAGCCAGACGAGTTTCGCGTATGACGCCAACGGCAATCGCAGCGCGAGCAACAGGACGATCAACGGACAGGCCACCGGCCGGCGCTACAGGCTGGAGGCCGGCAGCAACCAGCACCGCGCCTTCAGCCAGGCCACTGGCGGCACGGTCACGACAGTGCAGTACAACTACAACGCCAACGGCGATCTGACCGGCGATGGGCTGAGGACCTACAGCTACGACGCCGAAGGACGGCTGAGCGCCGTCACGACCGGGGCCACCGACACCAGTCCGACCACGCGCTATGCGCACAACGCGCTGGGACAACGGGTCTTCAAGACAGAGCCGTTGTATCCGCCGAGCGAGGGTGACGAGAACGATCCTGGCTTCTTCCAGAGCCTGATGGGGTTCTTCACCAGGATGTGGGGGCCGAACACCAGCGAGTGGGAGAAGCAGGGCTTTGCGTTCATGTACGACGAGGACGGGAGCCTACTCGCGGAGACGGGCACGGGCGGGGCCAACAGCACGGGCAGCACGCAGTACATCTACCTGCCCACGGCCAGAGGGCCGATGCCAATCGCGGCGGTGATCAACGGCAACCTTTACGCCGTTCACAGCGACCACCTCAACACGCCGAGGCGCCTGACCGACAGCAACGGCCAGCCGGTCTGGCAGTGGAGCTACTCGGCCTTCGGGGATGAGAAGCCCACCATCGCGAAGTACCGGTTTGCGAACCTAGAGATCAATCCGAATCCGGGCGTCACGAGCTTTGCTGAATTCGTGTTCAACCTGCGTTGGCCAGGTCAGTACTACGACAAGGAAAGCGGGCTCTTGTACAACTACTTCCGCAGCCTCGACCCAAGGACTGGGCGGTACACGCAGTTCGACCCCATAGGGCTCGCCGGAGGATGGAATGGGTTCGGGTATGTGGATGCGAATCCACTGAGCTTCATCGATCCGGATGGGTTGATGAAGATCTACGAAGGTGATGGCGTCACTTTCCATTCGTACCCTGGTCCACAAGCCGGCGGTATCGAGCACGCAAGGCAAGGCCCCGGCGAGAGCTATCACATGCATTTGCGGGATAGCGCAGGGCGAGAAGCGCGCTTATCCTCGGAAACATGGAAGCCGCTCACGCCCGGCGACCAACGCATCTTTGACAGCAGCAAGCAAATGCAGCGGGCATGCGACAACTTGACAGGCGGCCAGAAGAAATTCTTCGATCGCGTCAACCGAGAGATCTTCCATCGCGGTGTGCCAACAAGCAATCAGCTTTTGCGTTTGATCCCCATGCGCCCCGGCGGCGGTGGAAGTGGGGGGAGAGGAAACGAGTGATGAGCCGATCTGCGCAGTTCATGGCTGCCATGAACGCCTACGACGAAGACCGCAACGAGGAGGCATTGCGGTTGATGGAAAACTGTGCCGAGCATGGCGACCCTGTCGCTTGCTACCTTGCGGCCTTGTGGTATCGCAATGGCGAAGGTGCAAAGGTTGATTTGAAGCGTAGCAACGAGTTGATGCGTCGGCTCGAATTGTTGGCCCAAGGCGGAGACAACGAAGCGCAATGGGAATTGAGTTGCAAGTTTCGGTGGGGGAACTTGATATCGATCGATATCGCCCAAGCCAACCATTGGCTGGAGACCGCGGCTGAAGGTGGTCATGGCGATGCGCAACACCATCTGGCGTGGTATCTGGAGACCGGTCAGTATGGCTACGCGCAGGACAAGCAAGCCGCCGAGCAGTGGTATCAGCGAGCATTCCAGCAGGAGCATCCCGAGACGCTCTACACGTTCGCATTGCGCGAATTCAAGGGCGGCAGGATCACCGAGAAGGCGATTGCCTTGCTCAAGCGTGCGGCCGACAAGGGATTCAAGCAAGCCGAGCATGTCTTACGTGAGTACACGCACTGAAGCACCATTACTTCACCAAGCTGTGGGGGCCGAATACCACGGAGGCGGAGAAGCAGGGCTTTGCCTTCATGTACGACGAGGACGGCAGCCTGCTGGCCGAGACGGGCACGGGCGGCGCCAACAGCACGGGCAGCACGCAGCACATCTACCTGCCTACGGCCAACGGGCCGATCCCGATCGCAGCGGTGATCAATGGGCAGCTGTATGCCGTAAGCAGTGATCACCTCAACACGCCCAGGCGCCTGACGGACTCAACCGGCCAAGCCGTCTGGCAATGGGCCTACAGTGCATTCGGGGATGAGAAGCCGACGATTGCGAAGTACAGATTCGCGAACCTGGACATCAATCCGAATCCGGGCACCACGAGCTTTGCTGAGTTCGTGTTCAACCTGCGCGGTACGGGTCAGTATTTCGATGTGGAGTCAGGGCTGCGGTACAACTACTTCCGCAGCCTGATGGACATCGGGCGCTATACGCAGCCTGACCCGATCGGGTTGAGCGGTGGATCTATCTGCCGCTCGTTGAAGCGCGTGGGAATTGCGACACGCTTCACGGTGGCGGTTGTGAAAGGTTAGCCTCCATAGCCACATGTAAAGCAACGCCGCAGGGTGGGTCTTCAAAACCCAATTCAGGTCCAGCCTGCATCGACCGTGAACTCCTGCGCCGTGCACATCGCCGCATCGTCCGAGGCCAGGAACAGCACCATGCGCGCGATGTCGTGCGGCTGCAAGCGGTCGGGCAGGCACTGGTTGCGATCGAGCGCCTTCTCGCCCTCCTCGTCGAGCCACAGCCGGATCTGGCGCTCGGTCATCACCCAGCCGGGCGACACCGTGTTGATGCGGATGCGGTCGCGCCCCAGCGTCTTGGCCAGACCGCGCGTGAGCCCGTTGACCGAGGACTTGGCAATGGCATAGCAGGGGTAGCCCTCACCCTTGCCCTGCCAGCCGGTCGAGCCCAGGTTGACGATCGAGCCGCCGCCCTGGCGCTTCATGCCCGGCACCACCGACTGGATGGCGAAGAGCGCCGGGCGCTCGTTGATCGCGATGCGCTCGTCGTAGTAGGCCGGCGTGACCGATTCGAGCGTGTGGCGATCGTCGCTCGCAACGTTGTTGACCAGCACGTGGAAGTCGCCGCCCAACTCGCGGCCCGCGTCCGTGATCGCCGCCTGCAAAGCGGCCACGTCGCGCACGTCGCAGGCGCGCCACCAGGGGGCCGCATGCCCGGCCTCGGCGATCTGCTTCGCGAGCGCGGCGCTGGCCTCCTGCGCGATGTCGATGAAGGCCACCCGCGCGCCCTGTTCGGCGAAGGCCGCCACGATGGCGGCGCCGATGCCGCTGCCCCCGCCGGTCACGAAGACGGCCTTGCCGTGCAGGCTCGGGTAAGTGGAAAAGGCGGGCGGCGCGTCGGCGCGGGGTGCGGTGGCGGTCACGGAAGTCTCCTGATGAGGGTGCTCTGAAGCATTGCAATTTGCATATCGATCAATAAGAATTTGCGCACTTTTGTTTATCAATATGCCTTGCTACGATGCGACGCGTCAAGGGCCCGCAGCGGCCTGCCAGCCTGGATCGGAGACCACCTTGAACCCCTCTTCGAGCATTCCCGCCCCGCGCGTCGAGGGCCTGCCCCGCTGCATCCGGCCTGCGGGCGCCAGCTTGGGCGAAGGGCTGATGTGGTCGGTGCGCGAGCAGGCGCTGTACTGGGTCGACATCCTGGAAAAGCGGCTGTACCGCCTCGACCCCGCCACCGGCGCGCAGGCCGAATGGCAGTTCGAGGAGGAGATCTCGGCGCTGGCTGAACGGGCGTCGGCGCCCGGCCTGGCGGTGACGCTGCGCCGCGGCTTCGCCTTCTTCGACCCGGCCACACCGAACGCCCGACCGCAATGGCTGCAGCAGCCCGAGCCGGACCAGCCCGCCAACCGCTTCAACGACGGCAAGTGCGACGCGAAGGGACGCTTCTGGGCCGGCACGATGGACTTCGACTGCATCGCCCCGACCGGTTCGCTGTACCGCCTCGACCCCGACGGCCGCTGCAGCCGGCACGACAGCGGCTTCGCCGTGACGAACGGACCGACCTGGTCGCTCGATGGCCGCACCCTGTACTTCAACGACACGGTGAAGGGTGCGATCCATGCCTACGACTTCGATCCCGGGCAGGGCACGCTCGCGCATCGCAGGCTGTGGCTGCGCTTCGCGCGCGGCGACGGGCTGCCCGACGGCATGACGACCGATGCCGCCGGCCGCATCTGGGTCGCGCACTGGGCCGGGAGCTGCGTGAGCTGCCACGATCCGTCGAGCGGCGAAGAACTGGCCCGCATCGAACTGCCCGTGAGCCAGGTCACGAACTGCGCCTTCGGCGGTCCCGAGCTGCGCACGCTCTACATCAGCTCGGCGAAGGTCGGGCTGGACGAAACCCAGTTGGCGGCCGAGCCGCTCGCTGGCGGGCTGTTCGCGGTCGAGGTCGACAGCCCCGGCCTGCCGGCCTTCCGCTTCGCCGGTTGAGATGACGACCTCATCGGCCCACCGGACCGTCTGGCTGCAGCGCGGCACGCAGCGCCTGGGCCTGGTGCCCACGCTCGGCGGCAGCGTGGCGGCCTGGCAGCTGGCGCGCGCCGAAGGGCCGCTCGATCTGTGGCGTCCCTGGGACGGCAGCAGCGATCTCTATCGCACGGCCTCCTTCCCCATGGTGCCGTGGTCGAACCGCATCAGCGGCGGCGGCTTCGTGGAGGCGGGCGAATTCCACCCGGTGCGCCCCAACCGCGCCGGCGAGCCCTACCCGATCCACGGCGACGGGTGGCTGCAGGCCTGGCAGCTGGCGCGCCACGCCGAGGACGCGGCGACGATGATGCTCGAATCGCGGCACTTCGACGGCAACCCCTACGCGTACCGCGCGGCCCAGCACTTCCGCCTGGTCGACGACGGGCTCGAGCAGACGCTCGAGGTGCAGCATCTGGGCCCGGCACCGTTGCCCTATGGACTCGGCGTGCATCCCTGGTTCCCGCGCACGGCCGGCACGCGCATCGTCGCGCCGGTGCGAGGCGTATGGCTCAGCGGCGCCGACCCGTTGCCGACCGGCCATACCGAGCACATCCCGGAGGATTGGGACCTGGCACGGGGCGCGCCGGCCTTCGGCAGCCTCGTCGACAACGCCTACACAGGCTGGGGCGGGCAGGCGCGCATCGAATGGCCCGAGCAAGGGTTGCAGTTGCAGATGGACATGCCGGACTTCGACAAGGACGGCGGCGCGGCGGCGCACTACTGCCTGATGTACCGCCCGGCCGAAGGGCCGGCCTTCTGCTTCGAGCCGATCACGCAGCCCATCGATGCCTTCCACCTCGAAGGCCGGCCGGGGCTGCACACGCTGGCGCAGGGACAAGGCATGCGGATGCGCATCGCCTGGCGCTTCGGGACGCTGCACGGCTGAAGGCGCGGGGCGCAAACCGGCTTCCCCCGGTGCATCCATCAGATGGGGGATGGCGGCCAGGGCCCTCTTGCGGCAGTCTGTCGCACCCCACCCGCGTCAGGAGAGCCCGATGAACGTGCAGCCTCCCAAGGACCCCCGAGAGCTCCTCAAGCACTTTTCGCAAACCTACTTCTCGCTGCGCATGGGCCTCGCCGTGCTGGCGTTCGCGTTCCCGCTGGTCCTGTATGTCTACGGCAAGCTGCGCCACGGCCTGGACCTGCAGCCTTCGATGAGCGCCTACTTCTGGGCGGCCGGGGCCGTGGAGCAATGCGCGTCCTTCCCGATGCGCACCCTCTTCGTCGGCTTCCTCTTCGCCATCGGCGTCGGGCTGTACCTGTACAAGGGCATCACCACGCTGGAGAACTACCTGCTGAACGCGGCCGGCATCTGCGCCGCGCTCGTGGCGATCTATCCCGAGCGCCTCACGCACGCGGAGGCGTTGACGGACGAGCGGGTTGCGGCACTGTTCAAGATGTGCCCGGCGATCCATGCATGGGCCGCCGCCCCGCCCTGGCCGGTGCACTACATCGCGGCCATCACCCTGTTCATGCTGCTGGCCGTGGTCGCGTGGTTCTGCGCCTCGAAGACCCTGGACTACCTCCCCGTCGGCCAGGACGCGGCGAAGTATCGACGCCTCTACCGGCTCGTGGCGATCGGGATGGTGGTGTTCCCCATCCCGGGCTTCCTGGCGGCGCTCCTGCTGGGAAAGGCGACGCACTGGGTCTTCTTCGTCGAAGCGGCCGGCATCGTCACCTTCGGGATCTATTGGGCCATCAAGAGCCGTGAGCTCTCGCTGTCCCAGCTGGAGACGAACCCCGCGGATGCCGCGGCGCACGCCATTCAGCGGCGCGCGGCACCCGCGGCGGACGGCACACCGCCCGGCATCGGCGGAAGACGCGGCGGCGCCGGCATCGCGGCAAGCCAGAAGCTGTAGCAGCCGGCCGGCGCTTCGGCCGGTCCGGTCCCACTGGAGGAGAAAGGGCCACCCCATGCGAACCAAGATCAAGGGCGCTGAACTCGGCGGCGTCACCAACCTCGCCGTGCTGGCACCGGTCAAGCCGGGCTTCGTCCCGGGCTTCGAGACCATGACCTACGTGGATCGGCTGCACCGGCTGCTCGACGCGCTGAACGAAGCGCGCCAGAACCTGCGCGAGGCGACGCTGTTTCAGCCGCCGTTCCCCGACGCCATCGGGCGCTTCGGCATCATCCGCAGCTTCCGCTACGTGGTCGTTCCGCCGGAGAAATCCGGCGGGGCAACGGCCAGCCCCGGCGGCGGGTACCGCCTGTCGCTGAACGTGACCTTCGATGGCGGATGGGAGCCCTACATGCGGGTCATCTACCGCGACCTGGGCCCGCTGCTGGACACCCTGTTCTGCCACTGCGATGGCTACCCATATTCGCGCAGGTCGAGCTTCGACACCTATTGCCGCTGGGTGCGCGACAACGAGCAATCGGCCGGCCTGCTCTATGCCGACACGACGCTGACCCTGGGCGACCAGCAGTACCACGAGCGCATCGAGCGCATCCAGCGCGAGACGGCGGACCCGGTCGAGGCGGACCGGCGCATCGCCGCCTTCGCGGTCGCGCCGCTCAAGGCGCAGGTCAAGGATGCACTCGCGGCGGCGGCACGCGACCCGGGGCCGGCGGTGTCCACCTCGATGCGCGCGCTCAAGGGCCTGTATCGACTGTCGGCGCTCTTCCCCGGCGAAGAGAAGCGGATCCTGCTGCGCTTCACGCGGGAGATCCTCCAGGACTTCGCCGCGTTGCTGGACCTGGGGCTCAAGGATTCGCCACGCTGGAAGCCCATTGCCGGAGCGGCGCAGGACGAGCTGGCCTGGTTCACCAGCAAGGAAGCGCTCGCAGACGATGCGGCGCCGGAAGAAAAGAAGCTCGACCCGGCCGGACTGCAGGCCGGCATCGTCGAGAGCGACACTACGGTGACGCATGGCTGCCTGGTGCTGATGCAGGTGGTGGGCCGACCCGGACAGGCGGCGGCCTGGTTGCAGGCCCTTCCCGTCAGCGCCCACGGCGCGGGGGCCGCAGGCGGGATCCGCCGCACGCTGGCCTTCAGCTATCCCGGCTTGCGCGCGCTGGGGATTCCGGCCGAACGGCTCGACGCCTTGCCGCAGGAATTCATGGACGGCATGGAAGCCCGGGCCGGACTGCTCGGCGACGTGCGCAGCAACCACCCGGACTACTGGCCCCGTCCCGAACGGTGCAACGAGAAGCTGGAGGTCGACAAGGCCGACCGGGTCGACCTGAACACGGTGCACGTGGTGCTCATGCTGCGGATGACGGATACGGATCCCGCGCAGGCCGGCCCCGGGCTGCATCCCGTGCTCGCCGCCGAAGTGGAGAAGCTGGACCCGGAGACGTGCGGCCTGCAGGTGGTGGCCGTGCAGCCGATGCGCAGCCACCGCGAAGGCCAGATGCCACGCGAGCACTTCGGCTTCCTCGACGGGTTCAGCCAGCCCGGCATCAAGGGCGTTACGCCCACCCTGCTGCAGCGCGACGAGATCCCGCCGGGTGACCTGTGCCTGGGTTACCCCAGCAGCCAGGACGACGGGACCTGGGAAGACTCGGAGAACCCGCTGATCTTCAACGGCAGCTTCCTCGTCGTTCGCAAGCTGCGCCAGCATGTCGATCGGCTGACGGCGGCCCTGGACAGGCATTTCGGCCAGGCGGGGCTGGCCGGCGACACGGCGGAAGCGAAGAAGAGGGCACTGCTCGCGCGCATGATGGGCCGGCACCAGAACGGCACGCCCTTGGTTTCGACCGACGGCGGCCCGACGCGCAACGACTTCGACTATGCCGGCGACGGCGAGGGCCTGCAGTGCCCCTTCCATTCGCATGCGCGCCGCGTCAATCCGCGCGACGGACGGCCCGGCATGCCGCGCATCCTGCGCCGCGGCATGTCCTACGGACCGCGCGGCACCGATGCGGGCAGCGAGCGCGGCATCGTCTTCATGGCCTACTGCGCCAACCTGGCCGAGCAGTTCGAGATCCTCCAGCGCTGGATCGCCGGCGGCAACAGCTCCGGCGTGTCCTCGTCGCAGGCCGATCCCTTCCTGGCCGTGCCGCAGCCGGGCGAGAAGCGGACCTTCCGCTACATCGACGCGCAGAACCGGGTGGCCCGCGTGGACCTGGGCGATGCGCCCTTCGTCACGCTCGAATGGGGCATGTACCTGTTCGTCCCGTCGCTGAAGGCGCTGGGCATGTTGACCGAGTTCTGCGCGCCGGTCCCCGCATCCGCCATCGCACCCGGCGCACCGGCACCCTTGCCGAGCGAGCGCGAGGGCTGGCGGCGGCTGCTCGAGGACACCGACCGCGAGCGCTCGCCGGCGCGCGCGCTCTGGGCCTATGTGCGCAGCCAGCCGGACGGCCGGCTGCCCGCACCTTCCTACGGTGTGCTGATCGGCAGGCAGGAGGGTGTGCCGGGTGCGCCGGGCGTGCTGGATGTGCTGCAGAACAAGGACGGGCTCTACTCCGCGCAAGGCTACGGCCTTCGGATGCAGAAATCGATCGGCCACAACTACCTCGGCATGGACAGGCACGGCGGCCATGCGGTCCAGTCGCCCGCGGTCAATGCGGCCATCGATGCCATCGGCGAGCGGGAGGCCTTCGAGGCCACCATGCCGCTGGTGATGGACGCGCTGCGCAAGGTCCTGCCACTGCAGCAGCGCAACCCGGACGGCTCCATCCGGGTGTCGGTGGACCTGATCGCGCTCGCTGAAAGGGTGCTGGCCGGCCTGTGCACGAAGTGGGTCGGGCTGCCCGAACCCGACGCGGTGCTGCGCCAATCGGGTGGAACCGCCTTCATGGTCGCCGGCGGCCGCGTCGAGGGCAATCCTCAACCTCCGCGCTGCCCCGGCAATCCGCTGTCGGCCTCCCCTTACGTCTTCACGCCGCATCCCAGGGAACAGGTGGCCGAGGCGGGCCGGACCCAGGGCCCGGTCGCCCTTCGAGCCGTCCAGGACTGGCTGCGCTCCGGCCGCGAGCTCGGCCCCCTGGCAACGAAGATCAGGGACGACCTGACGCAGGTGAAGGACATCGACCCGGCGAAACTCGACGACATCGTCGCCAACAGCATCGCCGGCGTGCTGCTCGGCTTCCCGCCGACGGTGTACGGCAACTTCCTGCGCACCATGGACAGCTGGGTCGACGACAAGACGCTGTGGACCTGCCAGCGCCGGCTGGCCGATGTGCGGGTCGACGGCAACGACCCGTACCTGCGCGCCCGCGCAGCGCTGCGCGGGCCGCTGATGGCGACGATGCGCAAGCGTCCGGTGCCGGAGATGCTGTGGCGCTGCCCGGTCGAGGGCGGCCAGGTGGTCGGCGCCGAAGAGGGCGAGCCGGGCGACGACCAGCGCCTGATCCTCGGCATCGCCTCGGCCCTGACCGACAGCGCGACGCCCGACGAGATGATGTTCGGCGGCAGCCGGGACCCGGAGAGTCCCATCAAGACCGAGCACGCCTGCCCCGGCTACGGCATGGGCGTCGGCGTGATGCTGGGCCTGATCGCCGGCCTGCTCCAGGCCGGCACGCTGCGGCCGACCGGGTCGCCGGTGCTGCTGATGCTCACCCCGCGCGCCGACTGGCTCGATCGCGCAAGCCGACCGCCTCCCGGAGGTGCCACGCCATGAACATCGCGTCGAAGGCGGCGGCCGCCTTGTCGAGCAGCGCGAAGGCGCGCGGGGCCTGCCCCTGCTGCAGCGCGATCTCCGCCTCGCACAGCTGCGTGACGGCGAGCTCGTGCGCCGAGTCGCGCGCGCGGGCCGTCGCGTAGGCCCGTTCGATGTAGCGGCGCGCGGCATCGGGCCGGCGCGCCGCGGCGTCCCGCGCCAGCGCGCGGTAGGTCATGGCCACGCCGAGCAGGTCGCGCTCGCGGGCGCGCCGCAATGCCAGTGCTGCGTTGTGGCGGCCTTCGTCCCGGCGGCCGACCCCGATCAGACCCTCGGCCAGCCAGCCGTAGTTGAGCGAGCGGAACAGGCCGCTTTCGCGCGGCGCGAGCCAGGCCGTGGCCTCGACGATCGCCTGCACCGCACGCGGGTCGCGCTCGAGCATCCAGTCTGCATGGGCGCCGATCGCACGCGCGATCGACAGCTGCGACAGGCTGCGCGTGGCTTCGGCGATGCGGCCGGATTCGCGCGCCGCCTCGCGCGCCTCGCGCCAGCGGCCCTGCCACAGCAGCACGGCGCTGCGCCATCCGTGCGTGGTGGCGGCGATCTCGTGCGTGACGTCGCCGATGCAGGCCAGCGCCTCGTCGAAGCATTCGTGCGCCTGCGCGAACAGGCCGCGGTCGCCGAGCACGTAGGCCCGGCAGACCAGCGAGAAGGCCAGGCCGACGTTGGTGTGCCGGCCGCTGCGATGGCTGCGCTTGATGGCGATGGCCCGGTCGAGCAATTCGAGCGCCGGGCCGTACTGCGCGGCCGTGGCATGGGTTTCGCCCAGGGTGGCGACGATCTGGGTCGCCAGACGCGCCTCGCCGGCGGCCTCGGCCTCGGCCAGCGCGCGCTCACCATGGGCGATGGCCGCGCGCGCCTCGCCGAGGGAGTAGCTGATGTAGGCGTGCCAGTAGCGCGCCCGCGCGACGGTCGCGGCGTCGCCGAACTGCTCGGCCAGATGAAGCGCGCGACGGGACAGCGCGAGCTCGCTGCGCAGCGGGTCGTAGACGCACACCAGGCCGAGCCGCTGCACGATGGCGACCCAGCGCCGCGCGCCCTCGGCCGACGGCGGCAGCCGGTCGAGCGCGGCCAGGGCGGCGCGGTACTGCGCGCGGGCGCGGTCCAGCGCCGATGCCGCCAGGGCCTTGTCGCCCGCGAGTTCGGCGTAGTGCGCGGCCTGCGCGGCATCGCCGCCGGCATCGAAGTGACAGGCCAGCGCCTCCTCCTGCGCCGCGGCCGCACTCTGCTGCTGGATCGCCTGGGCGATGCGCCGATGCAGCTGTTGCCTCGCATGCAGCCCGACGGACTCGTAGATGATGTCGCGCGTGATGCCGTGCTTGAAGCGCAGCGTGCCGGCATGCTCGCCGGGAAACACGAAGTCCTGCTCGGCCAGGCCCCGGACCGCCGGGCTGTCCTCGCCATGGCCGGTGATCGACGAGAGCAGCCACGCGGGGACGACGTTGCCGATCACTGCGGCCACGCGCACCAGCTCGATCTGCGCCGGCGGCAGGCGCTGGACGCGCGACTCGACCAACTGGTCCAGCCAACCTGCGCCCCCGTGCAGGCGGCCCGGACGCAGGCCGCTGCCGCCCAGCGCCGCCGAATGGCACAGCTCCTCGATGAACAGCGGGTTGCCGCCCGCGTGACGGGCGATCTCCGCGGCGACGAAGGGATCCGTGCCGGGCAGGCGGGCGGCGATGGCCTGGGCCGCCTCATCCGGGGTGAGCGGCGCGAGCGGGATCGTCTGCGCCGCCGCCGCGATCGCCTCGTCGTGCGCGGCGAGGCGCGTGGAAAGCATCACCAGCAGGCGGCGGCCGGCGAGCCGGCGCAATGCGGCGAGCACCTGCTTCGACGCATCGTCGGCCCAGTGCCAATCGTCGACGAACACCACCGTGGGCTGCGTCTCTGCCAGGCGGGCGATCCAGCGCGTGAAGTCCTCGGCCGCCTCGGGCGGCGCCTCGGCACCCGTCGATTGCAGCATCTGGCGAAAGGGCTGGAGTGGCACGGCGCCGAGATCGCTTTCGCAATAACCGCGCAGGATCCGGCAGCCCCGCGCCGCGGCCCGGCGCAGGAACTGCTCGATCAGCCGCGTCTTGCCCATCCCCGCGGCCGCGGCGATGGCGACCGAGCGGGGCTTGCCGGACATCGCTTCGGCCAGCCGCTGCTCCAGCAGGTCGAGCTCGGCCGCGCGGCCGACGAAGGGCGACATGCCGTGCCGCGCGCGGGCCTCGGCGCGCACGGCATCGTCGGCGCGGGCAGCCACGGGATGGGCCAGCAGGGGCGCGTCCCGGCCCTTCATCTGCAACTGGCGCGGCGGGCCGGTGCTGAAGAAGCGGCTCGCCGGCCCCAGAGTCTCCTCGCTGACCAGGATCTCGTGCGGCCCGGCCGCCTCCGACAGCCGCGCCGCAATGTGGGGCACGGGCCCGAGCAACTCGAAGCGGCCGCGCTCGATGTCGCCCGCGCCGATCAGCACCAGCCCCGAATGGACACCGCTGTGCAGGCTGAGCGAGCGGCCGGCGGGCAGCGCGAGGCGCAGCTCGCGCACGCTCTGGTGCAGGTCCAGTGCCGCATCCACCGCGCGGCGCCCGTCGTCCTCGCGGGTGTGCGGATAGCCGAACATGGCCAGAAGGCCGTCGCCCTGGACCCGCACGACCACGCCGCCGTGCTTCGGGATCGCTTCCTGGTAGACGTTGCGCAGCGCCGCGAGCAGCGCCGCATAGTCCTCGGCCTCCATCGCGCCGGCCAGCTCGGTCGAATGCGAAAGGTCGGCAAACAGCAGCGCGACATAGCGCCGACCGGGCGCGCTCGGCCCCGCGTCAAAGTGCGTGTCGCTCATCGCAATCTCCGCCTCCAGGCCCTGCCGGTCGCAGGACACATCCGGGGTTCTTTCTGAGGGCGGATGTTATCGCCGACCCGTGGCGGCGTGAATCCTTTTGTATGCCCTCAGGCGCGTGCGCCGGCGGGCTTGGTGGCGCGCACGTGCAGCGACAGCGGGGCGATCCGCGTCTCGTCCAGCGCCGGCGCGAGGCGGGCGATGTCCGCGCCGGCGGTCGGTTCACCCAGCTTGTCGATGACCAGGCCCGCACCGGTGACGGCATCGAGCCATTGGCTGATCGTGCGGTGGAAGATGGGGGTGCTGAAGGGCTGGACGCCGGTGCGTTCCTGCTCGGTCAGGGTCGAGAACCACCATCGGTCGACCCGGCCTTCGGTGCCCTCGAAGTAGCCTCCGATCTCGATCGCGCGCGCCCTGCCTTCCTGGTCGCGGACGATCCTGCGATGCGGGGTCGCGAAGCAGGGATGGAGGATCGAGAACTGCAGGAAGCCGCCGGCACGAAGGACCCGCCCGGCCTCGCGCAGCGCACGGGCGGGATCCGGCATGTCCATCAGCGACATGAAGGCGGTGACGAAGTCGAACGACGCCGCATCGAAGGGCAGCGCCATGCCGTCGGCCACCCGGTAGTCGATGCCGGGCGCCCCGTCCTCGCCGAACGAGCGCGCATGGCGGATGAAGGTCGGCGCGATGTCCACCGCCGACATGCGCGCGCCCAGCCTGGCGAGGCTGCGGGTGTTGGCGCCCTCGCCGCAGCCCACGTCCAGGCCGCGCAGGCCGCGCACCGGCGGCAGCATGGCGAAGAAGGCGGGACTGTTGAGGGCATCGCGAAAGACGTCGGCACCCCGCCGCGCCTGCTGCGTCCAGGCATTCGCGTTGGATTCCCAGTGCCTGGCCACTTCGCTTTCGTCCATCGCCCGGTGCCTTTCCCGCGTTCCTGATCTCTGGGAACGCCCAGACGCCGCGCGGGCGACGCTTCACGATTGGGACCCATGACTGCGCATCGGTCATCCCCCCGCGGGATGAGCGGGCGCGGCAGGCTCGTTCACGGCATCTCAGCCCATGTGGCCGAGGTCGCGCAGATCGGAACGCAGCGCTTCCCTGTCGGCACCGCCCAGCGGCAGGCTCGAGAGCAGTTCGAGGCGGCGGCGCAGCGAATAGAGGATCTGGACCGCCGTGCGGCGCGCCTGCTCCGGATCCTTGATCGCGGCGGCATCCGGATAGGACCACAAGGCGGTATTGGGCTGGCCCGGCCAGTTCGGCTGCGAGGACAGGACATCGGCGTCCAGCGTGATGACGAACTCGGCCTGGAAGCCGCGGGACGGCACGAAGTCGAGCCAGTTGCGCGGCGCCCTGCCGGGCATCGCCATGCCAGCCTCGCGCAGTGCGGCGAGGGCCGCCGGGTGAGGTGAGGAACCCGTCTCTCGCGGATGGCCGCACGACTCGACCCGGAAGCGGCGGTCGTCGATGTGTGAAAGGCAGGCCTTCGCAAGCACACTGCGCAGGGTGTCGCGCCGGGACACGAAGATCACGCCGATTCGGTTCTGCATGGTCTTGCGCGAGGGATCTTGTGGCAGTGCCATCAACTCAGTTTGTAGCACCACCTACGCCGCTCGCTTTCGCCGGGCCGCGAGGCTGCCGTCCCGCGCCGGCGAAAGTGACGGGACCTGCTGCGCCATGAAGTCGACGAAGGCCCGCACGCGCGACGGCAGCATGCGGCCGTGCGGGTACATCAGGCTGACGGGGCGCGAGCGGCCGCCGAAGGCTTCCAGCACCTCCACCAACCGCCCTTCCGCCAGATCCTGCTCCACGACGAACCGGTAGGTCTGGAACAGGCCGGCGTCCGCCTTGGCCAGCGTCACGCCGGCGAGCACGTCCTCCGCGCAGACGTAGTGACCGGTCCTGAAGATCTCCTTCTCGTGGCCATGCTCCCTGAACAGCCACGGGATCTGCCGGCCGCTGCTCGGCAGATCGAACTGGATGCACTCGTGCTGCTCCAGGTCGGCCAGCGTCTTCGGCCGACCCGATCGCCGCAGGTAGGCGGGGCTGGCGACGACGACCAGCCCGGCGTCCTCGAGATGGCGCGCGACCATCGTCGAATCGGGTTGCGCGCGGAAGCGGATCGCGACGTCGAAGTTCTCCTCGTGGAAATCGATGTTGCGATTGCTGATGTGTGCTTCGATCTTGATCAGCGGGTAGTTCGCGCGAAAGGCCGGCAGCAGCGGCAGCAGGCGGTAGTGCCCATAGGTGGTGGGCGCGCTGATGCGGATCGTGCCGGAGGGCTGCACCTGCTCGCCGGTGACCTTGCGCTCGGCTTCGACCAGCTGGTTGAGCGCGGCGCGGCACTGCTCGAAGTACTCCCTGCCGCCTTCGGTCAACCGGCTGTTGCGCGTGGAGCGGACGAACAGGCGCACGCCCAGCCTGGCCTCCAGGCGGGAGATGGAGCGGCTGACCGCCGCCGGCGTGACCCCTGCGGTGTTCGCCGCCGCTGTGAAGCTGCCCGCCTCGGCAGCCAGGCAGAACAGCTCGATGCTGCCCAGCAGGATGTCGTCGAATTGCCGGTGCATATTCTTTACCCCATGTAATGAAAGAAGTGTACCAATCCATCTTTTTTGCTTTTCATGACATCAATACAGTTCATCTCAACCGGTGAGCGCTTTGAACCCCGACGCCGGCTTCCCCTGAACCCGAAACCTGTTGAGGACCACCATGAGCAAATCAGACAACACCATCGTCATCACCGGCGCCACCAGCGGCATCGGCCTCGGCCTGGCCGAGGCCTTCATCCAGGAGGGCTGGAACGTCGTCGGCACCGGCCGCTCCACCGCGCGCCTGCAGGCCACGGCCGAGCGGCTGAACGCCGGAGGGCGCTTCCTCGGCGTTACCGGCGACGTGGGCCGGCCCGAGGTCGCCCGCGACGTCTTCGCACAGGCCACCGCCCGCTACGGCCAGGTCGATGTGCTGGTGAACAACGCCGGCATCTTCACCGCCAAGCCCTTCGTCCAGTTCACGCCCGAAGAGATCGAGGAGAACATCTCCACCAACCTGAAGGGCGTGCTGTATGCCTCGCAGGAAGCGGCCAGGCACATGAGCGAGCGCAAGCGCGGCAAGATCATCAACATCACCGCGGCCCTGGGCATCCAGCCGCTCAGTGGTGTGCCAGCGCTGCTGGCCGTGGCCCTGAAGGGCGGCATCAACCAGGCCACCCGCGCGCTGGCGCTCGAGCTGGCGCCGCACGGCGTGACGGTCAATGCGGTGGCGCCCGGCATCATCGACACGCCGATGCACAGCCCCGAGCACCATGCGACGTTGGCCGGGCTGCATCCGCTGGGGCGCATCGGGACGGCCAGCGACATCAACGCGGCTGTGCTGTACCTCGCCCGCGCCGATTTCGTGACGGGCACCGTGCTGCCGGTGGACGGCGGCTTCAGCGCCGGCCGATAAGCCAGGAGCCCATCATGCCTTTCGTCAGCATCCGCATCACCCGCGAAGGAACGACCGCCGCGCAGAAGGCGCAGGTCATCCGCGAAGTGACCGACACCCTCGAACGCGTGCTGCACAAGCCGCCTGAATGGACGCACATCGCGATCGAGGAGGTCGACACCGACAACTGGGGCTTCGGCGGCCGCACCACCACCGAGCTGCGCAAGGAGGCGGCGCAGTAGCAGCCAGCAGGCGCGAAGCCCGGCATGCAGGGCGGCAGGTAGACGGCACGGCCGGCACCCACACCCACGAGGAGCCGTCATGAAGAACCCGCCGAAGATGTTCCTGATCACCGGCGCCGGCAGCGGCCTCGGCCGCGCCTTCGCGGAAGCGGCGCTGCAGGCCGGGCACCGCATGGTCGGCACCGTGCGGCGCGAGGACGACCGCATCGCCTGCGACGCCTTGCATCCGGCGCGGCTCCCTCGGAGATATTTGAAGCCTCGCAAGGTGCAGCACCGGCCGGCGCTGGCCGATTGCGATTTACCCGAGTTCCTTGCGAAGCTGGCCAGCATGAAGGCGACCCGCACACGCTGCACGCGCTTCGCCTATTGAGGCTCACGGCCGTTCGACTCGGCGAGGTGCGAGGCGCGCGAAGCTGTTTCCAGACTCCGATGCGTGGCGGAGCAACGGCCCCCCCTCTGTCCATGCGAGGCCCTGCTGGCAGCTGGAGGGGACCCCCGCATCCATCGCTAGGACACTCGAATTTTCCTCAGGCTGATTCGCTTGATATCTGGGACACTGCGGGCCGGCGCTCGGATGTGGCGCGGCAAGAATTCCAACGTAGGAGGGAATCTAGTGAACGCAGATGGCATTGCAGCTGCGCGCTTGCTCGGCGAGCAGTACGTTGCTCGCCGAGGAGGCGGCACCGTGGGCGCGCAACTGGGCGATGGTGGCTCAGCCGTCGTATTCAAATGTGTCAACGCCGATTTAAATCTGACCCACTTCCAGCGTGATCGCCGAAGTAAATCTGACCCACCCGGGTCACGTTCGATGCGCTGCTCGGACGCGTAGGGCGTAGCCCGAAGCGGCCGAGCAGCGCGCGGCGCCGGTCAGCTCACCGACGTGGCCCTCCTTGCCGCCTGGCCGGCCTTGCGCTTGTCTTTCAATCGGAAGCTCTCGCCCGTGATCTGCACGATGTGAGCGTGGTGCAGCAGGCGGTCCAGCATCGCGGCCGTCAGCGTCTGGTCGTCCGCGAAGGCGCTCGCCCACTGCGTGAACGGCAGGTTGCTCGTGAGCACCATCGAGCCTCGCTCATAGCGCTTGGCCACCACGTTGAAGAACAGATTGGCTTCGTCGCGGCCGAATGGCAGGTAGCCGATCTCGTCGATCACCAGCAGCTTCGGACCGAGCACCGCCCGGTTGAAGTACTCCTTCAACCGACTCTGGGCCTTCGCAGCCGCCAGTTGCAGCATGAGATCGGCCGCGGTGATGAAGCGGGCCTTGTGGCCCGCCATCACCGCGCGGTGGCATAGCGCCAGGGCGATGTGGGTCTTGCCTACCCCGCTCGGGCCGAGCAGCACCACGTTCTCGGCACGCTCGACGAACGCCAGATGGCCAAGCTCCACGATCTGGGCCTTGGGCGCGCCGCCTGCCTGTGCCCAATCGAACTGCTCCAGCGTCTTGACGGAGGGCATCGTCGCCAGGCGAAGCATGGTGACGCGCTTGCGCTCCTCACGCGCCACGAGTTCGCTGGTCAGGACCTTCTCGAGGAAGTCGGCGAAGCTGGTTCCGTCGCGCGCTGCTTCCTGCGCCAGGGCCGGCCAGTCAGCACCCAGCCGAGCGAACTTGAGTCGTTCGCACAGCTCGGCAATGCGCTCGTGCTGCAAGCTCATCACGCCACCTCCAGCAGGGCGTCGTACACCGACAGCGGATGCTGCAGGCTCTCTACTGGCAGGGCAACACGCTGGCAGGTGGGCTGCGGCGCCTTCAGCGCCGGCGCGCTCAGCATGACCGCTCGCTCTTCGGCCAGGCGCTGGGCCGGAACTGCCTTGGTGGTGGCGTGCACGCGTGCGTTGGCGACCTCGTCGAGCCAACGACGCACGTGCAAGTTGGCCAGGTTGGCATCCAGGCGCAGGCCGCTTGCTTCCAACGTGGCAACTAGCGGCACCAGGAAGCTGCCCTTCAGGTACGAATTGAATCGCTCGACCTTGCCCTTGGTCTTCGCCCGGTAGGGGCGACACAGCCGGGGCGTGAAGCCGCAAGCTTCTGCCAGGTCCCTCAACTCGCTGTTCCAGCGGTGCAGGCCTTCGCCGTAGGCATCGCGCTCGATCACCACGGCCTTGGTGTTGTCGAACAGGACATGCTCGGGCACCCCGCCGAAGTAGTCGAAGGCTTCGCGAAGGCCGGCGCACAGGGTGCTGACGTTCTCGCCGGAACACTCAACGAACTTCACGAAGCTTGCGCGGCTGTAGCCCATGGTGGCCACCAGCGCCAGCAGCGGGTTGCCTCGCTTGGCTTTCGAGGGTCTGAGCGCTTCTTGTTCTCCGAACAAGCCGGACTGCTTCGTACTCTTGCCGGCCTGTCCTTCCAGCAACTGCTGGACCTGCGCAAGCATTTCGATGGCCTTCGACAGGTCATCGGAGCTGGTTGAAACGCGCTGATTCCCCGGCTCAGGTGAGCGGCAGCATTCGTGTTCTGGCGTGGCGCGGGCCGACGTTGGCGCAGGCAACCGCAATGGCCGGCTGAGAGTCAACCCGACAAACCGCGGGAAGAGATCCTGATGCGGCTACTACAGCTTGATCGCGTGAAACTTGGAACTCCCCACGTGAGACCATGGCACTCTGAACGCACCAGCCGACACGAGCCGTGATTGCTCAAGAATTTGAGGCCACCAACGCACGAGACGTTCGCATTGCAACCAATAGCTTTGCTTCGCCCATTGGGGATCAAGCACGAACACCGTATGGCCGGATCGACGCAACGCCTCTCGTTCGGCATCATGAGCCTTCTTGAAGCGATCAATCGAGAGAATGCACCATGGTCCCGTCTCGTTGAGGCGCTCAATCCAAACCACGTCAGGTGTATTGCGTGGAAAAAGGTCACTCAAGTGCCTAACCTCAGAAACATCCGCGACCACGCCCGACATGCCATCAATCCCGCGCGCCATGTGCGGAGAAAGATTGTTGTCGAAGAAGAACTTCAAGTTCCGAACGACTTCTCGAAACGCACCGCTGCATCAACCATGCGTGGCGAGATGTCAAAGATGCGGGCTACCGCCTTACTGTCGCACCGCTCGGCCAGATAAGACGCGTAGAGGGTGTCGGTCGGAATGTTCGCATCGCTGACGATAGGCGAACCGAACTGCCGAGCAGGATCAAGGACGATGGCCTTTTGGTCGTTGCCTAGTGGAAACCAGCGGCGCGCGCTGCTGCCGTCGTATTCGATGCCGGCATAAAGCGACGGCCTGATGATCTCCGAGAAGACAAACTGTCGCTTGAGCGGGTCGAGCATCTTTTCCTCGCCGCTCTTGGCGATCGCTTCGATGAAGATGCGCTTCCCATCGGTGCGAAAGCGCTTGGCAGTCAGCGGGTAGTCGATGCCGAACTGCTCCCGCGCCGCATCAACGGTGGCACGGATCACCGGAATGGTCACGCCGTGCCGCACGAATGCATTCACCAACCGCAGCTCCAGCAGATCATGAAAGCCGATCACCGGGTCCGGTAGGTCGGCATCGGCGAGTTGGGTTCTCCACAGTGGGGGCGAAAACCGGCGTTCACCATGCTCTTGGCGCTCATAGCCAAGCATCCAACGGCGCACGGCACGGCGATCCGCCCCGGTAAGGCGGGCGGCTTGTCCTAGGGTGTACAGGCCTGTGCCGAGCATGCTCATTCGCGCCATTTTGCACGATGGGGGGGTCGACCCATCGTCCATAGTCATCCGTGCGCGAATGCGCTCGCGCTTTGAAAACTTGTGCCCCCGCATATGCCCCCACATGCCCCCCGGATGAGGACGGCCACTGTCGAACCATTGCGGACAGGGCTCTGATGATTTTCAGAAGAGGAACAAAAAAGCCGGACACCTTTGGATGTGTCCGGCTTGGTATCTGGTCCCGCCGCCAGGAATCGAACCTGGATCTCAGCCTTCGGAGGGCCGAATTCTATCCATTGAAATACAGCGAGATGGGGCTCCGGCCAAGCGCCGAAGCCCGCCATTATCTCCGATCACGCGGCGCTCTTGCAGTCCACCCCGGCCGGCTCGGCGCTGCACTCGAAGCCCAGGCCCGCGAGATAGACGCGGAAGACGTGGCGGCCGGCCGCCACCAGGTCGAACAGGCCGGGCTCCAGCAGCCAGTCCTGGATCAATCCGGAGAAGGCGGCATGCAGGCCGAAGGCCGCCGTCTTGACCGGCATCGGCAGCTCGATGCCGGCCTTGCGGGCAGCATGCTCCAGGGCGTTGGCAAAATCGTCCAGGAACTCGTTGCGCGCGGCGCGGTGGCGCTGCAGAACGGCGTCCATCTCCTGCGTGTATTCGACCTTGAGCGTGGCGATCTCGAACACGCGGCGCACCTGCGGGTCGGTGACCATCAGGTCCAGCGCCAGCATCATCACCCGCTCGATCGCCGCCAGCGGATCGGCCCCATCGCTGCCGGCCTCGCGCTTGGCGGCCTCCAGCGGCAAGGTGACCCGCTCCATCATCGCGTTGAAGAGGTCGGCCTCGTCATTCGTTGTTGTTCTCGTCGCGCCGCCCTGCCCTGGCCGCCGTCGCAGCCGCCGCGGTGCTGGTGCTCGCCGGCTGCGGCAAGAGTGAGGCCCCGGCCGGCGGCGCGCATGGCGCAGGGGCCGGCGGGGGCGCGCCGCCGCCGCCCGAAGTCGGCGTGGTGGTTGCGACGCCGGGCGATGTCGGCCTGGTGACCGAGTTGCCCGGGCGACTGGAAGCGTCCCGCGTGGCCGAGGTGCGGGCCCGCGCTGCCGGCATCCTGCAGAAGCGGGTGTTCCGCGAGGGCAGCGACGTGAAGGCGGGCCAGCTGCTGTTCAACATCGATCCCGCGCCCTATGTCGCCGCCGCTCAGAGCGCCCAGGCGAGCCTGGCGCGCGCCGAGGCGAACGCGGTGCAGGCCAAGGCCCTGGCCGAGCGTTACAAGCCGCTGGTGGAAGCCAATGCGGTGAGCAAGCAGGAATACCTGAATGCCGTGGCCGCCGCCAAGACCGCCGAGGCCGACATCGCGGTGAGCCGCGCCTCGGTGCAGACGGCGAAGATCAACCTCGGCTATGCCAGCGTGACCTCCCCCATCTCCGGCCGCATCGGCCGCGCGCTGGTGACCGAGGGCGCGCTGGTGGGCCAGGGCGACGCGACGCCGCTGGCGGTGGTGCAGCAGATCGACCCGATCTACGTGAACTTCACCCAGTCGGCCAACGACGTGCTCAAGCTGCGCCGCGCCATGGAAGCCGGCCAGTTCAAGCGTGCCAGCGGCACGGACGCAGCCAGCGTGCGCGTGGTGCTGGAAGGCGGCAACGAATACGCGCTGCCGGGCAAGCTGCTGTTCTCGGATCTCACGGTCGACTCGACCACGGGCCAGGTCACGCTGCGCGCCGAGGTGCCCAACCCGAAGGGGGAGCTGCTGCCCGGCCTGTACGTGCGGGTGCGGGTGGAGCAGGCGCAGGCCACCAACGCAATCACCGTGCCGCAGCAGGCGGTCACGCGCACGCAGCAGGGCGACACGCTGACCGTGGTCGACGCGGAGGGCAAGATGCACAAGCGCGAGGTGAAGATCAGCGCGGCCCAGAACAACCAGTGGATCGTGCTTGACGGCCTGAAGGCCGGCGAGCAGGTCATGGTCGATGGCTTCCAGAAGCTGATGATGATGCCGCCGGGCTCCGCGGTGAAGGCGGTGCCGTGGAAGCCGCCAACGCCGGCCGCCGCCGCGACCGCCCCGGCACCCGCGGCCGCCGCCTCGGCTCCGGCCACGAAGCCCTGAGGAGCGCGCCCGCATGGCAAAGTTCTTCATCGACCGGCCCATCTTCGCGTGGGTGATCGCGCTGTTCATCATCGTGCTCGGTGCCGTGTCCATCACGCAGTTGCCGATCGCGCAGTACCCGCCGGTGGCACCGCCGGCGATCGTCATCAACACCGCCTACCCCGGGGCCTCCGCGCAGACGCTGGAGGACAGCGTGCTCTCGGTCATCGAGCGCGAGATGAACGGATCGCCCGGCCTCATCTACATGGAATCGGTGGCGCAGGCGGACGGCACCGGCACCATCACGATCACCTTCGAGACCGGCACCAACCCCGACCTGGCACAGGTGGACGTGCAGAACCGCCTCTCGCGCGCCACGCCGCGGCTGCCGGCGGCCGTGACCCAGCAGGGCGTGCGCGTGGACAAGTCGCGCAACAACTTCCTGCTGTTCACGATGCTGTCGTCCACCAACCCGGCGATCGACACCACGGCGCTGGGCGACTACGCCTCGCGCAACGTGGTGCCCGAGCTGCAGCGCGTGGCCGGCATCGGCCAGGCCCAGCTGTTCGGCACCGAGCGCGCCATGCGCATCTGGATCGAGCCGGCCAAGCTGCAGGGCTACAACCTGTCGGCGGCCGACGTCAATGCGGCGATCCGCGCGCAGAACGCGCAGGTGTCCTCCGGCACCATCGGCGATCTGCCGAACGTGCCGGGCCAGGCCATCGCGGCGACGGTGGTGGTCAACGGGCAGCTCACGAGCACCGCGCAGTTCGGCGACATCGTGCTGCGCGCCAACACCGACGGCTCCGCGGTGCGCCTCAAGGACGTGGCGCGCATCGAGCTGGGCGGCCAGGGCTATGCCACCTCGGCGCGGCTGAACGGCCAGCAGGCGGTGGGCATCGGCGTGCAGCTCGCGCCGAGCGGCAATGCCCTGCAATCGGCCAAGGCGATCCGCGCCAAGATGACCGAGCTGGAGCGCTTCTTTCCGCAGGGGGTGTCGTGGACCATCCCCTACGACAGCTCGCGCTTCGTGAGCATCTCCATCACCGAGGTGGTGAAGACGCTGTTCGAGGCGGTGGCGCTGGTGTTCCTGGTGATGTTCCTGTTCCTGCAGAACTGGCGCTACACCCTGATCCCGACCGTCGTGGTGCCGATCGCGCTCCTGGGCACCTTCGGCATGCTGCTGGCGCTGGGCTTCTCGATCAACGTGCTCACCATGTTCGGCATGGTGCTGGTGATCGGCATCGTGGTGGACGATGCCATCGTGGTGGTGGAGAACGTCGAGCGGATCATGAGCGAGGAGGGCCTCTCTCCGCTGGAAGCCACGCGCAAGGCGATGCGCCAGATCTCCGGCGCCATCGTCGGCGTGACGGTGGTGTTGATTTCGGTGTTCGTGCCGCTGGCCTTCTTCGCCGGCTCCACCGGCAACATCTATCGCCAGTTCTCGGCGGTGATGGTGGTCTCGATCGCCTTCTCGGCCTTCATGGCGCTGTCGCTCACGCCGGCGCTGTGCGCCACCCTGCTCAAGCCCGTGGAAGCCGGGCATCACCACGAAAAGCGCGGCTTCTTCGGCTGGTTCAACCGCGCCTTCTCGCGCACCGCCAAGGGCTACGAGGGCCTCGTGGCGCGCATCCTCAAGCGGGCGGCGCGCTATCTGGTGATCTACGCGGCGATCATCGGCGCGGTGGTGCTGGTGTACCGGCAGTTGCCGACCTCCTTCCTGCCGCAGGAAGACCAGGGCTACATCATCGTCAACGTGCAGCTGCCGCCGGGCGCGACGCAGGAGCGCATGCTGTCGGTGATGCAGGACGTCGAGAAGTACATCCTCAAGCAGCCCGAGGTGGAAAGCATGGTCGGCGTGCTGGGCTTCAGCTTCTCGGGCCAGGGCCAGAACGCGGGCCTCGCCTTCGTCACGCTGAAGCCGTGGGAGGAGCGGCATGATCCGAGCCACTCGGCCGAGGCGGTGGCCGGTCGGGCCTTCGGGGCGCTGTCGAGCATCCGCGACGCCTTCATCTACCCGCTGTCGCCGCCGCCGATTCCCGAGCTGGGCAACGCCAGCGGCTTCAGCTTCCGGCTGCAGGACCGCGGCGGCGCGGGCCACGAGGCGCTCGTCAATGCGCGCAATCAGCTGCTGGGCATGGCCGGCAAGAACCCGATCCTCACGCAGGTGCGGCCGGACGGCCTGGAGGACGCGCCGCAGCTGCAGATCGACATCGACCGCGACAAGGCGAACGCGCTGGGCGTGGGCTTCGACGCCATCAACAGCACGCTGTCCACCGCGCTGGGCTCCACCTACGTGAACGACTTCCCGAACCAGGGACGCCTGCAGCGGGTGGTGGTGCAGGCCGACGCGCCGGCGCGCATGCAGCCGGAGGACCTGTTGCGGCTCAACGCGCCCAATACGAAGGGCGAGCCGGTGCCGCTGTCGTCCTTCGCGAGCACGCGCTGGGTCACCGGCGCGCAGCAGACGGTGCGCTACAACGGCTACCCGGCGATCCGCATCTCGGGCTCGGCCGCGGCCGGCTACAGCTCGGGCGCGGCGATGGCCGAGATGGAGAAGCTCGCCGCGCAGCTGCCCCAGGGCTTCGGCTATGAATGGACCGGCCAGTCGCGCGAGGAAAAGCTCGCCGGCGCACAGGCCGTCATCCTCTATGCCTTCTCGATCCTGGCGGTGTTCCTCTGCCTGGCCGCGCTGTACGAGAGCTGGACCATCCCGCTGGCCGTGATCCTGGTGGTGCCGCTGGGCGTGCTGGGCGTGCTGCTCGCGACGATGCTGCGCGCCTATGCGAACGACGTGTACTTCCAGGTCGGGCTGATCACCATCATCGGCCTGTCGGCGAAGAACGCGATCCTGATCATCGAGTTCGCCAAGGACCTGCAGGCGCAGGGGCGGGGCGTGGTCGAGTCGGCGCTGGCCGCCGCGCACCTGCGGTTCCGGCCCATCATCATGACCTCGCTGGCCTTCGGCCTGGGCGTGGTGCCGCTGGTCATCGCCAGCGGTGCCGGCTCGGCCAGCCAGCGCGCGATCGGCACCGGCGTGATCGGCGGCATGGTCACGGGCACGCTGCTCGCGGTGATCTTCGTGCCGGTGTTCTTCGTCGTGGTGCGCAGCCTGTTCAAGGGCAGCGAACGCCAGCACGAGGTCGACCGGCGCCATGCCGAGGCTGCCGGCATCGAGGAAGCCCCCCATGCACCGAACCATTGACATGAAAGCACTGATCCGTACCGCACTCGCCGGGGCTGCGGCCCTGGCGCTGGCCGGCTGTTCCCTGATCCCGACCTACGAGCGCCCGGCGGCGCCGGTGCCGGCCACTTATCCGGGCGCGCAGCCCGCGGCCGGCACCAGCTCGCCGGCCTCCACGCTGGCCTGGCAGGACTACTTCACCGATCCGCGCCTGGCGAAGCTGATCGAGACCGCCCTGGCCAACAACCGCGACCTGCGCGTGGCGGTGGGCAACATCGAGCAGGCGCGCGCACAGTTCCAGATCCAGCGCGCGGCCCAGTTCCCTGCGCTCGACCTCACGGCCAGCGGCTCGCGCTCGAGCCCGAACCCGCTGGCAGCCGCCGGCCTGGGCGGCAGCGTGGCATCGAGCTATTCGGTCGGCCTCGGCATCACGGCCTGGGAGCTCGACTTCTTCGGCCGCGTCGCCAGCCTGAAGGAGCAGGCGCTGGCGCAGTTCCTCGCCACCGAGGAATCGCGCAAGGCCACGCAGATCAGCCTGGTCTCGGCCGTGGCCAGCGGCTGGCTCACGCTGATCGCCGACGACGAGTTGCTCGCGATCACGCGGCAGACGCTGACCACCCGCGAGGAATCGCAGAAGCTCACCCGCATGCGCTTCGACAACGGCGTGTCCTCGGAGCTCGACCTGCGGCTGGCCGATTCGCTGGCCGAGAGCGCACGCGCCTCCTACGCGGAGCAGCAGCGGCTGCGCATGCAGGACGAGAACGCGCTGGCCCTGCTGCTGGGCGCGCCGGTGCCGCCGGAGGCCACCGAAGGCGGCGCGCGCGGCCTGGACGGCGTCGCGGCGATGCCCGAGCTGCCGGCCGGCATGCCGTCCGACCTGTTGGGGGAACGGCCCGACATCCGGGCCGCCGAGCAGCAGCTGATCGCGGCCAACGCCAACATCGGCGCCGCGCGGGCGGCCTTCTTCCCGCGCATCACGCTGACCTCCTCGATCGGCACCACCAGCAGCGAGTTCTCGAACCTGTTCGACCGCGGCACCAAGGCCTGGACCTTCGCGCCGCAGCTGACGCTGCCGATCTTCGACGCCGGCCGCAACCAGGCCGGGCTGGGCTCGGCCCGCGCCGGGCGCGACATCGCCGTGGCGCAGTACGAGAAGGCGATCCAGACGGGCTTCCGCGAGGTCGCCGACGCGCTTGCGGGCCGCGCCACCCTGGGCGAGCAGCTGCGCGCCCTGCGCGCGCAGTCCGAGGCGGAGTCGGTGCGCTTCAGGCTGTCCGACCTGCGCTACCGCAACGGCATCGCCAGCGCACTGGACCTGCTGGACGCGCAGCGCTCGCTCTACGGGGCGCAGCAGGCCGCGGTACAGATCCACCTCGCGCAGCTGCAGAACCAGGTCGTGCTGTACAAGACGCTGGGCGGTGGCTGGGCCACGAAATGAGCTCTCCCCCAGGCTCCCCCACTTCGTGCGGTCCGCCACCCCCCTCACCGGGGGCGCACCCGGCGGCCCGGCAGGGCCGGTTCCGCGGGCGCCCCCGAACGGGCCGGCTTCGCGGCCTGCGTGTTGCACGCCTTGTGGAACGCGCGGTGGAGCAACTTGGATGCCCCCGGGGTGCCCTCGGGCGCCTCTCTATAATCGCCGGTTGACCCTAAAAGCCCCCGAAGAGCCCCACACTGAGGACCCAATGAGCGACGACGCGCACTACCAGGCCACAGAAGATGCCCACACGGGCCCGATCAAGAACCCCAAACAACTGCTGCTGGCGGTCTTCTTCTCCTTCATTGCGCCGATCCTGATCATCGTCGGGCTCGTCTCGTACGTGACTTCCGCCAACCACCCCTCGGGGGAGGTCAAGGGCGAGGGCATGTCGCTCTACGGCGTGTCGAAGGATGCGCGCGACCGCGACATCGCCGAGCGCCTCAAGAAGATCGGCTCGATCGAGATCCGCGACGCCAACCGGCCGCTGGCCGCCGGCGAGGCCGTGTTCAAGGCGCAGTGCGTGGCCTGCCACGGCGCCCCGGGCATCCCGGGCGCACCGCACCTGAACGACGCCGCGGCCTGGGGCCCGCGCATCGGTCAGGGCTACGCGACGCTGCTGGAGCATGCGCTCAAGGGCAAGGGCGCGATGCCGGCCCAGGGCGGCGGCGACTTCGAGGACGTCGAGATCGGCCGCGCCGTGGTCTACCTGGCCAACGCGGGCGGCGCCAAGTTCCCCGTGCCGGACCGGCCTGCAGCCGCCGCGCCCGAAGGTGCGGCCTCCGCTGCCGCGGCACCGGCCTCCGAGCCCGCCAAGTAACCGATCCTCGGATCTCCCAAAAAAAAGAGCCCGCCATGCGGGCTCTTTTTTGTCGTCTCTTGTTTCAGTGTTCGGCCTTCTGCGGCGGCCTGCCGGATGCCGGGCTCATCACGTGGCCGAAGCGCGCGGGCAGCTCCGCGGCATGCACGTCCTGCGGCACCCAGCGCCCCTGCTCCACCGCCTCGGCCGCCAGGCCCATGTCCTGCGTGTGCACCAGGCCCAGTCCCAGCGGCGTGACGAGGTAGAGCAGCCCTTCCTCATCGACCAGGCAGGCCGAGGGCTCGACCGGCTCGCCGGCATGCGAGCGCACCGAGAAATCCTCGCCCACGCGCCAGACCCAGGGCGCGGCCTCGAGCTCCACGTACACGCGCTGCGGCCCGTTCTGGAAGAACCACTGGCCGCGGTGGTCGTGCTCGTAGTTGCGCTGGATGAAGTCGATCAGCTTCTCGTGCCTGAGCAGCGACCCCTTCGATGCCGGAAAGGGTCCCGCGGCCTGCACGCGGTCATCGCGCAGGTACCAGTTGCCGCGCGCGTCCAGCCCCAGCCAGCCATAGCAATGCGGCACGTTGGGCCACTTGGCGAGCGCCTGCTTGACGATGTCGTCCATGCGGCGATTCTGGCGCCGATCGGCCTGCACCGCCATCGGACAAAGCCGATTCAGAGATGCTGCGCCAGCCAGCCGGCCACGCCTTCCGGCATGCCGCGCACATGCCCCGGCGGCAGCCCCAGCGGAAAGCCCACGTGGCCACCATGGGCAGGCTGCCACAGCGTGACGTGGCGGCCCACGTCCTGCGGGCGCGGCAGGCTGGCGGCCGGCACGAAGGGATCGTTGGTGGCGTTCAGCACGAGCGCGGGAATGCGGATCGCCGCCAGGTGCGGCTTGGCCGAGGCACGCGCCCAATAGTCCTGCGTGTCGCGGAAACCGTGCAGCGGCGCGGTGAACACGTTGTCGAAGGTGTAGAGATCGCGGGCCGCCATCAGTGCCTCGCGATCGAACAGGCCCGGGTGCTGGGCCAGCTTGGCCAGGGCCTTGGGCTTCATCGTCGACAGGAACATGCGCGTGTAGACGAGGCGGTTGAAGCCGCGCCCGATGGCCGCGCCGCCGGCCGCCAAGTCCAGCGGCGCGCAGACGGATGCGGCGGCGCGGACCGTCTTTCCCGCCTCGTCACCCGCTTCCTCGACCCAGCGCATCAAGGCGTTGCCGCCCAGCGAGACGCCCGCAGCCAACATCGGCCCCACGTGGCGCTCACGCAGGCGCGCCAGGATCCAGCCTACCTCCTCGAAATCCCCCGAGTGGTAGGCCCGCGGCGCCAGGTTGATCTCGCCGCTGCAGCCGCGGAAATGCGGCACCGCGAAGGCCCAGCCGCGCGCCAGCGCCTGGGCCGCGAAGGCCTCGGCATAGTGGCTCCTCGAGGAACCCTCCAGCCCATGGAAAAGCACCAGGAGCGGCTTCGGCCCTGGCTGGTTGTCCGCCAGGAAGTCCACGTCGACGAAATCGCCGTCCGGCGTGGTCCAGCGCTCGCGGCGAAAGGGCGGCAAGGGCGTCTCGACGCGGCGCGCCCAGAGCGCGGGCCAGATGGTCTGCAGGTGGCCGCCCGGCAGCCACCGCGGCGCGGCGTAGGAAGGCGTCATCAGTGCAGCGTCTGCGGCATCTCGTCCGCTTCGTCGGGCGCATGCACGGAGCCGGGACTCGCGTGGTGCGCCACCATGCGCCAGCCCTCGGCCGTCTTGTGATAGACGTTGGTCGCCAGCACGAAGGCATGGCGCGGCCCCTCCGCGGTGAGTACTTCGATGCGCTCCAGCACGTTGTGCACGGCGCTGGCGAGCGACTCCACCTTGCGCACGCGCGCCGGCGTCGCATGGATCGCGCCGTTGGCGAACATCTGCTCGAAGGCGCCGCGGATCGCGGCGGTCCCCACCAGGCGCGGCCCGCCCGGGTGCACGCAGAACACCTCGTCCTCGTCGGCCCAGCAGGCCATCAGCGCATCGATGTCGCCGCGCTGCAGGGCCTCGTAGAAGGCGGCCTCCACGTCGTCGGCGGTGCCACCGACGGTGGCGGCGCGGAGTTTGGTCTTGGTGGACATGACGTCGTCGACTGCGGCTGGAGATGCCGATTTTGCCTCGGCCCGGTGACGGGCATCGGGTCTTCAGCCCGGCACCGGCCGCAGCCAGCCGCGCGCCACCGACTCGAGCTCGCCCTGCGCCGCCTGCCAGACCAGCTCGGGCGCGGCCACGTGCACGCCCGGCGGCGCGATGCGCAGCGCCACGTCGACCAGTTCCGCCACCTTGGTCGCGCGCACCGGCTGCTCGCTGCTGGGCACCATGAAGCGGGCGACGGACAGCATCCAGGCCGCCAGCCGCTCGGCCGGATGGGCCAGGCGCAGCGCCGCCGGCTTGCGCGCCGAGCGCACGATGAGCACGCGCTCGAAGCCCTGCGCCACCACCGCCTGTTCGTCGAGGCTGGCCAGGCCGCGCTTGAGCGCATCCGGCAGCCGGCCCTGGTCGTGCGGCTGCACCACCGCCAGCGTGCGCACGCCGCAGGCCCGCAACCAGGCCGCGAGCGCGGGCAGTTGGGCCGGCTCCGGCGTCCACAGCGCGCGCTCGCGGTCGTAGTAGAGGCGCGGCGGCTCGAACAGGACCACGGCGGTATCGGCGGCGACGTGGGGCCATCGATCGATCTCGGGCCCCGGCGCGAGCAGCGTCTCGACGCCCTGCACCGCGTCGCGGATGGGCTCGCGCGCCAGCACCCGCGTATGCGCGAAGCGATGCCGGCCTGCCATCCGGCGCACCAGCTCCTGCCCCAGCGCGCCGGTGGCACCGGCGATCAGCAGCGTGCCTTCGTCGTCCAGGCGCTGGACCGGAGCCGGGCGGCTCGCCGCCTGCAATGCCTGAAAGGGATCGACTGCCATCGGGCTATGCTACCTTCGCCCTTTCGCAAGAACGGCAAGAACGAAGAGAGGCTTCGACATGGTGATCATGAAACGCTGGCTCCTGGTCCTCCTCGCGACGCTCGGGGCGCTCTCGCTCAGCGGCTGCGGCTACAACGACTTCCAGCGCCTCGACGAGGTCAGCAAGTCGGCCTGGAGCGAGGTGCTCAATCAGTACCAGCGCCGAGCCGACCTGGTGCCCAACATCGTCGCCACCGTCAAGGGCGAGGCCAACTTCGAGCAGGAAACGCTGACCAAGGTGATCGAGGCGCGCGCCAAGGCCACCTCGATCCAGGTCACGCCCGAGACGCTCAACAACCCCGAGGCCTTCAACAAGTTCCAGCAGGCGCAGGGCGAGCTGTCCAGTGCGTTGTCGCGCCTGATGGTGGTGGCCGAGCAGTACCCCAACCTCAAGGCCAACCAGGCCTTCCGGGACCTGCGCGTGACACTGGAAGGCACCGAGAACCGCATCACCGTGGCGCGCAACCGCTACATCCAGACGGTGCAGGAGTACAACGTGCTGGCGCGCAGCTTCCCCACCAACATCACCGCCAAGATCTTCAGCTACGAGCCCAAGCCCAACTTCAGCGTCCAGAACGAGGCCCAGATCTCGACGCCACCGACCGTCGATTTCGGCACGCAGAAGAAGTAGGGCAGGCAGGCCCTTGACGATGACGGCCGCCCGCATCCCGCGCGCGCTGGCAGCCCTCTTCCTGATGGCCTGCGCGCTGGTCGGCGCGCAAGCCCAGGACCTGCTGCCGGTGCCGGTGCTCAGCGCGCGGGTGATCGACCAGACCGGTACGCTCGACGCCGGCCAGCGCCAGGCGCTGGAGGCCAAGCTGGCCGCCTTCGAGCAACAGAAGGGCGCGCAGATCGTGATGCTGATGGTGGCGAGCACCGCACCCGAGGACATCGCGAGCTACGCCAACCGCGTCGGCAATGCCTGGCGGATCGGCCGCAGGGAGGTAGGCGACGGCATCCTCGTCGTCGTGGCCAAGAACGACCGCAAGATGCGCATCGAGGTCGCGAAGACACTCGAGGGCGCGGTGCCCGACATCGCGGCGGCGCGCATCATCGACTTCGCGATGAAGCCGCGCTTTCGCGAGAACGACTTCGCCGGCGGGCTGGACGCGGCGGCCGACCAGCTGATCGCGCGCATCAACGGCGAGGCACTGCCGGAGGTCGATGCGAAGAGCGGCGACTTCAGCGGCGGCCAGCGCGAAGACCGCGGCTTCGACTGGGGCGACCTCGCGATCTTCCTGTTCTTCGGCGTGCTGATCGGCGGCCCCATCGCGCGCGCCCTGCTCGGCAAGGTGCTGGGTCCGCTCGCGCTGGGCGGGGTGACGGGCGCGGTCGTGATGGTGCTGACCGCCAGCGTGGTCGTCGCGGTGCTGGCGGGCCTGGGCGCCCTGCTCTTCACGCTGCTGTCGAGCGCCTTCGGCGCCGGCGCGGGCCGGCTGGGCGGGCGCGGGCGCGGCGGCGGCTTCACGCCGGTGCCGGGCAACTGGGGCGGCGGTGGCGGTAGCTGGGGCGGAGGGTCCTCCGACAGTGGCGGCGGCTTCAGCTCCGGCGGGGGCGGTGATTTCGGCGGCGGCGGCGCCTCGGGAGACTGGTAGCCATGGCCACGCATACCTTCTTCTCCAAGCTTGCGCGCCTGTGGCGCCATCGCTGGATCGATGCCGCCGACGTGCGGCGTGCGCTGCCGCCCGATGCCCTGGAGCGGCTGGGCGCCCGAGTGGCGGCCAGTGAGCGCCGGCACAGCGGCGAGATACGCATCTGCATCGAGGCCGGGCTCCCGTGGTCCTACATCCGGCGCGGCGCGCCGGCGCGCGAGCGGGCGATCACGATGTTCGGCAAGCTGCGCGTGTGGGACACCGCGCACAACAACGGCGTGCTGATCTACCTGCTGCTGGCCGAGCACGCGATCGAGATCGTGGCCGACCGCGGCATCGACGCGCACGTGAGCGCCGATGAATGGGTGGCGATGGCCCGGCGCATGGGCGCGGCCTTCCGCGAGGGGCGCTTCGAGGACGGGATCACGCAGGCGCTGGAGGAAGTCTCGGCGCTGCTGGTGGCGCATTTTCCGCTGGCAGAAGGCGAGGCCGATCGCAACGAGTTGCCCGATGCGCCGGTGGTGATGTAGGCCTGTTGACAGGCCCCTGCGCGCTCAGCCGACGCGCCCGACCTGCTCTTCCAGCAGCCGGCGATTGACCGAATGGACCGCATCCAGCTCCAGCTGCAGCGCACGCGACACTTGCGACAGCGTGCGCAGCCTGCGATTGCCCTCGCGCAGCCGGCCGGTGATGATCCGGGACACGCCCAGCATCAGGCGCGCGCCCACCGTCGGGTGCTGCTCGATCAGGCCCATCAACGCCTCGCGCGAGAGCAAGCCGAGCTTGACGTCGGTCAGCGCGGTGCAGCTGGCCGAACGCGGGCCGCCGTCGATCACGCCCATCTCGCCCAGCAGGTTGCCGGGGCCGACCACGGAGATCACCACCTCGCCATCGGGAATGCTGGCGCTGCTCACCGCCCGCAGCTGGCCCTCCAGCACCAGCACCATGTAATCGTTGTCGGCGGCGTCGCCCTCCTCGAACAACAGGGTGTCGGCCAGCAGGTGCAGGGGCTTCATGGCGTCGACCACGACCTCCGCTTCGGCACGGGTCATGCCGGCGACGGACGCCGCCTGCTGCATGAGGTCGACGGCAAGTTCGCGGAGATCGGTGCTGCGAGGAGCCTGCGGGCTTGACGGCATGAAGAGACGATGTTCAGTTCGGAAGCGGCCACACGGCGTCGCCGCCGATGCCGAAGAAGCGCCGGCCGGCGGCGGCTTCCACCGGCCAGCCGCCGGTGAATTCACCGAAGGCCGGCAGAACCAGCCGATGCGCCTCCTGCACGAAGCAGGGCATCCGCAGGCTGTCGCGTCCGCGGCCCTGAAGCCGGCAGACCGGGTGAAGATGACCGGCGAGGACGAAGTGCGTCGCGTGCGCCTGCGGGTGATGGCAGGCAGCGAAGGGGCCGGTGAGATGGGGCTCGTCGACGATCTCGATGCCGAGCTCGGCGGGTGGATCGCCGGCACGGCTGTCGTGGTTGCCCCTCACCACGACACAACGCAGTGCCGCATGGCGATGGCGCCAGGCCGACAGGCTCGCCAGCACATGCGGCGTGCGTCCTGAAGCGTCGTGCAGGAAGTCGCCGAGCACCACGAGCTCGCGCGGTCCGTGTTGCTCGATCAGGGCGTCGAGCCGTTGGAGGTTTTCGAGGGTGGTGCCGTGCGGTACCGGTTGCCCCAGGGCACGGAAGGCTGCCGCCTTGCCCAGGTGAAGATCCGCCACGAAGAGCGCGCCTCCGGCGGCCCACCACAGGGCGCGCTCGGGCAGCAGTTCGATGGATTGGCCGGCGAGTTCGAGCCGGAAGGACGTGGAGGCGAGAGGCACGCGACGAGTTTCTCAAAAACTGCGTGCAGCAAAACTCGTTAATTGTCGCGAAACGGCGGGCCGCCGGAACCTTTTGCACGCCTTCGTTCGGTACGCCCGTGCGTTGCAGCGCCGGCATCGCCGTCCTCCACCGGTCGGTCGAAGGCCAGAGCCCGGCGCACTTGTTCGCCGTCGCCGGTCTCCGCCGGACCGCCGGCCGCCTTCTCCAACTGGGCCACCATGCGAGCAATACGATCGGCCACCGCCTCGTTCGACAACTTCTCGCGGAACAGCTCCACCATCAGCGGGAAGGCGAAGGGCGTGGGCCGCGGCAACGCCTGTGTCACCAGCCGCTGCCCCGCCATGCGGTCCAGCGCTTCACGCAGGCGCCCGATCTCCAGCTCCTGCGCGAGCAGTTCCTCCTCCGCCTGGCGCAGCAGGCGATTGGCCGGGTCGTATTTGCGGAACACCTCGTAGAACAACGAGGACGACGCCTGCAGCTGCCGGCTGCTGCGCCGCTCGCCCGGATAGCCCTGGAAGATCAGGCCCGAGACGCGCGCGATCTCGCGGAAGCGCCGCCGCGCCAACTCGCCGGCGTTGAGCGAGGCCAGCACCTCGTGCAGCAACTGCGACTCGGGCACCGGCGCCAGCACCTGCGGCAGCAGCGCAGGCCAGTCCACCTCATCGGCGCACAGCAGCTCGAATCCGTAGTCGTTCACCGCGATCGAGAAGGTGCGCGGCCGATGCTGCGCGACGCGCCAGGCGATCAGGCTCGCCAGGCCCAGGTGCACCAGCCGGCCCGCGAAGGGATAGAGGAAAAGATGCCAGCCCTCGCGCGTCTTCAGCAGCTCGGCGAGCAGGGTCTGCGGCGTGGGCAGAGCCGACCAGCGCTGCTGGATCTCCAGCAGCGGTCGCACGCGTTGCAGCTCGGGCGCGTCGTAGAGCCCTTCTCCCGCGAACGCGAGCTGCTGCACCACCGCATCGGCCAGCGTGCTCGACAGCGGCATGCGCCCACCATTCCAGCGCGGCACGGAGGGCTTGCGGCCGGTGGCGCGGCGCACCCAGGCGGTCATGTCGTGCACACGCACCAGTTCCAGCAGACGGCCGCCGAAGAGAAAGCAGTCGCCCGGCTTCATGCGCGCGATGAAGCTTTCCTCGCAGCTACCCAGCTTCGCGCCGCGCAGGTACTGCACCGCCATGCTGGCATCGCTGACGATGGTGCCGATGTTCATGCGATGGCGGCGCGCGAGGCGCACATCGGGCACGTGCCACACGCCCTCGGCATCAGGCACCGCGCGGCGGTAGTCGGGATAGACCGCGAGCGAGGGCCCGCCCTGCGCCACGAAGTCCAGGCACCACTGCCAACTGTCGCGCGAGAGCGCCGCATAGGCCGCCGTGTCACGCACTTCCAGATACAGCGCCTCCGGCTCGAAGCCACCGCCCATCGCCACGGTGACCAGGTGCTGCACCAATACGTCCAGCGGCTGGGCAGGCGAATGCCGATCCTCGACGCGGCCCTCGGCCACCGCGGCGCGCACGGCCGCGCCTTCCACCATCTCGATGCTGTGCGTGGGCACCAGCGTGATGCGCGAGGAACGGCCAGGCGCATGGCCCGAGCGGCCCGCGCGCTGGAGCAGCCGCGCCACGCCCTTGGGCGAGCCTATCTGCAGCACGCGCTCCACCGGCAGGAAGTCCACGCCCAGGTCCAGGCTGGACGTGCAGACCACGGCCTTGAGCGTCCCGCTTTTGAGGCCCAGCTCGACCCATTCGCGCACCGCGCGGTCCAGCGAGCCGTGGTGCAGTGCGATCTGCCCGGCCCATTCGGGCCGCGCTTCCAGCAGCGCCTGGTACCAGATCTCGGATTGCGAGCGCGTGTTGGTGAAGACCAGCGTGCCGCTGCTGGCGGCGATCTCCGCGACGACCTGCGGCAGCATGGTCAGGCCGAGATGGCCGCCCCAGGGAAAGCGCTCCACACGCGCGGGCAGGAGCGAGTCGATCACCAGCTGCTTGGGCAACGCGCCCTGCACCAGCACGCCCTCGCGGCCGGCCAGCAGCGTGCGCAGGGCCTGCGGCAGATTGCCGAGCGTGGCCGACATGCCCCAGGTGCACAGCGCCGGATTCCACCGCCGCAGCCGCGCCAGCGCGAGCTGCACCTGCACGCCGCGCTTGTTGCCCATGAGCTCGTGCCATTCGTCAACCACCACCATGCGCAGCGTGCCCAGCGCCTCCTTCGCGTCGGCGCGCGACAGCAGCAGCGACAGGCTCTCGGGCGTGGTAACCAGCACGGTCGGCAGCCGCCGGTTCTGCGCACTCCGCTCGGCGGCGCCGGTGTCGCCGCTGCGCGCGCCGGCGCTCCAGCCTGGCGCCAGGGCGGGAAGCGGCTGCTGCAGCGCACGCAAGGTGTCCGCGGCCAGCGCGCGCATGGGCGTGAGCCACAGCACGGTGAGCGGCGGTGCATGCCGCTCGGCGAAAGGCGCGGCGAAGGCTTGCAGCGCGCCCAGCCAGACCGCATAGGTCTTGCCCGCGCCGGTGGTCGCGTGCAGCAGGCCGGAGCGGCCTTCGGCGATGGCCTGCCAGACCTCGCGCTGGAAGCCGAAGGCCTCCCATCCCAGCGACGCGAACCAGTCGCCGGCCGGCATCACGGCCTTGCTCCTTCCCCCTGTGGGGGAAGGTGGGAATGGGGGCACGCAGCGCCGGCGACGGACACGCCGCGTGCCCCCGCCCCTGCCCTCCCCCAGCGGGGGAGGGAGCAAAGCCCGCAGGCATTGCAACTCATGGCGTGGCCGATGCCGGCAGCAGCGCCGCCAGCGTCTGCAGCGTGTCGGCCTCGTTCACCGGCTTGTCCTCGCGCCAGCGCAGCATGCGGGGAAAGCGCACCGCGATGCCGCTCTTGTGCCGCGTGCTGCGCGCAATGCCCTCGAAGCCCAGCTCGAAGACCAACGTCGGGGTGACGCTGCGCACCGGGCCGAAGCTCTCGACCGTGGTGCGGCGGATGACGGTGTCGACGCGCGCGATCTCGGCATCGGTGAGGCCGGAGTAGGCCTTGGCGAAGGGCACGAGCTTGCGCTCGCCGGCTTCGGGCGGTGCGTCCCACACGGCGAAGGTGTAGTCGGTGTAGAGGCTGGCGCGCCGGCCATGGCCGCGCTGCGCGTAGACCAGCACCGCGTCGACCGAGAGCGGGTCGATCTTCCACTTCCACCACAGCCCCACGTCCTTGGTGCGGCCGACGCCGTAGCGCGCCTCGCGCTGCTTGAGCATGAGGCCTTCGACGCCCATGGCGCGCGCGGCCTCGCGCTGGCGGGCCAGGTCGGCCCAGCTGTCGCCATGCAGCAGCGGGCTGGCAATGAGCGACGGGTGCTGCGCCTCGGCGACCAGCGCGTCGAGCAGGGCGCGCCGCTCGTGCAGCGGCAGCGCGCGCAGGTCGCGGCCTTCCCACTCCAGCAGGTCGTAGGCCAGTAGCACCACCGGGATCTCGCGCAGCAGCTTCGGCGTGAGCGACTTGCGGCCGATGCGCTTCTGCAGTTCGGCGAAGGGCTGCACGCGGTCCTCGCGCCAGACCACGATCTCGCCGTCCACCACGGTGCCCTCGGGCAGGGTGCGGCCCATCTCGGCCAGCTCGGGAAAGCGGTCGGTCACCAGTTCCTCGCCTCGCGACCAGAGGCAGACATTGCCCGCGCGGCACACCAGCTGGGCGCGGATGCCGTCCCACTTCCATTCGATCAGCCACCGCGAGGGCGCGCCCAGCGCGGCATCGAAGTCGGCCAGCGGCAGCGCGAAGGGATGGGCCAGGAAAAAGGGATACGGCTGCCCGCTGGCCTGCCCGTCCAGCTCGCCGCCGCTCTCGGGCGCGATCAGGGCGGTGAAGGCGGCCGCGTTGGGCTGGCCGGTGATGTGCGTGTAGCCCATGAGGCGCTGCGCCACGCGCTTCGGATCCAGCCCGCCCACGGCCGCGAGCGCCTGCGTGACCTGCAGGCGCGAGACGCCGACGCGGAAGGCGCCGGTGATGAGCTTGAAGTAGACCAGCCGCTCCTCCGGCGCGAGCCGGCGCCACTGGGCACGCAGCGCGTCGCCGAGCTGCTCCGGCGGCATGCCACGCAAGGGCAGCAGGTGCTGCTCGATCCATTGCGCCAGCCCGAGGTCGTGCGCATCGCCGGGCGCCGGCAGCAGCAGCGCGATGGTCTCCGCCAGGTCGCCGACCGCCTCGTAGCTCTCGTCGAACAGCCATTCCGGCAGACCGGCCGCCTCCTGCGCGAGCAGCCGCAGCAGCTTGGTCGGCACCAGCTGGCGCGGCTTGCCGCCGGCCAGGAAGTAGACGGCCCAGGCGGCATCGGCCGGCGCGGCTTCGCGCAGATAGCGCTGCAGCGCGGCCTGCTTGGCCAGACTCGAGGTGCTGGCATCGAGCGCGCGGTAGAGCGCGGCGAACTGCTTCACGGCGCGGCCCTTTCTCCTTCCCCCTCTGGGGGAAGGCCGGGATGGGGGCCTGCCGCCATGCCAGGCTCCAGATCTTCATCGCCATATTCGGTATGGAAGGCACGCGCATCCAGCCCGCTCTCCGACAACCAGCGCACCATCACCGCCACGCTGCCGTGCGTCACGTACACGCGCTCGGCGCCAGTGCCGGCGATGGCCTGCTGCAGCCCCGGCCAGTCCGCGTGGTCCGACATCACGAAGCCGCGGTCCACGCCACGCCGGCGGCGCGTGCCGCGCAGCTGCATCCAGCCGCTGGCGAAAGCGTCCGAGTAGTTGCCGAAGCGGCGCATCCAGGGCGTGCCGTGGGCCGAGGGCGGCGCCAGCACCAGCGCGCGCTTCAGCAGCGCGGCATCGACGCCCGGATCGGTCACGCGCAGGGTGGGCGGCAGCGCCACCCCGGCCGCGCGGTAGACCGCATTCAGCGGCTCCACCGCGCCATGCACCACGATCGGCCCGATGGAGGCGTCCACGCCGTGCAGGATGCGCTGCGCCTTGCCGAAGGCATAACACAGCAGCACCGAGGCACGGCCCTGCGCGGCATTGGCGCGCCACCAGCCATCGATCTCCTCGAACAGGGCCGCCTGCACAGGCCAGCGGTAGATCGGGAGGCCGAAGGTGGACTCGGTGATGAAGGTGTCGCAGGCCACCGGCTCGAAGGGCGCGCAGGTGCCGTCCGGCTCGGTCTTGTAGTCGCCCGAGGCGACCCACACGCGGCCCGCGTGTTCCAGCCGCACCTGCGCCGAGCCCAGCACATGGCCGGCGGGATGCAGCGACAGCCGCACGCCGTGATGCACGATGGCTTCGCCGTAAGGCAGCGTCTGCAGCGTGATCTCGCCCAACCGCGAGCGCAGAGTGCCGGCGCTGTGCTCGTGCGCGAGGTAGTGGCCATGGCCCCCGCGCGCATGGTCCGAATGCGCGTGGGTGATGACGGCGCGCGCCACCGGCCGCCAGGGGTCGATGTAGAAATCTCCCGGACGGCAGTACAAGCCTTCGGGACGCGCGATGACGAGGTCTTCGGCAGACATGGGCCAGCTGATGCTAGCCCCACCTCCTCCTGCCCTGCTGTAGGCCCGCGGCTCAGTCCGCCGTGATGCGCGCGCGCCGGCCTACTTGCCGCGCGCGGCGGGCATGTCGAGCAGGTTCATCTTCATGCCGTTCGGCAGGACCATGTCGCCCGGTTTCTGGCCCGCCTTGCAGGGGCCGACCCACTTGGCCTCGATGACCGCGGTGCCCTCGCTGCGACCCATCATCGGCGGACTGTAGGCGGAGCGGCTTTCCATGCGGTAGCCGGTGCTGAAGTCGCCGGTCACCACGGCGCGCGTGGTGGCCGTGCTGGTGCCGATCCTGCAGACGGACTCGATCACGATGCGGCCGCCCTCGTTGCGCATGTCCTGCTTCGAGCAGGTCTGCTGCTGCGCGCCGTCGCCCATCTCGCGCATCGCCTTGTCGGTGGCGGCGTCGATGCATTGCTGGGTGGACATGACGGGCATCTTGGCGCCGCTGTCGCCCTGGATCGTCATTTCCCAGAGGCCGGGCTTGCGCGCCGGGTAGTCCAGCGCCCACGCCGCCCCTGCCAGCAGGAGGCAGGCTGCGGCGGCGCTTCGAGGCAGGAAGGTGCGTGTGGTCATCGGGTACTCCGGCCGCGGCCGGCCATGAAAAATGTCCGCTGTCAAGTCCTTCATTCAGACATGCAGTGGGGAAAAAGCTCTTACAGGGCAATAGGTTAGGCTAGATTTCAGCCGCTGAGTGCTCTTGCTGCTTTTCGAGCTAGGTGCTGCATAGGCGCTTCGCGGCGGTAAGCGTGGGGGCGCCGCGGCGGGCAAGATCGCACCATCATAGTCTCGCCCTGCCGCAAGCCCCGTCAAAAGCGAAAGCGCAGTCAGTGGACTGCGCTTTCATCGTGAAGGGGTAGCGGATGCGTCCACATCGTCAACCCTACTTCAGGGTATGGCCTTGCTCCCGCCACCCTTCCTGAATCCCCGGTCGCCGGCCATGAACGCCTCCAGCATAAGAGGAATCAACGTAGTGGCATCGACTGCCTCGCCATACGCCTGCGAGTGCGCCACGGCATAGCGGTCGAGATCAGCTTTTAGGCTGACCGGGCACAAAAACGTGAGCTTCGTGCTCTCGGTCTTGGGTAGCGGCCCAAGCCGCAATTTCTTGGAGGTGTTCATTTCGCCGCTCCTCTCTGGACGAAAAGCGGCTGGTACGGTCGCAGCATCAGGTCACGGTTGACGATGATCCGCACCGGCAGGCCCGGCCGCCCCGTCAAGGTCGGCTGAATGTTCATGTTGCGCCGGGTCATCTCCTGGCCGACCTGATTGATGCTGTCCTGCGCGCTGTCGCGCCCGGCAATCACGATGCGGTTGCCGTTCTGCCGGTTCTCCGGCGCGGCCAGCTCCGCGCCCACGCCCAGCAGTGTCGTCAGCGCCGCACCGGCAAAGACGCGATCCCAGTGCCAATCGACGCCATCCTCCAGGCCGGAGTAGCCGGCCGGGTCGGTGCCCGCGAGGTTGTCGAGCTTCAGCGAAGACGTGTCCGGCAAGATGATGCGGTTCCACACCAACTGCACGCGGCTCTGCCCATAGCTCACCTGGCTGTTGTACTTGCCCATGAGGCGCGAGCCCTGAGGGATCAACAGAAACTTGCCGGTGGCCGAGTCGTAGACCGACTCCGTCACCGTGCCAATCACGTCGCCCGGCAGGTCAGACTTGATGCCTGTCACCAGCGCCCCGGCGATCACCGTCCCGGCCATCACCTGGTACGGCGAGGTCGGCATTTGCAGATTGCCGGAATTGCGGGTTTCCGTAGAACCGCCTTTCAGGAAAGCCTCTTTCTGGTCTTGCCGGTTCTGCACGGCGGTCGGGTCGGCAGGCAGGGCAGCCGTCGAGGCCGGCCCAGCGGCCAGCGGGTCGAAGCCCGCCAAGGTCGATGCCGGGCCAGCCGCTTGCGCATTCGCTGGCGCTGCGGTCTTGCCGGGCGTACCAGAACGGAAGAACACCGAGGAAGCCGCTGCCGCTTCGGCTTCCTTGCGCCGAGCGTCCTCCGGGTCGTGGCCCGGTGGCGCATACGTGGGTGTCACCGGCTGCTGCGCCTTCACGATGGCAGGGCCGAGATCGCCCGGCAGCGGCGGCCCCAGCTCCGGCACCTTCGGCAGCTTGGAGTAATCCGAAGGCAGGCCATCCAGCCCCTCGGACTTCGAGACTCGATCCACGTTGTAAAGCTCGGTCTGCTCGCCTGCGCCGCGCCGATGTGGCTGCAATGACCAGATCGTGGCCCCTAGCACGGCGACCGACAGGCCGCCCGTGAGCATGGCCAAGGTGCGCCGATTCAGACGTGTGACCGGGCGCGGCTGGGCGCGCAGCGCCACCGCCTCGGGCGCGACCTTGCCCGCCTGTGGCGTGCCAAGATCGCGAGTGTCGTCCTGGCTCATGGTCAGTTCCTCCGCGTGCCACCGGAAACGCCATCGGTGCGCTCGATCCGCACCACATCGCCCTTGTCTCCGCCCAGGCGCAGTTCGGCCGCACCGAACAGGCGATCCACGATGTAGTACGGCGCACGGAATCGGTAGTTCACCAGTTGCCCATCGCCCTGCGCGCCGATCACGAACAGCGGCGGCAGCTCGCCCTGCGCGATGCCCGGCGGGAACTGGATGTAGACCTTCTCGCCATCGTCGAAAGCGCGCAGCGGCTTCCACGGCGGATTGCTGCCACTGACCGCATAGCGAAAGCGGATCTTCTCCAGCGACAGGCCAGCATCGACCGGCGCGGCGGCGCTGGCCGCCTGCGCCTGGCGCTGCAAGGCCAGCATCTTGTCCTTCGGATACTCCCAGGACACCGACGCCATCCACGTCTTCTCAGTCGAAGTCAGTTCAATCAGGTACGTGCGCCGGCTGGTCGTGATGACCAGATTGGTCTTGAGGCCCGAGCGGATCGGCTTGACCATCACATTGACGCGCAGCGCATCGCCGCTGCCGCTCGATGTATCGCCCACGATCCAGCGCACGGTATCGCCGGCGGCCACCGTTACCAGTTCCTCACCGGGCTGGAGCGCGATCACCGTCACGCGACCCACGGCCGCATAGACCTGATACAGCGCGCCATCGGTGAAAGGCCACACCTGAATCGCGTTGACGTACCCCTCGCGCGTGGGCGCGATACGCGCCTCGGCGTTGGCGCGGGACACACGCACGGTTTCATCGGCAGGTTCTGCTGCGGGCTTGGCATCCGGCACAGGCTTCATCTGAGCCGGCATCGGCAGCACTTGCGGCATGGCCACCACCTCCACCGGCGCAGGCGGCTCCGGTAGCGGCTGCGCCTGTACCGGCTCGTCGAGCGAAATGGACGGCGGCGGCTTGCCCTGCGTGGCGCAGCCCGCGAGGGCAAGCAGCATGATCGGCAAGACGGATTTACGGAAAAGATCATTCATGGTTTTGCTCCTTCGTTAGCTTCCAGTTCGCGGCTCCACGACAGCCCGTTGACGTAGATGCCCAGGGGGTTCTTGCGCACACGCTGCTCGGTGCGCGGCGTCTGCTGCACGATGGACACGACAGCGTTCCAGCGTTCGGTGCGGTCCAGCGCACCGTTGACGAAACGGGTCTCCGTCCAGCGCACGTTGAACGACGTATCGCTCGCGCGAGTCACGCTGCTGACCTGCACCGTCACCGACTCCTTGCCAATGCGCGCGAACGGATCGTTCACGCGGGCGTACTCGTTGAGCACCACGGCGCCCTTGTCGGTCGTGTAGTCATAGGCATCGAGCCAGTTCTGCCGCACCACGATGGGGTCGATGGACAGCGAGCGCACCAGACCGATGAAGCGGCCGAGGTGGTAAGCAATCTGCGCATCGCTGGGCCGGTACGGCGTGGCCGCTTCGCCGACAGCGCGCACCTGACCCGAGTTGTCCACCTCGATGACGTAGGGGGTGACGATGGACTGCGCGGAACGCCAGACCAGGCCACCGGCCATCAGTACGGCCAAAGTGAGGCAGCCGAAGGCCATGAGCCGCCAGTTCTTCGCCTGTGCGCGGGCCGAGCCGATGCGCTCGTCCCAGGCCTGGGCAGCGGATTGGTACGGGGTAGCAGGCTGCGGTGTGTTGGCATAGCGCACCTGCGGTCTTTTGAATCGCATGGAAGTTCTCCTTCAAGATCAGGAATCGGAATCACGCAGGCTTGGCCCCTGGCTGGAGCTGCCGCCGTCGCCGCCGCGCAGCGTGTGGGCGGCGGTCGTCGCGGCATGGGTGAGTTGCTGCCTGCGGTGCAGGCGCTTGGCCCAGGCGGGTTGCTCGGTGGATGGGGCTGTGGCGGGAGCCTCGCTTGCGGCCTGTGCGGCGCCGCCCCCCGACGCCGATCCGGCGTCATCGGGCCGAAAGGCCGCCGCCATGCGCTCCTTCATCGACCGCGCCCCATCGGCGACTTTCTGCCCGGCCGCCTGCGCGCCGGTCTTGGCAACATTGCCCACGCCGGCGGCGGCACCCTTCAGGCCGCCACCGGCCGAAGTGGAGCCCGCCTGGTACGCCGACTTGGCGCTGCTGGCGGTCGATGCCATCGAGCGGGCGGCGGCGGGTGCCATGCGTGCCCCGGCCGCCACTGCGCTTCCGACGCCGGTAGCCGCGGCACCGACCGCCACGGCGGTTCCGGCTGCGCCGATGGCAGCACCGGCCATCGCGCCCGCGCCGAGCTGTGGCCCACCGGACACCAAGCCTGTCGCAATGCCCGGCCCAAAGATGCCCAGGGCCAGCAGGGACAACGAGGCCAGCATGATGACCAGCGCCTGGTCGATGGACGGCTCGGAACCGGGCGGTATCCTGAATTCGGCGAATAGCCCCGAGCCGATACCCACGATGACGGCGAGCACCAGCACCTTGATGCCCGAGGACACCACGTTGCCCAGCACCTTCTCGGCCATAAACGCTGTCTTGTTCCAGAGGGCAAACGGCACCAGCACGAAGCCCGCCAGCGTGGTCAGTTTGAACTCGATCAGGGTGACGAAGAGCTGCACCGCCAGCACGAAGAAGCTAACGATAACCACCAGCCACGCGAGGAACAGCACGACGATGGGCGCGATGTGGATGAACACCTCGGGGAAGCCCGCCATCTCCCTGATCTGGTCGAGGATCGGCGCCGCTGTGTCGATGCCGGCCTTGGCCAATCGACCTGGTTGCAAGAAGTTGCCCATGCTCAAGGTCGAGCCGCTGGCTGTCAGGCCAAGACCCGCGAAGGAGCGGAACAGGACACCGGCCAGCATGTTGAAGTTGCCGATGATGTAGGCGAAGGCACCGACGTACAGCACCTTGCGGATCAGCTTGGCAATCACGTCCTCGCCCTGGCCGGTCGCGTGCCCCATCGCCCAGAACAGCCCGGCGAGCGTCATGTCGATGACGATCAGCGTGGCCGTGAGGAATGCGACCTCGCCGTGCAGCAGGCCGAAGCCCGAGTCGATGTAGCGCGAAAAGACATCGAGAAAATGGTCGATGACCGAAATGTCATTCATGGCGAGTCCTCCTGCACAGGCGAGGCCGTGGCCACCGCATTGCTGTCCTCTGCGGGTTCATCGAAGCTGGGCGGAATCGGCGGCAGATCGGCCAGCGTCTGGTACTCATCTGGCCCGGTCTTGCCGGAGAGAAAGCGGCGCAAATCGGCCTGGGCCACCTGCGCGCAAGACGCGTCGTCGAGCTGGCCCGCGCGGCATTGCTCCTTGAGCAAGTGCAGCCGCGACGGATCTGCCGAGAGCGCATCGACCGAAGGCCCCTCCTGCTGGCCGCAGCCGGCCAGCAGGAGCACGAAACCGCAGAGAGCAGGCACGCGGGTCATGACAGCACCCGTCACCGGCCGTAGAAATCGACGGACTGCGGTGTGTACGGCGTGCCTTCGCCCAGGAAGCGCCGATTCACCTCGCGGCCACGCTCCACAGCAGCGGCCTGCCGTGCCAGTTCCAGCGACGCAGCGCGATCCTGGGTGATGCTCAGGCGCTGCGTCTGGATGGACTGCTTGGCTTGCAGGGCCAAGAGCTGGTTCATGGCCTGCATCGCCTGCAAGGCACCCACTGCCGATTGGCTCTTGCCCACGAGGTCGGCCAGCACGCCTTCGTCGTCGCTCAGGTTCTGTGAGGCCTGGGCCTGCATCTGCATGGTGGTCTGCAAACCATTGAGCGTGTTCTTCCAGCGTTCCTGCGTATCGCGGTACATCTGGTCGCCGCTCACGGTGGCGGCGTATTGCTCGGGATACAGGCGCTGGAACTCCCGATCCAGATTCGTCACGTCATAGGCCAGGCCCTTGGCTTGCGCGATCAGCCGCTGGGTGGTCGCCAGATTGGCGCGCAACTGGCCCACCACGCTGGACGGCAGGCTGGCCAGGTTGCGCGCCTGGTTGATGAGCATCTGCGCCTCGTTCTGGAGCTGCTTGATCTGGTTGTTGATCTGCTCCAGCGTGCGGATCGCGGTCAGCGTGTTCTGCACGAGGTTCGTGGGGTCGATCACGACCCATTGCGCCTGCACGGCGGTAGCGGTGCAAAGCATGGCCGCGACGGCGGCGGCGAGAAGACGCTTTTTCATGATGGGTTCTCCTGGGGGTGGGTGGACAGGAACGAGGACAGCAGGTCGGCGGCCCAATGCAGGCCACGGTGGCGCAGCCACGCGGCTGCGAAGGGAGAGGAATCGGAATGCGCAGCGGCAAGCACCGCGTCGATGTCGCGCTGGTCTTGCGGCGTGGAAGCACCCGCGAAGGCCAGCGTCGCGGCGCCCAGGTCGAGGTCAAACAGGCGATTGCCGAGACGCGATTGGTAGTAGTAGTCGCGCTTGGGCTGCGCGGTGGCGACAATCTCGATCTGGCGGCTGTTGAGGCCGAAGCCTTCGTAGATCGTGCGAATCTGCGGCTCGGTCGCCTGCGGGTTCGGCAGGAAGATGCGGCTTGCGCAGCTCTCGATGATGGCCGGCGCGATGCTCGAATCCTTGATGTCGGCGAGGCTCTGCGTGGCGAAGATGACGCTGACGTTCTTCTTGCGCAGCGTCTTGAGCCACTGGCGGATGCGCGCCGCAAACACCGGATCGTCAAGGAACAGCCACGCCTCGTCGAGGATCAGCAGCGTGGGGGCGCCGTCAAAGCGTTCGTCGAAGCGCGCAAAGAGGTAATGCAGCACCGCCATGACGGCGGCCTTGCTGTGCATCAGCTCCTCCATCTCGAAGCACTGCACGTCGGCCATGCCCAGCCGGTCATGGTCGGCATCCAGCAGCTTGCCGTGCGCGCCGCCGAGCACATAGGGCGCGAGGGCCTGCCGCAGTGCGTTCGATTGCAGCAGGACGGAAAGCCCTGTCATCGTGCGCTGCTCCACGGGCGCACCGGCGAGACTGCCGAGCGCCGACCAGATCGCTGCCTTCTCGTCAGGGCCAACCGCGACGCCTTCATGCCGTAGCCGGCCTTCGATCCATTCGGCCGCCCAAGTGCGGTAGCCCTCGCGGTCGATACGGGCCAAGGGCTGGAAGGCGATCTCGCCATCCATCCCGAGGTCGTAGTGCTCACCGCCCAGGCCCAGGATGGTGGCGCGCATCGAGCGCCCCATGTCGAAGGCGAAGACGCGCGATCCGCGATAACGACGGAACTGCATCGCCAAGGTGGCGAGCAGCACCGATTTGCCCATGCCCGTGGGGCCGGCCACCAGCGTGTGGCCCACATCGCCGATGTGCGTGACCAGCCGGAACGGCGTCGCGCCCTCGGTGCGGGTCACGATCAGCGGCGGGCCGTCGAGATGCGCGTTCTTCTCTGGCCCGGCCCATACGGCGGACACCGGCACCAGATGCGCCAGGTTCAGCGTCGAGACGATGGGCTGGCGGACATTGGCGTAGGCATGACCCGGAATCGATGACAACCACGCATCCACCGCATTAAGCGTTTCGGGAATGGTGACGAAGCCGCGCCCCTGGATGACACGCTCCACCATGCGCAGCTTCTCGTCGGCCACGGCGGCATCCGCGTCCATGACGATGACGGTTGCCGTCAGGTAGCCAAAGGCCACCTGGTCGCTGCCCAGCTCCTGCAAGGCAGCATCGGCATCGGCCGATTTGTTGCTAGCGTCGGTATCGACCAGCGGGGATTCCTGCTGGAAGATGGTTTCGCGCAATAGCGCGATGACGTTCTTGCGCTTGGCGAACCATTGGCGGCGCAGGCGAGAAAGCTCTCTTTCCGCATCGGCTTTGTCCATGCAAAGGAACCGGGTTGACCAGCGATAGCCAAAGCTGAGGCGGTTGAGGTCGTCCAGAATCCCCGGCCAGGTCGAGGTGGGGAAGCCCCGCACCGTCGCCACGCGCAGGTGCTGGTCGCCCAGCATCGGCGCCAGACCACCGATCAGCGGCGCGTCGGCCAGCAGCGCGTCGAGGTGGAATGGCACTTCCGGCACGCCCACGCGGTATCGCCGTGGGGAAATGGTCGAGTGCAGGTAGGTCAGCGTCTGGCTGTCATCGAGCCACGCAATCTCCGGCATCACGCCATCGAGCAGGTCGAAAATCCGATCCGTCTCCGCGACGAAGGCGGTCAGGCGCTCACGCCAGTCCACTCCCTCGGTCGGACGGTTCTCGTACAGCATTCCGGCCGCACGAGCGCGGGCTTCCTCCGGCGGCAGGTACACCAATGTCAGGTGGTAGCCGCTCTCGAAGTGGTTGCCCGAGTCCTCAAATGCGGCGCGGCGTTCTTCATCGACCAGCCAGGACAAGGGCTCCGGGAAGTCCGAGTGTGGGTAGCCGGCAGCAGCTCGCCGTTCGGCCTCGATGAACAGCGCCCAGCCCGAACCGAGCCGGCGCAGCGCGTTGTTCAGCCTCGCCGACGTGGAAATCAGTTCGCCCTGTGTCGCGCTGTCGAGGTCTGGCCCCCGAAAGCGCGCAGTGCGCTGGAAGGAGCCATCCTTGTTCAGCACGACTCCGGGCGCGATCAGCCCGGCCCAGGGTAGCCAGTCGGCCAGCAGCGCGGGCCGCTGGCGGTATTCGGCAAGGTTCAGCATGGCATCACCTCACACGTCCAGCAGCGGCCGGTGCTTGATGTGGCGGGCGAAGACCTGCATGAACTGCGGATCGACACGAGCGCCCCAGACCGCCAGCGCATGGCCGACGATCCAGAGCACCACGCCCGGAATCCACATCTGCAAGCCCAGGCCCACGGCAGCGGCCAAGGTGCCGTTGGTGATGGCCACGGTGCGCGGGGCACCGCCCATCAGAATCGGCTCGGTCAAAGACCGATGCAGCGGCACCTCGAAGCCAGGCATCCCATCGTGCGGGCCGTTCATACGACGGCCCCACCGGAGAAGCTGAAGAACGACAGGAAGAAGCTCGAAGCCGCGAACGCGATCGATAGGCCAAAGACGATCTGGATCAGCTTGCGGAAGCCGCCCGAGGTATCGCCGAAGGCCAGCGCCAGGCCCGTGGCAATGATGATGATGACCGCGATGATCCGGGCCACAGGTCCCTGGATCGACTCCAGGATGGATTGCAGCGGGCCTTCCCACGGCATCGACGAACCGGCGGCCTGAGCCGCGCCCGCAAGCAGCAGCATCAGCGCCGCGAGCATCAAGCCCTGCATGGCCGGGCGAGCCAGGCTATCCAGCCGCGGTGGCCGAGGAAGCGGATACGCGGAAAAACGGAAAGCAGGAACGATCATCTGCGTCATGGCAGTTCTCCAGAGTGGTCAGGGGACAGGGGGGGAAAAGTCGGACTGCGGCAGCAACTCCGGGAATGGAGCCTCCAGCGCGTCCGCCAGGTGATACCCAACGCCATCGAAGCCGACGACGCGAGCGATGCTCTCGATGCGGCGCTTGCGTCCGCGCCCGGCGATGTGGATGACCACGTTGACCGCTTCCGCGATCAGCGCACGGGGCGGGTTCACCGCCACTTCGAGAATCAGTTGCTCCAGGCGCAGCAGTGCGCCCAGCGCGGAGCCGGCGTGGATCGTGGCGATGCCGCCCGGATGGCCGGTGCCCCACACCTTGATGAGATCCAGCGCCTCGGCGCCGCGCACTTCGCCGACGATCACGCGATCCGGCCGAAGGCGCATGGACGAGCGCACCAGCTCGGTCATGGACACCACGCCCGCGCGTGTGCGCAGCGGCACGTGGTCGCGGGCCGCGCATTGCAGCTCCACCGTGTCTTCGAGCACCAGCACGCGGTCGCCGGTGGCGGCGATCTCGGAAAGCAAGGCATTGGCGAGCGTGGTCTTGCCGGTGCTAGTGCCACCTGCGATCAGAATGTTCTTGCGCTCGCGCACTGCACGCACCAGCAAGCCCGCCTGCGCGGCGGTCATCATTCCATCCTCGATGTAGCGCGACAGCGGGATCACGCCAAAGGCGCGCTTGCGCAGTGCGAAGGCAGGCCCCGGCGCGGCCGGCGGCAAGATGCCCTCGAAGCGTTCGCCCGTCTCGGGCAGCTCCGCCGTCAACAGCGGCTGGCCCCGATGCACCTCGGCACCGACATGGGCCGCCACGAGCCGAATAATGCGTTCACCGTCCGCTTCGGACAGCTCCACGCCCATCGGCGCGCGGCCCGTGGAAAGCCGATCCACCCAGAGCGTCCGGTCGGGGTTGAGCATGATTTCCACCACGTCCGGGTCTTCGAGCGCAGCGGCGATCAGCGGCCCCATCGCTGTGCGCAACATCTGGATGCGGCGATCTAGCGAAACGGCGGTGAAGGAAGAAGGCGTGGTACTCATGACGTACGCTCCTGCACTTCACCCATGCGCGAAGGGTCGGGATGCAGTTCCTCCACCACGTCGCGCACCAGACTGCGCCCACGCAGCAGGTGGCGGCCCAACTGCTCCACGAACTGCTCGAAGCGGGCCTTGCCCTGGGCGCGAGCGGCGTCCTGATGTGCTTCGGGCACGGGTGTGCTGACCGTGAGGAAGTAGCGGATGAACAGCGCCAGCGTCTCGATCTGAATGTTCTGGTCGCGCTCCATGCGCTCGGCGTGGCGCGACAGCCGATCCAACCGTTTGGCAATGGCCGCCTCCCGCTGGTCGGCGGCATCGGGCGACAGCCACGATGCGAGTGCCGCCGCGACGATGCTGGACTTCGATACGCCTTTGGTGGCGGCCAGTTCGTCGAGCCGTTTGCTGTGCTCCGGCTGAATGAACACATTGAGGCGGTGCTGGGTCATAGGTCGATTCCGTCGTCAGGGTCGAGGGAAGCCAGCCGGGCCGTGCGTTGCAGGGCCGGATCGAACCGGCGCGGGAGGGGAAGCGGCATGTCGTCGTCATCGAGCAGGCCAAGGTCGGCCACGGGTGCGGCCTGCTCGGGGTCGTAGGCGACGGTTTCGGAAAGCTCGGGCTGACGGCGCGGACCACCGTCGTCGGTCGAACCCAAGTTCTCCAGGCCATCAGCGGACGCCGCGGCCGGTGCGGCGGGAATCGCCAGTCCGCTCCAGTCGTCGGGACGCGATGGCGGCGCGTCGGCGTATCGCTCGCTCGCCAGCGCGGGCGGCGGCAACACGCGCCGCTTGAAATTGCTGTCCGCGTAGTAGCGCAGCTTCTTGGCCTTGATCGGCGCCACGCTGGACACCATCACCACTGCTTCGTCGGGCGGAAGCTGCATGACTTCGCCCGGCGTCAACAGCGGGCGCGCGGTTTCCTGGCGCGACACCATCAAGTGCCCGAGCCACGGCGCGAGCCGGTGGCCCGCGTAGTTGCGCTGCGCGCGCAGCTCGGTCGCAGTGCCGAGCGTCTCGGAGATCCGTTTGGCGGTGCGCTCATCGTTGGTGGCGAACGTCACGCGCACATGGCAGTTGTCCAGGATCGAATGGTTCTGGCCGTAGGCTTTGTCGATCTGGTTGAGCGACTGCGCGATGAGGAAGCTGCGGATGCCATAGCCAGCCATGAAGGCCAACGCCGTCTCGAAGAAGTCGAGGCGTCCGAGTGCCGGAAACTCATCGAGCATCAGCAGCAGCTTGTGACGACGCTCGATGCCGTCGCTGCCATCGAGTGATTCGGTGAGGCGCCGGCCGATCTGGTTGAGGATCAGGCGGATCAGCGGCTTCGTCCGCGAAATGTCCGAAGGCGGCACCACCAGGTACAGCGACCCCGGATGCTCGGCCGCGATCAGGTCGGCAATGCGCCAGTCGCAGCGCGAGGTGACTTCGGCCACCGTCGGGTCGCGGTAGAGGCCGAGGAACGACATGGCCGTGGACAACACGCCCGAGCGTTCGTTGTCCGATTTGTTGAGCACTTCGCGCGCCGCCGAGGAAACGACCGGATGCGGGCCATCGCCGAGATGCGATGTGGTCATCATCCGATGCAGCGTCAGCTCAAAGGGACAAGCCGGGTCGCTGAGGAAGTTGGCGACACCGCGCAGCGTCTTGTCTTCGCCCGCGTAGAGCACATGCAGAATGGCCCCGACCAGCAATGCGTGCGAAGTCTTCTCCCAGTGGTTGCGCTTCTCCAGCGCGCCATCGGGATCGACCAGGATGTCCGCGATGTTCTGCACGTCGCGCACCTCATGCGCGCCGCGCCGGACTTCCAGCAGCGGGTTGTAGGCCGCCGACTTGCTGTCCGTCGGATTGAACAGCAGGCAATGCGAGAAGCGCGAACGCCAACCTGCGGTGATGCTCCAGTTCTCGCCCTTGATGTCGTGGATGACGGCAGACGCTGGCCAAGAAAGAAGCGTTGGCACCACCAGGCCCACGCCCTTGCCTGAGCGCGTGGGCGCGAAGGTCAGGACATGTTCCGGGCCCTCGTGCCGCAGGTACTGCTGCCGATGCAGGCCGAGGAACACGCCTGCAGGCTGGTCAAGGCCCGCCTTGTGAATGTCCTCCGCGTTGGCCCAGCGCGCCGTGCCGTAGGTCGTGACCAGCTTGGACTGGCGCGAGCGCCAGATCGACATGCCGATGGCAACCACCACCGCGATCAGGCCGCTGCCTGCGGCAATGGCACCGCCCACGTCGAATACATGCGGCGCGTAGGCGTCGAAGAAGAACCACCACTCGAACAGGCGCCAGGGGTGATAGACCGGCGTGCCGAGGAAATCGAACCAGGGCGAACCCAGGCGTAGCTGGTAGCCCAGCGCCGCTGCTGTCCATTGCGTGGCGCTCCATACGCCAGCGATCACGATGCCGAAGACAACGGCAATCTGACCGAACAGCACGTTCGTTCCTTGCATTGGCCAACCTCCCGCTACGGCACAGGGACATGCCGTAGTGCCGAGGATCAAGGCGAGCGTGCAGGTCGGTCAAAGACCGTTATAGCGGGGATTCAGGCCAAAATGGCCAGACTTCTTGCTGTGGCGAAGGCAATAAAAATGCCGCATGCGCGAGCGCGCTGCGGCGTGATGAGGTAACAGCAAGAACTCTGTCGCGGCCAGGCGACGGCGCGGGGCGCTATTTGGATTGCTGTTCCGGCCGATCGCCGAAGAAACGCCGGTTGGCGGCTTCGGCCGCACGGCGGCAGAGTTCTTCTCCTGCCTTCGCGCGGTCTTCCTTGCACAGGCGCTGGACTTCTTTGAGGCGCTCGGGATGGGCAACGAGGAAGTCCACGGTTTCCGTCGGTTGGGATGGTCCACAGCCCGTCAGTGCGGCAACCATCAGCAGCGGCAGGAATCGGGTCATGGCTTGGGTCCTTTCAGCAGGTGGATCAGGAGTCCTCGGCGGCGCTGGAGCCATCCGCCGAATCAATGGAGGCCACTCGTTCGATGAACCGGGCCAGCATTTCGGAGGGCTCCACGTCACGGTGCAGCAGATACGTGGCCAGCATCTGCGGCTTGCCCGCCAAGCGCCGGGCCACAACACCTGGCCCACGGCCGGATGCAATGTGCGCGGCGCCCGCCAAACCGAGCGCCAATCCGGCTGAGACCAAGGTCATCATCACCTCATAGGACGCCACGCGCTGGGCGATCAGTGGCTGTTGCTCGTAGCGCTGCAAAACGCGATCAACTTGGCGTGCATGGCCTTCGCATATCGCCGGATCGCATAGCGCCAGCGGATAGCGCAACACTTCTTCCAACGGCACGTGCTTGTGGGCCAGAACAGGATGGCGAGCTGGGACCGCCACCATCAGTTCGTCTTCCCATGCAGGCCTGACCACAATGCCGTCGCCCACCTCTTCGGCCATCGAAAAGCCGACGTCATACAGGTCATCGTGCAGACCCTTGATCTGTTGATCCAACGGCACCTCAAATAGCCGAACATCAATCTCTGGATCTTCCGCTCGGCACTGTGCCAGCAGCGTCGGCATTCGCGAGGGCGTGATGCCATCGGACAAAGCGATGCGCAACTGTCGCTGAAACCCACTGGCGGCGGACTTGACGCCGTCACACGCCTGTTTCAGAGCTTCGAAGATTCGCGGCACCCGCTCCAGGAATGCCATTCCGGCAAAGGTCAGGCGGGTGCTTCGCGTGGTTCGCGTGAACAGTTGCGCCCCGAGCTCTTCCTCTATCTCCTTGATGGTGCGCGACAAAGGGGACTGATCGATGTGCAGCTTTTCCGCTGCGCGGCCGAAGTGAAGTTCTTCGGCCACCGCTATAAAGCAACGTAAATGCCGAAGCTCCATGGTGTATCTCATCCAATTTAAAAGGCCTTGACGAATTCCGGCACAACTGCGAAAAGGTCCGCCTCCAGCCCGTAGTCGGCCACGCTGAAGATCGGGGCCTCGGGGTCCTTGTTGATCGCCACGATCACCTTGGAGTCCTTCATGCCGGCCAGGTGCTGGATGGCGCCCGAGATGCCGGCGGCAATGTACAACTGCGGCGCGACGATCTTGCCCGTCTGGCCCACTTGCAGGTCGTTGGGGGCGTAGCCCGCATCCACGGCAGCACGGCTGGCGCCGATGGCAGCGCCCAGCTTGTCGGCCAGGGGGGTGATGACTTCGTCGAACTTTTCCTTGCTGCCCAGCGCACGGCCACCAGACACGATGATCTTGGCGGCGGTGAGTTCGGGGCGGTCGCTCTTGGCGATCTCGCTGCCCACGTAGCTGCTCTTGCCAGCGTCGGCGGCCGCAGCAGCGGTTTCGACAGCGGCGCTGCCACCCGTGGCGGCGGCGGCGTCAAAGCCGGTGGTGCGCACGGTGATGACCTTCACGGCATCAGCAGACTGCACGGTGGCGATGGCGTTGCCGGCGTAGATGGGGCGCTCGAAGGTATCGGCGGAGATGACCTTGGTGATGTCGCTGATCTGGGCGACGTCGAGCTTGGCAGCCACGCGCGGGGCCACGTTCTTGCCGCTGGCGGTGGCGGGGAACAGGATGTGGCTGTAGTTGCCGGCACCACTGCCATGGAGTGCCAGCACCTGGGCGGCCACGTTCTCGGCGAGGCCGTGGGCCAGGCTGGCGCCGTCGGCGTGGATGACCTTGGCAACGCCGGCGATCTGGCTGGCTTGCTGTGCGGCAGCGCCGGCGTTGTGGCCGGCCACCAGCACGTGCACGTCGCCGCCGCAGGCTGCGGCGGCCGTCACGGTGTTGAGCGTCGCGCCCTTGATGGTCGCGTTGTCGTGTTCAGCGATTACGAGTACGGTCATGTCAGATCACCTTCGCTTCGTTCTTGAGTTTCTCGACCAGGGCGGCCACGTCGGCCACCTTCACGCCGGCGCCGCGCTTGGCGGGTTCGCTGACCTTCAAGGTCTTCAGGCGCGGGGCCACGTCCACGCCGAGGTCTTCGGGCTTGACGGTGTCCAGCGGCTTTTTCTTGGCCTTCATGATGTTGGGCAGCGTGACGTAGCGCGGCTCGTTCAGGCGCAGGTCGGCGGTGATGACGGCGGGCAGCGTAAGGCTGAGGGTTTCCAGGCCGCCGTCCACTTCGCGGGTCACGGCTGCCTTGTCGCCGGCGATCTCGACCTTGGAGGCGAAGGTGGCTTGCGGCAGGTCGGCCAGCGCCGCCAGCATCTGGCCGGTCTGGTTGCAGTCGTCGTCGATGGCCTGCTTGCCCAGGATCACGAGGCCGGGCTGTTCATTGTCGATCAGGGCCTTGAGCAGCTTAGCCACGGCCAGCGGCTGCAGTTCTTCATTGGTCTCGACCAGGATGCCGCGGTCGGCACCGATGGCCATGGCGGTGCGCAGCGTCTCCTGGCATTGGGACACGCCGCACGAGACGGCGACGATCTCCGTTGCCGCGCCTTTCTCCTTGAGCCGCACAGCCTCTTCGACGGCAATCTCGTCGAAGGGGTTCATGCTCATTTTGACATTGGCGATGTCCACGCCGCTGCCATCGCTCTGGACGCGGACCTTGACGTTGTAGTCAACCACCCGCTTGACGGGAACCAGGATTTTCATGGGAGGGTTTCCTTTCAGGATCATTCAGAGTTGATCATCCGCCAGGGCCAGCGTGCTGGCGGCGCCGCCCGTGACGATGTCGCGCAACATCGGCGCCTGCACTAGGACATGCGCTGCGTAGTGGCTGGCCGTGGCACGCTTGGCGCCGAGAAAGCCCGCATCGCCAGATCTCGCCGCGAGTTGCGCAGTGGCGGCTTCGGCCATGCGCGCCGACAGCCAGCCGCCGATCACCGTGCCCGCCAGCCGCAAGAAGGGCACGGCGCCCGCCGCGCACTGCGCGGGTTGGTCGTCGTGGGCCAGCAGCCAGTCGGCCGCGTCCCCCAGCGCACGCGCCGAAGCCGCTAACACGCCGCCGATCTGCGCCAGCGCGGCATCGGGCATCTCGGCCAACCGGCGCGCATCGCCGTCGATGCGGCCCAGCAGTGCCTTCAGCGTGCGCCCGCCCTCGCGCGCCAGCTTGCGGCCAATCAGGTCGTTGGCCTGGATGCCCGTCGTGCCTTCGTAGATGGTCGTGATGCGCGCGTCGCGCAAGTGCTGTGAGGCGCCGGTTTCCTCGACGTAACCCATGCCGCCATGCACCTGCACACCATCGGACGTGATGCCCTGTGCGCTGTCGGTGCACCAGCCCTTGACCACCGGGATCAGCAGGCCGACCAGGGCCAGCGCCTGCTCGCGCTCTTGCGCGTCGGCGTGGCCTGCGGCGCGGTCCATCTGGCCGGCGCAGAAATAGGCCAATGCGCGCATGGCCTCGGTGCGGGCCTTCATGTCCATCAGCATGCGCCGCACGTCCGGGTGGCCGGCGATGGTGGTGCTGCCGCTGAGCAGTGGCTTGCCCTGCACCCGCTCCAGCGCGTAGGCGCGTGCGCGCTGGTAGGCGCGCTCGGCGATGCCCACGCCTTCAAGGCCGACGTTCAGCCGCGCATGGTTCATCATCGTGAACATGCAGGCCAGCCCCTGGTTCGGCTCGCCGACCAGGTAGCCGATCGCGCCCCCGCAGTCGCCAAAGCTCATCGACGCCGTGGGGCTGCCGTGGATGCCCATCTTGTGCTCGATGGAGGTGCAGGCCAGGTCGTTGCGTTCGCCCAGGGAGCCGTCGTCGTTGACCAGGTACTTCGGGCACAGGAACAGCGAGATGCCTTTCACGCCGGGCGGTGCATCGGGCAGGCGCGCCAGCACGAGGTGGACGATGTTCTCGGCCATGTCGTGCTCGCCCCAGGTGATGAAGATCTTGTTTCCGCTGACGCGGTAATGGTCGCCTTCGGGCACGGCGCGACTGCGCAGCGCGGCCAAGTCGGAGCCTGCTTGGGGCTCGGTGAGGTTCATGGTGCCGGTCCAGCGGCCCGCGACCATGGGCTCCAGGAAGCGGCGCTTGAGTGCGTCGCTGCCATGGTGCGCAATGGCTTCCACCGCGCCCAGCGTGAGCATCTGGCACAGGCTGAACGCGAGGTTGGACGACTTCCACATCTCCAGCACGGCTGTGGACACCAGCGTGGGCAGGCCCTGGCCGCCCCATTCGGTGGCAGCGGGCATGCCGTTCCAGCCGTTCTCGCAGAAGCTGGCCCAGGCTTCGCGAAAGCCATCGGCTGGCGTGACCTGGCCGTCGTGCCAGCGCGCGCCCTGCACGTCGCCGGTGCGGTTCAGCGGATCAAGCACGCCGGTGGCGTAGTGGGCAGCCTCCTGCAGGATGGCCTCGACCAGGTCGGGCGTGGTTTCTTCATGGCCCGGCTGGGCACAGATCGCATCCAGGCCTCCGACTTCCTTCATCGTGAACAGCATGTCGCGCAAGGGCGCGGCGTAGGTAGACATTGCTTACTCCTCTTTGTGGGTTCAACCCGTCTGCCCCATAGGGCATACATCCATGCATGACCCTACCCACCAGGACAAGGCCCGGTCGATCAACCGCTTCAGGGCGGCTGAATTTCTCAGGCGGCTTACGACGCGATTAGTTGGTATGACAAGATTTCTAGAAGCCGCTGAAGCGTGTGAAGTTCTCGACCGGCTCACGCTCGGTGCGCACGCGGTTCACCACGGCCGCCGGGTCGGCATAGCCCAGTGCCATGCCGCACAGGACCATCTGCCCGTCCGGGATTTGCAGGGCTTCAGCCAGAAGGCGCGGGTAAAGGGTCCACGCCATCTGCGAACAGGTATCCAGGCCTCGTGCGCGGGCCGCCAGCATGATGTTCTGTAAGAACATCCCGTAGTCCACCCAACTGCTCTGCACCATGCGCCGGTCCAAGGTGAAGATCAAACCGACCGGCGCATCGAAGAAGGCAAAGTTGCGTGCATGTTGAGCGCGCATGGCATCCGTATCTCCCTTGGAGATTCCGACTGCGGCATAAAGAGCGAAACCGCACCGACGCCGCCTGGTCAGGTAGGGCTCGAAGAACTCGGCCGGGTAGATGTCGTATTCGGACTGGTGCTCTCCCTCTTCATGGTGAAAGGCGTGCAATACACGGTCGCATAGGCGCTTCCTCGCCTCGCCCGCCACGGCAATGACATGCCACGGCTGGGTGTTGGTGCCACTGGGCGCGCTGGCTGCCACCGACAGAATCTGGGCCACCGCTTCTTGCGACACCGGGGTCGGCAGAAAGGCGCGCACGGAACGACGTTCGCGCATCACCGCATCAATCAGCATGTTGCGCAAAGGCACGGCGCAGACAGACATTCACTCTCTCCTGGTTGCTGGGCTATTCGGGTGAGCACACCGACATGCCGTTGCCGAAGAAGCATTCATGCGAATGCATCGATGCCGAACGTCCACGGGTCGTCCCTGGGTGTGCTACCAAGCGGTATTCTGGGCACTCGGCACATACGCGTCTTGCCCGCCAGTGCATGGCGAGTTGACTTTGTATGCACAAGGCAAAATCCGGTTGACCGCAGCCGGACGCTACATCGTTAGCGGGCCGTTTTCTTGGTGTAATTTCGGATTCAGCGCCAGCTATCGTTGCTCCCTTTGACCATGTTGAAACCCGTCGTCACTGTTCCTGTTTTTGCCGTGCATGGCCTGCTCGACGGCGCGCGCAGCAAAGGACTGGCCACCGAGTCCTGGCTGGATGGCGTTCTGGCGCAGGCCCGCATCGCCGAGTCGCTGCTGCATCTGGAGCAGTCGCGTGTGACCATAGAGCAATACATCGCACTCTTCAGTGCCGTGAAGAACAGCTTGGACGACGAATGCCTAGGCCATCTACACGGTCGGCCGTTGCGCTGCGGCAGCTTTGCGCTGATGGCTCGCTCTACGCTCGGGGCCAAGACGCTGGCAGCCGCCTTGCAGCGCGTGAGTGCATCCTTCGCCCTGCTGCAGGACGACGTGGCGCTTGTGCCCGTCTCTGATGGCTTGCTCAAGGGTGCTGCTCTGGACGTGCGCCACGCCCTGGGCAAACATTCAGACTTCCTGCACGGGCTGCTGTTGCGCGTTTTCTGGCGTCTGCTGGTATGGCTGCACGGCGGCCGACTGGTGCCCAGAGGGCTCGATTTTGCCTTCGAGCCACCGCCGCGTGCCGCAGACTATGCCCAAATCTTCTCGGGCACGTTGCGGTTCGGGCAGGCGCGGTCGGCGGTCTGGTTCGAGGCATCCGCATTCACGCAGCCGATGCGCCGTGACACCGCCGCGCTCCAGACCTTTTTGCGTGCCACACCGGGCAACCTGATCGGCCCGCGTCTAATCGAGCGGACAGCCAGCGCGCGGGTGCGCGCGCTATTGCAGCAAGCGTGCCCGGAGTGGCCCGATCTGACTGTCGCCGCGCAGCGCTTGCACATGTCGGTCAGCGCACTGCAGCGGCATCTGGCCGTGGAGGGCAAGTCCTTTCAGGTGCTGAAGGACGAGTTACGGCGCGACATGGCGATCGTTCGGTTGACCAGCACCGATGCCGCGCTGAGCGCCATCGCCGCCGAGTTGGGGTTCGCCGACGGCACCGCCTTCCAGCGGGCCTTCAAGTCATGGACCGGCAGCACGCCAGGCGTCTATCGTTCGCGCACCCAAAAAACGTAGCGCTGCTTCGACGCGGTCGCACTCAAAGCGACGAGCACAGATGCCCGCCATCCACTGGCACGCAGGCGCCGGTCATCCACGACCCGGCCTCGGTCGCGAACAGCAGGAACAGACCGTTGAGCTCCTCCGGCTTACCCAGGCGGCGCATCGGGATGCGCTTGATAAGCGCCTTGCCATGGTCGGTATCCCACATGGCATCGGTCATCTCGGTGTCGATGTAGCCCGGCTCGATGGCATTGACGCGAATGCCGTGGCGCGCCCATTCGAGCGCCAGGCTCTTGGTCATGTGCACGACTGCAGCCTTGGACGTGGCATACAGCATGGCGCCCGGCATCACGCGTTCGCCCAGGATCGATGCGATGTTGATGACTGAGCCTCCCCGCCCCGCATCCACCCAGCGCTGCGCGGCACGCGCGGCCACCAGCCACACGCCGCGCACGTTGGTCTCCATCAGCGAGTCGAAGTCGGACGCAGGCAGCGTGAGCGACAAGGCGTCGTTGGAAGCCCCGGCGTTGTTAACCACCACGTCGAGGATGGTGCCCGAGGCGTCTATCTCGGCGAAGGCGTCGTCGATGGACTGCTCGGAAGCCACATCCATTTCCAGCACCGTGACCTGAGGCGAACCGAGCTTTTCGAGTTCCTGGGCGAGTTTGTCGAGCCGCGCCTTGCGCCGCGCCCCAATCACTACCTTGGCCTTGCAACCAGCAGCCAGCCGAGCGAAGTTCTCGCCCAGGCCCGACGAGGCCCCCGTGACCAGCACCCGCTTGCCTGCCAGCATTGCACCCAGATCCATCATCGTCTCCTTGCATCTTCAGTTCGCCGTCGATGCCGGGAGGTTAGCGCAGGGCCGCTCGGCTGCGGGGTTGCCTCGCTCCCCCATCCGTCGAAAGAGGTGCCTTGTCAGTTGATCGAGACCATCCGTCATTGCCGCGCCAAGCACCGCTGCCTACGATTGCCTGTATGCCTTGGGTACCCTGAGCGCCGCACGAAAGCACGCCACGGTGTCGACGCTCCGGTCCCGATGGGCTGCGGCGTCTGGGGGCAGATTCAGGAGACGACAAGTGCTGCAACAGTCACCCATGGAATGGTCCATCGACCATGCGCCCATCGAGGGCAGGATAGATGCGACGGAAGCGATCCTCAAGGACTCCTTCCAGCGCTGGAGTCTTTCCTCCCCGGCGAAGCCTGCTGCATTCCAGGCGAAGTTGCGGCGACACGAACTCGCCGGAGCCTCCTTGGTATGCACCGTGACCGGTGCTTGCGTCGAGCAGTCTCCTCCTGGACATTCGTCATTCGACGATGAGTTCTGCCTGGGGCTGCAGCTGAACCTGAGCGGCCGAGTACAGTTGCAGCAGTGGGACACGCCAATCTGCGAGGGCGACATGTTCCTCTGGCGTACCGATCAGCGGCAAGACTATGAGGTGCTGGAACGAACCCACAGCGTGTCGTTGATGATTCCCTGGCAGCTCATGCGCGAGCATCTACCGGGCCGCAAGCAGCCGCCCGCAGCCTGCCGCATTGACAGTCACACAGGCGTGGGCTCACTGCTCAGCCAACACCTGATGGGGTTGGCAAAGGAGATCGGCGCCGTGCCGCCCTCCGCCCACGTCGCCCTTTGCCGCACGGTGATCGGGCTTCTGGACATTGCGCTGCCAGAGCCGGAGAGCGCCACTCGATTCACGGCCATGGCCGCGTTGCGCGAACGAGTACTTGCCTACATCGCCCAGCATTTTCAAGAGGATGACCTGAGTCCGGCACGCATCGCCGCGGCGCACGGTATTTCACTGCGTTACCTTCATGCGCTGTTTGCGCAGGGCGATACCACGGTGGTCGGCCACATCCTGGAAAGCCGATTGCAAGCGTGCTGGCGGACACTCGTTGACCCGGTCTGCCGGCATCTGCAGGTCTCGGCGATCGCCTTTCACTGGGGCTTCAACTCCACCAGCCATTTCTGCCGCGCATTCAAACAACGCTTTGGAGTGTCGCCCAGCGATGCACGCGGCATGACTGCTCACGGCTCCGCCATCGGCCCGGTCGAGTCAGCCGGGCTTTCCCTTGCACACGCAAAGTCAACTTGCCATGCACTGGCGGGCAAGACGCGCACGGGCTGAATGCCGACCATATGCCCTGGACAGACTGAGAACGCAGAGATTCGACGCTTCGCCCGCCCCGTTGTGGGTATGCGGGCATGACCCGGGGCCGCATCGCTGGCCAAGTTTTCAAACCTTCATCGTACAAACCTTCTGAGGAGCGCTCCCATGCTGCCGCAATTGCACCGTCAACCCTGGATGGACAGCGACATCGAGACCTTTCGCGACCAGGTGCGCCGCTACATCGCCGCCGAGATGGCTCCGCACCTGCCCGCTTGGCGCGAACAGGGCTACGTCCCGCGCGAGACCTGGCGGCCCTTCGGCGAGATGGGGTTCATGCTGCCCGAAATGCCCGAAGCCTACGGCGGCACCGGGGCCAGCATTGCCTACCAGCTGGTGGTACAGGATGAGTTGACCAGAGCGGAAATGCCCAACAACGTCCAGGTGAACAGCATCGCTGCGCACTACATCATGGACTACGGCACCGAGGAGCAGAAGCAGCGCTGGCTGCCCAAGCTGAGCAGCGGCGAGATGCTGCTCGGCATTGCGATGACCGAACCCGGCTGCGGGACGGACCTCAAGGCCATCGCCACCCGCGCGCGCCGTGATGGCGACCACTACGTGATCGACGGTGCCAAGACCTTCATCACCAACGGCTACACCTGCAATCTGCTGATTGTGGTCGCACGCACCGGCGAGGCGGGCAGCCGAGGCCTTTCGCTGATCGTGGTGGAGACCGAGAACCTGCCAGGGTTCCGCGTGGGCCGCCTGCTCGACAAGATCGGCCTGCATGCGTCGGACACCGCCGAACTCTTCTTCGACGGGGTGCGCGTGCCGGTCGATCAAGTCCTGGGGGGCGTCGAAGGGCTTGGTTTCAAGCAGTTGATGGGCCAGTTGCCCTACGAACGCATGACCATCGCCGTGCCTGCGGCGGCCATCATCGACCGGGCCCTGGAACTCACCGTCGAATACACGAAGGAGCGCAAGATTTTCGGCGCACCGCTGTTCGAGATGCAGACCACGCGCCACAAGCTGGCCGAGATCGCCACCACCGCTCACGTGGTGCGCACCTTCGTCAACGACTGCATCCAGCGGCTGCTGGACGGAAAGCTCGACGCCGAAGCCGCGTACATGGCCAAGTGGTGGTGCAGCGAGCAGCAGTGCCGCGTGGTGGACGAGTGCCTGCAGATGTTCGGCGGCTACGGCTACATGTACGAATACCCGATCGCGCGCATGTACACCACCTCGCGCGTGCAGAAGATCTACGGCGGCGCGAACGAGGTCATGAAAGAACTGATTGCGAGGAAGCTGTGAACGCCTCGCACATGCTGCAAAAGCCACTGCACGGCGTCCGTGTGGTGGAGTTCGAAGGGATCGGGCCGGGCCCGCTGGCCGCCATGATGCTGGCCGACATGGGTGCCGAGGTGATTGCGCTGACACGGGCCGAGCAGGCCGCCGGGGCGCAGCCGCTGGGCGGGGCGGCGGCCAACCCGCTGCACCGGGGCAAGACGGTCGAGATCACCGACCTGAAGTCGCCCGGCGGCAAGGCGCGCGCCCTGGATCTGATCGGCCAGTCCGACGTTCTGATCGAAGGCTTTCGCCCCGGCGTGATGGAACGGCTGGGGTTCGGCCCCGCCGAATGCGCGGCGCGCAACCCCAAGCTGGTCTATGGCCGGATGACGGGCTGGGGCCAGGACGGCCCGCTCTCCCGGGCCGCTGGCCACGACCTGAACTACGTGGCGCTGACGGGCCTGCTGTCGCTGTCGGCCCGCAAGGGGCAGATGCCCATCGTGCCGCCCTCGGTGCTCGGGGACGCGGCCGGGGCGCTGGGCATGGCCTTCGGTGTCGCCTGCGCGCTGGTCGATGCGCGCGGTAACGGTAGGGGCAGTGGCCGCGGCCGGGTCGTGGATGCCGCCATCATCGACATCGTGGCCATGATGGGCACGCTGGTGCATTGGATTCGCGCCAATGGGCAGATCGACGGCACGAAGCCGAGCCCGTTTCACGATTCGCCGTTCTATGACGTGTACGCCTGTGCCGACGGCGGCTTCATCAGCCTCGCGGTGGTGGAGCCCGCGTTCCACGCACTGCTGCTGTCGAAGCTGGGCCTGACGGACGTGAACCCTGCCGACCAGTACGACACGACGACGTGGCCAGCGCTGAAGGAGCGCATTGCGGCCCTCATCCGCAGCCAACCCAGGGCGCACTGGTGCGCGTTGCTCGAAGGCAGCGACGCCTGCTTCGCGCCCGTGCTCAGCCTGGCCGAGGCGGCGCGGCATCCGCACAACGCGGCACGGGGTATCTACCAGACCACCCCCTCCGGCGCCATCGAGGCGGCCCCGGCCCCACGGTTCCAGGCACTCAACGCAATTACTTAGGAGACCAGAAAATGACCAGCACCACCCAGCCCATCCGCGGCTGCCCGTCCACCACGGGCAACGAACGCCAGCTCAACACCACGACGCTGATCCGGCACGCCGCGCGCACCCACGGGGACCAGGAGATCGTCTACCGCACACCCGATGGCGGCTGGGATCGCTACACCTATGCCGACTGCTACGCGCGCGTCTGCCGCAGCGCCAATGCGCTGCGCGCGCTCGGTGTCGAGCCGGGCGACCGCGTCGGTGTGCTGGACTGGAACAGCCGGCGCCACTTCGAGCTGTACTGGTCCATCCCCGGCCTGGGCGCGGTCATGCTGCAGATGAATCTGCGCCTGGGCGCCGAGGACCTGGGCTACGTGGTCGGCCACAGCAAGGTGTCTTACGTTTGCGTGGACGAGTCCTTGCTGCCGATCGCCGAATCCGTCGCAGCGAACTCGCCCCAGATCAAGGGCTGGATCGTGATGACCGACAAGCCGCTGGACCAGATCAAGACCACGCTGAAACCGCTGCTGCACTACGAAGACCTGCTGGCCGCTGCTGATGCCAAGATCGACTGGCCCGAGATCGACGAAACCTCGGCTTACAGCGCCTGCTACACCACCGGCACCACGGGCAAACCCAAGGGCGTGTACTACTCGCACCGCGGCATCTACCTGCACTCCACGGGCATGGCCACCAACATGGGCATGACGCTGGACGACTGCGTCATGCTCATCACGCCCATGTTCCACGGGCAGTGCTGGGGCTTACCACAGGCCGCCACGCTGCTGGCCGACAAGATCGTGCTGCCGGGACGCTACGCTGCCGAGGACACCAAGCCGCTGGTCGACACCATGATTGCCGAGGGCGTGACCATCACCAACGGCGCACCGGCCATCTTCCAACCGATGCTGCAGTACATCGAGACGCTGCCGGTCAAGCCGGACTTCAGCCGCATGCGCATGCTGTCCGGCGCGAGCGAGCCGCCGCTGTCGATGATGATCGGCTTCCACGAACTCACGGGTGCCGAGGTGGTGCACGGCTACGGCGCCACCGAAGCCACGACGCTGGTGACCGTCAACCGCCTCAAGCCCACGTTGAGGAAGCGCTTGACTCAGGACGAGCGGTGGAATCTCAAGCGCAAGCAGGGCCTGGTCCTGACCGGCGTGGACATCCGCATCCTCGATGCCAACGACCAGGATCTGCCGCACGACGGCCAGTCGGCCGGCGAGATTTGCCTGCGCGGCCCCTGGATCACGACCAGTTACCACGACATGCCCGATTCGGGCGATCGCTTCCTGGAGGGCGGCTGGTGGCGCTCGGGCGATGTCGGCACGGTGGACGAGAACGGCTACCTCAAGGTTACCGACCGCATCAAGGACGTGATCAAGAGCGGTGGCGAATGGATCTCTTCCATCGACATGGAAAACCTGCTCATGGGCCACCCGGCCGTGCGCGACGCCGCGGTGGTCGGGGTTCCGCATCCGAAGTGGCAGGAGCGGCCGCTGGCCCTGGTGGTGCTGAGGCCCGGCCAGCAGGCGACCCAGGAGCAATTGCAGGAACACCTGACCAGCGCCTTCGCAAAGTGGCAGTTGCCGGATCAGATCCTGTTCGTCGAGACCATCCCCAAGACCAGCGTCGGCAAGATCGACAAGAAGCGCATCCGCGTCGAGCAGGCAGAGCGCTACGCCGCCTGAACGCCACTTTGCGTGACACCCAGTTTCTTACACAGGAGAACCAGATGAATGACCATGAACCCGTTATCGTCGGTGCGCTGCGCACCCCCGTGGGCAAGCGCGGCGGGCGCCTGCACAAGTGGCATCCCGTCGATCTGATGGCCGAGACGCTGCGCCAGTTGGTCGAGCGGTCCGGCGTCACCCCCGCCGATCTGGACGACGTGATCATCGGCTGCGTGCTGCAGTGGGACCAGCAGCACGGCAACCTGGGCCGACATGCCGTATTGGCGGCGGGGCTGCCCGAATCCGTGCCGGCGGTGACGGTCGATCGGCAATGCGGCTCGGGCCAGCAGGCGGTGAGTTTTGCCGTGCATGGCATCCAGGCGGGTGCCTACCAGTTGGCCATCGGCGGGGGGGTGGAGTCGATGTCGCAGGCGCCACTGCCGCCGTCGTTCAAGCCCGGCGCGCCGCTCGGTTCGCAATACAGCCCGCGCGAACTGGCGCGCTACCAGGACAACCCGCTGATACCGCAAGGCGTTTCGTCGGAGTTGCTGAACACGCGCTTCGGCCTCACGCGTGAAACCCTGGATGCCTCCGCAGTGCGGAGCCATAAGCGCGCCACCGAGGCGATTCAGGCCGGTCGCATCAAGGACCAACTGGTGCATCTGACCGAGGACCCGGCCGACCCGAACAGTCCGGTCGTCGCCGCCGACGAGGGCGTGCGCGCCAACCCCGACCCCGAAAAGATGGCCACGCTGAAAGCCGTGTTTGCCGCCAACGGCACCACCACCGCCGGCAACTCGTCGCAGGTCAGCGATGGTGCCGCCGCGCTGCTGATCGCCAGCCGCGCCTATGCCAAGAAGCATGGCCTGAAGCCGCGTGCGCGCTTCGTCAGCACGGCAGTGGCCGCCGCCGACCCGGTGATCCAGTTCACCGCCGTGCTCGACTCCACCCGCAAGGCACTGAAGGAATCGGGCCTGACCATCAACGACATCGACCTGTTCGAGGTCAACGAGGCTTTCGGCGGCGTACCGCTGATGTTCCAGCAGGAGTTCGGCATCCCGGACGACCGCCTCAACGTCAATGGCGGCTCGATGGCCATCGGCCATCCGCTGGGCTCCACCGGCGCGCGCATGCTCACCGACCTGCTGTATGAACTGGAGCGCCGGGGCGGCCGCTATGGCCTGCAGACCATCTGCGAGGCTTCGGGCACGGCCAACACCACCATCATCGAGCGGCTTGCATGAGCGGGGCCACCATGAGCGAAGCCAGTGAAGTGCTCGTGAGCCGTGACGGCGCCGTCGTCACCCTGACCATCAACCGCCCGCGTGCGAAGAACAGCCTGAACCGCGCGGTATTCGATGGCCTGCGCGCGCAGCTTGCGCAACTGCGCGACGACGATGCCGTGCGAGCCGTCATCATCACCGGCGCCGAGGACGTGTTTTGCGCGGGCGCCGACATCACGGCCTTTGAAGTGCTGCGTGCCGCGCCGCTGCTGGGCGACCGCTCGGCAACGGGCTGGGACTTTTTTGCGGCGCTGGGGCGCTTCCCCAAGCCCGTCATCGCGGCGGTGGAAAAGGTCGCGCTGGGCGGCGGCATGGAACTGGCGCTGGCCTGCGACATCGTGATTGCTGGCGAGTCCGCCAAGTTCGGCGTGCCGGAAGTCAAGCTGGGCGCCATTCCCGGTGCCGGCGGCACCCAGCGCCTGGTTCACGCCATCGGCAAGTCCAAGGCCATGGCGCTGCTGCTGACCGGCGATTTCATGGACGCCCGCAAGGCATGCGACGTTGGCATCGTCGCCGAAGTGACGGCTGATGGCCAGGCCCTGCCGACGGCGCTGGCGATGGCCTGCCGGATTGCGGCCAATTCGCCGCTGGCCGTGGCGCTGGCGAAAGATGCGGCCCTGGCCAGCTTTGAAACCCCGCTCGCGCAGGGCCTGGAGCATGAGAAGCGCAATTTCGTTGTCGCTTTGCGTTCGGCCGACAACCTCGAAGGGCAAGCGGCATTCCTGGGCAAGCGCACCCCCAAATTCACCGGCCAATAACGCCTGTCTGTCATCTTCAAGGAAAAACCATGCAACTCAATTCCGACATTTCTGCCGTCATCACCGGGGGGGCTTCCGGCCTGGGGGCCGCCACGGCCCGGCGTTTGGCCAGCCATGGCGTCAAGGTCGCCATCTTCGACATGAACGAAGCCGTCGGCCAGGCGTTGGCCAGCGAGCTTGGCGGTGTTTACTGCAACGTGGACGTGACGTCCGAGGAGCAGGTGGACGCGGCCTTCGCCAAAGCCCGTGCCGCGATCGGGCAGGAACGCATTCTGGTCAACTGCGCCGGCACGGCCGACGCCGTCAAGACCGTCAGTCGCGACCGGAAAACGGGCGAGATCCGCCCGAGTGCGGTGGATCGCTTCAACCGCATCGTGCAGATCAACCTGGTGGGCACGTTCCGCTGCATTGCCAAATCGACGGCGGGCATGCTGGCGCTGGAACCGCTGGCCGACGGCGACCGCGGCGTCGTGGTCAACACCGCTTCGGCCGCTGCGGTGGACGGCCAGGTCGGCCAGGCCAGCTATGCCGCCAGCAAGGCCGCCGTCATGGGCATGACCTTGCCGATCGCACGCGACCTGATGGACGAAGGCGTTCGCGTCAACACCATCCTGCCGGGGATCTTCGGCACCCCCTTGCTGCTGGCCCTGCCGGACAACGTCAAGCAGGCGCTGGCGGCCAGCGTGCCCTTTCCCAAGCGTTTGGGCGACCCCGATGAATTCGCGCAGGCCGTCGAGTTTCTGGTCACTTGCGGCTACATGAACGCTGAGTCCATCCGCGTGGATGGGGCCCTCCGCATGGCGCCGCGCTGACGCCTTGAACCCTCGAAGAGCTGCGCATGATGTCGTCAACCCGAGAAAGCCACGCAACGGGAGCCTGGAATGTCAGGGGGTCGGCCACGGGTGCCTGCAAGTCATGGCGTGATGTCGATCCGCAGCTCGGCAGGAGCGTCATTCGCCATGATTGACCTGCATTACGCACCGACACCCAACGGCTGGAAGATCTCCATCCTGCTGGAGGAACTCGGACTTCCCTATACGGTGACTCCGGTCAACATCCGCGCTGGCGAGCAATTCAGGCCGGAATTTCTGGCGATCAGCCCGAACAACCGCATTCCGGCCATAGTGGACCATGCGCCGCTCGACGGCGGCGGCCCGCTTTCGGTGTTCGAGACCGGCGCCATCCTGGTCTATCTGGCCCAGAAAACCAACCGCTTCCTGCCCACGGATCTGCGCGGCTTCACCCAAACCATGCAATGGGTGATGTGGCAGGTGAGCGGACTGGGGCCCATGCTCGGCCAGCATGGTCACTTTGCGCTGTATGCGCAGGAAAAGATCGCCTACGCGATTGAGCGTTACCGCGACGAAGCGGCACGGCTGTATCGCGTGCTCGATACCCAGCTCGGCAAGACCGGCGCCTATGTCGCTGGCACCGAGTACGGCATCGCCGACATCGCTTGCTTTCCCTGGACCATGACCCACAAGGCCCAAGGCTTCACGCTCGACGACTTTCCCCACCTCAAGCGCTGGTACGCCAGCGTGCGCGGCCGGCCCCAGGTGCAAGCGGGGCTGGCGGTCGGCAAATTCGAGCAAGAGCCGCTGGACGACGAAGCGAGAAAGAACATGTTCGGCCACAAGGCCAGGGAGCTGGCGGAACGGAGCGCCATTCCGGGGCGCGAGTAGCGCGATTCCGGAATCCAGTGACGCCCCAAAAACACAGGAAACACCATGATCGAATTCTTCTTCGACTGCTCCAGCCCCTGGACTTATCTCGCCTTTCATAACATCCAGCCGCTCGCCAAGGAGCTTGACGTTGAGATCACATGGCGGCCGATCCTGGTCGGCGGCATCTTCAACACCATCAATCCCACCGTCTATGCCTCGCGCGAGACGCCGGTGCCGCAGAAGGCCCGCTACCTGAAAAAGGACCTAGCGGATTGGGCCCGCTCGACGGGGCTTGCGATCAAGATGCCGCCGACGGTGTTTCCCGTCAACAGCGTGAAGGCGATGCGCGGCTGCATCTGGCTCGGCAACGACATGGCGCCGTTTGCCCGCGCCATATTTGAAGCCTATTGGGGCGACGACCAGGACATCTCGCAGGACGCGGTGCTGGCGCAGGTGTGCCAGCGCGTTGGCATCGAGCCCGCCCAATTCTTTGCAGGCATCGGCGAGCAGGCGATCAAAGACCAGCTCAGGGCCAACACCGATGAGGTGGTCGCGCGCGGCGGCTTTGGCTCACCGACCATCTTCGTGGACAAGACGGACATGTATTTCGGCAACGACCGCATGCCGCTGATCCGCGAAGCCGTGCTGCGCTTGCAAGGGAAGGCGGCCTGATGCCGCAGGCCAGGGTTCACCCATCCATCCATTCATCTCACCACCACCACAGGAGACACCATGCAAAAAAGACAATTCATCACCATGCTTTCCGGCGCCATGCTGACCGGCGTTTCTGGCCTGGTCCGCGCGCAGGGCGCGGGCACCCCGGGCGTGACGGATCGCGAGATCAAGATCGGCTCGACCGGACCGCTCAGCGGCCCGGCCGCAGGCTATGGCATCGTCGGCAAGACCATGTCTGCATGGTTTGACCTGGTCAACGCCGAGGGCGGCGTGAATGGGCGCCAGCTCAAGCTGGTGCTGGCCGACGATGGCTACAGCCCGCCGAAAACCCTGGAGCAATCGCGCCGCCTGGTGGAGCGCGATCAGGTGGCTTTTCTCGCGGCGCAGATAGGCTCGTCCACTGGGCTGGCGTCGCGCAGCTATCTCAACAACGCCAAAGTACCGCAACTCTTCGTTTCGTCCGGCTCCGCCACGTGGCTGGATGATGCGGCTAAGTTCCCCTGGAGCATGGGCTGGCTGCCCCTGTACACCGACGAAGGGCGCATCCTGGCCAGGCACATCCTGCAGACGCGGCCCAACGCGAAGATCGCCATGTTCTACCAGAACGACGACGCCGGCAAGGATGTGCTGCGTGGCGTGAAGGAGGTTCTGGCTGCCGCCGGGAAGAAGCTCATCAGCGAAGAGTCGCATGAGGTGTCGGATCCGACGGTGGACTCGCAGATCGTCTCCATGCATGCCTCGGGCGCGGACGTGCTGGTGGCGTGGGGTTCGCCCAAAGCCACCCTCCAGTCGCTGCGCAAGACCCACGACATCGGCTGGCGCCCGGCCATCTACATCAACCCGAGCGCATCTTCGGTGCCCGCGGTGCTGACTCCGGTGGGGCTGGACAAGGTCAAGGGCATCATGAGCGCCGCGTTCCTCAAGGATCCGAGCGATCCGACCTGGAAGAACGACCCTGGTGTCCTGGCCTGGCATGCCTTCATGGACAAATACAACAAAGGCGCGGCCAAGGAATACCTCACCGTGCTCGGTGCCTGCCTTGGGCAAGTGACAGTGCAGTTGCTCAAGCAGTGCGGCAACGACCTCTCGCGCGAGAACATCATGCGGCAGTCGCGCCGCCTGGACATGGATTTGCCCATGATGCTGCCGGGCCTGCGTGTCAAGACCAGCGACGCCCGCCCTCACCCGATACCGGACATGCGCATCCAGCAGTTCGACGGCACGAGCTGGAAGGTGATGCCGTCCTGACGGGGCGAGCGCAGCGATGGAACCCATTCTTTCCGTACGCGACCTGACGATCCGCTTCGGCGGTGTCGTCGCGCTGGACGCCTTCTCGATGGACGTGCCCGAGGGCTGCATCTTCGGCCTGATCGGGCCGAACGGCGCTGGCAAGACGACCTGCTTCAACTGCATCAGCGGCCTGTACCGGCCCACCCACGGCAGCGTGCGCTTCGGCCAGGCCGAGTTGACGCGCCTGCCGCGCCACGGCGTGGCACGGCTGGGTCTGAGCCGCACCTTCCAGAACGTGGCGCTCTACCCCTCGCTCACGGTGCGCGAAAACGTGATGGTGGGTGCGCACGCGCGGCTGCCGGTGTCGATGCTGGGTGCCGCGCTGCGCTCGCGCGCCGTCCGTGCCGCCGAGGAAGAAATCGCGCACTCGGCTGACGCGGCCCTGGCCACGCTGCGGCTGTCTGACTATGCCGACCGGGGCGTGGCGGAACTGCCAGTGGGCATCCAGCACCGCGTGGAAATCGCGCGGGCGCTGGTGACGCGGCCCAAGCTGCTGCTGCTCGACGAGCCCGCCGCTGGCCTCACCGCTGGCGAGGTCGATGAACTGCGCGACGTGCTGCTGCGCCTGCACGAGGAATTGAAGCTGACCATGGTGGTCGTGGAGCACAACATGCGCTTCGTGATGAAGACCTGCTCCGACCTCGCGGTACTGAGCTTTGGCCGCAAGCTCGCCCAGGGCTCGCCCGAGGAAGTGGCCAACAACGACGCCGTGCTCGATGCCTATCTGGGAGGTGTGCTGTGACCCAACGGCTTGAAATCCGCAACCTCGCGGTGGCCTACGGCCGAACGGCGGTGGTGCATGGCATCGACCTGCACGTGCAGGCCGGCGAGATGGTGGCGCTGCTCGGCGCCAACGGCGCGGGCAAGACCTCCATCCTGCGCGCCATCAGCCACCAGCAGGTGACTGCCAAGGGCACGCTGCGCTTCGAGGGCCAGGACATCATCGACATGGCCGCGCCCGCCATCGCCTCGCTGGGCATCGCCCACGTGCCCGAAGGGCGCGGCACCTTTGGCGACCTGACGGTGCTGGAGAACCTGCGCGTGGGCGCCATCCACCGCCGCGACAAGGACGGCATCGAGCAGGACATCGCCCGGATGCAGACGCTGTTTCCCAAGCTGTCCAGCCGCGCGAAGCAAGCGGCGGGCACGCTCAGCGGCGGCGAGCAGCAGATGCTGGCCATCGCGCGCGCGCTGATGATGCGCCCCAAGATGCTGCTGCTGGACGAGCCTTCGTTCGGCATCGCGCCGCGCGTGACGCAGGAGATCTACGAACTCCTGCACCAGTTGCGCGAAACCGAGCACCTCACGGCGCTCATCGTGGAGCAGAACGCCCAGGTCGCGCTGAACCTAGTCAACCGGGCCTATGTGCTCGAAAGCGGGCGCGTCACTGCCCAGGGCACCGCAGCCGAGCTGCGCGAAGACGACGCCGTGCGCCGCAGCTACCTCGGCCACTGATCAAAAAGAGGTTCATCACCATGCAAGCATTCCTTCACCAGATAGCTTCGGGCCTGGCGGCGGGCGGCATCTATGCCAGCCTCGCCATCGCGCTCGTGCTCATCTATCGCTGCACTTCGTCCGTCAACTTCGCGCAGGGCGAACTGGCGATGTTCTCCACCTATATGAGCTGGGCGTTGGTTCAGGCGGGCGCATCATGGTGGGTGGCCTTCGCCGTTGTGGTCGTGGGTTCCTTCCTGCTCGGGCTGGCGCTGGAGCGGGTCATCTTCCAGCCCCTGCGGCACAAGCCGGTGCTCTCGGTCGTGGCGGCCAGCATCGCGCTGCTCATCATCTTGAACAGCCTGGTCGGCTGGCTGTTCGGGCATGAGATGCTGGAGTTCGCCACGCCGTTCGGTGGAGTCCTCAGCCGTGCCGAACCCTATCTGTCGGCCCACGAGGTCGGCGTTCTGCTCGTCACCCTGGCCGAACTGGCGGCGGTATTCGCGTTCTTCCGCTTCACCCGGTTCGGCCTGGCGATGCGTGCGGTGGCGGTGAACGCGCCGTCGGCGGAACTGTCGGGCATCAGCACCAACAAGGTGCTGGCCGTGGGCTGGGGTCTTGCAGCGGTGGCCGGTGCCGTGGCGGGGCTGATGGCCGCGCCCATCGTGTTCCTGGAGCCGTCGATGATGATGGGGCCGCTGATCTACGCACTGGCGGGCGCGCTGCTGGGCGGCATCGCCAGCCCTGTGGGCGCCGTGGCCGGGGGCTTCGCCGTCGGGGTACTGGAGAACCTGCTGGGCGCCTACGTGGTCGGCAACGACCTGAAACTGACCTGCATCATGCTGTTGATCATCGCGATGCTGGTCTTGCGGCCCGCCGGTATCTTCGGCAAGACGGCCCAGGTGAGGGTGTGAGCATGAGTACCATGAGCGCCCCACTCAACATCCGCCCGGTGGCATCGCCCACCTGGTTGCGCTGGACGGCCTCGGTGGTCGGGCTCGCGCTGCTGGCCTGGTCCTTTAGTTGGCAAAGTTATCCGTTGTACGTGATGACGCAGGTGCTGATCTATGGCATCGCCATCATGGGCCTGAACCTGCTCACCGGCTACACGGGCCAGATCTCGCTCGGCCACAGCGCCTTCTTCGCCATCGGTGCCTATACCGCGGCGGTGCTCTCGCATCACCTGGGCTGGCCGTTCTACGTGGGCGTGCCGGTGGCGGCGCTGTTGTGCTTCGTGGCGGGTTTCCTCTTCGGCTTCCCGGCGCTGCGGCTGCCCATGCTTTATCTGGCGCTGTCCACCTTCGCGGTGGCGGTGGTGACACCGCAGGCGCTCAAGTGGAAAAAGATCGAGTGGCTGACCGGTGGCGTGGCGGGGATCGTCCTGGAAAAACCTGTGTTCCCAGGGGTGCTGGCCGACCGGGCGGACTGGGCCATCATGGCCTGCGTTGCGGCCTGCGCGCTCTGCGCCTTCCTGCTGGCGCGGCGGATTCTCGGCTCGCAGTTCGGCCGCCTGGTGGACGCCTCGCGCGACCAGCCGCTCGCGGCGGCGGCGGGCGGACTCGACATCACCGCCCTGCGCACGCAGATGTTCGGCCTCAGCGCGGCGTTCACCGGCCTGGCCGGTGCCCTGAGCGTGGTGGCGGGCCAGTTCGTCGCGCCCGAGAACTTTCCCTTCCTGCTCTCGGTGTCCCTGCTGGTGGGCAGCTTCGTGGGCGGGGTGCGCAGCCTGTGGGGCGCCTTCCTGGGGGCTGCCTTCATCGTGCTCACGCCCAACCTGGCCGAGAGCGTGTCGCAATCCGCGCCGTGGATGATCTTCGGCTTCGCACTGCTCGCGGTGGTCTTCCTGGCCCCTAATGGCTTGAGCGGCTGGATCACCAGCCTCTGGCGCAGGCGTGCAAATTCCTCATCCGCCCAGTCTTAGACGCTTTCCATGCAGCCCGTCTTCGTCGCTGGCACGGGCATGACCCGTTTCGGCAAGCACATTGACTGCGGTCTCAAATCGCTCGCCGCCGAGGCGATTGGCGAAGCCATTGCCGATGCAGGCATCACCCCGTCCCAGCTGCAGGCCGCCGACATGGGCAACGCCGCTGCTGGTGTCATGGCCGACCAGGTGCTGATCCCCGGACAGGTGGCGCTGCGCGGCATGGGCATCGGGCGCATTCCGGTCGTCAACATCGAGAACGCTTGTAGACGCATCCTTGCAGTGGGTGCTCGATATGCTGCTGGCTTCAGATAACAGATAAGCCCTGTTGCCGTCGGATTTGCCAGGATACGCGGCCGTCATGTACCTGCGCAGAAATCGGCATACCGAGTCGTTGTTCGATGACAGGCCTCCATGGCACCAGGCTGAACCCCATGCCATCATCGAGCATGGCGTAGCGCCCGCTGGCCAGCATGACGCTGCGGCGGTAGATACCCGCCACGCGCTGGCCATCGGCCACGGGCCGGTGCTCCAGGCCAGTTTCGGCGGCCAAGTCCTTCGCGGCATGCGCTACATCCCGGCTGCGCAGCATTGCCAGCAGATTGCGCGCCAGGATGACGCGTTGGCCGCGCCGCTCGGCCAGCCCCTGTTCGGCCAGGAAGTCGGTGCGCTGTTGCATTGCCTGCTTGGCCTCGCCGCCAAAGCCCAGGTCGCCCAGGCCAGAGCCACCGCCGATCAACTGCTGGTCAAGCCAGGTGGCCCCGATCACGCGGGCCTGCCGCTCGATGGGCAGGTGCGATTTCAGCTCCACGGCCACGCCGCCCAGGCGCTGCGCGTCGTAGCGACGGCCCTGATCGGGCAGGTCGCCCGGCACCTTCCATAGCCCTTCGGCCACGCGCTCCACGATGCCTGCCCGGCGCAGGGCTTCCAAGCGCCGGACGTGGGCCGCGACGACTTCCTGCGGATCGCGGCCCGGTACGGCCTGGCCCTGCGCGATAGCAAGGTGGTGGTCGGTGCGGTACAGGCCATCGCTCGCCAGCACGGCGATGTTCTTGTCAGCCGCGCGCACGTCGGCCGATCCCTTCACCTCCACCACGGCGCCGGTGGGATAGTTCGCCAGCTCGTCGCGGGTGTTGAGCGCGACGTAGTGGGCCTTGCCGTCCACCCCGTCGATGACCAGATAGCCGCGGTCGCGCAGCTCGTCGGCCAGCCCCTTCGCGGCCACGCGGCCGAGAATGGTTCGGCTATCGTCGCCCGGCTCGAACACCGCCAGTTCGCGCGGCTCGCCGCGCATGGCACGCTGCATGGTGCGGATGATGTCGCCACGCTCGCCCAGGGCGCGCAAGGTCTTCTCGGCATCGGCATGGACGGCCCAGGTGCCCGGCTGCGCCTCGTCGGCCAGTCCCAGGCGCTGCAAGCGTTGCAGGCGGCCGATCAGCAGCAGGCGTTGGCGTTGCAGCTTCGGTTCGTTGAAGCGTTCGATCTGCACCCGGCCGTCTTCGCCGGCCTCGCGTTGCAGCGTGCGATCCAGGCTCGTCCACCGCTCCTGCTCCACCTCGCGTTGCAAGGTCTGCTGGATCTCCAGTTCGGTGCGCGGCCCCAGCCATTCGGTCGCCAGTTCAGCGGCACGATGGCGGAATCCATCAGCGATGTAGTCGCCGGCGATGATGAGGTCTTTGCCGGTGTCGTCGCGCCCGCGCACGATCAAATGCGTGTGGGGGTTGTCGGTGTTCCAGTGATCCACCGCCACCCAATCCAGCCGCGTGCCCAAGTCAGCTTCCATGCGGTTCATCAGATGCCGCGTGTAGGTGCGCAGGTCGTCCAGTTCGGCCCCGTCCTCGGGCGAGACGATGAAGCGGAAATGGTGCCGGTCGTCGGCGCAGCGTTCCTTGAAAGCATCCAGATCGGCTTCGTCGGTCTGCGGCCCATAGGCCCGGCCTGGCTCGCCATCACGGCCCACACCATCGCGCTCGATGTAGCGCAGGTGCTTGGCGAGCGATTGCGGGCTGGCCCGCTGCTGGTTGACCAGCAAGGTTTTGATAGTCACACGCCGCGACATGGGCGTGAGCTTCGCGCCCGCAAACCGCGCCGCCGTATGGCCGCGCCCCAGGCGTGAGCCGGGCCGCTGGCCGGTGGCCTTGCCGCCGATGGCCGATGCCGGACGGCGCACCGAGGACTTGCCGCCACTGGCCTTGCCGGCCTGCTGGAGCACCTTGGAAACGAAGCCCTGGCCGCGGTTTTTTGGAGCGCTGGGGCGGATGCGGAAATCGTCGTCGCGGCGGTTGATCATGACTTCTCTCCCTGAAAGCTGGGGCGTAGTCCGTCGTGCGAAGCACGCGGACAAGCCCATATCGACGCGGGCCACGCGCCACAAGCAGCACGGCGGCGAAGCCGCTGCGTGCCGCGCCGCCCCCACGTGCAGACAGGCTTTCGACGCGGCCCGGTGCCGCGTCCTTTTGTCTTGCCTTCCGCATTTGCCGCCCCTTGCACCCCAGGCTCTCGCTTCCGGCACGTGCGGCCCGGCGGCGCTGCTGCACCCGCAGCCAGCGCCCCGGCGAACACGGCGGTGGCCGCAGGCCAGCCGTGTTTGAGGCAAGACGCCTGCACGTGGGACGGCTGCGCCGGAAGCAGCGCGAAGTGCGGTGCCGGATACGCAAAATCGGCACCTGCACTGCACTGCACGCGCGACGACACGGCGACAAACAGCAGAACGACACGCCCGATGGCACGATGAGATGCACGGCGACGTGCAGCGAATCGGCGGCCATCATGGGCGCGACTCCAGCCAGACCGGGCGCGCAACGCCGATCACGGCGGATGCGCTGACCGGCCCGAAATACCGGCTGTCGAACGACGCCGGATTGGTGACGCTGAGCAGGAACAGCTCGCCGGACTCAAGGCGGCGGCACTGCGGCCAGGATAGCAGCGGCCGGCCCCAGCGATCAGCTGGCAGCACGGCGGCCGAAGGCACGCCGTCGATGCGGACAAAGCCCCTAGTGATGCACACCTCTTGTGGCGCCATCGCGCCCACACGCTTGAGCAGCGGGATGCGCGTCGGCAGGTAGCCGCGCTGCGCAGCGAGCGCGGCAGCTTCGGCGGGCAGCGGCACCAGCACGATGCTGCCCACGTGCAATGGAGGTTGCAGCGGACGTAGCGGCGAGCTGGTGCGACGGTCGAGTGGATCGACGCGATACCAGCCGACCGCTACGCTGTCCGACGGGTTGTAAGTCAGGCGCGGCAGCGGGTGCTTGAAGGACGCCCAGGCGAGCGCAGCGAGGCCGAAGGCGGACAGGCCCGCCAGCACGAGGCGAGCGCGCAAACGTGAGTGCGCTGGCGAGCGAGAAAGGGATGCTGTTGTGACCGTCATGACAGCGCCCTCCCGGCCAGCCAGGCGGCGTGCCGCTCGGCGGTGTACTCGGGCAGCGGCAAGCGCGCCGCGAGCCGGTTGCCCAGCGTGCGCCAGTACGCGGGCGAGGCGCCTGCAGGCGCGATGCCCAGCGTCTCGATGCCGTCGATGCGCTCCAGCACGGCGCGCACCGACTGTTCACCTTCGATGTGCAGCAACAAGCGCGCGCCCGGCTGCACACCGGGGATGCGCTGCGCGCCATCCATCGGCATGCACGCTTGCATCACCATGAGCTGCCAGCGGATCGTGCCGTAGTCATTGGCCTGCCAGCGAATGCGGCAGAGAACCGCGTTCGGCGTGAACACCGCGCAGCGACGCCAGCGGTCGAACCGGATGATGCGCGCAGGATCGCCGAAGCGCAGATAGAGGTCGAAGCGTTGGTCGATGTAGGCGAGTGCAACGCGCGTCAGCGGCACGCCGTCGGCTTGGCCGATCGGCGGGGCAGATGAAGGCGGCAATGCTGTCGAAACTGGTGTGGTCATGGAGACTTCTCCGGAAATTCCCGCTCCAGCAGCGCGCGCAACAGATCGGCCACCGTCACGCCTTGCGTGAAGGCCGATACCTTGATGCGCGCCCGCATGGCGGGCGCAATGTCGAGGGTCAGGCGGGCCGTGTAGAGGTCGCCTTTCTGGAGGTCATCGGCGCTGCCCTGGCGAATCCACGCCTCGGCGTGCGGATTCGCGGGCGGACGCGCACCGATGCCGATGCGCTTGCCCGAGCGTTTGCTGGCGGTACTGCTCATGACGGCCACCGCAGCAGTTCATCGACCAACGCGGTGATTTCGCGGGCGGCGACGCTGCCAGGCGCCGTTTCGCGTGCGAGCCGGCCAGCGGCCACGCTGTCGGCGAACACGATGCGCTGATGCACTTCCGCGCGCAGCGCAGGAAGCGGCTGCTCGGCCAGCGCGCCGCGTGCCTCCCGTCCGATCACGGTGGTGCTGACGCGCCGGTTGATGACAAAGGCCGCGCCGAGCAGCGGCCGGAACACCTGCGCCTCGCGGATCAGCGCCACCATCTCGGCACTGGCCCACAGGTCGTAGGGACTGGGCTGCACGGGAATCAGCACGCGCTCGGCCGCCAGCAGCGCGGAGCGCGCCAGCGCCGCGATGCGTGGTGGCCCGTCGATGACGACGTGATCGGCCCGCCTGGCGAGTTCTGGCGCTTCCTGGTGCAGGGTTTCGCGTGCAAGGCCCACAGCGCTGAACAGCCTTGGCAAGCCTTGCTGGCTGCGGCGCTGTGTCCAGTCCAGCGCGGAGCCCTGCGGATCGGCATCCAGCAGGATTACCGACTGCCCGCGCATCGCCAGCTCGCCGGCGATGTGGGTGGCGAGCGTGGTCTTGCCCACACCGCCTTTTTGGTTGAGCAGCGCGACGATCATGGCCTGGACCTCCCTGCTGGAGAACCTGGCTGTCGCTGCTGGTTTTCGTGGCTCTCGTTCGCCGGTTGGGTGGTTGTCCACCGAAACGCGGCGCTGCTACTACCAGTTAGAGAATTTAAGTTAGGGAAGTTAAGGGAAGCCGAAACCCGCGCCAGCATTGGCTTTGCGGCCGATGGACACGCCTGATAGCACGATAGTCCCACGCCTGATAGCACGATACCGGGCACGCCTGATAGCACGAGCCCGTCCACAGGACGCGCACCGTTTATCCCCGTGCCGTGGGCGGCACGGGACGCATGGGACGGAAGGTCAGCAGCTCGGCGCCATCCAGCCGCTCGATCCCCAAGACGTAGCCCGGCAGCGACTGCCGCGCTACCAGCGCGCGCAGGTCGCAGGCAAAGTCGTAGGGCTTGGCCGTGCTGCCCGACTTGCGGTGCAGGTGCCGGAAGTCGAACTGCCAGCCGCCAGGCTGGTGGCCGCCGTGCTTGCGCACCAGGCGGTACAGCCAGCGCTCGATCCCGCCCGTGAGGCGGAAGTACGCCGGGTCGATGGTCAGCACCAGAGCGGCATCGAGCACGCCCGCATAGAACCAGTCCGGCAGGATCAGCTCCAGCCCCAAGGGCGTGCCTTTGGCATCGGCCAGCTCCTTCCACTCGTTGATCCACGAGAAGCGGTGCAGGCGCCGCCCAGTCGTCTCGCGGATCGACGTGGCCACCGTGGTGGATTGCAAGCGATCTAGGGCTGCCTTGAGGCGCTGGTAGTCGCGCAGCGACGTGCCGCGCCCGATGAAGCGCAGGATCTCGTAGGGCGTGGCCTGCATTAGCCGCGACGGGCGCAAGCCCGCGTCGCGCGCTTCCACGATCTGGCTGGCCGCCCAGATCAGCACGTCGGCATCCCAGATCGTGGCGATGCCGTGCTCCTGCGTGCCCTCTACGCGGATCGTGATGCCGCTGGCGCGAAAGTCGATCGGCGCGACGCGCCGCGACTTCGTCAGCGAGAAGAACGGAAAGGCCATCAAGTCCTGGCTGTCGCGCGGCGCCATGTCGCCCGGCAAGGCGCGGAACAGGTCGAGCTGTTCGCGCTCCTGCATCGGTCGCTGCCGCATGGGCAGCGCAGGGCTGGACATGGCGAAGGCCACCCGCGCGCCAGTGATCAGCGCGCACGGCTGTCCGCCGAGTGCTGCTCGGCGTATTCGGGATCGGACGTGCTCTCGAAGCTGCGCTCGGCGGCCCAGGCATCGAGGTCGGCCACTGCGTACATGACGCGGCGGCCGAACTTGCGGAACTTGGGGCCGCCACCCAGCACGCGCTGCTTTTCCAGCGTGCGCGGCGACAGCCGCAGGTACTCGGCAGCCTCGTCGTTGGTGAGATAACGTTGCGGCTGTGCAGCAGTGGCCGGGGTAGCTGCGGGTGCGGCGGTAGGCCGCAAGGGAGCAGGACGCATGGTGAGAACCTCCATCGGTTGCAGGGCTCCGGCCACACAGCGCAACCGGATGGAGGCAGTCTCAGAAAACGAAGCGATCCTGCTCAGGGTCGTTTTGCGTCCTCTTCAAAACGACCCTTCTCAAGCGGCGGGAGCTGTGCTAGGCGGCGATAGCCGCCGCGCATCAGCGCATCGCCGCGCCGCACCAGGCGGCGCACCTTGGAGCGCAGGCCGCCGTCGCTGTACCAGCCGGCCGCGGCGTCCGCACCGAACAAGCCCTCGGCCACGTCGCGCAAGGACGCGCCCGCCAGGGTGGCGTCGAGCGCCTGCAGGGTGTGCAGCTCCAGCAGCGCCGCAGGCGGTGGCCGGGGCCGCGCCATGGGCGTAGGTGTGTCGGGTGCGTGCGTGGTGCTGCGATCGCGGTGGGCGTAAGCCACCGCCATGCCGTCCTCGAGGCCAGGCGCCAGCGCATAGCGCTGGCAAAGGCCGGGGCTGCGCGCGATCAGCGCCAGACCCTTGCCGTCGTGCAGCAGCTGCTTGTGGCCGGGGATGCGCCAGAACGCGAAGGCGGTGGCCTCCGGAGGCGGGTCGGCATCCGGGTGAAGCTGCACCACGGCCTCATGGCCGGGGAGCCAGGCAGGATGCGCGTCACGCGCATCCAGGGTCGGGTCTTCCAACAAACGCAAGCCCCAATGATGCGCAGCGTCGGGGCGGCGCGCACGGCGCAGCCAGTCGATCCGGTAGTCGGGATGGCGGCGCAGGTACTCCCAGGCCAGTGCGAGCGTGTCCAGGCACAGGACGTAGAGGTAGGCGGCAGTCGGATACCAGGGCGCGAAGTGGCGCAGCTCGGCCATGACGCAAGCTCCCATATAACCGCAGGACTGCCGTCACAGATTTCACATGCAAACTTCACCGCGTCGAACCAGCATCCAATCGTGAATAAGCTGGTAGATTAGTAACTTGCGTGTCAAGACGAAATGCATCGGATGGGTTGCATGGATCGTCTGAATGCGACGGTGGCACGCGAGGACATACGCGCCTCCTGCGATATCCACCGTGCCCGATGCCACGGCCGGCATCATGACCGTTTGCGTCACGATGGCACCGATTTGTTGCAATAGTGCGGACTAAGGCCGGACGGGTCCGGGGCAAGACCGAAAGAGTCTCAATGCGCCCGGCTTGGCCTGGGCGCGAACGGCTCAATCGAGGATGGAGCCGTTCTCCTGGGCCAGCCGTAGGTACTCCGACAACGGGCGCACCGCCCGGAAATACCGGTCCCGCATCACGGGCTGTTTGCTCGGCCCGACGATGGATGCGAGATCGGACAGCTTGATTTTGCCCAGCTCGGGCATGCCGATCCCCAAGTCGATCAGGCCATGGGCCGTATCGCCGTCGGCGGGGTCGAGCGACACCAGCAGCCAGGTGGCGTGTGCATCCGGCGTGAACAGCCGCACCACGGGCAGCGGGTCGATGACCCGGCCAGCGGCGCGGGCCTGGCCGTGTTCCAGCAACAGCCTGCGCTCGTCCTCGGTGATGAGCTGGTTCATGAGCGTCCCCTCATTCGCACAAAACCGCCGAAGCGTGAAAGCGCAAAACCGCATTGGCGGGTTTGTGGAAAGGCACGGACGCGGCTTTGCGCTTCTGTGAGAAGCCGCAGATACGGATTTCCGTAAAAGCACGAAAGCGGCAGGCGGGCATGGTTGAACACTATAGATTGTAGTCCTATAGGGCGCAATCGGCTGTCATCTTGGATTTTGGGGAGATCCAGGGTTGGCAGCGAAACATACATTGTCGGAGGCACTAAAGACCATCAGGAAAGCGCGTGGATTGAGCCAGGAGGCGTTCTCCGACGTGTCCAGCCGCACCTACATGAGCACGCTGGAGCGCGACCTCAAAAGCCCCACCTTGAACAAGCTGGCCGAGCTGTGCGAGGTCATGGAGGTGCACCCGCTCACGCTGCTGACGCTGGCCTATGCCGGCGACGATCTGCAGCAGGTCGATCAGCTTCTGGTGCAGGTGCGCCAGGAGTTGGAGACTGTGGCGAAGAAGAGTGACACGCCATAGCGTGCGACGTCGCTGGCGTGGCCGATCCGGCGCTGCCGGTTCGGGGGATTGCAGGGGCGCCAAGCATCGCGCGGCGGGGATAGGCCGCAGGGCTTTCCCCCGGAGGCAAGCGCAGCGCGCAGCGCCGCAGGCGCGAAGGCGTGAGGGATTGGAGCCGGATGGCCGTGACGGCGAAGTCGGCACGGGGCGCAGCCCGTAAAGCCCGGCGGTGCACGGCACCGACACGCCCGGCCGTTCTTGCAAACCGAAGGCTGCAACGTTCAGGAAGCAACTCGACACGGCGCAGCCCAGGCGGTGGTGTCGCCTCCTTGAAGTGCCGCGAAAGCAGCACAGCGCCCCGCCGCAATGGGCGGGGCGCTGGCAGCCGTCACGCCGCTTGGGGCTTGCTGCGCGACCAGATCAGGTCGTGTGTCCCGTCCTCGCCTTCGCCTTCGATCAGGCGGGCATAGACCGTGGCCGGGAATGAAGGATCGTCGAGGGTCACGGAGATGTATTCCCGCCCGGCCTCGCTGGTCTTCTTCCATGCCGCGCCGATGTCGTGGCTGGCGGCCTGCAGGCGAAAGTCCGGGGCCTTCTCGTTGTCGCCCTTGTCGTTGGGCACCAGCTTGACCTTGACGTTGAGCGTCAGGGTGCGAAGCGTGCCGGTGTAGCCGTCTTTGTCTGCGGTGAAGCTGCCGATGTTGGCCATGATGGATCTCCTTTTGGTGGAACAAGGTTCGCGCCCATCGCGTCCTTGTTGTGATCCGGCCGGCGGGGGACGGGCGGGCTGCACCGCTTGCGGTCGCAACGCAGTGGAGAGCCGGGAGGCGAAAAGAATTTGGCCCGCGAGGAATCTGCGCAGCAGAGGGGAAATTGTTTTCGCCGGACGGTTGCAGCCATGAAGCCCGAGGCGCAGCCGCGCCACCGCCAGGATTCACAACAACACAAGGACGCCTTGGGCCGAACCGCATCGAAAGGAGACAGGCCGGCTCGGCATCCCCGAACGAAGGCTGCACCGGCTCGCCCACTGACGTAGGCCAGGTCAACCACCCGACGACAAGCGAGAACGCCCCTGCCGCACCTTGCGGCGCCGGTCTTCGGGCGTGGCGCAGAAGCTCCATAGCGATGCCGGGCGGGATGTCCGTGAACCGTCCTTCGTGACGTGATGGGCGAGAACCGCCAGCGTTGAGGACGGCACGTATTCGCACAACTTGCCGCAGCAAGCCACGGCGCACCCACCGAGCACTGCACATGCGGCGGGACGCTGGCCGGGCCGATCCGGCGCAGCCGGTTCGACGGTATCGAGGGGCGCCAAGCCCGCGCGGCGGGGATAGCCCGTAGGGCTTTCCCCTGGAGGCAAGCACAGCGCGCAGCGCCGCAGGCGCGAAGGCGTGAGGGATCAAAGCCGAATGGCCGTGACAGCGAAGTCGGCACGGGGCGCAGCCCGAGAGCCCGGCGGCGCTATGCGCCGACACGCCCAGGCCGTTCTATATTCTGAGAAGGGAACGCAGAACACCATGACCATCCAGCTCCGACACGAAACCCCGGACGACATCGCGGCCATCGAGGCCGTGACCATTGCCGCCTTCGCCAATGCACCACACACCAGCCACACGGAGCAATTCATCGTGCGTGCATTGCGCGACGCTAACGAATTGGCGCTTTCCATCGTGGCCGAAGAACATGGCCAGGTCATCGGCCACGTCGCACTGTCGCCCGTGGCCATCACCGACGGCCACCGCCACAAGGCCAAAGGCTGGTACGGCCTGGGGCCGATCTCCGTGCTACCGCAAAAGCAAGGACAAGGCATCGGCGCGGGCCTGATGGAACAGGCGCTGGCCGAACTGCGGGACATGCAGGCCGCAGGCTGCGTGCTCTTGGGAGAACCCACGTACTACGCGCGCTTTGGCTTTCAGGCCCATGCGGGCCTGCAACTGCCGGGCGTGCCGCCCGGTTATTTCATGGCACTGGCCTTCCACGGGCCAATGCCCGAAGGCATCGCGCAGTACAGCGATGCCTTCAACGCCGCCGCCTGAGTGCCAACGAAGGCGGCGGCGTGGTGTTCTTGATGGGCTGTTCGGATTCAACACCGGGCGCGGCCACTGCCGTGCCCGGATTTTTGAATCCACCGGCCCCAGCGCGAAACGCTGGGGCCGGTGCTGGCGTCATTCCTTGGTTTCGATGATCCACCACACGGCGCGCTGCAAGGCGCGGCCCGTGATGGGGTGAATGTCGGTGAGGTCGGCATGGGCCGTCCAACCCGAGGGCGGGCGGTAGCCGCGCACGTCGCCATCGCCGTGCCAGCGGCGGGCGCGCACCGTGCCGGGAGCGTAGATCGCCGCCATGCGCGGGTGGCTGGTGGTGGTGCGGGTCATGGGAATTTCTCCTTGCAGCGAAGCGCCCCGGTTTAGGCCGGGGCGCTTGCCTTCGGCACGGGTCAAGCGGCCAACGCTTCGGCGGGTTCACCCGCCACGGTGGTGACTGCCTCCGCACCGTCCTGCGAGCCTTGCTCGGGCACGCCATCCATCTTGAAAATGACGGGCATCCAACCCTTGCCGTTCACCAGCCGCTCGGCCTCGCGGGCAATGTCGGCCTTCTTGAGCTTCGCCAGCCGGTTGACGCTCTCGGGCGCGAATTCGCCCACGGCTTGCAGAACGGCCGCCTTCGGGACATGCTTGAAATAGCCTTCCGCAGTCGGTTGCCACCACGCGGCCATGTCGAGGCCCACGGCCTGCGCCAGTTCTTCGCCCGGCTGCTGCGCCGTGGCGCGCAGCGTCACCACATCCACCGTGGATGCCACGCACACGGCCAGTAGCTTGACCAACTCGCCTTGCCCCATCGCCAGCAGCGCGGCGAACAGTGCGGCGCTGTCCTCGGGCAACTTGCCGCCCCACGTCTGCTGCGATTCGCGGAGCGCTACGGCGGCGGGAGACTCGGGCCAGTCCGGTGCCATGCCTTCCAGCCGGTCTTGAATTTTCAGGCTCACGCCCAGCGGCATATCGTGGCCGTAGTAGCGGCCCTGAAAGACGGTCTGCACCATGCCATGCACCAGCACGGCCAGCGCCACCTGTGGATGCTGGGCTACCTCGATTTGCAGCGCCGCCGTGCGGTGCGCGCTCAGGCGTTGGGCCAGCCGGTCGGAAATCGCTGCGGCCTTGGGCTGCACGTCTTCCTCGCCTTCGTCATCGTTCGCGGCGTCCGGGTCGCTAAAGCCTTGGCGCAACTTCTCCAGCGTGCGAAGGGCTTTCGCCTCGGCCTCGCGCAGCAGCCCTCGATGAATCACGGCCTCGCCGTTGCGGTCGATGGTGACGATGGCACCGGCTGCGGCCTTCACATTCGCGCCGTATCCCTGCAAGCCTTCTTCCAGTGCCTGCAACTGCTCGCTCAGGGCTTCGCCTTCCTCCTGCAAGGCATCGGCCTTGTCCTCGTCGTCGGCGTCCATCGCGGCATCCACCGCTTCGGCCACCTCCTGCATCTTGGCTTGCAGCTTCTCGATGCGCTGCGCTTCGCGCTTGTTGGGTTCGCGCCGCTCCCTCGGGGCGCGCTGGAAGGCGTGCAGGTCGGCATGGGTCATGCCCGGCGTGGCATCGGCCCAAGCCCAGCCCTCGGCCTTCACCTCGGCGGCGATGCCGGTCAGCTTGTCTTGCGCCAGCCGTTCCAGCAGTGCGGCGTCGGTCAGATACACGCCCGCATCTCCTTCCGCGAACAGGTCACGCCGGATACCACCGCCCGCCTGCTCGTAGGCGTCCAACCCAACGAAGCGCACCAGCGGATGCCGGTAGGCGTCAATCTCGCGCTCGGTCAGACGCTCGCGCAAGTGCGAGGGGTGACGCTGCCACTGTGGGGCGTCGTAGTAGGCGGCTTCCTGTGCCGCGTGGTCATCCGTCCCGGCCAGGGCCATCAGTTGGTCAAGGCTCACGGCATCGGCGCGATAGTCCTCCATCAGGCGCGGCGAGACATTCGCCAGCTTCAAGCGGCGCTGCACCACCAGCGGCGTGACGGAGAAATCCGCTGCAATGTCCTCGATGGGACGGCCTTCGGCCACCAGCGCGGCGAACGCCTCGAACTGGTCAGCCGGGTGCATGGCTTCACGCTGCACGTTCTCGGTGAGACTGGCAGTGCGGGCCGTGCCATCGGCCACTTGCAGGCAAGGCACCTGCCAATCCTTGGCGATGCGGTGTTTCTTCGCCAGCAGCTTCAAAGCTGCGAGGCGACGGCCACCGGCCACCACCTCGTATTGCAGGCCATCGGCGGCGGGAATCACGATCAGGTTTTGCAGCAGGCCCACGCGCTGGATGGATGCGGCCAGTTCAGGGATGGACATGCGCGGGGTCTTGCGCACGTTGCGGCCCGTGGGGCGCAGCACCAGACGCGACAGCGGCACCAGGATCATGTGCTTGCTCGGGTCGGCGGCTTGCAGCACGTTCGCGGCGCTGTTGGCTGCGGTCTGGACGGCGCGGGCTTCGGTGGTGGTGGTAACGGCGTTCATGGTGAATCTCCAAACAAGTGAAACAAGGGAATGGAGGGGAAACCGCCCCTCCGGCGGGAAAAGCGCCAGAGGGGGTCAGGCTTTGAGAGCACGCATGCCATCGGCCAGCAGCCACAGGGCGCGGTTCAGGCGAATGTCCGAATCAATGCCCTGCACGGGGCGGGTCTGCTGGCGGCGTCCGTTGGTGCTGCGCCCGGACAGGCCGCCCTTGGTCAAGTTCTCCTGCGTGCGGTTGAACACGCTCCACAGGTCGGGGCGGCGGTCGTCGAAGCGGCGCGGCATCAGGATTTGTGATTCCGAGATCGGTGCGGGCTTGGTCGGGTCGTCGTACTTGAGGGCCAGCGCGGCGCGGGCGAACACTTCCGATTCACCGGCGTCCAGCGTGATGGCCTGCATGGATTCGCGCGATTCCTGCGCATGCTCGAAGCCACCCAGCACCTGATAGGCTCCCTCGATGACATGCCCGGCTACGTCGCCTTTGTGGGGCACGCGCACATCGCCCACGGTGTCGCCGCATACAAGGCCATTGCTGCACACGAAGCGGAACATGCCGCCCAGCAATTGATAGCTGCTCGTGCCGTCGTGCGAGTTCAGCAGGATGATTTCGTTGGCTTCGCGAGCGTTGATCTGGTTGGCATGGCGCAGGCGCAGCATGTGTTTCGTGTGCTCGCGCCGGCCCTCGTTGCGCACGCGGGTCTGGCACACCATGAAGGGTTGAAACCCTTCCTTTCGAAGCTCGGTCAACACGGCAGCCGTGGGGATGTAGGCGTATCGCTCGGAACGGCTCTCATGCGGGGCATCCGCGAAGATGGACGGGGCCACCTTGCGAATCTGGTCATCGGACAGAGGGGTTTCGCTGCGCTGCGCGGGGGAGTGGGAAGCAAAACGGGTTGCAAGCATGTCGTTCTCCTGAACAAAAAGGCTGTTGAAGAAAACCGCACACCGGATTCCTAGATTCGGAGCCCAGCCTTTCGGCTGTTCGGTGCGGTCGGCACGAGGAACCCGGTTGGCCCTGTTGCCACCGTCTTTCCTGAGTTCATCGCCCGCGACGGTCAGGAGCGCGCGGACGGGGGCCGTCAAGGAGACAAGCGCAGGGTTGGTGCGGCCCGCAGGCGCAGCCGAGGACACGGCCCTGCGCGCCTTGACGGCACATGGCCGCGGGCTACAGTCGCGAGCAAGGTGATGGAGTCAGGAAAGACGGCTGAACAAGGCAACGGCCATCCTTGTGTGCCGACCGCACGGCAAGCGAAGCGCGCAGGCCCGGATCTGGAAGCCGGGCCGGAGGCGTCAGTCGAGCAGCGCGAGGGAACGATGGAAGCCCGATAGGGGCGAGACGCCGAAGGCGGCTCGATGCGCAGCACGACAGCGCGACCGGCCATCTCCCAGTTGGCCGGGGACGCCCTGACTTCAATGCTCGATGAAAACCACGCCCAGGACGAACTTTATGCACAAGGCATAGAGGGAGTTGGCTCTGCTGTTGAAACTGCGGTTGGTTTCTGGCCGATCCGGCGCAGCCGGTTCGGCGGTCTTCGAGGGGCGCCAAGCATCGCGCGGCGGGGATAGCCCGCAGGGCTTTCCCCTGGAGGCAAGCGAAGCGCGTAGCGCCGCAGGCGCGAAGGCATCGGCATCGGACGCAGCAAAAGAAAAAGGCGCGTCGTCCTCTCGGGCGACGCGCCAGGTTGCCAACGCGCGATCAGTTCGCCGCCGGCGACACCATCGCTTCAAGCTGCTCGATGACGCCCGGCTCGACGAAGACGCAAGGCTGGTTAGCCTCGATCGGGACGTTGAACATCTTGGAGAACACGTGACGCTTCAGGTGCGCCAGCCGGCCCGTTCGATAAGCCTGCTCGGGCTTCACGCTGCCATTCGGCGAGCCGCTGCGCTGCGGGTCGCATTCGACCAGCGCGACGAAATCATCGTCGGCCAGCTTCTGGTGTTCGGCGCACAGACCCCAGCCTGTCGTCGTGTGGCGCTCCATGCTCGCGCGCAGGCGCTTGTCGAGCAGGATGGCGCCGGTGTCGAAGGCCACGCCGCAGACCAGGCAGACGTGTTGTTCCATCGAAACGTGTGATTTGTCGTTCATGACGATCTCCGGTTGCTCGGGCGGAATTGCCCGGAACCGTCGTCAGCACGGCGCAGTGCAAGCAGTCAGGGGTCGCAGACGGCCGCCAGGACGCAAGCGCGCAAGGCGCGCGCCGCCCTTGACGGCGAGAACGCCGTGATACGGTGAAGGAGACAGCAAGGCCGCCTACCGACCTCCATCGAAGGCACGGACAGGCAAGCGCAGCGCGCAGGCCCCAAGGGCCGGAGGCGTCAGGGATGCGGTAGGCTGGCGAAGCCAGTCCCTTTAGGGATGAGCGGAAAGCGAACCTGGAGAAGCCCGGCCCGCGACGCGGGGACGCACAGAAACATGGCGCCCCGAATTACTTACGGTGCAGGGCTCGTTGCATGCGGGAACAAACCGTACCGACCATGATGAGGGTTCTTACCGAACATCAGTGATTGCTCGCGTTTCATGATCGAATCAGGCGGGTCGGTGTTCTCGACCACGATGACCTGTGTGTCGTTGGGCAATGCTTCAAGGTAGGCGTAGAACTTCTCCTGAAGGTCCGTGCCGGTCAAATCATCTTCTGTTCCATCGGGTTCTCGATACGCAAGCAAGGGAGAGTCGAGAACGACAAATCCTGTGTGCGGCGTCTGACGCGCGCGGCAGAAGGCGAACAACCCGAGAGTGAATGCCGCATGTGTAATGGCACGAAGGCCCTTGCCGAACGCGCTGCGAGACTTCCCCGCAATGACAAGATCGCGCGTTTTGGAGTCGAAGTACACATCTCCGGCCTCGGGGAAATGCCAGCCCGTCAGGATGCTCTCGACAGTCTTGGCAAAGCCATGAGCTACGGTAGTGGGGATGTCAGCGTTGGTGAGAGTTCCGGCCTTCTCATCGTCGGCGCCCTTCTCAAGATCGGCGCGGCGTCGTTCCATATCTTGCACCGTGGCATAGAGTCCCAGCGCCTCGCGCACCTCGGCGCGCTTGTCGGCAAAATCGGAATAGGATTTTCGAAGGGTTGAAAGCTTTGGTGCGATCAGCTCTTCAACCGCCGAAGAGATTGATGCCAGTTCTTGGACTACGTTGGGCATCTTGCGGTCAAAGTTGCCGCTCTCGCGTTCAAGGCTATGCACAGTCGCTGCAAGCTCAGCGCGCAAGACCTCGATTTTGTAAATCTCCTGTCGTGCTGCCTGAACAACGGCGTCAATGTCTCCATTGCATTCAGCGTCGGTGCGGTGATGTGTGGGCTCCGCACCGCAGAGGGGGCAGTACCCGGAGCCCAGTACGTTGAATAAGGTTCCGCCTTCCTCGATAGCGCGCAGCCGTTCGATATCGGATGCGTAGTGCTTATCGAGAAGGCTGAACCGCTCAAGCATCGCCCCGACCTCTGCACGTCGCTCACGGCTTTCTTCCAGCTTCTTGCGCAGTTCGCGCCGCTTCCCAGCGGCCTCCTGAAATTCGGCTTCAGTGGTATTTACCTGGACTGCCTGCTGACGGAGCGAGGCATCAATCTTCTCTAGCTGCTCCTCCAACTCCTTCGGACTCTTGGTCAATTCCTTGAGCCGCTCACGGTAATCGTCGAGCAGTTGGTCAAGAAGTTTCAGTTGCGCCTCACGCGACAGTTCCTCTGGCTCACGCTTATTGCTGGCGACCAGCGCAGAGTCATCCGTGCCAGTCAAAAGCAACTTGAACGTTGCGAGATTCGGCGTGTTGGCGATGGGATTGCCGTCAAAGAGCGGTGAGCTTTGTTGTGTGATCTCCGTCTCGTTGACGATCATCAGGCGCGCAATATTGCGAAAGCTCAGGCTGTTGGTTTCGTTCTTGGAGTTCCTGCGGACACGCTTGCCACCAAGGCCGCACAAGCCCAACAAGAACGAAGACAGGTTTTCGTCATTCTTGTCGCTGTGCTGTTCATCAAGCTGCTTGTACCGAACATCGGCCGCAGGTGGCGTCTGATGTAAGTCTTCGTAGAGTCGAAATCCACCACCGTCCATGCTGCGCCAGAGCGTGAAGGCCTTCCCGTCCAGCGTCTCAAGACCCAGAAGAATGAGGTCGTAACCGACACGCTCAGGAATGTCGCGCAAGGGCGGCTTGCCGCCGAGCATGAAGTCGATGGCTTCGACGATGAAAGATTTTCCAGTGTTCGATGCGCCATATATGACATTCAGACCGGGGCCGAAAGTCACGGTTGCGGGCGGCTTCTGCGGGCCGAAAAAGCCGAGAAATCGCAAGCGGATGCCGGGAGTAGCGGCCGTCATGCTTTTTCGCCCCCCAAGCTCCGCTCGACCTGTTGGAATTCCTCGACCCACTTGTCAAAGAAGCGGCGCATGACACCCTTGAATTGTTCGTCAGTGAGGCCGCCGAGGGTTTCGACAAGCCAGGTGGCTCGATCCTTCAGGGCCAACAGATAGCTCGACGAAACTGACGAAAGGAACGTTTCAGCGCTTTCGCCCGCACCATATTTAATGCCATCGGGTGTGACTTCGCGCTCTACGAGATCTCGGGTCATCATGAGAAGTAGCGATTGCTCGACCAGCTTGCGGCGCACCAGCAATTCAGCCGAGTGCATCGGCGTCGGTGGATGCAAATTGTCCGGGCCGTTGATATCGCCTGTGTGGACAAGAAGGTAGTCAAGGGCGACAAGTCGCTGAAGGTCGTAGGTCTGCGGAAAGGCGGCTGCCAGAATTGACACCGCGCGGATACCGGCCTCAAGCGGCCCATTGAATGTGATCGGCTTGCGTTCCAGGCTCATGATCGTGTCCACCGCAGGCGATCCTCATTCGCGAGTTGATGGCAGATTCCATCTCTATCTTTGGGGTTCGTACAGGTGATGAGGGCGTTCGCCGTGATTTGCATATCGCGAGCAGCCTTGGTGACGGCACAGACCTTTTCGTAGCCATCAGCATGGTTCGCGTCGTGCGTGTCGATGACGCCGCCGTGGATGTCATCGAGCAAGGATTCAAAGGTGCCAGGCGGCACACTATCGCGGGCAAAGACGCGCAGCGACTCCGCCTCATAGAACGCTTCGCGCTGGCGACGGAAATGATCCTTGAGCTTTGGTACGGACAGGGCCGAGGGATGGGTCACGATCGACCCCGTGTGCTCGCCATATGCGCCGAGCAATTGCGTCACATAACGGCTCTCGGTGGCGGCGACTTCCTGGGGCGGCTTTTCGGAAGCAGGCCGCGCTGGTAACCCACCGCCAAAGCGCGCTGTATGAACCGGCGTGGCGCGGTGATCGTCAACAAGTTGGAGCGCTGTCTTGGCGTCGAAGATAGAGAAGTCGAAGGCATCCACATAGGCGCGGAGCGTTGCATCGAGCGGCACCGCTTGTGTGCCCGTGATCTCGTCCTTTACGTGCTTGTCCCAGTTGGCAATCAGCTCTTCGCGCAGCTTCGCAGCGTTCGCCAACAGGCGACTGAGCGATGTGCCCGCGCCTCGGGGGGCAACAAAGTAGTAATGACGGGGTGCGGCGTACTCACCGCTGTACGAGTACCAGATGACCTTGCCGAACTCAACCCAGACATCGCCGGGCCTAAGGGCGTGGTCATAGTGCTTGCACTGGTAGTTATCCCATACACCCTTGAGGCGCTTGTCGTCGGCGAATCCGGCAATGTCAATTCCCATGTCGCCAGCACCCGAGAAGCGTTGGACATGTTTGTACTTCGCCGGGAGACAGTAGTAGGCCCACTCTTCGACGAAGCCTTCCCACTCGTCTGGCGAGTAGGTCAACAGCCTTTGCTGTGGTGGAATGACGGGACCGTTCGCCACCTGCGCTGCGGTGACCGCGGTCGTGGGACTCGACGGCTTGTTGATGTTTTTCCAACTCGCCGTCATAACGCACCTTCTCCTTGGCCATCATGAGGACGGAAGTACGGGTTCTTGTGTATCTGCGCCGCCTGGACTTTTTTCGTGAAGAACTCTGCGAGGTCGTCCTGTTGTTCGAGTAGATGCACCAGCTCTTGCAGAGTCGAAAGAATCAAGACCTTGTGTTGCAGGAACTCACGTACCGTGTGAAACGCGGGATCGGTGTAGTCACTGGCAGAGATGAAAATGCCTCGAACCTCTGCGCGCGACATGAGACGAACAAGATGCTCTGATATCTCGGGTTTTCCCACCGGGTTGCGATACCACTTCATTTCAACGAAGTACAAGGTGCTACCAAGCTCAATCACGCCGTCGATCTGCTCAACGATCCCCTCCCCAGCATTGCCGACCAAATGGAAGGCTTTGTGAATGAGAACGCCATAGGCTTGGAAGAGATTGTTGAGAGCGGTCTCCAGCATCTTGCCGCGTTCCTGTGCCGTCGCTGAAGTACCAAACAGCGCATACAAACCCTGCTTGGCATTCTCGATCCTGGAAGTGCGCTCGCGCTTCTCCGCAGCGATTCGCTGCGTCTCAGCGAGGCGCGCTCGCCGTTCTTCTTCACGAGCGTTGTTCATTCGTGTGAAGGCATCCTTCTGATTGACGACTTCACGGATGCTGGCGACAAGGCCCTTGGCCTTGAGCTGATCGTCGGGCCAGCACGAATCGAAGTTTGCAAAGTCCACGACACGCCGCAGCACCTCACGTCGCTCGCGAAGAGCGGCTTCCCCCTTCGCGTTGAGGCGCTCCAGCACGGTGCGCACCATTTGGTACTTGTTGACGTCCTTTGGCGCGCTTCTCAAATGAGCGGCTATGTCCGCAGTCGTGGTGTCAGACACACCTGCGCCACGAAAGAAGACAAGCACATCTTGTTTGGATCGGTTGAGCAATGGGACAACATCCACCAGGAGATTGAACAGCTCCGGCGGATAGTGGAACGTGATGTCTGTAGCGGCATCGGTCACGCGATGCTCTCCTTACAAACACACCCACCACCGTGAGATAAGGTTTTGTTCTCCCCCGTCATAAGTCCTTTCCTATGCAGTCTTCACCTGCTTGTGGGCCTTATGGCCGCGAACGACCGGACCAGTAGGGAGCGCTCTGATGGCTAGCCCCGACTCAGCTTCCGCCAGTTCAAGGTCGGATTGCACTTGCAGGCTCATCCAGAATTGCGGGGTGTCCCCGAACCAGTGGGCAAGCCGCAACGCTGAATCGCCAGTAATCCCTCGCTTGCCATTGATGATCTGAGTAATCCTATTGGCGGGGACGCTAAGCTGGCGCGCCAACTCAGTCGGTGACACGCCAATGGCTTCCAGCCTTTGTGCGAGAACTTCACCCGGTTGATGGACTGCCGCAGTCATATTGACCTCAAAATGAACAGGCTATCGCCCCCTCGCTTCCCGTGATTCATCAGCGTTGGCGCGAGAGAATTGACGATGTACGTCAATCGTACATTACTTTTGCTTACTTGGGGCAACGCATGCGGTTCGGCAAGGGCCGGAGGCGTCAGGAATCAAGGCGAATGGCCGTGACTCGGCACGAGGCTCGGACGCAACCAGCGAAGCCCGACGGAGGAACGCGAGGACGCTCAGCTATGGCTTGCGTTCTTTGTGGGAAAGTGCCGCGCGAGATTCGAGCAAAAGCCGCGTGCTCTCCAGCTTTTGCTGCAGCAGCTCGGCATCCGGTAGCACCATGCGGTAGTTCGCCGCCATCACCTTGGTGGGCAAGCCCTCCAGCGCGTACCTTGCCAGCGCATGGCCTTTGTCGGCGCACAGGATCAGGCCCACGGGCGGGTTCTCCTCGGGGTAGGCCCAGTGCTCCTTGGCGTAGTTGCAGTACATGTGCATCTGGCCCACGTCCGCATGGCTCAGGCTGCCCAGCTTCAGGTCGACGATGACCAGGCAGCGCAGCCGGCGATGGAACAGCAGCAAGTCCACCCGATACCAGGTCTGGTCGATACGCAACCGGCGCTGCCGCCCGATGAAGGTGAATCCCTCTCCCAGCTCCAGCAGGAAGTCTTCCAGCCGCCGGATCAAGGCGTCTTCCAGATCGGATTCCGAATACTCGTCCTTGAGGTCGAGGAACTCCAGCACATACGGGTCTTTGATGGCATCGCCGGGCGCGACGGAATCCTCGGGCTTGGCCACCGCGCCCTTGGCCAGCATCGCCGCCTTGTTTTTCGACAGCGCCGTGCGCTCGTAGAACTGGCTGCCGATCTGCCGATCCAATTGGCGCACGCTCCATCCGCCGCGCAGGGCCTCAGCTTCATAGAACTGGCGCGCATGCTCGTCCTTGACCGACAGCAGCCGCACGTAGGCCGACCAAGGCAGCGTGAAGACCTGTGCCAGCTCGTCAAGCCGCCACGGCCGCATGGGCTTCGGGGAAGATTTGCCAGACACTGTCTGGCGAATTGGCCGGGTCAGAAAGAACGATCGCATCTGCTGCAGGTTCTGGCGACTGAACCCGCGGCCGAACTGCCGTGTGAGGTCGCTGGACAGTCGCTCCATCAACTGCTCACCATAACCCGCACGCCGCTTGCCCTGTTGCTCAGCCTCCACGATGCGGCGACCAATCTCCCAATAGCTCGCCGTCATCAGTGCATTGACGCTGCGCGCCGCCGCCTGGCGCGCAGCGTCAAGCAGATCCACGATGCCGCTGTGGATGCCGGCGTAGCCGGCAGGCAAAGCAGCGGGTGCGGCTAGCACCGCCGCATGCGTCTTCCTGGTCATGCTGCTACCTCTGCGGGACGTTGCGCCTCAGTAATCGTCTTGCGCCGGTTCGCCACCAGTTCGGCGGCCTTTCGCACGGGATCATCCTCGGTATGGACGTAGCGCATGAACATCGCCACGGTCTTGTGCGCCGTCAGCGCCATGCCGACCTTGACCGGGATGCCCGAGTTGGCAATGTCGGTCGCCGAGCGGTGGCGGATACCGTGCGTGCCGACGTGCGTGGCGCCCGCCGCCTTGAGGGCGCGGCTCCAGCCGTTGTAATACTCGCCCGTGGTCAGATGCTTGCCCGGATGGCTCGGGGACGGGAGCACGTAGGGAATGCCTTCCGGCCGCGGCGCCGTCGCGAGCAGCCGATAGGCTACCTCGCTCATGGGCTTGGACATGCCGCCGGTCTTGCTGTCGGGCCAGATCACACGGCGGTTGTCCAGGTCCACCCAATCCCATTGGAGCGTCACGATTTCGGAGCGGCGGCCGGCGAACTCGAATTGCAGGCGGATCGCCAGCGGGATGACGTAGTTCTCCAGGCCCTCGGCCTCGATGTGCTCCAGTCGCCGAAACAGCTTGCCCATGTCCTCGTCGCTGATGAGGTGCGTGGCCTTGCCGTTGGGGTACATCGGGACGTGGCGGCAGGGGTTGGTGCCGTCCGGCCGGTGGCCCCACACCTCGGCCAGGTTGAACATCTTGCGCATCACGCTGAAAGCACGGTTGGCCTCGGCGGGCTTGTGGGCCATCTTCTTCATCGCTGTGGCCACGTCCGGCCGCTTCACGTCCTGCACCTTCAAACGGCCCAGCATCGGAACGATGCAGCGGTCGATGACGGCCTGATACCCGCGCTGGGTGCTGGGCTTGTTGCGCTGCTTGGAGTAGTCCTCCATGAACTTGGTGCACAGCTCCTTGACCGTGGGGGCTGAACGGGCGGCGGCCTTGGCCGCGCTGGGGTCGCCGCCTCGGCGAACCTCGGCCAGCCATTCTTGGGCCAGCGAGCGGGCCTGTTCGACCGTCAGTTCCCCATACAAGCCCAGGGCGGGCTTGCGTCGCTCGCCAGCGTTCGTGCGGTACTGGAGCATGAACACCTTGCGGCCCGCTGGTGTAACCTTGCACAGGAAGCCGGGCACCAGCGTGTCCCGGAGTTCGATGGCCTGCGCTTGGGGTTGTGCCGCATCGACTGCGGACTTGGTGAGCTTGATTTTCGCCATGATGACTCCTCGGAAAAGACCCGATTCCCAGGAGCCTTGTAGGGGCCAGCAGAGGGGAAGCCAGGTCAGGTTTCGGAAAGCACCGGCATATGTTGAACTCGCCTAAGTTATTGATAAACCTGCTGTATCGGGCTTCGGCGTAGTCCAGCGAAGTTCGGTGCTGGAGTCATGGTGAAATGAAAAAAGCCAGCCGCTTTCTAACCCGGCCGCAGCGCCCGCGAAATAGCACGATCGGCCTGTCCGACCGCGGCAGACAGGCCGGACGGCCGGTGGCGCTCAGCGCCGGATGAAAGCCAGCAGGTCGGGGTTGACCACCTCGGGATGGGTGGCGCACAGCCCGTGCGGCAGGCCGGGGTAGACCTTGAGCTCCGCGTTCTTGATCAGCTTGGCGGACAGCATGGCCGAAGCGCCGATGGGCACGATCTGGTCGTCGTCGCCGTGCATGACCAGGGTGGGCACGTCGATCTTCTTCAGATCCTCGGTGAAGTCGGTTTCCGAGAAGGCCTTGACGCAGTCGTAGTGGGCCTTGATCCCGCCCATCATGCCCTGCAGCCACCAGTGCTGGCGGATGCCCTCGGAGACCTTCGCGCCCGGCCGGTTGTAGCCGTAGAAAGGCAGCGTGATCTCGCGGTAGAACTCGGCGCGGTTGTTCGCGACGCCGGCACGGATGCCGTCGAACACGTCGATCGGCAGGCCGCCCGGATTGGCCTCGGTTTTCAGCATGATCGGCGGCACGGCACCGATCAGCACCGCCTTGGCCACGCGCTTGGAGCCATGGCGCCCCAGGTAGCGGGCCACCTCGCCGCCGCCGGTGGAATGGCCGATGTGGACCGCGTCCTTCAGGTCAAGCTTCTCGGTCAGCTCGGCCAGGTCGTCGGCATAGGTGTCCATCTCGTTGCCGGTCCAGGTCTGGGAGGAGCGGCCATGGCCGCGGCGATCGTGCGCGATCACGCGATAGCCCTGCGAGAGGAAGAACAGCATCTGGCCGTCCCAGTCGTCGCCGGACAGCGGCCAACCATGCGAGAAGACGATGGGCTGGCCCTGGCCCCAGTCCTTGTAGTAAATCTGGGTGCCGTCTCGGGTGCTGATGGTGGGCATGGAGCTTCCTCGTACTGTGGGGGTTGAACGAAAGGGATGCAGCCTGGCCGGGCCGCAGGGGGTGCCGGCACGCCGCTCGCGCACCGCCACCGGCGACCCGCATGTTCGTGCCGAAGCGGCGGCGCTGCAAGACGCAGCATGGCGCGGCGCGCACTGATGCGAATACACCGGAAGGGCCAGCCGCGGGTGCGACCAAAGACGGATGCCGGCCTGCCACCCCTCGGGCAACGCGGATTGGCTGATCTCCTACAGCACCGGCGCCGCAACCCTCCTACGGTGGTGCCTTCGGGCGAAACGGCCCGAAACGACCCATTCCCCTCCAGGAGCGAAGCCATGAAGAAACCGTCCGCACCGGCGGATGGGCCCCGGGGCGCGGCCCTCCCCGAACGCATCGACATCAGCACGGACCGGGCGCTCGACAAGTGGTGCCGCCAGCTGGACGTGACGCACGACCAGTTGCGAGAAGCGGTGCGCGCGGTGGGCAGCCGGGCCAGCGACATCGAATGGCATCTGAAGGCCGGCCGCGGCACGCCGCTGGCCAGCGTCCGCAAGGCGGGCGCATCCGCGTAGGCCTCGCATGTACGCACGCCACGCCTTCCAGGAACCGCTGTTCGACGATGACCCGGCGCTCATGCTGGAGGGCTGGCGCTACGAGGACGACTTCCTCGACGCGGGGGAAGAGCAGGATCTGCTGCACGTCGTGCGGGCGCTGCCGCTGCAGCCGATGCGGTACAAGGACTACCAGGCCCGCCGGCGCGGCATCAGCTTCGGTGGCCACTACGACTTCGATGCCAACCGGCTGCGGCCTGCGCCCGAGCTGCCGGCGGCGCTGTTGCCGCTGCGCGCCAAGGTGGCGCAGCGCATGGGCGTGCTGCCCGAGGCGCTGGTCCATGTGCTGGTGGCCGAGTACCAGCCGGGCGCGCCGCTCGGTTGGCACCGCGACGTGCCGGAGTTCGAGGAGATCGCCGGCATCTCGCTGATGGGCACCGGGCTGATGCAATTTCGCCCCTACCCGCCCCAGCGCGATGCCATGGGACGACCGATGCCCCACCTGGATCTCGTGGTCGAGCCGCGCTCGCTCTACTGCATGCGCGGACCGGCGCGCTGGCGCTGGCAGCACCGCGTGACGCCGGTGCAGGCGCTGCGCTACTCGATCACGCTGCGCACGGCGCGCAGCCCCTGAACGCAGCGCGCCTCAGCGCCCCGGCACCCGTTCGAGATCCTCCAGCCAGACCGTCGCCTCCGAATCGCTGGGCGCGCGCCAGTCGCCGCGCGGCGAGAGCGAGCCGCCCGAGCCCACCTTGGGCGCATTGGGCACGCAGGAGCGCTTGAACTGGCTGGTCTTGAAGAAGCGCCAGAGGAAGGTGCCGAGATGGCGCTTGATGTCGGCCAGCGTGTACTCGTTGCGCTCCTTCTGCAGCTCGTCGGGCCAACGCCCGCGCGTGCGATCACCCCAGGCCGCCTGTGCAAGGAAGGCGACCTTGCTCGGCCGGAAGCCGTAGCGCAGCGTGTAGTAGAGGTGGAAATCCTGCAGCTCGTAGGGGCCGATGGTGTCCTCGGTGCGCTGACCCGGCTGCGCTGCAGCGTCGCCGCCCGCCGCAGGCTCGGGCGCGGGAATCAGCTCGGGGCTGACCTCGGTGGCCAGGATGTCGTGCAGCACCGCGCTGCCTTCGTCGCCCAGCAGCCGGCGGGTCTCGACCCAGTGCACGAGGTGCTTGATCAGCGTCTTGGGCACGCTCGCGTTCACGTTGTAGTGCGACATGTGGTCGCCGACGCCGTAGGTGCACCAGCCGAGCGCGAGTTCACTGAGATCGCCGGTGCCCACCACGATCCCGTTGTGGAAGTTGGCCAGCCGGAACAGGTGGCTGGTGCGCTCGCCGGCCTGCACGTTCTCGAAGGCGATGTCGTACTGCGGCCGGCCCTCGGCGAAGGGATGGCCCAGGTCCTTCAGCATCTGCAGGCAGCTCGGACGGATGTCGATCTCGCGCGCGCTGCAGCCCACGCTGGCCATCAGCCGATGCGCCTGCTGCAGGGTGCGGCCGGTGGTGGCGAAGCCGGGCATGGTGAAGCCCAGGATGTCCGAGCGCGGCTTGCCAAGCCGGTCCATGGCCTGGGCGCACACGAGCAGGGCATGGGTGGAGTCGAGGCCACCGGAGACGCCGATCACCAGCTTGTCGATGCGCGCCGCCTCGATGCGCTGCACCAGCGACTGCACCTGGATGTTGAAGACCTCCGCGCAGCGCGCGTCCCGCGTGGCCGCGTCCGAGGGCACATAGGGAAAGCGCGCCACGCTGCGCAGCAGGCCGTGCGGCACCTGCGCCGGCACGGGCAGCTCGAACTCGATGGTGCGCCAGCCGGCCAGCGCCGCCTTGTGCCTGTGCACCGAGGTGCCGAAGCTGTTCTGCCGCATGCGCTCGCGCGACAGGCGTTCCAGGTCCACGTCGGCCGCGATGCGGTGCGAGCGGTTGCTGAAGCGCTCGCTCTCGGCGAGCATGTCGCCGCATTCGTAGATCAGCGCCTGTCCGTCCCAGGCCAGGTCGGTGGTCGACTCGCCGATGCCGGCCGAGGTGTAGAGGTAGGCGGCCAGGCAGCGCGCGGACTGCAGGCTCACCAAGCGATGCCTGTAGTCCGACTTGCCGATGGTGATGTTGGAGGCCGAGAGGTTGACCAGCACAGTCGCCCCCGCGAGCGCAGCATGGCTCGAGGGCGGAATGGGGACCCACACGTCCTCGCAGATCTCCACGTGCAGCTTGAAGAGCGGCATCTGGCGCGACTGGAACAGCAGGTCGGTGCCGAAGGGCACGCGCTCGCCGCCGAGCACGATCTCGTTCGACAGCGCGGTGTCGGCCCCGTTGAACTGGCGGGCTTCGTAGAACTCGCCGTAGTTGGGCAGGTAGGTCTTGGGCAGGACGCCGAGCACGCGGCCGTCGGCCACCACCGCCGCGCAATTGAACAGCCGGTGATCCGCCCGCAGCGGCAGCCCCACCACCGCCACGGCGCCGACCTCGCGCGAGCAGGCGGCGACTTCAAGCAGCGCGCGCTCGCAGGCATCGAGCAATGCGGCCTGGTGGAACAGATCGTCGCAGGTGTAAGCAGAGAGTCCCAGCTCCGGAAAGGCGACCAACACCGCGCCGTCGGCAGCAGCCTCGCGGTACATGCGGATCGTCTCGGCGGTGTTGAAGGCCGGGTCGGCCACCCGGTTGCGCGGCACCGCCACGGCGAGCCGGGCGAAGCCGTGGGTGTACGGATTGTGGAACTCGTGCTCGGTCATGGCCGGATTGTGGCCTCAGGCGGTAGATGCCGTCCGGATCGCCACGACCGGCCTTGCGCGCTGCGCGCCTTCGCTACTTCGAGGCGCCCTTGCGCAGCGCCGGGTCCTCGCCCTTGGCGTGCGACTTGCCTTCCTGCTCGGCCTGGCGCATATCTTCAGCCTCGGCCTCGCTCATCGGGCGCGCGTCGCGCGCGGCCTGATCCACCTTGCCGGATTGCACGAAGTCGGCGGTGGCCTTGTCGTAGCGGCGGGTGGCGTCGTAGTTGCCTTCGCCCTGGATGTCGGGCTTCTGGTCGGTTGGCTTGTTCATGAGGATCTCCTTGTGGGCTTCACGGTCGGGAGTTCGACGATGCGCGCCTGTGCGCAGCTCCCACGAGCGGCCAAGGTCGACGCCCGGGATCGGACAAGCGGCCGGCGGGCGTAGGAGCGGACCGACGCATCGGCGACGAACCCGCTTGTGGCGCGCGCGCCGGGCTCCTATGATCGCCCGGCTGACCTTGCCGAGGTCGGGAGAAGACCATGATGCCGATTGCGCCCCCCGTCTCTCTGTCGCGCCGCAGCGCCCTGCAACTGGGCCTGGGTGGTCTCGGGGCCGGCTTGCTGCCCGGCCTGACCCTCGCCCAAGGAGCCTGGCCCAACAAATCGGTCACGCTGGTGGTGGGCTATCCGCCGGGAGGCCAGACGGACTTTGCGGGGCGCATCCTCACCGCCGGCATGCAGAACAACCTGGGCCAGCCGGTGGTGATCGACAACAAGGCCGGCGTCAACGGCAACATCGCCACCGATTACGTGCTGAAGTCGGCGCCGGACGGCTACCGCCTGCTGGTGGGCAACGGCAGCAACATGGTGCTCAACCCGCACACCTACCGCAACACGGCAGTCGCGGACCCGCTGAAGATGACGCCCATCGGCCTGCTGCTGACCTCCTCGCTGATGCTGGTGGTGCCGGCCAGCCTGCCGGTGAAGGACGTGGATGCCTTCATCGCCTGGGTCAAGCAGCAGGACAAGGAGGGCAAGGCCGTCGACTATGCCTCGGGCGGGCCGGGCAGCCTGGTGCAGACCGCGATGGAACTGTTCCGCGAGCGCATCGGCAAGCCGAAGATGAGCCACGTGCCGTACAAGGGCAGCGCGCCGGCCATGACCGACCTGATCGCGGGCCGCGTGCCGGCGATGTTCGATGCGTCTTCGGTGGTCGCGCCCTTCCTCAAGTCCGGCCAGCTCAAGGCGCTGATGGCCACCGGCCCCAAGCGCGTGCCGGCCTTCCCCGACGTACCGACGGCCACGGAGAAGGGCATCAAGAACTTCGAGGTGATCTCCTTCATCGGCCTGTACGGGCCGCCGGGCCTGAGCCCGGACATCGTGAAGAAGGTCAACACGGCGATGAACACGGCGCTGAAGGACGCGGCCGTGCAGAAGACCATTGCCGACCGCGGCGACGATGCCGGTGGCGGCACGCCCGAGCAGCTGGCCGCGCTCACCAAGAACTATTACGACCTGCTGGGCAAGGTGGTGAAGGACAACGACATCCGGGCCGAGTGAGGCACTCGGCCGCAGGGCGCTGGCGCAGTGCCGGCTCCGTGCCGCATCCCGGGCATCCGGCGTCACAGTGACAGAAGCCGGTTCAGGAAAGCGCGATAGCGCCGCAGCGCCATGCGCAGCCGCTCGGTCGATGCCTGCTCCGTCTCGTCGCCACGTCCATCGAACGCGGACCGCTCCGCCGAGAAGGTCTGGCCCAGGTTCTCCAGCACTTGGCGCACCAGTTCGTCCGCCTTCTGGACGGCCTGCTGCGGGTTGTCCACGAAGCCGATCTGAACCGCATCCCAGTCGGCGCGGAACGCCCGCGCCGCCTCGGGCGTGAAGAGCGAGGCTAGCGCCTCCTCGTCGACGCGGTCCGCCACTTCAGGGGAGCGCACCACCGGTTGCGAGAGGTCGTCGGGCGCCACCTCGGGCGACGCGCCGCGATCGTTTTGACCGGATTCGAAGTTCATGACCGCACCTCCACCGGCCTCGCCGGCATGCTGCGCGGTTCGACCGGCTCGACCACCCGCACTTCGAGCAGCTCGTCGAAGAGCGCGCGGTAATGAACGACCGCCTTGCGCAATTCCTCCGTCTCGACCTCGCCGCGCAGGTTACGCGCGCGGACGTCCTGCGCGGCGCGGTAGTTGTTCACCACCGTCGGATGGTCCACGGAGATGTCGGCCACCCGATGCTCGAAGTCCTCCATGGGGTAGCCGCGCTTGCGCATCACTTCCCGCACGAGCTGGTCGGCTTGCGCCACGGCGCCGGCCGGGTTGTCGACGAACTGCGCCTGCAGCTTGTTCCATGCGCCGGAGAAGCGCGCCGCGTCTTCCGGCGACAGGGGAACGATGCGCAGCTTCCCGACGCGCGCTTCCCGCTCCCGCAGCTCCGCCTCTGCCCTGGCGCGGCTGCCATGCGCCTTGAGCGTGCGGCCGTACTCCGAGCCGAAGCGTTGCTCGAGCCTTTGCGACTGTCGTCTTCGATGGAAGAAATAGGCACCCAAGGCCAACAGGACCAAGACCACGACGGCACCAAGCGCCCATGCGGCCTGCATGTTCATCGCATCCATACGGCATCTCCCTTTCAACTGGTGAATCGTGAAGAAATGCTCCGCCGCCCGCGGGGCGACGTCAGCAGCGCAAGGGCGTTACTGCTGTGGGAGGGCACCTACGCGCCGCTCGAGCGATGGACAATGCGAACGGAAGGAACCCCAGAACGATGGAACAGACAGCGGCTTCGCCGCATCAGCCGCCCGGCGCGCGGCCCCGCGTGTACCTCGCCGGCCCCGACATCTTCTTTCGCGGCAGCGCGGCGATCTACGCACGGCTGAAAGCCCTGTGCGAACGGCATGGGCTGCTGGGCGTCGAGCCGTCGGACGGCGGCATGCACGAGGGTTTCGAAGGCAGCGACGCCGAGCGCGCGCAGCGCATCTACGAAGGCAACGTCGCCTTGATCCGCGAGGCCGACGGACTGATCGCCAATCTGGCCGACTTTCGCGGTCTCGAGCCGGATTCGGGCACCGTATTCGAAGTCGGCTTCGCCGTGGCGCTGGGAAAGCCGGTGGTCGTCTACGGCGTTCCGGAAGACAGCTACGCGAGCCGCGTCTGCGCGGTCCGGGACTGTGCACCGGATGCGGACGGCGTGCTCCGAGAGCGCGACAGCGGTGTCATGGTGGAAGGCCTTGGCCAGCGCCTGAACCTGATGCTGGGCTGCTCGACGGCGATCGAGCCATCGGCGGAAGCCGCGCTGGCACGGCTGGCACAACGGCTCTGCTCGGCTGGGCGCAGCGGCGTCCCCTGAGGTCATCATCCGGCGCTCGGCGGCGCCGCCGGTACGCCAGCGCGGAGGGGCCTCTTTCACGGGGCCGGCCCTTCAATTTCCGCGAAATGTTTCATCGCATCGATGTCCCCACAGGCGATCGCTAGCATCCGCCGCTTCCGGATGCTGGAGCAACGAGGACCATGACGCGCCATCTGATTGCACTGACCCTCGCGCTCGGCGGCCTGGTCGCGCATGCCGGCGAACCCCAGGAGCCGCCACGGTCACCGGCGCAGGAAGCGGACAGCATCCAGGGCGCCGAAACCATGGGCGTGGCCATCTATCGGCACGAGCGCGCCATCGCCGCCGCCACCGAGGCCGTCCTCAGGATTCCCGCTTTTCGAAGGGATCCGCGCGTCAAGGGCTGGATCACGGAAGAACTCGGTGACCTGATCGCGGTCACCTACGTGGACCGGACCCCATCGGCGCTCTACCGGGTCACCGTCTCCATCGAGGACAACCAGGTCCACGAAGTCACCACGCTTGACGTGCCGTCCCGGCTGAGCCCGTTCGAGGCCGGCGCCGCGAGCGCACGCCAGCTGGCGATGAGCTCTGGATTCGAGCCCTGCGCCGAGCAGTACAACGCCGTCGTCCTGCCCGCCGAAGCCATCGACACGCCGCACCGATGGGTGGTTTACCTGCTGCCCGCCGCCACCTCGAACAGGGTGGTGCCCATGGGCGGCACCTACCGCGTGATCACGGAGGGGCCGGCCGTGATCGCCCAGCGCGGCTTCACGCGGACCTGCCTGGCGCTGCGACAGGATCCCCGTGCGGCGGGCCTGTACCTGACGCACGTGATGGACGCCACGCCGACGGAAGCACATGTCTTCTGGAGCCTGTGGGCACGGCAGCCCATGTACGTCGGCACACCGGACGGCAAGGTCTGGGCCGTCCACAAGGGCCGGATCAACCGGACCGGGCCCGACGCGCCGAAGGGCTGAAGGTCCGGGGCCGATCGATCGAGCTCGTCATCACCACGCCGTCCATTTGGCATCGCTCCTGGACGATGCCACCACGCGCTCGATGAAGCGGACGCCGCGCGCGCCCTCCTCCACCCGGGGATAGTCCGCCTCCAGGGCCTCGGCCGGCCGTCCCGCGAGCCGCGCACGGATGTCGGCGAAGACACCGCCGTACACATTGGCGAAGGCCTCGATGAAGCCCTCCGGATGTCCGCTGGGCAGCCGGCTGGCCCGCCGCGCCGATTCGCCCAGCCAGGGCGATCCGCGCGTGAGCATGCACCGCGGCCCGTCGTGCGGCAGGTGCAGCAGCTCGCTCGGCTGCTCCTGGCGCCAGACCAACGTCCCCAGCGTGCCAGAAACGCGCAGGCGCAGGTCGTTCTCCAGCCCGGTGTTGACCTGCGAGGCGATCAGCACGCCGCGCGCGCCGCCCTTGAAGCGCAGCAGCACGCTGCCGTCATCATCGAGTGCGCGGCCGGGCACCAGCGCGCCCAGGTCGGCGCACAGGCTTTCGATCTCGAGGGCCGTCACGGTCGCGACCAGGTTCTCGGCATGCGAGCCGATGTCGCCGATCGCACCGGCCGCGCCACTGCGCGCCGGATCGCTGCGCCATTCGGCCTGCTTGTTGCCCTCGCCTTCGAGGCGCGTGGCGAGCCAGCCCTGGTTGTATTCGACGACCACCTTGCGAATCCCGCCGAGCCGGCCGCTGCGGATGATCTCGCGCGCCTCGCGCACCATCGGGTAGCCGGTGTAGTTGTAGGTGACCGCGAACACGGTGCCCTGGCGCGCCACGGCCGCCACCAGCGCATCGGCCTGCGCCCCCGTGTGCACAAGGGGTTTATCGCAGACCACGTGGAAGCCCGCCTCGACGAAGGCCTGCGCCACCGGGAAGTGAAGGTGGTTGGGCGTGACGACGGAGACGAAGTCGATGCGCTCGTCCGGCGCCCGCTTCAGCTCGTCGTCCAGCAGCGCCCGCCAGTCGCCATGGTTGCGGTCCTCCGCCAGCCACAGCGCGCGGCCGGACTCGCGCGCCTTCTCGGGGCTGGACGAGAGCGCGCCGGCCACCAGCTCGGCCTGCCCGTCGAGCGCGATCGCCTTGCGGTGCACCGCGCCGATGAAGGCATCGCGCCCGCCGCCGACCATGGCGTAGCGCAACTTTCTTGTTGCCGGCATCGAGGCCTCAGAAGGGGGAATTCGGGTGGTAGAAGTCCTTCGCGTTTTCCTTCGTGATGAGTACCGAGGGAATGATCGTCGTCGCCGGCAGCTTCTCGCCCTTGAGCCGCGCTTCGGCCGTCAGCTTGATCGCGTCGTAGATGAACTTGGGCGAGTAGCTCACGTCGGCCTGGATGCGCGGGTCCTTGCCGTCGAGGATGGTCTTGACCATGCTCTTGGCGCCGGCGCCGCCGAAGATGACCTTGATGTCGTCGCGCTTGGCCTGCTCGATGGCCTTGAGCACACCGAAGGCCATGTCGTCATCGGCCGCCCAGAAGGCGTCGATCTTCTTGAAGCGGGTCAGGTAGTCCTGCGTGACCTTGAAGGCGTCGTCGCGGTTCCAGTTGGCGTACTTGGCGTCGAGCAGCTTGATGTCTGGGTAGTTCTTCAGCACGCCGTTGAAGGCATCCATGCGCTCGTTGTCCAGCGTGGTGGCGATGCCGCGCAGCGCCACGATGTCGCCCTTGCCGTTGAGCTTCTTGGCGATGTACTCGGCCGGGATCCTGCCGAAGGCGGTGTTGTCGCCGGCGACGTAGGCGTCCTGCGCGCTGGTGTCGGTCAGGCCGCGGTCGACCACGGTGACGTAGGTGCCCTTGGCCTTGACCTGCGCGACCGGCTTGGTGAGCGCGGCCGACTCGAAGGGGAAGATCACCAGCGCGTTGATCTTGGTCACGGTCGAGAGGTCCTGCAGCTGGTTGGCCTGTTCGGGCGCGTTGGCCGCGGTCTTGATCGTGATCTTGAGGTCCTTGTGCTCCTTCTCCAGGTCCTTCTTCGCCTGGTTGGCCCAGTAGTTGATGCCGCCCATGAAGCTGTGCGTCGCAGCGGGGATCGAGACGCCGAGGTTCACTTTCTCGGCCGCCAGGGCCGGCATGGCCGCGAAGGCGGCAGCGGCGACCGCGGTGAGGGCGAGGCGTCGGGTGATGAGGTTCATGCTGGCTGTCTCCTTGTTGAAAAAGCTGTCGTTGGAAATGGGCGCGCTAACGGCGCCCGCGCTGGAGGAAAGCGACCACGATGATCACGAAGCCCTGTACCGCGGCATTGAGGTACACGCTGATGATGCTCGTGAGATTGAGGATGTTGCTGATGACCGAGAGCAGGATCGCGCCGATGACGGTGCCGGTGATGCTGCCCGCGCCGCCCTTGAGCGCGGTGCCGCCGACGATCACCGCGGCGATGGCTTCGAGCTCCCACAGCAGCCCGGTGGTGGGCGAGGCCGAGCCCAGGCGCGGCACGTACAGCAGCGTGGCGATGCCCACGCACACGCCCAGCAGTACGTAGGTGAGGATCTTCACGTTGTCCACGCCCACGGCCGCGTAGCGCGCGACCTGCTCGTTGGAGCCGATGGCCTGCACGTAGCGGCCATAGGCGGTGCGGTTGAGGATCAGCCCGCCGATCAGGGCAACCACCAGGAACACCCACACCGGCACCGGGATGCCCAGCAGGCTGGCGTAGTAGACCGGCGCGTAGAGGTCGGAGAGCTCGTTGTCCAGCGTGAGCGCGCCACCGTCGGCGAAGTAGGTCAGGTAGGCGCGGAAGATGCCCAGCGTGCCGAGTGTGACGATGAAGGGCTCGATGCGGCCTTTGGTGATGAGCAGGCCGTGCGCCAGCCCGAAGACGGCGCCGAGCACCACCGCCAGCACCGCGCCGAGCACCACCGCCAAGAGCGGCGAGCCCAGCGCCGGCCCCATCGCGTTGATGAACATGATCACGCAGCCGGCGATGAGCGCCGCCATCGAGCCCACCGACAGGTCGATGCCGCCCGAGATGATGACGAAGCACATGCCCACCGCGATGATGCCGATGAAGGCCGTGCGGGTCAGCACGTTCATCACGTTGTCGAGCGTGGCGAAGTCGCTGTTGAGCAGCGTGCCGGCGATGCACAGCAGCACCAGTCCGATCACGGGGCCGAGGCCGTGGAGGCGCTCGGTCCACCGCGGCTTCGATTCGCTGCGGTGCATCGCGCCCGCGGCCTCAGGCGTGGCTTGTTGCGGTTCCGGTGGCATGGGAGATCAACACCTCTTCGGTCAATTGGTCGGCATCGAGCGTGGCGACGATCCGGCCGGCACGCATCACCGCCACGCGATGGCACAGGCCGATCAGCTCCATCAGCTCGGAAGAGATCACGATCACGGCCAGCCCCTCCCGGGCCAGCCGCTGGATCAGGAAATAGATGTCGCGCTTGGCGCCGACGTCGACGCCGCGCGTGGGCTCGTCTAGGACGACCACCTTCGGCCGCGGCTGCAGCACCTTGGCGAGCGCGAGCTTCTGCTGGTTGCCGCCCGACAACGACGAGGCCCGTGCATCGAGGTCGCCGGTGCGGATGCCGTATTCCTTGACCGCGGCAGCGAGCGCCTCGCGCTCCGCCTCGGGCTTCAGCCAGGGCGCGGCATAGCGCTCCAGCGCCATCAGCGTGAGGTTCTGGCGCAGGCCCAGGTGCACGTGCAGGCCCTTGCCCTTGCGGTCCTCGCTGAGGTAGGTGAAGCCGTGGCGCGCCGCGTCGCGCGGATTGCGCAGCAGCACGCCCTGGCCGCCGATCTCCACGCTGCCGCTCGCGGGCCGCAGGCCCAGCAGGCCCTCGAAGAGCTCGGTGCGGCCGGCGCCCACCAGGCCGGCGAAGCCAAGGATCTCGCCGGGACGCACCTCGAAACCCGCATCCTCCGCCCAGCCGGGCACGCCGAAGCCACGCACCCGCATCGCGGGTGCCTGGCCGGTCGTGACCGGATCGCGTGGCGGGTAGAGGTCCGCCAGCTCGCGCCCCACCATCAGGTTGGCCATCTGGTGGCGCGTGAGCTTGGCGGTGGGCGCGCGCGTGACGAAGCGGCCGTCGCGCATGACGATCACCTCGTCGGTGACGCGCTCGACCTCGTCCAGCTTGTGCGAGATGTAGACGATGGTCACGCCATCCTCGCGCAGCTGGGCGATCAGCCGGAAGAGGCGCTCGGTCTCGCCGGGCGTGAGGGTGGCGGTGGGCTCGTCCATGATCAGGAGGCGCGCGTGACGCGAGACGGCCTTGGCGATCTCGACCAGCTGCTTCTCGGCCACGATCAGGCGGCGGACCTTGGTGCGCGGATCGACCTTGAGGCCGACCTGCGCGAGGGCCGAGGCGGCGTCGCGCTCCATCGCGGCGTCGTCGAGCAGCCAGCCTTTCTTCTTTTCATGGCCGAGGAAGATGTTCTGCGCCACGCTCAGGTCTTCGGCCAGGTTGAACTCCTGGTGGATCAGCACGATGCCGAGCGCCTCGGCCTCGCGCGAGCTGGCGAAGACCTGCGGCTCGCCGTTGACGCGCACCACGCCGCCGGTGACGGGCTCGTAGCCGGCCAGGATCTTCATCAAGGTGGACTTGCCGGCGCCGTTCTCGCCGAGCAGGCCGTAGACGCGGCCGGGTGCCAGCGGGAAGCTCACGCCGTGCAACACCTGCACCGGCCCGAAGGCCTTCACGACCTGCTCGAACTCGACCGCGACGCCGGGCTTCATGGCGCGACTCCCCGTGCCTTGAGCGTCTCGTGCATCGCCAGGACCCCCGCGCCCACGAGGCCGGCCTGCCCGCCCAATGGCGTGTACTGGATCTCGAGGTGGCGCGTCGACAGCGCCAGCGACCGGTGGTAGACGCTCTGGCGCAGCGCCGCCAGGAACAGCGGCCCGATGTGGGTGATGCCCCCGCCGATGAACACATGCGAGGGATTGAAGAAGTTGACGACGGAGGCCAGCATCTGCCCGATCAGCTGGCCGGCCTTCTGCACGATGGCGTTGGCCGCGGCATCGCCGGCGCGGCTGGCCTGGCCCACGTCCACCGCATCGATGCGGCCCTGCGTGCGCAGCCGTTCGGCCAGCGCATTGCTCTCGCCGGCCTCGGCCGCCTGCACGGCCATGCGCGTGATGGCGGGGCCGGCGGCCATCGCCTCGACGCAGCCCACGTTGCCGCAGTGGCACAGCGGCCCGTCCTGGTCCACGCAGATGTGGCCCACGTCGCCGGCCGAGCCGGCTGCGCCCCGGTACACCTCGCCATGGCAGACGATGCCGCAGCCGATGCCGGTGCCGACCTTGATCACCAGGAAGTTGGAGAGCGAGCGCTTCAGCCGCCAGAGCTCACCCAGCGCCATCAGGTTCACGTCGTTGTCGACGAAGACCGGCGCCGCGTAGTCCTCGCGCAGGTAGTCGCGGATGGAGAAACTGTCCCAGGCCGGCATCAGCGGCGGATTGACCAGTTGGCCGATCTCGAAGTTGACCGGGCCCGGCACGCCGATGCCGATGCCGATCACCTGCCGGGGCGCGAAGCCGCAGCGCCCAAGCAGCTCGCGCATGAGCTGGCGCACCCGTGCCAGCACCGTGCCCGGGCCTTCGCGAACATCGGCGGCTTCGGCGTGCTGGGCCAGCACCGAGAGGTCCGGCCGCAGTACCGCCACGTCGAGGCTGGTGGCGCCGATGTCCACGCCGACCAGCACGCCCAGGCCGGCATGCAGTTGGAGGTTTTCGGCGCGGCGGCCACCGGAGGAGCGCTGCAGGCCGGCTTCGGCCAGGAGACCCTGGTCCACCAGGCCGGCGATCAGCGCATTGGCCTTGCTCTTGGAGAAGGCCAGACGCTCGGCCATGGCATGGCGCGAGCCGCCGGCGGACCAGAAGGTGGTCTCCAGCAGCGCCATCTCGTCGGCAGTGAGGCCGCTCCAGGGTGCCAAGCGTCTTGTCTCCGTCCTTGTCGTCATCGACCCGCGGCACGGGGCCGCTGGGCGAAGGCGAATACTAGGCGGCCCGCTTCAGCCGAACAAGATTTAACTTCGGCCTATTTTGGTTCGAATAACAAAGGAAAAGCCGCCCGAGGGCGGCTTTTTCGATGAGGCTCAGCCTCTCTATTTCTTCTGGCGATATTTGCGCAACGCAGCAATCTGCGCGGCCATCACGGCCAGCTCGGACTGGGCCATCGCGATGTCGATGTCGCTCTTGGCCTTCTTCAGCGCTTCCTCGGCTGCGGCCTTGGACTTGTTGGCCTTTTCCTCGTCGAGGTCCTTGCCGCGGATGGCGGTGTCGGACAGCACGGTGACGGTGTTGGGCTGCACCTCCAGGATGCCGCCGGCCACGAAGACGAACTCCTCGTTGCCGTCGGCCGTCTCGATGCGCACGGCGCCGGGCCGGATGCGCGTGATCAGCGGCGTGTGGCGCGGATAGATGCCGAGCTCGCCGGCTTCACCCGGCAGCGCGACGAACCTGGCCTCGCCCGAGAAGATGGACTCCTCGGCGCTGACCACGTCCACATGAATGGTGCCTGCCATGGTGATCTTTCCTTAAGCGACCTTCTTGGCCTTCTCGAAGGCCTCGTCGATCGAGCCGACCATGTAGAAGGCCTGCTCGGGCAGGTGGTCGGCTTCGCCATTGACGATCATCTTGAAGCCGCGGATGGTCTCGGCCAGCGGCACGTACTTGCCGGGCGAGCCGGTGAACACTTCGGCCACGTGGAAGGGTTGCGACAGGAAGCGCTGGATCTTCCGGGCGCGGGCCACGGCCAGCTTGTCGTCGGGCGCCAGTTCGTCCATACCCAGAATGGCGATGATGTCGCGCAGTTCCTTGTAGCGCTGCAGCGTGCCCTGCACGGCGCGGGCCACGTTGTAGTGCTCTTCGCCGACCACGTGCGGGTCGAGCTGGCGCGAGGTCGAGTCCAGCGGGTCCACGGCAGGGTAGATGCCAAGCGAGGCGATGTCACGCGACAGCACCACGGTGGAGTCCAGGTGGGCGAAGGTCGTGGCGGGCGAGGGGTCGGTCAAGTCATCCGCCGGCACGTACACGGCCTGGATCGAGGTGATCGAGCCCACCTTGGTGGACGTGATGCGCTCCTGCAGGCGGCCCATTTCCTCGGCCAGCGTCGGCTGGTAGCCCACGGCGGAAGGCATGCGGCCCAGCAGCGCCGACACTTCGGTACCGGCCAGCGTGTAGCGGTAGATGTTGTCGACGAAGAAGAGCACGTCGCGGCCTTCGTCGCGGAACGATTCGGCGATGGTCAGGCCGGTCAGTGCCACGCGCAGGCGGTTGCCCGGGGGCTCGTTCATCTGGCCGTAGACCATGGCCACCTTCGACTCGCCGAGGTTCTCCAGGTTCACGACGCCGGAGTCGGCCATCTCGTGATAGAAGTCGTTGCCCTCGCGGGTGCGCTCACCCACGCCGGCGAACACCGACAGGCCCGAGTGCGCCTTGGCGATGTTGTTGATGAGCTCCATCATGTTCACGGTCTTGCCCACGCCGGCGCCGCCGAACAGGCCCACCTTGCCGCCCTTGGCGAAGGGGCAGACCAGGTCGATCACCTTGATGCCGGTCTCGAGCAGGTCCTGCGAAGGCGAGAGCTCGTCGTACACGGGCGCCTTGCGGTGGATGGAGGCGGTGAGCGTCTGGTCCACGTCGCCGCGCTCGTCGATCGGGCGGCCCAGCACGTCCATGATGCGGCCCAGCGTGGCCTTGCCCACGGGCACCGTGATCGGCGCGCCGGTGCTGGTGACCACGATACCGCGGCGCAGGCCGTCGGACGAGCCCAGCGCAATCGTGCGCACCACGCCGTCGCCCAGCTGCTGCTGCACTTCGAGCGTCAGGCCGCCTTCTTCGTACTTCAGGGCGTCGTACACCTTGGGCATCCGGTCGCGCGGGAACTCCACGTCGACCACGGCGCCGATGCACTGGACGATCTTGCCTTGAACTGCTGTTTCTTGAGCCATCATTCGCTCCGATAAAAATTGAATCTGGTTGTCGTCAGTTGAACGCTTGAACAGGCGCTCAAACGCCCGCGGCCGCCGCGGCGCCCGACACGATCTCCGACAACTCCTTGGTGATGCCGGCCTGACGGGTCTTGTTGTAGACCAGCTTGAGCTCGTCGATCACGTTGCCCGCGTTGTCGGTGGCCGCCTTCATCGCGACCATGCGCGCCGACTGCTCCGAGGCCATGTTCTCCGCCACCGCCTGGTAGGCCAGCGACTCCACGTAGCGCACCAGCAGCTCGTCGATCACGCTCTGCGCGTCGGGCTCGTAGATGTAGTCCCACGAGTGCTGGCCCTTCTCCATCTTCAGCGAGTCGGCCGCCAGCGGCAGCAGCTGCTCCACCACCGACTCCTGGCGCATCGTGTTGATGAACTTGGTGTAGCAGAGGTAGACCGCGCTGAGCTTGCCCTCGGCGTAGGCGTCGAGCAGCACCTTGACCGGGCCGATCAGCTTGTCGAGGTGCGGCGTGTCGCCCAGCTGGGTGACATGCGAGACCACGCGCGCACCGATGCGGTTGAGGAAGCCCAGGCCCTTGTTGCCGATCGCCACCGCCTCGACCTTGTTGCCGGCCTGCTGCTGCTCGCGCAGCTTGGTGGTCACGGCACGCAGCACGTTGGTGTTCATGCCGCCGCACAGACCCTTGTCGGTGGTGACCACGATGAAGCCCACCGCCTTGGCGTCGTGGGTCTTCATGAAGGCGTGGGTGTACTCCGGGTTCGCCTGGCCGAGGTTGGCCGCGATGTTGCGGATCTTCTCGCTGTACGGCCGGGCGGCGCGCATGCGGTCCTGCGCCTTGCGCATCTTCGACGCGGCCACCATTTCCATGGCCTTGGTGATCTTCTTGGTGTTCTCCACCGATTTGATCTTGCCGCGGATTTCCTTGCCGGCTGCCATAGGACTACTCCTTCTCGATCAGGCGAAGGACTTCTTGAAGGAAGTGATCGCGGCGGTCAGCTCGGCTTCGGAATCCTTGTCGAGAGCCCGGGCCTGCTCGATCTTGTCGAGCAGTGCGCCGTGGCTGGACTTCAGGAACTGGTGCAGGCCGTGCTCGAAAGGCAGCACCTGCTTGACCTCGAGGTCGTCCATGAAACCCTTGTTCACCGCGAACAGCGAGGCGCCCATCAGCGAGATCGGCAGCGGGCTGTACTGGGCCTGCTTCAGCAGTTCGGTCACGCGGGCACCGCGGTCCAGCTGCTTGCGGGTGGCTTCGTCCAGGTCGGAAGCGAACTGCGCGAAGGCAGCCAGCTCGCGGTACTGCGCGAGGTCGGTACGGATACCGCCCGACAGGCCCTTGATGACCTTGGTCTGCGCAGACGAGCCGACCCGCGACACCGAGATACCCGCGTTGATGGCGGGCCGGATGCCGGCGTTGAACAGGTTGGTTTCCAGGAAGATCTGGCCGTCGGTGATCGAGATCACGTTGGTCGGCACGAAGGCGGACACGTCGCCGGCCTGCGTCTCGATGATCGGCAGCGCCGTGAGCGAGCCGGTCTTGCCCTTGACTTCACCCTTGGTGAAGGCTTCGACGTACTCGGCGTTCACGCGCGCGGCGCGCTCCAGCAGGCGGCTGTGCAGGTAGAACACGTCGCCGGGGTAGGCTTCGCGGCCCGGCGGGCGGCGCAGCAGCAGCGAGACCTGGCGGTAGGCCACGGCCTGCTTGGACAGGTCGTCATAGATGATCAGTGCGTCCTGACCGCGGTCGCGGAAGTACTCGCCCATCGTGCAGCCAGAGTAGGCGGCCACGTACTGCATCGCGGCCGATTCGGAAGCGGAAGCCGCCACCACGATCGTGTAGTCCATCGCACCGGCCTGCTCCAGCGCGCGCACCACGTTCTTGATCGACGAAGCCTTCTGGCCGATCGCGACGTAGACGCAGGTCATGTTCTGACCCTTCTGGTTGATGATCGCGTCGATCGCCACCGCGGTCTTGCCGGTCTGGCGGTCGCCGATGATCAGCTCGCGCTGGCCGCGGCCGATCGGCACCATGGAGTCGATGGACTTCAGGCCGGTCTGCATCGGCTGGTCCACCGACTTCCGGGCGATCACGCCGGGGGCGACCTTTTCGATCACGTCCGTCAGCTTGGCGTTGACCGGGCCCTTGCCGTCGATGGGCTGGCCCAGGGCGTTCACCACGCGGCCGACCAGTTCGGGGCCGACCGGCACTTCCAGGATGCGGCCCGTGCACTTGACGGTGTCGCCTTCGGAGATGTGCTCGTACTCGCCCAGAATCACGGCGCCGACCGAGTCGCGCTCGAGGTTCAGCGCCAGGCCGAACGAGGGGGTGCCGTCGGCCGTGGGCGGGAACTCGAGCATTTCGCCCTGCATCGCGTCCGACAGGCCGTGCACGCGCACGATGCCGTCGGTCACCGACACCACGGTGCCTTCGTTGCGGATGTTCGCACTGACGCCCAGGCCCTCGATGCGGCTCTTGATCAGCTCGGAAATTTCTGCGGGATTGAGTTGCATGACTCTTTCCTTCTTTCGTTGAGGGGGCTGGCGGCCTCAGGCTGCCAGCGCAACTTTCATTTGTTCGAGGCGAGCCTTGACGGAGGTGTCGAGCACCTCGTCGCCGACCACCACGCGGATGCCGCCGATGAGCGAAGGGTCCTGCTGCACGCTGACCTGCAGCTTGCGGCCGAAGCGCTTCTCGAGCGCGGCGGCCACGCCATCGAGGGCCGCGCCGTCGATCGGGAAGGCGCTGTAGACGATGGCGTCGGAAGAGCCGCTCTGCGCATTCGCGAGGGCGCGGAACTGCTTGGCGATCTCCGGCAGCGCGGTGAAGCGGCCGTTGTCCAGCAGCGCCATCAGGAAGTTGCTGGCAGCCTTCGGAAGCTCCGCGCCGTTGGCGCCGGCGATCACGCCCAGCACCTGCTCGGGCGTCACCTTGGGGTTGTCGGCGAACTGCTGAAGCTCGGGGTTGGCGGCGATGGCCGCGACCCTTTCGAGCCAGGCGCTGGCGCCGGCGAGGTCCGACGAGGACGCCTTGAACAGGGCCTCGGCGTAGGGGCGTGCGATGGTAGCGAGTTCAGCCATGGCGTGCGGTCAGAGTTCGGTCTGCAGGCGGGCCAGCAGGTCGGCGTGCACGGCCGGGTTGACTTCCTTGCGCAGGATCTGCTCGGCGCCCTTGACGGCCAGCACGGCCACCTGCTCGCGCAGGGCCTCGCGTGCCTTCACGGCCTGCTGATCTGCTTCGGCGCGGGCGGCGGCGACGATCTTGTTGCCTTCTTCCGTGGCGCGGGCCTTGGCCTCTTCAACGATGGCCTGCGCACGACGTTCGGCATCGGCAAGACGCTGCGCGGATTCGTTGCGCGCCTTGCCCAGTTCGACTTCCACCCGCTTGTCCGCCTCGGACAGCGCGGCCTTGGCCTTGTCTGCGGCGGCCAGGCCGTCGGCGATCTTCTGGGCACGGTCGTCCAGCGCCTTGGCGATCGGCGGCCACACGTACTTCATCGTGAACCCGACAAGAATCAGGAACACGATCATCTGGACGATCAGGGTACCGGTAATGCTCACTTTTTACCCTCTCATTGGGTTTGAATCCGAAGCCGCTCCGAGGGAACGACAGGGGTTCGACGAGAAAGTCTCAGCCGATTACTTCGGCAGGTTGGCGATCTGCGCGAGGAAGGGGTTGGCGGTGGCGAACCACAGCGCGATACCGGTACCGATGATGAACGCGGCGTCGATCAGACCGGCCAGCAGGAACATCTTGGTCTGGAGTTCACCCATCAGCTCGGGCTGGCGGGCGGCCGACTCGAGGTACTTGCTGCCCATGATGCCGATGCCGATACAGGCACCCACGGCGCCGAGACCGATGATCAGGCCGGCGGCCAGAGCGACAAAGCTAATAACTTCCATGATGACTCCTAAGGACTTTGGTTGAAGAGAAAGGAAAAAACGAAACGGGGGATCAGCGCGCGATCAACGCCCAATCAGTGGGCATCGTGCGCCTGGCCGACGTACACGAGCGTGAGCATCATGAACACGAAGGCCTGCAGGGTGATGATCAGGATGTGGAAGATGGCCCACGCGGTGCCGGCGATGATGTGGCCCAGCGCAAGGAGGACGCCGGTGGCCGACAGCGTGAAGGCGCCGCCCATCAGTGCGATCAGCAGGAAGATCAGTTCGCCGGCATACATGTTGCCGAACAGACGCATGCCGTGCGAGACCGTCTTGGCGACGAACTCGATGAGCTGCATCGCGAAATTGAAGGGATAGAGCGCCCAGTGGTTGCCGAAGGGCGCGGTGAACAACTCGTGCACCCAGCCGCCGGCGCCCTTGATCTTGATGTTGTAGTACAGGCAGATCAGCAGTACCGAAACCGACAGGCCCATGGCGACCGACAGGTCAGCCGTGGGGACCACGCGCAGGTAGGCGTGATGCGGATCGCCATGGATCAAGCCGAAGATCCAGGGCAGCAGATCGACCGGCAAGAGATCCATCGCGTTGAGCATGAAGATCCACACGAAGACGGTGAGCGCGAGCGGAGCGACGAACTTGCGGCTGGTCGCGTTGTGCACGATGCCCTTGGCCTGCTGGTCGACCACCTCGACCAGGATCTCCACGGCGGCCTGGAAGCGCCCTGGCACGCCCGAGGTCGCCTTGCGCGCACCCAGCCAGAGCAGCCAGCAGCCGATCACGCCCAGCAGGATCGCGAAGAAGATGGAATCGAAGTTGAAAACCGAGAAATCGGCAACACCTGCCGGCTTGGAGCTTTGAAGATGGGTCAAGTGGTGAACGATGTATTCACCAGCGGTCTGACCCCCATGTTCCGCAGCGTTTTCAGCAGCCATCCGTTACTCGTCTTTAAATTTTCCGGCCCTTGGGTGCCAGCATCACTGCCACCCAGGCCGCCTTCATTGTCACCACCAGGCCGACCAGCATTGCCGGCCAGCTCAGCGCCGTTATCAGTCTTGGCGCGGCGAGCAGCATCGCCACCGACAAGACCAACTTGACCATTTCCCACAAGAAGAATCCGAACACCGCGGTGCCCGCATTCAACGAAGAAAACCTCCCGGTCAGCCCTCTTGCGAACACCGCGGAGGGAATCACCACCGCCAGTGCGCCGTAGCCGGCGGACCATCCCACACTCAGCCTCCCCGACAAGCCCCAGGCGACCAAAGCCACCAGCAGCCCCGCCACGACCTGGATCGCGATCACGCGCCAAGGCGAGATCAACGGCTTCCGTTCGCGCAGCCGCTGCGCCTCTTCGGCACTCAGCGGCTTGAAGTCGGCATCCAGGTCCTGTCCGTCCTCATGGACATCCCTGTCTCGGTCATCGCGGGCCATTGTTTTCATATCGTAATGAAGCCCGGATGACGACCCAGAATTTTCACAAAGCCACTGATTATAAGTAGAAACCCACGGCCCTCCGCCAGCTTCCAGTCAGCTCGCGCAACGCCCTTGCGCGCGGGGCGGATGAAGATGGGCACGTTGGAAAGCGCGCCCATGCCCCCACCATAATCCCTCATGCATCCGATCGTCGACGCCCTCCCCGATTCTCTCTGCTACCTCGACGGCGACTACACGCCGCTGCGCGATGCGCGGATCAGCGTGCTCGACCGCGGCTTCATCTTCGGCGACGGCGTGTACGAAGTGGTGCCGGTCTACGGCGGCGCACCTTTCTGCTTCGAGGAGCACATGGCCCGGCTGGGCCGCTCGCTGGCCGAGCTGCGCGTGCCCAACCCGCTGTCGCATGGCGCATGGCGCGCGACCGCGATGCGCCTGATCGAGGCCAGCCCGCCGGCCGAGCGCGCGGCCGTGCAGGCCATCTACATCCAGGTCACGCGCGGCGTGGCGCCGCGCGAGCATGCGATGCCGAAGGGGCTCACGCCCACCGTGTTCATGATGCTCAACCCGATGAAGCCGGTGCCCGATGCGGTGCGTGCCAAGGGCGTGGCCTGCGTCAGTGCGCATGACTTCCGCTGGCAGAAGGCGCACATCAAGAGCACCAGCCTGCTGGGCGCGGTGCTGGCGCGGCAGATCAGCGTGGAGGCCGGCGCGGCCGAGACCATCATGTTCCGCGGCGACTGGCTGAGCGAAGCCTCGTCCAGCAACGTCTGGGTGGTGAAGGATGGCGCGGTGTCCGGCCCTCTGAAGGACGAGATGGTGCTCGCCGGCATCCGCTACGGCCTGATCGAGCGCATCTGCGTCGAGGCCGGCATTCCCTTCACGCTGCGCCGCATCGCGCGCGAGGAGGTCTTCGGCGCCGACGAGCTGTTGATCTCCTCGGCCAGCAAGGAGGTGCAGCCGGTCGTCACACTCGATGGCCGGCCCATCGGCAGCGGCCGCGTGGGGCCGGTGTTCCAGGCCATCGATGCCGGTTATCAGCGCGCCAAGGAACGCAGCGCACAGGAACAAGGAGTCACAGCATGAGCGAGCCCACGGACAAGCCCACCGATCAACCCACCGACAAGCCGATCGACGCACGCAAGGATTCGCTGATCGAGTACCCCTCGAAATTCCCGATCAAGGTGATGGGCGCGAAGGCGGACGGCTTCGTGCACGCGATCACCCAGATCGCCGAGCGCTTCGATCCGGACTTCGACGCCAGCACCGTCGAGCTGCGCCCCAGCTCGGCCGGCAACTACCTGGGCGTGACCATCACGGTGACCGCCACCAGCCGCGAGCAGCTCGACGACATCTACCGGGCGCTGACCGCGCATCCGATGGTCAAGGTGGTGTTGTGACGCTGGAGGTCGACTGGCTCGGCCGGGTCGACTACCTGCCTACCTTCGCCGCGATGCAGCGCCTCACGCAAGGGCGCACGCCCGAATCGGCCGACTTGCTGTGGCTGTGCGAGCACCCGCCGGTCTACACCCAGGGCCTGGCCGGCCGCGCAGGCCACGTGCTGGCCCCGGGCGCGATCCCGGTGATTCAGACCGACCGCGGCGGCCAGGTCACCTACCACGGCCCGGGCCAGGTGGTGGCCTATCCGTTGATCGACCTCAAGCGCGCTGGCTACTACGTCAAGGAATACGTCTACCGGATCGAGGAATCGGTGATCCGCACGCTGTCGCATTTCGGCGTCACCGGCCACCGCGTGGGCGGCGCCCCCGGCATCTACGTGCGCCTGGACGACCCGTTCTCGCACGCGGCGCTGACCGGCCCGGCCCATCCGGCCGACCCCTTCCGCGGTCTCGGCAAGATCGCCGCGCTGGGCATCAAGATCAGCCGGCACTGCACCTACCACGGCGTCGCGCTCAACGTGGCGATGGACCTGGAACCCTTCACCCGCATCGACCCCTGCGGCTACGCTGGCCTGAAAACCGTCGATCTTTCTACAATCGGCGTCCAAACAACCTGGGACGAGGCCGCGCAAGTACTGGCTGCCAAGCTCGCCGTCTACCTCGCCCGCTGACCACCACCCACGCACCGCCATGAGCACCACCGAAGTCGTCCGCGACGCCCAAGGCGCCGACACCTACAACCCGCTGGCCAAGCAAAAGGCCGCGGCCAAGCTCTCGCGCATCCCGGTCAAGGTGGTGCAGGCCGAGGTGCTCAAGAAGCCCGAGTGGATCCGCGTCAAGGCCGGCAGCCCCAGCACCCGCTTCTACGAGATCAAGCAGATCCTGCGCGAGAGCAACCTGCACACGGTCTGCGAAGAGGCCTCCTGCCCCAACATCGGCGAGTGCTTTGGCAAGGGCACCGCCACCTTCATGATCATGGGCGACAAGTGCACGCGGCGCTGCCCCTTCTGCGACGTGGGCCATGGCCGCCCCGACCCGCTGGACAAGGACGAGCCGCTCAACCTTGCGAAGACCATCGCGAAGCTGCGCCTGAAGTACGTGGTGATCACCAGCGTGGACCGCGACGACCTGCGCGACGGCGGCAGCCAGCACTTCGTGGACTGCATCCGCCACACGCGCGAGCTCTCGCCGCAGACCCAGATCGAGATCCTGGTGCCCGACTTCCGCGGCCGCGACGACCGCGCGCTGGAGATCCTCAAGGCCGCCCCGCCGGACGTGATGAACCACAACCTCGAGACCATCCCCCGTCTCTACAAGGAAGCACGCCCCGGCAGCGACTACCAGTTCAGCCTGAGCCTGCTGAAGAAGTTCAAGGCCCTGCATCCGAACGTGCCGACCAAGAGCGGCATCATGGTCGGCCTGGGCGAGACCGACGAGGAGATCCTTCAGGTCATGCGCGACATGCGCGCGCACGACATCGACATGCTGACCATCGGCCAGTACCTCTCCCCCAGCAACAGCCACCTGCCGGTGCGCCGCTACGTGCACCCCGACACCTTCAAGTTGTTCGAGGAAGAGGCCTACAAGATGGGCTTCAGCCACGCCGCGGTGGGCGCGATGGTGCGCAGCAGCTACCACGCGGACCAGCAGGCGCACGCTGCCGGCGTCTGACCGAAAAAGGAGGGTCGTGATGAGCGGCATCGAGGCCCTCACGGCCTGCGAGTTCGGCGTGATCGCCGACCTGATCCGGCTACATGCGCAGGAAGCCCCGCAGCGCCCAGCGCTGGTCGATCCCGAGCACAGCCTCGACTACCGCGCGCTGGACGCGCTGATGGACCGCGTCGCCGCGGCCCTGCAGCGCGACGGCCTGCGCGCGGGCGATGCGATCGCGGTCTGCGCCGGCTCCGGCACGCGCTACGCGGCGCTGTTCCTGGGCGCGCTGCGTGCCGGCGTCGCCGTCGCGCCGCTGGCACCGAGTGCCACGCCAGCCAGCCTGGCACGGATGACGGAAGACGCGCAGGCGCGCCTCCTCTTCCTCGATGCCACGACCACGGGCCTGTTCGGCGTGCCCGCCGAAGGCGTGATCCCGCGCGTGGCGATCGACGGCAGTGCGGCCGGATCGGACTTCGACGCCTGGCTGGCGCCGGCGGGCACGCGTCCGCTGCCGGTCGAGCCGCAGCCCTCCTGGCCCTTCAACATCATCTATTCCTCCGGCACCACCGGCGAGCCCAAGGGCATCGTGCAGGGCCACGGCATGCGCTGGGCCCACGTGCGCCGCGGGGCGAAGTACGAGTACGGCCCCGAGACGGTCACGCTGCTGTCGACGCCGCTGTACTCCAACACCACGCTGGTAGTCTTCTTCCCCACGCTGGCCTACGGCGGCTGCGTGGTGCTGATGCCCAAGTTCGACGCAACCGCCTACCTCGCCCTGGCCGAGCGGTACCGCGCGACACACACGATGCTGGTGCCGGTTCAGTACCAGCGCCTGATGGCACACCCGGACTTCGACCGCCACGACCTCTCGCGCTTCCGCTTCAAGTTCAGCACCAGCGCCCCCTTCGGCGCCGCGCTCAAGGCCGACGTCCTGAAGCGCTGGCCGGGCGGCCTGGTCGAGTTCTACGGCATGACCGAGGGCGGCGGCACCTGCATCCTGGAAGCCCACCTGCACCCGGACAAGCTGCACACCGTGGGCCAGCCGGCCGAGGGCAGCGACATCCGGCTGATCGACGAATCGGGCCACGAGGTGCCGCGCGGCGAGGCCGGCGAGGTGGTGGGCCATTCGGCCGGCATGATGGTCGGCTACCACCGCCAGCCCGAGAAGACGCGCGAGGCCGAGTGGTTCGACGCCACGGGCAAGCGCTTCATCCGCACCGGCGACATCGGCCGCTTCGACGAGGACGGCTTCCTCACGCTGTTCGACCGCAAGAAGGACATGATCATCAGCGGCGGCTTCAACATCTACCCGAGCGACCTGGAGGCCGTGCTGCGCGGCCACGCCGCGGTGGCCGAGGCCGCCGTGGTCGGCGTCCCCTCCGAGCAATGGGGCGAGACCCCGGTCGCCTTTGTCGTGCGCCGTGCGGGCGACGGCACGCCGGCCGAGGCGTTGCTGCAATGGGCCAATGCGCAGGTCGGCAAGACCCAGCGGCTGGCGCGCCTGCACCTGATCGAGGAGCTGCCGCGCAGCGCGATCGGCAAGGTGCTCAAGCGCGAGCTGCGTGAACGCGACGCCTCCTGACGCCGGCGCCGAGCACGGCGGCGGCAACGGCCTGCTGTGGGTGCTGCTGGCCGTGGCGATCGTCTTCGCCGTCATGCGCCCGCGCGCGCCGCTGGACTACCTGAAGCTGGTCGACTGGCAGACGCTCGGCGCGCTGGCCGGCCTGCTGGCCATCACGCAGGGCGTCGAGAAGAGCGGCGTGCTGCAATCCGTGGCCGCGCGGCTCCTGGCGCAGACCACCGAGCTGCGCCATCTGGTCTTCTTCCTGGTGGCTGCCGCGGCCGGCCTGTCGGCCCTGGTCACCAACGACGTGAGCCTGTTCCTGCTGGTGCCGCTCACGCGCGTGCTGGCGGCCCAGGCCCATCTGCCGCTGGCGCGGCTGGTGGTGCTGGAGGCGCTGGCCGTCAACGCGGGCTCGGCCCTCACGCCGATCGGCAATCCGCAGAACCTCTACCTGTGGCACCGCTCGGGCGAGAGCTTCATCGGCTTCATGGGCATGATGGCGCCCACCGTGGCCGTGATGCTGTTCTGGCTCTTCGCCGCGGTGCGCTTCCTGGTGCCGCGCGTGGAGATCCAGCTCAAGCCGGCCGGCGAGGCCGCGCCCGCACAGCCGCGGCTGCTGGCACTGTCTGCCCTGCTTTTCGTCGCCTTCGTGGTCGCGCTCGACCAACGCTGGCTGCCGGCCGGCCTGGGCCTGGTGTTCGGCGCCTTCCTGCTGCTGCGCCCACGCGTGCTGCTGGGCATCGACTGGACGCTGCTGCTGATCATCGCGCTGATGTTCGTGGACCTGCGCCAGTTCGCCGAACTGCCGACCATCGCCGCCCTGCTGCAGCAGTGGCCGATCGACGAGGGCTGGCGCGCCTACCTGGCCGCCATCGCCGTCTCGCAGTTCATCAGCAACGTGCCGGCCACCATCCTGCTGGACCGCTACGTGCACGACCTGCCGGCGCTGGCCGCGGGCGTGAGCGTGGGCGGCTTCGGCTGCGTGCTGGGCTCGCTGGCCAACCTGATCGCGCTGCGGCTGGCGAAGGTGCCGCACGGCCTGCGCGAGTTCCACCGCATCGCGATCCCGTTCCTGCTGGTCTGCGCCCTGTCAGCGATCACGCTGCGGCTCTGACGGACAACGCCGCCATCGTCCTTTCGGCGGCGCTCGCGGACGGAGGCCTTTGCATAATTTGGCGGTCCCAACGACCCAGCTCCGTTCCATGTCCCTCGCGTCCACGGATTTTCTGAAAGGCGGCGGAGAGATGGGCGCGCGCATGCGCGACTTCGACTGGCGCAGCACGTCCCTGGGCGATCCGGCCGGCTGGCCGCAGAGCCTGAAGACGACCATCCGGACCATGCTGGACTCCCGTTTCGCGATGTGGATGGCCTGGGGCCCGGAGGGCATCTTCTTCTGCAACGACGCCTACCTGCCCACGGTGGGCATCAAGCGCGACTGGGTGCTCGGCGCGCGGGCCGACCGGGTGTGGGAAGAAGCGTGGGACGCGGCCGGGCCTCGCATCGCGCACGTGCTCGCCACCGGCGAGGCCACCTGGGACGAGGGACTGCGCCTGTTCCTGCGCCGCAGCGGCTACGAGGAAGAGACCTTCCACACCTTCTCCTACAGCCCGGTCTACGACGAATCGGACCGCGTGGCCGGCATGCTGTGCGTGGTGGTGGAGGAAACCGAGCGCGTCCTCGGCGCGCGCCGCCTGGCCCTGCTGCACGATCTGGCCGGCGTGTCCGACGGCGAGGCCGGCAGCCTCGATGAGGCGGGCCGGCTGATGCTGGCGGCGCTCGGCACCGAGTTGCACGACGTGCCCTTCGCCGCGCTGTACCTCGCCGGCGACGCGGCGGACGACATGCGGCGTGTCCACCCCCTCCCGCGCCAGCCTGTCGGCCCCATCGATGGCACCGACGCGGACGCCCGGGCCGTCGCGCTGCGCGTGCAGCACACCGGCCGCGAGGAACTCACGCACCGTGTTCAGGCGCTCTGGGGCGAGCTGCGCGGCGCCTGGCCAGAGCCCGTCGAGGAGGCCCTGGTCCTCCCGCTGGCAGGCCGCGGCGGCGAAGCGCCCGTCGGCGCCATCGTGCTGGGCATCAGCACCCGGCGGCGGCTCGACGACGCCTACCGCAGCTTCCTGCGCCTGGTGGCCAGCCAGTTCGCCTCGCAGCTCAACGACACGCGCACACGGCTCGAAGCGCAGCAGCGGGCCGAGGCGCTGGCCGAGCTGGACCGGGCCAAGAACCTGTTCTTCAGCAATGTCAGCCACGAGCTGCGCACGCCCCTGACCCTCATGCTCGGCCCGGTCGACGACCTCCTGGCCCGCACGGCGCTGCCCGCCGATGCACGCGAGCCGCTGGAGCGCGTGCAGCGCAACGGGCTGCGCCTGCGCAAGCTGGTCAACACCCTGCTCGACTTCTCCCGCATCGAGGGCGGCCAGGTGCAGGCCCGCTACGCCGCCACCGACCTGGCGCGCTACACGGCAGAGCTGGCCTCGGTCTTCCGCTCCGCCTTCGAGCAGGCCGGCCTGCGCCTGGTCGTGCAGGGCGGCGAGCGACCGCTGCCGGCCTACGTGGACCGCGAGATGTGGGAGAAGGTGGTCTTCAACCTGCTTTCGAACGCCTTCAAGTTCACCTTCGAAGGCGAGATCGAGGTGGCCGTGGCCGAGGTGGGCCACCGCGCCAGGCTGACGGTGCGGGATACCGGCGTGGGCATCGAGCCGTCGGCCTTGGCGCACATCTTCGACCGCTTCCACCGTGTGCACGGCACACGTTCCCGCACCCACGAGGGCACCGGCATCGGCCTGGCGCTGGTGAAGGAGCTGGTGCGGCTGCACGGCGGCAGCATCGGCGTCGACAGCACGCCCGGGCAAGGCACGCGCTTCACGGTGGAGATACCGCTGGGCGCCGATCACCTCCCCGCATCGAGCATCGTGGAGGCGGACACCGCGGCCCAGGCCGCGCAGAGATCGCGCTACCTCGATGAGGCATTGAGAGCCGAAACCACGTGGCTCGCGCGGCGCTCCGCGCACGAGGCGCCGACGTCGCTGAGCCGCCGCAAGCCCGAACGGGTGCTCGTGGTCGACGACAACCCCGACATGCGCGACTACGTCCGCCAGTTGCTGGATCCCCACTGGCAGGTCGAGACCGCCGCCGACGGCGAGGAGGCGCTCGCCGCCATCGAGCGCCGGCAGCCCGACCTGGTGGTGACCGACATGATGATGCCCGGCATCGACGGCCGGGCCCTGCTGCAGCGGCTGCGCGAAGGCACGCGCACGCGGGACCTGCCGGTGCTGGTGCTGTCCGCGCAGGCGGGCGAGGAAGCACGGGTGGCGGGCCTGCAGCAGGGCGCCGACGATTACCTGATCAAGCCGTTCTCGACGGCCGAGCTGCTGGCCCGCGTGGAGGTCCAGATCATGCGTGCGCGCGCGCACCAGCAGGCAACCCTCGCCCGCGAGGCGGCCGAGGCCGCGAACCGGGCCAAGGACGAATTCATCGCCATGCTCGGCCACGAGCTGCGCAATCCGCTGGCGCCGATCCTCACCGCCGTGCAGATCATGAAGCTGCGCGATGGCGATTCCCCGCACCGCGCGATCATCGAGCGGCAGGCCCGGCACATGGCGCGCCTGGTCGATGACCTGCTCGACATCCCGCGCATCGCCCGCGGCAGCCTCGAGCTGCGGCGCACGACGCTGGAGCTGCGCACGGTGGTCGACAGCGCGATCGAGACCGCCAGCCCCGTCCTCGAGAACAAGCGGCACCGGCTGGCGCTGGAGGTGCCCGCGCAGGGCCTGCCGGTCTTCGCCGACGAGGCGCGGCTGCGCCAGGTGATCGCCAACCTGCTCGTCAACGCGGGGCGCTACACCGATACCGGCGGATGCGTCGAGATCCGGGCGATGCGCAGCGACGACGAGGTGGTGCTCACCGTCCGCGACAACGGCGCGGGCATGACGCAGCAGGAGCTGGACATCGTCTTCGACCTGTTCGTGCAGGGCGTCCAGGGCATCCATCGGCCACAAGGCGGCCTCGGGCTCGGCCTGACCATCGCGCGCAACCTGACCCGACTGCATGGAGGCACCCTCGATGCAGCCAGCCCGGGCCGCGGCCTCGGCAGCGAGTTCACGCTGCGGCTGCCGCTCGCGGCCGCGGCGAAGGCGCAGGCAGCCGCGGTGCCGGCCGTCGACATCCGCCACAAACGCGTGCTGGTGGTCGAGGACAACGTCGATGGCGCGCAGGCCCTGGGCGAGCTGCTCGCGCTCTCCGGCTTCACGCCCTTCATCGCCCATGACGGCCCGAGCGCGCTGGCGTTGCTGGCGCGCCAGCGGGTGGAGGTCGCACTGCTGGACATCGGCCTGCCCGTCATGGACGGCTTCGAGCTGGCCACGCAGATCCGCAAGTTGGACCCGGACCGGGCCATCCGCCTGATCGCGATGACCGGCTACGGCCAGCGCAGCGACATGGAGCGCAGCCAGGCGCACGGCTTCGCCTCGCACCTGGTGAAGCCGGTGGATCCGCAGGCCCTGCTGCAGGCGATCGGGTGATGCGGCCGCATCCCGCGGCGTGACAGGGGCAGACCCCGCAAGGGACAATGGCCACCGCCATGTCCCATCGCGCCCCCACGGCCCCGCCGCCACCGTTGTCGCTGCGCCATTACGGCGGGTCGCGCGGCAGCCATGCGCACGAGCACTTCCAGGTGCTGGTCGGCCTGGACGGCGTGCTCGAGCTGGAGGTGGAAGGCCGCGGCCTGCGCCTCGGCGCTGGGGAGGGCCACGTGGTGGCACCCGGCGACCGGCACGACTTCGAATCGCAGGGCGGCAGCCACTGCCTGGTGCTCGACACGCCCCTGGCCCTGTGGACGCCTTTTGCCGGCCAGGGCCCTCATGCGCCGCGCCTGCTGCCCCTGGCCCGCTACCTTGCCGAGTGCCTGGCATCGCCTGCACCGTCGCCGCTGGCGCTGCACCATGCGCCCGCGCTGCTGCTGGAAGCCTGGGGGCCCGCCGCGCCCAAGCTGCGCGGACGCGCGATCGACTGGGCTGCACTGGCTGCCTGGGCCCAGGCGCGCTGGCACCAGCCGCTGGGCGTGGCCGATCTCGCCGCCGTCGCCTGCCTCGGCCCCAGCCAATTCGCGCAGCGCTGCCGCGAGGAACAGGGCATGAGCCCCATGCACTGGCTGCGCGCGCAACGGCTGCTGCATGCGCGGCAGCTGCGCAGCGCGGGCCTGAGCGTGGCGGAGACTGCGCGCCGCAGCGGCTATCGCTCGCCCTCGGCGCTGACCGCCGCGCTGCGCCGCTACTGCGACTGAAACCCACCCAAACCGTCGCCGCGCGACGAACGACCGGCATCGCACGACGGCCGCGCAGCTTAAGCTCGTGGCCATGTCGTCCACGCTCTACGCCCTCGCCGCCATCGCCCTGTGGGCCACGCTGGCCTCGCTGGGCACTGCGCTCTCGCACCTGCCGCCCTTCCTGCTCACCGGACTGGCACTGATCATCGGCAGCGTCATGAGCTGGCCCCGGGTGCTGCGCGACCGCCAGGCCTGGGCCGTGCCGCCGCGCACGCTGGCACTGGGCATCTACGGCCTCTTCGGCTTCCACTTCCTGCTGTTCACCGCGCTGCGGCACGCGCCCCCGGTGGAGGTCAACCTGGTCAACTACCTGTGGCCGCTGCTGATCGTGGTGCTGGCGCCGCTGCTGCTGCCGGGCCTGTCGCTGCGCCCCCTGCACCTGGTGGCGGCCATGCTGGGCTTCGCGGGTGCCGCGATCGCGATCCTGGGTGCGCGCGGTGCATCGGCCGACGCCGTCGATCTCGGCTACCGGGGCTTCGTGCCGGCGCTGGGCTCGGCCTTCATCTGGGCCAGCTACTCGCTGTGGACGAAACGGGTGGCGGCCTTTCCGACGAGCGCGATTGGCCTGTTCGGCCTGCTCTCGGGCGCCCTGGCCCTCGCCTGCCACGCCCTGCTGGAGCCGCAGGCCACGCTGTCGGCGCGCGACTGGCTGCTGGTCACGTTGTGCGGGCTGGGCCCGCTGGGGGCGGCCTTCTTTCTCTGGGACCTGGCACTCAAGCGCGGCGACGCGCGGCAGATCGGAATCCTGAGCTACATCACGCCGCTGGCGTCGACGGCGCTGCTGATGCTGGTCACGCAGCGGCCGATGAGCTGGACCATTGCGCTGGCGGCGATCCTGATCATCACGGCGGCCCTGATGGGCACGCGGGTCAGGGCCTGAGAGCTACGCGAAACCCAGGTTCAGGTCCGGCTGCGGGCCGCCTCAGGCGACGTCCCGCACCGACTTCCAGTCGTCCCAGACCGTGGGATTCGAATCAGGCTCGCGATGCTTGTCATTCGCCGCGACGGACGAAGGATTCGGTTCGGCGTCCAGGGGCGAAGGCTCACTGCCTGCAGGGGACGAGGCCAGGTGTTCGGCGCGCGGGTGTTCGTGCTTCATGGCCTGATCGTACGGAAGGCTGCTTCGCGAACCAAGACGGCTGCCGGCAACGCCGTATTGCCTGCATCGAAACAATGCGTGGCCCCGCCATCAGGCACTGACGCCGCCTGGAAAGGCTACGCGTCCGCCACTTTCAACACCAGCTTGCCGAAGTTCTGCCCGCTGAAGAGCCTGTTCAGCGCCTCGGGGAAAGTATCCAGCCCCTCGACGACATCTTCGCGGCTCTTCATGCGGCCGTCCTTCAGGTAGCCGGCCATCTCTGCCACCGCCACGTGGTAGCGGTCGGCGTAGTCGAACACCACCATGCCCTGCATGCGCGCCCGGTTCACCAGCAGGCTCAGGTAGTTCTTCGGGCCCTGCGCCGGCGCGCTGTTGGCATTGTTGTACTGGCTGATGGCGCCGCAGATGATGATGCGCGCGCCGCGCGCGAGGCGCGCCAGGGCCGCGTCGAGGATCTCGCCGCCGACGTTGTCGAAGTAGATGTCGATGCCCTTGGGGCAGTGCGCCTTCAGGCCGTCGCGCACGGCGGAGGGGCCGGCCTTGTAGTCGATGCAGGCGTCGAAGCCCAGCTCATTGACGACCCAGTCGCACTTGGCCTGGCCGCCGGCGATGCCGATCGCGCGGCAGCCCTTGATCTTCGCGAGCTGGCCCACGGTCTGGCCGACCGCGCCGGCAGCGCCGGAGACCACGACCGTCTCGCCGGGCTGGGGCTCGCCGATGTCCATCAGGCCAAAATAGCCGGTCATGCCCGGCATGCCGAGCACGTTGAGCCATTGCGTGATGGTGCCGGCGCGCAGGTCGATCTTCACGAGGCCATTGCGCTTGATGTCTTCCTGGGGAATCAGGATGTATTCCTGCACGCCCAGCGTGCCGTAGACGGTGTCGCCGACCGCAAAGGCCGGGTTGCGCGAGGCGACCACGCGGCCGATGCCGCCGGCGCGCATCACCGCGCCGATCTCCACCGGCGGGATGTAGCTCTTGCCCTCGTTCATCCAGCCGCGCATGGCGGGGTCGAGCGAGAGCGACAGGGTCTTGACCACGACGCCGCCCTCGGCCGGCTCGCCCACGGGCTCGGTGGTGAACTTCCAGTTGTCGCGGGTGGCGGCGCCCTCGGGGCGCTTGGCGAGGCGGACCTGGCGGTTGCTGACGGTGCTGCTCATGGGCTGTCTCCTGCGGTGGTCGGGGGCTGGCATCGTAGCGCCGGGCTCCATGCGCCCGGGTAGCGCAGGCGACAGCTCACAAGCCGTCAGAAGGGGTAGCGGCGCGGCGTTCGGTGATCGAGCACGGTGGCCGGCATCAGCGTGCTGTCGGCGTGGTCGACCACCGAGTCCAGCGCCACCGGCCCTTCGCGCGGGTCGCCCAGCGGCAGGCGCTGCGCCTTGGCCACGAAGCGCTCGACGAATTCGTCGGCCACGCGCCGGTCCACCACGATGCGCTCGGTCGACATGCAGATCTGGCCCGAGTTGGCGAAGGCGCCCGACGGCGGCCTCGATGCCGGCATCGTCGAGCACCACCAGCGGGTGCGTTGGCGACGAAGTTGAGCACGCCCGGCGGCAGTCCGGCCTCGTTACTGCCTCCACGATCAGCGCATGGGTCTGCGGGCACAGCTCCGAGCCCCGTCGGGCCGGGCCGCTTGTGCGATCGTAGGAAGCACGCGCGCGCCGCGCTGTGCCGGCTGCGCACAATGCGCTTGATCCAGCGCGCACGTTAACCCGCAAGTGCTGCGGCCGGGGGCGGCCCGGACAACATGGATCGCATGACCGCCTCCCTGCTGCTGTCGACCGACGAAGTGCGGCCCCGCGAGCGCGCGGCGATCTTCGGTGAATTGCGAGGACCTGCCGCCCGCGGCCTACACGGCCTGGAGCGTGGACGACGCGGTGCGGCAGGCGGCGAAGGGGCGCGGGCACACCGTGCCTGCGGCTACGGCATCAGGCGCGCCGTGACCACCAGGCCGGGCTGCGCGTTGCGCACGGCCAGCGTGCCGCCATGCGCCTCGGCCACCAGGCGGCACAGGTACATGCCCAGGCCCACGCCGCCGGTGGCGCGCTGGCGCGCGCTGTCGGTGCGGTAGAAGGGCTCGGTGAGGCGCTCGAGCTGGGCGGCATCGACGCCGGGGCCGAAGTCGCGCACTTCCAGCTCGATGCCACTTGGCGCCACAGCACGCAGCGCGATGCGCGGCGGCTCGGCCGCGTCGCCGCCGTAGCGCAGGGCGTTCTCCAGCAGATTGCGCACCAGCAGTCGGATGCGCAGGCGGTCCAGCGCGAGCAGAGGCAGACCTTCGGCCAGGTCGAGCACGACACGGCCGCCTTCGGGATGCTCCGCCACCACCTCGCGCACCAGCGCGGGCAGATCGACCGGCTCGCGCTGCAGGGCCACGTGCGGGCTGGCGAGGCGCTCGCTCTCCAGCAGGTCGCTGATCAGGTCGCGCATCTCGGCCAGGTCGCGCAGCAGTGCGGCGCGTTCAGCCACGCCCTCGGGCGTGGCGGGCAGCAGCTCGGCGTTGAGGCGCGCACGCGTGAGCGGCGAGCGCAGCTCGTGGCTCAGCGCCAGCAGCAGCGCGCGCTTGGCATCGAGCATGCCCTGGATGTCGTGCGCCATGGTGTTGATGCGCTGCGCCAGGTCGCCCAGCTCGTCGCGCCGCCGCAGCGGGATCGGCTGGTCGAAGGCGCCGCGGCCGAAGCGCTCGGCGCCGGCACGGATGTCGTCGAGCGGGCGCAGCAGGCGCCGCACGTAGACGTAGGCGATCACGATCAGGAGCAGCAGCAGCGCCAGCGTCAGGCCGCCGATGCCATGCGGCTCGCGCTGCCACGGCAAGGTGCCCAGCCCGAAACTCACGCGGTGGCCATCGGCAGTGCTGCGCGTCAGCCAGTCACCCCGGCCACTGCCCGGGCCGAAGCCGCGCCAGCGGCGCTGCGGATGCGAGTCCCAGTTGACCGCCGGGCCCTCGATGCGAATGGAGATGGGCAGGCGCTTCACCAGCGCCTCGGCGCGCGCCACGTCGGGCGGCGTGCCCAGCTCGGCCACCAGCCGGTCCATGTAGTCGCCGACGATCGGCTGGGCGGCGCCGCGCCAGCCGTCGGAAAAGGCGCGCTGCATACCGCCGAGAAACACCGCCGCCATGGCCATGGCCAGCAGCACGAAGACGGTGATCAGCCGCAGGCGCAGCGAATGGCGCCAGCGGTGGCGCCAGTGCCGATGCGGATGCGGACGCCGGGTCACGGGCCGCCGCTCTTGCCGACCGCGAGCGTGTAGCCTGCGTTGCGCAGCGTCTTGATGCAGTCCAGCGGTTCCAGCTTCTTGCGCAGCCGGCTCACGACGATGTCGACCGCGCGCGTGTAGAGCTCGGCCTCGTGGCCGCGCAGCCGGTTCAGGATGTCGTCGCGGCTCCAGACCTTGCCGGGCGAATCGGCCAGCAGCGCCAGCAACTCGAATTCGGTGCCGGTGAGCTCCACCCGCTCGCCCTGACGCAGCACCTCGCGCCGGTCGAGGTCGATCACCAGGCCCTCGAACTCGCGGCGCTGCGCGGGCGGCGCGGCGGGCACGGCGCGCTGGCGGCGCAGGATGGTCTGTACCCGCGCCACCAGCTCGCGCGGCTCGAAGGGCTTGGGCAGGTAATCGTCGGCGCCCAGCTCGAGGCCGACCACGCGATCCATCACGTCGCCGCGCGCGGTCAGCATCACGATCGGGATGTCGCTCTCCTTGCGGATCTCGCGGCACAGGGCGAAGCCGTCCATCTCGGGCAGCATCACGTCGAGGATGGCGGCGTCGTAGGGCTGGGCCCGCAGGCGGGCCAAACCCTCGCTGGGCCGCGATGCGCTGTCCAGCACGCAGTCGAAGCGCGCGAAGTAGCTCGCCAGCGGCGCAGCGAGGTGCTCGTCGTCGTCGATCAGCAGGATGCGGGGCATGCGACCATTGTGCATACGGGCGCCGAAAACGAAGCTCGCGATCAGGCCGGACGCCATTGCGCGCGGGGTGGGCCGGCGTTCACCACGGATCGGCGCGGCCGATGCGGCCTAGGTGGGTGGCGCCGAACTCGCTGCCGTACTTGAGGCCGTAGCCCAGCGCGCGGTCGAGGCCGATGTGGGCCGCCCAGACCAGTCCGAGGGCGAGCACGGCGGGCATCTCGCCGACCAGCCCCAGCGCGAGCAGCGCGACCGGGCCGACGTACGAATGCGCGGCGTTGTACGCGATCGCACCGACGCGCGCGCCGGCCAGATAGCCCAGGAAGGACAGGTCGGGCAGCAGGAACAGCATCGCGAAGGCGCCCCAGCTCGCGCCGAGGTACTGGTAGGCGGCGAGCGCCGCAGCCAGCACGGCCAGGCCTTCCAGCCGCAGCATGGCGCGCACGCCGCCGCGGGTGGCGCCCGGGAGCTGGCGTTGTTCCTCGGCTCCCTGGCGCACCCACGGCGGGTCCGATGCCCTCGGGGACGAGAGGCGCGGCGCGGACAGCTCAGCCACGGTGGCCAAAGCGGCGGCCGCCGCGCTCCATGAACTCGCGCACCTTCTGCTGCTGCGTCGGGTTCAGGTTGTCGAAGAAGTCGGCCGCTGCGGCGATCACCTCGGGGCTGCCGGACTGGACGGCGGCGGTCTTGTCATCGACCAGCTTTTTCGCGCGCTCCTGGTCGAGCTTGGCACCGGCGAAGAGGGAACGGAACTCGGCGCGCGGATCGCCGCCGCCGCGCAGCGCTGTGCGCTGGGCCTGGATCTTCTCTGCCAGGACGTTGAGCTTCTGCTTCTGGGCAGCATCGAGCTCGAGCTTGCTGCCCACGCGTTCGACCATGCGGGCGCGGAACTCGGCGCGGTCCTGCTCGGAGTAGCCGCCGCCCCAGCCGTGGCGATGGCTGGAGCAGCCGGCCAGGCTGCCGGCCAGCAGCGCGGCGCCGGCAAAGCCGAAGAGGGATCGTTTGAACCAGGGTTTCATGAGGGTCTTCCTTCAGTGCGATCTGAATCGATCAGGGAGACCCGATGGTGCGATCCGCCGGCCGCGGCGTCCTTTCGCGGCAGTTTCGGCGTGTTTCGTTTTATTGCGGTGCCGGCGTCAGTAGGCTGGCCGGATCGTCGGCCTCCAGCACCTGCTGCACCCAGCCCGAGAGCTTGCTGGTGTCGGCGCGCAGCACCTCCTGCTTGACCGCCAGGATCTGCGAGGGGTGCATGGAGAAGCTGCGCAGGCCCATGCCCAGCAGCAGACGCGTGAAGGCGACGTCGCCCGCCATCTCGCCGCACACGCTCACGCCCTTGCCCTGCCGTCGGCACTCGGCGATGGTCTCGGCCACCAGACGCAGGACGGCCGGATGGGCCGGGTCGTAGAGATGGGCGACCGACTCGTCCGCGCGATCGATGGCCAGCGTGTACTGGATCAGGTCGTTGGTGCCGATCGAGAGGAAGTCGAAATGCTTGAGGAAGATGCGCAGCGTGAGCGCGGCGGCCGGCACTTCGATCATCGCTCCCAGCTTGACGTTGCCGTACACCGTGCCGCGGTTGTCGAGCTCGGCGCGCGCGAAGTCGATGAGCGAGAGGGTCTGGCGGATCTCGGTGGCGTGCGCGAGCATGGGGATCAGCAGGTGGATCTCGCCGTGCGCCGCCGCGCGCAGGATGGCGCGGATCTGGGTCAGGAACATGGCCGGGTCGGCCAGGCTCCAGCGGATCGCGCGCAGGCCCAGCGCCGGGTTGAGGTGGGCGTCGTCGCGAACCGACTTGCCGTCCAGCGGCTTGTCGGCGCCCACGTCGATGGTGCGGATGGTGACCGGCATGCCCTGCATGCCCTCGACCGCGCGCTTGTAGGCCTGGTACTGCTCCTCCTCGTCGGGCAGCCGCGTCAGGCGCTGGGCCTCGCGGCCCATGAACAGGAACTCGCTGCGGAACAGGCCGACGCCGACTGCGCCGGCCTTGACGGCGCCCAGCGTGTCCTCCGGCAACTCGATGTTGGCAAGCAGGTCCACACGCTGGCCGTCGAGGGTGACGGCGGGCTTGTGGCGCAGGCGCGCCAGGCGGCCGCGCTCCAGGTCGCCCTGGCGCTGCTTGAAGCCGTACTCGGCCAGGATGATGGGCGAAGGGTCGACGATCACCACGCCGGCATCGCCGTCGATGATGACCCAGTCGTCCTGCCGCACCAGTTGGCTGGCGCTGCGCGCACCGACCACGGCCGGGATGTCCATGCTGCGCGCGACGATGGCGGTGTGCGAGGTGCGCCCGCCCACGTCGGTGACGAAGCCGGCGAACACGCTCTTCTTGAACTGCAGCATGTCGGCCGGCGAGAGATCGTGCGCGATGAGCACCAGCGGGGCGTCGATGGCGTCGCCGGCGGTGGGATCGCTGTCATCGTCCTCGGCGGTGCGCTTGCGCCGCGGAGGCGTGGGCGCCAGCACCGCGGCGGTGCCCTTCATGCGGTGCAGCAGGCGCTCGACCACCTGCTCGAGGTCGGCCTTGCGCTCGCGCAGGTACTCGTCCTCCATCTCGTCGAACTGGCGCGCCACCACCTCCAGCTGCGTGGTCAGCGCCCACTCGGCGTTGTAGAGGCGCTCGACGATCCAGTGCTTGACGCCGGAGGTGAGCACCTCGTCCTGGAGCAGCATCAGGTGCACCTCGAGCAGTGCGCTGAGTTCGTGGGGCGCCTCGTTCGGGCCCATCAGGGCCACGCTGGCCTGAAGCTTCTGCAGTTCCTCGGCCACCGCGTTGCGGGCGACGCGCAAGCGATCGATTTCGGCTTCGACTTCTTCCGGCTTGATGAAGTAGTGCGCGACGTCCAGCCGGCTGGACACCACGAGCACGGCGCGTCCGATCGCGATGCCACGGGCGACGGGCAGCCCATGGACGGCAAAGGTCATTCGCCTTCTCCGAACTTGTCGTTCATCAATGCAACGATGGCGTCGAGCGCCTCCTGCTCGCGCTCGCCGTTCGTCTCGATCTCCACCGTGACCCCGATGCCGGCGGCCAGCATCATCACGCCCATGATGCTCTTCGCATTGACGCGACGGTCGCCGCGCGAGAGCCAGACCTCGCAAGGGTAGCTGCCCGCGAGCTTGGTGAGCTTGGCCGAGGCCCGTGCATGCAGGCCCAGCTTATTGCTGATGGTCACGGATGTCTTGATCACTGTGCTTTCTTCTTGCCTGGTTCTGGGGTGCCGCCACCGCCACCTGCATCACGCCCGCGGTGCCGCCGGTGAGCGCGCGCTGGACCAGCGTCTCGAGCGGCTCGTTGCGGTAGCTTACGGCACGCAGCAGCATCGGCAGGTTGACGCCGGCCACCAGCCGGGAGCGCACCCCGTCCACCAGCTTCTGCGCGACGTTGCAGGGGGTGGCGCCGAACACGTCGGCCAGCACCAGCACCTGCGAGCGGGGCGTGCGCTGCAGCTGGGCCAGGGTGATTCGCGCCGCCGCCAGGGTTTCGTCGGGCGACACGTTGGGCAGCACGTCCAGTGCCGCGATCGAAGCCTCGCTGTCGGGGAACACATGCAGCGCACATTGCCGCAGCGCCTGGGCGAGCGGCGAATGGGCGATGATGAAGATGCTGTTCATGCGGGTCGAAGGCGGGTCCGTCGATTATGCGGGGGCGCCCAGAGGAAGTAGAAATAAGACAACAAACAGCATCCCAGGAACAGCCCCAGCGCACCACGGAAGGCGCCCGCCGTGTCGAGGCCGGCACGCTCGAACAGGTCGATCAGCAGGCCCACGCACCACTGGATCAGAAAGACGCCCACAAACACGACAAGGTTGTACGCCGACAACGCCCGTCCGGCCAGTGCCGGCGGCAATGCCATGGCGACGGCGGGCTGGCCCAGGGTGACGACGGTGGCGCAGCACAGGTAGACGGTCCACGCGGCCGCGCCGGCGTCCGGGCCGAGCAGCAGGATGATGGCCAGTGCCAGCAAGCCGACCGGCGTGCCCCAGGCGATCAGGCGCTCGGCGGCAATGCCGCGCCGCGCCAGCCAGGGGTTGACGGCCCCCCAGACCCAGTAGGTGACGAGCATGGCGCTGCTGATCACAAACAACCCATCGGCGGCCTCGCCCGGCGTGCAGCCGCCCACCCGCGTGAGCCAGGGGACAACCCAGAGGGTCAGCATGGCGACGAAACCGCCGTGGCAGAAGAAGCCGATGGGCATCAGCCTGCGGAAGAAGGGATCGCGCCAGACTTCGGCGTAGCCGCTGCCGCGGGCCGGCAGCGCGGGGCCTTCTCCGGTGGCGCGATCCCAGCCCGGGGTGGACCAGGCGATCAGCAGCATGGACACGAACACCCCGGCAGCGAGCAGCCAGAACAGCGGCCGCCAGCCGGTCAGCGGCATCAGCCAGGTCACCGGCAGCGTGGCGCCGACCAGGCCGAGCGAGCCGACCATCAGCATCCAGGCGTTGGCGCGCAGTTGCATCGGCGGGTCGTACCAGCGCCGGTAGCCGGTCAGCGGTGCCATCAGGCAGGCGCTGACGCCGACACCGGTCAGCACGCGCGCGGCCAGCAGCAGCCAGAACTGCGTGGCCACGCAGAACAATAGGCAGCCGGCTACCGCGACCGACAGGAAGCACAGGACCACGCGCCCGGGACCGTGACGATCCAGCCAGGCGCCCATGGGCAGCTGGGTGAAGGCAAAGCCCAGGAAGTAACCGCCGGCCAGGAGGCCGAGGTCGCTGGCGTGCAGGCGGAACTCCGCCGTCAGCACGGGCGACAGGGTGGCGGTGATCCCACGAATGAGCGTCGAGAGAAAGTAGGCGAAGGCGAAGGCCAGGAACACCGCGGCGATGCGGCCGCGGCTCGTCAGCAAGCTGCTCATGGCAGACGCAGTCCCTCGAAGAAAGTGACGCGCGCGTCGGCCGAGACCGGCTGCCCGAGCACAGTTGCCTGGTAGAGCGCCATCTTTCCGGCCCGCTGCTGGGCGAACCAGAGCATGTGGGCGGGCGCCGGGCCGCCCGCCGCGCCCTGAACGTCCAGCCGCACCGGTTCGGGCATGGCCGCGGCCCGGGGCAATGTCGCCGGCGCCTCGGCGGCCGGCCTGCCGGCCAGCTGGCTCCGGGTGGCGGCACGCCAGGCCGCCATCCAGCGTTCGGCCTGGGCCGCGTCCTCGGCGGTCGCGTGGGCCACGGCGAAGGTGGCTCCGCCGGCTTCGCACCCGGTCATGTCGACGGCGATCGAGGCGCCGGCGCCGAGCGGCAGGCTGCGGGTCGCGCGGTCGGGCTTGCAGGGCAGCAGCGCCACCAGACCGTCGCCCGCGATCGGGACCTCGCGCCAGTTGAAGACCGGGCTGCAGGCGCCAAGCAGGGAGGCCGCCACGACGGGCGCCGCGAGTCGTGAACGAAGGGTCAAGCGCATCGGATGCCGATTATCGAACCGCCTTCCTTTCCCCAGGGCCAGCCCCGGTGCGGGCGAGATCGGACGAGCGGAACTAAAATCGCGGCGCCCCCTCCATCGTTGTCCCATGAAGAAGCTGATTCCCGCCGCCGCCATCGTGATCGCCCTGGCCGCCGGCGTGGGCGTGTACCTGAATACCGGCGTGTCGGCCGCGCCGACCTCGACCTTCGTGCTGCTGGATGGCAGCAAGAAGAGCACCGAGGACCTCAAGGGCAAGGTCACGCTGGTCAATTTCTGGGCCACCAGCTGCGTTACCTGCGTGGCCGAGATGCCCAAGGTGATCGCCACCTACGACAAGTACAAGGCCCAGGGCTACGACACCCTGGCCGTGGCGATGAGCTACGACCCACCCAGCTACGTCGTGAATTTCGCCGAGACCCGCAAGCTGCCCTTCAAGGTGGCGATCGACAACACCGGCGCGGTGGCCAAGGCCTGGGGCGACGTGAAGCTCACGCCCACGACCTACATCGTGAACAAGCGCGGCGAGATCGTGAAGCGCTACGTGGGCGAACCAGACTTCGCCGAGCTGCACCGGCTCATCGAGAAGCTGCTGGCCGAGGCGTAGTCTGGAAGCAGGGCGATGTCATTCGACAGCGCCCTTGCCCTCTAATTGCTCTGGAAAGTGTCGTGGCAGGACTTGCAAGTCTGGCCCACGGACGAGACCGCGGCCTTGAGTGCGTCCAGGTTGCCGGCTTTCGAAGCAACGAGGAGCTTGCCGGTCTCGCTGACCAGCTTGTCGCTGAGCTCCTTGAATTTCGCCTGCTCCTTCCAGATCTCCGGCTTGGCCTTGCCGCCTTCGGTGCCCGGGCCGAAGCCGATCCACGGCAGTTTCGAGATCTCCGCCACCACCTCGGCATTCATCGTCGCACTCGCGGCGTCGTAGGGCACGCGGCCGCTGGCCATGGCGCCCAGACGGCTCATGTGGTAGTTCTGGATGAACATCGCGCTCTGGCGATACTTGATGGCGTCTTCGGTCTTGGCGAACTGGGCCAGGGCCGGCAGGCACAGCACGGCGCCGGCCGCAGCCAGAGTCAACGAGGCAAAGCGATTCATCGGGGTTCCTTGTTGTGGGGGCAGCGCCGCAGACTGGCGGCGCGGGCCAGTTTAGGGGCGTGCGACAGCCCACCATGCATAGCGACAACCCGTAGGCGCGATGGCGCCGACTTTGCTAATCTGCACCTTCCGACGCTTCGCGCCCCGCCTCCCTCGATGCCCCCCGCCCCTGAGTCCGCCACGCGCCCTGTGAGCCTGGACGACGCCAGCGCGATCCGCACGCGTGTCTGGGATCTGCCGACGCGCGTGTTTCACTGGGCGCTCGCGGTCGCGGTGGTCGGCCAACTCGCGACCGGCTTCGGTGGCGCGATGGAGTGGCACTTCCGGATCGGCTACGCGGTGCTTTCGCTGCTGTTGTTTCGCGTGATCTGGGGCTTCATCGGCGGGCGCTGGTCGCGTTTCGCCGCTTTTGCCTATTCGCCGGGATCGGTCATGAACTACCTGCGCGGGCGCCCACATCCAGACCATCTCATCGGTCACACGCCGCTCGGCGCATTCTCGGTTTTCGCGCTGCTCGCGATCCTGGGGTTGCAGGTGGCGACGGGCCTGGTGGCCGACGACGAAGTCATGGCGGCGGGGCCGCTCACGCGTTTCGTCTCGGGTGCGACGGTGAGCCTTGCCACGGGCTGGCACACCCTGTTCGGCAAGTGGATCGTGATCGCGCTGGTGAGCCTGCATGTGCTGGCGGTGCTTTTCTACGTGGCGGTCAAGCGCCACCGGCTGGTGCGGCCGATGATCTCCGGCGACAAGCTGGTCACGGACGGCCGTGCGGCTGCGAGCCGCGACGATGCCGCGTCCCGCCTGTTGGCGCTGATGGTGTTCGCGGCCTGCGCCACCTTCGCGGCGTGGATCGCGTCGTTGCGACCATGAGCTTCTCTGTTTCCAGGCCGCTTCCGCTGGCGGGCACGCCCGACATCGTGCTGGTGACGCCCGATCCGGGCGACGAGCTCGACATCACACGGACCATCTTTCTCGAGTACGCGGCCTCGCTGGGCATCGACCTGTGCTTCCAGGACTTCGACGCCGAGCTGGCCGGGCTTCCCGGCGACTATGCGGAGCCACGCGGTGCATTGCTGCTCGCGCTGGTCGATCCCGCGCTCGGGGGCGCAGAGGCTGCGCGCGCCGGTGTGCCGACGCTGCAGCGCGCCAACGGCGCCGCGGCTGTCGTCGCCGGCTGCTGCGCACTGCGTCCACTGGATGCGGCCGACTATCCCAACGCGGCGGAGATGAAACGGCTCTACGTTCGTCCGCAGTTCCGAGGACTCGGCCTCGGCCGCCAACTGGCAGAAGCCATCCTGGATGCGGCACGCGGTGCCGGGTATGCCTGTGTCCTGCTGGACACGCTGGATGACATGGAGTCGGCGCGGGCCCTCTACGAAGACCTCGGTTTCGTCGAAGTCCCGCCCTACTACCACAACCCCATCGCGGGGTCGCACTACCTCAAGGTGGATCTTTGATTCGTCCCGGCGTGCTCAGCCGCGGGCCTGCTTCAGCAGCGTCTCGGCGTCGCTGACCTCGAACTTGCCAGGCGCCTCCACGTTGAGCGAGGCCACCTTGCCGTCTTTCACCAGCATCGAGTAGCGGTTGCTGCGCACGCCCATACCGCGTGCCGTGAGGTCGAGCGTCAGGCCGGTGGCGTTCGCGAACACGCCGCTGCCGTCGGCCAGCATGCGCACCTTGCCATCGGTCTTCTGGTCGCGCGCCCAGGCGCCCATCACGAAGGCATCGTTGACGCTCACGCACCAGATCTCGTCCACGCCAGCCGCCTTGAGTTCGTCGAAGCGCTGCACATAGCCGGGCACGTGCTTGGCCGAACAGGTCGGCGTGAAGGCGCCGGGCAGCGCGAACAGGGCGATGGTCTTGCCCGCCGAGGCCTGGTTCACGTCGACCGGGTTCGGGCCGATGCTGCAGCCCTCCCCCTCGACTTCGGAATACTCCTGCAGGGTTGCGGCAGGAAGGGTGTCACCGACTTTGATCATGGTTTGCTCCTGAAAAAATAAAAGCGGCCCACATTGTGGGCCGCTTTGGGATTGGCTGCGTCGCCAGCGATCAGACCGTGACGGCCTTCTCGACCAGACGGGTCACCACCCAGTTCTTGGTCTTGGAGATCGGGCGGCTCTCGGTGATCTCGATGGTGTCGCCCATCTTGTACTCGCCCTTTTCGTCATGGGCGTGGTACTTGCTCGAGCGAGTCACGACCTTGTCGTAGATCGGGTGCTTCACGCGGCGCTCGACGAGCACCGTCACCGTTTTCGCGCGCTTGTCGCTGACCACCTTGCCGATCAGGGTGCGCTTGAGGGATTTTTTAGCTTCCGTCATGGTCACTCCTTACTTGGCGGCTTCTTGCTGCTTTTGCGCAAGAATGGTCTTCGCACGGGCGATGTCACGGCGCGTGATGCGCAGCGTGGCCGTGTTCGACAGCTGTTGCGTGGCCTTCTGCATGCGCAGGCCGAAATGGGCCTTCTGCAGATCCTTGATCTCGGCCTGCAGGCCGGCGACGTCCTTGTCGCGCAGCGTGGCGGCCTTCGACACCTTGGCCGAAGCCGCGGCGTCCTTTTTCTTACGGGTTGCCATGTGTGTTCCTCCCGATCAGGCGCCGAGCTGGCGAGCGACGAAGGTGGTGCGCAGCGGCAGCTTGGCGGCAGCCAGGCGGAACGCTTCGCGCGCGAGTTCCTCGGGCACGCCGACGATCTCGTAGATCACCTTGCCGGGCTGGATCTCGGCGACGTAGTACTCGGGGTTGCCCTTGCCGTTACCCATCCGCACTTCGGCGGGCTTGGTGGAGATCGGCTTGTCGGGGAACACACGAATCCAGATGCGGCCGCCCCGCTTGACGTGACGCGAGATCGCGCGGCGGGCGGCTTCGATCTGGCGCGCCGTCAGGCGGCCGCGGTCGATCGACTTGAGGCCGAAATCACCGAAGGACACCGCGTTGCCGCGGGTCGCGATGCCGGTGTTGCGGCCCTTCTGTTCCTTGCGGAACTTTCTGCGTGCAGGTTGCAGCATGTTAGTTACTCCGTAGTTCTAAGACCGATGTCACTCGGTCTTGGCACCGTCCGCTGCTGCAGCGGGCGCGGCCTTGCGGACGCGCTTAACGGCGGGTTTCGAGTCTGCACCGCCGGCTTCTGCGGGCTTGTCGCTGCCATCGGCCGGGGCGACGTTGCCGCCGATCGGGCCGCGGGCACCGGCGCGCGGACCGCGACGGTCCGAGCCCGGACGGTCGCCACCAGGACGGCCATCACGGCGCGGGCCACGCGGGCGGCGCTCTTCTTCGGGACGCGGGGTCTCGACGACCGGCAGGTCGTTGCGGCCCAGCGTGTCGCCCTTGTAGACCCAGACCTTGACGCCGATGACGCCGTAGGTGGTCTTCGCTTCCGAGGTGCCATAGTCGATGTCGGCGCGCAGCGTATGCAGCGGCACGCGGCCTTCACGGTACCACTCGGTGCGGGCGATTTCGATGCCGTTCAGGCGCCCTGCCGACATGATCTTGATGCCCTGGGCACCCAGACGCATGGCGTTCTGCATGGCACGCTTCATGGCGCGGCGGAACATGATGCGCTTCTCGAGCTGCTGCGTGATGCTGTCGGCGATCAGCTGTGCATCGATTTCGGGCTTGCGCACTTCCTCGATGTTCACGGCGACCGGCACGCCGAGCTGCTTGCCCAGCTCGCGCTTCAGGTTCTCGATGTCCTCGCCCTTCTTGCCGATCACGACGCCCGGACGAGCCGAGTAGATCGTGATGCGGGCGTTCTTGGCGGGGCGCTCGATCATGACGCGCGACACGGACGCGTTCTTGAGCTTCTTCTTCAGGTACTCGCGCACCTTGATGTCTTCGGCCAGCATGCCGGCGAAGTCGCGGTTGCTGGCGTACCAGCGGCTGGACCAGTTGCGGCTGACCGCGAGGCGGAAGCCGGTCGGGTGGATTTTCTGTCCCATAAATCTTCCAGCCTGTTAGTTGCCCACCGTCACGTACACATGGCACGTGGGCTTGCTGATGCGGTTGCCGCGACCCTTGGCGCGCGCCGTGAAGCGCTTGAGCGTGGCGCCCTGCTCGACGTAGATGGTCTTGACCTTCAGCTCGTCGATGTCGGCACCATCGTTGTGCTCGGCGTTGGCGATGGCCGACTCGAGCACCTTCTTCACGATCACGGCGGCCTTCTTCTGCGTGAACTGCAGGATGTTGAGCGCCTGATCGACCTTCTTGCCGCGGATCAGGTCGGCGACCAGTCGGCCCTTGTCGACCGAGAGGCGGACACCGCGGAGGACTGCACGTGTTTCAGACATGGTCGTTCCTTACTTCTTCTGGACTTTCTTGTCCGCGGGGTGCCCCTTGAACGTGCGAGTGAGCGCAAATTCGCCGAGCTTGTGGCCGACCATCTGGTCGGTGATGTAGACAGGCACGTGCTGCTTGCCGTTGTGCACGGCGATGGTCAGGCCGATGAACTCGGGCAGGACCATCGAGCGGCGCGACCAGGTCTTGATCGGCTTCTTGTCCTTGGTCGTCACGGCCTTGTCGGCCTTGGCCAACAGATGGTGGTCGACGAAGGGACCTTTCTTGAGAGAGCGAGTCATGTGGCTGTCCCTTACTTCTTCCGACGCGACACGATGAAGACCTGCGTGCGCTTGTTGTTGCGGGTCCGGTAGCCCTTGGTGAGATTGCCCCACGGGTCGACAGGATGGCGGCCTTCGCCGGTCTTGCCTTCGCCGCCACCGTGCGGATGGTCGACCGGGTTCATCACCACGCCGCGCACGGTCGGGCGGATGCCCATGTGGCGCTTCACGCCAGCCTTGCCGAGCTGGCGCAGGCTGTGCTCTTCGTTGGCGACTTCACCGATGGTGGCGCGGCACTCGACGTGCACGCGGCGCACTTCGCCCGAGCGCATGCGAACCTGGGCGTAGACGCCTTCGCGGGCCAGCAGCGTCGCCGAGGTGCCGGCCGAGCGGGCGATCTGCGCGCCCTTGCCAGGCTGCAGCTCGATGCAGTGGATCGTCGAACCCACCGGGATGTTGCGGATCGGCAGCGTGTTGCCGGCGCGGATCGGGGCTTCCGAGCCGCTCAGCAGTGTGGCGCCGGTTTCCAGGCCGCGCGGGGCGATGATGTAGCGGCGCTCGCCATCGGCGTAGCACACGAGCGCGATGTGGGCGGTGCGGTTCGGGTCGTACTCGATGCGTTCGACCTTGGCCGGGATGCCGTCCTTGTTGCGCACGAAGTCCACCACGCGGTAGTGGTGCTTGTGGCCACCGCCCTTGTGGCGGGTCGTGATGTGGCCGTTGTTGTTGCGGCCGGACTTCTGGAACTGGGGCTCCAGCAGCGGAGCGAAGCCGGCGCCCTTGTGCAGGTGGTCCCGCGAGATCTTCACCGCGCCACGCTGGCCCGGCGAAGTGGGTTTCATCTTGATGACGGCCATGATTTAAGCGCCTTCCCCAACCAGGTTGAGCTCCTGACCGGCCTTGAGCGTCACGTAGGCCTTGCGAACGTTGTCGCGACGGCCGACCGACTTCCCAAAGCGCTTGGTCTTGCCCTTGATGTTGGCCACGGACACGCCCTTCACCTCGACCTTGAACATCAGTTCGACGGCGGCCTTGATCTCGGGCTTGGTGGCGTCCTGCAGCACCTTGAAAGTGACTGCATTCGACTTCTCGCCAACCATCGTGGCCTTCTCGGACACGATCGGGGCGACCAGCACGTTCATCAGCCGACCTTCGTCGAACTGACGCTGCTGGGGAGTGGGATTGATGCGGCTCATGCGAACATCTCCTTGAGCTTGTCGACAGCGCCCTTGGTGACCAGCACCTTCTTGTAGTGCACCAGCGAAACCGGATCGGCGTAACGCGGCTCCACCACGAGCACGTTCACCAGGTTGCGCGAGGCCAAGTACAGGTTCTCGTCGACTTCCTCGGCGATCACGAGCACGGACTCGAGGTTCATCGCCTTGAACTTGGCGGCCAGCGCCTTGGTCTTGGGCGAGTCGACCTTGATGGAGTCGACCACAGCCAGGCGACCTTCGCGCGCCAGTTGGGAGAAGATGGACGCCATGCCGGCGCGGTACATCTTCTTGTTGATCTTCTGCGTGAAGTTCTCGTCCGGCATGTTCGGGAAGATGCGACCGCCCCCACGCCACAGCGGCGAGGAAGTCATACCGGCACGGGCGCGGCCCGTTCCCTTTTGCTTGAACGGCTTCTTGGTCGAGTGCTTGACCTGCTCGCGGTCCTTCTGGGCGCGCGTGCCCTGGCGGGCATTGGCCTGGTAGGCGACGACGATCTGGTGCACCAGGTCTTCGTTGTAGTCACGGCCGAACACGGTCTCGGGCGCGTCGTACTTCGACGCGGCCTGGCCTTGCTCGTTCAGGAGTTCGAGTTGCATTGCTGTTGCTCCTTAGGCCGCGGGCGCCGCCTTGGCCTTGACGGCCGGGCGAATGGTGACGAAGCCACCCTTGGCACCGGGGATCGCACCCTTGATCAGAAGCAGCTGGCGCGCTTCATCGATGCGGATCAGGTCGAGATTCTGGGTGGTCACGGTGACGTCGCCCAGGTGGCCCGTCATGCGCTTGCCGGGGAAGACGCGACCGGGGTCCTGCGCCATGCCGATCGAGCCGGGCACGTTGTGCGAACGGCTGTTACCGTGCGAGGCACGCTGCGAGCCCATGTTGTGGCGCTTGATGGTGCCGGCATAGCCCTTGCCGATCGAGGTACCTTGCACGTCGACCTTCTGGCCCACCGTGAATACGCTGGCTGCGGCGATCGCGCCACCAGCCTTGTGCTGGGCGGCCGTATCGGCGGTGACGCGGAATTCCTGGATGATTTCGCCGGCTTCGACGCCAGCCTTGGCGAGATGGCCGGCTTCGGGCTTGGTCACGCGCGATGCCTTGCGTGAGCCGAAGGTCACCTGCAGGGCGACGTAGCCATCGGTCTCTTGGGTTTTGATCTGGGTCACACGGTTGTTGGACACGTCCACCACCGTGACGGGAACGGCGTCACCGTCATCGGTGAAGAGACGCATCATCCCCACCTTGCGGCCCAGCAACCCGAGGGAGTTGCTCAGACTCATGGTTTTTTCTCCAAGACTCCCGCCGCTGCCACTTCAATTGGCGACAGCGTTTGGTATGCGGAAGAAGGTTGATAAAGCTCTGTACGGCAAGCGCCAAGGCGCAAATCGGGCAGAGCCGGACATTATAGCCCGCAAGTCTTTGGGAGCGCAAGGCGCCGGCCGATCAGGCCGGCTGGGCTCACTTCACCGGCATGGAGAGGATCTTGTCCCCGCCGGGCGTCTGCTTCAGCCCGCTGCTGGCGGGGAGGGTGGAGGGTTCCTTGCCGACCTGGACGGTGATGGAGGTCGCGCTGGTCGCCCCGTTCTGGGTGGTGAACACATGCAGGTAGCCGATGCCGTCGGCGTCGGGGACGACCTGGACGGTCAGCGTCGAAGTCCTGCCTGCCGGCAGCGTGTACGGTCCGGACGAGCCGGTGATGGCCAGGCCGCCGTCGGGCCTGAGCTTGACTGTGCCGCCGGCCGGGTCCGTGATGCCGTCGAAGCTCAGCACGACCGGGACGGCGCTGCCGGACTCGGGCGTGCCGTCGATGCGGTACTGGACGGCAATGCCGGAGCCGCCGGGCTTCATGGGGGCGGTCGTCATCTTTTGGGAAGAAATGTCGCGCGCGGGCTTTGTGTTGTGCGCACAAGCCTGCAGTGACACGCCCATGGCCAGCGCCGCCATGGCGATGGCTCCGAGGCTGCGAGATGCACGCATGGCTGCGCTCCTTAGTTGATGGTGACGTTGAAGCACGTGTTCGTCGACACGTTTTTGAAGTCGTTGACGACGATAACGGCCTCGCCCTGCGACAGGCTGACGGAACCCGATTCGCTCCCGGCGACGATGGAAAGGCCCTGACCGACGCGTCGGCCCTGATAGACCACGAAGTCCGGATCGGTGCCCGGCGTCCCACCGGTGACCGAAAGAGCGATGGCGTAGTTGCGCTGCGCGGGCGCGGTGAATCGAAGGTAGGCGTAGCTGCCCAGCTTGTTGCCGGCACCCCCCGCGTCCGCCTGGTTCGTCACGCAGGCCTGCGTGGCCCCGCCCCCCACCGCAACGGACGTGTACATCGGCAACGCAACCGCGACGCCGCCATTGTTCGTCTCGTTCCCAGCAAAGGGGTCGTTGGGAACGGCGATGCTCTGGCCCGACAGCAGCGTGTTGAGGGCTGAGGCGCTGCCGGGCGCCGCGGCATTGAAGGCCACGGAGAAGGGGTGGATCGAGGTCACCGCCACGCCGCTCTTGAATGACGCGCCGGTGAGGGCGTCGTGGATCGGCTTGAAGCCGACCTGACTGTTCAGATTCCAGAGGATCGACTGGATCGAGGCCTCGCGATACCACCCGGCAGGTGACGCTGCGCCCGCGCTCAGGTCGAGGTTCGATCCGACGGCCTGGCTCGCGCCCACCGAATCAGTGTAGTTGCTGCGTGCCAGCGCGATGCCGGACCAGGCATTACCCCAGCCCTCCGAAAAGGCGACGCGGCGGTCCAGCAGGTCGGTCAATGAATGGCCGCCACCGGGCGAATCGTCACGGCTGAAGGCCGACTGGTAGTAGTGGCCCCATTCGTGCGCGACCACCGAGCTGTCGTATTCGTCGGTATCGACGTTCTCCTTGCCCAGCACATAGATGGCACGGGTCGCGCCCGCCGCGGTCGAGTTGGTGAAGAAGGTCGTGCCGATCTGGCCCAGCGCCGTATTGCCTGAAGCCGGCACGTTATTGACGCTCCAGAACACACGCAGCGGTGGAAAGGCAGTGCTCGGCGCAACGGAGAGGACTTTCGCCTGAGTCGCGTAGACGGCGTCGAGCACCGCGAACGGTCCGGCGACGCGGGCCGATGCGTAGCTCGAGCCGTTCCAGCCGGAGGGCGCATGCACGTTTCGCGTCAACGCCGCGCTCCCAGTGGAGAAGCTGCCGCTGTCCATCGAGTAGAGGGCGTCGCCCTGGGTGTTGTCGCGCACGCTGACGTCCCAGCTCGCTGCGGAGCCGCCCTGCAGCATCTGGGCCTTGACGCGCACGCTGACTGTCGTGTTGGCGGGTACGGATACGGAATAGGCGCCGCTGCCGTCCGTGGCCGTACTGGCCAGCACAGCCGCGTTGGCATCCAGGATTTCGACGACCGCGCCCCGAACCGGCTTGGCGGCAATGGCCCCGTAGTTCAGCCCGCCGGTGGTGTTGGGCACGGAGTCGAAAGTCGCGTTTCCGGTCAATGTCACCGTCGTCGCGCCAGACCCAGAGCCAGGGACGGGCAACCCCACGATGGGGAAGAAGACCCCACCACCGCCGCCGCCGCACGCCCCCAGCAGGGCCACGGCAATCAGTGCCGAGGTCCGCAGCAACCAAGTCTTCATGATCTCACCCCAGGAGCGTCCAATCCGGCCGATCGCCGTCGCCGAAGGATGCCACATTCGCAAGTCAAAAAATAAGCCCGCGCGCATTTCTGCACGCGGGCTTTTTCCTACAAGGCCGCAGGGCTTATTGCAGCTTGATCTCGACGTCCACGCCAGCTGGCAGGTCGAGCTTCATCAGCGCGTCCACGGTCTTGTCGGTCGGGTCGACGATGTCCATCAGACGCTGGTGAGTGCGGATTTCGAACTGGTCGCGGCTCGACTTGTTGACGTGCGGCGAGCGCAGGATGTCGAAACGCTTCATGCGCGTCGGCAGGGGCACGGGGCCCTTGACGATGGCGCCGGTGCGCTTGGCGGTGTCCACGATCTCGGCGGCCGACTGGTCGATCAGCTTGTAGTCGAAAGCCTTGAGGCGGATGCGGATTTTTTGCTTGGCTGCCATGGTGATTCCTTCGTGCGATCGCTTTAGACGTCCAGGATCTTCGCCACCACGCCCGAACCCACGGTGCGGCCACCCTCGCGGATGGCGAAGCGCAGCCCCTCTTCCATGGCGATGGGGTTGATCAGCTTCACCGTGATGGACACGTTGTCCCCAGGCATCACCATTTCCTTGTCCTTGGGCAGCTCGATGGCGCCAGTGACGTCGGTGGTGCGGAAGTAGAACTGCGGACGGTAGTTGTTGAAGAACGGCGTGTGACGGCCACCCTCGTCCTTGCTCAGCACGTACACCTCGGCGGTGAAGTGGGTGTGCGGCTTGATCGAGCCGGGCTTGCACAGCACCTGGCCGCGCTCGACTTCCTCGCGCTTGGTGCCGCGCAGCAGCACGCCCACGTTGTCGCCGGCCTGACCCTGATCCAGCAGCTTGCGGAACATTTCCACGCCAGTGCAGGTGGTCTTCTGGGTCGGGCGGATACCGACGATCTCGATTTCCTCGCCGACCTTGATGACACCGCGCTCGACGGCGCCGGTCACCACGGTGCCACGGCCGGAGATGGAGAAAACGTCTTCCACGGGCATCAGGAAGGTGCCGTCCACCGCGCGCTCAGGCGTGGGGATGTAGGTGTCCAGGGCTTCGGCCAGCTTCATGATGGAGCCTTCGCCCAGGTCGCCCTTGTCGCCTTCCAGGGCCAGCTTGGCCGAGCCATGGATGATGGGGGTGGCGTCACCGGGGAATTCATACTTGTCCAGCAGCTCGCGCACTTCCATCTCGACGAGCTCGAGCAGCTCCTTGTCGTCAACCATGTCGCACTTGTTCAAGTAGACGATGATGTAGCCGACGCCGACCTGGCGGGCCAGCAGGATGTGCTCACGGGTCTGGGGCATCGGGCCGTCGGCGGCCGAGCACACCAGGATGGCGCCGTCCATCTGGGCGGCACCGGTGATCATGTTCTTGACGTAGTCGGCGTGACCGGGGCAGTCGACGTGCGCGTAGTGGCGATTGGCGGTCTCGTACTCGACGTGCGCGGTGTTGATGGTGATGCCGCGGGCCTTTTCTTCGGGCGCCGCATCAATCTGGTCGTAGGCCTTGGCTTCACCGCCGAACTTGGCCGACAACACGGTGGCGATCGCCGCCGTCAGGGTGGTCTTGCCGTGGTCCACGTGACCGATCGTGCCGACGTTCACGTGCGGCTTCGTGCGGGTGAATTTTCCTTTTGCCATTTTTCAATCCTTGAAAGAGCAATGCCCGTGTGTTGGTTTAACGTCTGCACCGCGTTGCTGGATCCCTCGCCACGGGCAACGAGAGGCACGCGGTCGCAGACAGATGCAATTACTTGGCGCGGGCGGCGACGATGGCTTCCGACACGTTGCGCGGCGCTTCCGCGTAGTGCTTGAATTCCATCGTGTAGGTGGCACGACCTTGCGACATCGAGCGCAGCGTGGTCGAGTAGCCGAACATTTCGGACAGCGGCACCTCTGCCTTGATGGTCTTGCCACCGCCGACCATGTCTTCCATGCCCTGCACCATGCCGCGGCGGGACGACAGGTCGCCCATCACGTTGCCGGCGTAGTCCTCGGGCGTCTCGACTTCCACGGCCATCATCGGCTCGAGGATGACGGGCGACGCCTTCTTGCAACCTTCCTTGAAGCCGAAGATGGCAGCCATCTTGAAGGCCTGCTCGGACGAGTCCACGTCGTGGTAAGAACCGAAGGTCAGCGTCGTCTTGACGTCCACCACCGGGTACCCGGCCAGCACGCCGGTGTTGAGCGCTTCGATCACGCCCTTCTCGACCGCCGGGATGTACTCGCGCGGCACCACGCCGCCCTTGATGGCGTCGACGAACTCGAAGCCCTTGCCAGGCTCCTGCGGCTCGATCGTGAACACGACGTGGCCGTACTGGCCCTTGCCGCCCGACTGGCGAACGAACTTGCCTTCGACGTCGGTGACGGTCTTGCGGATCGTCTCGCGATAGGCCACCTGCGGCTTGCCCACGTTGGCTTCCACGCCGAACTCACGCTTCATGCGGTCCACGATGATTTCGAGGTGCAGTTCGCCCATGCCCGAAATGATGGTCTGGCCAGACTCCTCGTCGGTCCGCACGCGGAACGACGGGTCTTCCTGGGCCAGGCGCTGCAGCGCGATGCCCATCTTTTCCTGGTCGGCCTTAGTCTTGGGCTCCACGGCCTGCGCGATCACGGGTTCCGGGAACTCCATGCGCTCCAGCGTGATGACGGAGTCGGGATCGCACAGCGTCTCGCCGGTCGTCACGTCCTTGAGGCCCACGCATGCGGCGATGTCGCCGGCGCGGATTTCGTCCACTTCCTGGCGTTCGTTGGCGTGCATCTGGACGATACGGCCGATACGCTCCTTCTTGCCCTTGACCGGGTTGAAGACGCTGTCGCCCTTTGAGAGCACGCCCGAGTAGACACGCACGAAGGTCAGCTGGCCGACGTAGGGGTCGGTCATGAGCTTGAACGCGAGCGCGGAGAATTTCTCGTTGTCGTCTGGCTTGCGGCTGGCTTCCTTCTCGTCCTCGTCGGTGCCCTGCACCGGCGGGATGTCCAGCGGCGACGGCATCAGCTCGATCACGGCGTCGAGCATGCGCTGCACACCCTTGTTCTTGAAGGCGGTGCCGCACAGCATCGGCTGGATCTCGCCGGCGATCGTGCGCGTGCGCAGGCCTAGCGTGATCTCTTCCTCGGTCAGGTCACCTTCCTCGAGGTACTTGTTCATCAGCTCTTCCGAGGCCTCTGCGGCGGACTCGACCATCTTCTCGCGCCATTCCTTGGCGGAGGCGACGAGGTCGGCGGGGATGTCCTCGAAGGTGAACTTCATGCCCTGGGAGGCTTCGTCCCAGATGATGGCCTTCATCTTGCGCAGGTCGACCACGCCCCTGAAATTGTCCTCGGCGCCGATCGGGATGACGATGGGCACGGGGTTGGCCTTCAGGCGGTCCACCATCATCTGGCGCACGCGGAAGAAGTCAGCGCCGACGCGGTCCATCTTGTTGACGAACGCGAGACGGGGCACTTTGTACTTGTTGGCCTGGCGCCAGACGGTCTCCGACTGGGGCTGCACGCCGCCCACCGAGTCGTACACCATCACCGCGCCGTCCAGCACGCGCATGGAACGCTCCACCTCGATGGTGAAGTCCACGTGGCCGGGGGTGTCGATGATGTTGATGCGATGCTCGGGGAAAGACATGTCCATGCCCTTCCAGAAGCAGGTGGTGGCGGCCGAGGTGATCGTGATGCCACGCTCCTGCTCCTGCTCCATCCAGTCCATGGTGGCAGCGCCGTCGTGCACTTCACCGATCTTGTGGTTCACCCCGGTATAGAACAGGATACGCTCGGTCGTCGTGGTCTTGCCGGCGTCGATGTGCGCGGAAATACCGATGTTGCGGTAGCGCTCGATGGGGGTCTTGCGGGACATGAAAATTACTCCGTTAACGGATGAAAGCCCGCCCACCGCAATCGGTGGATCGGGCTTCCAGCCTGTCTGAATAGGGCTTGGTCTTCTTAGAAGCGGAAGTGGCTGAAGGCCTTGTTCGCTTCGGCCATGCGATGCACTTCATCGCGCTTCTTCATGGCGCCGCCACGACCTTCGGTGGCTTCCATGAGTTCGTTGGCCAGGCGCAGAGCCATCGACTTCTCGCCGCGCTTGCGGGCGGCTTCCTTGATCCAGCGCATCGACAGCGCCAGGCGGCGCACCGGGCGCACTTCCACCGGAACCTGGTAATTCGCACCACCGACGCGGCGCGACTTCACTTCGACCATCGGCTTGACGTTGTTGATGGCGATGGTGAAGGCTTCGAGCGGATCCTTGCCCGGGTTCTTCTTCTCGATCTGGTCGAGGGCACCGTAGATGATGCGCTCGGCCACAGCCTTCTTGCCGCCCTCCATGATCACGTTCATGAATTTGGACAGCTCGACATTGCCGTACTTGGGATCCGGCAGGATTTCACGTTTGGGGACTTCGCGACGACGTGGCATTTTTCTAACCTCTTTGCTTCAGTTGGCACCGTTTCCGGCACCGCGAGAACCGACGAGAGCTCTCACTTACTCGACCCAATACCGGGTCACTACGCTCGATGCACCCGCCAGGGGCGCGCCGAACACCGTTGATTGACGACAGGAAGGATCAGGCCTTCTTGGGGCGCTTCGCGCCGTACTTGGAACGCGACTGCTTGCGATCCTTCACGCCCTGCAGGTCCAGCGAGCCGCGCACGATGTGGTAGCGCACGCCGGGCAGATCCTTGACACGACCGCCGCGAACCAGCACCACGCTGTGTTCCTGCAGATTGTGGCCTTCACCGCCGATGTAGGAAATGACCTCGAAGCCGTTGGTCAGGCGCACCTTGGCGACCTTGCGCAGCGCCGAGTTCGGCTTCTTGGGGGTCGTGGTGTAGACCCGGGTGCAGACACCGCGACGCTGCGGCGAGTTCTGCATGGCAGGGCTCTTCGACTTGGTCTTTTCGACCTCGCGGCCCTGACGCACCAGTTGATTGATGGTTGGCATGAATGAATTAGTCCCAAAACACCCCGGCTCGGCGCCTCACCGTGACCTCATCGTGACATGAGGCAGCCGGGGAATGACGAAAACGTGAAACCCTTCGGATTTTTCCGAAAAGCCCGCGAGTATAGCACTCCCCCAGGTTGGGGGCTACTTGATCCAGAGCCGCACCGCGTCCCAGGCACGACCGAGGACGCCAGCCTGCTCGACCGGCTCCAGGGCGAGCAGGGGCACTTCCGCCACCGGCTGTTCGGCCAGGGTGATCTTGAGCGAGCCGATCTGCTGGTTGCGGGCAAAGGGCGCAACCAGCGGGTCGGGGCGAGCGACCTGCGTCTTGATCTTGCTGGCCGACCCGGCAGGCACGGCCACCACGATCGGCTCCGTCCGGCCGAGCTTGACGGTGTTCTCCTTGCCCTTCCAGACCTGCGGCGTCGCGACCGCCTGATTGGCATCGAACAGGCGGACCGCGTCATAGGCGGTGTAACCCCAGTTCAGCAGTTTCTGGGACTCGTTGGCCCGTGCGTTCTCGCTGGCCGCCCCAAGCACGATCGACAACAGACGCCGGCCGCCATTCAGGTTCGGAAAGTCGCGCTTGGAGGTCACGATCATGCAATAGCCCGCGGCGTCGGTGTGGCCAGTCTTCAGCCCGTCGACGGTGGGGTCACGAAACAGCAGCAGGTTGCGGTTGGTGTCGTTGGTCGAGGGCGTGCCCGGATAGCGGTACTTCTTGATCGAGTAGTAGTGCACGTAGTCGGGAAAATCGCGCATCAGGCGGGTCGCCAGAATGCTGAGATCACGTGCCGTCGTGGTGTGCCCGGGCGCCGTGAGGCCCTCGGGATTCTTGTAGGCCGTGTTCTTCATGCCGAGCGCCTTGGCCTGCTCGTTCATGAGCTCGACGAAATGCTCGACCGTGCCGCCCACGCCCTCGGCCAGCGCGACGGTGGCGTCGTTGCCCGATTGCACGATCAGGCCCTTGATGAGGTCTTCGACCGGCACCTGCATCTTCGGATCGATGAACATGCGCGAACCGGGCATCTTCCAGGCCCGGGTGCTGACCGGCAGGGTCTGCTGCAGCGTGATCTTCTTCGCCTTGAGCGCATCGAAGACCAGGTAGGCCGACATCAGCTTGGTGAGCGAGGCCGGCTCCACCGGCGTGTCGATGTCCTTCTGTGCGAGCAACTGGTTGGCGGTCACGTCCAGCAGCAGGTAACTGCGGGCGGCGACCTCGGGGGGTTGCGGCACCTGGGCGCCGGCGATCAGGCAGAAGGATGCGGCAGCGGCCGCTGCGAAGGCGCGCAGCGCGCCGAGTAGACGATTCATGGAGATGCGGGAAGAAACGAACACTAGCCGGCGCGCAGATGGCGAACGACCAGACCTTTGAGCAGCGGCAATTGTCCGTGAAAGAAATGACCGCCTCCGGGAACGACCGTAACAGGAAGTGACTGCGGCCGGGCCCAGTCCAGCACCGCGGCCAGCGGCACCGTGTCGTCCTGCTCGCCATGCACGACCAGGGTGCGCTCGTGCGCTTCGGGCGGCAGCGCCGCCACCGAGAAACGGGAGGCGGCCGTGCCGACCAGCACCATCTGGCGGATATCGCGCCGCGCCCACAAGGGCTCGGCCGTACAGCTCGCGACGAAGGCGCCGAAGGAGAAGCCGGCGATGGCGAGGGGGCCCTCGGGCGCCACCTGCTCGATGACCTTCAGCATGTCCTCGCGTTCGCCGCGGCCCTCGTCGTGCACGCCTTCAGTGCCGCCCACGCCGCGGAAATTGAAGCGCACCGCGGTCCAGCCACAGGCGACGAAGGCGCGCGCCAGCGTCTGCACCACCTTGTTGTCCATGGTGCCGCCGAAGAGCGGATGCGGATGGGCGATCACCGCCACGCCGCGCGCAGGCACGTCCTGGGCCGCCGCATCCCGCAGCGCGGCGATGGTACCGGCGGCGCCCTGAAGCGCGAGTTTCTCGGTTTGCGAATTCATGGCTTCATCAGCGTCCCACGTCCGGCGGCAACAGCAGCCGCTCGACCACCTGGCCATTGCGGAGGTGCGAATCGACGATCTCGTCGATGTCCTCCTCGTCGACGAAGGTGTACCAGACAGCCTCCGGGTAGACCACCGCCACCGGTCCGCCGGCGCAGCGGTCCAGGCAGCCCGCCTTGTTGACCCGTACCTTGCCGGGCCCGGCCAGCCCCGCTTCCTTGACGCGCGCCTTGCAGCGGGCAAAGCCTTCCTGCGCGTTGTGGTGCGAGCAGGAGTCCTCGCCGTTGGTACGTTCGTTCAGGCAGAAGAAGATGTGGCGGCCGTAGTAGCCGCGCGGCGGCGCAGTGCTGGAACTGGACATCGGCTCATTCTATTGAGCACGCCCCATGCACGTGGCCATCAGGGCCGCGCACGGCGCGACAGGGCCGCCAGCACATAGGCCAGCGTGGCGAAGGGCCAGAGCCAGCCCAGCCACTGTGCGAGGCCATGGAAGCGGATGAAGCGCCCTTGCTCCCAGGTCGCCAGCGTCTGGGCGAAATAGGCGCTCTCCGGCGCCTGATTGAGCAGGCTCAGGTGCACGACCAGCGCGACCAGCAACAGGGCGGCGCACAACCGGCGCGGCGCGGGCAGCAGCGCCACGCCGAGGAAGAAGGCGGCCGCGATGCCGACCTGCACCGGCAGGCTCAGCCAAGCCCAGGCGTGCTCGGGCCCGTAGCTCAGCGCCGCGGACAAGGCCGAGGCACCCACGCCGGCCAGCAGCACCAGCGGCAGCAGCACGGCCCGGCGCGCGACCGGGCGCGTCACCAGGAAGGCCAGCAGGCAAGGCACAAGTGCGCCCAGCATCACGCACAGCAGTTCGACGCCCGGCACCAGGGGCTCCAGCTCGAACTGACGCACGGGCAACCAGTCGATGAAGGGCGTGTCGAGCAGCCATTCGGAAATCGCCGCCTCCAGCCGCTCGAACACCTGGCCCAGCCCGAAGGTGACGGCGGCCGGGAAGAGGAGCGCCAGCGGCCACAGCGCCAGCAGCACCAACGCGCCGCGCGAATCCTCGACGAACCAGTTGGAGCGCGCCCGGTGCCAGTGCGCCACCGCACCCAGCCGCTCCAGCGCGGCCGCCAGCACCGCGCCCGCCAGGGCACCCGCGCTGTTGAGGCCCAGGTCCACATTGGACGGAATTCGCGCCGGCAGGTAGCTCTGCAGCGTTTCCATGGCAAAGGAGATCGCCACGCCCGCCAGCGCCGCGACGAGCACCGCGCGCACCGGCCCGCTGCCGGGCCAGGTGCGCAGCGCGGCGATGGCCGTCAGGAAGCCCAGCGGCATGTAGCCAGCCACGTTGATGCCGAAATCGAAGCCGGTCCAGTACTTGGGCCAGGGGGCCGCCAGAAAGGACCAGGGCGCGATGCCCTGGTCGCGCCAGTCGGCGAAGGGATAGAGACTGGCGTAGACGATCAGCGCCGCATAGGCGAACGCGAGAGGCAGGGCCGTGGACTTGTGGGGGTTGGCCACCGCTCAGAAAGGCTTGACCACCACCAGCACCACGATCACCAGCAGCAGCAGCACCGGCGCCTCGTTGAACCAGCGATACCAGCGCTCGCTGCGCCGGTCCTGGCCCGCCACGAACTTGCGCAGCAGCACGCCGCAGCCGTGGTGGTAGCCGATGACTGCCAGCACCAACGCCAGCTTCGCATGCATCCATCCGCTGCCGGGGCCCCGCCCGATGCCATAACCCAGCCAGAGCCAGAGCCCGAAGCCGACCGCCGGCACGGCCAGGAAGGTGGTGAAGCGCCACAGCTTGCGGGCCATGAGCAGGAGCCGCTCCCGTTCCGCCACCGACTCGGGCGGCACCATCGCCAGGTTCACGAAGATGCGCGGCAGGTAGAACAGCCCAGCGAACCAGCTCGCGACGAAAACGATGTGCAGCGACTTGACCCAGAGCATGGCGGCAGTTTAGTGGCGGGCCCGTCGAGGGCCGGGCAACGCCAGGGCAAAAAAAAGCCCGGCGCCAAAACGCCGGGCTGGGAAGCCCTTTTGCTGTCACACATCAAGGCACCCGCTCAGGGAGGAAAAGCGGGGAGCGGCAAGCCGCCCACCGCGGAATTTAACAAAGGCATTAACCGCGATCAAGCCAGTTCTAGGATTTTGATGAATTTCATAACTCATGTAGATCTAAGGTACTAGTCATGTAGCACGCCGGCCCCACCCGTCGGCGCCTGAAAGCAGTTGGGGCACAATTTTCCGCATGACCCTTCATGCCCCATTTCCTGCAGGCCGGCCGCGCCGGCTGCGCCGGGACGCCTTCACACGCAACCTCGTACGTGAGCGTACGCTCAGCGTTCATGACCTCATTTATCCGGTGTTCGTGCAGGAAGGCGACAAGAAGCGCGACGCGGTGCCCTCCATGCCCGGCGTCGAGCGGCTCAGCCTGGACCTGCTGCTGCCGGTCGCCGAGCAATGCCTGTCGCTCGGCATTCCGGCCATGGCGCTGTTCCCGGTGATCGACGCTGGCCTCAAGACACCGGCCGGGGACGAGGCCTTCAATGCCGAGGGCTTGATCCCGCGCGTTGTGGCCGGGCTCAAGTCGCGCTTTCCGGAACTGGGCGTGATGACCGACGTCGCCCTGGACCCCTACACCAGCCACGGGCAGGACGGCCTGCTGGACGAGACCGGCTACATCCTCAACGATCCGACCGTCGAGGTACTGGTCAAGCAGGCCCTGGCCCAGGCCCAGGCGGGCGTGGACATCGTGGCGCCCAGCGACATGATGGACGGCCGCATCGGCGCGATCCGGAGTGCTCTCGAATCGGCTGGCCACCTCCATACGCGGATCATGGCCTACAGCGCCAAGTACGCGAGCGCCTTCTACGGCCCCTTCCGAGACGCGGTGGGCTCGGCCGCCAACCTCGGCAAGAGCAACAAGAAGGTTTACCAGATGGACCCGGGCAACAGCGACGAGGCGCTGCGCGAGGTCGGCATCGACATCGCCGAGGGCGCCGACATGGTGATGGTGAAGCCCGGCATGCCCTACCTGGACATCGTGCGCCGGGTGAAGGACGAATTCCAGGTGCCGACCTTCGCCTACCAGGTCAGCGGCGAGTACGCCATGCTCAAGGCGGCGGCGCAGAACGGCTGGCTGGACCATGACGCCGTGATGCTGGAAAGCCTGCTGGCCTTCAAGCGCGCCGGCGCCGACGGCGTGCTCACCTATTTCGCGCTGGACGCCGCGCGCCTGCTGCCCAGGCCTTGAGCGGCCGGCGCCCCGCATGCGCATCTTCGAGATCCACGGCAGCCGCGTCGTCGAGCATCCCGCCCTGGCGCCGCTGTCGGTGCCCGGGGCCTGCGCCGGCTACCTGTGGCTGTCGCTCACGCGCGACGAGCTGCGCGCATCGCTGGCCGAGGTGCAGGGCACGCTGCAATCGCTCTGCGGCACCCACCTGGTCGACCTGCACGTGGCCGACCTGCTCAACGACCAGTTGCCTTCGCGCTACGACTACACCTCGCAGTACGACGTGCTGGTGTTCCGCCGTCTTGCCGCCACCAACGGCCCGAAGCCGGCCGGCGCCGATCCCCTTCCGCCGCGCGGCAGCGGCCCGCCCGTTCTGCGCCGCATCGACACGCGGCCGGTGGGCTTCGCCGTCTTCGACCGGGTGCTGCTGTCCGTGCATCCGGAAGACGGCTCGGTGCGCGACGCCTTCGCCGCCCGCCTGCTGAGCGCAGCGTCGCCCGACGCACGTGGTGCCGGGGCGGCCCCAGCTCTCGACGTGCGCGCGGTCTCCGCCCGTCTGCCGACCAGCCCCGCAGACCTGATGCTGCGCGTGGTCAACCTGATCGTCGACGCCTACCTGGACTTGCGCCGCGACCTGACCCGCCAGCTGGATCACTGGCAGGCCGAGCTGATCGACCCGCGCAGCCGCTTCACCAACTGGAGCGCGCTGATGGAGGCGCGCCAGTCGCTGCACCACCTCGACGAGATCTGCGAGGACCAGCGCGCCGCGGTTCAGGACTGGATCGACGCCTTGGAAACCCTCCCTTCACCCGATGGCACCGCCGAATTGCGAGAGCGCGAGCTCATCATGGTGCGCAGCCGCGACGTGCTGGAGCACATCCAGCGCGTGGTGCATCACGTACGGCGGCTCGAGCAGAACGCGGAGACCGCGGTGCAACTGCACTTCAGCGTCCAGAGTCACCGCGCCAACGACATCATGCGGGTGCTCACGGTGCTCACTGCGGTCTTCCTGCCGCTGAACCTCATCGCCGGCATCTTCGGCATGAACTTCGAGTTCATCCCGTTGGTGCACAAGGCCGACGGCTTCTGGATCGCCATGGCCTCCATGGCCGGGATCGCGCTGCTGCTGGTGCTCGTCTTCTGGCGCAAGCGCTACCTGGCGAGGAACAGATAGAAAAAAGCCGCGCAGCGCGGGCGCGCTGCACGGCTCTTCGATCAGCCTGGCCGGATTACTTGGCGGCGGGCGTGCCCTGCTTCTGAGCTTGCTGCAGCGCGTCAGCGCGGTTCGGCATCGTCGAGATCACGCGGCTGTTGACGCGCGAGCCGCTGGTCACGTTCTGGTCCGGGGCGTTGGCGGTGGCAACGGCCTGAGCGTAGACGGCGTTGGCGTCGGCGACCGCCTTGAACGGCTCCGCGCCGCGCGAGCCGCGCACCACGTTCTGGTTCGGCGCGGCGGCCGTGCGAGCGGCTTCGGCTTCGACGTCGGCGCGGCTGAGCGCGGAGACCGGCGCTTGCACGCCATGGTAGGTTTCGGCATGGGCGCCAGCGGCGGCGATCAGGGACAGCGCAGCGGCGGCGAGGAGGCGAGAGGTCTTCATGTCAGGTCCTTGGGTTTCGTCGGAAGTGGTTCCAAACCAGGCTCGCGCAGGGCTGCCTGTGCGAGGAAGTGTCCGGTCGAACAACCTCGGGAAACCACCTACAAAAGAGACACGGCGTTTCCCGGATCGAAACAATCCGGAGAACGCGGGTAAGGGCCCTGTCGAACGCAGTGTGCGCCGAATCTAAGTAAAAACCCTAGGGCCTTGAAACCGCCGCGTTCATGAATTTGAAACAATGGAAACCTATGGACGGCCTGGATCTGCTGAAAGCGTTTCGTGAAGTCGCCGAGCGCGGCAGCTTCTCCCGTGCGGCCCGGGTGCTCGGCACCTCGAAGGCCACGGTGAGTAAATACGTCGCGCAACTGGAAGAGCGCTTCGGCGTGCGCCTGCTCAACCGTTCCACCCGCTCGGTCAGCCTGACCGATGCGGGCCAGTTGCTGCTCGAGCGCAGCAAGCCGCTGATGGAGATGGTCGAGCTCACCCAGAACGAGTTGCAGGCGCACGCGGGCCGCCCACAGGGGCGCCTGAGGATCACCGCACCGCACGGCTTCGCCCAGAGTGCCTTCCCGGGCATCCTGGGCGAGTTCATGAAGACCTACCCCGACGTGCACGTGAGCCTGCACCTGAGCAACCGCGTGATCGACCTGGTCGAGGAAGGCGTGGACATCGCCCTGCGCCTGGGCCGCATCCGCGACGAGAACCTGATCGTGCGGCGCCTGCGCCAGATGGACCTGGTGCTGTGCGCCGCACCCACCTACTGGGCGCGGCGCGGCCTGCCGACGACGCCGGACGACATGCGGCGCCACGACGTGCTGACCTATTCGCTGGCGGAAGGCGGCCCGCACCTGCCCTTCGAGGTCGACGGCAAGCCGTATGTGGTGCCCGTGCACAGCCGCATGGACGCCAACGACGCCGCGCCGCTGATCGGCGCCGCGCTCGCCGGGCTGGGCGCGATCTGCGTGCCGGCCATGATGGCGCAGGCCCACGTGGAGCGCGGCGCGCTGGTGCCGGTGCTCAAGGAATACATGCCGCGCGACCTGTGGCTGTACGCGGCCTACTCGCAGCGCCGCCACAACAGTGCCGCGCTGCGCGCCCTGCTCGACTTCCTCGAGACGCACGGCAAGACCTACGAGCCGCCGGTCCTGGTCGAGGCGCCCGCCGCTGTCGCCGCCAAGCCTGCCGGCCGGCGCAAGCGGCAGCCGATGGCGGCCTGAAGCCGCCACTCAACGCAGCCCGAACAGCGCCGCCGCATTGCCCCAGGCAATGCGCTGGGCCACCTCCGGCGGCAGGTCCGCGAGCCAGCGCCGGTAGCCGCCCATGATCTCGTCGTAGGCGCTCCAGCGCTGGTTCACCCAGGTGTCAGAGCCGACCAGGAAGCGGTCGGGGTAGCGGAGGATCAGCTCTCGCCACTCGGGACAGAGCGCGCCTCCCTCGCAGGTCAGGCCAGGCCGATAGGACAGCTCGCCCATCAGCAACGGGTAGCGCTCCAGCAAGGCCCGCACCCGCGCTACCGACGGCCCGCCGATGCCGGTGTGCGCCCAGATGAGGCGCAGCGCCTGCCCCTTGGACGGCGCATGCGCCATCAGCAGGTCGATCGCCGTGTCGTCCACGTGCGCGAGCACTGCCAGCTTCTTCTGCTCCGCCAGCACGATCAGCTTGCGGGCCACCGGGCCGTTGGCGTTCACGCTGTCGTAGAGGTGGAATTCGCCCAGCCCGCGGTACGGCCCGCTCGCCGTGCCGCGCGCGAGCTCGGACTGCACCATCTCGTAGATGCTCTCGTCGCGGAACCAGTTGTTGTAGTCGTCACGGTTGCGATAGAGCCGCACGAAGGGCACCACCGTCACGCCGGCCGCGCGGGTCTCGCGCGCCGCGGCCAGGGTCTGCGTGCCCGCGTTGGGCCGCGAGTTGGCGATGATGGCCTTCACCCCGTTGCGCTGCATGCGCGCCAAGGCCTCGGCCGGCGGATAGGGCCCGGTGTCGCCGTCCCAGGCTTCCTCGTTGTAGTGCAGATGCGCGTCGAACAGCGGCCCGCTGTAGTCGGCCGCCTGCGCCCCAGGGCAGGCCGCCGCCAATGCCAGCAGGGCCGCGGCGAAGCGCATCGGATGCCGCCGGCCCATGCCGCGACCGTCAGGCCAGGTGCTTGGCGAAGAAGGCCAGCGTGCGCTCGCGGGCCAGCTTGGCGGCCTCGGCGTTGTAGGAACCGCGCTGGTCGCAATTGAAGCCGTGGCCGCACTCGTACACGTGCACCTCCACCTCCGGATGCGCCTTCTTGAAGGTCTCGATGGTGTCGAGCGGAATCCAGTGGTCGTTGTTGCCGAAATGCGCGAGCACCGGGACCTTGGGCGTGATCGCGCTTTCCTCCGGCGTGGTCATCCCGCCGCCGTAGTAGGGCGCCGCGGCCGACAGACCCGACACCTTGGCCGAGGCCCGCCAGGTCAAAAGGCCGCCCCAGCAATAGCCGACGATGCCCACCTTGCCAGCACGCGCCGCGTAGTCAACTGCGGCCTGGAGGTCCTGCAGCACGCCCGGCGCCGGCAGCGCCTCGACCGCGGTCTTGAGCGAAAAACCGGCCTTCATGTCGTCTTCGCTGTAGCCCAGCTCGACGCCGGGCTTGACACGATGGAAGGTCGCCGGCGCCACCGCAAGGTACCCCTCGGCCGCGTAGCCGTCGGCCACCGAGCGGATGTGCGAGTTGACGCCGAAGATCTCCTGCACGACGACCACCGCGCCCTTGGGCTTGCCGGCGGGTTCTGCCACGTAGGCGGGGAAGGCGACGCCGTCCTTGGCAGTGAGGTCGATGAATTGGCCCATGGTCATGCTCCTGTGATGGTGGGTTGGGGTTGTTTCAATGCGCGGGCCACGAAGTCCAGCCGATCCTGGCCCCAGAAGATCTCGCCGCCGATCACGTAGCTGGGCGCGCCGAAGACCTTGGCGTCGATGGCTTGCTGGGTGTAGTCCTCGTAGCGCTCCTGCACGGCCTGGCTCAGCGACTGCTCGATGCGCTTGGCCGGCAGCCCGCATTCGGCGGTCAACGCCTCCAGCACCTTCGGGTCCGCGATGTTGCGCTCCTGCACCCAGACCGCAGCGAAGATCGCGCCGCACAGCTTCAACGCGGCCTCGGTGCCGTCGTTCAGGTCGACCGCGATGATGAGCTTGGCCGCATCGTCGCCGACGACCGGAAAGAACTTCGGCTTCGGATTCAGCGGAAGGTCCAGGTGCTGCGAGAAGCGCGCCAGTTCCACCAGCCGGTAGGCCTGGCGCTGCGGCGCGCGCTTGCCCAGCGGCAGCCCGCCGGACACCGGGAAGATGGCGCCGAAGTCGACCGGCCGCAGCCGGACCGTGGCACCGGCCGCCTTGGCGAGCGCGGTGAAACGCGCGTGCCCCAGGTAGGTCCAGGGACTCTGAGGGGTGAAGTAGTAGTCGACGCTGCGAGTCACGGGCCTCTCCTCGGTGATGTAATCGACGCGAACGGTTTTAACTGAGGCACGGCTTTCGTGCAGGAGGCGGGATTTGGACCAGGTGCTCTTGATCACGGGCGCGAGCCGCGGCATCGGTGCCGCGGCCGCGCTGCTCGCCGCGCAGCGCGGCTTCGCGGTGGCCGTCAACTATGCCAGCAATTCGCTGGCCGCCGACGAGGTGGTGCGCACCATCCGCGACGGGGGCGGCCGCGCGATGAGCGTGCAGGCCGACGTCGGCGACGAGGCGCAGGTGAAGGCCATGTTCGAGAAGATCGACGCCAAGTTCGGCCGCCTCGGCGCGTTGGTCAACAACGCCGGCGTGGTGGACATGCAGGCCCGCGTGGACGACATGAGCGCCCTGCGCCTGGAACGCATGTTCCGCATCAACGTGATCGGCAGCTTCCTCTGCGCGCGCGAGGCGGTGCGGCGCATGAGCACCCGGCATGGCGGCAGCGGCGGTGCGATCGTCAATCTCTCCAGCGCGGCAGCGCGGCTCGGGTCACCCGGCCAGTACGTGGACTATGCGGCCAGCAAGGGCGCGATCGACAGCTTCACCGTCGGCCTCGCGAAGGAGGTGGCGGACGAAGGCATCCGCGTCAACGCGGTGCGTCCGGGCCTGATCGACACCGAGATCCACGCTTCCGGCGGCATGCCCGACCGGGCCTTCCAGCTGGCCGGCACCGTACCGATGAAGCGGACCGGCACGGCGCAGGAAGTGGCCAACGGCATCGTGTGGCTGCTGTCCGAAGAGGCCAGCTATGTGACCGGGACCTTCCTGGACATCACGGGAGGAAGATGATGGACGGCCCCCACGCTCACTTCGTTCGCTGCCCCCCGAGGGGGAGCTCAATGCCCTTCGGGCGGCCGGGCGGGCATTGAGATGGCGACACCCGCGATGGACCTGGTCAAACCGCTGATCACGCTCGTAGCCATCGTGAACCCGCTGGCGATCGTGCCCTTCTTCATCCACTACACGCAGGGCTACACCGAGGCGCAGCGCAAGCGAACGGCCTGGGTCTCGGCCTTCAGCGCCTTCGTGGTGATCGCGATCAGCGCCCTGCTCGGGCTGCAGTTGCTGGCCTTCTTCGGCATCTCGATCGCCAGCTTCCAGGTCGGCGGCGGCATGCTGCTCCTGATCAGCTCGCTCAACATGCTCAACGCGCAGCCGGCAGAGTCGAAGGGCAACCAGGAAGAGATCCGGGCCGCCGAGGTCAAGGCCTCGCTCGGCGCCTCGATCGCGGTAGTGCCGCTGACCATTCCGCTGCTGACCGGCCCGGCCACGATGTCGACCGTGGTCATCTACGCCGACAAGACGCAGCACATCTGGGAGCTCGCCGTTCTGGTGGCCTATGGCGTCGTGGTGGGGCTGGTGACCGGCCTCGTCTTCTCCCTGGCCGACCCGATCGCGCGGGTGCTGGGCAAGACCGGCATCAACGTCATGACGCGGCTGATGGGCTTGATCCTCGCGGCATTGGCGGTGGAGGTGATGGCCGACGGGCTGTCGACCCTCTTCCCCGCCCTCGCGCGGACGCATTAGCGCTTCACGAGCTCGACGATGCGCGGCGTGATGGCGCCGCCCTCCAATTGCAGTTCAGCCGCCGAGATCGGCAGCCGAAAGCGCGGCGGCCCGGCGCTGCCGGGATTGACGTACCAGATGCCACCTCGCATCTCGGCCCTGGGCCGGTGCGAATGGCCGCAGACCACGACCTGCACACCTTCGGCGATCGGATCGATCGCCAGGTCCGCCAGGTCGTGCACGGCGTAGAGCCGCAGACCCTCGAGCGCCGCCAGGGCGGTTGCGGGCACTGTCTCGGCCCAGGCCCCGCGGTCGTTGTTGCCCCGCACGGCGCTCACGGGCGCCAAGGCCTCGAGCTGGGAGAGGATGCGCGGGTCGCCGATGTCGCCGGCGTGCACGATGTGCTCGCAACCTTGCAGGAAGGCCAGCGCTTCGGGCCGCAGCAGCCCGTGCGTGTCGGAGATGAGCCCGATGCGGCGCATGGCCGGCCTTCGCCTCAGCGCAGCTGGTCCACCCAGGCGACGAGCTCGGCCACCGCAGCGTCGCTCGCCGCCGCCAGGCCTTTCACGCCGCCGGCAGCGTCGGCGCTGGGCGCCGGCCGCTGCACGGCGAAACTGCGCTGCGCCATCACCCGGTCACCGCCACTGCCGCGGCGGATCAGCGTCGCGCGCAGCCGCACCAGGCCCACGCTGCCGGCAGGCGACTCGAAGTAGTGGCTGAACTCGTCGAGCGTCACGCGCAGGGTGTCCGGCACCTGGCCCTCGGTGCGCGCGAGCATGGCCGCCTCCTCCGCGCCGAGCACGGTCCGCCGCTGCGCGAGCGCGTCGCGCAGTCGCTGGTGCAGCAGTTGCGCCGGCGCCAGGCTCCAGCGGGCCTGGCCATAGGGGCGCAGCTCGTTCGCATCGGCATAGCCCAGGCGGTAGAGAAGCTGCGTGCTTTCCAGCCGCGCGCTGGCGTCGATCTCGGCCAGCGCGATCGGCGGCATCTGCGCCGCACCGGCTGGCGCCGGCGCAACGGCCGCGAGGTTGGGCCCGAAGTCGTAGAGGGTCGCGCGGCTGGGCTTGTCGGGCAGCGCGCCGCAACCCGCTGCGAGCAGCGCCGCCGCCGGCACGGCAAGAAGGAAATGGCGCCGGAGGGTCGATCGCGGATGGGCTTGTACGTTGTTCTGCATGGTCTTCCAGATCAGGGACGCGCGGCCGGCGCCGAGAAGCCCGGCTCGCCCGGCCCGGCCACCACGCCGCCGTTGCCGAAGAGCAGCGATTGCGGGTTGTCGTTGATGCTGTCGGCCGCCCGGCCCAGGCGGCGCACCGCACGCGAGGTGTCGTCGGCCACCCGGTTCACACGCGGCAGCGTGGCAGCGTTGAAGGAGTCCACCGCCTGCGCCAGCGATTTGGTGCCGTCGCTCAGACGGTCGATCGGGCCGTCCTTGGCATTGAGCCGGCCCACGGTGGAGTTCAGATTGTTCGCCACGCGCGAGACGTCGCCCGCCGCCGTCTTCACCGTGCCCATGGTGTCCTTGGTGCGGTCGATCAGCGGCGGCAGTGCGGCCAGCGCCGGGTTGAGCCCGTTCTTCACGGTGTTGTCCAGCGAGCGGGTGAGCTGGTTGGCGCTGTTGGTGGCCTGCGCGATGCTTTCCAGCGCATCCGCGATGCGCTTCTGGTTGTCGTCGCCCAGCAGCACGTTGGCGCGCCGCGTCACCTCTTCGACCTGGTTGATGATCGCCTCGCCGCGGTCCTGCAGCTGCGCCAGCGCCGAGGGCCTGAGCGGGATGCGCGGCGGGTCGTCGTTGTTGGGCACGAGCGGCGTCTGCGATCCGCCCTTGTCGTCCAGCGCGATGAAGGCCAGCCCGGTCACGCCCTGGTAAGCCAGCGAGGCATAGCTCGACGTGGTGAGGGGCACGCGTTCGTCGACCGTGATGCGCACCCGCACGTTGCCCTTGACCTTGGGATCGAAGTCGATCGAGGCCACCTTGCCCACCGCGATGCCGCGGTAGCGCACCGTGGCCTGCGGCTGCAGGCCGCTGACCGCGTCGCGGGTGGAGAGCTCGTAGATGTTGCGCACCGTGTTGTCGCGGGTGAGCCAGACCACCAGCGCGACCAGCGCGGCGATCAGGCCGAGCACGAAGACGCCGGCGGCGAAGGCATGGGCCTTGTTTTCCATGGCAGCTACCTTTCAGTGGAAGGGACCGGGCCCGCACCGGGACGCCCCGCGACGAGCGGCGAGGGCGCGCCTTCGTGCAGGGCCTCCATGGCGCGCTGGCCGCGGCCGCCGAGGAAGTATTCGTGGATGAAGGGATGCGGATAGGCGATCACGTCGCGGGCCGTGCCGGCCACGATCACGCGCTGGTCGGCCAGCACGGCAATGCGCGTGCTCAGGTCGAACAGGGTGTCCAGGTCGTGCGTGACCATCACCACCGTGAGCCCCAGCTCGCGGTGCAGGCTGCGCAGCAGGTCGCAGAAGCCGTCGGCGCCCTCCGGGTCCAGCCCCGCGGTCGGCTCGTCGAGCAGCAGCAGCGGCGGGTCCATGATCAGCGCGCGTGCCAGGGCCACCCGCTTGATCATGCCGCCCGAGAGGTCGGCCGGGCTCTTGGTGGCGTGCTGCGGCTCGAGGCCGACCATCTGCAGCTTGACCAGGGCAGCGTCGCGGATCAGATCCTCGGGCAGCAGCTTGAGCTCGCGCAGCGGGAAGGCGATGTTGTCCAAGACACTGAAGGCCGAGAACAGCGCGCCGTGCTGGAACAGCATGCCGACCTCGGCCGCGCTGGTGGCCGTCATCCGCCCGGGCGGGTGGCCGAGCACCGAGACCCGGCCCTTCGCGGGATGCTCCAGGCCGAGGATCTGGCGCAGCAGCACTGTCTTGCCGGTGCCCGAGCCGCCCACCAGCGAGAGCACCTCGCCCCGGTAGATCGCCAGGTCGAGGTCGCGGTGCACCACCTGCTCGCCCTCGGGGGACTTGAACACGGTCCAGAGATTGCGGATCTCGACGACCGCCTCGCCGTTGCCGCCGCCGTTCACGTTACAGCTGCCGTTCGCTGGAATACCTTCGCCTGCGGCTGCGGTATTCGCCTTCGGAGCGGCCGTGCGGCTCATGCCCGGAACCCCACGCCCTTGAACAGCACCGCGAACAACGCATCGACCAGGATCACCATCGTGATCGACGCCACCACGGAGGAGGTGGTGCCGCGCCCGAGGCTTTCGGTGTTCGGCTTCACCTTCAGTCCGTAGTAGCAGGCGATCAGCGCGATCAGCACGCCGAAGACGGCCGACTTGCCCATCGCCAGCCACAGGTTGGTCAGCGGCACCGCGCGCGGCAGCGCGCTCATGAAATAGGCCGGTCCGATGTCCAGCGTGAGGTCGGCGGCGATCATGCCGCCGAAGAGGGCCGCCATCGAAGTCCACATGCTGATCAGCGGCATCGCGATGGCGAGCGCCAGCACGCGCGGCATGACCAGGCGGAAGCCATGCGGGATGCCCATCACGCGCATGGCGTCGAGCTCCTCGGTCACGCGCATCACGCCGATCTGCGCCGTGATCGCCGAGCCCGAGCGGCCCGCGATCAGCACCGCCGCCAGCACCGGGCCCAGCTCACGGATCAGCGACAGGCCGAGGATGTTGACGATGAAGGCCTCGCCGCCGTACTGGCGCAGCTGCTGCGATGTCAGGTAGGCCAGCACCACCCCGATCAGCAGGCCCACCAGTGCGGTGATGGGCAGCGAGGTGGCGCCGAAGTGATAGAGATGCCCCGAGAAGTCGCGCCAGGGCGCGCGGTGCGGCGCGCGCAGCAGCTTGCCGACGTCGAGGGTGAGTTGGCCGATCAGGCGCAGGAAGTCCCTCGCCACGAACATGATGCGCGGGCCGTTGTGGGCGAAGCTGCGCAGATGCTCCGACAGCGTCTTGCCCGGCTCGGCCGGCGCGCTGCAGGTGTATTGCGCCACCTGGTCCAGCACGGCCTTGTGGCGCGACTCCATTTCCAGCCGCGCGGGCCAGGCGCGCTGCCAGTGATTCCACAGCAGCTGGGCGCCGATGTGGTCGAGTTGGTCGATGGGGCGCAGGTCCCAGGCGCGGCCGTCCTGCGCCGGCGCGCCTTGAAGGCTCTTCTCGAGCGCATCCCAGGTGGTCCGGGAGGACATGGCCATCGAGGTCCAGCACCCCCGGGCCACCACCCAGCGGCTGCCGCCGGCCTCCTCGCGCTGCTCGACGCGCGGACGCACGCTGTCGGCGTCTTGCGCGTCAGCGGGCGGCAGGGGGTCGATCGGCATGGAGGGTGGGTGCGGCTGCAAGGCGGAGATCGCGACATCGTAACCGGGGCGCTTGACAGTCCAAGGCCGGATCGCCGCCCGCCGGCGTAGGCGGTCGCGCAATCGGCGGACCTTTGCCACACAATGGCCTGCCCGGCGCCGGGCTCGGCTGCGGCCGGCCCGCGTACAAGGAGCGAGAGACCAGACACGCATGAGCGACACCACCTTCGACTACGTCATCGTCGGCGCCGGCACCGCCGGGGCACTGATCGCCAACCGCCTGAGCGCCGACAGGAATCGCCGCGTGCTGCTGATCGAGGCCGGCCGAAAGGACGACTACCACTGGATCCACATCCCGGTGGGCTACCTCTACTGCATCGGCAACCCGCGCACCGACTGGCTCTACACGACCGAGCCCGACGCCGGCCTCAACGGCCGTACGCTGCGCTACCCCCGCGGCAAGACGCTGGGCGGCTCCTCCTCCATCAACGGCATGATCTACATGCGCGGCCAGTCGCGCGACTACGACCAGTGGGCCGCGATGACCGGCGACGACACCTGGCGCTGGGAGAACGTGCTGCCCGCCTTCAAGCAGCACGAGGACTACTACCTGGGCGCCGACGAGCTGCACGGCGCCGGCGGCGAATGGCGGGTGGAGAAGCAGCGCCTGCGCTGGGACATCCTCGACGCCTTCGCCCAGGCCGCGCAGCAGGCCGGCATCCCGCATTCGACGGACTTCAACCGCGGCAGCAACGAGGGCGTGGGCTACTTCCAGGTCAACCAGAAGAACGGCTGGCGCTGGAACACCGCCAAGGCCTTCCTGCGGCCCACCTGCTACGGCCGGCCCAACTTCGAGCTGTGGACGGGCGCGCAGGTGTCGCGCCTGCTGCTCGACACCGCCCCGGACGGGCGGCGGCACTGCAACGGCGTGCAGGTGTGGGACGGCCACGAGATGGTGGTCGCGCACGCGACGCGCGAGGTGATCCTGTGCGCCGGCAGCATCGGCTCGCCGCAGATCCTGCAGCTCTCGGGCATCGGCCCGGCCGAGCTGCTGCGCCGCCACGGCATCGACGTGCTGCTGGACGCGCCGGGGGTCGGCGCCAACCTGCAGGACCACCTGCAGATCCGCGCGGTCTTCAAGATCAAGGACGCGCCCACGCTGAACGTGCTGGCCGCGTCTTCCTTCGGCAAGGCGCGGATCGGCCTGGAGTACCTGCTCAAGCGCAGCGGCCCCATGAGCATGGCGCCCTCGCAGCTCGGCGCCTTCACGCGCAGTTCGCCCGAGCGTGACTGGCCCAACCTCGAATACCACGTGCAGCCGCTCTCGCTCGACGCCTTCGGCGAGCCGCTGCACAGCTTCCCGGCCTTCACCGCCAGCGTGTGCAACCTGAACCCGACCAGCCGCGGCACGGTGCACATCAAGAGCCACCGCTTCACGGACGCGCCGGCGATCGCGCCCTGCTACCTGAGCACCGAGGAAGACCGCAAGGTGGCGGCCGACTCGCTGCGGGTGACGCGCCGCATCGCGGCCCAGCCCGCGCTCGCGAAGTACGCGCCCGAGGAATGGAAGCCCGGCCCGCAGTACCAGAGCGACGAGGAACTGGCGCGCCTGGCCGGCGACATCGCCACGACCATCTTCCACCCGGTGGGCACCACGCGGATGGGTGCCGACGGCGATCCGACGGCCGTGCTCGATGCGCGCCTGCGGGTGCGCGGCATCACCGGGCTGCGCGTGGTCGATGCCGGCGCCATGCCGACCATCACCAGCGGCAACACCAACAGCCCGACCTTGATGATGGCGGAGAAGGCGGCCGGCTGGATTCGCGAGGCGGCAGGCGCCTGAGTGGCGTCATCTTGTTTCCGCTTGTTGCAAGTGGCGGGTAATCCCCGATGCACTGGCACGGTGCATCCGCCTAAAGTCTCGCCACTCGCAAACGGGCCTGCCCGCAGCGCGGGGGACCGAGGAGACATCTCGAAGAACCAGAACAGACAAGACACGAGGCATCCGCACGAGATGCCGTTTTTTTGAATCAAGCGCCGCTGGTCGGCGCTTTTTTTTTTGCCCCCCGTCTTCCGGGCAAGTGCCCCCGGATGGGGCGCTGCCTCAGGGCGCCGTCGCGGCGCCGCTGACGATCGGCCAGCCCATCTCGCTGGCGACCCGCGGCTTGCCCATGGGCGCCCCAGCCTTGCCGGCCTGCACGGCCGCCAGGTCCTGTTCGTTGGGGTACTGGTTCGCCAGCCAATAGTCGAACACCCGGCGCACGATGGGCGCTGCCGCGGCCGCGCCGAAGCCGGCGTTCTCGACGATCACGGCAATCGCGATCTTCGGCGCCTCGGCCGGCGCGAAGGCCGCGAACAGCGAGTGGTCGCGCTGGTGCTCCTCCAGCGCCTTGGCGTTGTACTTGCCCTGGCCCCAGGCGACGGCCTGGGCGGTGCCGGTCTTGCCGGCCGACGTGTACGGCGCGCCGGCGAATACCCGGGTGCCGGTGCCGCCTTTGTTCACGGCCACCAGCGCATTGCGCACCAGGTCCACGTGCTTGGGCTGATAGCCCAGGTTCTCGCCCGGCGGCTGCACGACCTCGGTCACCTGGCCAGTCACCGTGTCCTTGACGGCCTTGACGAGGTGCGGACGGTACTTGATGCCGCCGTTGGCCAGAATCCCCTCGGCCACCGCCAGTTGCAGCATGGTGAAGTTGTTGTAGCCCTGACCGATGCCCAGGGAGACGGTCTCGCCCGGGAACCATTTCTTCATCTCGGGGCGCTTGTAGGCTTCGCGCTTCCAGGTGGTGCTGGGCAACAGGCCGCGCACCTCGCCCTGGAGGTCGATGCCGGTGATCTGGCCGAAGCCCAGGGGCTTCATGAAGTCGTGGATGGTGTCCACACCCATTTCGACGGCGAGCGAATAGAAGTACGTGTTGCTCGACATCTGGATCGCGCGGTGCATGTCCACGCCACCCAGGCCGCCCTCGTGGCTGCGGAAGGTATGGCCGCCGAAGGTATAGAAGCCGGGATCGTTGACCACCACGCTGGGCGCGCGCTTGCCCAGCTGCAGCGCGGCCAGGGCCATGAAGGGCTTGTAGGTGGAGCCCGGCGGGTAGGTCCCCCGCAGCGCGCGGTTCAGCAGCGGCTTGTCGATGGACTCGTTGAGCGCCTGCCAGCTCTCGCTGTCGATGCCCTCGACGAACAGGTTCGGGTCGAAGGTGGGCTTGGAGACGAAGGCCAGGATCTCGCCGGTGGTGGGATCGACGGCCACCAGTGCGCCGCGGCGCTCGCCGAACATGTCCTCCACCAGCTTCTGCAGCTTGATGTCCAGTGAGAGCATGACCGTGTTGCCCGGCGTGGCCGGGTGGCTGCCGAGGCGGCGCACGGCACGGCCGCCGGCGGAGGTCTCCATCTGCTCGACGCCGGTGTGGCCGTGCAGGGTCTTCTCATAACTCTGCTCGACGCCCAGCTTGCCGATGTAGTCGGTGCCCTTGTAGTTGGCCTGGTCTTCCTCGCTCCAGTCCTCCATCGCGGCCTTCTCGCGCTGGTTGATGCGGCCGATGTAGCCCAGCACGTGCGCGGCGAGTTCGCCGTTGGGGTAGTTGCGGAACAGGCGCGCCTTGATCTCGACACCGGGGAAGCGGTACCGCTGGGCCGCGAAGCGGGCGACCTCCTCGTCGCTCAGGCGGGTGCGGATCGGGATGGAGTCGAAGCTGCGCGAGTCCTCGCGCAGGCGCTTGAAGCGGCGGCGGTCGCGCTGCGAGATTTCCAGCACCTCGCCCAGGCTGTCGATGGTGTCTTCCAGGCTGCCGACCTTGGAGGGGGTGATCTCCAGCGTGTAGGCCGAGTAGTTGGAGGCCAGCACGATGCCGTTGCGGTCGAGGATCAAGCCGCGGTTGGGCACCACCGGCACCACCGCCGTGCGGTTGCTCTCGGCCTGCTCCGCCAGGTCTTCGTGGCGCACCACCTGGAGAAAGAAGAGCCGCGCGCACAACAGGCTGAAGGCGACCAGGACCACCAGGCCGATCACGATCACGCGGCGCCTGAAGCGGGCGAGGTCGGCGGCGATGTTGCGCAGTTCGGTCATGAGGCGCGCGCAAGCCTACGCCGCCCGCGCGGGCCGGACAAGCCGAAAAAGCCACAGCGAAGGCTGTTACAGCGGGCGGTTGGCATCGGGTTCGGGTGCGCGCCGCTGCGGCGCCAGCAGAAGCAGGCTCGCCAGCGGCCAGAGGGCGGCCTCGATGGCGGGCGAGATGAGGAAGTCCCAGCCGGGGAAGATGCCGCCGCCCATCAGGCGGATCGCCACCTCGATCAGGTGCGAGATCGCGAACAGCGGAAGCACCTGCAGCGCCTGCGAGATGAGCGGATACCAGAGCAGCCGCCGGTGGATCATGATCGCGAAGAAGCCCAGCGTGGTGTAGGACAGCGCATGCTGGCCCAGCAGCGCCGTCTGGTGCACGTCCATCAGCAGGCCGAACACGAAGGCCGCGCCGATGCCGATGCGCGCCGGCTGATGCACGCTCCAGAACACGATCGCCAGCGCCAGCAGGTCGGGCAGCCAGGCGGCCCGGCCCAGCGGCACCATGTTGAGCAGCAGCGCGACAATCAGGCTGGCCCACAGGAAGAAGGGGTTGACGGGCAGCAGCAGCTGCTGGTGGCCGGGGCGCATGATCATGGGGTGCGGCCTTCCTTCTTGGTTTCAGCCTTTGCCGGCTTGTCGGCCTTGGCGTCAGCCTTCGCGGGCTTGTCGCCCTTGGCCTTGTCGCCTTTCTTCTTCGACGGCGTCGCGTCCGCAGCAGACGCCGGCGCGGGCTTGGGCGCCTGCCCCCCGACCGGCGCGAGCACCAGCACGTAGCGCGCGGCCGTCACATGGGCCATCGGCGCGCAGTGGATACGGGCGAAGGCCGAATCGGCGCGCCGGTCGATGCGGTCGATCTTCGCCACCGGCAGGCCCGGCGGATAAACGCCATCGACCCCGCTGGTGGTGAGCAGGTCGCCCTCCTGCACGTCCGCGTTGGCGGCGGTGAAGCGCAGTTCCAGCCCGCCGCCGTGCGCGCTGGCGTCGCCGAAAGCCACGCTGCGGGCACCCGTGCGCACGTTCTGCACCGGGATCGACAGGTCACGGTCGATCACCAGCGTGATCTCGCTGGTGAAGGGCTGGACCTGCGTGACCTGGCCCACCACCCCGTGCTCGTCGATCACCGGCGAGCCGGGCGCGATGCCGTTGGTGAGCCCCTGGTCGATCACCAGCTTGCGGGTGTAGGGATCGGCCGCGTCGTACAGCACCTCGGCCGCGCGGCCGGGCGTCTGCGTGGTCTGGCGCAGCTCCAGGAGGGAGCGCAGGCGCGCGTTCTCCTGCGCCAGGGTGTCGGCCTGGCTGGCACGCTCGGATTGGAGGGCCAGTGCCTTGCGCGCCTCCGCCTCCTTGGTCTGCGCGGTCTGCAGGTCCTCCAGGTAGCGTCCCCCGCCCATGGCCAGCTGCACCGGCTTGAGCGCCAGCCACTGGATCGGATAGAGCACCGCCCCGATGCCGGCGCGCAGCGGCTGCACGATGTTGAAGCGGGCGTCCGCCACCATCAGGAACAGCGCCAGCGCGCTGAAGAAGATCAGCTTGCTGAGCGCCGAAGGTCCCTGGTTGAACAGGGGCGGCGCGGTACGGTCCAGCGTGCCCAGGGGCATGGTGTGAGCGGCGCGTTCTAGCTAGATATGAAAAAGCCGGCCGATGCTGACACGGGCCGGCCGGATATGCAAAGGGTGCACTATTCGCTGGTGAAGATGCTGCCCAGGCGGTCCATCCGCTCCAGCGCGATGCCGCAGCCGCGCACCACGCAGGTCAGCGGGTCTTCGGCCACCAGCACGGGCAGGCCGGTTTCCTCGGCCAGCAGGCGGTCCAGGTCCCGCAGCAGGGCGCCGCCGCCGGTCAGCATCATGCCGCGCTCGGCGATGTCGGCGCCCAGTTCGGGCGGGGTCTGCTCCAGCGCATTCTTGACGGCCGAGACGATGTTGTTGAGCGGATCGGTCAGCGCTTCCAGCACCTCGTTGCTGCTGATGGTGAAGCTGCGCGGCACGCCCTCGCTGAGGTTGCGGCCCTTGACCTCCATCTCCTTGACCTCGGAGCCCGGGAAGGCAGAGCCGATGCTCTTCTTGATGACTTCGGCCGTGGGCTCGCCGATCAGCATGCCGTAGTTGCGGCGGATGTAGTTGATGATGGCCTCGTCGAAGCGGTCGCCGCCCACCCGCACGCTGCCCTTGTAGACCATGCCGCCCAGCGAGATCACGCCCACTTCGGTGGTGCCGCCTCCGATGTCCACCACCATCGAGCCGCTGGCTTCCGACACCGGCAGGCCGGCGCCGATGGCGGCGGCCATGGGTTCCTCGATCAGGTAGACCGAGGTCGCGCCGGCCGCCTCGGCCGCATCCTTGATGGCGCGGCGCTCGACCTGGGTCGAGCCGCAGGGCACGCAGATGATGATGCGCGGGCTGGGCGTGAGCAGCGAGCGCGGGTGCACCATCTTGATGAACTGCTTGATCATCTGTTCGGTGATCACGAAGTCGGCGATCACGCCATCCTTCATGGGCCGGATCGCCTCGATGTTGCCGGGCACCTTGCCGAGCATGGCCTTGGCTTCGCGGCCCACCGCCTGGATCACCTTCTTGCCGTGCGGGCCGCCTTCGTGGCGGATGGCGACGACCGAGGGCTCGTCGAGCACGATGCCCTTGTTGCGGGCAAAGATCAGGGTGTTGGCGGTGCCGAGGTCGATCGCGAGGTCGGTCGAGAAGTACCGACGGAAAGCTCCGAACATTCTGGAATCCTCTGGAGCACGGCATGCGCGTCGGCATGTCGTCGCCCTCTTGCTGGGTCGTTTTTAGACGGGATGGGTGGACGTTTTTGCAGCAAATGCCGGCGCGTTCGCGGGGGTTGCGGCAAAGGCGGGATAATACCCGAATCCCCTGCGCATCCCGCCTCCGGCGCACCCCTTCGAGGGGCAAAGTACGCCTTTGGTAAGCGCGCAGGGCCTTGTTTTTTCTCGCAGCTTCCGATGTCCCTCACCTCCACAGATATCGCGCGCATCGCATCGCTCGCCAGGCTCGAGCTCGCGCCCGACGAGAGCGAGCGTATGCTCGGCCAGATCAACGGCTTCTTCGAACTGGTCGAGCGCATGCGCGCGGTCGACACCACCGGCGTCGAGCCGCTCGCGCATCCGGTCGCTGCCTTCGAGGACGTCACGCTCCGACTGGCCGAGGACGTGGCCAGCGAGCCGAACCGGCGTGAGCTCAACCAGCGCAGCGCCCCGGCGGTCGAGGGCGGGCTGTTCCTGGTGCCGAAGGTGATCGAATGAGCACGCGGGATCTGCATCAGATGGGCGTCGCCGAGCTGGCGGGCGCCCTGCGCGAACGCAAGGTCTCGGCCGTGGAGGCCGCGCAGCACCAGCTGGGGCGCATCAAGCAACACCAGGACCTCGGCGCCTTCGTGGCCCTGGACGAGGACTTCGCCCTGTCCCAGGCCCGGGCTGCCGATGCGCAGATCGCCGCCGGCACCGGCCGGGCCCTGGCCGGCGTGCCGATCGCGCACAAGGACATCTTCGTCACCGCAGACCTGCCGACCACCGCCGGCTCCCGCATCCTGGCCGGCTACCGCTCGCCCTTCGACGCGACCGTGGTGCGCAAGCTGGCCGAGGCCGGCACCGTGACGCTGGGCAAGCTCAGCTGCGACGAGTTCGCGATGGGTTCCTCCAACGAGAACGTGGCCGTGCCCGCTATCGGCTTCGACCATGCGGTGCCGGTGCGCAACCCCTGGGACCGCGACCGCATTCCCGGCGGCTCCTCCGGCGGCAGCGCCGTCGCCGTGGCCGCGCGCCTGGTGCCGGCCGCCACCGGCACCGACACCGGCGGCTCGATCCGCCAGCCGGCCTCCTTCTGCGGCGTCACCGGCATCAAGCCCACGTACGGCCGCGCCTCGCGCTACGGCATGGTGGCTTTCGCCTCCAGCCTGGACCAGGCCGGCCCCTTCGCCCGCTCGGCCGAGGACTGCGCACTGATGCTGTCGGCCCTGTGCGGCCCCGACCCCGAACGCGATTCGACCTCGCTGGACCGCCCGGCCGAGGATTTCTCGCGCACCCTGGGCGATTCGCTCGAAGGCTTGCGCATCGGCGTGCCGCGCGAATTCCTCGGCGATGGCGTGGCCCCCGGCGTGCGCGCCGCCATCGACGCCGCGCTGGCCGAATACGAGAAGCTGGGCGCCCAGCGCGTCGAGGTGACGCTGCCGCGCACCGAGCTCTCGATCCCCGTCTACTACATCATCGCCGCGGCCGAGTCGAGTTCGAACCTGAGCCGCTTCGACGGCGTCAAGTTCGGCCATCGTGCGAAGAACTACCGCGATCTGGCTGACATGTACGCCAAGACCCGGGAGGAAGGCTTCGGCGACGAGGTCAAGCGCCGCATCATGATCGGCACCTACGTGCTCTCGCACGGCTACTACGACGCCTACTACCTGCAGGCGCAGAAGGTGCGGCGCATGATCGCCGACGACTTCCGGCAGGCCTTCGCGCACTGCGACCTGATCGCCGGCCCCGCGGCCCCGACGGTGGCATGGAAGCTGGGCGAGCACGGCGGCGACCCGGTGGCGGACTACCTCGCCGACATCTTCACGCTGCCCGGCTCCCTGGCCGGCCTGCCCGGCATGAGCGTGCCGGCGGGCTTCGACGCCGGCATGCCCGTGGGCCTGCAGCTGATCGGCAACTACTTCAGCGAGGCGAAGCTGCTGAATGCGGCGCACCGCTTCCAGCAGGCCACCGATTGGCACCAGCGTGCCCCCCAGGGATACTGAGATGAGCAGCAGTTTCGAACAGATGCAGGAAGGCCGCCCCACCGGCCCGCTGGTGCAGGGCTACGAAGTCATCATCGGCTTCGAGACCCATGCCCAGCTCTCCACCGCGAGCAAGATCTTCAGCCGCGCCTCCACCGCCTTCGGCGCCGAGCCCAACACCCAGGCCTGCGCCGTGGACCTGGCGCTGCCGGGCACCCTGCCGGTGATGAACAAGGGCGCGGTCGAGCGCGCCATCAAGCTCGGCCTGGCGCTGGGCTCGCACATCGCGCCGCGCAGCGTGTTCGCGCGCAAGAACTACTTCTACCCCGACCTGCCCAAGGGCTACCAGATCAGCCAGTACGAGATCCCGGTGGTGCAGGGCGGCTCGGTCAGCTTCTTCCTCGGCGACGAGCAGAAAACCGTGCGCCTGGTGCGTGCCCACCTCGAGGAAGATGCCGGCAAGTCGCTGCACGAGGACTTCGTCGGCCAGTCGGGCATCGACCTGAACCGCGCCGGCACGCCCCTGCTGGAGATCGTGACCGAGCCCGACATGCGCTCCACCGCCGAGGCCGTGGCCTACGCCCGCGAGCTGCACAAGATCGTGACCTGGATCGGCATCTGCGACGGCAACATGCAGGAAGGCAGCTTCCGATGCGACGCCAACGTCTCGGTGCGCAGGCCCGGCCAGCCGCTGGGCACGCGGCGCGAGATCAAGAACCTCAACAGCTTCAAGTTCATGCAGCAGGCGATCGACTACGAGATCCGCTGGCAGATCGGCGAGCTGGAGGACGGCCGTGCGATCCAGCAGGCCACCGTGCTGTTCGACCCCGAGACCGGCGAGACCCGCGCCATGCGCACCAAGGAGGATGCGGCCGACTACCGCTACTTCCCCGATCCTGACCTGCCGCCGCTGGCGATCGCGCCGGAGTGGATCGAGCGGGTGCGCAACGACATGCCCGAGCTGCCGCGCGCGATGGCCGAGCGTTACGGGCGCGAGCACGGCCTGTCGGCCTACGACGCAGCGCAGCTCACGCAGAGCCCGGCCCTGGCCCGCTACTTCGACGATGCCGTGGCCGCCGGCGCCGCGCCCAAGCTGGCGAGCAACTGGATCACCGGCGAGATCGCGCGCCGGCTCAACCTGCAGGACATCGACATCACGCAGGCGCCGGTCTCGGCCGCCCAGCTCGCGGCCCTGATCCAGCGCATCGGCGACGGCACCGTCTCCAACAACGCCGCTCGCCAGGTCTTCGAGGCACTGTGGACCGGCGAAGGCCAGGACGTCGACCAGCTCATCGAAGCCAAGGGCCTGAAGCAGATGAGCGACACCGGCGCGCTGGAGAAGATCGTCGACACGGTGCTGGCCGCCAACCAGAAGAACATCGACGAATACCGCGCCGGCAAGGACAAGGCCTTCAACGCGCTGGTCGGCCAGGTCATGAAGGCCAGCCAGGGCAAGGCCAACCCGGCGCAGGTGAATGCGCTGCTGAAGGCGAAGCTGGGCTGAAGAAGCCTGGCGCGAGGTCGTCTAACGCGAGGTCGTGGCCGGCACGGTGCCGGACCATAGCGGCCGCAGGCGCGCCCGCTCCTCGTCGAAGCGCGCGTTCACGCGCTTCTTCTCTTCTTCCTGGTCGGCGATGAAGCGGTTCTGCACCATCGCGCTCTTGCCGTTGTCCTCGACCTTGCGGCGCAAGGAATCGGGCGCCTTGCCGACATCCTTGGCATAGAACTCAAGTTCGTCGTCGATCCTGCGGCGCTCCTCGGCGAGCTCGCTCACGCGCTTCCTGGCAGCCTGGATCACGGCATCGATCTGGACCAGCGCCTCGGCGCGCTCGCGGTCATGCGCGGCGGCATTGGGGTAGCGGATCAGCAGCGCCCGCTCACGCCGGCGCTCCTCCTGCAGGCGCTGCGCCTGCAACTGCGCCTGGCGCTCGCGCTCCTCGCGCTCGGCCTGCTCGCGCGCCGTGTAGGTGGGCTCGAGCTTGCGCCGCGTGGTGCCGCTCGGGCCGAGCTCTCGCTGCTCGCGGTCGGCACAGTCGGCAATCGGCCGGTCTGCCGTGATCGTGCGGCCGCGGGAATCGACACAGGTATAGATGCCCGGACCGGCGGTGGACTGGGCTTCGGCATGCGGTGCGCCCGCTGCAGCCAGCAGCAGGAGAGTCAGGCTTCCGATGCGTTTCTGCTGCAGCAACGTGTGGGCCAATGCCGATCCTTCGTGTGACAGGTTCACCCGGCGCCGTAGCGTGCCCGGTAATCCAGCACGCCCTGCCGGTGGGCACTCAACGCGTCATCGGCGCGGCCCGAGAGATACTGTAACAAGTCGTCAAGGGTCGCGATCGCCACCACCTGCATGCCGAGCTGGTTGCGGACATACTGCACGGCGCTGTGGTCCACGTCGACGCCGTTCTCGGTCGCCTTCTCCTGGCGGTCCAGCGCGATGGCCACCGCGTGCGGCGTGGCGCCGGCGCCACGGATGGCGGCGATCGACTCGCGCACCGCGGTGCCTGCCGACATCACGTCGTCGACGATCAGCACCCGCCCCTGCAGCGGTGCACCGACCAGGGTGCCGCCCTCGCCGTGGTCCTTGGCTTCCTTGCGGTTGTAGGCAAAGGGCACGTTGCGCCCGCGCCGGGCCAGCTCGGCGGCGACCGTGGCGCCCAGCGGGATGCCCTTGTAGGCGGGCCCGAAGATCATGTCGAACTCCAGCCCGCTGGCGATCAGCCGGTCTGCATAAAATCCCGCGAGCCGCGCGAGCTTGGCGCCGTCGTCGAACAGGCCCGCGTTGAAGAAGTAGGGGCTCATGCGCCCGGCCTTGGTCTTGAACTGCCCGAAGCGCAGCACGCCGGACTCGAGCGCGAATTGCACGAAGGCCTGCGCCAGTGCACCCTCTTCTCCTGTCATTGCCACCTCTTCAGCCATCGGGAACGTCCTCGTGTTCAAACTCACCAGCCTCAACCTCAACGGCCTGCGCTCGGCGGCGACCAAGGGCGTCGCCGACTGGGTGGCCGAGCTGGCGCCGGATTGTATTTGCATGCAGGAAATCCGCGTCCAGGCCAGCGACATCGAGGGGCGCTTCGAGGCCATGGCCGGCCTCAAGGGCCACTTCCATTTTGCGGAGAAGAAAGGCTACGCGGGCACGGCCATCTACTCCCGGCACGCGCCGACCGAGGTGGTCATCGGCTGGGGCGACAAGGAGTTCGACGCCGAGGGCCGCTACCTGGAGCTGCGCTTCGACACGAAGAAGCGCAAGTTCTCCGTCATCAGCTGCTACTTCCCCAGCGGCTCCTCGGGCGAGGAGCGGCAGGCGGCGAAGTTCCGCTTCCTGAAGGGCTTCTTTCCGCACCTGTTGGCACTCAAGCGCGAGCGCGAATTCGTGCTGTGCGGCGACATCAACATCGCGCACAAGGAGATCGACCTCAAGAACTGGCGCGGCAACCAGAAGAACAGCGGCTTTCTGCCCGAGGAGCGCGCCTGGATGACCCGGCTGCTCGACGAGGGCGCGGAGGGCGCCGGCCTGGTCGACGTCTACCGCATGCTCAAGCCCGACACCACCGACGAGGCCTACACCTGGTGGAGCAACCGCGGCCAGGCCTACGCGAAGAACGTGGGCTGGCGCCTGGACTACCACCTGGCCACGCCGGCGATCGCGAAGCTCGCGCGCAGCGAGCAGATCTTCAAGACCATCAAATTCAGTGACCATGCGCCGATCACGGTGGACTACGAGCTCACGCTCTGAGCCCTACTGCTGGATCTTGCCCTCGCTGCTGATGATCGAGAGCTCGACGTATTTCGAGCCGGCCCGCGCGCCGGGCTTGAAGCCGACGGCGTAGCCGCCGAGGTCGTAGTCGCTCATGGCATTCAGCGCCGCCACCATGCCTTCGCGCGTGGGCGCGCGGCCCTGCCGGCGCGCCGCCTCGATGATCACCCGGCCCGCGATGTAGCCCTCCATCATCACGTAGCTGACCGGCGTGTCGGGCTTGTGGGCCTTGGCGGCCTCGGCGAACTCCCGCGTCAGGCGGCTGGTGTTCTTGTAGGGGTTGGGCGTGACCTGCGAGATGACGACGCCCTTCATCTGCTCCTCGCCCAGCCGCTGCGACAGCTGCTCGATGTCCGCCCCGGAATAGGCGAACAGTTGCGCCGCGCCGCCCTCCGAGCGGTAGCGCTCGATGAAGGCCGCCGTGGTGGCGCCGTTCGCCACCATGATGATGGCCTGCGGCGGTGTCTTGAGGAAGGCCGACACCAGCGCGCCGGTGTTCCGGCCGTTCTCGGCATAGGAAGCGCGAACGACGAAGGAGGCCTTCGCCCGGCCGGCCGCCTCGTCGGCCGCAGCGACCACGGCGTCGGCCCCGGCCTCGTGGAGCAGGCCGAGCCGGGTGATGCCCACGGTCGCGAGGTGGCCGGTGAGCTTGACGAGTTCGTCGCGGACATCGGCCCGCACGCTGAACAGCAGGGGATTCGCAGGCGGGATCTCGGTCGTTCGGTAGCCCACCAGCGCCAGGCGCTGCCGCTCCAGGAGGCCGGAGTTCAGCAGCTCGGCGAGGTTGCGGCTGCCGAAGTAGCCGGCCAGCACGACCGGGCGTTGCTCCGCCACCAGCTTGCGCGTCTGCTCGACGGTGGTCGCGGGGTCGTTGCGGTCATCGAGGCGCGCCAGCGTGAAGGTGTTGCCATTCACGCCGCCCTGCTTGTTGATGCTGTCGAAGGCCAGCCGCAGCCCGGCGGCATAGCCCAGGCCCTGCTTGGCTTCCAGCCCGGTGTGCGGCGCCACCTGGCCGACCACGATCTCGGCTGCGAACGCGCCGGCGCACAGGGCGCTTCCGACGGTGGCCCCCAGGATCCAGCGGGCCAAGGTGCGTGCCTTCATCTCTTTTCTCCGGACAGGGGCATGAGAACGCCCCGCCATGCGGCGCACTCTCGAAGGCGTGGATTTTGATTTGTAAAAACTAGTAACAAGCCCAGGTGAAACCCTAGCGTGACAGTGCCGGCAGCGCCTGGGTCAGCGTGCCGCAGAAGGCCTGCATGGCCTCGGTCTCCTGCACGCCGCGGCGGGTGACGCGGAAGAAATCCAGCTCGACCTTGGGCTTGACCAGCAGCGCCGTGTCCACGCGATGGCGCCGGCAGGCGGCAAGCGCGAAGGTAGGCATGACGGCGCTGCCGAAGCCGGCCTCCACCATCGAGATCAGCGTGCCGAAGAAATTGAAGGCTGGCCGCTCGGGATCGGCCGGGCCGATGGCAGCCAGGTGCCGGTCGATCAGCTTCTGGATCGGGTTGTCGGGCGGCAGGCCCAGCAGTTGCGCCCCGCGCAGCGAGGACCAGGGCACGCTCGCCCGCGGCGCCGCATCATCGCCCCCGCTCGGCGCCACCCGCATCAGCTGGAAGCGGCCCACCGGCGTGCGCTCCAGCCCCGGCGCGGCCTTGAAGAAGAAGCCCAGGCCCATGTCGGCCTCGTCCTGGGCCACCATCGCCTCGACGCCGCGCAGGTCGGCGTCGAAGAGCTTGAGCCGGATCCGCGGATGGCTGTCCCGGAAGCCGGCAAAGACCTGCGGCAGCAGGTGCGAGGACACCAGCGGCGTGGCCGCGATGCGCAGCGTCTGGCGCGCCTCGTCGCCCTCGGCGCCCAGGCGCGCCGTCACTTCGTCCAGCTCGCCCAGCACGCGCTGCGCCACCGGCAACAGGCGCCGCCCCGCCGCGGTGAGCACCACCATGCGCGTGGTGCGGTCGAACAGGCGCGTGCCCAGTTGGCGCTCCATCTCGCGCACCAGCGTGCTGAGCCCGGCCTGCGTCATGTGGGCCTGCTCGGCGGCGCGGGTGAAGTTGCCGATGCGCGCCACGTGCAGGAAGGCGCGCATCTGGCGCATGGACAAATTCATCTTAATTCATGATAAATCCATATGACATCTAAATTTCCCATATGACTGCCAGGCCGCTGTAATCGAGCCATCCCCTGAATCGAGAGACAACGAGACATGAGCGAGCCATCCACCGAAGTGATCGTCCTGGGCGCCGGCATCGGCGGCCTGACCCTGGCCCTGAGCCTGCACCAGGCCGGCATTGCCTGCCGCGTGTACGAGGCCGTGCCCGAACTCAAGCCCCTGGGCGTGGGCATCAACCTGCTGCCGCATGCGGCACGCGAGCTGGCCGAGCTGGGCCTGCTGCCGGCGCTCGATGCCGTCGGCGTGCGCACCCGGGAGGCAGTGTTCTTCAACGCGCACGGCCAACTGGTGTTCCGCGAGGCGGCGGGCACCGCGGCCGGCTACGACTGGCCCCAGTACTCGATCCACCGCGGCGACCTGCACACGGTGCTGCTGAGCGCGGTGCGCGAGCGGCTCGGTGCCGATGCCGTGGTCTGCGGCCACCGCTGTGCCGGCGTCGATCAGGACGAGCACGGCGTCACCGCCCGCTTCACCGCACCCGACGGCACGGCCCTGCCCCCGGTGCGCGCTGCGCTGGCCGTGGGCTGCGACGGCATCCACTCGGTGCTGCGCAAGCAGCTCTATCCGAACGAGGGTGCGCCGCGCTACTCGGGCGTCAACATGTGGCGCGGCACCGCGAAGCACAAGCCCTTCCTCTCCGGCGCGAGCATGGTGCGCGCGGGCTGGCTGGACCAGGGCAAGATGGTGATCTACCCCATCCGCGACAACGTCGATGCCGAAGGGAACCAGCTGATCAACTGGGTGGCCGAGATACACGCGCCGCAGCCGGCACTGCAGGACTGGAGCCGCCCCGGTCGGCTGGAGGACTTCCTGCCCGCCTTCGAGGACTGGCATTTCGACTGGCTCGACGTGCCGGCGCTGATCCGCTCTTCCGACGCCATCCTCGAGTACCCGATGGTGGACCAGGACCCGCTGCCCAAGTGGACCCATGGCCGCCTCACGCTGCTGGGAGACGCCGCGCACCCGATGGTGCCGCGCGGCTCCAACGGCGCGGGCCAGGCCATCATCGATGCCCGCCATCTCGCGGGCGCCCTGCGCCGGCTCGGCGTGGGCACCGACGCGCTGGAGGACTACGACCGCGTCCGCGTGAAGGCGACCACCGACGTGGTGCTGACCAACCGCAGCAACCCGCCCGACACCATCCTGCGCGAGGTCTTCCAGCGCTCCGGCGGCCAGCGCTTCGACAGTCTGGAGGACATCGTCAGCACCGCGGAGCTGCAGGCCATCTCCGACCACTACAAGCGCGTGGCCGGCTACGACCCGGCCGGCCTGAAGGCACGGCCTTCGTACCTCTGAACCGACAAAAGACCCACAAGAAGGAGACCACCTCATGCGTTCCTTGAAGAAGATCCTCGCCACCCTGCTGCTGGCCGCCGGCGCGACGGCCGCCCAGGCCTGGCCCGACCAGGCCATCACCCTGGTCGTGCCCTATACGCCCGGCACCGGCATCGACCTGATCGCGCGCCAGCTCTCGGCGCGGCTGCCGGCCGTGCTGGGCCAGCCGGTGGTGGTGGACAACGTGGCCGGCGCCAGCGGCAACATCGGCAGCGAGAAGGTGGCGCGCGCCAGGCCCGACGGCTACACGCTGCTGGTGCAGGTGAACACGCTGGTGATGAACAAGAGCCTCTACAAGTCGCTGGCCTACGACCCGGTCAACGACTTCACGCCGGTCTCGCTCGCCTCCTGGGGCACGCTGCTGCTGGTGACCAACCCGAACGTGCAGAAGACCACCTCGGTCGCGCAGGTGGTCGCGGCGGCCAAGGCCAGCCCGGGCAAGTTCACCTACGCCACGCCGGGCGTGGGCACGCCGCACCACCTGTCGATGGCACTGCTGATGCAGAGCACCGGCACCGAGATGCTGCACGTGCCCTACAAGGGCACGGCCGGCGCGGTGACCGACCTGCTGGGCGGGCGCATCGACTACATGTTCCTGCCGGTGCACGTGGCGCTGCAGCACATCCAGGCCGGCAAGCTGCGCGCCATCGCCACCGGCAGCGACAAGCGCCTGCCGCAGCTGCCGGACGTGCCCACGCTGGCCGAGGCCGGCATCCAGGCCGGCAACGTCGACATGTGGTACGGCGTGCTGGCGCCCAAGGGCACGCCCGCGCCGGTGGTGGCGCGGCTCAACAAGGAGATCGGCGCGATCCTCCGGCAGCCGGAGGTGGCGACCGCCTTCGAGGCGCAGGGCATGGTGCCGGCGAGTTCGGCACCGGGCGAATTCAAGGACCTGATCGCGAAAGACGCGCAGCGCTGGGCCGGCGTGGTCCAACGGGGCAACATCACCGCAGAGTGAGGTTCCCTATCGCCGGCTGGCGGTTCTGGCCATGTGGACCTGGTGCAGCGTGATCTTGCGCACCTCCGCCTGGCTGGTCTCGATGTGGGCGCGCAGCAGCATCGCCGCCTGCTCGCCGCGGTTGGCGCGCACCGCCTTCAGGATCTTGGCATGCTCGTCGTAGGTGGCGTCGATGCGCGGCTGCTGGGTGAAGTCGAGCCGGCGAATGATGCGGATGCGGTCGGTCACGTCGCGGTGTACGCGCGCCATCTCGGCATTGCCGGCGGCGGCGACCAGGGCGCAGTGGAAGGCCTCGTCCCATTGCGCGACCTGCACGCCGTCGGCGCTGCGCTGTGCCGCGGGCACCAGCCAGGTGTCGGCCAGGCTGTCGAGCAGGCGGCGGTCGATGCGGCCGTCGCTCTCGCACAGGCGGTGCACCGCGGTGGTCTCCAGCACCATGCGCAGGTCGTAGAGCTGCTCGAACTGGTCGAAGTCGAAGGGCAGTACGCGCCAGCCGCTGCGGAACAGCACCTCGACATAGCCTTCCTGCTGCAGCCGGAACAGCGCCTGGCGCACCGGCGTGCGCGAGACGCCCAGGCGCTCGCTGATCTCGCCTTCGGTGAAGCGGTCGCCCGGCACCAGGCTGAACTCGGCCACGTCGCGCTTGAGCTGGGCATAGACTTCGTCCGCGCGGGTGCGAAAGGCGGCATCCTCGGCGGCGGGGCGGGTCTTGACGGGGTTGGGCACGGGAAAGATGTTAGCCCTCCAGCGCGGCGAGCAAGCTGGCGCTCGGCGCAGTCCATCCGACGATCGCGCCCTGGGCGCGGATCATCTCCAGGGCCGCGGCCTTGAAGGCGGGAAAGTAGCTCTCGGTGCAGTCCTCCAGCAGCAGGCAGTCATAGCCGCGGTCGTTGGCCTCGCGCATGCTGGTCTGTACGCAGACCTCGGTGGTGACGCCCATGAAGACCAGGCTGCGGATGCCGCGCCCCCGCAGCTCGCTCTGCAGGCCGGTGGCGTAGAAGGCGCCCTTGCCGGGCTTGTCGATCACGATCTCGCCCTCGATGGGCGCCAGCGCCTCGATGATCTGGTTGCCGGGCTCGCCGGCGATGAGGATGCGGCCCATGGGGCCCTCGTCACCGATGCGCAGCGCCGGCGTGCCGCGGTTGCGCTTGGCCGGCGGGCAGTCGGCCAGGTCGGGGCGATGGGCCTCGCGCGTGTGGATCACCAGCCCGCCCCGTCTTCGCCAGGCCTGGAGCACCGCCTGCGTGGCAGGAACGATGGCCTGCAGCAGCGACACATCGTTGCCCAGCGTTTCGCCGAAGCCGCCGGGTTCGATGAAGTCGCGCTGCATGTCGATGATGACCAGCGCCGTTCGATCGAGCTGGAATTCGAAGGGGAAAGGGTTGGCGATGATCTGCATGTCTATTGCCTCTCTCCTTGGGGGACAGCGTCTGGGCTTTGTTTTGGCCTTGCTGTTTGTTCAGTGCAGGAGCCGGGAATTCGCCCCGGCGGGCGAGTCACTTTCTTTGCTTCGCCAAAGAAAGTAACCAAAGAAAGGCGACCCCACTGCGCGTGTCCCTC